>NZ_LJRO01000458.1:272757-364705 GCF_001401155.1 Pseudomonas tremae
TAGCGGGTCCTGCGCTTCCGGCCCCCACATTGGCAGTGACAGGTCGCCACCCGGACAGGTCGACAAGGCGCACAGCAGGTCGATTTCTGCGAAGAATTCCAGATAGTCGCCCTTCTGCGCCGGGCAGGCTTTCATGAAATACATGTCGTCATGGTTCAGGCCGGTGCACTGAAAAATGTTCAGCACGTCATGTACGTCAAACTCGGTCAAGCCGTGCGGCAGCACTGCGCGGGTCAGATTCGAATGGCAGTGATGATGGAAGTCTTCACCGGTCAGCATTTTGTTGACGTACGGGTCGCAGCGCGTGCCAAGCAAGTCGTGCAGACGGCCACCATGTTCGTCGATGCCATAGCTGGCCAGACTGTCATCGGTAATGGTCACCAGCGGTCTTAAAAACGGCAGGTTCGACCATAGCCGGTCATGAGTGCTGACATGCGCGCCTTGCAACTGACGCGTGCGCGCCGCCCACAGGCGTTCACGTGGATCATTGGCATTCCACACGTTGAAATCCCCCACTTGCGGGCCGACCGGTGTGGTTATGCGAAACACCTGGCCAGCCCTGACCTTCCAGGCACGTCCGGTGCGAATCGGCACGTCGAACTGCTCGACCAGCGTACGCTGCTGCGCATCGGCGCGGATACGCTCGTAAAAGGCCGTGTCCACTTGCAGCGCGGCGCCTTTGCTGACCTGGTAAGCGGCTGGGTAGTCTTTGTACATGGCGGTCTTCTCGCTGGCAAGATGTAACAATTGGCGCAGCAAGTTGCGGGCCTGATCTGATCACTGAAAATCCCGACTGCGCACATCCAGCCCGGTCAGCAACGGCGTCAGGTCATAGAGCCTCTGGGCGATCAGGTGGCGCACGCCATTGTTTGACTCCAGCCGCCCGAACACCTGCAGCAACTGCGAGCCGACCAGCACCTTGCGTTGACGCTCGGCAAGGTCGCGCCAGACCACGACGTTGACCATGCCGAACTCGTCCTCCAGCGTCACGAAGGTCACGCCGCTGGCGGTGCCTGGTCGTTGGCGACCGATGACCAGACCTGCCAGGCTCAGGGTTCGATCGTTCTCGAGGGTCAGCAGATCCTGCGAGCTGCGAAAGCGCTTGGCGGTCAGTTGCCGCCGCAGCAAGGCCAATGGGTGCGGGCCCAAGGTAGTGCCCAGCGAGGCATAGTCGGCCACCAGGTCTTCGGCCACGGTCGGCAACGGCAGCGTCACGTGGATTTCTTCGCCGGGCAGGTCACTGAACAGCGGGCGCTGAGCCTCGACCCCCGCCACTTCCCAGCGCGCCCGGTGCCGATGGCCGATCAGGCCGCGCAAGGCTCCGGAATCCGCCAGTGCTTCGGCAGCGCGCGAGTCCAGGCCAGCGCGCTGAGCCAGGTCGGTGGCATCGGTAAACGACCGTTTCGAGCGCGCCGCTTCGATACGCAGGGCATCGTCTTCGCGAAAACTGCGCAGCATGCGCAACCCCAGGCGAATGGCCAGATTGCGCGTCCTGTCTGGATGCTCGACCGGCTCCAGCGAGCAATCCCAGTGGCTGTAACGCACGTCCACCGGACGAATTTCGATGTGATGGCGACGTGCGTCCTGCAGCAGTTGGTCCGGGCTGTAGAAACCCATCGGCCAGCTGTTGATCAGTGCGCAGGTAAAGGCTGCCGGTTCATGGCATTTGAGCCAACAACTGGCGTAGGTCAGCAAGGCAAAACTGGCGGCATGGGATTCGGGAAAGCCGTAGCTGCCAAAACCTTTGATCTGCTCGAAGATACGGTCGGCAAAATCTGCCTCGTAACCATTCTTCAGCATGCCAGTGCGTAAGCGCTCACGGTGCGGATCCAGCCCGCCGTGGCGTTTCCAGGCGGCCATCGCGCGACGCAACTGATCGGCCTCACCGGGCGTGTAATCAGCCGCAATGATCGCCACTTCCATGACCTGCTCCTGAAACAGCGGCACGCCCAGGGTACGTTTAAAAACCGACTCAAGCATTGGCGGATAAGTAACGGCTTCTTCACCATTACGCCGACGCAGGTACGGATGAACCATATCGCCTTGAATCGGCCCCGGCCGGACGATGGCGACTTCGATGACCAGATCGTAAAACTTTTCCGGCCTGAGACGCGGCAGCATGGCCATTTGCGCGCGGGACTCGATCTGGAACACACCGATGGTGTCGGCGCGGCTGATCATTTCGTAGGTTTTTCGATCATCACCGGGCAGACCTGCCAGCGTCCATCGTTTGCCACGATGCAGATGCACCAGATCGAACGTCCTGCGCAGTGCGCTGAGCATGCCCAGTGCAAGGATGTCGACTTTCAGCAGGCCGACAAGGTCCAGATCGTCCTTGTCCCACTGGATAATAGTGCGGTCGGCCATCGCCGCGTTTTCCACCGGCACCAGCGTGTCCAGCGGATGCTCGGAGATCACGAACCCACCCGGATGCTGCGACAGGTGCCGAGGAAAGCCGATCAGTTCGCCGGTCAGGGTCAGCACACGCTTGAGGACGGGGGTTTCGGCATTGAAACCATATTCGCGCAGGCGCTCGGGCGACGGCAGCGAGTCGCTCCAGCGACTGAAAGCTTCAGCCAGCGTGTTGATCTGGTCGGGTGGCAGCCCTAGCACTTTGGCCACGTCACGCACCGCACCTGAACCGTGGTAGGTGCTGGCCACCGCGGTCAGCGCCGCCCTGCCGCGGCCATAACGCCGGAAAATGTACTGAATGACTTCTTCGCGGCGGTCATGCTCGAAATCCACGTCGATGTCTGGTGGCTCGTCGCGCTCTCTGGAAATGAAGCGCTCGAACAGCAGGTTGCTCTTTTCCGGGTTCAGTTCGGTAATGCCCAATGCGTAGCACACCGCAGAGTTGGCCGCCGAGCCACGGCCCTGGCAAAGAATGTGCTGGCTGCGGGCAAACTCGACAATGTCGTGAACTGTCAGAAAGTAGCTGTCGAATTTCTTTTCCTTGATCAGGGCGAGTTCTTTTTCGACCTGTGCGCGTGCCACCGTACTCAGCCCATTCGGCCAGCGCCTGCGAATACCGCGTTCGGTCAGCTCACGCAGCCACGATGAGGAAGTTTGCCCTTTGGGAACCAGCTCGTGAGGGTATTCATACTTTAATTGGTCCAGGTCGAACGTGCAGCGCCGGGCGATGCGTGCCGATTCGGCCAGCAGCCAGTCGGGGTAATGCTCTGCAAGCGTGTCGAGGGACCGTAAATGACGCTCGCCGTTGGCAAACAACAGGTGCCCGGCTTCCGCTACCGTGGTGTGATGACGGATGGCAGTCATGGTGTCCTGCAAGACACGTCGCCCGCGCGCATGCATGTGTACGTCACCGCTGGCCACTGCCGGAATGCCCAACGCCTGCGCCAGTGCCAGCAGGTCAGCAAGGCGCTGATCGTCATCCGGACCGCGGTGCAACTCTACGCCCAGCCAGAGGCGCTCGGCAAAGAGCTCGCGCAACCAGTTGCCCTGCGACAGGCATGCTTGAGCATCAGCGCCGATGTCCGGCAGCCAGATGGCCAGCAGACCGTCCAGCGACACCTCGATATCCTCGCACAGCAGTTGGTACTCGCCCTTCCTGGCCCGCCGCCGCGCCACTGTGATCAATTTGCACAGTGCTTCATATCCCGCCTTGTTCTCCACCAGGAGGACAACTTTCGGGCCGTTCTCGATGTGCATTTCGCTACCGACTATCAGCGGCACACCAGTGTCCTTCGAAGCCTGCCAGGCACGGACAATGCCCGCCAATGTGCATTCATCGGTGATTGCCAGCGCCGTATAACCGTGGCGCAAGGCACGCTCGAACAATTCTCGGGCGCTTGAAGCGCCGCGCTGAAAACTGAAGTTGGACAGGCAATGCAGCTCGGCGTAATCGGTACTCATGCAAACCAGCCATGCAGCAGCAGTTCGCCCTGCTCGCCAACGCAGCGATACGCCCAGGCGCGCTGGCCATTGGCGGTTTCGACCAGATAATAATCACGGCGCACATCACCACCGTCCCACCAGCCGGACTCGATTCGCTCGGGACCTGCAACGATGCGCGTTGCATGGACGGGCAAAGGCAATGGCTCGCGCAACAGCCAGCCAGGGCGTGTAACGCCGCGTGCCGGCAAAACCGGCTTGCTGGTGCTTTGCGGTTGCCAGGCACATTCCGGACGATGATCCGCCTGCGCACGCAGGCCACAGACCGATTCGTCACCCAGACGCGCGCGCAAGCGCTCGCGCAGTTGCTCCCACGGCAGGGTCTGTTGCACGCGCTCATCGAACAGCTCGCGGTGCGTCGGCACAAAGTCCGGCAGGTCACGGGCCTGCAAGCGTACGGCACGTACCGGCGAGGCCACCAGGACTTGTTCCAGCCTGCCACGAGCCAGTTCGAAGAGCATCGAGGGGTCGCGTTCGGCACTCAACAGCCCGACCGGAACCACGCTCTCGGGGCCATCGACGTGTTCCAGATGCAAGGCAAAGCGCTGCACGCCACTGTCACGTCCGGCCAGGAACAGGGCCAGATCGGCAATCAGACGCTTGAGGGGAAATAACAGGGCCTGATGCGATTCGACATCAAAATTCAGCTCGATGCGCACATCGAAGAAATCCGGTGGCGTGTAGCACTCGAGCGCCACCGGCCGCTCCCCTAACAGTGTGTCAAGGTGCTGCAGGACACTGGCCGGAAAACGTCGCGCCAAAGTATCGCGTGGCAAGGCCAGAACCTGCCGTACGCTGCGCAGGCCCATGCGCGTCATGGCAGTGGCCGCCTCGCGACTCAGCCCGATGCGATCCAGTGGCATCTGTTCCAGGGTGCGACGCAGTTCATGCGGGCAATCAATGCTCAGGCCATCATGCATGTTGGCCAGCATCCGCGCTGCTATCGGGTTGGGAGCAACCACGATGCGGTGGCGGAAACCCTGTTTTGTCAGTTCTTCACGCAGGCGAGCCTCGAATACAGGCCACGGCCCGAAAAGCTTGAGGCTGGACTCGATCTCCATCAACAGCACCCGAGGGTATTTGAGGCTGACACTGGAGCTGAAACCGTAGGCCCAGGCAGCCAGCAGTTGCTGCAACTGCTCGGTGTCGGCGGGGTCGTGTACGACCGTCGCAAAGCCCGGCACGAGTGCCTGCGCCGCTGTCAATGACTGCCCTGCCCTCAGCCCCAATGCCCGCGCAGCCGGATTGACAGTTTGCAGAACGCGCCGATGCGCACTGCCGCTGATCAGCGCCAATGGCTCATCAGGATCGCTGCGACGACGCATGACGCCGTCGAGCGCCAATTGTGGCAGCAAGACACAGGCCCACAGCATAAGAACCTCAAGCGTCGGTCGGGAATGGAATCGGAAAAGGCGGTGCCAGCCCGCCGCGGCACTTGAGCACGCGCATTTGTGCCGGACAGGTATCGACAGCGATCCGCAGTGCGGCCGGCGATGGGTTGGCGGCAGCCTGTTGGGGGCGACAGGCAAATGCCAGGGTCTGCCCGGTTTCGGCGGCCACCTGCAAGCGCCGCAATGCACGGTCATCGACCATGCCGGGCCAGCAAATAACCGCGCCACAACTGCCCGAACGCAAGCACTGCTCGGCCGCCCACAAGGCATCACGCGTACCGGCCTCGATCACCACCAGATGACGCAGGTCGACCCCGGCAGCGAGCCAGGCCTGTGGATAGGGAATATAAGGCGGAGCGACCAGCACGATGCGCTCACCACTGCCCGACAAACGCGCCAGGCTCGGCCACAACAGGCGCAATTCACCGCTGCCATTGGCCGCAATGAGGATTTCGGTCAGCGCCGAAGCAGGCCAGCCACCAGTGGGCAAAGCGCTGTCCAGCGCCGCATGCCCGCTGGGATGCGGGCTGACCTGCGACGCGCCCTGCTGACGACCCTTCCAGACCCTGCGCTCGTCCAGCAAGGCGTCCAGACTGACCACCGCGCCCATCATTCGCGCCGGACCAGCCCGCAGAACACGCCTTCGATGGCGAAGTCCTGATCGGGCGTGACGATGATCGGTTGGTAAGCCGGGTTGCGCGGCAGCAGGTGCAACTGATCGCCGCGGTGCTGCAGACGCTTGATGGTGACCTCGCCGTCCAGACGGGCAACGACGATCTGCCCATCACTGGCGTGCGGGTTGCGGTGTACACCGACCAGATCGCCATCAAGAATACCGTCCTCGATCATCGAGTCGCCCTGCACGCGCAACAGGTAGTCGGGCACGCGGGTGAACGTGCTGCGATCCAGATGCAGCGTGGTGTGTATATCCAGATCCGGCCCGATGGGAGCACCTGCAGCCACACGGCCCAGCACCGGAATTTCCAGCAGCTCAGGACGCGGTTCACTGTTCAGCAGACGAATACCGCGGGCCTGATGCGGCACGACCTCGATCAGACCAGCCTCGGTCAGTGCCACAATATGTTTGCGCGCCACGCTGCGTGAAGCAAAACCGAAAGCTTCGGAAATTTCCGCCAGGCTCGGCGATTGCCCTTGCTGCGCGATGCGGTCGCGGATGAAGGTAAGGATGGCGCTACGACGTGGAGATAATGTGCTCATGGAGTACATTTGTACTCCTTTCGGTATTTTGTGGCTAGCGCGTTTGGTCGGATTGAGGAAGGCTATTATTCGGATTTTCCCAACAGTGAAATCACAAACACCCGGTTTATAGCGCCAGTCAAAGAGCAGACACTCTACGGCTCTTCAAGCATCAGGAGTACTCATTGTGATCACGCGCCAACTGGGTAAAAACGGTCCGCAGGTTTCCGCTACAGGCTTGGGTTGCATGGGCATGTCGGATTTCTATACCACCGGCATTGATGAGCAGGAGTCCATCGCAACGCTGCACCGTGCGCTGGAGCTGGGTGTCACTTTTCTTGATACGGCTGACATGTACGGCCCGTATACCAATGAGGCCCTGCTGGGGCGGGCCCTGCAAGGCAAGCGTGAGGGAGTCCATCTGGCCAGCAAGTTCGGAATCGTGCGCGGTGACGACCCGCATGCGCGAGGGGTAAATGGCAGCCCTGAGTACATCCGCCAGGCCATCGAAGGCAGCCTCAAGCGGCTGAATACCGATTACCTCGACCTTTATTATCAGCACCGCGTAGACCCGAATGTGCCGATCGAAGAAACCATTGGCGCGATGGCCGAGCTCGTCAAGGCAGGCAAGGTTCGTCATATCGGCATCTGTGAAGCCAGTGCCGCGACCATCGAAAGAGCGCACAAGGTGCATCCGTTGGCAGCGGTACAAAGCGAGTACTCGCTTTGGTCACGAGACCCGGAACACAATGATGTGCTTGCCACCTGCCGTCGTCTGGGCATTGCCTTTGTTGCCTACAGCCCGCTGGGCCGTGGCTTTCTGACCGGCGCGCTACAGACCCCTGACGACTTCGCCGCCGATGATTACCGACGCTTCAGCCCACGCTTTCAGGGCGAGAACTTCAATCGTAATCTGGCATTGGTGGAACAGGTCAAGACGCTGGCCGCAGCCAAGGGCATCAGTGCCTCTCAACTGGCGCTGGCCTGGGTTCTGGCGCAAGGCAACGACATCATTCCGATTCCAGGCACCAAACAACGCAAGTATCTGGAGAGCAATGTGGCCGCAACCACGCTGACCCTGAGTGAAGATGAACTGGCCCGACTGGACGCAATCTTTCCGTCCCGAGGGGCAGCTTCAGGTGAGCGTTACAGCCCGGAATCGATGAAGTCTCTCAACGGCTGACAGATCCGATACCCGATCAAGCGGCGGGTATCAGGTTGTCGTAGGGCAAGCCTCGGTGCCGTTGTTGAGGCCTTGCTTGTGAGTCTTGTAATCCAGCGTGGCTTTGCCATCGACCCACTTCAACGTGACCACCACCACTGAGTCGAAATCGTCGCCGGTCCAGTCATCCACCAGGTTGACGGCCTTGCCAGACGCCTCTTCAGCGACCTTGTTGATCAGCTCCGGCAGGTAGCCGTGCGACCAGGCGGTGTAGATGATCGAGTTATGGTACTTGTCCTGCATAAACTCGCTGGCAAGTTCACTGGTGTCATTGGCGCCGAAGTCGATATTGACCGGCAGACCCAGCTTGATCGCACTTGGCCCGACCGTCATCAGGGGCCGGACATAGCTGTAGGACAAGTCGCCCTCACCTTCTTCCACATGCCGGCTGGGGTTGGCGGCGAAAATAAAGTCAGCCTTGCCGAATTCTCTGGGAAGCACTTCCGACAGCTCTATGGCCCGGTTGAGCCCTTGGCAGTTTAACTGCCCCAACCCCATCGCCGGCTTTTCGGCGTGGCGAAGAAAGACCAGAGTCTGGGTGCCGTTCTTGGGTTCGGCATGCACACCTTTACCCATGGCAAACAGAACCAGTGCAGATGCCACAAGCACTGACGGGAAAAAGAACCAGGCGATACGGCGCTGAAGACGGGCGGTCAAAGGCATTTTTGGAATATTCATTATCTTCTGAGTCCGTTGCGCATTTGAAAGGGATCAGCCCATTGGCTGGTGCGAATGTGCAAGCGTGTGCAGTTCGTCCCGAGAGTTTCTGCGGATCAGTAGAGCAAGGGCGCAATAGCGAGCACCCCTGATCACGCGCGAATCTTAGTGCGCACATGTTTCGAAATTAAGAATGTGGACGATTAAGAGTGTCAAAAAGCGATTCTGTTGCAATCGCCATGAAAAAAACCGTCCCGCATACAGAGAGAACTGTCAGAAAACCGTCGAAAGCAGAGTAATAAGGCCTACTGTTGCTCGCCCAACAGCAAACTCACAGGCTGCTACCTGTTCAACAACGCGTTGTACTGAGAAACGTCCCGAGTCCTTGCCTGCCCAAAGCTTCAGGTCATTGGCACAGAGCGTGCAATATTCCATTTTGTGAATTTCACACACTTTGGACTGCTGATTTTGAATATACAAATCAGTCATTGCAGCCCTGTTCCTTTATCTGGACGCCCACTATGACACAACCCCCCGTTTCTTATCGGCTGCTGACCTCACGCCGTCTCGTCCGCTGGGTGGCCGCGGCCTGTGCAATCGCGTGGAGCCTGCAAGGCGTGGTTCAGGGCGCAGAAACGGCGCCTGCCGAAGTGCGCCTGGATTATGCCTATTACTCGCCGGTCAGCCTGGCGCTCAAGCATTTCGGCTGGCTGGAGAAAGCTCTGCCGGATGCCAAAGTCACTTGGGTACTGACTCAGGGCAGTAACCGCTCGCTGGAATATCTGAACAGCGGCAGCGTCGATTTTGCTTCGTCGGCCAGCCTGTCCGCGGTACTGGCCAAGGCCAACGGCAGCCCGATCAAGTCGGTCTACGTCTATAGCCGTGCAGAATGGACGGCTTTGGTGGTGCGCAAGGACTCAACCCTGCAATCGGTCGCCGAACTCAAAGGCAAGAAAATCGCCGCGACCAAGGGCACCGATCCTTGCCTGTTCACCTTGCGTGCCCTGCAACAGGCCGGGTTGAAAAAAGATGATGTCGAGCTACTGCACCTGCAGCATCCAGATGGCCGTACCGCGCTTGAGAAAGGTGACGTGGACGCGTGGGCCGGGCTTGACCCACATATGGCGGCCAGTGAAATCCAGTCCGGCGCTCGCTTGCTTTACCGCAATAAGGACTTCAACAGTTATGGCGTTCTGAGTGTCACTGAAACCTATGCCAAAGAGCACCCGCAAGCGATCAGGACTGTATTGGCCGCCTATGAAAAAGCCCGTGAGTGGGCGGTGAAAAACCCCGATGAGCTCGCAAAATTGCTGGCCACCGAGTCGGGCCTGCCGCTGGATGTCGCCAGGCTGCAATTGTCACGCACAGACCTGAGCAACCCGCAATTGAGCGCAAAAGACGTGGAAGCGTCCAGGTTGGCAGCACCCATTCTGGTGTCTGAGGACTTGGTGCGCAAAGGTGTGAATGTCGAACAGGTGATTGATCAGTTGATCACGCCTGAATTTTCCAGAGCCGTGACCGCGAACCCATGACCAGCCGAGACAAATCGTTACCCGCCTCGGCGCCGCCAGTATTGTCTGACGAGGTGCAACGCACACTCTGGCAGCGCTACAAAACGCCACTCAAAGGCCTGGTCGTGCCTGCGGTGATCGTTGTGTTGCTGGAAATAATCGTACGCATCGGCTGGTTGCCGTCCTATCAGATGCCAGCCCCCAGCGACATCCTGCTGACGCTGCGGGATCTGGCAGATGGCGCACTGTGGAAGCACATCAGTGCCAGCCTGTTGCGCGTGCTCAGCGGATTTTTCATCGGCGCCGGTCTGGCCTTGGTGTTTGCCGCCTGGGTGGGCCTCAGTCGAGAGGCAGAGGCTTATCTGGAACCGACCTTCGCCGGCCTTCGCTCCATACCGAGCCTGGCTTGGGTGCCGCTTCTGCTGCTATGGCTGGGCATTGGCGAAACCTCGAAAGTCGTATTGATTGCGATCGGGGCGTTTTTCCCTGTTTACCTCAACGGCGTGGCAGCGATTCGAGGCATTGACCGCAAGCTGGTGGAGGTCGGGCAGATGTATGGCTTCAATCGTTACCGCCTCACTCGGCGCATATTGTTGCCTGCCGCCCTGCCCGGTCTGTTCACCGGACTGCGTAGCGGCATGAGCCTGGCCTGGATGTTTCTGGTGGCCGCCGAGTTGATCGCAGCCACCAAAGGCCTGGGTTATTTGCTCAGTGACGGCCGCGAAACCTCGCGCCCGGACATCGTGCTGGCCGCCATCATCGTTCTGGCAACACTGGGCAAGCTGAGCGACAGCGTGCTGGCGGGTCTCGAAAAACGCTTTCTCGCCTGGCGAGACACCTTCAACGGTCAGGGGGATTGATCAATGCCGGATGTGTTGATGGATATTCGAGTGGAACGCAAAACTTTTGCTGGCGATACAGTATTGCGTGACATAGCCCTATCATTGCGGTTGGGTGAAGTCGTGAGTCTGCTGGGCCCCAGCGGCTGCGGTAAAAGCACCCTGCTCCGAATCGTCGCCGGACTGGAGCAGGACTTTCGGGGTTCGGTGGAGCGGGTACAGGGCGAGGTTGCGTTCGTGTTTCAGGAGCCGCGCCTGATGCCCTGGCTGACCGTCGAACAGAATATCGGTTTCAGCGACGATGACAGCTACGATCGCGCCTGGGTCAAGCAATTGATCGAGGAAGTGGGTCTGTCGGGTTTTGCAGATGCCTTGCCCAAAGCGCTGTCAGGGGGAATGGCGCAACGCGTGGCACTCGCCCGAGGCATGTATTCGCATCCGGCAATATTGCTGCTTGATGAGCCATTCAGCGCGGTGGATGCATTTACCCGCATGAAGCTCCAGGACCTGCTGCTACAACTGGCTCAGCGTCATGCCATCGCACTGTTGCTGGTCACTCACGATGTCGACGAGGCGTTGTACTTGAGCGACCGGGTGCTGGTTATGGGCAACCGCCCCGGCACCATCACCCATAAACTGCTGGTCGAAGTGCCAGCACCCAGAGACCGCGGAGATCCGTTACTGGCTCGCCTGAAGGCCCAGGCACTGACCGGACTGCATCAGGCGCATGTCATTTGACACGCCAGACAGCAGATGGCCGGCCCTTCAGGGGGTGTTTTTGAAGGTGTCCCAGATGCCCAAGCGCAGGACTTCGATATTGATCGGCACCTGCACCATGACAAACAACCGGCTCAGCATCTCGGCATCGGGGTATACGTCGGTATCAGTCCAGAGCGCAGGACTGATCAAGGCATCTGCTTTCTCGTTACCGTTGGCGTAATGCACGGTATTGGTGATGTTGGCGATCACTTCCGGCCGCAGCAGATAATTCATGAAGGCGTAGGCGCCCTTGGTGTTCGGGGCATCGGCAGGAATGGCAATCATGTCGAACCACATCGGAGCCCCCTCCCTGGGCACCACGTAGGTGATGTTCGGACCGTCTGCGACTTTTTTGGCCAACTCCTGAGCCTGGGAAATATCGCCCGAATAACCTACCGCTACGCAGATTTTGCCCGCAGCCAGGTCGGCGATGTAATCGGCCGAGCTGAAATTGCGAATATATGGCCTTACGCTGTCGAGCACTTTCCTGGCCTGCGCATAGTCGCTTGGTACTTCACTGTGCGGCTGCAAGCCGAGGTAATTGAGGGTAATGGGCAGCAGCGCAGGCGCGCTGTCCAGAAACGCAACGCCGCATTGGGCAAGTTTTTTCATGTTTTCCGGTTTCAGGACCAGCCCCCAGGAGTCAACCGGCGCATCTTTGCCGAGCAGCGCTTTGACCTTGACGGCGTCGTAGCCGATTCCGGTGCTGCCCCAGAGGTAAGGAAAACCATGTTGGTTGCCAGGATCGCCAGCCTCGAGAACCTTGAGCAATACCGGGTTGAGGTTTTTCCAATTGGGCAACTGGCTTCTGTCGAGGGTCTTGAGCAGGCCCTTGTCGATCTGCTGCCCCATGAAGTGGATGGACGGAAAGACCAGGTCATAGCCCGAATGACCCGCCACCAGCTTTGCGTCCAGCGCTTCGTTGCTTTCGAAAGTCTCATAAGTGGTCTTGAAGCCACTGGCCGCTTCGAATTTTTCGAGCGTGTCCGGAGCAATATAGTCTGTCCAGTTATATATATTGACCGTTTCAGCCGCATGGCTGGTAGAGGCAAGCAGCATCAGTGCAGCAAAGGATCTTTTCAGCATGCGCAGTTCCTCGGGTCAGTAGTGACAGCTTGCCCGAGGTGCTACGGGAAAACCACTGTGGTACGGGGGATGTCCACGCCCTCAAGTCGTTAATAACTGTATGGCGCGAACCTATCAATACCTTTTAATGATACCGCTCATATAATTGAATTTTTTCATCAAGCGTCATAAAAATTTTTTCCAGCAAAAGCCTGACTGATGCTATTTTCAGTGTTCGTCAGATCGCTCAGTAAACCTGCTGGAAAGCAGCGTCCCGACAGATGATTGGCAAGGCCGCTCATCGTCTGGTCATCATGACTTTGCCAGACACATCCTGACTGGTCTGCCTACCCCATGGAGCATTGGAAGCTCGGTTGATTCAGGTGGGCCATCGCTATGAACAAAGTCACCTTTCCCAACGCCTGCCAGTTGATGCGCTGGCACTTTCATCCAGTTGGCTTCGAAGCCTCGATGGATGCGCCTGGCAGCATGATTGCCCGACTGTTCGATCGCGCAAGTGGCGAAACGGTAGTGGCGATTGCCGGCTTGCCTTGCTCTACGGTGATGAACGCAGCCGACGTCGAGCGCATCATCGAAGCGATCGAGGACGAGCTCGAATTGTTCGGTTCAAGTACGCATCAGCAGATAACCAGCTTCTCCTGAGCATGTAGTCGAAGTGAAATCATCGACTGCACCTAAACCCTGCCACGCAGATCATCAAAGAACGGCTTATCCCGGGCAATACGGTCTGATGCCTTGGGCATGTGAGCACTGTCGGCCGCCGCTGCACCTGCTGTTTCGTCTATGTACCAATAACAATGCCGTGCCGAGCGGGTGATGGCCACGTAAGCGAGACGCAAGACTTCATCCTTTTGCGCGGTATCGAACGGCTGAAGATCGTTCGCGTCGCCCAGACCGGCAAGCCGATAGACCTGATTCTTGTAAGGCGAGACGGTGAGGTGCTGACAATCGCCCAACAGGAATACGGCATCTGCCTGCAGCCCTTTGGAACTGTGGTAGGTAAGCGTCCTGATACGCCGACCCTGATTGCCCGTTGCGGCGTCGGCATCGATCAACGCCTGCAGACGCTCGGCAAACCGGGCTTTCTCGCTACCCTTGCGATAGAGCAACAGAATCGAATCGCCGTCGTTGTAGTGCTCGGCCACACGCTCGGCCAGTTCGTTCTCGTCGCGGTCCAGTACTTTGACAGGCAACAACTCCTGAGGCGCACCGCTGGCACGGGCTTTCTTGCCGGGAATGGCCGGTGCGGCACGAACAATATGCTCGGCCGCGTCGATGATGTGTTGATGGCTGCGAAAATTCTCGCTGAGCATGACCTTGGTGGTCGCCGGAGAGGAAAACTCCTTGGCGAACTCCATGAAGTACTTCGGCGAACTGCCCCGCCACCCATAGATCGATTGCCAGTCATCACCCACGCACAGCAATGATGAATGCTGCGCGATACGCCCGACGTGCATTGCGGGACCACGACGCCTGATCTCTCGCAGACTGGCGCGAATCCACGAAACGATCTGTGGCGAAACGTCCTGAAATTCGTCGATCATCAAATGTGACAGCGGTCTCAACACCTCGTCACTGACGTGTTTGAGGTTTTCCGGCGAGGTTTCTCCGAACAATGCAAACATGCGGTTGTAGGTCATGATCGGAGGCGTCTGGGCCTGAAGGTGTTGTTCGAAGGCTTTCCAGAACAGGCTGAGCGCCTCGAAGAAGAAGCGGTCCGGGTCATCGCTGGCGAAACTCATTTCGGCGACGGCGTCTGGCACATCCAGCCCGAGGTTCTCGATGAAGCCGGCGGCGCTGACAAAGCAGTCCAGCAACGGTGCTGCGCTCAACTCGCCTTTGACACGATAATCGAATCCCGGCCCGGCCACTGCAGCCCCGGACAACGACTGCAACACCTCGCTGGCTGATCGATAGTTATCTAACCATATCAATGGCTTACTACAGAAAGCTTGAAGCAGGGTGCGCTTTATGACGCCTTCGGCCCAGACTGGCAGTTTGGCGCCCGGGCGTTTCAGCTGCTGATCCTCACTGGCGTCCAGGCCCAATACGACCCAGGCATCCAGCTCCGCGATATAACCGTGAAAATGAAACGGAAAACCATTTATTTCAACGGTTTGGCGCATAGGCTCAATGCCCTTTATAGGCCAGACCCCGGCGCGGATCCACAGGTCCTCGACAGTGTCACACCACTCTTCATCCCGTTTCGAGGACAGTTCGGTCACCGTGACGCGCTTTTGCACGTCAGGGTGATCGCGGTCCAGCTCCTTGAGCTGCAAGGCGTGTCGATAAAGCGGCGCCATAACCTCGCGAAAACGCTCATTGCTGGCGTACAAGTCGCGATAACACAGGTTCAACTGCTGGCGCTGAGCGTCGTTGATCCGCAGATCAAAGGGGTTGCTGTCCGCATCCTCTGCCCCCGCAGACTGATTGCCGAGGTTCTCGAACGCTCGCAGCTGATCAAACCCCGGCAGGCTGCGCACCAGCGGCAGAATGCGCGAGTGGAAGGTGCGCACCAGGTCCCGGGCCTGTTTTTGCCCCATTGCATGCCCCCACAAGGCCATGACATCGATCAGTTTGCTGATGAAATCCTTGCGCGATTCCCGGGTGAAGGTCACCACCGTCATCGCGTTCAGCTCAAAGCCCAGATAGTGATGCAGCAGCAGGATACGCAATACCAGCGATGTAGATTTGCCCGCCCCGGCACCTGCGATCACGTAAGTGGACGGCGTGTCACTGAAAATCATCTTCCATTGCGCGGCACTGGGCTGAGCCTGCGCAGGCAGCTTTTCGGCCACGTCACTCTTGACGCGCTTCTTCAGCTCAGGCGTCAGCGCAACACGCCAGTCATCGAACAGATGATCGTCCACTTTAGGACCGCGATGCAGAGCCGGACGCTTGTCATTGATGACCAGAACCTGACGGCCCTGCTCCTGGCCATCGAGATAGCCTTCGGCATAACCCTCGCTGACCCCTTCGATATGACCGTTCAGGTAGCCGTCGGCGTGCCCCTGAAACCACGACGGCGTGTGCTGCGCGCTCAGCCTGGTCAGACCGCGCGCCATCACACGCGCCAGCAGACGTTTGAGAAACGGCAGCTGGCGCTGCGGCAGCAGATCGACATCCAGGTCATGGGGAAGCTCGGAAGGCAGATCGTCGGGCACGCAGACTCCATTGGTGGCTTGCAGACAGAATACAGGCGCCTATGGTGGCTGGATTCGTCTGCAGGTTCCAGTGAAATGCTTTGCTGTCAGTGCGTTAGCCGATCAACTGCATGCAATGTAGCAGGTGCTATCAAAGCGGCATGACTGTTTTCGGTATCAAGGCACCCCGATGCTGAATGACCACGCCGGCAAGCCGATGCCCTGCTTCGGCGGCCTGTAAAGGGTTTTCACCCAGCAGTCGCGCAGCCAGGTAGGCAGCGCTGAATGAGTCTCCGGCTGCCGTTGTATCGACAATGTTCTTAACGCGTTGGGGCGCAACTTCAAAGCGCTCTCCACCCGCCTCGATCAGGCAGCTCTGCGCACCGCGCTTGACCACCACCTCTCCGATGCCGCGATCGCGATAAGCTGCGAGCAATTGCTCGCTGTCGGTGTAACCGTAAAGCGCCTGCTCGTCATCATCGGTCAGCAGCGCCAGATCCACATACGGCAAGCACGCCTGGTAGGCCTCGCGTGCCTGCTCGACACTGGCCCACAGCCGAGGCCGATAGTTGTTGTCGAATGCCACCCTGACGCCGCGCGCGCGGGCACGGCCCAGCGCTTCCAGCAGGCGCGCACGCCCCTGTTCGCCCAGCACCGCCAGCGTAATGCCGCTGAAGTACAACACGTCATAGCTGGCCAGTGCCGCAAGAATCGGTTCGGCAGCCGGCGTCATGAAACAGTCGCGCACGGCGGCCTCATTACGCCAGTAAAGAAAACGACGCTCACCACTGGCATCGGTCTGAATGCAGTACAACCCCGGCAACCGGCCCGACATACGCTGCACTTTGCCCAGACCAATGCCCTCGTCGGCCCACGCCCGGCACATGGCATCGCTGAAACTGTCGTCGCCCAGCGCAGTGACATAGTCAACCTTGGCGCGCTCTCCCAGCAGACGGGAGAGATAGACGGCGGTATTCAGAGTGTCACCACCAAAGCTCTGGTGCAGGCTGCCGTCGGCATGCTGTTGCAACTCAATCATGCACTCGCCGATCAGGGCGATTCGTGGAAGGCTCATAGCGTTGACTCCTGCAAAAGCTTGAACTAGAAACAGGTAGTGAAAGGTTCGATAACCCGTAGGTCATCATCCACCAGGCAACCTGAACGCCACTTGTCGAAGGTCAGACACGGGTGCGAGGTGCCGAAAGAAATGATATCGCCCACGCGCAGCTCGCAGCCGGGCGCAACTGTCATGAAGGCATGCTGATCCATCACCGCAGTGACCTGGCAGGCGCTGACATCGACCCCTGAACCGGGCGACGCACCCGGTTTGTAGCACAACAGCGGGTTGGGCAGCCCTGCATCGTAGGCAACATCGCGCTTGCCCATGGCAATGACCGCGAAACCTGTTTCAGGCATTGACTGCACATGCGCCCAGACTTCAAGGGCCGGACGCAGCGCCTCGCTCAACTCGGCGCGCCGGTCCAGCACGCAGCATTGCGCATCCTTGTAGATACCGTGGTCATGCACCACGTAGCTGCCGGGCCGCAGAACGCTGAGGAACCGCTCGCGAACCGCCTGAGCGTCGAAGGCTTCGGCGATCAGGTCATACCAGGCCGAGCCTGAAGCCGTCACGATCGGGCGATTCAGGGCGAAGGCGCCTTTGTTCTGCAACTCGACCGCCAGGCGCACCAGCGACGCAGCGAATTCCTTGATGCCGGCAACCGCCTGATCACCATGGATGACGCCCTCGTACCCCTCAATGCCGGTCAACGCCAGCGCCGGTTGAGCCTGAACGGCGTCAGCCAGGGCCAGCACCTGAGCTTCGCTACGGCAGCCGCAGCGCCCGCCCGGCACACCGTATTCGATCATCACGTTCAAACGCAGCCCGCGCGATGCAAAAAACGCCCCCAGCGCTGCCACGTTGTCCGGGTGATCGACCATGCAGTGAAATTCAAACATCGGATCAGCCAGCAGCTCGGCGATCACTGCCATGTTCGGCGTTCCGACCAACTGGTTAGCCATCAGCACACGCCTTACACCATGAGCATAGGCAGCCTGGGTCTGCACAGCGGTCGCCAGGGTCATGCCCCAGGCACCGGCGTCCAGTTGGCGGCGGAACAATGCCGGGACCATGCTGGTCTTGCCATGCGGCGCCAGCTCCGCACCGCTGTCGGTGACAAAGCGCTGCATCCAGCGAATATTGTGCTCTAGTGCCTGATTGTGAATGACCAGCGCGGGCAGGCTGACATCGCTGACCAGGCTGTTCCCCGGTTGCGCATTACCTTTTTCCATGACGGCGGTGCTCATCGGTAACCTCCTGCAATTATTCGTTGATTCGGCGAGCCAGGCCATTGGCACTGTCGATCAGCACCCGCCGGTAGTCGTCGTAATGGGTTTTTGCGTCAGCACGTGGCGCCACGATGCACAGGGTTGCAATGCACTGACCCCGCTCGTCCTTGACCGGCGCGGCAAAGCAATGGGTGAAGGTATCGGCCACGCTGTCGAAAGAGAAAAAGCCCTCTTCGCCCGCCTTGCGGATTTCCCGCAAAAAAGTTTCCAGCGGCAAACGCTCACCGCCCGGCAGAATGAAATCATCGGGATCGATCAGGTCGATGATTTGCTGATCGGTCAGGTGACTGAGCAATAAACGTCCGGAAGCGGTCCAGGGGATCGGTGCGTTTTCGCCGATGTCCGAAGAAATCCGAAAATGCCTTTCGCCCTCCTTCATCAATGCCACTGTGTATTTGCGGCCGTTGAGCAGGCACATCTGCGCGGTTTCTCGGGTCTGACTGACGATGTCGCCCAAGCAGGCTTCCGCCTCGCGTGTGAAATCGAAATGGCGCAAGTGTGCCTGGCCGAGAAAATACAGCTGACGACCGAGATAGACGTGCCCTTCTTTGCCGACCGACTCCAGAATCCGCCGCTCCAGCAACGACGCCACCAACTCATAGACAGTCGACTTGGGGCTGCCGATGCCGCTGGCTATTTCATTGGGGCGCATAGGCCTGGCCTTTTCCTTGAGGAAATCCAGAATATCGAACGCCCGGTCCAACCCACGCGCCCGGCGTTTGATCACGTCTTCAGTCATGCCGATTCCTTAAGAGAATTTCACACGGCAAGCTCAGGCCGAAAGCCCTGTCGCCTGCCGCTTTGCGCTGACTGCTACTACTTCCGCTTGTAGGCAATACAGTCGATTTCGATTTTGCAGTCGACCATCATGCTGGCTTGTACGCAAGCGCGAGCGGGGGCATGTTCAGGGCTGAAGTATTCGCCAAACACCTTGTTGAAACTCCAGAAATCCCGAGGATCTTCCAGCCACACACCGACGCGCACTACGTCCTTGATGTCATAACCGGCCTCTTCGAGAATGGCGATCAGATTGCGCATGGTCTGGTGCGTCTGCTCGACAATGCCGCCAACGATGATCTCGCCGTCCTGCGCGGGGACCTGCCCGGAAACATGCAGCCAGCCATCTGCTTCGACAGCTCGGGCGAATGGGCGCGGCTGACCGCCACCTGCGGTGCTGCCAGCGCCATAACGGGTAATAGTCATGAGGTTTTCCTTGGTTGAACGTTGAACATGATGAAACGTTAAAAGCGGATGTTCTTGAGAAATTCGCTCAAGCGTGCCGATTTCGGCTGCTCGAACAAGGCTTTTGGTGGCCCCTGCTCCTCGATGCGACCCTGATTCATGAAGACGATCTGATCTGACACTTCATAGGCAAAACGCATTTCGTGGGTGACCAGCAACATGGTCATGCCCTCCTCGGCCAGGTCCTTTATCACACTCAGCACCTCGCCCACCAGTTCAGGGTCCAGTGCCGAGGTCACTTCATCGAACAGCATCAGGCTGGGATTCATGGCAATGGCGCGAGCGATGGCTACACGCTGCTGCTGGCCGCCGGACAACTGGCCGGGAAAGTGGTTGCGCCGCTCCAGTAGCCCGACGCGATCCAGCCATTTTTCGGCGAGTGCAATCGCCTGGTCCTTTTGCATCTTCTTGACCTTGAGCAGGCCAAGGGTCACGTTCTGCAAGGCACTGAGGTGTGGGAACAGGTTGAATTGCTGAAACGCCATCCCGGTCATGGCACGGTGCTGTGCAATCAGACGTTCCGGGTGACGAACACGCTTGCCGTCTATGTGGCTGTAGCCGATATCCTGACCTTCGAGGCGGATATGACCGCCCTGAAACTCTTCCAGCAGGTTGACGCAGCGCAGCAAAGTGGTCTTTCCAGACCCGCTGGAGCCGATCAGGGTCACGACATTGCCTTTCTGCATACGCAGGTCGACGCCCTTGAGCACCTCTAGATTGCCATAGGATTTATGCAGGCCCTCAATGCTGAGCAGCGCCGGGCCGGGGGTTGCAGTCTGAGTCAATGTCATGGCAAGGCCACCCGTTTTTCGATTTGTCGCCCGAGAAGCTCGATGGCGTAGTTGATAAGGAAGAACAGGAAGCCTGCAAACAGATAGAACTCCAGGGTCATGAACGTCCGGGCGATCACTTGCTGCGTGCTCAAGAGCAGTTCAGCGACGCCGATGACCGAAAGCAAGGTCGAGGCCTTGACGATCTCGGTCGACGAGTTGACCCAGGTCGGCAGGATCTGGCGCATGGCCTGTGGCAGCAGCACGTAGCGAAGCGTTTGACTGAAACGCAAACCTATCGCCTTGCCTGCCTCGATCTGGCCGGGAGGAATGGCCTGTAGCGCACCTCGCACGATCTCTGAAACATGAGAGCCGCAGAACAGCGTCAAGCCTATTGCTCCGGCCTGAAAGGCGCTGATATGCCAGCCCAGCGCCGGTACCATGTAAAAAACCGCCAGCACCAGGACAAATACCGGCGTGCCGCGAATCAGATCCACGTAGAGGCGGACCGGAAGTCGTGCGAAAAAACCGCCATAGGTCAGCACCAGACCGGCCAGCATGCCGATCAGCGTGCCCGCGACAATCGCCAGCGCCGAGCATTGAATGCTGGTCAAAAAGCCCGACCAGAGTACTTCTCGTGCCGTCCATAATTCCTGCAACCAGCCAGGGGGTTGGTACATGATGGCCTCCTAGCGGCGAATCGCCAGACGTTGTTCGAGCGCACGTAAAAGCATCGCAATCACGTAGCAGGCCACCACATACAGCGCGGTGGTCACCAGCCAGGTCTCGATCACCCGGTAGCTCTCGACGTTGATCTTGCGTGCGTAATAGGTCAGTTCCGGGACAGCAATGGCGGCCGCCAGCGACGTGTCCTTGAACAACGAAATGAAGTTGTTGGAAAGCGCAGGCAACACATTGCGCAGCATGACCGGCACGGTTATGTAGGCCCTGACCTGCCATTCGCCCAAACCAATCGCCAAACCCGCTTCACGCTGGCCTTTGTGAATGCTCAGCAGCCCGGCCCGGAAGACCTCGGTCAGGTAGGCACCAGCGTACAGCGACAGCGTGACAATGAACGAGGCCAGCTTGTCCAGGCGTATACCCAGCCCTGGCAAGGCAAAGTAGATCAGCAGGATCAACACCAGAATCGGCGTATTGCGCACTACCGTCACGTAGATGGACGCCACAATGCGCAGTGCCCGATAACGCGATAACAGCGCGAAAGCGTTCATCAGGCCGATCACGCAACCGATGGCGATCGAGATCAGGGCCAATTCCAGGCCCAGCCCCAAACCCGCCAACAGGCTGGGAAAGTCGCGCCATACGGCGTCAAAATTCAATTGATAATTCATGCTTGCCCGTACCTGACAGGGGCAGGCCTGATGGCCTGCCCTGCCCTTGAAGGTCAAAGTGGACTTATTTGTATTCCATCGGAAAGCCGATTGCTGGCACAGGCAGATCAACGCCGAACCACTGCTTGAACGAAGCGGCATAAGCCGGGAATTCGACGCCGGTCATGGCTTCATGCAAGGCGGTGTTGACGAAGTTCAGCCAGTCCTGGTCGCCACGTTTGACGGCGCATGCGTAGGTTTGCGGGCTCCAGGCAAAAGACGGTGAGCGATAGCGACCTGGGTTTTGCACCATCAGGTACTTGACCGAAGACTGGTCGGTCGCGGCCGTATCGGCGCGACCAGAGTTGATCGCCTGGTACATCAGATCGACGCTGTCGTACTGGTCGACCTTGGCCTTGGGCAGTGCCTGATGCACCAGTTCTTCGGCATAGACGTTTTGCAGTACGGCAACGGTGACGCCATCGCCCGCCGCTTTCAGGTCATCGATTTCCTTGTACTTGCTGTTCGCAGGCAGCAGCAACGCTACGCCCTCGCGGTAGTACGGCAGTGTGAATGCCACCTGCTGCGCACGGCTGGCGGTGACGGTGATGAACTGGCAACTGATATCGACCTTGTCAGTCAGCAGATTGGGGATCCGGGCGTCCGAAGACTGCACCACGAACTCGACCTTGCTCGGGTCATTGAACAGGCCTTTGGCGATGATCCGACCGATATCGATATCAAAGCCCTGCAACTTCCCGTCCGCGCCTTGAAAATGCCACGGCGCATTGGTACTGCCTGTGCCGACGACAAGGTTGCCGCGTTTCAATACTGCTTCAAGTTTACTTCCCTCGGCCGCCTGCCCGGTATTAGTCAGGCTGAATGAGGCTGCAAGAACAAACGCACAAGCTTTCAGAAAAGAAGGTCCGCGATGCATGACATAAACTCCGCCGAGGTACTGTTTATTCCGCTATAGCGGACACTGGTATGTAACAACGGAACAAGCAGCAGAAAGTGTGCCATAAATGGCAAGCCAAAAACATCGAGCAAATAAACCGAGATAAAACAACAGCCTGAAAACAAATGTACGGCAGCCGATTGCAAGCGGATTTTTAACGACCCGCTACTGGCTGTCACAATTGAGTGGTAAGGCCCCATTCCTGTGCGGGTACGCTGCAATGGGTGGCAGCGCTACAGTCCGGAATGATGTCGCGCGATGCTGAAGATGTGTGTTTGGTGCGCCGTGGGATGCATGCCAATGCAGGGCATAGGCATGCGGGCGAGCCTTGGGCAGCTCAAAGGCAGGTAGCAATCGCCGCAGAACGCAATGCCGCTTGGGAATCGCCTTGTGGCGCATAAAACTCGACGGTGGTGGCCGGGCCTTTCGCGTGCACATCTGCGAAATAAGTCGATTCGGTGGTAAATACGGTGAAGCCGCCGCCTGA
The DNA here is from genome assembly GCF_001401155.1 of Pseudomonas tremae. Taxonomy (GTDB): domain Bacteria; phylum Pseudomonadota; class Gammaproteobacteria; order Pseudomonadales; family Pseudomonadaceae; genus Aquipseudomonas; species Aquipseudomonas tremae. The sequence continues at coordinate 295,612 of NZ_LJRO01000458.1, forward strand.
CAAGTCATGCAGGAATACATCCGAAGACGTACCGAACATGGCTTCGTTTTGCCAGGTCACCTGAATGCACTGGGCGACAGCGCTATCCTGCTTGGCGCTGGACAGCACCTTTACAGGCCCTGCCGAACGTGCCGAAGCAGAAGGCGCTGCGCACCCGCTCAATGCGGCAGCTGCAACCAGGGTAAAGCTCGCTAAAAACAGAAACTTCATGTCATGCCCACGCTGATAAAAAGCCGATTCTAGCATTGCAGCGAAGTATCAGCCCTCGGCCAATTGTTCTTCGTACTCCTTCACGTACTCGCCAGCCAGCGTCTGTTTCTGCTTTTCGTCGAGTAACTTTCCCGCCATCTGGAAAAACTTCTGCTCTTCTTCCTTCAAGTGATGATGCACTTTTTCCGATAGCTTTTTCGCCGTTGCCAGCCAGGTCGGGCTCGACATTTCGGTCTCGTCGAGTTCTTCCATCATTTCATCCATTTCATGGTGCTCGGAAATGGCATGACGGCTCAGGTCCACGCCATTGTCGTGAGCCATCAACGGAATGTAGAAATGACGCTCTTCAGCAGTTTCATGGGCCTGAAGCTCTTCCTTGAGCTGCTTGTAGGCTTTCTCGCGCTCGGCACTGTCGCCGCTGGTCTGGATCAGCGCATCGGCATAGCCACGTTGACGGTCATGGCTTTCGCGCAGGGCTTCGAAAATATTCAAGGTCGGGTCTCCGGGTCGGCTTCCGGGACATGGAAGCATTGTGGACTAGACCCCTGACCAGGATCAGCAGTTCAAAGAAATGCTGGCAAACTACCATTGCACTGTAAAAGCATGCTCAGGCCAGTTCGAAAACTACGTCCTGAGCGCCTTCCCAAAGAGTCTTGACGCCCAGTTTGCGCAGGTTTTCCTTGCCATGAGTGATGGTCAGAAAATGATTACCTGCCAACTGCCCCATCTTGCTGGCAAAACAGCAAGAACCATAGGCCAGGATAATCTCGGTTTCGCTGTAGCCGCCTGGATAGAAAAGAATATCGCCCACCGAAGGATGGCTGGTTGCGTTCTCGAAACCGATCAGTTTGTCATCCAGCTTCAACTGATAATCATCCAGCGGCACCCAACAGCCTTCACCGCTCCAGCGCACATGGATGAACTTCTGCCGATAAGGCAACAACTTCAGAAACGCCTCGACCGTCTGTGGCGCATCCGGGTTGGCTTCAGCCAGAAACTCATATCCGCCAGCGGTGATTCTGATAGTGGTCACTGAAAGAGCTCCTTTAAAGCGTAGGGACCCGAAACGGGTGCAAAAGAATAAACGCGGCCGTAACGCAGAGTCACGGAGTTCCGTTGCGGCCATGCAAGAGATAGCCGGGCCGACTGCTCAAACGCTCGTAGTACATATTTACAGCAGGCAGATCCGGATGATCGAGCGGTGTCTCGAACCAGCGATTGACCGAAAGCCCGACGGGAATATCGGCAAGCGTGAACGTTTCTCCACTCACATAAGCGCCTGTCATTTCCAACTGTTGATCAAGTATCTGCATGTACCGGACCCAATTCGCACACGATGCAGCGGTAGCAACGACGTCCTGATGATCGGCCGAACGGCGTACCAGCGACATGAATGCATAGCCCCATGCCGGGTTCAGGTCAGCGCTTTGCCAGTCGATCCATTGATCGATACGCGCTCTGGCAATTGGCTCGAGTGGGTAAAGATGACAGCCGTTGTAACGGGCAGCCAGATAGCGAAGGATGCTATTGGACTCCCACAGTACAAAGCCGTCATCGATGATAACCGGGACCATGGCGTTGGGGTTGAGGGTAAGAAACTCCTCAGTATCGGTCGATTTGAAGCCACTGCCCCACTCTTCCCGACTGAACGAAATATTCAGTTCCTCACATGCCCAAAGCACTTTCCGTACATTGATGGAAGATGCCTTCCCGAGTATCCGTAGCATTGAAGCCCCCTCTGCAGAGCAACAGTCTTAGCGCTCTAACGGCATCAGATGTTTGCCGAACAAGTGATTTTTATGGACCTCACCCTGAAACTCATAATGAGGTGATCCTTTCATCGCATACCCTTGGCGCGGATAAAACCCCAGCGCACGCTCGTTACCGACCCAGACCGTCGCCCAAAGCAGTGAAGCATGGTGGGCGGCGGCGTGCTGCTCGGCAGCCTTGAGCAATAAGCGTCCGGCACCGCGCCCGGTGAAACGCTCTTGCACATAAAGGCGCTGCAACTCAGCGGCAGTGGAGATGCCCAGCATCGGGTGATCAGTGCGTAAGGTGACCTGAGCAAAGCCGATCAGATGGCCGTCTGACTCTGCCACCGCAATAAGTGTTCCAGGCTCGGCAAGCAGGCGCGCAAAGGCCTGAGGAGAGAACGCGTCGAGGGCTTCGCGGGCGATGGACTCCCGAATGCCCTGCGTCGCGTAGGTGTCGAGAAAAACCTGTATGCCGAGCGCGCTGAGGCAGACCGTGTCTGTGGCAGAGGCCTCACGCAATGTGATGGTGTGGCAAGGAGTGGCGTTCATTACATCAGTTGACCCGGGGGCCGAGGGCTTGAACCCGGATCATACCCGACAGGCAGGCCTGGCACGCAAGCCAGGCCGCCAGCCTCAGCGTCCGGTCATGAGCGACTGCAGACGAGCCTGAGCTTGCTGAGCGTTTTTGCCTTGCTCATTCAGCTCTTGCAGCAATTTGTTGAGTTCTGTCTGTACTACCGGGTCCTTGACGGTAATTGCCGAACCCGAGATATCGATTTGCGACTTGTGCGCCTGAACGTAATCAGCAACCTTCAAGCCACTGGCAAAAGTACCTTTGATCTGTGGCAGTACTTCACGGAACGTGTTCGCCGGTACGCTGACCGTGCGGTCATAAGCCTTGTCGTAGACAACTTTCAAATCATCAGGCTGCTTCAGTTTCGCGTGTGCAGCATCTGCCTTTCCCTGCTCGACAGTCAGTTTTTCACCGACTTCATCAAGGCCTGTCTGCACCGCAACCAGGTCTGCACGACGCTCAAGGACATCGCTGACCGACCGAAACGAACCCTTCTGCATCAAGCCACTGAGTGGCTGCACCGCAGTATCCATGCCGGCTCCGAAATCTGAAATCACAGCATAGTGGGAGCTGTAATCGCCGAAGGCTTTTTTCTCGTCGTCCGTCAGCTTGGGTACATGCAGGCCAGGCTTGTCGATAATGCGGGTTTGCAGGAACTGAGTGAACGCGGTGCGCTGCTCAGGCTCCTTGTCGCCACAACCAGCCAGCAACAAGGGTAACGCGACAGCCAGCAACAAGCCTGGACGGAAAAGGGACTTCATGTCATGAACCTCCGAGATCATAAGAATGCCTGTTCAGCCAAACCGCTAACTGAACATACGCGTGCTTATAGTCTCGCAGTGACATCATCTAGTTCCGTGATGACTGAAAAGATAGGGCACAACACTGTTCCCACATGCGGTCAGAGCGTCGACTTGCCAGCAGCGGGAGCAAGTGCCACTGGCGTCGCAATCAGACGCGAATCAAGGCGTTCTGGAAGTGTGTACATGGCGCCCGTCAGTGGATCGACGATCAACATTCCGATAAGGCCACCGAACACGATATTGCCCCAATACCAGCCGTCTATACCGGAATTCAGCGTCTGCATGTTGCTGGCGTATCCATCCTTGCGGAAAGTCACTTTGTACAATTCGCCATCGAAGTAGCCAGCACCGGCGCGCAAGGTGACCTGATCAGGCGTAACACCGGAATAAACCGACACACCGCTTTGATTGACGATTTCGTAGGCAGCCCCGGAGGGGCTGGACGTGATCGATACCGGGTATTTCGAGTCGCTGACGATGCTGGCACAGCCCGTTACCGCCGCAGCAGCCAGGATGACCGAGATTTTCATGAATGTAGCCAAACGCATTTCGCAGCTCCGTTGCCTGAATTTAACGAAATGATATCACGATGATATTATTTTCATAAGAATCTTTTAATGATCAGCACGTTAGAGGGGCTTTGCTGCTGAGCATCAGGTCACGCGCTGCGTTTACGTCGCTTCATTTGAGCCCAGTTTCAAAGGTGCGCAAAAAAGTTCCTTAACAATTCTTCATGTGATGAACCGTTTCAGCGGCTAGCCTTTACTGGACCAGCAACGTGAACAACAGGAGTCAATCACGATGTTTGCACACGAGGGCCTAGGCCTGATTCTTATCTCCATCGTCTTTCTGCTTGGAGCGATTGCGATGTTCATCCACCCATTTCATGCGCTGGGAAACTGGTTCAGGAAGAGAAAGCAGGAGCGAAAATCCAGGTAATACCCTTTTTGACGGTTGGCGTTATTCCCCGTCAGCAGGCAGCCCGGTGATGCCGGGCTACCTGAGAAAACCTCTCTCTTGATACTCCGCACTACTATTGACACCGCGACTATTGACACCGCGACAGGCATTGATGCACTGATCAAGTGCAAAATTAGAGAAATAATCCTCAGGCAAAATATAGCTGCAGTGTTTTAGTGCATCTAAGCCCAAGTTAATACTCAACGTATCAACCTGAACACAAATAATATCAAAACAATATCAGTACACCGATATGGGCAACGCACCCTCTGCATTAGTTGCAGATTTAGATAACAGGCTCTCGAAAATTCGCCACCGCCTATAGCCAAGTGTTTCCAGTATGGTACTCTTTTGAAATTCTTTGATATTGAAATAGTGGCAACTAGCTAATAATATCGCGCACAGAATGTCCCAACTAATTTGCCACTAGTGCTTGCAGGGCAGTCATGACCAGTCAATTATTCAATGCAACCGAGCGCCTCCGGAAAGCAGTTGAACATCATGCGCTACCCCCGGCGCGCGTGCTTGATTTCGGCAAATGCAAAGCCAGCCGCAAGGGCCCGGTGTTCCTCATCGGGTCAGGCAGTTCGGCCAGAGACTTCCCGATAAGGGAGTTTGCGGACGTTCCCATGATTACCATGAACGGTGCGTTCTCGATGTTTTCGGGAACCTGCATCAAACCGTTTTTCTATGTTTGCTCCGATAGAGATTTCCCCAATCAACAACCCGAGCTTTTTGCCGCAGCCATGCGTGCCAGTGAAAACGTCGGCCTGTGGGAAGACCAACTTAGAACTGGCATCGCAAAACCCGCCGGACGTGCCTATGCATTGAAGAAGTCACCGCCGGTGTCGACAGTGGCAGCTCTGTGCTCACGAGAAGAGGCATTGGTCAGAAAGCTGTCGCTGTGGAGCAGCCGCAGCAGAGGCATCGGTTTCAGCAAGAACCTTGAATTGGGTTTCTTCGACGCCCGTACAGTCATGTACCTGGCGCTACAGCTGTCCTGTCACCTTGGTTTCGAGAAAGTATTTCTGGTCGGCTTCGATTTGAACCAGTCTGCTGGTCGCTTCTATGAGAGACCTGGCGACAAGTGTTCACCGTGCGGTCTGGATCAACACTACGAATCAAGAATTCTGCCATCTCTCGAACTGATGGCAAAGCATGTAGTGTGCGACGATTTTCAAGTGTTCAACCTGTCCGAACAATCTCGAGTGCCCGGTGAGATGATCCCGAAACTGAGTATCGATGAAGCCAGGCGCATGCTCAGCGGCATGGACATCGAACAGATGTAACTAAAGACAGCAGCGACGTTGCCGCTGAAACACGTTGCCCAAGCGGGCATCGACATTGCGCAGAATCCGGATATCAGGCGCAGACCGCCATACACCTGACGCCACACCTATGCGACAATGCGCGCCAATGTCTGGCATGAACCCCCACATTCATATCCCGGCAACGCAGTCATGGCAGGCTGACGTTGCTGTCGACGTATGCCCGTTGGATCAGCTCATGCTCAGGCGGAGCAAGCTGAACAGCTACGGCCAGTACCCCAAGCGGTACGCGCTGCTGACCCCGGCGCTCCTCCAGTTATTGCCCAAGTTATTGATAGGTAAAGTAATTGATCTCCACAGCTAACATCACGATGCAGTTCGGCCCCAAACCCTTGTTCGAGAACGTCTCGGTCAAGTTCGGCGCCGGTAACCGTTACGGCCTGATTGGCGCTAACGGCTGCGGTAAATCCACCTTCATGAAAATCCTCGGTGGCGACCTTGAGCCTTCGGGTGGTCAGGTGATGCTGGAGCCGAACGTGCGTCTGGGCAAGCTGCGCCAGGATCAGTTCGCCTACGAAGAATTCACTGTTCTCGACACCGTCATCATGGGTCACGAAGAGCTGTGGAAGGTCAAGGCCGAGCGCGACCGTATTTACTCGCTGCCGGAAATGAGCGAAGACGACGGCATGGCCGTCGCCGAGCTGGAAACCGAGTTTGCGGAAATGGACGGTTACACCGCCGAGTCGCGTGCCGGTGAATTGCTGCTGGGCCTGGGTATCGGCATCGAGCAGCACAACGGCCCGATGAGCGAAGTATCGCCCGGCTGGAAGCTGCGCGTACTGCTGGCTCAGGCACTGTTCTCAGACCCGGAAGTGCTGTTGCTCGACGAACCGACCAACCACCTGGACATCAACACCATTCGCTGGCTGGAAAACATCCTGACCCAGCGTAACAGCCTGATGATCATCATCTCCCACGACCGTCACTTCCTGAACAGCGTGTGCACCCACATGGCTGACCTGGATTACGGCGAGTTGCGCCTGTTCCCGGGCAACTACGATGAATACATGACGGTGGCCACCCAGTCGCGCGAGCAACTGCTGTCGGACAACGCCAAGAAGAAGGCGCAGATCTCCGAACTGCAATCGTTCGTCAGCCGTTTCTCGGCCAACGCATCGAAAGCCAAGCAGGCCACTTCTCGTGCCAAGGCAATCGACAAGATCCAGCTGGCTGAGGTCAAGCCTTCGAGCCGTGTCAGCCCGTTCATCCGTTTTGAACAGACCAAAAAGCTGCACCGCCAGGCGGTCATCGTTGATCGCATGGCCAAAGGCTTCGACGGCAAGACGCTGTTCAAGGATTTCAGCTTCCAGGTTGAAGCAGGCGAACGTGTTGCGATCATCGGCCCGAACGGCATCGGCAAGACGACCCTGCTGCGCACCCTGGTCAGTGAGCTGACTCCAGATGCTGGCACTGTGAAGTGGACCGATGCAGCAGAACTCGGCTACTACGCTCAGGACCACGCCCACGACTTTGAAGATGACTGCACCCTATTCGACTGGATGGGCCAGTGGACGCAAGGCGGTGAGCAAATGGTACGCGGCACGCTGGGCCGCATGCTGTTCTCCAACGACGAGATCCTCAAGTCGGTGAAGGTGATTTCCGGTGGTGAACAGGGCCGCATGCTGTTCGGCAAGCTGATCCTGCAAAAGCCGAACGTACTGATCATGGATGAACCCACCAACCACCTGGACATGGAATCCATCGAAGCGCTGAACCTGGCGCTGGAGAACTACCCAGGCACGCTGATTTTCGTCAGCCACGACCGCGAGTTCGTGTCTTCCCTGGCCACCCGCATCATCGAGCTCAGCCCAAGCGGCGTGACCGACTTCAGCGGCACCTACGACGACTACCTGCGCAGCCAGGGCGTATCGTTCTAAGCCCTGACAGCCTGCGACACCCCGAAAGCCCTGTCTTCTGACAGGGCTTTTTATTTTCAGCCAGGCTACTGGCCTGGCTGGCTAAGCATCTCGATCCACAGCGCGCCCTTGCCCGACGGTGCTTCGCTGACCCGCTGCAAGGCTCCGTCCGAGGCAATGGCATAACTGCCGACCTTATCGCTTTTTTCGCCACTGACCAGCAACCAGCGTCCGTTGGGGGACACAGCGATATTGCGCGGCTGTTGTTCCTGGACCGGATAGTTTTCAACAAACGTCACCTTGCCACTGGCAGGATCAACCTTGAAGACCGACACGCTGCTGGTGGTCCGCTCACTGGTGAACAGCCACTTGTCATTCGGCGCCAAACGTATGTCCGCAGCCCAGATGCGCGGCGTAGGGTCATCCTTGAGATCATTGTTGCGTGCATCGCGGGCCTGCCCCGGCGCCAGGTTCAAGCGCTTTGGAATGCCTGCTGCCTGGCTGGTCTGCTTCAACGCTCCGGTTTTCCGGTTTATCGCAAAGGAGGTGACGGTGCCGCTCATTTCGCCCACTACGTACAGAAATCTGCCGTCGGACGAGAACGCGAGATGGCGCGGACCGGTATTCTCGGGAACTGCGACAAAGCCTTCGCCAATGGGCACGAGCTTGCCGTCCTTGGGCTCAAGCCGATATTGCAGGACGCGATCGACCCCGAGATTGCCTGCGTAAACGAAGCGATTGCTCGGGTCGGTGCGTACCGAATGCGCATGCATGCCGGTCTTGTAGGTCTGAATACTGTCGCTCGGGCGATGCTGCGCATCGATAGGCTGAACACTGAGCAGGTCAGCGCCATAAGAAGCGCCGAACAGGAAGCGCCCACTGCGATCAGTCGAAAGGTACGCCAGACTCTCCGCCAGTGGTGCCTGACTCAGCGCTTTCAGATGCCCCGTTACAGGCTCAATGGAGAAGCTCAGCACCTTATAAGGCTTTGCACGCAGCGCAGCAAACAATGCCTTGCCGTCAGGCGAGATGGCCATCGGATTGACCTGGTCACCCGCCTTTGTCTGCTCCACGAGGCTGAGTGCCCCGCTTTGCTCGTCCAGCCGGTACTGAGAGATCAGTCCATCAGCCGGGCTGGAAATGTAAGCGAAGGTGGAAGCCTGAACAGGCAAACCGAACGTACAACCGACTGCTGCAGCCAGCATCAGGGTTTTTCTCATGACGGACCTTTTTATTGTTTTGGTGTGATTTGGTTTACAGCGTGATCAGTCATCCTATGACCACTTCTGTTTAACAGCAACTGCATCATGATGCCTCCGGGTCTGGCTGAAAACGTTAGCCTGCTTTCATTTTTTGGCTCCGCGAGCCATGATGAAGCACTCCCACCGCCGCCAGCGAAGAGTCCAATGCCTGTCGCGCAACCCGGTTCCATGACGGTCACTTTGCAGATTGTTTCCATCGTCTTCTACACCTTCATCGCCTTTCTGTGCATCGGCCTGCCGATCGCAGTAATGCCAGGTTATGTCCACGAGCAGTTGGGCTTCAGCCCGCTGGTTGCCGGTCTGACAATCGCTTCGCAGTATGTGGCTACGCTGCTGAGCCGGCCCTTCGCCGGACGGGCGACGGACACACTGGGCAGCAAGCGTTCGATCGTATTCGGGCTGTGGGGCATCGGCATCAGCGGTGCTCTGACACTGCTGGCCACCCTGCTCCAGGAATTTGCAACAGTCAGCCTGTCGATTCTCATCGTCGCGCGACTGTTTCTGGGCGTGTCGCAAGGTTTGATCGGGGTAGGCACCATCAGTTGGTGCATCGGCAAGGTCGGCCCGGAGCACACTGCCCGGTCCATCTCATGGAACGGTATTGCTTCCTATGGCGCCATTGCCATTGGTGCGCCGTTGGGGGTGGTGGTCATAAAGGCTGTGGGTTTCAACAGCCTGGGAGTCGCCTTGATAGCCATGTCGGGTCTGGCACTGTGGCTGATTCGCCACAAACCGTCAGTGCCGATAATAACTGGCGAGCGGCTGCCCTATTGGTCAGTATTCGGCAGAATCGCGCCCTTCGGACTGGGTCTGACGTTGTCCTCTATCGGCTATGGCACGCTGACCACGTTCATCACGCTGTTTTACCTGAGCCGAGGCTGGGAAGGAGCCGCCTACTGCCTGAGCATGTTCGGCGTGTGCTTTATCCTTGCGCGCCTGCTGTTTATCGGAGCTATCAATCGGCTTGGCGGCTACAACGCAGCCATTTTGTGCATGGCTATTGAAACGTGCGGACTAGTGATGCTTTGGCTGTCATCGAGCAACGGCATGGCCCTGGCTGGCGCCGGATTGACCGGTGTGGGGTTGTCGCTGGTTTATCCGGCACTGGGCGTAGAAGCCATCAAAAACGTACCAACGCCCAGTCGCGGCGCAGGGCTGAGTGCCTACGCAGTGTTCTTCGACCTGGCACTGGCAATTGCAGGCCCGCTCATGGGCGCTATCGCCCTGGGTCAAGGTTATGACTGGATATTTTTCTATGCCTCGCTGCTTTCGTTGTGCGCACTCGGCCTGACCCTCTGGCTGTCCCGCAAAGCCAGTCGGCAACCTTACGGGGATATGCATGGGTGATGTTATGGAATAAGATTTTTGCTTTTTGTTCCGATAGTTAGCAGATAAAACCGAAATAACGCCACCGGTCGGTCAAGTTCTTGACGTCCTCATGAACAGCTTCTTGACTTGGTGCTGCAAGCCTCGACAAAAGGCTCGCCAAGCCGTCGTCGCGCGCATTCATGCGACGGCCAAATGTGTGGCAGTTCGGCGCTTCCCCTTCTTCAACGGCCTCTCTGTCCGCTCGACCGGGAGAGCCGTCATGAGATTCTGCAGTCGTCCTCTGTGCCATACCCGCAATGTTCTGCCCGCTTTTATTCTGGCGGTCATACCACACCCTGCTGAAGGGGCCTGCAATCTCGCCCCAACTGACAATAATCCGATTCAGCTGTGCGAAAGCGGCACCAGTGGCCCTTATACCGACGTGAATTCAGCTTCGCATAATCTGGTGTTCCCACAGGCCGGCACAGCGACCGTCAATGGCAATATCAATTACGGGGCGCAGGCAGACCGCATAGAAATGGCGTCAGGTCGGGTCTTTGGCAGCGTCAATCAGGGCGCAGGTGGCGATACATTTCTGTTTTACAGTGGCGAGATCACCGGTGAAATAAGCCAGGGCGCCTCTCCCGACACTTTCACCATGACCGGTGGCACGTTGGGTTCACTGGCTCAGGGCGACGGGCTGGACACCTTCCTGATGACCGGGGGCACGATTATCCGCGCGTTCGAGGATGGCGACCGGGCTGTCATGACCGGAGGCAGTATCGGCCGGGTGGACATGAAGCTCGACAATAACGTATTCGAATTGTCGGGCGGCAGCATCACTAACAACCTTGTGGCGGGCTTTGGTCAGGACACGATTATCGTGTCGGGCGGGAGTATCGGTGGCGCGGTCAGCGTCAGCGGTGGTGATGACAGGATATCCCTCAGCGGTGGGGAAATTCGCGGCGAGGTGCGCACCAGCTTTGGCAATGACCGTTTCGAGTGGTTGAGCAATGGCTACGTGCGCAACAGTGTGTTGATGGCAGATGGCAACGACACAGCGCGGCTTTACAACCTCAGCGAATACCTGACCAACTCCAATCCGCTGCTGGACGGTGGCCTTGGCGACGATGTTCTGACGTTTGACAGCACAACGCTTTCCCACCCGAATCGTTATCCCGCCTGGGAAACAGTCAATCTCTTCAACGGGTCACAACTGGACATGGTCGGAACACTGACTCTCGGCGATGACCTTAGCCAGACCGGTATCCTGAATATCGACGCCACCAGCACCCTGCGCTCAACATCCGGCAGCATTGTCGCATTCAACGCCGCTTCCCGTGCGAACCTCGACAACGCCGGGACGCTTGACCTGACCGGCAGCGGCAGCGGCAGCTCGGTAACCGATACCCTTACCATCAACGGCAACTACTTTGGTCGGGCTGGACGGTTACTGCTGCAGTCGACGCTGGGAGACGAAAATTCGCCCAGCGATAAACTGGTGGTGTCACAGGGCACCATCGGCGGTACGACCAGCATGCTGGTCAGCAATATCAATGGTCTGGGGGCACTCACCCAAGGCAACGGAATAGAGGTGGTGCAGGCGACCCGAGGCGCTACCAGCGAGGCGACTGCATTTTCGTTACAAAACTCGCTGTCCGTTGGTGCGTATGACTATTACCTTTTCAAGGGTGGCGCTACGGAGGGCAGCGAAAACAGCTGGTTTCTGCGCTCGGTAGTGATTGCACCGCCTCTGCCCGAAACGCTGCCACCGAGCGAATCTGTTCCTGGGCCGGACCCTGCGCCCATAGCGGAACCATCACCCCCGACAATGCCCGCCTCCCCTCTACCAACCGAACCCGCCGTGCCCCCGGCACAACCGCCACCCACTCCTCCCATACTCGCACCTGCACAACTTCCGGCAACAACTCTTCCCGTAGCGGCAATCGGCACGCCATCGCTGCCGGAGCCGATTCGCGGCGCGGCCCCTGTGCCGCTGTACCGACCGGAAGTCGCCAATTACGCGATTGTCCCGCCCGCCGCAGCGACGCTGGCGCTGACTTCGCTGGGCACCTTCCATGAGCGACAGGGCGATCAAAGCCTGTTGACACAATCCGGGGCAGCTACGGCTGGCTGGGCGCGGGTGTTTGGCAGTGACTTCAAACAGCAGTGGTCAGGCACGGTCAGCCCCGGCCTGGACGCATCGCTCAAGGGCTATCAGATCGGCCATGACGTGTACGCCTGGTCGCTCGATGCACAGCGGACCCTGCGGGTCGGTCTGTTCGTCGCCCAAAACCGCCTGGGCGGCGAGGTGCGGGGCTTTGCCGGTGGTTTTCACAAGCGGCAAACCGGACGGATAAAACTGCGTGGCGACAGCGTAGGCGCCTACTGGACACTCTCAACGCTTGCCAACGGTTACATCGATGCGCTGGTGATGAGCACGCGCCTGGACGGCTACAGTCGCTCTGACCGAGGCCTGCGCATCGACACTGATGGTCATGCGCTGAGCCTGTCCCTGGAAGCCGGTTACCCGCTTGCACTGTCATCGCGATGGATCGCCGAACCGCAGGCGCAGATCATTCATCAGCGCATTGATCTTGATGATCAGCACGACGGTATTGCACGGGTGGGTTTTGACAGCCAGCCCTACAACACCGGGCGACTGGGCGTACGATTCAAGGGCCGATACGCGATGGCAGGCATGCCAATCGAGCCCTACCTTCGGGTCAATGTCTGGCGCAATGAAGGGGGGCATGACACGGTAATATTCGATCACACACAACGCGTCAGGACAGCCCACCGATCAACGACGGGCAGCCTGGGCGCAGGAATAGTCATCAAAATCGCCAATGAAACCAGCGTGTACTGGAGCGCGGATTACAACCGTGATCTGGACAATCAGGTGTTCAACGGAATAAACGCCAGCCTGGGGGTCAGGCTGGCGTGGTAGCGCGGAGGAATGATCGGACGTGCCAGGTCCGACCTTACTCAGTTGTTTGCGGGCTTTAGAATCAGCACAGCAAGTGGTGGCAAGTTCAGAGTAACGGACGCCGACAGGCCATGAGCAGGCTCGTCTTCGCTGATCACCTCACCGCCGTTACCTAAGTTGGAGCCTGCGTACGTTCCGGAATCGCTGTTCAGCAGCTCTGTCCAGGCGCCCTGCACAGGCACGCCGACGCGGTAGCCCATACGTGGCACTGGTGTCATGTTGACCACCACCAGAACCGGGTCGCCTTCGCGGCCCTTGCGCAGGTAGGCAAATACGCTATTGGCCTTGTCGTCACCGATCAGCCACTGGAAACCGGCCGGATCGGAGTCGAGTTCATGCAGCGCCCTTTCATCGCGGTATAGCTTGTTCAGGTCAGTGACCAGCTGTTTGACGCCGACATGCTCGGCATACTGCAGCAAATACCAGTCAAGCTCCCGATCGTGGTCCCATTCACGCCATTGACCGAACTCGCAGCCCATGAACAGCAGCTTCTTGCCCGGATGAGTCCACATGAAGGACAAGTACGCACGCAGATTGGCGAACTTCTGCCAATGGTCGCCAGGCATCTTGTCGATCAGCGAATGCTTGCCGTGGACCACTTCATCGTGCGAGATCGGCAGCACGAAACGTTCCGAATAGGCGTACACCAGGCTGAACGTCAATTCGCCGTGGTGGTGCTCACGGTGGATAGGATCCTGCTCCATGTAGCGAAGCGAATCGTTCATCCAGCCCATGTTCCACTTGTAATTGAACCCGAGACCGCCTTCCTGGGTCGGCCTGCTGACACCGGGCCATGCAGTGGACTCTTCGGCAATGACCATCGTGCCCGGTGCTTCCAGCGCAACAACGTCATTGAGGTGACGCAGAAAATCGATCGCTTCAAGGTTTTCGCGGCCGCCATGCCGATTCGGCACCCACTCGCCAGCCTTGCGCGAATAGTCGCGATACAACATCGAAGCCACGGCATCCACCCGCAGGCCGTCGATGTGGTAATGCTTGAGCCAGTGCAGTGCCGAGGCCAGCATGAAGCCATGAACCTCAGTACGGCCCAGGTTGTAAATCAGCGTGTTCCAGTCCTGGTGGAAGCCTTCCTTAGGGTCCACGTACTCATACAGAGCAGTGCCATCGAACTGCGCCAACCCGTGCGTATCGGTCGGAAAGTGCGCAGGCACCCAGTCGAGGATGACGCCGATTTCTGCCTGGTGGCAGGCATTTACAAATGCTGCGAAGTCTTCAGGTGAACCGTAGCGTGCCGTCGGCGCGAACTGGGCCAGTAACTGGTAGCCCCACGAGCCACCAAACGGGTGCTCCATGATCGGCATCAGCTCGATATGGGTAAAACCGAGTTTCTTGACGTAAGGGATCAATTGGTCCGCGAGCTCGCGCCAATTGAACTGACGCCATTGACCTTCTTCGTTCTGCTCCATGCGCCAGGAGCCTGCATGCAGCTCGTAGATCGACATCGGCGCCGTGACTGCGTGGCGTCCCTCGCGCGATTTCAGCCACTCATCGTCATGCCACTCGAACTGCAACGGCGCGGAAATTTTCGACGCAGTGTCAGGCGGCAGCGTGGTAGCGAGTGCCATCGGGTCGCTCTTGAGCGGCAAAATTCCGTGGGCACCCAGGATTTCATATTTGTAAACCTCTCCCGGCTGCAGGCGCGGGACAAATATCTCCCATACCCCAGTGGGATGCCGCAGACGCATTGGGTGACGTCGGCCGTCCCAGCTGTTGAAGCTGCCGACCACAGACACACGGCGCGCGTTTGGCGCCCAGACGGCAAAACGCACACCGGCGACGCCATCAACCGTGGTCACTTGCGCACCCAGACAGCTGCTCAGATCACGGTGATTGCCTTCGGCAAACAGGTACAGGTCCATCTCGCCCAACAACGGGGCGAAGCTGTAAGGGTCTTCGGTGATCTGCTCACCGCCGGCCCAATTTATTTTCAGCAGGTAAGGCTGCGGCTGCTCGAGATGGCCCACGAAAAAACCCGGGACCTCGCTCATCTCCATTTCGCCAAGTTCTCTACCGTCATCCCTTGCCAGCAAGCGTGCGCTCAGGGCGCCGGGCAGATAGGCTCGGACAAACTGACCGCTTTCACCATCGCCATGCGGACCCAGGATCGAAAACGGGTCACGATGTTCAGCACGGATCAGCGCATCCAGATCTACGGCAGCGGGGATCGCGCGGCGACCCTTGGCGGTTTTTTCAGGCGCATTCATATTGGCTCTCCATCAGACGGTTGCAGCAACCCACGCAAGCCTTGCAAGGGAACGGCCAGCCACGCTGGGCGATTCTCGGCTTCGTAGATCACTTCATAAGCGGCTTTTTCCAGGGTGAACAGTTCCAGTGCAGCGTCCTCCCCTTTTGCATCCTTCCAGGAATGGGCCATCTCGGTGGTTGCCGAGCGATAGCCTTCGATGAAGGCGGCGCGGGCCTGCGACAGGTAAGTTTCGGCGACACGCTTGCGCGCCGCTGCCGCTTCCGGCGATGTGTCGACACTTTGCGCACTGCGTACGGCCATCGCCGCCGCATAGTCGAAGGAGCGAAGCACGCCACTCACATCCTTGAAAGGGCTGTGCTTGGCGCGACGCTCTTCAAGCGCACGAGCCGGCTCCCCTTCGAAATCGATCAGGTAGGCATCGCCCTTGACCACCAGTACCTGCCCCAGGTGCAGATCACCATGTACGCGGATACGCAGGCCGCCGGCAGAGCGTTTGGCAAGGGTGTCGATACGCTGACGAATCTGCTTGCGATGCGCCAGCAAATCACTGACCAGCTGCTGATCGTGTTTTTCCAGATCGCCCTTGCGCTGCTCGAGCAACTGCAAAGCGCGCTCAAGCTGAGCGTTGACGCTGGCAGCAGAGGCCTTGCTGTCCGGTACGCTGGTGACTTCAACGGCAAAGTCCGGGTTATCAGTAGGCGCGGCGAGGATCTGGTGCATTTCACCCAGGCGCTGGCCCAGGCTGCGTGAAAAGTCCGCGAGCTCCAGCAGGGCGTTGTAATGCTGTTCCTGACCAGACACGCCATGCGCCAGCTCGTCGCGGACCGCACGTTCGAGGTTGTTCTGAGTCCATTCCCAAGCATCGCCCTGATTGCTCAGATAGCCTTGAGCAATCATCAAAAGATTCGGCTTGCCGTCGTTACCGACGCGCACCAGCGATCCCAGCAGTGGCGAAATATTCTTGAAACCGGCCTGAGTAAGGAAGGCGCCCATCTCCAGCTCAGGGTGCGTCCCGGCACTGACCTTGCGGATCAGCTTGAGTACCAGGCTGCTGCCTACCACCACCGAACTGTTGGACTGCTCGGCGGACAGATAGCGAACTTCCGACTCGTTGTTCAGACCCAACGGTGCCAGCTGCGAACTTTGTTCAAAACGCAGCTCACCATCGGCACACGGAATCACGGTGTCCGACTGCATGCCTTGAATGACTGCACGAATGAAGGTTTCCAGCGTGAAGCCATCGGTGATCAGGCCGACATCGCGGTTGCGGCGAACCCTGGCGAGCGCCAGCTGTTGCGGCAGTGCGCTACTGATGTCGTCTTCGGCCAACAGACCGAATGGCAACTGATAACGCTCGGTCTGGCCATCTGCCGTAACCTCGATCTCGCTGAGCAAAACCGGATGAGCTTCGTCGCCAAAGCGTACTGCGTAGGCGATCCTGACCTGCTCGATGGGCTTGTCCTTGCCACCGAACCAGCGGCGTTTGGGCAAGTAATTAGCCAGCGAGGTGTTTTCCATGGTGCCGCGCAGCGGCTCGTCGAGCAATTCTTCAAGATGCTTCTTGAGCACCAGGGTCGGAAAGTCCGGCATGCTTTGCGCGGGTTCAATGTGCCAACTGGGCATTTGATTCTCCGGGGCCAATAGAAACCAATAAAAACCATACGGTGGGAGCGTGAGTAGATAGCTCAACTGACCGATAGGCGGAAACGCACTGCCGCCGAGCATCTCTACCGGAACCGTGCCCGCGTAAGCAGACAGTTCCAGCTCGGCCGCTTGCGCAGCGCTGGACATGTTGGCCACACACAGCACGATCTCGTTGTGACCATCGGGAGCGGTGTATTCGCGGGTATAGGCAAGAATCCGCCGATTCGACGGCGAGAGCATTTTCAGCGTGCCGCGGCCAAACGCCTTCTGCTGCTTGCGAACAGCCAGCATGCGCCGGTTCCAGTTCAGCAGCGAATGCGGGTCGCGCTCTTGACTCTCGACGTTGACTGACTGAAAGCCATACATCGGGTCCATGATCGGCGGCAGCACAAGGCTGGCCGGATCGGCACGCGAGAACCCGCCATTGCGGTCGATGGACCATTGCATCGGCGTGCGCACACCGTCCCGGTCGCCCAGGTAAATGTTGTCGCCCATGCCAATCCCATCACCGTAGTACAGGGTTGGTGTACCCGGCATCGACAGCAGCATGCTATTGAGCAATTCGACGCGACGGCGGTCACGATCAACGAGTGGCGCCAGTCGGCGGCGAATACCCAGGTTGATACGCGCGCGGCGATCGGCGGCGTAATAATTCCACAGGTAATCCCGTTCACGGTCAGTAACCATTTCGAGGGTCAGCTCATCGTGGTTACGCAGGAAAATCGCCCATTGGCAGTTTTCCGGAATCTCCGGCGTCTGGCGCAAGATGTCGGTGATCGGAAAGCGGTCTTCCTGCGCCAATGCCATATACATGCGCGGCATCAAGGGGAAGTGAAACGCCATGTGACATTCGTCACCGTCCGGCCCTTTGCTGTCGCCGAAATACAGTTGCGTGTCTTCCGGCCACTGATTCGCCTCGGCCAGCAGCATGCGGTCCGGATAGTTCGCGTCGATCTCGGCACGAATGCGTTTGAGCACCTGATGGGTCTCCGGCAGGTTCTCGTTGTTGGTGCCATCACGCTCGATCAGATACGGGATGGCATCCAGCCGCAGACCGTCGATGCCCAGGTCCAGCCAGAAGCGCATGACTTCAAGTACCGCTTCCAGGACGTGCGGGTTGTCGAAGTTGAGGTCCGGCTGATGGGAGTAGAAACGGTGCCAGAAATACTGCCCCGCCACCGGATCCCAGGTCCAGTTCGAGGTTTCGGTGTCCAGAAAGATGATCCGCGTACCGTCGTATTTCTGATCGGTATCTGACCAGACGTAGAAGTCCCGCGCCTTGGAGCCAGGCTTGGCATTGCGGGCTTTCTGAAACCAGGGGTGCTGGTCCGACGTGTGATTGATGACCAGTTCGCTGATCACCCGCAGGCCACGCTTGTGCGCCTGGGCAATAAAGCGCTTGGCGTCGGCCATAGTGCCGTAGTCGTCGTGGACGTCCCGGTATTCGGAAATGTCGTAGCCATCATCCCGGCGCGGCGACGGATAGAACGGCAAAAGCCAGATCGTGTTGACGCCTAGAGCAGCGATGTAATCAAGCTTTTCAATCAGGCCTGCAAAATCGCCAATGCCGTCGTTATTGGCATCGAAAAACGATTTCACATGGACCTGATAAATCACCGCATCCTTGTACCAGAGCGGGTCTTTGATAAATGTCGCTTCACCGGGTTTCTTAGCCATTGCTGACTCCTTGGGAGTATTACTGCGAGGCCTGGATACGCCAGATTCCGAAAGGTTGCGACGGGTCGAGACGCGTGTGCTGGTACTTGCCATACCAGGTCCAGCGATGACCGGTCATCAAGTCTTCGCCAGAGGTCGCGGCATCGTCGGCCAGGCCCATTTCCCAAAGAGGCAACTCAAAATCCGCTTCCTGCGCGTTGTGCGGATCAAGATTGATGGCCACCAGAACAAAGTTGCTGCCATCGGCAGAACGCTTGCCAAAGTACAGAATGTTGTCATTCCAGGCGTTGTACAGCTTCAAGCCCAAGTGGGTCTGCAGCGCCGGGTTCTGTCTGCGAATGCGGTTGAGCTGAGCTATTTCGGCGATGATGTTGCCGGGCGCGGCATAGTCACGAACGCGGATCTCGTACTTCTCCGAGTCCAGATATTCTTCTTTACCGGGGATCGGTGCGGCTTCACATAATTCGAACCCTGAGTACATGCCCCACAGGCCTGACCCCATGGTCGCGAGCGCAGCACGGATCAAGAACCCGGCCCGGCCGGAATCGTGCAGGAAGCGCGGATTGATATCCGGTGTGTTGACGAAGAAGTTCGGGCGATAGCAATCGCGCCACGGCACGTCGTTGAGTTCAGTGAAGTATTCCGACAACTCGGCCTTGGTGTTTCGCCAGGTGAAGTAGGTGTAGCTCTGGGTGTAGCCGACCTTGCCCAGGCGCGCCATCATTGCTGGCTTGGTGAACGCTTCGGCCAAGAACATCACTTCAGGGTGCTGGCTGCGCACTTCCCCGATCATCCACTGCCAGAACGGCAACGGCTTGGTGTGCGGGTTGTCGACGCGGAAAATCTTCACGCCTTCCTTGACCCAGCCCAGCACGATGTCACGCAGTTCAAGCCACAGGCCTGGAATGGCATCGGGGGCATAGAAATCGACGTTGACGATGTCCTGATACTTTTTCGGCGGGTTTTCTGCATAACGAATGGTGCCGTCCGGACGCCACGAGAACCAGCCCGAGTGCTGCTTGAGCCAAGGGTGGTCCTGTGAGCACTGAATGGCAAAATCCAGGGCGATCTCAAGACCGTGATCAGCTGCAGCTTTGACCAGGTTGCGGAAGTCTTCGCGACTGCCCAACTGCGGATGGATGGCTTCATGGCCGCCATCTTCACTGCCGATTGCATACGGGCTGCCCGGATCATCAGGGCCTGCAGTCAGAGAGTTGTTAGGCCCCTTGCGGTGGGCGCGGCCGATCGGGTGGATCGGCGGGAAATACAGCACGTCGAAACCCATGTCGCGAATCATTGGCAGACGCGAGTGGACGTCGTTGAAAGTACCGTGACGTGACTTGTCGTCTGTCATCGAACGCGGAAACAACTCATACCAACTGGCGAACTGCGCCAGCTCGCGCTCGACATCCAGGGGGAACTCCACGCTGCGGCTCAAAAACGCCTGATTGTCTGCCTGCTTCATCAGGTTCGCGGTGTCGCTGTGCAACAGCAGCGCTACCTTCTCGTCGCTGTCGGATTTTTCAAGCCGCCCTACCAGGTCTTCGATGTGCTGACGCTGTTCACCCTGACTGCGCTCTGCAGCATGCACCAGATGAATACGCCCTTCTTCCAGCTCCAGTTTGATGGACACACCGGCGCCGAACTTCTTTTCCAGTTCGTAGCGATAGCTGCCAAATTGGTCGATCCAGGCTTCAAGGCGAAACACATGGCGGCAGACAGATGTCGGGGTGAACTCACCGATCCAGCTGTCGTTGCCCAGTTCGCGCATGGGGGCCGTGTGCCAGTATTCTTCATCGGCAGCGCGCCAGCGAATGTTGACCGCCATCTTGTCATGCCCATCGGCGTAGACCTTGCTGGTGACCGTAACCGCTTGCCCGGTGATTGCCTTCGCCGCAAACAGCCCACCGTCAATGACCGGCGACGTGTCTTCGATCACGATGCGGGGCAATTGCAGCGCTTGGGTAAGAGACAAAGGAAGGGTTGGGTGCGGGACATCGGTGGCCAGAGAATCCGGACCGTATGGCTGTTCATTCATCGAGCATCACTCCTCACGCCCCAAGGACGCTCCTGTGCATTCCATGCAATGGAAAAATTGACGGTATGGCAGCAGATGATCTAATTCAGCTGCCTAGGTTCCGAGCTGTCAACGAAAGTAAAGTTCAAAGGTTTTACGGTTGTTTGACCGGTGTGTCGAGGTGTGGGGTCAAGGTGCGAGCGAAGTGCGCTCGGGAAATCGGTGAGCAAGTGCGATAGGTAAAACGATTGAATCATCAATACGCAGCGGCAGTCGAAAGCTGCACCCACAAGGAGGCTGATGCCATGACGTTACCCAACCCGACAGAAGTGCCAGAGCCGAACATCGATGATCCCATCCTGCCTGATCCGCCGCCTGAGCAGAAACCGCCTCCATCGACACCTCCCCCCAACGAAACTCCCGTGGGCGACCCGCCAGCCAATGCGCCGCCCGTCGTGGTGTGAGCCGTATAAGGCAGTGCGATGGTGCCTGTGTTTCAAGCACAGGCGCCCTCAGCGCCCTCCCGCCACATCGATGAACGTGCCCGTCGCATAGGACGCCTTGTCCGATAGCAGCCAGAGGATGGCTTCGGCCACTTCTTCTGCGGTGCCGCCACGGCCCATTGGCAATGCCCCCTCCAGCTTGCTGACGCGGAACGGATCGCCGCTCAGGGCGTGAAAGTCAGTAAAGATAAAGCCCGGCCTGACTGCGTTGACACGAATGTTCTCCCCCGCCACTTCTTTGGACAGCCCGATGGTGAAGGTGTCCAGCGCGCCTTTGGAGGCGGCGTAATCAACGTACTCGCCAGCCGAACCCAGTCGCGAGGCCAGCGAGGACACATTGACGATGCTGCCACCGTGCCCGCCATGTCGAGGCAGCATGCGCAGCAGGGCGTGTTTACTGCACAACATGGGGCCGACCACGTTGTTCATCATCATCTTGAGCATGCGAAACTCGGACATATCCTCGACCCTCGAAGCCTGGGCCAGAGTGCCTGCGTTGTTGACCAGATGAGTGACATGACCAAGTTCCGAGTCGACTCTGGCAAACAGCCGCATTATTTCATCTTCGTTGCTGACGTCGGCCTGCACGGTGATCGCGTGCGCGCCCAGCGCTCTGACCTGCCCGGCGGTCTTTTCCGCCGAGGCGTGGTCGGACAGGTAGTTGATACAGATCCGGTAGCCCTGAGAGGCGGCAAGACGCGCAGTGGCGGCGCCGATCCCGCGCGAACCGCCGGTGATGATGAGGACTTTTTCCATGGGCTTTCTCGTATTTTTTCTGAAGCCGGCGTTGAGGCGCAGTGGACACCTGCACGTTCGCCAGACTCCGCTGATCGTGCCAGCCTTTGTCATCCAGCGCCATCAAAGCGTGTCAGAAAACCTCTGCCTGCCATCGTCAACACCGGAGGCGCCCTTGGCTTCGGTTGCCCGGATCTCGTCGAGAAACTGCTGCGCAGGCAAAGGGTGACCGAGCAGGAAGCCTTGCAGAGCGTGGCAGCCCAGGTGGGTCAGAAAGCGCTGCTGCACGGCGGTTTCCACGCCTTCGGCGACGATTCGCAGGTTCAATGCCTGGCCTACGGCGACGATGGCCGACACGATGGCAGCGTCGTCGGTGTCGTGCTCAAGATCACGCACGAACCCTCGATCGATCTTGATTTCATTGGCCGGTAGCCGCTTGAGATACATCAGGCTGGAGTAACCCGTACCGAAATCATCGATCGACAGGTCAACGTCCATCTCCGAAAGCCTTTTCAGCACTGCCAGGCTGACATCAGCGTCATGCATGGCGGTGGTCTCGGTAATTTCCAGCGTCAGACAGTTGGCCGGAAGCTGATGGCGGTCCAGGGTGTCAGCTACTGCCGTGACCAGCCCGGAATGGCAGAACTGCAAGGCCGACAGGTTCACCGATATGCGCCAGTGAGGGTAACCCTGGGTGTACCATTCGCGCATCTGTCTACAGGCTTCGTCCAGCACCCATTCGCCGATCTGGATGATCAGGCCGGTCTTCTCGGCCAAACCGATGAACAGGTCCGGGCCCAGCAGACCGCGTTGCGGATGGTTCCAGCGCAACAGCGCCTCTGCCCCGACCGGCAAGCCGCTCAATGCGTCGAATTTGGGTTGGTAGTACAGACAGAAATGCTTCTGCTTGAGTGCCACGCGCAAGTCCTGCGACAGCTGAAGCTGGTTGAGTGCATTGCTGTTCATCGAGGCATCGAAACAACTGAAACCGTTCTTGCCCGCTGACTTGGTGTGGTACATGGCCGCATCGGCGTTGACCAGCAGTTCGTGCTGCGTCACGCCATTGCCAGGATAGACGCAGATACCGATGCTCAACGAAATCTGCAGTTGATGCCCGCCAATTTCGAAGGGATGACTGATCACGCTGACCTGGCGTGCAGCGACCAACGTTGCTTCCTGGGGATCGTTCAGCTCGACCAGTAGCACGAACTCATCGCCCCCGACCCGAGCAAGCGTGTCCTCGCGATGCAGGTTCTCGCGCAGCCGCATCGCCACCTGTCGCAGCAGCAAGTCGCCGACATGATGGCCAAAAGCATCATTGACCGGTTTGAAACCGTCCAGATCCATGAACATCAGCGCAAAACAGCCGCCCTGCTCCCGGGTCTTCTGCATCGCATGCTCTATACGGTCGGTCAGCAGCACGCGATTCGGCAAACCTGTCAGTTTGTCGTGCAAGGCCAAGTGGGTCAGTTCCAGGTTCGCCTGAGTCAGCGAATTCGCGAGCACCGCAGTGCGCGCCTCCAGGTGGGAGTCAAGAAGGCAGGTCAGCAAGGTGATACTCAGCACTGCCAGGCTGGTGACGAGTACAAGGGGGTTGAGATCATCCGCACTCACACCGCTGCTCCATGCCCCGCAGAAGCTGCCATCGGCAAAGTGGGCAGCGGCCATACCGGTGTAATGCATGCCGACGATGGCCACACCAAGCACCACCGCTGCTGCAGTTCGAGCCAGATAGACGCGCGGTCGTTGCTGGCGAAGCATGAAGCCCATCCTCAAGCCGGCGGCCGATGCCAGGACGGCAATGATCAGAGACAGGATCAGCCATCCCGTGTCGTACTCGATGGCAGGCTGCATGCGCATTGCCGCCATGGCGATGTAATGCATCGAGCTGATACCGAGACCGAGCAGCAGTGCGCCCAAGCACAGCGGCAGTGCGGTCAGCTGCCGCTGGCTCACCAGCCACAAGGCAAATCCGGATGACAGGATTCCGATTACCAGAGAACACAACAGCAGCGCAATGTCATACGCCAGCTCGAACGGCAGCGCGAACGCCGACATGCCGATGAAATGCACGGACCACATACCGACGCCCATTGCAAACGCACCGCCTGCGATCCACACATACAATGTCTTGCCGTTGGCAGAGACGATTCGCCCTGCAAGATCGAGTGAGATATAGGACGCTAGTACCGCAACAACGACGGAGATCATGACAAGCGAGGGGGTGTAACTGCCAATCAACATAAACGCACCTGGAGCCCAATGAGCGCGTCCATGCCGATCTTGCGGACGATTGTACGCAATAGCCACCAAATGTCGCGGCACCTGGCCTAAAAGGATGGCTAAACGCCATTAATTTTGTATTTATGAGCGCTACGTCGAAGAAAGTCGTCCGCGGCGCTTTAAAACTTACTCTCTAAGCGTCAGGCCACTGTCTGCATCCCAGCCACCGCCCAATGCGGCAATCAACTGAACACTTGCAATCAGCCTGCTTTGTAACACGCTCAGCACACTGCGCTCATTGCTAAGTGCAGTGGCCTGGACGTTGACGACATCCAGATAGCCGATCAGTCCGGCTTTGTACTGGTTACTGGTCAAGCGCAACGAGTCTCTAGCGGAAACCAGCGCCTCCTGGCGCACGGCAGCCTCCTGCTCGTATACCTTGAGCTGTATAAGGTAGTTTTCTACCTCCTGAAAACCGTTGAGAACCGTTTGCCGATACTGAGCAACGGTCTGGTCGTAGACGGCCTCGGAGCGGTCGACCTCCGCCGTCCGCCGTCCGCCATCGAACAGGGTCATCGCCAGCTGCGGTCCTACCGACCAGAAACGGTTGGGCAGGCTGATCCAGTTGGCGAAGGTACTGCTGTTGTAGCCACCGCTCATGCTCAAGGTGAAGTCCGGATAGTATGCAGCCTTGGCAACCCCGATGTTGGCGTTGGCGGCCATCACCGAGCGCTCGGCGGCAGCGATATCAGGTCGACGCTCCAGCAGCTGGGAAGGCAGGCCGGGTGGAATCTGCGGTAATTGCGGTATCGATGTCGTGGCGGCCAGACTGAACTCTGCTGGCGCCATCCCCATCAACACGGCAATGGCGTTCTCGAACTGGGCACGTTGCCAGGCCAGATCGATCAGGTCGGCCTGGGTGCTTTTCAACTGAGTCTGCGCTTGCGCCACCGCATCACTGCCCGAGATACCTGCACGATACTGGTTCCGGGTCAGGTTCAGTGAGCGCTGATAGGCGTCGACAGTGGATTCAAGCAGGCGCTTCTGCTCGTCGATGACCCGCAGCTGCAAATAGTTCTGTACCAGCTCCGATTGCAAACTAAGACGCATGGCAGCCAGGTCAGCAAGGCTCGCCTGTGCGCTGGCAGTGTCGGCTTCAAGCCCGCGACGCAACTTGCCCCAGATATCCGCCTCCCAACTGACGCCGAGCTGTGCGTTATAACTGTTGCGGATGCCCGACACACTGCTGCCACTATTCGATGTACCGGTGCCCTGCCCTGAACGTGTCTTGCCGGTGGTCAGGTCCAGAGTCGGAAAGAATGCGCCTCTGGAACTGCGCACCAGCGCTTGCGCCTGTCGATACTGCGCGTCGTATTGAGCGACGGTCTGGTTAGAGGTATTGAGCCGCTCGACCAGCGCGTTCAATTGAGGGTCTCCGTACACCTCCCACCAGGCGCCTTTGACCATTGCATCACTCGGCGTGGCCGCACGCCAGCCCGCGGCGGCCTTGAACTGCACGGGCGCTGCCGCTGACGGCTTCTGGTAGTCCGGCCCGACCGCGCAAGCACTCAACAGCACGATGCAGAGCCCCAGCCCGATTGGACGAATCAGCCCCTTCGGGCGGGATATGAATGCCAGGCGTTCGGTCATAGCGGGGTTTCCAGAGCAGCATCGGTACGCACGCCGCGCCATTTGTTGTAACGATGGCGCAGACGGTCGAGATAAAGGTAAACCACCGGAGTGGTATAGAGGGTCAGAATCTGGCTGAAGATGAGCCCGCCAATGATCGTCAAACCCAGGGGTTTGCGCATCTCGGCACCTTCGGCGGTGCTCAGCAGCAGCGGCAAGGCGCCGAGAATCGCCGCCATCGTGGTCATCAGAATCGGGCGCAGGCGTTGCAGACAAGCGCTGCGGATCGAGTCCTGAGGTGTCATGCCCTGATCGCGTTCCAGGTGCAGCGCCAGGTCGATCATCATGATGGCGTTCTTCTTCACCACGCCGATCAGCAAAAACAGCCCCAGCAGGGAGATCAGGCTGAATTCGCTGCCCAGCACATAGATCGTCAGCAGTGCGCCAACTCCCGCCGATGGCAGGGTCGAGAGAATCGTCAACGGATGAATGTAGCTTTCATAAAGGATCCCCAGCACCAGATACACCGCCAGCAACGAGCCGAGGATCATCCACGGCTGGCTTTCCTGGGTCGAGGCGAATGCGTTGGCGGTGCCAGCCATCTTCGAAATGATGTCGGCCGGCAGACCGATAGCGGCAATGGCCCGCTCTATAGCTACTGTCGCCTTGTCGAGGCTGGCACCCTCGGCGAGATCGAAGGAAATGTTCTCGGCCGCGAACTGACCGTCATGAGATACCCGGTCATTCGCCAGACTACGCTCGTAATGGGCGATGCTCGACAGCGGCACGCGCTGCCCGTCGGAGGTGATCACCTGAACCTGCTCCAGGGTCACAGGGTCCCGAGCGTATTTGGGGCTGACCTCCATGACCACCTTGTACTGGTTGAGGCTGTCATAGATGGTCGACACCTGACGCTGACTGTAAGCATTGTTGAGCACCGCCGTGACCATGTTCATGTCGATACCCAGCCGTTTGGCTGTGTCGCGATTGACTACCAGAGTGACCTGTTGCGCGCCGCGACCTTCCCGTGCATCGATGGCCGTCAGTTCCGGGACCGACTTGAGCGCCGCCACGATTTTCGGGTACCACTGGCGCAGGCTGGCAAGGTCGGCACTCTGCACGATGTATTGATACTGCGAGCTGGTTTGTTCACGTCCGCCGCCCAGTTGCAGATCCTGATCCGGGGCCAGGAACAGCCTGC
This sequence comes from Pseudomonas tremae, assembly GCF_001401155.1. Taxonomy (GTDB): domain Bacteria; phylum Pseudomonadota; class Gammaproteobacteria; order Pseudomonadales; family Pseudomonadaceae; genus Aquipseudomonas; species Aquipseudomonas tremae. The sequence goes on from NZ_LJRO01000458.1 coordinate 322,512, forward strand.
CGCCCGGCACATGCGGCATATTCTTGCGCAGGCGTTCCACTACCTTTTCAGCAGAAAGCTTACGCTCCCCGATCGGCTTGAGGCGCACGATCATGAACGCGTTGTTGGTGCCGCCACTGCCACCGATGAAACCGGCGACACTTTCCACCGCAGGATCGGCCAGCACCGAGCGGCGAAAGGTTTCCATTTTTGGCTGCATGACCGAAAAAGACAGGCCGTCATCGCCACGCACAAAGCCCATCAGTTGCCCGGTGTCCTGCTGTGGCAGAAAGGTTTTGGGCACTACCACATACAGCGCGACATTGACGATGACAGTGATCAGCAGACTGAGCAACGTCAGCCGCGGGTGACGCAGCACCCAGCCCAGCGAGCGATCGTAGCCTGCCACCATGCGGTCGTTGACGCGTTCGCTCCAGCGCTGAAAGGCGTTTTCTGCGGCCGCGTCGTGGGGCTTCAGCCAGCGCGCGCACAACATCGGGGTCAGGGTCAGGGACACAATCAGCGAGACAATGATCGCTACCGACAAGGTGATGGAAAACTCGCGAAACAGACTTTCGACCAGTCCGCCCATGAAAAGTATGGAAATGAACACCGCGACCAGCGAAACGTTCATCGACAGCAAGGTGAAGCCCACCTCCCTGGCCCCCAGAAAAGCTGCTTTCATGGGGTCAAGACCGTTGTGTATGTGCCTGGAGATGTTTTCCAGCACCACAATGGCGTCGTCGACCACCAGCCCGGTGGCGAGGATCAAGGCCATCAACGACAGGTTGTTCAGGGAAAAGCCGAACAGGTGCATGATCGCAAAGGTGCCCACCAGCGATACGGGAACCGCCAGGGTGGGAATCAGCGAGGCCCGAAAACTGCCGAGGAACAGAAAGACCACCATGACCACCAGTACCACGGCGATCAGCAGTGTCATTTCGGCCTCGTGCAGCGTCGCCTTGATCACCGGCGAGCGGTCCATGGCGATATTGAGACTGACACTGGCAGGCAGCACAGCGCGCAAGGCCGGCAACTGTGCCTTGATCTGCGCCACGGTCTCGATGATGTTGGCACCCGCCTGACGGTTCACGACCAGCAAAACCGCCTGATCATTGTTGTAGAAGCCGCTGTTGTAACGGTCCTCTACTGCGTCGCTGACTTTCGCGACATCCTTCAGGCGCAGCGTCGCGCCATCCTTGTAGCGGATGATCAGCGGAGCATAGTCCTTGGCGGTTTCAAGCTGGTCGTTGGCCTGAACCTGCCAGTTGTGCTGATCATCTTCAACAAAGCCTTTGGGCCGCCGCACGTTGGAACCGGTGATGGCGGTACGTACATCGTCAAGCGATATGCCGTACTGGGACAGCATCTGCGGCTCAAGTTCGATACGCACTGCAGGCAACGAACTGCCGCCGATCTGCACTTCCCCTACCCCGGGCACCTGCGACAGGCTCTGTGACAGGATGGTCGAGGCGATGTCGTACAGCTGGCCCTTTTCAAGCACCGTCGACGTCATCGACAGGACCATGATCGGAGCCTGGGACGGGTTGACCTTCTTGTAGGTGGGCATGCTGCGCATACCACTAGGCAGCAGGTTGCGCGAAGCATTGATGGCCGCCTGGACTTCACGAGCCGCGCCGTTTATGTCGCGTTCCAGATCGAACTGCAGAATGATCCGAGTCGTTCCCTGGCTAGAATTGCTGGTCATGGTATTGACCCCGGCAATGCTGCCCAGCGAACGCTCCAGTGGGGTGGCCACGGTGGAGGCCATTACTTCGGGACTGGCACCCGCAAGGCTCGCCGATACCACAATGACCGGGAAGTCCATGTTCGGCAAAGGCGCCACCGGCAGCAGGCGGAAGCTGACGGCCCCCAGCAGCATGATCGCCAGGCTCAGCAGTACAGTCGCCACCGGGCGACGGATAAACGGCGCTGACAGGTTCATGTGTCAGCCCGCTCCATTCGGTCCTGACCGGCAGGCTTGCGACTCCAGCGGCGGCCCAGGCGGTCGAAGTAAAGGTAGATGACAGGTGTGGTAAACAGCGTCAGAACCTGACTGAGCAACAACCCCCCGACCATCACCAAACCCAGCGGCTGACGCAGTTCGGCACCGGAGCCGCTAGCCAGCATCAGCGGAATGGCACCGAACAGCGCAGCCAGCGTGGTCATCAGAATGGGCCGAAAGCGCAGCAGTGCAGCTTCATAGATCGCTTTCTCGGGCGCCACGCCCCGGTTGCGCTCCGCATCCAGCGCGAAGTCGATCATCATGATGGCGTTTTTCTTGACGATGCCGATCAGCAGAATGATGCCGATGATAGCGATCATTCCCAGATCGTTGCCGCTGATCAACAGCGCCAGTAACGCACCGACCGCCGCCGAAGGCAGGGTCGAAAGTATTGTAATCGGGTGAATGTAGCTCTCGTAAAGCACGCCCAGCACGATGTACATGGTTACAACCGCTGCCAGAACCAGCAGCAGCGTGCTGGACAGCGATGCCTGAAAGGCTTCCGCGGCCCCCTGAAACTGCGTCTGAACGCCAATCGGCATGCCTATTTCGTGCTGAACCTGCTCGATGACTTCGACCGCCTTGCCCAGTGCGATACCGGGCGCAAGGTTGAACGACATCATGACCGCCGGAAACTGCCCGAGGTGGGCAATGGCCAGTTGTGCCTGACGCTGCTCCACCCGAGCCAGGCTCGACAGCTTTATCTGTGCGCCATCGGTGGTCTTGACGTGGATCTGCTCGAGCGCTTCAGGACCCAGCTCACTGGCCGATGCGGCCTGCAGCACCACCCGGTACTGACTGGCCTGGGTGTAGATGGTGGATATCTGTCGCTGGCCAAAAGCGTCGTACAGCGCGTCGGTAATAGAGGCGACAGTAACGCCTACCCGGCTGGCTGCGTCGCGATCAATGTTCAGATACACCTGCAAGCCCTTGTCCTGCAGGTCGCTGGCTACATCGGTCAACTCGGGTCGTTTGCCCAGCGCGCCCACCAGCTTCGCGCTCCACGTCGCCAGCAACTCGGCATCGGGAGAAGACATGCTGAACTGATACTGGGTACGGCTGACCCGGTCTTCGATGGTCAGGTCCTGCACCGGCTGCATGAACAGGCGAATATCCGAAAGTTTGTCGACTTCCGGTTGCAGGCGCTGAATCACCTCGCTCGCGGTAAGGTCGCGGGCGCTGTGGGGCTTGAGGTTGATCAGCAGGCGGCCGCTGTTGAGTGTTGCGTTGTCGCCATCAACGCCGATGTAGGACGACAGACTGACCACCGCGGGGTCTTTCAGGATGATGTCCGCCAGTGCCTGTTGACGCTGGCTCATGGCTGCAAACGAAACCGACTGCGGCGCTTCGGAAATGCCCTGAATCACACCGGTGTCCTGCACCGGAAAGAACCCCTTGGGCACCGCGATATAGAGCAGCACGGTCAGCGCCAGAGTGCCTATGGCCACCAGCAGAGTCAGGGGTTGATGCTTGAGTACCCAACGCAGCCTGCCTGCATACACATCGATCAACCAGTCGATCCACGCGCCGCTGGCGCGGTAAAAACGGCTCTGGTCCTCCTCCTTGGGCTCGCGCTTGAGCAGGCGCGCGCACATCATCGGTGTCAGGGTCAGCGATACCACAAGCGATATCAGGATCGCGACCGCCAGGGTGATAGCGAACTCGCGAAACAGACGCCCTACCACATCGGCCATGAACAACAGCGGGATAAGCACCGCTATCAGCGACAGGGTCAGGGATATGAGGGTGAAACCGATCTGCTTGGCGCCCTTGAGTGCGGCCTGCATGGGCGTCTCGCCCTCTTCAATGTGCCGGGAGATGTTTTCCAGCATCACAATGGCGTCATCGACCACGAAGCCGGTCGCAATAGTCAATGCCATCAGCGTCAGGTTGTTGACCGAGAAACCGGCCAGATACATCACACCGAAGGTGCCGACCAGCGACAGCGGCACGGCAATGGAAGGAATGATCGTCGCGCTGAAACGCCGCAGGAACAGGAACGTGACCAGTACCACGAGCACGATGGCGATCAACAATTCGTGTTGAACATCGGTCACGGAAGCACGAATGGTCTGCGTGCGGTCGGTCAGCACGACGACATCAAGGCCGGCCGGCAGGTTTTCTGTGATTCCGGGCAGCAGTGTCTTGATCCGGTCGACCACATCAATCACGTTGGCGCCTGGCTGGCGCTGAATGTTCAACAGCACCGCCTGACTGCGGTTGGCCCAGGCAGCCAGCCGTTCATTCTCGGCACCATCAACGATTTCAGCCACATCCTTCAGTCGCAGCGGCGCGCCGTTCTTGTAGGCCAGGATGAGGTTGGCGTATTCCTCCGGGGATTTCAGTTGATCATTGGCGTCGAGCATGGAAACCCGGGTCGGACCGTCGAAGTTACCCTTGGGCTGATTCACGTTGGAGGCGCTGATCAGCGTGCGGACATCGGACAGGTTGAGACTGTTGGCTGCCAAGGCCTCGGGGTTGACCTTGATCCTTACCGCCTGACGCTGGCCGCCCGCGATGCTGACCATGCCCACACCACTGATCTGCGAGATCTTCTGCGCCATGCGCGTATCGACCAGGTCATTGAGTTTGGGCAACAGCATGGTTTTGGAGGTGATCGCGAGGGTCAGGACCGGCGTGTCTGCCGGGTTGACCTTGTTGTATACCGGAGGTGCCGGAAGGTCGGTCGGCAACAGATTGGTGGCTGCGTTGATCGCAGCCTGCACCTGCTGCTCGGCCACGTCCATGTTGATTTCAAGACTGAAGCGCAAGGTAATGACCGAGGCGCCTCCAGAGCTGGTGGACGCCATCTGGGTCAGGCCCGGCATTTGTCCGAACTGACGTTCCAGTGGCGCGGTCACGGAGCTTGTCATCACCTGCGGGCTAGCGCCGGGGTACAGGGTCATCACGCGAATGGTCGGATAATCAACCTGGGGCAACGCCGACACTGGCAGCAAGGTATAGGCGATCAAGCCAGCCAGTACGATGGCCAGCATGCTGAGCGTGGTAGCGACCGGGCGCAGGATGAACAGGCGCGACATGTTCATACGTTTGGTTTTTCCACCTTACCGAGCGCTGCCGACTTGTCGACGCCGCTGTCAGGCTTGCCTTGCAGCTTCTGCCCTGGGCCTGCCGGAACATCCTTGCTGTCGTTGACGACTTCGACTTCCGCGCCATCGCGCAGACGATCGGTACCCTCCAGCACGACTCGCTCGCCGACCGCCAGACCCTCGGTGATGACCGTAGAGGTTTCATCACTGGGGCCGGTCTTGAGCAATTTGAGTTTGACCTTCTTTTCACCGTCGAGCACATACACAAAAGTGCCGTCCGTGCCGAACTGCACGGCCGCCGTCGGCACTAGAACAGCCTGCTTCAGGGTGTCGGCCCGCAGCCGCACGTTGACGAACTGATTGGGGAAAAGGATTTCGTCACCGTTATCGAAACGCGCCTTGAACTTCAGGGTACCGGTCGCCACATCGATCTGGTTGTCGAGGCTGGCAAGCACGCCGGTGGCTTGCAGTTTACTATCGCCGCGGTCCCAGGCTTCGACAGGCAGTTTGTCACCCGTGCGATAGCGGGCAATGACCTTTGACAGATCCTTTTCCGGCAGTGTGAACGCTACCGAGATCGGTTGAGTCTGGGTAATCACGACCAGCGCAGTGGTGTCATTGGCAGCTACCAGATTGCCGACATCGAGCTGTTTGAGGCCTACACGCCCTGCAATCGGCGCACGAATACGCGTGAAATCCAGGCTCAACTTTGCGTCAGCCACAGCAGCCTGATTGGTCTTGATGGTGCCCTGATACTGACTCACCAGCGACTCGGCCGTGTCCAGTGTCTGTTTGGCAATACTGTCTTCGGCGTACAGGTCACGGTAACGCTTCACATCAAGCTGAGCATTCTTGAGCAGCGCCTGATTGGTCGCCAGCGTACCTTCGGCCTGTAGCAACGCGACCTGATAGCTGCGCGGGTCGATTTCCGCCAGCAAGTCACCTGCCTTGACCATCTGTCCTTCCTGGAAGTAGAGCTTGACCAGTTCCCCCGCCACCCGGCTGCGCACATTGATGGTATTCATCGCCGTTACCGTACCGAGCGCCTTGTAGTAGATAGGAAAGTCGCCCTGCGTTACTGGCGCGACGCGTACCGGCACCGCAACCGCCGATGCACCGAAGCCGGGGCGTGCCATACCGCCCGCACCAGCCTTCTTGCTCTCGGCACCCTTGCCGGAAGTGGCTGCGGGCCAGAACCACCAGCACAGGGCGACAACGACCAGCAGGATCAACAGACTGATCAACCAGCGACGGGATTTACGGGAGCCAGACGATTGCATGAATAAATCAACCATTACAGGTGGGGGTTCTAACAGAAGGGTGAACAATAAGCACAGTTGCGTTACAAGCAAAGCGCCTTTACCAAGCGCTTACTTTTGATAAACGTATGAGGCACAAACAAAAAACGGCCCGAGCGTACTCAGGCCGTAGTACATGTTGCAGAACGTTACTTCAATACTGCCAGTGCGGCATCGTAGCCTGGTTCTTCGGCGATTTCCGACACCAGTTCGCTATGCAGTACGTTGTCGTTTTCGTCAAGAACGACGACTGCACGTGCAGCCAGGCCCTTCAACGGACCGTCAGCGATGGCAACGCCATAGTGCTGACTGAAATCGGCACTGCGGAATGAAGAAAGGTTATGAACGTTATCGAGCCCTTCAGACCCACAGAAGCGGGCTTGTGCGAATGGCAGATCAGCCGAGATGCACAGGACGACGGTGTTGTTCAGGTCGTTGGCACTGGCATTGAATTTACGTACCGACGTTGCGCAGGTCGGTGTATCGACGCTTGGGAAGATGTTCAATACCTTGCGTTTGCCAGCGAAGTCGGCAAGGGTCTTATCGGCAAGACCTGCGCCCACCAGCGTGAAGGCAGGCGCCTTGCTGCCGACTTCAGGCAGGTTACCGTTGACTTGAACAGCACCGCCTTTGAGGGTCACTTGAGCCATGAAACACATTCCTTTTCTGAGAGGATAAAAGAGCCGGAAGTTAAACACGAAAGTGTGCCCCCGGCCTATATCGGATAATTCCGATTTTTTTCAGGAAACCAGTCTGTCCCTGATATCCGGGTGGGCACACAATTCCACCAGCCAGTCGACGAATACCCTGACCCGCCGTGACAGTTGCCGATGAGGCGGGTAAAGCGCCGTCAACGGTAGCGGCGGCGGTCGGTATTCGCGTAACACTTCGATAAGCGCCCCTGTGCGCAACTGCGCAGCAACGTGATAGCGAGGGACCTGGATCAGACCAAAACCCGCCTCGCAGGCAGCCACATAGCCTTCGGCGCTGCTGACGGCAATAGAACGCTCCATGCCATAATCGTCCAGTTCTCCATCGGCCATGAATTCCAGGCCATAACGTTTGCTGGCACGAGTGGCGAAATATTCGATGACCTGATGTTGCCGGAGGTCGTGCAGATCGAGTGGTGTACCGTACCGTTTCAGGTACTCGCGACTCGCACAGGTAATCTGCGTCAGGCTGCCCAGCGGTCTGGCGACAAGCGCATCGTCCAGTGCAGCGCCAGCTCGCAATACACAGTCAACGCCCTCGCGAATCAGGTCGACAGGCCTGTCACTCATGCCTATCTCAAGCCTGATCTGCGGATAGCGCCGTGTGAATTCGGGCAACGCAGGGATAACGATCATGCGCCCCAGGCTGACCGGAACATCGATGCGCAGCAGCCCTTTCGGCTCGATACCCTTCGACGAAAAGGCTGCTTCGGCTTCTTCCAGATCAGCCAGCAGGCTGACACACCGCAGGTAATAAGCCTTGCCGTCGGGTGTGGTGCTTACCTGACGTGTGGTGCGCTGTAACAGCTGCACACCCAAGTGCGCTTCCAGCTGCTTGATCATGATGGTCACCGACGCACGAGGAACATGCAGACTCTCGGCGGCCTTGGCAAAGCCGCCCAGTTCGACGATACGGGTGAAGACGCGCATGGCGTTGAATCGATCCATGATTACCGGAAGCCCGAGTGCAGAGTGTGTGGTCAGGATCACACTGTTTTAACAGGGTAAACCGGTTGAACGAAAACGCTGGACGCTCGCAGCGGCCAGCGCTATTCAGAAGTCTCTTTTATAGAAAATATCCAGTGAGCTGGCAACACCGCTGGCGGCCTCAAGGTAAACCCGCTTGCTCAACAGATAGCGCAACGCAATGGTATTGGCCGGCTCGAAGACACCTACACCATAGCGCAGGCTGAGCTTCTCGGTGATCTTGCCGCTGGCCACCACATTGGTTTTGTCACCGGTCCCCGATGTATCCAGTTCGAAGTCCTTGATACCCAGGTTGTCCGCGAGCTTGCCGGTGGTCGAAGAGCTCCCGGCAACGCCCAGCGCCAAGGCAGCCTGAGCAACCATGTTGTTGTCTTCGCCAGAGGTGCTCAAGGGCCTGCCCATGACCAGGTAGGAAAGCGCCTGCTCCTGACTCATCGCAGGCTCGGAAAACACCTCGGTAGTGGGCTGCTCGGCACTGCCGGTCAGACGAATACCGGCAATCACATCGTCGGTCTGGCGAATGGCCTCGATATCCAGATAGGGCTGGTCCACCGGGCCTGCAAACAGCAGGCGAGCCTTGCGGATGGTCAGCCGTTGCCCATAAGCGCGATAGCGGCCGTCATTGAGATTAAGCTCTCCGCGAGTGTCCAGGTTGTCACCTATGTGTACCTGCCCGACCAGATTGGCGGTCAGCCCGAAGCCGCTGAAACTGAGGGTTTCCTGGCCGACTTGCACGTCGATGTCCATGGCCACTGCAAGTGGCGGCGCACCTTGTTCGGTTTGCTGCCCAACGATCACGGTGTCGCCCGAGAGCTTGACCGTGGACGGCGGCAGCTCCCGTACGGTAATCGTGCCTTTGGGCACCAGCACTTTGCCGGAAATGGCCAGCCGGTCGCCCTTCATGGATATTTTCAGGTCAGGCGCCGCCTCAACCGCAGCATAAGGCTCGACATTGATCGGCAGACGAGACCCCTTGAGGTTCACATCAACCATCAGGTTCTGCCCCCAGGCCACCTGACCGCCAATAGAACCCTGGCCAGTGCTGCCACTTCTCCAACCACCTTCGATTTGCACGGTCTCTCCGGCAATCAACGCTTGAACCTTCAGATCGTGCAGCTCCATCGGCAGCTCGGCACCGGCTACCTCACCGCCTTCAAGGGTTACGCTGCCGTTGACCAGCGGCGCGAGCAGACTTCCCGACAACCGGCCGGCACCGTTCAGCCGCCCGTTGAGTTTCTGCACCGTCGGCGCGAACGGCCTTGCCACCGAGATGTCCAGCCCGGACAGATTGAAGTCGCCTGACAGAGTCTTGTCTTTTGCCAGCGGATCGATCTGCGCGTTCAACAGCAAACGGCCCAGTTTCCCGCCCTCAAAGTCCAGACGCGAGTCGATACGCATGGGGGTCATGGTGCTGCTGAGCTTCAGGGTATGATAGGGGAAGTCCAGCCACTGCCCTTTATTGCGGACCCGCAGCATGCCGCCTCCGGCATCAAGCGTGATCTGCCCGCTGGGGCCTGCCGCCGGAATGTCGAGCCTCACATACGCATTCAACGCGCCCTTCCAGGCGAAGTCCTTGGGCATCCACTGCGCCAGACTGTCGAGCGGGAAGTTTTTCAACTGATAGCGCAGATGTGGCTCAGGCATCAAGCGCTGGTCGCCGCCGCACAGGCTTGCGGCTCCAGACAGCCAGCAGTGCGCGCCGAAGTTCAGCCTGCCATCGGCCAGGCGCTCGATTTTTGCCGGTTGCTGCAGGCGCCAGTTCTGGCCACCACTTTGCACCGAACCGCTAGCCAGACGACCGCGCCAATCACCCTTTTCAAGCGTGCCGTCCAGTGCAACAGCAAGCTTGAGCAATGGTCCTTGCAGGTCAAGCTTCAACTGCTGGGCCTTTAACGTACCCTGCCCGTTCAGCAGCAAGGTGCCTAATGCGGTATCGCCCGCCTGGATGCCTGCACCCTTCAGGCTGATGGTGGCACGCTGCGCCGGATCCAGTCTGGCGTCGAGTGCCAGGCTTTGCAGACGGTTTTCCTGGAACGCGAGCTGATTGCCCTGCAAAGCGAGTTTTCCCTCCGGGGCCTGCAGTGTGCCGGCCAGGTCCATGCGACCCTTCGCCTGCCCCGTCAGCCGTGGCCACAACTGGCCCAGACGCGGCAGGTCGATATCAAGCTGCCCTTTCAGTCGCTGCTGCACACTGCCAGCGCCCTGAATGCGGTTGTCACCCAGGCGAATGTTCAGGCTGCCGACATTCCATTGCTGATCGCGACCGTCGGCCCTGACTTGCAATACGGCAGGTTGGCCGCGCACGCGACCTTTCAAATCAAGGTCCGCAGTGAGTTGCAGCTGCTGGTTTCGGAGCTGACCGCTGCTGCGCAACGGACCTGCCAGTGTTCCGGGCAATTCGGCAACCCAGAACGAAGGATCCAGTGCGCTCAGGTCAAGCGCCGTATCCCAGCCGATACCATCGGCAAATTGCAGATTCAGATGGCCACTGGCCTTGCCTTGTCCTGCGACCAGCTCCAGCTGCGGGAGGTGAACCTCCTGCAGGTTGCCGCTGAACGGACTGACCAGCGTAAAAGCGCCTGCGGGGCCTTTGAGGCTGGCGTTGAAATTGCCCAGATACTGGCCGTCGGTATAGGAAATATCACCTTTGAAACTGTGCAGAGACACCGGCGGTTCGGATTCCAGCGGATACAGTCGCTGCCAAGGGAAGTCCAGCCAGTCGATTGTCGCATCGGCTGAAAGCCCGTTCTGCCAGTTCAGTTTGCCATTAATGGCAAGCCGCTCTTGATCATTGGCGGCCAGGTTCAGTGCCGCAAGCGTTGCACCGCTGGCATCGACTCGCCCTTGCAATACCAGAGCAACCGGGCCTTTGCGGGCTGGCAGACTGGCCGTGCCGCCGATCAGATAACCCTCATCCAGATTGCCTTCGGCCGTCAGCAGCAACTGGTCGAGCTGCAGAGTGTCGGGCAGCGCCGAACTCGGCTTGAAGTGGTCGGCAACCAGCTTCAATTGCGCAGGCAGATGCGCTGTCAGAGGCTGCAATTCGCCACTCAGCACGCCCGCCAGGTAACCACTGCTGTCAGCCTTGAGGTGCAGGGTCTTGAGCAGATTACCCTGAATATCCAGAGCCAGCGTCCACGCCTGCCCGTCCTGTGGAGGCAGTTGCAGTTGCCCTTGGGCACTGAGTGGCCAGTCACCCTCGGGTTTGAGCAGGCCGTTGAGGTCCAGAATCAGCGCATCGCGTTGCAGATGCGCGCTGCCTATCTGCAGCCCTGCGGAGGTCCAGTGCGCCGCCAGCTTTAAATCGCGTAATTGCTCGACGCCGTCCAGTTGCAGGCTACCCAGTTGTACGTCGCCCAGTTGCAAGGCCAGCGGCAGGGTGAGCGCTGGCAGGCTGACTGGCTCATCACTGTCTGGCTGGCTGCCAGGGGGAAAATGCAGGAGCACTTGCCCTGCATGCAGGCGGTCAATACACAGCGTCATTTTCAACAGGCAGGCAGGCGTCCATTCGAACTCGGGCGACTGTACCTCGACACGATCCTCGCCCTGCTGCCATATCAAACGGTCCGCATGCCATTGCCCGCCGAGCCGCCCTTGAAAATTCTCGACCTGCAGGCCAGGGACACGTGCCAAAGCCCAGCCACTGCCAGCCTGAGTGCCAAGCAGCAGCCAGACACCGATGACCAGCAGTGCCAGCAACACGATCAGGCTAAGACCGGCCGCCTTTGCGCCGCGTTTGATATTGACCTCGTTCAAAGCTCCGGCCCCATCGAGAAGTGCAGACGTATGCCGCCGTCATCGTCCAGAGCGTGCGCCAGATCGAGACGCAACGGCCCCACTGGCGAAACCCAGCGAACACCGAAGCCGACACCGGTTTTCAGGTCCGGCCTGTCAAGGTTGTTGAACGAATTACCCTGGTCGACAAACGTTGCCAGACGCCACTTTTCGGCAATCGAATACTGATACTCGACGCTGCCGGCGAACATGTACCTGCCCCCGATGCGATCGCCGTCGGAGTTGGTAGGGGACAGCTTTTGATAGTCGTAGCCGCGCACGCTTTGATCGCCACCGGCAAAAAAGCGCAGCGAAGGCGGTATGGAGGTGTAACCGTCGGTTAAATTGCCGCCCAGTTGCACGCGACCGAGAAAACGATGGTTCTGGGCGACTGTCGTCAAGCCCTTGAGCAACACGTTGGCATGCACCAGATTGGCATCCGACAACATGCCCTCTTTGGCCACTTGCGTCTCGAACTGCAGACGGTAGCCCTGATGTGGATCGATGCGATTATCGCTGCGCAGGTATGAGTAACTGATGCCTGGCATCAGCAGTGTGCTCAAACCCGCATCATCACCCAGCCGATACTCTTCACGCTGCCATTTGAGAGAAATGACCCGCTCCCAGCCGCTGGGCAGCTTGCTGTGCCATTCCGGCCCGGCAGTCAGCAGCTTGCTGAGGCTGTCAGTGCCCGCGATCTCTTCATACTGATAGCCGCCGGCATACCGCATCTTGTCGGTCAAAGGTGGATCAAGTGGCACGTCGTACCACAGACCGACGTTCTGCCGGGGTGCGGATATCTCCGACTCAAAGCCGTAGCTGTGCCCTTGCGGGTTGGCCCAGTGCCGGGTCCAGTTGGCTTTGCCGCGTGGCCCGACGTCGGTGGAATAGCCCAGACCAAGACCCATCGTGCGCGGCTTGCGGGTTTCCAGCTGGACGATGACCGGAATCACATCGTTCACCGCCGCAGTCGGCGCTGCGTCGACACGCACGCCCTCGAAATAGCCACTGGCCTGCATGTCCTGGGTCAGTTCGGCAATCAGTTGCGAGTCGTATGGGGTGTTTTGCTTGAAAGGCACCATGCGCCTGAGCAGTTCTTCATCGAATGGCGTGTTACCACTGAACTTCACCTGGCCGAGCGTATAGCGCGGACCGCTGTCAAATATAAGCTCGATGTCGGCAACCCCGGCACGCGGGTCGATGGCCAGGCGCTGGCGGGTAAAGCGACCACTGAAAAAACCATAGCGGGATGCCTGGTTCTGGATCAGGCGCTTGGCATCTTCGTAATTGCCGTGGTTGAGTACTGCGCCGGTCGTGAGCGCGTCGCTCTTCGGCACCTTGAAAGCCTTGAGCGACGCTGCCGGCCCGTCGACCCGGATCACCACGTTGCGCAGGTGTACAGGTTCACCAGGTTTGATATTGATGACCAGACGCGGCTCGGCACCGTCCTTTATCTCGCTGTCGATCTGCGCCTGATAATACCCCAGCGCCTGAGCCGCTTTTTCGGCCTGCTGCTCGGCGCCCAGACTGAAGTTGCGCAGCGCCTCTGCATCACGCCCTCCGAGATCGCCGATGTACCCTTCGACGTTTGACTTCAGCTCGGGATTGGCAGGCTCGACCCTTACGTCCAGACGAGCCTCTGCCAGCGCCGCTGCACTTATGGTCATCAGGAAAAGGCTGCCGAATAATCTGAAAAGCTTCATGGGCGAAGATGCTATCACGATCGACAGGCTGTTCTGAAAGCCCACGAATGGGCCGCTATTCAAACCGTTACGTCAGCTACCGGCAGTAAAACCTGAGGGTTCGGATGAAAGAACACGTGTTCTCGGACCGGTCCCACAGCGATCTCGCCAATTTCCTCATAACCCTGTCGTTTATAGAACTCGAGATATCGGGGGTTGCCAGTATCTACGACGATGCCCTGAGAGTTTTCATCCACAGCGCACCAGTCATGCAACGCGCCTAACAATTGCTCGCTTAAATCCTGACCCAGCTTCTGCCCCTGAAACTCTGGGTCCAGGCCAATCAGGGGCAGCACATGCACAGTTTCTGATGGCACGCATGCAAGTACGGCGTTGTAATAGGCCAGGTAACGCTGCGTGCAGCCCAGCCCGGTGTCCATCACCATACGCAGGCGCCACGCCCAGCTCTCGGTGACGCCAAGACGGCGCTGCGGAGGCGCGATCAGGGCTACGCCGACCAGACGATCTTCAAGAAACAGGCCCAGCGCTGGCTGGTTCTGCAGGAAATGCTGCTTGACCAGTTGGCGGATGGTCGCCAGTACGCGTTGCTCGTACCCCTCACGCTCAGCATTGAACAGGTACGCAAACGTCGGGTCGTGCCGGTAGGCCCTGAACAGCAAAGAGCGGGTTTCACGGGAATAGCCGCTGTCGAGTTGGCGGATTTCGCCCGTGATGGCAACAGGTAGGGACATAAAGGGCCTCGTGTTAACGGAACTGCGTCTTGCGCAGCGGTTCTGGCAAGCAGCCTTTCGAGTGATGGCCATTGATAACAGTTCCAATAAATTCTCGGACCACCGCTGCTACGTTGTACCTACGCAACACTGGTCCTGAACCGGCAGGTCGGCTAGCATCGCCGTTTGCTTTTGCTCAGGACTGCCGCTTTATGAAAATCGTCTCGTTCAACATCAACGGGCTGCGTGCCCGCCCCCATCAGTTGGCGGCGCTGATCGAAAAACACCAGCCTGATGTCATCGGCCTTCAGGAAACCAAGGTTTCGGATGAGCAGTTTCCCCATGCCGACATCGAAGCGCTGGGCTACCACGTGCATTTCCACGGCCAGAAAGGCCATTACGGCGTGGCACTGCTGTCGCGCAATCCGCCGCTGGACCTGCACAAAGGCTTCGAAGGCGACGACGAAGAGTCGCAGAAGCGCTTTATCCGGGGCACCTACGCGGACAGCAATGGCCAGCCGGTCACGATCATGAATGGCTACTTTCCCCAGGGCGAGAGTCGCGACCACCCGACCAAGTTTCCAGCAAAGCAGCGTTTTTACGAAAACCTCCAGAGCCTGCTGGAAAGCCATTTCAGCAATGACCAGCCGCTGATCGTCATGGGCGACGTCAATATTTCCCCAGAGGACTGCGACATCGGTATTGGGGCTGACAATGCCAAGCGCTGGCTGAAAACCGGCAAATGCAGTTTTCTACCCGAAGAGCGCGAATGGATGGAACGCCTGAAGAACTGGGGGCTGGTGGACAGTTTTCGCTATCTGAACCCAGAGGTCAGCGATCGCTTCAGCTGGTTCGACTATCGCAGCCGCGGTTTTGAAGACGAGCCCAAGCGCGGCCTGCGCATCGACCTGATCATGACGTCGACCGGTCTGCAGCCGCGCATCAAGGCCGCTGGCGTGGACTATGATCTGCGGGGCATGGAAAAGCCTTCCGATCACGCCCCTATCTGGCTTGAACTGAGCTGATCAGGTTTGCGCCGCACGACCCGTGTTCATTCCTGAGCGGGTCGCCTGCGCAATGACCGAGCAATCGTCATATTCCAGCAATATCACTGTCTTATTCTCCCGTCACCCTCCCGTGATTCATGGTGACGCCGATGCTGCGCGCTCTGCTAACGGCGCTGATCCTGACGAGCGCCACCCTGCCCGCCTCCGCGATTGCGGCATTGCCAATGGCTTCGGGCGACGCGCCAGTGCTGCGCATCCAGGGCTCCAACACCATCAACGCTCAACTGACGCCTGCACTGGTTGAAGAACTGATGCGTCAACAAGGTATGCAAGCAGTGCGGTCCCTCCCCAGCGCCGTCAACGAGCTGCGAGTCGTCGGTACGACGCCAACCGGGCAACTGGTCAGCATCGACATCGCCGCGCACGGCTCCGGCACCGGCTTTTCTGCCCTGAAGGCCGGTAACACGGACATTGCCGCCTCTTCGCGTCCGATCAAGGATCAGGAAGCGAAAGACCTGGCCGGACTTGGCGACCTTAAAAGTGCGGCGGGAGAGCAAATCATCGGCATTGATGGCGTCGCAGTCATTCTGAACCCGGGCAATCCGCTGAGACAGCTGGATACTGTGCAGCTGGCGCGGATTTTCAGTGGTGAGGTCAAGTACTGGAGCGAGGTGGGTGGCAATCCGGGAGCGATTCATCTGTATGTACGCGATGAGAAGTCCGGTACGTATGAAACCTTCAAGGAGCTGGTACTCGCTAAATACGGCAAGCAGTTGGCCGCTAACGCCTTGCGCTTCGAGTCCAGCGAACAGCTGTCCGACGAGGTCAGCAAAGACGTCAACGGCATCGGTTTTACCGGGCTGCCCTCGGTCAGACATGCAAGAGCCGTCGCCATTGCAGATGGAGAGTCCAGGCCGATGCTGCCGACCACCAGCCTGATTGCCACCGAGGATTATCCGCTTTCGCGCCGTCTCTACCTGTATGTGCCGCCCGCGGGTCACCAGCGCTGGGCACAGGCGCTTGTGCATTTCGCGCAAAGCGCCGATGGTCAGGCCATTGTGGCCAGAAGCGGTTTTGTAGCGCAGACGGTGCAGGCCCTGAAAGTGCAGCCCACTGCGCAGATGCCTGCCGATTATCAGGCGCTGACTCGCAAGGCTGACCGGCTTTCCGTCAACTTTCGTTTTGCGCAAGGCAGCGCCAGGCTGGACAACAAGGCTCAGCAGGACCTTAAGCGAGTGGCCGACTACCTGAAAGCGCAAGACAAGCTTGATCAGCATGTGACGCTGGTCGGTTTCGGCGATGCCAAGAGCGATCCGGCCCGCGCCACCCTGCTCTCGCGACTACGCGCCATGGCCGTGCGCCGCGAGCTGTTGAAGAGCGGCGTTACATTTCGCGAGATTCTAGGGCTGGGTGACGAAATGCCTGTGGCGAACAACGATATCGACGATGGCAGAATCAAGAACCGCCGCGTCGAGGTCTGGGTGCAATAACCGCCCTGCGACTCAGGGCCGGCTGCGAGAAAGGTCTGCAGGCAGGTACTTGCCCAGCTCGAATTTGCCGATGGCTGCGCGATGCACCTCATCAGGACCATCGGCCAGGCGCAGCGTGCGCTGCATGGCGTACATGTACGCCAAAGGGAAATCATCGGAAACACCGGCCCCGCCGTGCATCTGGATGGCCCGATCAATGACCTTCAGCGCAACATTGGGCGCGACGACCTTGATCTGTGCTATCTCGCTTTTAGCCCCTTTGTTACCGGCGGTGTCCATCATGTAGGCCGCCTTCAGCGTCAACAGACGGGCCATGTCGATTTCCATGCGCGAGTCGGCAATCTTGTCGATGTTGCCACCCAGCTTTGCCAATGGCTTGCCGAACGCAACGCGGTCGAGAGAGCGCTTGCACATCAGTTCAAGCGCGCGCTCAGCCATGCCGACGGAGCGCATGCAGTGATGAATACGACCTGGCCCCAGGCGGCCCTGGGCAATTTCAAAACCTCTGCCTTCACCCAGCAATACGTTGTCGAACGGCACCCTGACGTCTTCAAACAACACTTCGGCATGGCCGTGCGGGGCGTCGTCGTAGCCAAATACAGGCAGCGGTCGGACAATCTTCACGCCCGGCGTGTCGACCGGCACGAGGATCATCGAGTGCTGCTGATGACGTGGCCCGTCGAGATTGGTGAGGCCCATGAAGATAAGTATCTTGCAACGCGGATCGCAGGCACCGGAGGTCCACCACTTGCGGCCATTGATCACCCACTCATCGCCTGCGCGCTCGGCACGGGCGGCCATGTTGGTAGCGTCCGACGAAGCTACTTCAGGTTCGGTCATGGCGAATGCAGAACGAATCTCGCCACGCAGCAACGGTTCAAGCCAGCGGGCTTTCTGCTCGGCGCTGGCGTAGCGAACCAGCACTTCCATGTTGCCGGTGTCGGGCGCAGAGCAATTGAACGGTTCCGGCCCAAGTAACGAGCGGCCCATGATTTCAGCAAGGGGTGCATATTCCAGGTTGGTCAGTCCGGCACCCAGTTCTGATTCGGGCAAGAACAGATTCCACAATCCCTCTGACTTTGCACGAGCCTTGAGTGCCTCCATGATCGCCGTGGGCTGCCAGCGATCCCCTTCTGCGACCTGTTGTGCGAAGACCGGCTCGGCCGGATAAACGTAACTGTCCATGAATGCCGTGACTCGCTCACGCAGTGCCTGCACTTTGGGGGAATACGCAAAATCCATGGGTTCGCTACCTTTTCGATCAGGTTTTCGATTTCATGACCGGATGCTAAAGAAGCGACGAGCATTTATCTAATCTATTCTCGTCGTGTATAAACATTCATAACCGATATATGATTCTTCATCGCAACGGCACACTCTGCCTACCGGAAAGCTCATCACAATAACAGCACGAGGCGCCTCATCAATGAACCTGAACAAGGTCGATCTCAACCTTTTCATTGTCTTCGACGCCATCTACACCGAAGCCAATCTGACCCGTGCGGGGCAGATTGTCGGCATCACCCAGCCTGCGGTGTCCAATGCACTGGCACGCTTGCGCGAGACGTTTAATGACCCGCTGTTTGTAAGGACAGCGCAAGGCATGGTCCCTACGCCCATGGCGCAGAACATCATCGGCCCGGTGCGTAACGCCCTTTCATTGCTCAGGGTCTCGGTACAGGAAAGCCGTATTTTCAATCCGCTGCAGGCTGGCAAGAACTACCGCATCAGCATGACCGACCTGACCGAAGCAGTCATTCTGCCGGCGCTATTTCAGCGCCTGAGACGCCTCGCGCCTGCGGTCACCATTGAGAGCTTCCTGTCCAAACGCCGCGAAACCACCAAGGAACTGGCCGCAGGTCGCCTCGATTTTGCCGTGGACGCACCGCTCAATACCGACCCGCAGGTACGTCACGTCAAGCTTATGGAAGACCGCTACGTGTGTGGCATGCGCAAAGGCCATCCGCTGGCGAACAAGGCACAATTGACGCTGGATGATTATCTGGCACAGCCACACATTCATATCTCAAGCCGCCGCAGCGGGTTGGGCCATGTGGACCTTGCGCTCGGCAAGATAGGCATTCAACGCAGGATCGCGCTGCGTTCGCAGCATTACCTGATGGCGACCCAGGTGCTGCAGCAGACAGACATGGTCATGACCGTGCCGGAACGCTTCGCCAGACGCAATGACTTGCATTACGTGTACCTGCCGGTCAACGACGTTCCATCTGTTGAAATGCACCTCTATTGGCACGAGAGCACCGATCAGGACCCCGCCAACCGCTGGATGCGCGAGCAGATCATAGAGCTTTCCCAGCGCGTGGTCGCTCAAGAAAGCCATCTTGAAAACGCATGAACTTATAATATTAAGACTTTGTTTTTAAAACATTTTAATAAAATAGTTAAAGCTGTTTCTAGCTTTCAAGCCAGGTGCCTGACGCATTTAATCAGCCCCCTTTCTTGACGCTTACGTCAAGCTGACTTTAGGTTAGCGTTGTTCCTTTCGCCGAGCACAGCCATGAGCAGTCAGACGTACAGTATTTCCGAGCTTGCCCGCGAGCTGGACATCACCACCCGCGCCATCCGCTTTTACGAAGAGCAAGGCATGCTGAGCCCCGAGCGCAAAGGCCTCGAACGTATTTATTCGGCCCGTGACAAAGTCACGCTGAAGCTGATCCTGCGTGGCAAGCGTATTGGTTTTTCGCTGGCCGAGTGCAAGGAACTGATCTCGCTGTACGACCCTCGCGGCGGCAATCGAAAGCAGTTGCAGACCATGCTGGGCAAGATTGCCGAGCGCCGGCAACAGCTGGAGCAGCAATTGCTGGATATCCAGCAGATGCAGCTGGAACTGGACACCGCTGAGGAACGCTGCCGTGCCGAACTCGATAAAACCGCTGCCCTCTCACACTGACTCCGAAGGCGCTGCCATGTCACTCACGCAACAGGTAAACATTGTCGAAGTCGGCCCACGTGATGGCCTGCAGAATGAAGCCCGGTCAATCAGTGTCGAAGACAAGGTAAGGCTGGTGGATGATCTGACCAATGCAGGGCTCACTCATATAGAAGTCGGCAGTTTCGTGTCTGCCAAGTGGGTTCCGCAAATGGCAGGGTCGGCTCAGGTCTTTGAACGCATAAAGCGCAGTGAAGGTGTCATCTATTCGGCCCTGGCCCCCAATCTTAGGGGGTTCGAGGACGCACTGGCAGCAGGAGTTCGGGAAGTCGCGGTGTTCGCTGCCGCCACCGAGGGGTTCTCCCGGCGCAACCTCAACTGCTCCATCAGCGAGAGTCTGGAACGCTTCGCGCCTGTCATGGCTGCTGCGCGCCTGCATGGCATGCGGGTCAGAGGTTATGTGTCCTGCGTGCTGGGTTGCCCCTATGAAGGCAGCGTACCTCCGGCGCAGGTGGCTGCCGTGGCCAATGAACTGCACGCGATGGGCTGCTACGAGATTTCGCTGGGTGACACCGTTGGTACAGGCACACCGGGCGCCACACGGGCGCTGATCAATGCTGTCGCCGACCAGATCCCACGCGGCAAGCTGGCCGGGCATTTTCACGATACCTATGGCCAGGCACTGGTAAACATCTACGCCAGCCTGGAGGAAGGCATCCAGGTGTTCGACAGCTCTACCGCAGGCCTTGGTGGCTGTCCCTACGCGAAAGGCGCCAGCGGCAATGTGGCCACCGAAGATGTGCTGTACATGCTGCAGGGCTTGGGTATCGAAACAGGCGTCGATCTAAACAAGGTAATCGACGCCGGACAGCGCATTTGCGACGTTTTGCAACGCAGCAACGGCTCTCGGGTTGCCAAGGCCAGGCTGGCCCAGTGACAAACGTCACCGGTCGGTAACGAGGTGCGACATCTTGTCACAGAGTGTTATTCTCCCCCGCGTTCAGTCGAGACAAACGGGTAACACGGAAACAATCGACCGCAGAATCAAATGGCTTGATGCCTTGAAATAACCCTGAAGCTCACTGTTTCATGGGTTTCGGAAAACTGGCACGGGTCCTGCTATATCTCTTGTACAACAAAAATAAAAACACGCAGCAACCCAATAAAAACAACACGTACCGGCTCTGACATAACAAGAACAACACGGACAGAGGCGTAGCTAACAGATTTTTTTGAAGTGGACAGCTTTTCTGAACAGCTTGCCTGGCAAGTCGTTCGCAGTCAGACAGAGAACAATAAAACTGCCCCAAGGCAGCTCCCGTACTGACTGGATCAACACGATGAAAGTGGCCTCAGCGCTCAAAAAAATACGTTTGCTCTTGATCCAGCTTGTGGGTCGCTCAAAAAAGATGTGAAGGGTCAGGTCACCAAAAACAACAACAGACCTCCCGACAAACAAAAAAGAGCATAGAGATACACCTTGAAGGGGAGCCCAGGCTCCCCTTCGTGCTTTCTGGCGTTTGCCTGGCGCCGATGTCGCCGTCGCTCCCCCTCCCTTGTACACGCACTTCCCCAGCGTCTTTTCGCCCATAGGCCGCATTGACAGCATCCGGCTACAAGTTTACGTTAACGTAAAGGTAATAGCTGATTCGAACCTATCAAACAAAGAATAAAACAGGAACGCTGCCCATGAGTTACCCCAGCCTGAACTTCGCCTTGGGCGAAACCATCGACATGCTGCGTGATCAGTTGCAGTCGTTCGTCGCCGCAGAGCTCTCCCCCCGCGCTGCCCAGATCGACAAGGACAACCTGTTCCCCGTCGACATGTGGCGCAAATTCGGTGAGATGGGCGTGCTGGGCATCACAGTCAGCGAAGAATATGGCGGCGCAGGACTCGGGTATCTGGCGCATGTGGTCGCGATGGAGGAAATCAGCCGCGGCTCGGCCTCCGTGGCGCTGTCCTACGGCGCGCATTCAAACCTGTGCGTTAATCAGATCAACCGCAACGGCACACTTGCGCAGAAAGCCCGCTACCTGCCCAAGCTGATCAGCGGCGAGCACGTTGGCGCACTGGCCATGAGCGAGCCGAACGCCGGCTCGGATGTGGTTTCCATGAAGCTGCGCGCTGACAAGCGTGGCGATCATTACGTCCTCAATGGCAGCAAGACCTGGATCACCAATGGGCCGGATGCCGATACCTATGTCATCTACGCCAAGACCGACCTGGAAAAGGCTGCGCACGGCATCAGCGCGTTTATCGTCGAGCGAGACTGGAAAGGTTTCTCGCGTGGCAGCAAATTCGACAAGCTCGGTATGCGCGGCTCCAACACCTGCGAGCTGTTTTTCGATGATGTCGAGGTGCCGGAAGAGAACCTGCTGGGGGCGCTCGACGGTGGTGTCAGGGTGCTGATGAGCGGCCTGGACTACGAACGCGTGGTGCTCTCCGGCGGGCCCACCGGGATCATGCAAGCCTGTATGGACGTGGTTGTGCCCTATATTCATGACCGCAAGCAGTTTGGCCAGAGCATCGGCGAGTTCCAGTTGATTCAAGGCAAGGTTGCCGACATGTACACCCAGCTCAATGCCAGCCGTGCCTACCTGTATGCCGTGGCCCAGGCCTGTGACCGCGGTGAGACCACGCGCAAGGACGCCGCAGGCGTCATCCTCTACAGCGCCGAGCGTGCGACGCAGATGGCGCTGGACGCCATTCAGATTCTCGGCGGCAATGGCTATATCAACGAATTTCCAGCCGGGCGGCTGTTACGTGACGCCAAGCTTTACGAAATCGGCGCAGGCACCAGCGAAATCCGGCGCATGCTGATAGGTCGCGAACTGTTCAACGAAACCCGTTGATTGCGGAGCTCACATGGCCATTCTCCACACCCGAATCAACACCCGTTCCGCAGAGTTTGCGCTTAATCACTCGGCGTTGCTCAAGCAGGTCCACGCGCTGCGCAGCCTGCTCAATCAGGTCCAGCAAGGCGGCGGTCTCAAGGCTCAGGAGCGCCACACATCGCGCGGCAAGTTGCTGCCCCGCGACCGCATCAATCGCCTGCTGGATACCGGCTCGCCGTTTCTGGAAATCGGCCAACTGGCCGCGCATGAGGTCTATGGTGAAGATGTTCCGGCTGCCGGAGTGATTGCCGGCATTGGTCGTGTCGAAGGCGTCGAGTGCATGATCATCGCCAACGACGCGACGGTGAAAGGCGGCTCCTACTACCCGCTGACCGTGAAAAAGCACCTGCGCGCCCAGACCATTGCCCAGCAAAACCGTCTGCCGTGCATCTACCTGGTGGACTCGGGCGGCGCCAACCTGCCGCGCCAGGACGAAGTGTTTCCCGATCGTGAACACTTCGGGCGGATTTTCTTCAATCAAGCCAACATGAGCGCCCAGGGCATTGCGCAGATCGCTGTGGTAATGGGTTCTTGCACGGCAGGTGGGGCCTATGTGCCCGCCATGGCCGACGAAGCGATCATGGTGCGCCAGCAAGCCACCATCTTTTTGGCCGGCCCGCCGCTGGTCAAGGCTGCCACCGGTGAAGTGGTCAGCGCAGAAGAACTGGGCGGTGCCGATGTGCATTGCCGCACCTCCGGGGTCGCCGATCATTACGCCGAGAGCGATGAGCATGCCCTGGCGCTGGCACGGCGCAGTATCGCTAACCTGAACTGGCGCAAGGCGGGCCAGTTGAGCATCGAGCCGCCGGTTGCGCCGCTGTATGCCAGCGATGAGCTATACGGTATTGTCCCCGCCGACACCAAGCAGCCGTTCGATGTGCGCGAAGTCATCGCCAGGCTGGTAGACGGTTCCGTGCTGGATGAATTCAAGGCGCTGTTCGGTACGACGCTGGTCTGCGGCTTCGCCAGGCTGCACGGTTATCCGGTCGCGATTCTGGCGAATAACGGCATTCTGTTTGCCGAAGCGGCGCAGAAAGGTGCGCATTTCATCGAGCTGGCCTGCCAGCGGGGCATCCCGCTGATATTTCTGCAAAACATCACTGGTTTCATGGTCGGCCAGAAGTATGAAGCAGGCGGCATCGCCAAGCATGGAGCCAAGCTGGTGACCGCCGTGGCCTGTGCCAGGGTGCCCAAGTTCACGGTGATCATCGGCGGCAGTTTCGGCGCCGGCAACTACGGCATGTGCGGTCGCGCCTACGACCCACGCTTTTTATGGATGTGGCCAAACGCACGCATCGGCGTAATGGGCGGCGAGCAGGCCGCAGGCGTGCTGGTGCAGGTCAAATGCGAACAGGCCGAACGTGCCGGCCAGGCATTCAGCGCGCAACAACAGGCCGAGCTGAAACAGCCGATTCTTGATCAGTATGAACATCAGGGCCACCCTTACTATTCCAGCGCGCGCCTGTGGGACGATGGGGTGATAGACCCGGCGCAAACCCGTGACATTCTCGCTCTGGCCCTCTCAGCCTCGCTCAATGCGCCCATCGAACCTACCACCTTCGGGCTGTTCCGAATGTGAGCCGGGAAACGACCATGACTTCGACTTCATTCGCAACCCTTGAACTGACCCTCGACCCCCGTGGTTTTGCCACGTTGTGGCTGAACCGACCGGACAAGAACAATGCCTTCAACGCCCAGATGATTCACGAGTTGATCCTCGCCCTGGATCAGGTGCAAGGCGATGCAAGTGTGCGTTTTTTGCTGCTACGCGGACGTGGCAAGCATTTCAGCGCCGGCGCCGACCTGGCCTGGATGCAGCAGGCAGCCGATCTCGATTACAACACCAACCTGGACGATGCACGTGAACTGGCCGAGTTGATGTACAACCTCGCCCGACTGAAAATCCCGACGCTGGCGGTGGTACAAGGTGCAGCGTTCGGCGGCGCACTGGGCCTGATCAGTTGCTGCGACATGGCCATCGCCGCCGAAGACGCGCAGTTCTGTTTGTCCGAAGTGCGCATCGGACTCGCGCCTGCGGTTATCAGCCCTTTCGTCGTGCAGGCCATCGGCGAACGGGCGACGCGGCGCTATGCCCTGACCGCCGAGCGCTTCGACGGTCAGCAAGCGCGCCACATAGGCCTGATTGCCGAGTGCTATCCCCTGCCCGACCTTGAGGCGCGAACCGTCGACTGGATAGACAACCTACTGCTCAACAGCCCCCAGGCCATGCGCGTCAGCAAGGAATTGCTGCGGGAAGTCGGCAGTGGCGAACTCACGCCTGCAGTACGTCGTTATTGCGAAAGCACCATTGCCCGCATCCGCACCAGCCCTGAAGGCCAGGAAGGCCTGCGTGCATTTCTACAAAAACGCGCACCCGGCTGGCAGCGACACAATACGGCTGAAGAAGCATCAGAGAAGGACCTGCAGTCATGAACGTAGCTGACATCAAGGTAGCTGATATCAAGGCACCCGAGCTGACCACATTGCTGATCGCCAACCGGGGTGAAATTGCCTGCCGCATTATGCGCACGGCGAAAAAGATGGGGCTGACGACCGTTGCAGTGCACAGCGCGATTGATCGCGACGCTCGTCACAGCCGTGAAGCCGATGTCCGTATCGACCTGGGCGGCAGCAAGGCAAGCGAAAGCTATCTGGCGATCGACAAGCTGATCGAGGCAGCCAGGGCCAGCGGTGCCCAGGCCATCCATCCCGGTTACGGCTTTTTATCTGAAAACGCCGACTTTGCCCGGTCAATCGAAAAGGCCGGGCTGATCTTTCTCGGCCCGCCCGCCTCGGCCATTGACGCCATGGGCAGCAAGTCTGCCGCCAAATCGCTGATGGAACAGGCAGGCGTACCGCTGGTGCCCGGCTATCATGGCGATGCGCAGGATATCGACACATTCCTTGCCGCCGCCGAGCGCATTGGTTATCCGGTGCTTCTGAAAGCCACTGCCGGGGGTGGCGGCAAAGGCATGAAAGTGGTCGAGCATGCCGTCGAGATGGCCGAAGCCCTGGCCTCTGCGCAACGCGAAGCGCTTTCATCGTTTGGCGATTCACGCATGCTGGTGGAGAAATACGTCATCTCTCCACGACACGTCGAAATTCAGGTGTTCGCCGACCGGCATGGCAACTGCCTTTACCTGAACGAACGCGACTGCTCCATTCAGCGCCGTCATCAGAAAGTAGTCGAAGAGGCCCCTGCGCCCGGTCTGAAGCCGCAACTGCGCAAGGCCATGGGCGAAGCTGCAGTCACTGCTGCACAGGCCATTGGCTACGTGGGAGCAGGCACGGTGGAGTTTCTGCTGGATGCCCGCGGAGAGTTCTTTTTCATGGAAATGAACACTCGCCTGCAAGTAGAGCACCCGGTCACCGAGTACATCACCGGGCTCGACCTGGTGGAGTGGCAGATCCGCGTTGCTCGTGGTGAACCCTTGCCGATCACTCAGGCGCAGGTCCCGCTGACAGGACACGCTATAGAAGTCCGGCTGTACGCCGAAGACCCGGCCAACGATTTTCTGCCCGCGACAGGCAGGCTTGAGCTCTATCGAGAGCCCGTCAGCGGCGTCGGCAGACGCATAGACAGCGGTGTGGCCGAGGGCGACAGCATTTCACCCTTCTATGACCCCATGCTCGGCAAGCTGATTGCGTGGGGCGAAAACCGCGAAGAAGCGCGCCTGCGCCTGCTGGGTATGCTGGACGAGTTCGCCGTAGGCGGCGTCAGGACCAATCTGGCCTTTCTGCGCCGCATCATTGCTCATCCAGCCTTTGCTGCGGCCGAACTGGATACCGGTTTCATTCCTCGCTACCAGGATCAACTGCTGCCAGCGACCCACGAGCCCTGCGAGGCATTCTGGCAAGCTGCCGCCGAGGCGTTCAGACAGAGCGAACCGGCCCGTATCGATCAGGCCGACCTGCACTCACCGTGGGCCGACGCGTCAGGCTTTCGTGTCGGCCTGCCTGCACAGACCAATGTACTCCTGAGCTGCAACGGGCAAACTCATGCCGTGCGCCTGCTCGATAACGGCACATCGCTGATCCATCTGGAAGGCGAGCAACTGCATATTGAAGGCGATGGCTTGCGCACAAGGCACCTTGCAACACGTCGCGGCGACACGCTTTACCTCAAATGGCAGGCTGATCTGCACACCGTGCACAAAGTTGACCCCGTGAACCTGGTTGAGTCTGTTCAGGGACAGCATGGCGGCCTGACCGCGCCCATGAATGGCAGCATCGTCCGCGTGCTGGTCGAAGTGGGCCAGACGGTCGAAGCCGGGGCACAGTTGGTGGTGCTTGAGGCCATGAAGATGGAGCACAGCATCCGTGCAGCCGCTACGGGTGTAATCAGCGCGCTTTACTGTCGAGAGGGAGAGATGGTCAATGAAGGCGCCGTTCTGGTGGAGCTGGACTGACCGAGCTGCGCTGCCAGGTACCCGTCACAGTGCCAGTAGTCTGCCACACAAAAAAACGCCCTGAATAATCAGGGCGTTTTTTTGCAGCAAGGACGAATCAGTAGTACGCGTTTTCTTTCTGTGTATGGTCCGTTACATCGCGGACGCCCGACAGCTCGGGTATGCGCTCCAGCAATGTGCGCTCGATACCTTCCTTCAGCGTGACATCAGCCTGACCGCAACCCTGACAACCGCCACCGAACTGCAGCACGGCGATGTTTTTCGTCTCCTCCTCGACCACGTCGATCAGGGTAACCTGACCACCGTGACTGGCGAGCCCGGGGTTGATCTCGGTTTGCAGGTAGTAATTGATTCGCTCGTTGATCGGGCTGTCGGCATTGACCATCGGCACTTTGGCGTTCGGCGCCTTGATGGTCAGCTGACCACCCATGCGGTCGGTTGCGTAGTCGACAACGGCGTCGTCCAGGAAGGCTTCACTGAAGCCGTCGATCCAAGCGGTAAAACTCTTCAGGCCAATGGCCTTGTCGTCCGGTTTTTCTTCACCCGGTTTGCAGTAGGCAATGCAGGTTTCGGCGTACTGAGTGCCGGGCTGAGTGATAAATACGCGGATGCCGATGCCCGGGGTATTCTGCTTTTCCAGCAGATCGGCCAGATAATCGTGGGCGGCGTCGGTAATAGTGATAGCGGTCATGAAAATTCCTCGCAGACGTGCTGGCAGTTTACGCCAATCGGCCGCGCCATACAAAGTCCTAGTATTTTTGTCAGGTTAATGCCTGAACCCGACCGCCCGAGCGCCGCTCGTCAAGCCAGCCCTTCATTCGTCGGTAGAGCCCCTTCTCGATCCACTCATAGCTGACCCAAGCGCCGATGGCGATGATCGGTACGCAAAAGGCGAACACCACGTAAGGGCTCAAGCCGAAACGCTGCGCCATCAACAATCCGCCATACAGCACCAGCACGTGCAACAGGTAAACCGAATACGAGCAATCCCCCAGCACCTTGAGCAGGCGACTGCCTTTGAAAAAGGGCTCCAGAGAAATACATGACAAAACGATCAATGCGCTGGGCAGACCCCAGTTGAGCAGACGGTGCTCGTTTGTCAGGCTATTAATAGCGTACAGCCCGACCGCAATGCCTATCAAAGGCAGCCAGAGCGCCTGTTTGATCCATCCACGTCGATAGAGAATGCCTATACCGATACCGAGGAGAAACTCGTAAACGATGTCATTGCCGTAGAACCGGCTGATCAGCCCTGCCTTTGCCAGCACTTCACTGACCGCAAACAGCGCGGCAGCAATAATCAACGGCCGGTGGCGTTGCTCGAACAGGAACACCATCGAGAACAGCAGGTAGAAAAACATTTCGTAGTTGAGCGTCCAGCCGACATTAAGTGTCGGATAAAGGCCGTAACCGCCGGGGTTTTCCGAAGGGATAAACACCAGTGACAGCAGGAAATTCTGCCAGCCGATGACCTGGTGGGGCAGCATTGGCGCTGCGATCAGCAGGAGTAAACCCATCGCAGCGGTATACAGCCAATAAGCCGGTACGATGCGGATCAAGCGATGAAGGATGAAGCGCCGGGCTGGCATGTCGCTGTTTTGGGTAGAGAGAAAAATCACCAGACCACTGATGACGAAGAAGATATCGACGCCCACTGCACCTTTGGAAACGAAGAACTCACCAATCGGGCCACTGGCCTTGAAATCGAAAAAAATCTGCATGAAGTGGTGACACACCACGACCCACGCGGCAAACGCCCGCAGGGCCTGAACTGAAATCAACATTGCGAAAACCTCTACCGCCTGACTTTCAATCGTGCACCGGCCTGCAGCCGGACACACGACGCGCACCATTTCCGACCACGATTTTGGAAAAAAGATCGCGCAAGATGCGTTTCGTTCAGGAAGTGATAATGGCTGCAGGCCA
This sequence comes from Pseudomonas tremae, assembly GCF_001401155.1. GTDB lineage: Bacteria > Pseudomonadota > Gammaproteobacteria > Pseudomonadales > Pseudomonadaceae > Aquipseudomonas > Aquipseudomonas tremae. The sequence continues at coordinate 351,345 of NZ_LJRO01000458.1, forward strand.
TGTTCCATATGGCTTTCTTTACAAATCCATAGCCACAGGCAACATGAATGATTTTCATGGAAAACCGCGACACCACCAAAAGCGCTCCGGTTTGCTATCATCGCGTCATTTAAAGCATCGACCTTCTCAAGGTAGCCCTCATGTCTGACCGCAGCGCCCGCCATCAAGCCTTTCTTACTGCTCTCAAACAGCGGATTCTGATCCTCGATGGCGGCATGGGCACCATGATCCAGAGCTACAGGCTCGAGGAGCAGGACTACCGTGGCAAGCGCTTCGCCGACTGGCCAAGTGACGTCAAAGGCAACAACGACCTGCTGATCCTGACGCGTCCAGACGTGATAGGCGCCATCGAAAAGGCTTATCTGGATGCGGGCGCCGACATTCTCGAGACCAACACTTTTAACGCGACGCAGGTGTCCCAGGCCGACTACGGCATGGAGTCGATCGTTTATGAGCTTAACGTCGAAGGTGCCCGGCTGGCGCGAAAAGTGGCAGACGCCAAGACTCTCGAAACCCCCGACAAACCACGCTTTGTCGCCGGTGTCCTCGGCCCGACCAGCAGGACCTGTTCGCTGTCTCCGGATGTCAACAACCCTGGCTATCGCAATGTCACCTTCGACGAACTGGTCGAGAACTACACCGAGGCCACCAAGGGCCTGATCGAAGGCGGCGCCGATCTGATCCTGATTGAAACCATCTTCGACACACTCAACGCCAAAGCCGCAATCTTTGCCGTGCAGGGCGTGTTCGAAGAGCTGGGCTTCGAGCTGCCGATCATGATTTCCGGGACTATCACCGACGCCTCAGGCCGTACCCTGTCGGGGCAGACTACCGAAGCTTTCTGGAACTCGATCAGCCATGCCAAACCGGTCTCGGTTGGCCTGAACTGCGCGCTGGGTGCCAGTGAACTGCGACCTTACCTGCAGGAACTGGCCAACAAGGCCAACACCCATGTTTCAGCGCACCCCAATGCTGGCTTGCCGAACGCCTTTGGCGAATACGACGAGCTGCCGAGCCAGACGGCAAAAATCATCGAAGAGTTCGCCCAAAGCGGCTTTTTGAACATTGTCGGTGGTTGCTGCGGTACGACGCCGGCGCACATCAAGGCGATTGCCGAGGCTCTATCGGGTTATGCCCCGCGTGAAATTCCGGACATCCCGAAAGCCTGTCGCCTGTCGGGTCTTGAGCCGTTCACCATTGATCGCCAGTCGCTGTTCGTCAACGTCGGCGAACGGACCAACATCACTGGCTCGGCCCGCTTCGCCCGCCTCATTCGTGAAGACAACTACACCGAAGCCCTGGAAGTCGCCCTGCAACAGGTCGAAGCCGGCGCCCAAGTGATCGACATCAACATGGACGAAGGGATGCTCGACTCGAAGAAGGCCATGGTGACCTTCCTCAACCTGATCGCAGGCGAGCCGGATATCTCTCGCGTACCGATCATGATCGACTCGTCCAAGTGGGAAGTCATCGAGGCCGGCCTCAAGTGCATTCAGGGCAAGGGCATCGTCAACTCGATCAGCATGAAGGAAGGCGTCGAGCAGTTCATTCATCACGCCCGCCTGTGCAAGCGTTACGGTGCAGCGGTAGTGGTGATGGCCTTCGACGAACAGGGCCAGGCCGATACCGAAGCGCGCAAGAAGGAGATCTGCAAGCGCTCCTACGACATATTGGTCAATGAAGTGGGCTTCCCGCCGGAAGATATCATCTTCGACCCGAATATCTTCGCCATTGCCACTGGCATCGAAGAGCACAACAACTATGCCGTGGACTTCATCAATGCCTGTGCCTATATCCGCGATGAGCTGCCGCATGCCCTGACCTCGGGCGGGGTGTCCAACGTCTCGTTCTCGTTCCGCGGCAACAACCCGGTGCGTGAAGCCATTCACTCGGTGTTCCTGCTGCATGCGATCCGTAATGGCCTGAGCATGGGCATCGTCAACGCCGGCCAACTCGAAATCTACGACCAGATCCCGGCCGAGCTGCGGGACTGCGTCGAAGACGTCGTGCTCAATCGCAACCCTGAAGGCACCGATGCGTTGCTGGCCATTGCCGACAAGTACAAGGGCGATGGCAGCGTCAAGGAAGCCGAAACCGAAGAGTGGCGCAGCTGGCCGGTCAACCAGCGGCTGGAACATGCGCTGGTCAAGGGCATTACCACGCACATTGTTCAGGACACCGAAGAGTCGCGCTTGGGGTTCAAACGACCTATCGAGGTCATTGAGGGCCCGCTGATGTCAGGCATGAACGTGGTCGGCGACCTGTTCGGCGCGGGCAAGATGTTCCTGCCACAGGTGGTGAAGTCGGCACGTGTGATGAAGCAGGCGGTGGCGCACCTGATCCCGTTCATCGAACTGGAAAAAGGCGACAAGCCCGAAGCCAAGGGCAAGATCCTGATGGCCACGGTCAAGGGCGATGTTCACGACATCGGCAAGAACATCGTCGGCGTGGTGCTGGGCTGTAATGGTTACGACATTGTCGACCTTGGCGTGATGGTGCCTGCCGAGAAGATCCTGCAGGTCGCTCGCGAACAGAAATGCGACATCATCGGCCTTTCCGGGCTGATTACCCCATCGCTGGACGAGATGGTGCATGTTGCCCGGGAAATGCAGCGTCAGGATTTCCATCTGCCCTTGATGATCGGCGGCGCAACCACATCCAAAGCCCACACCGCGGTCAAGATCGAACCCAAATACAGCAACGATGCGGTGATCTACGTCACCGACGCGTCTCGTGCGGTCGGTGTCGCGACCCAACTGCTTTCCAAGGAGCTGAAGCCAGCTTTCATCGAGAAGACCCGCCTTGAGTATGTCGAAGTACGTGAGCGCACCTCGGCACGCAGCGCGCGCACCGAACGCCTTAGCTATGGCGCGGCGGTGGCCAAGAAGCCGCAGTTCGACTGGGAAAACTACACCCCCGCCCAGCCGACATTCACCGGCACACGTATCCTGCAGGACATCGACCTGAACGTACTGGCTGAGTACATCGACTGGACGCCGTTCTTCATCTCCTGGGATCTGGCCGGTAAATACCCACGCATCCTGACCGATGAAGTGGTCGGTGAAGCGGCTACCGCGCTGTTTGAAGATGCCCGCCAGATGCTGCGCAAGCTGATCGATGAAAAGCTTATCAGCGCCCGCGCGGTGTTCGGTTTCTGGCCGGCCAACCAAGTCAATGACGACGATCTGGAGGTCTACGGCGACGACGGCAAACCGCTGGCCAGGCTTCACCACTTGCGTCAGCAGACCATCAAGCCCGACGGCAAGCCGAACTTTTCGCTGGCCGACTTCGTTGCGCCCAAAGACAGCGGCCTGACCGATTACATTGGTGGTTTTATCACCACCGCCGGTATCGGTGCCGAAGAAGTGGCCAAGGCCTATCAGGACAATGGCGACGACTACAACTCGATCATGGTCAAGGCCCTGGCCGACCGTCTCGCCGAAGCCTGCGCCGAATGGCTGCACCAGCAGGTGCGCAAGGAATACTGGGGCTATGCGAAAGACGAGGCGCTGGACAACGAAGCGCTGATCAAGGAGCAGTACATGGGTATTCGCCCTGCCCCGGGCTACCCTGCGTGCCCTGATCACACCGAAAAAGGCACCCTGTTCGCCTTGCTCGACCCGCTACCGGAAGGTACACCGGAGCACACGCCAGGTAAAAGCGGCGTGTTCCTGACCGAGCACTACGCCATGTTCCCGGCCGCTGCGGTCAGTGGCTGGTATTTTGCTCATCCGCAGGCGCAGTACTTTGCTGTAGGCAAGGTCGACAAAGATCAGGTCGAAAGCTACACCGCACGCAAGGGCCAAGACCTGAGTGTCACTGAACGCTGGCTGGCCCCCAACCTTGGCTACGACGAGTAACGCAAAACGCTTACTGGCCGCCTGCGTCCACAGGCGGCAACATGCTTTTCAGCGAAAAGGGCGACTGCTCGCCTACGACTGCCTTATCGAAAGCCTGCGGGTCGAGTCGATAACGCTCACTGCTTGTAGCTTCCAGAAAACGTCGCGTGTCCTGCGGCTCGACCAGATGCAGCACATCAATAATCCGGGCGCGGGGCTGCGGGAGCAGTAGCTGTGGAGAGGTTTCATAGCGATGCAACAGAATGATTGCCCATCCGCCCAAAGTGAAATGTCCGGTAGCGACCACATCAAGGCTCCCGTTCAGCTGTGCTTGCAACGACAGAGACGAGCCGTTGATCGCGCTGAACAAGACATCCTTGCCTGGTTTGCCACCTCGCTCTCTCAAGGCGTCCATCACGCCGAATGCCATTTGCTCATTGGCTGACCACACCAGACGAATATCCGGATAACGTGCCAACAACACGCGCGCCTGCTCAAGCGCGCGATCACGTCGCCAGCCGCCCAGAACGATCTGTCGCAAATGGACTTCGGGATGCTCTGACAGCGCGCGCATCAAGCCCTTTTCACGGGAAATCGAGACCGGTGTGGTGTTGGTGCCCGAGAAAGCCAGCATCTCGACAGGATTCCCTGGCACAGTCGGCTGAGCCAGACTGATCAGTCGCTTGGCGGTCTGATAACCGCCCTCCTCGTCGTTGCCCACCAGACTGCCGATGAAGTCCGGATAACGCGAGGGCAAGTCGCCAAGAATACGGACCTGGTCGGCCGTCAGCGTATTGTTCACCGCGAACAGCTTGACCCCGCTGCCTTGCGAAAGGCGCAGCATTTCAGGCGCGACGTTCAATTCATTCGAGAACAGCAGATAATCCGGGCGCTCGCTGCCTTGCAGCGCTTCGCGCGCCATCGCAACCAGCTTGCGCGTATCACGATCCGTATAGCGTATTTCCAGCGACATGCCCGTTGTGTCAGCCGCGGCCTGCATGACGCGGGCATAGGGACGCCAGTAGCCGTCGGTTTCAAAACCGGGACACAAAAACACCACTGAAGCGGCCCATGTCGCACCGACCCACATCAGGCCGGAAATCATAAGCGCGAGGGCGCATAAAACCTTCATATCATCGAACCTTGAGGTCGCAGGAAATGACCGTCATACGCGATCTATCGGCCGCAATTGCAAGGTTCTGCAGGTCCGGGGCAAACTCTTTGTGCGCCTGTCAGCGGCCGCTGGCCCAGAACATCGCGACCCCCACTGCCAGAATGACAATAAAAAGAATCGCCCATGTGTCCACGGACCTGCCGGTTTTTGTTGCCTTGGGGTGCTTGCTCATCGCATCGCCTCTTGTTTGTCTTGTGGCTGATTGCACATGAAAGATCGTGTGCCGGTGCTGGTTGAACACCGGTCAATGCTCAGTTAAGTCGAGTCTTGCCCACACGGCAAGCATGGAGATGTACAAGCGGCCATTTGCTTATCGCTTTTAGTGATTTGCATATATATAAACATCACTTTTATCGATATCTGCAAACTGCTATCGTCGCCTCCGCTCCGCAGGGAGTGCGCGGCCGTGCGCGCAGAATCGACCAGATGACGCAGGCAGCAAGCGAAGGGCATTTTTACCCTGACCGCATGTTATCGGACCTGCTTCATGACGAAGCCTGAGAACAGGACTTATATGTACGTATACGACGATTACGATCAGAAGATCATCGAGGACCGCGTCAAGCAGTTCCGTGATCAGACCCGACGCTATCTCGCCGGGGATCTGAGCGAAGAAGAGTTTCGACCGTTGCGCCTGCAAAACGGGCTTTATGTCCAGCGCTTCGCACCGATGCTGCGCGTGGCAGTTCCTTATGGACAACTGACTTCGCGCCAGGCCCGCATGATGGCAAAGATTGCGCGTGACTACGACAAGGGCTATGCGCACATCAGCACCCGTCAGAACGTGCAGTTCAACTGGCCCGCGCTGGAAGATATTCCCGACATACTTGCCGAACTTGCGACTGTGCAGATGCACGCTATCCAGACCAGCGGCAACTGTCTGCGCAACGTGACCACCGACCAGTTCGCCGGCGTCGCGGCAGATGAACTCGTCGACCCACGCCCCTGGTGCGAAATCGTCCGTCAATGGACGACTTTCCACCCCGAATTCGCCTACTTGCCGCGTAAATTCAAGATTGCCGTCAATGGTTCGACCAGCGATCGGGCAGCCATTGAAGTTCACGACATCGGTCTGGAGCCGCTGCGCAACGAAGCGGGCGAATTGGGTTTCCGGGTCCTGGTGGGCGGAGGCCTGGGCCGTACGCCGGTAGTGGGCGCTTTCATCAACGAGTTCCTGCCGTGGCAGGACCTGCTCAGCTACCTGGACGCCATTCTGCGGGTTTACAACCGCTACGGTCGTCGTGACAACAAGTACAAGGCGCGGATCAAGATTCTGGTCAAGGCGCTGACCCCCGAAGTCTTCGCAGAAAAGGTCGAGGCAGAAATGGCCCACCTGCGCGGCGGCCAGACCACTCTCACAGAAGCTGAAGTGCAGCGCGTTTCGCGGCACTTTGTCGACCCCGAGTACAAGGCCCTCAGCGACCAGCATGCCGAACTGGCCGCGCTGGATGCTCAACATCCAGGCTTTGCACGCTGGCGCCAACGTAATGTGCTGGCTCACAAAAAACCGGGTTACATCGCCGTCACCCTGTCGCTCAAGCCGACGGGCGTAGCGCCGGGCGACCTGACCGACAAGCAGCTGGACGCCGTCGCCGACCTGGCCGATCGCTTCAGCTTCGGGCAACTGCGTACATCTCACGAGCAGAACATCATCCTTGCCGACGTCGAGCAGGCCGAGCTGTTCACGCTGTGGAACGAGTTGCGTGAAAACGGCTTCGCCACCCCGAACATAGGCCTGCTGACCGACATAATTTGCTGCCCTGGCGGTGATTTCTGCTCACTGGCCAACGCCAAGTCGATCCCGATTGCGGAGTCCATACAGCGCCGTTTCGACGACCTGGATTACCTGTTCGACATCGGCGAGCTGGACCTGAACATTTCCGGCTGCATGAATGCGTGCGGCCACCACCATGTGGGCCATATCGGCATACTGGGCGTGGACAAGAAAGGCGAAGAGTTCTATCAGGTGTCACTGGGCGGCAGCGCCAGCCGCGACGCAAGCCTTGGCAAGATCCTCGGCCCTTCATTCGCCCAGGATGCAATGCCGGACGTGATCGAAAAGCTGATCGATGTGTACGTCGAGAAACGTACCGAAGACGAACGTTTCATCGACACTTTCCAGCGGATTGGCATTGACCCTTTCAAGGAGCGTGTCTATGCAGCGAATCATTAAGAACGACGAAGTCATTGATGAGACCTGGCATTTGCTGCCAAAGGAAACCACCTTTGACAGCCTGTCCAATTGCGACGACCTGATCGTGCCGCTTGCGCTGTGGCGCGAGCACGCGCATGCCCTCAAGGCCCGCGATGGCGGTCTGGGCGTGTGGCTGGACAGCGATGAAGAAGCGGAGGAAATCGGTGCCGATGTCGATCAGTTCCAGGTCATTGCCCTGAACTTTCCGGCTTTCACTGACGGTCGAAGCTTCTCCAACGCTCGCCTGTTGCGTGACCGATATGGCTATAAAGGCGAGTTACGCGCGATTGGCGACGTGTTGCGTGATCAGCTGTTCTACATGCGCCGCTGTGGCTTCGACGCGTTTGCGGTGCGCCCGGACAAAGACCCGTACGACGCGCTGGAAGGTCTGAAGGACTTCTCCGTGACCTATCAAGCTGCTGCTGATCAGCCTCTGCCACTGTTCCGGCGACGCTGACCCTCGAAGCTGTAAGCAAGCCCACTCCTGCTTCTGGCCAAAGGCCGCAGGAGTGGAACCGGCGACGCTTCGCTTATCCACGATCTGCCCATGATTTTCAGGAATTGCAGGAGCGGACTTGTCCGCGATCTGCCGGGAACCGGCAGCAAGACCAGTGCATTCAATACATCAGAAAGAACCGAGTTCAGGGCCCTTTTTGCAGCAATCGCAGGCGTCGTAACCTCCTGAAGCTTGTATCTTTAGCTCCCACGGCCTGAAACCAGAATCAAAAGCGGGCTTATGCATGACGATGAGCGCTGAGCATCGGCACTAGGGTCGTTACTCCTACCAGAACCGCTGTTGAGTCAAACGCCCCCACCACTTTGCAGCCACCTGATCCACAGAGGTCGCAGCAGCCATGCCCATGCGTTCCGGCAGGCTCTTGCGCTGCACGTAATGCAGGTGAAACACGTCAGCGTTCTTTGCGCGTTCCGCGAGGTACTCGTCGCTGGTTTTCAGTTCATCGACCAACAGTTTGTCGACTGCCGCCATGCCCAACCACACCTCACCGGTAGCGACCTCGTCTATGGACAGTTGCGGGCGGTAGCTGGCGACGAAGTTCTTGAACAGGTCATGAGTGATGTCCAGGTCCTGCTGAAACTTCTCACGGCCTTTTTCGGTATTTTCGCCAAATACCGTGAGCGTACGCTTGTACTCGCCAGCGGTCAGGACTTCAAAGTCGATATCGTGCTTTTTCAGCAGGCGGTTGACGTTAGGCAATTGCGCCACGACACCGATGGAGCCGAGGATGGCGAACGGGGCGCTGATGATCTTGTTGCCGATGCAGGCCATCATGTAACCGCCACTGGCAGCCACCTTGTCGATGCACACCGTCAGCGGAATGCCTGCCTGACGGATACGCGCCAGTTGCGAGGACGCCAGCCCGTAGCTGTGAACCATGCCGCCGCCGCTCTCGAGACGCAACACCACTTCGTCCTTGTCAGTCGCCAGTGTCAGCAGCGCAGTGATCTCATGGCGCATGCTTTCGGTCGCAGACGCCTTGATGTCACCGTCAAAGTCCAGCACGTAGACGCGAGCCTTGGTCTCGGCCTGCTTTTTCTCTTTCTTCAAGGCCTTGCCCTGCTCCTTGCGCAACGCCTTGAGACGGTCCTTGTCCAGCAGCGACTGCTCAAGCCGCTCGCGCAAGCCTTTGTAAAAGTCATTCAGGCGAGTGACCTGCAACTGTCCTGCAGACTTGCGTCGGCCCTTGCCACGCATGGACGCAATGGCGACCAGCACGACCACGATGGCAATCACCAGCGTTACGGTTTTAGCCAGAAAACTTGCGTAATCGACAACGAAATCCACGAATATCCCTCACTTGCGTTAGACCCCCTGTGCGGCAGGGGCTGCGATGACTGCAGCATACCGACGCCCTGTTCGACGCACCAGCAGCCCAGCCGTTACAAACCATTAAAACGGTGATTTCAAACGAGCGTATGTTTTTTCATTGACAGTCCCCAGGCATCCCTCATAACCTCGCTGGACCTTCAACGTACCGAGTGACCCGGACGTGGGCAGCATCTACCTGATACGACATGGCCAAGCCTCATTTGGTGCAGACGATTACGACGTACTGTCGCCCGTGGGCATTCGTCAGTCTCAGGTGCTGGGGGCTTACCTTGCGAAACTGGGCCTGAGCTTTGACCGCTGCGTGTCCGGGGCCCTGCTGCGTCAGAAAGACACCGCACAGCATGTGCTGGGCCAGTATGCCGAAGCAGGCCTGGACACACCTCCCCTGCAGCTCGACAGCGCTTTCGATGAATTCGACGCCGAAGGGGTGATCAGGTCGCTGATACCGGCGATGCTCGTCGACGAACCGCAAGCGCTGGATATTCTGCGCGACGTCGCCGGGAACCCCGCAGGGTTTCACCGGTTGTTCAACCTGATTACCGAGCGCTGGCTGAGTGGCAAGCATGACACGCCGGGGTTGCAGAGCTGGCTGGGTTTCGTGGCCGGCGTAAAGGCAGGCCTTGATAGAGTTCTCCATGCTGCAGGTCCGAATGAGCGTATCGCCATATTCACCTCCGGCGGGACCATCACCGCCCTGCTGCATCTTGTAACGGGAATGCCCGCATCGAAGGCGCTGGAGCTTCACTGGCATATCGTCAATACATCGCTGCATCAGCTCAAGTTCAAAGGCACCGACGTTACCCTGGCTGCCTTCAACAGCTACACGCACTTGCAACTGCTCGACACGCCGGCGCTCATTACCTATCGCTGAGCCCGACCAATCGCATCCCTCCGCACGCAAGCACTTACCACAAAGGATCAAGACATGACCTCAGTAGCAGAAGCAGTACAGACCATGAAAGAAAAGTTCAACCCGGCTGCAGCTGCCGGTCTGGACCTGATCTTCGGTTTCAATATCACTGACGAAGACAAGCACTATGCCTTGATCGTCAAGGACAGCACCTGCGAATTGCAGGAAGGCGAGAACCCGGACGCCAACGTGACCCTGGTCATGGACAGCGCAACCCTCAAGGGTATCGTCAGCGGCGAGACCGATGGCATGCAGGCCTTCATGGGCGGCAAGCTGCGCGCCGAAGGCGACATGATGCTGGCCATGAAATTGAGCGAACTGTTTCCGGTATAACTGCCGATTCGTCGCGCCCCGTTTCAAAAACACCGAAGCCTGGCGCTTCGGTTTTTTATCTGCGCATATCAGTGATCAGGGACACTGATTGCTCGGCAACACGCTAGCCTATAAAGCTGTAGCCGAGTTGATGGTGATTCTACAGACCATTAGATTGCTCAATGACCGAAGCAGCGCACAAGCACAAGCACAAGCACAAGGGATAAGCATGGAACTGACTGATCAGTCCACCAAGATTCGCACAGGCGAAGAGCTGGACGCTGGCCTCATTGATCCCTACCTGAAGGCTCATATTCCGGAGCTGCGGGGCGTGCCGGTTATCAGTCAGTTTCCAGGCGGCGCGTCGAACCTGACGTACCTGATCCAGTACCCCGATAAAGAGCTGGTGCTGCGCCGTCCTCCGTTCGGGCACAAGGCGCGCTCGGCACACGACATGGGCAGGGAATACCGCATTCTCAATCAGCTCAAAGACGCATTCCCCTTCTGCCCCGAGGCTTATGTGCATTGCACCGACGAGTCGCTGATAGGCTCGGAGTTTTATGTGATGCAGCGCCTCAAGGGCATTATTCTGCGCTCCGATCTGCCGCCGCAACTGGGGCTGGATGCCCGGCAGACCGAAAGCCTGTGCAAAAGCTTCATCGACAAGCTGGTGAACCTGCATCAGGTCGATTACCGCGCTTGCGGCCTGGGTGATCTGGGCAAGCCACAAGGGTACGTGCAACGGCAGATTCTGGGCTGGTCGGAGCGCTACGAGAAAGCCATGACCCCAGATGCTCCGGCATGGGAGCAAGTCAAGCGCTGGCTGGTCGACAAGATGCCTGCCGACTCGCCCACCTCGAGCATCGTGCATAACGACTATCGCTTCGACAACGTGATCCTCGACCCAGCCGACCCGATGAGCATCATCGGCGTGCTTGACTGGGAGCTGACCACGCTGGGAGATCCGCTCATGGACCTCGGCAATACCCTCGCCTACTGGATTCAGGCTGACGATCCTGCGCCGGTACAGGCAGTGCGTCGTCAACCCAGCAACGCGCCAGGCATGCTGAGCCGCCAGGGGTTCGTCGATTACTACGCCGAACGCTCAGGTATGCGCATCGACAATGTCGACTTCTATTACACGTACGGGCTTTTTCGACTGGCCGGCATCGTGCAACAGATCTACTACCGTTTTTTTCATGGCCAGACCCAGGACAAACGCTTTGCCCGGTTCATCGACATGAACCGGCTGCTTGAGCAAATGAGTCTGAACGTGATCGCCAAATCCAGCCTTTGATGATGTCAACACAGGGAATTCAAATGTCCAGAACCCAACTGTTCGATCTCGACAACAAAGTGGCCTTCGTATCAGGCGCCAGTCGTGGCATCGGCGAGGCCATCGCCAGGTTGCTGGCCCAGCAAGGCGCGCATGTCATCGTATCGAGTCGCAAGCTCGATGGCTGCCAGGCCGTGGCTGACGCTATCGTCGCCGAGGGTGGCAAAGCCACCGCCATCGCCTGCCACATCGGAGAGATGGAGCAGATAACCCGTGCTTTTGCAGAAGTACGTCAGCAATTTGGGGGCCTGGACATTCTGGTCAATAACGCCGCCACCAATCCTCAGTTCTGTAATGTGCTGGACACCGACCTCAGCGCCTTCCAGAAGACTATCGACGTCAACATCCGCGGCTACTTCTTCATGTCCGTAGAAGCCGGCAAATTGATGCGTGAAGGCGGTGGCGGCAGCATTATCAATGTGGCCTCGATCAATGCCGTGTCGCCCGGTGTCTATCAGGGTGTCTATTCCATGACCAAAGCCGCAGTGGTCAACATGACCAAGGTGTTCGCCAAGGAGTGCGCGGAATTCGGCATTCGTTGCAACGCACTGCTGCCAGGCCTGACCGATACCCGCTTTGCCTCGGCGCTGGTGAAGAACGATGCGATTCTGAACATGGCCCTGTCGCAGATCCCGTTGAAGCGAGTCGCAGCGCCCAGCGAAATGGCCGGTGCAGTTCTCTATCTGGCAAGCGAGGCCTCCAGCTATACCACCGGCGTCGCGCTGAATGTAGATGGCGGATTTCTGACCTGAACGAAATCACTATCAGAATAATGAATTAATTTTCCATTATTTATTTAATTGGAATATATTTTCCGCATAACAACAATCCATTCTGGAGAGTGTCATGCGGGAAACTCTATCCACCAGCCGGCCTGAACTGGGCATTGGTCTTATCGGCACCGGTTTCATGGGGCGCGCCCACGCGCTGGCGTTCGGCAGTGCCAATGCCGCGCTTGAATTGCCAGCCCGTATTCGTCTGGCTGCCCTGGCAGACGCTGACAGCGCCAGAGCCGAGCATTGCGCGCAGGCCTGGGGCTTTGATCGCAGCCATGCCGACTGGCAACAGCTGATCGACGACCCGCAGGTCCATATCGTGGCGATCACCACCCCCAACCACCTGCATTTCCCCATGGCGATGGCTGCCATCGCCGCCGGCAAAGCGGTGTATTGCGAGAAGCCGCTCGCCGTCAGCCTGGCTGAGGCCAACGAGATGCGCCTCAGCGCCAAGGCCGCTGGAGTAGTAACTCAGGTCGGCTACAACTACCAGCACAATCCGGTAATCGGGCTCGCCAGAGAAATGATAGAAGCAGGCGAACTGGGCGACATCGTCAGCTTTCAGGGCGAGTTCAGCGAGGACTTCATGGGCAACCCGACCTCACCCTGGTCCTGGCGATGCGAGCCGGCACATGCCGGAGGCGCGCTGGCTGATCTGGGCAGCCACCTGCTGGCGATGGCGCGCTATTTGATGGGCGATGTCGAAGCGGTCTGTGCGGATGCCAGCACCGTACACCGTCAACGTCCTGCAAGCCTGGGCAGCAGCGAAATGCGCACCATCGCCGTGGATGACCAGACGCACGCATTGCTGCGCTTTGCCAATGGCGCTCGTGGCACGTTCAGCAGCAGCTGGCTCAAGCATGGCTATAAAAATCACCTGAGCTTTGAAATCAGTGGCACGCAAGGCACGCTGGCTTACGATCAGGAACGCCTCAACGAGCTGCGCATCTACCGCCCTGGCGCGCCAGGGC
>NZ_LJRO01000172.1 GCF_001401155.1 Pseudomonas tremae
GCCATAAAAACAAAAACCCTCAACGCATAAGCGATGAGGGTTTCTGGAATTCAATCTTGACGATGACCTACTCTCACATGGGGAAACCCCACACTACCATCGGCGATACATCGTTTCACTACTGAGTTCGGGATGGGATCAGGTGGTTCCAATGCTCTATGGTCGTCAAGAAATTCGGGTACCGAGTCGTGCCATACGGCGCGCTTCAGCAAATCGGGTATGTGACAGTCAGTTATTCAGGTGTCGCTTGTGACGCAAACTTTCGGTTCGTGTCATCTTCACAGTCACCGCAATCTGGTCATTCGACGCAAATTGCTTGGGTGTTATATGGTCAAGCCTCACGGGCAATTAGTATTGGTTAGC
>NZ_LJRO01000080.1 GCF_001401155.1 Pseudomonas tremae
CTCAATGTTCCTCCCAAGAACTGACTCTCACCACATGACTAAATTGGGCATCAGATAAGTTGACAATGCATCCAGCCCAAGAATAGCCGACACCAAACCCGGCCAACAAATAATTACCGCAAAGCCCCTGCTGAGCCTCTGCATTTAAGCAAAGAGCTAGCGGTATTGACGCTGCACTGGTATTACCCACATCCTTTAGATTTACAACAACATCGTTAGGGTCAAGCCGCATTTTTTTTGCCAAATGATCCAGCATAAACTTATTGGCTTGATGAAAAACGTATTTATCAATTTTCACATTTTGCTTTTCGGCTGCACTTTGAAGATCCCGCACCAGACCCGGCACACGCGCTAGAGTAAAAGCAAATATCTCTGCAC
>NZ_LJRO01000391.1 GCF_001401155.1 Pseudomonas tremae
GTGACGCTCTGCGTCACACATCTACAGTCTGGCAACGCAGCCCAAGGACCCTACAGAATCGCGTGTAATCAGCGTGATTACTGGTGAGTGTCCGCATTCTCGGCTGGATAAAACTCACCCTTGCTTCCCATCCTTTCCAGCCGCTCACGAACGAGCGCCTCGACGCTGGCCACTGCAGCCCGGTCGTCAGGGTTGACCAGTTGCAAGTGCAGGCGACTATTGTTCTGATCGTGGGTACCCTCGCTGAGCATGTCGTGTGTGACGACTTGTTCGCCACGCCACAGACATAGCTGAGTATGGGTATCACCAAGCCATATCTCTTTAACTGATCTGAGGTCAGTTTTAGCCAGTTGGTCCACGGTGATTGTCTTTTCCATTGCGCTGTACCTTTTCAGTGAGTCGATAGA
>NZ_LJRO01000246.1 GCF_001401155.1 Pseudomonas tremae
GGAAAACACCATGTCCAAACTCGCAGAATACCGTCAGCTGGAAAAACACCTCGCCGAGCAACTTCAGGCACTGGAGACCATGAAAGGCAACGAGGGCCTGAAGAAAGAGATCGAGTTCGAAACCAAGCTGCGCAAGCTGCTTGAGCACTATGGCTTCAGCCTCAAGCACATTGTCAATCTGCTGGACCCACAGAACTCGTCGCGTCGCCAGGTCGCGGATAAACCTGCGGGCACGCGCAAGCCGCGTGAACTCAAGGTGTACAAGAATCCAAAGACCGGTGAAGTGATCGAAACCAAAGGTGGGAATCACAGAGCCTTGAAAGAGTGGAAAGCAGAGCACGGTGCTGATGTCGTCGAGAGCTGGCTGAAGAAATAAGCCTTGCGCCATGCAACGGTTGATTGACCGGGGTTAATCTGGAGCATCGGCTAATCACCGTTCGCGCGGTCGAACTGCCGATGTCGGG
>NZ_LJRO01000229.1 GCF_001401155.1 Pseudomonas tremae
TGCCAACGCTCCGTGCAGTAGAGCCCGCCCACTAAAAGTTGACGGTGGCCGACAATCTTGCCGTTCTGGGTGCGCCCATGAATAGGTAGTCGTCACCCAGATACTCCCCGGCATCACGCCAGTAGCGTTTGTCGAAGAGGTTGTCGACGGTCAGGCGCACGACAGTGTCGTAGCCGCTGATTCGGGTGCTGTAACGGCTGCCGATATTGAACAGTGTGTAGTCATTGACCTGCACGGAGCCTTCACGGTCAGCGTACTTGCTGGCGCTGTACTGCATCCCGCCGAGTAAGGCGAGCCCGGGCACCGGCAGGCTATAGTCCGCTTGCAGGGTGCCGCGGTAGTTGGGC
>NZ_LJRO01000281.1 GCF_001401155.1 Pseudomonas tremae
GTGACGGCCACCAGGTGGTGGCGCTCGTCATAGCGGTAATAAGTGCTTTTGCCCGAACAGTCCTGAAAGCGCTGCACTTGCGCCAGGCTATTCCACCACAGGTATTTGGATTTGAGCGTCGGGTCGACGATGGTGTGCGGCAGACCATCTTCGCCGTTGAGGTATTCGGTCTTGTGGCCCAAGGCGTCAATTTCGGCAACGAGGTTGCCTTTGGCATCGTAGCGGGCCTTCCATGTGCTGCCGTCGGGGTAATCACTTTATCGTTGTAACTGAAACGAAGTGCTGAATCTTGGTTGCAATCGAATTGGACAATTGATTGTTGCTGTAGTTATACACTGTGCCCAAGTAGAAATTATTATCAGCCATGACGTAATAATACAGAAATGCATGCAAAAAGCCGCCTAAGGGCAAAAAAACAGTTCATGAAAATATTCGCGTCTTTGCCAACACTGACGGCAATTTGCAAAAGTCTTGTTTTTAAAGATCGCTAACAAAAAACATTAAGAATCCTTTAACCAAGAAAGAATTTCATAAAGCCATCGACATTGAAATCTGAGCCTAATCCAGAAACTGAGTTTTTAACTTGTTCAACGACGATTTTTTTGAGACTCATATCATCTTCTCGGGTATCTCCATTGAATATATCCTCCTCAACTTCAATTGCAAATAATAATGCTTCTAGGAATATATTCATTGAGTTTGATATTAGGAAGCTGCGCTTTTGAATGCTGCCATATATCGACGGGTTTTTTTGTGCAGAATCAAATACCAAAGCATCTCCGTTTCGATCCGCGAAAACTACAAAGCTATTCTTCCATGGCAAGGTCTCGTCATCAGGGCCCGCCCACCCATCTTGAGCCTGCTCAAGTTGATTGATCATGAATATCTGAAGAAATAAATCTCCTCCAATTGTAGGGTTATCCTCCATTTCTAGCTGCGTATAAAACTGCTCGATTTCACCGCTTAACCTAATCGATAGGGAACCGCTTGCGATTTCTTTTGGAGTATTCCGGAAGAATATTTTTCCGGTACTTTGCTCGCTTTTGTTAAAGCGTTCAGCAAATTTTTTTAGAGTTTTTTCATTCATATTAATCCCCTGTCAACATCCGCCTGCACTTGTTTTAAGCGTAGCAGGTCGATCTATAAGTCAGTCCTTCGTAGAGTTTTTTGTGTTCCCTCTATGCCCTTGATTTCCATGAGCATGCTCATTGACACCGCTCGGATGATTATGGTTTTGCAAAAATACTATATTTCTAGGGTCGCCTTGCCATAGAGCACCTAACTTAACGTTCCCTTCTACAGAGTTTGTATGGTGGCCAGTATAGCCCGCCTTAGACATCACTGATGTGAGATTTTTATTAGGAGTAGCTGTTATTAGCTCCTTTTCGGCACCTGACCATGCTCGTGTTCCTGTACCTGTTTGGGTTACAAGAGCTTTTTCTTGAACCCAAGCACGATCAATGGCTGTACTTCTGCCTCCTTGCATTGGTGTCAAACCGTCATTTACTTTATATCTAACTGTCAAGCCTAGCGGACCCAGCCACATCTGCGTGTTTGGTGCATACTCATAAAAATTAAACCCACCCAACAACCCAATCGGGTCCTGCGTAATAAACCGCCCAATCTCCGGGTCATAATACCGAAACGTGTTGTAGTGCAGCCCCGTCTCGATATCAAAATACTGCCCCTGAAACCTCAGGTTCTGCTCAACCTCGTTCACCACCAGCTTTTCAACAGCGCCCCACGCCCGTTACTTGGCTTGCCAGACGATCTGCCCTTCAGCGTCGGTCATTTCCAGCGGCGTACCAATCTGGTCGGTGGGGAAGTAGTGAAGCTTGTTCTCGACTTCGCCTTCCTTTTGATCCACACGGGCCAGCGGTGCGTAGCTGCCAGGTTCGTAGAGGTACAGTGGCGGGACATCACGACATCGGTTAGATAGGGACACTTAAGTAAGTATTATAAAAGATATTAATAGGGTAGCTGAGGCAAAGTTGGCAGCTACCTTGATAAGTAATTTTTAAAAAAACTATGGCGAAAATTTTTCTTTGAACTGTCGGGAGATCTGGCGCCCACTCTAGATCGAAAAAATATGGCACTCCTTCACTCCTTCACTCCTTGGCTCATAGTCAATTACATAAAATTTTCTCGTGTTTTTCCTTGCTGCTTATCTATTAACAAGAAAATTTAATGAGGAAAGCTTCCGGAAAGATATGAACTCAATAAATCGTTCAGCCAAGTAGTTATTCTTCTTTTAGAAAATGCTTCCGCCAATAATCCAATATCATCTGAAATATATCCAGCAGCTTCAGAATTATTTGTAATGCGCAGAACTGTTTTAAAGACATATTCCCTAAGTTCAGTAATTTCACTCTCATCAGTTGGAGCGCCGTAGCCCGCCGACGCCACATGCTCATTATTTTTTACCCATGATGCATCAAAGTCGTCTTCATCTCGCCGATCTAGTAATGAATCCCAATCGTCGACATTCTGCAAAAAGTCAAAAAAATCAGATTTTCTAACTTTGGCTGAAAAATCTTTCAGGTTTTCTATTTTCATTATCTTAATCCACTTTCTTTTAGCCAGTTTTCAATAAGGTCAACGGCTGCTCTTGGTGTGACGTTTTCACCAAGTACATGCGTCCCATTAGGCGATGCCACATCAACCTTTATGTGATCCATGTTCTCGTAGGCATTTCTGTAAGCATTAAAAAGCTCGTCATCCGAACCAGGAAAGCTCCCTTGCCTCGGGCCAACATGTGTTCGCTCTGCTTCATGTAACAACCAGTGTGAGTGTTCTGGGTTTTCACCCTTAGGAAAGAGTGTAGGCCTCGTTTTATCGGACCGTGCAACCGCAAATGGGCGCCCTACAGATTTGCGCACAGCGGGGACGTGATGTCCTGATTTGCTCACACCCATACCTTTTGTCTCGCATAGCCCCCATGGATCAATGCCAGAAAGTGGGTTTGGGCTATACCTATAAAGATTAAACCCACCCAACAACCCAATCGGGTCCTGCGTAATAAACCGCCCAATCTCCGGGTCATAATACCGAAACGTGTTGTAATGCAGCCCCGTTTCGGCATCAAAATACTGCCCCTGAAACCTCAGGTTCTGCTCAACCTCGTTCACCACCAGCTTTTCAACAGCACCCCACGCCCGATACTTGGCCTGCCAGACGATTTGCCCTTCGGCGTCGGTCATTTCCAGCGGCGTACCAATCTGGTCGGTGTGGAAGTAGTAAACCTTGTTCTCGGCTTCGCCTTCTTTCTCGTCTACACGTGCCAGCGGCGCGTAGCTGCCGTGCTCGTAGAGGTACAGGCTGCTCTGGCCGGGGCTTTCTTCGCGCAGCATGCGCAGGCCTTGCCAGAGGAAGTGTTTGTGTTCGGTCTGGCCTTTGATCTCGGACTGTTTCCCTACGCGTCGACCCAGGCTGTCGTACTGATAACTGCTGGTGCTTTCCACCTGCGTGTCAGCCATCGTCTCGGTCTTGACCAGGCGGTTTTCGCAGTCGTAGGTGAAGGTTTGCCAGCGCACGATGCCGACGGTTTTTTCAATCAGGTTGCCCCAGGCGTCGTACCTGTACTCCTGGTTCGCCCACTGTTTGAGGCGGTTGTCTTTGACGTGATCGAAGCGGCTGGTGTTGAAGTTGAGGCGGTTGGCCGCAGCGTCGTAGCGGAATTCTTCGCCATCGACCACTCGACCGGTGTTGCGCGCCAGCAATTGGCCATTGGCTTCGTATTCGTAGCGGGTTTCGCCGCGCAGTTTGTCGAGGGTGCGGCTCAGTTCGCCTGCCGGGTCGTATTCGTAGCGGCGGTGAATCGGGTTGTAGGCGTGTTCGACGTAGCGCTCAGGCTTTATGAGCGGGTTCTGGATCTGTGACAGTTTCTCAGCGGGCAGGGTTGTGGCGTACTGCCACGCCTTGCGCCCCATGCTGTCGTAGCCGAAGCAGCTGGTGAGCGTGCCCTGGGTGCGATAGATCTC
>NZ_LJRO01000029.1 GCF_001401155.1 Pseudomonas tremae
GCGTTGAGGGTTTTTGTTTTTATGGCGTTCGCCAAACTTCATCCCGTCGATCAGGCAAGCCTGCCAATACCCGGTAGTCATCCGGATCAACATGCTTATAGCAATCCAGCGCGCTTGCCCTTATGGTTCGGCCTCAGGTTCCAATCGCACCCGCCAAGGAAGCAAGCATGTCCGTAACGACCTCTCTAAGCGCAGGTTTCATGGTGGTTCAAGGTAACCGCCCGGATGAACTGCGCAGTCTGGTCGTGTCCTGGATGCGTCGTTATCCCTTGGCGCCGCTTGAGAACGAGATTGCCCTGGTGCAGAGCAACGGCATCGCCCAGTGGCTCAAGCTCGCATTAGCTGAAGACGCTCAGGATGATGACAATGGCGGCTGCGGCATTGCTGCAGCCATAGATGTTCAGCTACCCGGCAGTTTCATGTGGACGCTGTACCGCACGGTGTTGGGCAGCGATGAAATCCCTTCGGCGTCTTTGCTCGACAAGACTCCGCTGACCTGGCGCCTCATGCGCCTGCTACCCGCACTTATCAATCAGCCGCACTTCGAACCGTTGCAGCGTTTTCTGACAGACGACACGGACCTGCGCAAGCGCTATCAATTGTCCGAGCGCCTTTCCGACCTGTTCGACCAATATCAGGTTTATCGCGCTGACTGGCTGAATGACTGGGCCGCTGGCCATCATCAGCTTCTTGACGCACGGGGGCAGTCCAGACCACTGACAGATGCCAACTGTTGGCAGGCCGAGTTATGGCGTGCCTTGCTGGATGATGTCGGAGCCGAGGGTATGTCGCAGAGCCGCGCTGGCGTGCATCAGCGCTTTATCGAACGCATCGGCAGCATGACCGAAGCGCCACCGGGCTTGCCGGCACGAGTCATCGTTTTCGGTATCTCCTCACTGCCGGCACAGGCGCTCGAAGCATTGGCAGGGCTGGCGAAGTTCAGCCAGGTGCTGCTCTGTGTACATAACCCTTGCCGCCATCACTGGACTGATATCGTTGCCGACAAGGACCTGCTGCGGCACCAGTACAAACGCCAGGCGCGCAAGACCGGCATGCCGATGATCCTTGATCCACAGGCGCTTCATCAACATGCGCATCCGCTGCTCGCCGCTTGGGGCAAGCAGGGCCGTGACTACATCAACCTGCTGGACAGCCATGACGATCCGCGCAGCTATCGTTCGTCCTTCAAGGACGAACGGATCGATTTGTTCAGTGATGCCGAACCCCTCAACTTGCTGAATCAGTTGCAGGACGACATTCTCGAGTTGCGCCCACTGGATGAGACGCGAGAAAAGTGGCCAGCGGTTAATCCTCTGGAAGACCGCTCTGTTCGCTTCCATATCGCCCACAGCGCTCAGCGTGAGGTGGAAGTGCTACACGATCAGCTCTTGGCGCGGTTCAGCAAAGACCCCAACCTGCGCCCTCGTGACGTAATCGTCATGGTTCCTGATATCGACAGCTATGCACCGCATATTCGCGCTGTCTTCGGCCAGATCGAACGGGACGATCGCCGCTTTATCCCGTTTACCCTCGCGGACCAAGGGCAACGTGGTCGTGAGCCGTTGCTGATTGCAGTCGAGCATCTGCTCAAGCTCCCCGATAGTCGTTTCCCTGTCAGTGAAATTCTCGACCTGCTGGATGTTCCTGCGCTGCGAGCGCGCTTCCGGATTCAGGAGCGCGATCTGCCAACCCTGCACCGCTGGATCGAGGGTGCAGGCATCCGCTGGGGGCTAAACGCAGAGCAGCGCGCCGGTCTGGGTTTGCCGAATGCTCTCGAGCAGAACAGCTGGCATTTCGGTTTGCGCCGCATGCTGCTGGGCTATGCCGTGGGGGCCGGTACTGCTTACGATGGCATTGAGCCCTACGATGAAATCGGTGGGCTGGATGCTGCATTGATCGGTCCTCTGGTGGCGCTGATCGATGCGCTTCAGGTCGCCCACACGCAACTGTCACTTCCAGCAACGCCTGACGAATGGGGCGCGCGTTTGCAGGCGCTGTTGCAGTTGTTTTTTCAGGCCGACAGCGAACATGACGACTACCTGCTGGCTCAGCTCGAAACGTTACGTGAAAACTGGCTGGAGACCTGCGCAACGGTAAAGCTTATTGAAGAGTTGCCGCTGACCGTAGTTCGCGAAGCCTGGCTGGCCGGCCTTGATCAAGGCCGTCTGTCCCAGCGTTTTCTCGCCGGTTCTGTGAACTTCTGTACCCTGATGCCCATGCGGGCCATCCCGTTCAAAGTGGTGTGCCTGCTGGGTATGAACGACGGTGATTATCCCCGCGCTCAGCCGCCACTGGATTTCGACCTGATGGGCAGTGATTACCGCCCTGGCGACCGTTCGCGGCGCGAAGATGACCGCTATCTGCTGCTCGAAGCGCTGCTTTCGGCCAGGGATCAACTGTACGTCAGCTGGGTTGGCCGCAGCATCCGTGATAACAGCGAGCGTCCCGCTTCGGTGCTGATAGGCCAGTTGCGTGACCATCTTGCCAGCGGCTGGAAACTGGCTGGCGAAAGCGATGCCGAAAGTAGCCTGGACGACGGCGAGCGCTTGCTGAAAGCCCTGACGGTTCACCATCCGCTTCAGCCGTTCAGTGCCAGTTACTTCCATGCAGGCACGGGCTTTTTCAGCTTTGCCCGCGAATGGCGTCTGCTTCACGAGACCGATGCCCAAGCGCCTGCTCCCATCGAGCTGCCGCCCCATGAACAGGAGGAGCCGCTGTCCATCGCGCAATTGCAGGACTTCCTGAGAAACCCGGTGAAGCACTTTTTCAGTCAGCGCCTGAAAATCTATTTTGAGGTCGCCGAAGCGCCGCTCGCTGATGAAGAGCCGTTCGTGCTGGATGCCCTGGAGCGCTATGGCCTCAGTGAAAGCCTGCTCAGTGCCGCTATGGTTTCCCCCGACAATATCGATGTCGCCCTCAAAACTCAGGCCCTGAAACTGCAAGCCAGCGGCCTGTTGCCTCTTGCCGGGTTCGGTACCAGCATGCAGGACGAGTTGATCGAGCCATTGCCGGACGTACTCAAGCGTTACCACGACCTGCTGACGCTGTGGCCCGAAACCCTGAGCAGTGCATTGCCGATCAGCTTCAGCCACAGCGGTGTGAGCATCGATGGCTGGCTTGGCGGATTACATCGCAACGGCAGCGGCGAGTTACTGCTGGTTACGGCGATCCCCAACAGCATCGGTTCGAAAAAGACCCGCAAATGGCATCGGTTGATTCGTCCGTGGGTGAATCATCTGGTGGCTTGCGCCTGTGAACTGCCGTTGAGCACTGCATTGGTGGCCAGCGATGAAACGCTAATGCTTGAGCCAATGGAAAGAACTGCAGCCGTCAGCACACTCAATCACCTGTTGATGGCCTGGCTGCACGGCATGCAGCGACCACTGCCGGTAGCCGTCAAGACTGCGTTCGCCTGGTTGGGCCAGCCTGCCGACAAAGCGGAAGCCGCAGCCCGCAAAGCGTATGAAGGCGACGGGCAAACCACCGATGGCGAGCGTCGCGAAAGCACCGCACTGGCTCGGCAGTTTCCGGATTTTGACGCTTTAATGGAAAGCGAAGAATTCGCTGGCTGGTGCGAAACGCTCTACAAACCGATTTACGATGCGCCCTGGCAGTCCTTGTCTGGCGGGGAGGGCGGCGCATGAACCAGCAATCGCTCCCTCTGGCGCTGCGTTTTCCGCTGCGCGGCAGTCAGTTGATTGAGGCCAGCGCCGGTACGGGCAAGACTTTCACCATATCCGCGTTGTACGTGCGTCTGGTGTTGGGGCACGGTTCAGAAGAGTCCGGCTTCGGCCGTGAATTGCTGCCGCCGCAGATACTCGTAGTGACCTTTACCGACGCTGCGACCAAGGAGCTGCGCGACCGGATTCGTACGCGACTGGCCGACGCTGCGCGGTTTTTTCGGGACGAGATAGCAGCGCCGGATGGCCTCATCGCCGAGTTGCGCGAGCAGTTCGAGGTCGAGCAATGGCCAGCCTGTGCCAGCCGCCTGGACATCGCCGCGCAATGGATGGACGAAGCGGCCGTATCGACCATCCACAGCTGGTGTCAGCGCATGCTGCGCGAGCATGCTTTCGACAGCGGCAGCCTGTTCACTCAAACCCTCGAAACCGATCACAGCGACTTGCTCGGCGAGGTGCTGCGCGATTATTGGCGCCGGTTCTGCTACCCCATGAGCGGCGACGCGCTGGCCTGGGTACGGAAAAACTGGAGCGGTCCGGCGGCGCTGTTGCCTCGCGTGCGAGGCTTGTTTGGCCGGGACCGTAGCACTATTGGCCAAGAGCCTGCCGAGCTGATCGAGGCGTCTTTGCAGGAGCGTCGGGCAGCACTCGCGGCCCTTAAAGCCCCTTGGGCTGCATGGGCTGACGAACTGTACGCCCTCTGTCAGGACGCCGTGGCGCGCAAGGTGGTCGACGGTCGCAAGATGCAGGAACGCTTCTTCAAACCCTGGTTTGAAAAGCTGTCCGCATGGGCCGCAGACGAAAGCCAGGAAGCGCTGGGCCTCGGCACGGGCTTCACACGTTTGACGCCGGAGGGTATTGCCGAGGCCTGGAAAAGCGATCCGCCCTCGCACCCGGCGTTCCAGGCCATGGCCGAACTCAAGCCCGCGCTCGACGGCTTGCCCACACCGGATGCCGCCGTGTTGCAGCATGCTGCGCAGTGGGTCAGCGCCCGTTTTGAAGAAGAAAAGCGCCGTCGTGCCGAAATGGGCTTTGATGACATGCTGCTCAGGCTTGACGCCGCATTGCGCGGTGCGGGCGGCGAGCGACTGGCCACCTTGATTCGAGAACAGTTTCCTGTCGCACTGATCGATGAATTCCAAGACACCGACCCTGTGCAATACCGGATCTTCGAAAGCATTTACCGCCTCGAAGACAACGACCAGCAAACCGGACTCTTTCTGATCGGCGATCCCAAGCAGGCGATCTATGCCTTTCGTGGCGCCGATATCTACACTTACCTGCGTGCCCGCCAGGCCACCAACGGGCGTTGGCACACGCTGGACACCAACTATCGCTCCAGTCACGCGATGGTCGAGTCGGTCAACCACGTCTTCACCCGCGCCGAGCAACGTGTGGAAGGTCGTGGCGCCTTTCTGTTTCGTGACGATAAGGGCAACCAGGTGCCGTTCTCCGACGCCTTGGCCCAAGGTCGCAAAGAGACGCTGCAAGTCGATGGCAGCCCGTTGACTGCATTGACCGTCTGGCATCTGGAAAGTGAGCAAGCGGTGTCCGGCGTCGCTTATCGCCAGCAACTTGCAGCCAGTTGCGCCAGCGAGATCGTGCGCCTGCTCAATGCCGGCCAGCAGGGCAGTGCCGGTTTCGCTTCAGCTGACAAGACACTGCGTGGGCTGCGGCCTGCCGACATCGCGATTCTGGTCCGCGATGGCAAGGAAGCGCAGGCGGTGCGTCAGCAATTGACTGCGCGCGGCGTGCGCAGCGTCTACCTGTCGGACAAGGATTCGGTATTCGCTGCTCAGGAAGCTCATGATCTGCTGTCTTGGCTGAAGGCTTGCGCCGAACCGGATTCCGAACGCACGTTGCGTGCCGCACTGGCGTGTATCACGCTGGATCTGTCGCTGGCCGAGCTGGAGCGTCTGAATCAGGACGAACTGGCGTGGGAGCTGCGCGTGATGCAGTTTCGTGGTTATCGTGCCGTATGGCGCAGTCAGGGTGTGTTGCCGATGCTGCGCCGCCTGTTGCACGACTTCGCACTGCCACAGACATTGATGGCACGCACCGATGGCGAGCGAGTGCTCACCAACCTGCTGCACTTGTCCGAACTGCTGCAGCAGGCCGCCGCCGAGCTGGATGGCGAACAGGCATTGATTCGTCATCTTGGTGATCACCTGGCATTGTCCGGCCAGGCTGGAGAAGAGCAGATCCTGCGCCTGGAAAGCGACGAGCAACTGGTCAAGGTGGTGACCATCCACAAGTCCAAGGGGCTGCAGTATCCATTGGTGTTTCTGCCGTTTATCTGTTCGTCAAAACCCGTCGATGGCAGCCGCCTGCCGCTACAGTTTCACGACGCCGAGGGTCGCCCTCAGATCAGTCTGCAGCCCACTGAAGCGCTGATCCGACAAGCCGACGACGAGCGTCTGGCAGAAGACCTGCGCTTGCTGTATGTCGCGCTCACCCGCTCGGAATACGCTTGCTGGCTGGGCGTCGCTGACCTCAAGCGTGGCAATGCCAACAACTCGATGCTGCACCGTTCGGCGCTGGGTTATCTGCTGGGTGGTGGCACGCCGCTGCCCGAGTCGTCTGACCTCAAGGTGTGGCTGCGTGACCTGGCAGAAGGCTGCGGCGCGATTGTCTTGCAGACAGTTCCCGAGCCCACCGACAACAGCTTCAGCGCGCCGCGCAACGACGCCTCGCTGGTCAAACTGCTGGTGCCTAAACGCCGTGCTGCCGAGAACTGGTGGATCGCTTCCTACAGTGCTCTGCGCATTGGCGATACGGTAACCGCCGGTGCCGACCAGTCGCCTGACAGCCCGCAGGCGCAGAAGCTCTTTGATGACGAGCGTCTCGACCCTGAGGCCCCTCGCGATATTCTGCTTGGCGGCGGCGATATCCATCGTTTCCCGCGTGGCCCCAACCCCGGCACCTTTCTGCACGGCCTACTGGAATGGGCGGGTAATGAAGGTTTTGCAAACACCGCGCACGCTCCAGACAAACTGGAAGATGCCGTTGCCCGTCGCTGTAATCGGCGCGGCTGGAAGGGCTGGATCGAGACCCTGCGCGACTGGTTACAGCAGACGCTGACCATGCCGTTGCGTCTTTCGCCCGATGCCTCTCCAGTCGCGCTGGGTGATCTGGATCAGCCTAATCAGTACCGCGTCGAGATGGAGTTCTGGTTCGCCAGCACCAACGTCAATGTGGCGCAAATGGACGCACTCGTGCGCCGCTTTACCCACGACAACGCGCCACGAGCGGCGACCGAAACCGTCTCGCTCAATGGTATGTTCAAAGGTTTTATCGACCTGACCTTCGAGCACGAAGGCCGCTATTACGTCGCCGACTACAAGTCCAACTGGCTGGGCAGCGATGATGACGCCTATACCGAGCTGGCGATGGAGGCTTCGATTCTCGACAATCGCTACGACCTGCAATACGTCCTCTACCTGCTGGCCCTGCATCGACAGCTCAAGGCACGAATGGCCGACTACGATTACGATCAGCACATGGGCGGCGCGCTTTATCTGTTTCTGCGCGGCAGTCGTGCAGCGTCTCAAGGTGCCTGGTTCACCCGCCCGCCACGCGAGCTGATCGAAAGCCTGGACTTGCTGTTTCAGGGCAAGCCGATACCGCATGACCTGCCGGGAGCATTGGCATGAACCGCTCGTTTGACGATCTGTTGCCTGCCACCCTGGACGACGCCGGCCTTGCCGAATTGAGTCCGCTGACTCGTGTGGATGACCTTCTGATGTTGCTGGAACGCTGGGTCGAACGCGGCTGGTTGCGCGCGCTGGACCGGGCGTTCGTCGCGTTCCTCAGTGAGCTTGATCCCCAGTCTGATCCGCTGGTTTTGGTCGCTGCGGCACTCACCAGTCATCAATTGGGCCACGGTCATGTCTGCCTTGATCTATACGAGACCCTGAAAGAGCCTGACTTTGCTCTCTCGCTGCCGCCTGAAGGTGATCAACAAAGCGGAACAATGCTGCCCTCGCAATTGCTCGCAGCGCTGGAGGGAGCGGCCTGGTGCCAGGCGCTCGCCCGCAGCTCGCTGGTGGCCGAGGCAGGGGACTCCAGCGCCGAGGGGCTGCAAAAGCCACTGGTGCTGGCGGAGCGGCGGCTATACCTGCGCCGTTACTGGACCTATGAACGGCGCATTGCTGCAGCCTTGCGCCAGCGTCTCGCGCAAGCCGACGCCCCTCCTGGCGATCTGCCGCAGCGTCTGAACGCATTGTTCAAGCCCGCCAGCCCTGCGTCGGACGCTGTCATCGACTGGCAGAAGCTTGCCTGTGCGCTGGCCACCCGTCGGGCGTTCAGCATCATCACGGGCGGTCCAGGCACTGGCAAGACCACTACCGTGGTGCGTTTGCTGGCGTTGCTTCAAGCTCCCGCCGTGCAGAGCGGACAGCCATTACGCATTCGCCTGGCAGCACCTACCGGCAAGGCGGCGGCACGTCTGACCGAGTCCATCAGCCAGCAGGTCCAGAGCCTGGACGTCAGCGACGACGTGCGCCAGAAAATCCCCAGCGAAGTCACCACAGTTCACCGCCTCCTCGGCAGTCGCCCGGGCACCCGGCACTTCCGTCATCACGCAGGCAACCTGCTGCCGCTGGATGTATTGGTAGTCGACGAAGCGTCCATGATCGACCTGGAAATGATGGCCAACCTGCTTGACGCACTGCCGCCGCATGCCCGCATGGTACTGCTGGGCGACAAGGATCAGTTGGCTTCCGTCGAGGCAGGCGCCGTGCTGGGCGATTTGTGCCGCGACGCTGAAGAGGGCTTCTACAGCCCCGAAACCCAGGCCTGGCTGGAAGCCGTTGGCGGCGAAGACCTCAGCAAGGGCGCGCTGCGCCAAGGCGATGCACAGCAACATCCGTTGGCCCAGCAAGTGGTCATGTTGCGTCACTCGCGCCGGTTCGGGCAGGGCAGTGGCATTGGTCAACTGGCCCGGCTGGTCAACCAGCAGCAGGATCAACAGGCGAGGGCGTTGCTGTCGGCTGGCAGCCACGCCGACCTGTTCGCGCTGACGCTCAAAGGCGAGCAGGACCTCAAGTTCGAGCGTCTGGTGCTGGAAGGCCTTGGCAAGGGCGAGCAAGGTCCGCAGGGGTATCGGCACTACCTGAGCGTGCTGGCCGCCGAGCGCCCGGTCGATGGCGCTGAACTCGACGACGCGTGCTGGACCCGATGGGCGCGCTCGGTGCTGAACGCGTTCGATTCATTCCAGCTACTCTGCGCTGTCCGCAAAGGCCCTTGGGGCGTGGAAGGCCTGAACCAGCGCATCACCCATGCGCTGTTCAATGCCAGCCTTATCGAAAGCGAGCAGCAATGGTACGAAGGCCGGCCAGTGCTAATGACCCATAACGACTACGGCCTTGGCTTGATGAACGGCGACATCGGCATCACCTTGCGCCTGCCCGAGCGTGACGGCGAGGGCAAACAGGTACTGCGCGTCGCCTTCCCGCGCAATGACGGCAGCGGCGGCGTGCGCTTTGTCCTGCCGAGCCGCCTGAACGAAGTGGAAACCGTCTACGCCATGACCGTACACAAATCCCAAGGCTCGGAATTCGCTCACACTGCTCTGATCTTGCCCGAAGCGCTTAACCCGGTACTGACCAAGGAACTGATCTACACCGGCATCACCCGCGCCAAACACTGGTTCAGCCTGATCGAACCGCGCCAAGGCATCTTCGAAGAAGCCCTGCGCCGCAAAGTAAAACGCCTGAGCGGCTTGATGCTCGGGCTTTGAACCTGCTGCCAGCGTGCATCGCCGACCCGCAGCGTTGCGCGCTATCAGGCTTCGCTGCAGACCAGAAGCCACAGGTCATGAGCTGTAATCCACATACCGCGCCATAAGGTTCGGGCGGCTAAAAGTGTCAATCGCGTACACCCGCTGCCACATGGCGTCGACCTCGGTTTTGAACGTGTCGTCATCCATGTCGATCCAGTAGCGAGGGTTGCGGCCGCGCTGCTGATCGTAGTCGGCAGTGACAGGGTCCAGGTGCCGGTACGGTTCGAACAGCGGAATGTCCGGAATCGGGCCGCTGATGTCCATGTAATTCTGCAGGAAGTCCCAGAGTGCGCAGGGACGTTGTTGGAAGTCGTCAGCATTCATCAGCATATGAAAATTGATTTTGTGGTCTTCGTAGCGGTGCTGAAGCAGAAGCCCGTACGTAGGGCCGTGACGATTGCTGGTGGTAATCATATAGGCATCGAACTCATAAAACGGCGCGATGAATTTGTCGATTACACCTTCTTTCCGATGGCGTTTATAGTCGAAGATAGTGACCAGGCCGGTTCTGCGGTTGAGTTCCCACTCAGGGCCTTTTGGGGGGCGGAACCATATTCTGGGGAAGTGGTTGATAATAATGTGGCTGACGAGCCAGAGCAGCAGTGGGATACCTAAAAATATTGGGTAAAACCCGAGCAAAAGTTCTATGGTTACTTTTTGCCAGGACAGGTGAGATGCCTGTATTGCTATCAGATGCGTGATGAAAGATAGTGGAAAAAATATAATCGAGCTTCCTTTCGAAAATTGCAGAACGATCAGCCAGAATTGAGATGTGAACGGAAGTGGAGCGAATTTGAAGCGTTCATGGTCACACTTGTTGTGAAGATTAACTCCTTCAAAAATAGCCGGAACATGGGTCCCGTTTGCTTTCTTCTTCTTTTCCTTTGCGACTTCTTCCCAGAGTTTCATACTTTCTGGGGTGGACTCCTCAAAAAGTTTCATTGATGCTGTTTGTTGTGTGCTACCCCAAGGCATGCGTATCGAACATGCCGAAGATGAGGTCGTTCGCAAGGGTGATGCCTGTTCAGGAATGTTGTCAGGCTGGAAGGCTTGGGGGCCGTAAATTCTGTTGGTCGAATCAATCATTGGCAGAGTCTTTATTAGCGTCTTCATCAGCCCAGAACGGCTGGCTGATTTTTTTGAAATTTGGCGTTGCCCAGTCTTGACTGTATTGGGTCGGGTCTTTGACCGGTGGTGCAGGAAAGTAAAGTTTCTCTCCCCCGCGGCTCAGAATGAACTGGGCTCTCACGGCCCACTGGTAATGGTGTCTACTGCTGCCAGTGGGTGAAACCTGATTAACTGGTGTGGCAAAAAACAGTTCCAATGCGTCCAGTTGAAGACGCTGAGCTTTTGGCGTTTCAGATCTGTCGGCAATTTCAATTCCTGCGCGATAAGGTACGCCTTGGTTATTCGCTTTTTCGGTAACGCGGCACAGCCTGCAGTCAGCTTGAATGCTTAGGCTGTCGAGACTGCCGATCAGTCCAGGCAACCGACTCTGCAGGCGAATAATTGTGTCCGCGCTACGTATGGCATGGGGTATCTGCGCGTGATAATCAAAGGTGGCATGCGGCTCATAAACCGGATTTTTTTCTATTGAAATACTGATGCCGGCAAGCAGGCTTGTTAGCCGGTAAAAAGCCTGTGATGGATCCTGTAAATAACTGTCGATTGAATGGCTTTCACCGAACGGACCGTTCGCCAACCATGCCTCCAGTGGCGTTGAACTTATTAATATGACCAAGCCTACGCCCACTCCGATCAGCAGTAATGCGGCCCAACCCAATACCGTGAGACCCAGAAGCGTTCCGGCCGCTCCGAACAAGGTTCCCAGCGATCCTGCAACACCCCCAAGGGATATCAATAAATATCCGTACATGGCTTGATCGTTCCATTGCCATGCTTGCCAAGCATCTATTGCATTCACTACTGACAGAATAATTCCAGAGGAAAAAATACCTATTATCCGACCAGTAACTGAATAGGTGAGTTTTTTGGCTAGAGCTTCACCAAAGAAAACCGATGCTTTTTTTGGATTGATGTTGAATAAAATTTTCCTGCCCACAGAGAGTAATGATCTTTCACTTGCCAGCTTGACTGCCAAGGCCTCAGTCGCAATTGTTAAGTCTAATAGGGCTCCTCCCAATCCTATGCCGGCCCTCAGAAATCCTTTTTCGCGTATGGACTGCGCAAACGCCTCACTCTCCGAACTCACATTCCCAACCTCCAGCATCAACACCGCCAGGCAAAACGGCGTCGACCCCAATACCTTGTAAGCCGCCTTGTTCCTCTCCGAATCCAGCCCCGCTATGGCCTCACTCAAGCCGCTCTTCGCCCGGATATGACCGCGTTGCGCCTCACCCACTGCGCCTGCTGCTTCACGAGCGGTTTTAAGTGTTCGGTTCATGTCGCCGACCACCTGCGCGGTCTTGTGTCCGCGAGGAATCACCAAGACCAGATTGTCGCCCTGAGTCAGCCGGGTAGAGGACGGCGGCGGTGGGGCGATGTCGCCAAAGGGCGTTCCGTCAGCACGCAGGTATTCGCCATAACGTGTTTTGGGCAGTGACTCTCGACCGGGCAGGTCTTCCAGGCCGAATACATAGTGTTGCGCAGTGACCTTATTACGGCGGGTCAGGAAGGCAGCAGCAAAATGCTCGGGCATCATGCTGCGCAGTTGTTGTACGCCCCGGCCTTGGCGTTTGACGTCGATCTTGTGGGTATTGGCACCGAGCCGCTCTTGTATCTTGGCCAGCCGATCGTTTGCCGAGGGGGCATTGGCATGGGGACTTTTTAAACCGCCTTTGGCAGACGCGAGTGCCTGGTTGGCTTTGGCGACGGCGTTCGCGGCGCCGTCCGAGGCGCTTTGCAGGTTTTCAAAGATCCCGATCAGCGCCGCCGTTGTGGCTTTGCCGTTGTTGATGAGAAAAAAGTTCTGCAGGTTGTCTCCCGCCAGCAGGTTGGCGAGGGTGGTGGCATCCAGCGTGACCTGAGTGACAGGGTCAGGCGCTGGCCGGGTCTCGAAACGAGCCAGTTCAGTGGCGCGAAAGCGGCCGTCGCCCATGTTCTTGTCATCGCTAAGCGGCACGACATAGGGCGCGCAAGCAGTCAGCAGATCGCATTCTGGCCAAAGCATAAGATGCAGAGGCGACGTGCCATCGCTGGCGATATGCTCCAGAAACTTCTGCCCCGGGCTCACGGCCTTATCCCAAAGACCAATACCTGTGACTGCATCCACCATATCGCCGCCGGGCGCCAGCGGATCGACAGTGGACGGCAGCAGCGCCAGGGTCGCCAGGGTCCGGCTCAACTCATACATTGCCGCCACGTAGTCGAAACCTTCCAGGCTCAAGTGATCAGCCAGCATTTGTTCCGTGGTGCTTTGTTTCAGACTGTCTATCAGTGCGTCCTGAGCGCTGAGCATGTGCCGCCAGACCACCGCGCGCTGAACCGTGGCCGTGCATTGGTTGATCATTTGCCTGCCAGGCTCATGCAGCTTGGCCATCGTCGTATGCAGCGGGTTTTCCTGGCCGCGAATATTGCGCGGCACCACCAGTTGTTGCACCAGCAAAGCGCTGGCATGGTGCGGGTGGCGAATGGCGTGTCGGGCGCAAAGCGCAAACAGTTGCTGGCATGTATCGACACGTTGCCGCAGATGTCGCAGTCGATAGCAGGCATCGTCCAGCAGCACACCGCAGACCTGCCTTTGGCGAGCTTTCTCCAGCACATCGGCGACACTGGTCTGTGCTTCCCAGAGCACACCCGCATCAACGGGCTCTGCGTCGTCCTCGACCGGCAAGCTGGCCAGCAGCGCATCGGCCATCGCTGTCAGTTCCAGGTGCCTGACGTTCTGCACTGTGATGCCTCTGTCAGCTTGGGCGAGAAATGCCCTGGCTTGTCTGAAAGACTCGACCGGAAACTGCCCCGACAGATCGCACAGGTACCGCGCTGGATGATCGAGCAGTCTTTCGTAACCGGGCTGCCGGGCGCGTTGCGGTGCAGCCAGACTGACCGGAAACACGTTGTGCTGCAGATTCAGCCGGGTTGCCTTGATCGGGGCGAGAAGTGCCTGAGTGAAAGGGTCTTTGGCATCAAAGTCGGAAAACGCATCAAGCATCGCCTTGCCATCGGGCTTGCCCTTGTACAGGTCCGTGAAGTGTTTTTTTGACTGGCTCAGGTCAAGGTTTTTGCAGCGGGTGCTTCTTGATGCAGCGTCTTTTTCCAGACGTTCGAGGCGTGGCGCACTGAGCTGAACTTCCGAGAAACACAGCTGCACAGCCGTTGCTTGCCGGTTGTTCCAGAGCGCCGGCAGCCAGATGTCTTCAAGTGCCGCGCCGCGTGGCTTGCGCTCTCCGGGCAGGAAACCGTCTTGCCTCCGATAACGGCTACATCGATGTCGTGATAAGTGCTGCCGGTTTCGCTGACTTGAATCTCCAGCTCGCGCCACAGTTTCTCCTGATAAAACACATACACATAACCCGCGCGAGCCAGTACCGGCGTGCCGAGATCGTATACGGTTCGGGAGCCAGGCAGCGGCACAAACGGCAGCACCGGCACTATCTGGTTGAACTGCGCATCGGCCTGTCGTGGCGTGACCTGCGTTTTGTGCAACAAAGGCAGACGAATAGGCTCGCCATCGATGGTCGCAATCTGCAAGTGAAGGTGCGCGCCGTCGATGTGATCCCAGACTTCCAGGATGCAGCTGTAATGCACGTGATCCAGTTTTTCCGGTCTGGATTGATAAACACGATCATCTTTAGGGCTGATCAACAAAACCTGTTGCCGGTCTGAATGATCCCGGCCCGCGATCTGCACGATCAGCTTGTTCATTTCGCAACAAGGCCCTGCGCTCAGGCTGTCGGTGGTCATTGAGGAGATTCCCTGTTCTGAAGCCGTAAAGCGTCTTCCTGACGCAGGCTCAGGCCTGGCGTGACCAAGGGGTATGGCGGTTTCCAGCGAGACGCGTGCGGATTGTCGATGCTGATCCAGTGTTGATTGCCTTGCGCGATGTCCGCCCAGGTTCCGCCGTACCAGCGAAGTCGAGAAATGGGCCCCAGCCACTGAGTACTGGTTTGCGGTGTCTCGGCGGTAAAGAAATAGCTGGCCGTTACAGGGTGCGAATAGCGCAGAACGCCTCGACGGTTCCCTTCGAATCGGACCATCAGGATGTGTCTGAGGTGAGCGAGTACGACCTCGACCGGCGAAGCGCTTTCGATGATCAGGCCCGGCCAGTCGTCGGGGTTTTCAGAAACGGCTTCCAGTAACGGATGCTGTCCGTCGGCATCCAGAAAAACGGGACTTGCCTGTCTGCTGGTGGCCAGCTCCGTCTCGTCAAAGAGCATGCAGGGCTCTGGGGCGGGCAGCAGTCGGTAAAGCTGTTCCAGTAGCGAATCAGTGCGTTCCAGTAGCACATAAAGGCTCATTGCCGACCTCCCGACTGCGATGCTTTCCGGCAGCCGCAATCGACAAGCGGGCAGTCTGCAGGCGTTCCGCCCTTGGGTTTTTGGCAGAGTTCGACGATCGGCCCTGACCCTCTCAGACGCTGCATCAGCAACAGCCCCGGCTTGCTGTCATCGATCGGCTTCACGAGCCCCGGCCGCAGGGGTGTTGCTTCGGTTCCAGCTGTCGGCTGGCCCCCGGAGTTGAGCTTTATTTGTGGCCCGTTCACGGTCACGCCACTGGGGTCGATCTTGATGAATGAGCCGCCCGCAGTGAAGGTGATTTCGAGACCGGCCTCAATCACCACCTTGTCGCCAGCCTTGATATGGATTTCTTCTCCGGCCTCTGCCAGTAACCCATCACCCGTTTTGATGTGCTGCGTGCCGCCCACGGTCAGGTGATCACTGGCTTTGACTTCAGTTAGCCGATCACCCTCAACGGTTCGATGCTCGGCTGCCTTGAACACGCTGTAACTGTTGGCTTCGACATGCTCGTGACGCTCATGGCCAAC
Organism: Pseudomonas tremae; assembly: GCF_001401155.1. Classification (GTDB taxonomy): domain Bacteria; phylum Pseudomonadota; class Gammaproteobacteria; order Pseudomonadales; family Pseudomonadaceae; genus Aquipseudomonas; species Aquipseudomonas tremae. The sequence goes on from NZ_LJRO01000029.1 coordinate 15,407, forward strand.
GTGGATTTTCTGATCGTGTCGGATGTGCTGTTCCCAGTCCCGCTGGGCGTGAATGTAGATTTGTTCCTGATCGGCCTGGTCCTCGATGCGCAGCTCGTTCGAACCATTACCACCAGGGCTGCTCAAGGTTTTGAATACACTGCGTGTCTGATGCGCGGGCAAGTCGTAGGGCGGGACGTGTTCGGCGTGGTACAGGCAGCCGCTGATCAGTGGGCGGTCGGGATCACCCTCGAGAAAGGTCACCAGCACTTCCATGCCGACTCGCGGGATGACCATCCCACCGTAGCGATTGCCAGCCCAACTGGACGACACTCGCAACCAGCAGCTAGTGCGGTCATTAGCCTGACCTTCGCGATCCCAATGAAACTGCACCTTGACCCGGCCATGCCGGTCGCAGTGTATTTCCTGATCTTTCGGGCCAGTGACTACGGCGGTCTGGCTGCCGGGTATGCGCGGTTTCGGGTGCCGCAAGGGCGTTCGGTACGGGGCTTTCCACGGGGTTACCCGGAAAGTATTGCGATAGCCCTGGCACAAATTGACGTCGTTTCGTATCGGGTGGGCATGCTCCTCAAGAACTTGCGGCTGACTGCCCTCATGGCGAACGTCCGTCAATAACCAGAGGTCATTCCATGCCTGGTCTGGGTGCTCGCTCAACTGCACAAAATGCCCGCTGACCAAACGCGGTTGATCACTTTGACCTTCGCCCTGTCGGTAATCATGACGATGCCGCTCGAGGGCGCGTCTGGCGAGTTGCTCGCCCCGGTCGCGGTGCACAAAACCGGCAGGGTAATCGTAATCTTCAAGCTCCGGACTGACGTCACCATGAGCAGAGCCTTGCATGGTCAGATGCGGCTTCTCGAAGTGATAGTCTCGGCGGGTGGTGCTGTCGGCGCGGGTTTCGAGGCGTAGCTTGAAGTCCCGGATTATCGGCTCTTTGCCTGCCAGCCCGTTGTCCTGCTTGTAGATCACTGGCTCAAGTTTCGGGAACACCGTCTGGTCATCGCCAAACACCAGGTTGTGCGCCGTAAAGCTGTGCTCGAAGTGGTAGTGCAAGCCTTCTTCTTCGCACAGCCGCTGAATGAAGTGCAGATCAGATTCGTTGTATTGCACGCAGTATTCGCGCTCGGGGCAGTTCGCGCCGAGTTCGAACCTGTAGGTGTTGGCGAGCAGATGGTGATCTTCGAGCACCGTGGCGATAATTTGCGGCGCCGTCTGGTGCTGAAAAATACGCTGGTTGGTGCGATGGCCGAGACGGGCCAGACGCGGACGCAGCGTCATTGAGTAATGGGCCAGGCGTGGACCTGAATCGCCTTGGGCAATACGATCAATCAGCCCATGGATGCCGCCGCCGTCAGGAGCAAATTGCAGAAAAGCCGGGAGGCCCAACAAGCTTTCCAGATCCAGCGACGTGCGCTCGCTGACCAGCCCCAGCGTGAAGCAGAAAGGCTGGCTGATGGCTTCATGGCCGGTGAACGCCAGAACCTGAAACCCATGTTTGGGGCCCTCGAGGCTCAGACTGAAGCATGGCTGGTTGGCAGAAGCGAACATCCGAATCTCTCCGAAGTAACGGGCAATCGCGCCCATCGAACGGAGGGAGTCATTACAAGAACAGTGCCACCCTGATTTTGTATATATAAATCAGTTGGTTGAGAATAATCTCTAAAAAAATACAGCAAAAATCTGCGCAGAAAATTGCGCGCTTTTACGGCGAGTTGCGCAGCATCAAACGCGTTTCTGAGTGGGCCAAGCGCTTGCGCATCAACCGATAAACCTTGCCGCCGCTGCCTTTCCCAATAAGAACACCTTGTTCAACTCCGTCACCTCCCGAATGTAATCCCACAACAACGTGATCCGCTTCAACTTCCTCAAATCCTCGCGGCAGTACATCCAGAACTGCCGGGTAACGTTCACTTCCTCCGCCAGCACCGGTAACAGTCGCGGGTCCTGAGCAGCCAGAAAGCACGGCAGGATCGCCAGTGCGCGGCCTTGCAGCGCAGCGGTGTACTGGGCGATGACACTGGTACTGCGCAGTTGCGCCTGAGCGTTGGGCAGTAGGTTGCTCAGGTAAAGCAGCTCCGAGCTGAATGCCAGGTCGTCGACGTAGCTGATGAAGAGATGCTCGGCCAGATCTGCCTTGCGCTGAATCGGCGGATGGCTGTCGAGGTAATCCTGGGTCGCGTACAGGCGCAAGCTGTAGTCGCAGAGTTTGCAGCACACGTACGGCCCGTGATCCGGGCGCTCAAGGGCGATGACAATGTCAGCCTCGCGCTTGGACAGGCTGATGAAGTGTGGCAACGGCAGGATATCCAGCGAAATGCTGGGGTAGCTGTCGAGAAAGTGACTCAGTTGCGGGGTGATGAAAAAGCTGCCGAAGCCTTCGGTGCAGCCCACGCGAACGTGCCCGGACAACGCCACGCTAGAGCCGGAAACCTGCTCGCAGGCCATGTGCAACGTGCTTTCGATGGACTCGGCGTAGCCCAGCAAACGCTGACCTTCGGCGGTCATGATGAAACCGTTATTGCGTGACTTTTCGAAGAGCAGCGTGCCAAGCGAGGTTTCCAGCGAGTTGATGCGTCGTGACACGGTGGTGTAGTCCACAGCCAGCCGACGGGCAGCGCTGCTGACTTTACGGGTGCGTGCCACTTCAAGGAAAAACTTCAGGTCATCCCAGTTCAACGATCCCAGGGAGGTGATGTTTTTATGCATGTTGACCCTGCTTTTATCTGCGTTCTTGTTAGAAGTTTGCACATCTATACTCCAAAGCGCGGCCCCTGACCAACTCAAAAACAAGACTGTCGGGAGACCATGACGGCCCCTGTAAAAAGGCTCCGGATGCATGGTTTGCTGAAGGAGAACGCTTCGGATGAATGTCTCATTAAGCGACACATCGACCACCGTCGCCCGTGTGAAACTGCTGATCAACGGTGCATGGATCGACTCGCAAAGCAGCGAATGGCAAGACGTCGTCAACCCGGCCACTCAGGAAGTTCTTGCCCAAGTGCCTTTTGCGACGCCCGACGAAGTTGATGCCGCGGTGGCCGCCGGGCAGGCCGCCTTTCGGAGTTGGCGTGACACGCCAATCGGGGCTCGCATGCGCATCATGCTCAGGTTGCAGGCGCTGATCCGCGAGCACTCCAAACGTATCGCCGCGGTACTGAGCGCCGAGCAGGGCAAGACGCTGGCGGACGCCGAGGGCGACATTTTTCGCGGCCTGGAGGTGGTCGAGCACGCGTGTTCGATCGGTACGCTGCAAATGGGCGAGTTCGCCGAAAACGTCGCCAGTGGCGTTGATACCTATACGCTGCGCCAACCCATCGGCGTGTGCGCAGGTATTACCCCGTTCAACTTTCCAGCGATGATTCCACTGTGGATGTTTCCGATGGCGATTGCCTGCGGCAACACCTTTGTCCTCAAGCCCTCCGAGCAGGATCCGCTGTCGACCATGCTGCTGGTCGAACTTGCGGTCGAGGCGGGTGTGCCGGCTGGCGTGCTCAATGTGGTGCACGGCGGCAAGGATGTGGTGGACGCGATCTGTATTCACAAGGACATCAAGGCTGTTTCCTTCGTCGGTTCGACTGCCGTCGGCACTCACGTGTATGACCTGGCCGGGCGGAATGGCAAGCGTGTGCAGGCGATGATGGGCGCGAAGAATCATGCGGTCGTGCTCCCTGACGCCAATCGTGAGCAGACCCTGAATGCGTTGGTAGGGGCAGGTTTTGGTGCGGCAGGTCAGCGCTGCATGGCGACGTCTGTAGTGGTGCTGGTCGGTGCGTCGAAACAATGGCTGCCGGAGCTCAAGGCGTTGGCGCAGAAACTCAAGGTCAATGCCGGTCACGAGCCAGGCACCGACGTTGGCCCGGTGATTTCCCGGCGGGCGAAGCAACGCATTCTCGATCTGATCGACAGCGGCGTACGTGAAGGCGCCACGCTTGAGCTGGACGGTCGTGATGTGTCTGTGGCGGGCTATGAAGGCGGTAATTTCGTGGGGCCGACGCTGTTCTCGGGCGTTACCACCGACATGCAGATCTACACGCAGGAAATCTTTGGTCCGGTGCTGGTGGTGCTGGAGGTCGACACGCTGGATGAGGCCATTGCGCTGGTCAACGCTAACCCGTTTGGCAACGGCACCGGGTTGTTCACGCAAAGTGGTGCAGCGGCGCGCAAGTTTCAGAGTGAGATCGACGTGGGTCAGGTAGGGATCAACATTCCGATCCCCGTGCCCGTGCCGTTCTTCAGCTTCACCGGCTCGCGAGGTTCCAGGCTGGGCGATCTGGGGCCTTATGGCAAACAGGTGGTGCAGTTCTACACTCAGACCAAGACCGTCACCAGCCGCTGGTTCGACGACGACAGCGTGAATGATGGCGTGAACACCACGATCAATCTGCGCTGAGCGCTGACTGCCGATAAGGCCAGGGAGAACAATAATGAACATTGCATTCATCGGTCTGGGCAACATGGGCGCTCCCATGGCCCGCAACCTCATCAACGCAGGTCACAGCCTGCAACTGTTCGACGTGAACACGGTTGTGCTGAGCGAGTTTGCCGGGCTGGGCGCCAAGGTCAGCGATTCCCCCAGACAGGCGGCTGAGGGCAGTGAGCTGGTTATTACCATGCTGCCCGCAGCTGCGCATGTGCGTAGCGTGTACCTGAATGACGATGGTGTGCTGAAGGGGATTTCGCCCGGCGTCCCGGCTGTTGATTGCAGCACCATTGATCCGCAGACCATCCGCGATATCGCTGGCATTGCTACGCAGCAGGGCGTCATCCTGGGCGATGCACCTGTGTCAGGCGGAACCGGTGGCGCACAGGCCGGGACGTTGACGTTCATGGTCGGCGGCTCTGTGCAGCATTTTGCCACGCTCAAACCGGTGCTGGCGCTGATGGGCCGCAACATCGTGCATTGCGGCGACGTGGGCACCGGGCAGATCGCCAAGATCTGCAACAACATGCTCTTGGCGATTTCCATGATTGGTGTGTCCGAATCGATGGCGCTGGGCAATGCATTGGGCATCGACACCGAAGTGCTGGCCAGCATCATCAATACCTCGACGGGCCGCTGCTGGAGCTCCGAGGCTTATAACCCCTGGCCTGGCATCGTCGAAACCGCGCCAGCATCACGTGGTTATAGCGGCGGCTTTGGCGCCGAACTGATGCTCAAGGATCTGGGCCTGGCAACCGAAGCAGCACGTTCGGTGCAGCAACCGGTGGTTCTCGGCGCTGTGGCCCAACAGCTTTATCAGGCAATGAGCCTGCGCGGCGATGGCGGCAAGGATTTTTCGGCGATCATCGAGGGGTATCGTAGAAAATCGTGAGTGCCTCGATTGCAGGACGTAGATGTCAGCTTAATGTATTTCCGGTTTTTGCATTAGGTAAACGCGAAAGAACCGGCTACTTTGGACGTCGTCATACCCGCACAGGGATGCCCGGTACGCTTTGATCAGAAGCACAGCGTCCCTTGCCCCAGGCCTGGCGCTGTACTCATCAAACGTCCCCGACTCAGAAAAAGAAGAGACCGACCATGAAGTTCGAACCCCTCGCCAGGTCGCTGATTGCGACAGCACTGATTGTCGCGTATTTCCCCACATTCGCGGCATCACAAGCCCCGGTTGCCGCTGAAAACGGCATGGTCGTGACCGCCCAGCATCTAGCTACTCACGTAGGTGTCGATGTGCTCAAGGCCGGTGGCAACGCCGTCGATGCCGCGGTTGCAGTCGGGTATGCGCTGGCGGTGGTCTATCCCGCGGCGGGTAACCTAGGTGGCGGCGGCTTCATGACCATCCAGCTGGCTGACGGACGCAAGACCTTCCTCGACTTCCGCGAAAAGGCCCCCCTTGCAGCGACAGCCAATATGTATCTGGACAAGGACGGCAAGATCATCCCTGACCTGAGCGTCAAAGGTCACCTGGCCGTCGGCGTACCAGGCACCGTGTCCGGCATGGAAATGGCCCTGAGCAAATACGGCACGCGCAAGCGCGAAGAGGTCATTGCTCCGGCGATAAAACTGGCTGAAGACGGCTTCGTACTGGGGCAGGGCGATGTGGACATGCTGTCCAGCGCCACCGATGTGTTCAAGGCGGACATGGCCGATTCCGGGTCGATCTTCCTCAACAAGGGCGAACCGATGCAGGTTGGTCAGAAGCTGGTGCAGAAGGACCTCGCCAAAACGCTCAAGGAAGTGTCCGAGAAGGGCAGTGACGGTTTCTATAAAGGCTGGGTCGCCAAGGCGCTGGTCGATTCGAGTCAGGCTGGCAAGGGCATCATCACCCAAGCCGACCTCGACCACTACAAGACCCGCGAGCTGGCACCGGTCGAGTGCGACTACCGTGGCTATCACGTCGTGTCGGCGCCGCTACCGAGTTCCGGCGGCGTAGTCATCTGCCAGATTCTCAACATCCTCGAAGGCTACCCGATGAAAGAGCTGGGCTTTCGCTCGGCGCAGGGGATGCATTATCAGATAGAAGCCATGCGCCATGCCTACGCTGACCGAAACAGCTACCTGGGCGACCCCGATTTCGTCAAGAACCCGCTTGAGCATCTGCTGGACGTCAAGTACGCGGCCAAGCTGCGCGCGGCTATCGACCCGCACAAAGCCGGTGACTCGAACAAGATCAAACCCGGTGTCGCGCCCCACGAAGGCAGCAACACCACCCATTATTCGATTGTCGACAAATGGGGCAACGCCGTATCGGTGACCTATACCCTGAACAACTGGTTCGGCGCGGGCGTCATGGCCAGTAAGACTGGTGTGATTCTCAACGACGAAATGGATGATTTCACCGTCAAGGTCGGCGTGCCCAACATGTATGGGCTGGTGCAGGGCGAAGCCAACGCCATCGCGCCGGGCAAGACGCCGCTGTCGTCGATGAGCCCGACCATCGTCACCAAGGATGGCAAGGCTGTCATGGTCGTCGGTACGCCGGGTGGCAGCCGCATCATTACCGCAACCCTGCTGACCATGCTCAATGTCATCGACTACGGCATGAATATTCAGGAAGCCGTGGACGCGCCGCGTTTCCACCAGCAATGGCAGCCTGAAGAAACCAATATCGATACCTTCGCGGTCAGCCCGGACACGCTGAAGATTCTCGAAAGCTGGGGCCAGAAATTCGCCGGTCCGCAACCACTCAACCACGTGGCAGCGATTCTGGTTGGCGCGCCTTCGCTGGGCGGCAAGCCGGTCGGCAACAATCGGTTCTACGGGGCCAACGACCCAAGACGCAACACCGGGTTGTCACTGGGTTACTGAGTCATCTCGCCAAAAACGCCACAGCCCTGGGTTTCAGGGGCGTGGCGTTTTTGTTTCTGCGGGTCTGTTCAGTTGCGCACCCAACGCTGCCGGCTCCAGCCGCTTAATGCATCGACGGCAAAGACCAGGATCAGCATGGCGAGAATCACCGTACTGGCCTGCGCCTCCTGGAACAGGCTGAGGCTGACGTAAAGCATCTGTCCCAGACCTCCTGCACCGACGAAGCCCAGCACGCTGGCCATGCGAATATTGTTTTCCCAGCGGTACAGCGTGTAGGCCAGCAATTGCGGCCAGAGGTTGGGCAACGTTCCATAACCGAATGCCTGCCAGGCGCTGCCACCTTGCAGGCGAATCGCAGCGGCGGGCTCTGGTGAGGTATTTTCCAGCGCTTCGGCAAACAGGCGGCCGAGTACGCCGGTGGTGTGCAGGGCCAGTGCCAGCGTGCCCGCATTTGGGCCGAGCCCGGCAGCCAGCACCATCAGCACCGCCCAGACCAGCTCAGGGATGGCGCGCAGTGCATTGAGCAGCAAGCGGCTCAGGCTGCGCAGCGGCCAGCCCAGCCGACCGGCAGCGGGCAACGCCAACAGCAAACCGACAACAGCGGCCAGCAATGTACCCAGCGCCGACATGGCCAGTGTTTCCAAAGCGCCCTTGATGATTACCTGCAAGTGCTCGCTGCTGAGGTCGGGGCTCATGAAGCGCAACGCATAACGGCCCATTTGCGTCAGGTTGTCATGACTGCCCAGCGTGAACAGGTCCAGACCGAGGTACAGGAACGACTCGATCACCGCTGCGAATATCGCCAGTAGTAACAGTACGTTGCCCGTGCGCTTCATGTGAACTGCCTGCGCAACAAGCGACTGAGCTGGTCGGCGAGCAGCACCAGCAGCAGGAAGGTCAACAGCATGCTTGCCACCTCGTCACCGGCAAACATGCGCATCGACAGGTCGATCTGTTGGCCGAGGCCGCCCGCGCCGACAAAGCCCATCACCACAGAAGCCCGAACCGCGCACTCCCAGCGGTACACGGTGTAAGAGGTCAGCTCAGCGGCTGCATTGGGCAGAATGCCGTAGGCAAGTGCGGCGAGCCTGCCGCTGCCCGACTGGAGCAGCGCGTGGGCCGGTCGCTGGTCCACGGATTCGAAAATCTCGGCGTAGACCTTACCCAGCATGCCTGCATAGGTAATGGCGATGGCCAATACACCGGCAGTGGGCCCCAGGCCGACTGCGCGCACGAACAGCAGCGCCCAGACGATTTCCGGCACGCTGCGCAAGAAGATCAACAGCCCGCGCACCGGCCAGCGCAGGCATTGGCCAAGCCCGCCGGGCCGCCCGCCGCGAGAGGCTGCCGACAGGGAAAGCGCCTTGCTGGCGAGCAGGCTGGCCGGCACCGCCAAAAGCAGCGCGAGGGCGATGCCCGCTGTGGCGATAGCCAGGGTTTGCAGCGTGGCATCCAGCAGCAGGCCGAGGAATTCTGCAGAATGCGCCGGAGGCCAGAACCCGGCGAGAAAGTTGCCCATCGTCCGAGCGTTGTCGGCCTGCAGCAATACAAACGGGTTCATTTCGGCCAGACGAATTCCCGGCCAGAGCAGGGCCACGGCCAGCAGCGTCAACAGCAGGCGTGGTACCGCCGCCGGGTCGCGCTGGTCCCGACTCAGCATCGCGGTGTCCAGGGCAGGTCGGTGGCGTCGGAGGTGGGTTCAGGGCGCAGTTGTTCATTGGCATATAGCGTGTCGAGATGCTGCCGTTCGACCTCGCTGGCCTTGAGGTCAAAATGGATGCGCCCATCGCGCACACCGATGATCCGCGCAAAGTGCGCCAGCGCCAGCTCTACCGCATGCAGGCTGGCGACCAGCGTGACGTTGTGTTCGAGGGCGTGCTGACACAACAACGCCAGCGTGTGATCCGCCAGACGCGGGTCCATTGCCGAGACAGGCTCATCGGCCAGCAACAGTTCTGGCGCCTGATACAGGGCGCGAGCAATACCGACGCGCTGTAACTGACCACCGGATAACTGCTGGCAGCGCTCGAAGAGCTTGTCGGCCAGATCCAGCCTGGCAAGCACTGCGCGCGCGCCGGGTACATCCAGCGGATGCAGCAGGTTCAGCAGGCTTTTGCCCAGCCCCCATTGGCCCAGCTTGCCCGCCGACACCGCGGTTACCACACGTTGACGTGGGGGCAACGGCGGCGCCTGATGAATCAGGGCAATACGGCTGCGCAGGTGCTGGCGTTGTCTGCTGGAGAGTTGCCAGGGATTGGCCCCCAGCACCTCCAGTTGGCCGGCGCTGGGTGGCAGAGCGCTGGCCAACAGGTTTAGCAACGTCGTCTTGCCAGCGCCGGACGGGCCGATAATCGCCACCCGTTCACCACGCGCGACGCTCAGATCCAGATCGCGCAGCGCCCGCGTGCCGTTGCTGTGGCGCAACTCGATGGCGGACAGGCGCAGGGTCATTTCAGCAGGTCGGCAGCGCGTGCGGCTTCTTCGATGCCCTTGTAGTTCTCAGGCTTTGTCTCGATAAAGCGGCTAGCAGCCTGAAGGTCAAGAATTGCCTTCTGCTCAGGGTTGGCCGGGTCCAGGTCAAGGAATGCCTGTTTGATCTTCGCCGCCAGTGCCGGGTCGAGAGTGCCGCGCACGGTCCAGTTGTAGTCGAAGTAAGTCGGTGTGGTCGCGAAGACGTGAACCTTGTTGGTGTCGACCTTGCCGCTGGCAACCAGTTTGTCCCACACACTGGCATTCAGTACGCCCGCATCGACCTTGCCCGCCTGTACCCAGGCAGCGGTTGCGTCATGCGCGCCCGAGTAAGCGACGCGGCTGAAGAACGTCTCCGGCTTGATGTTTTCCTTGAGCATGAAATAACGCGGCATCAGGCTGCCCGACGTCGACGACACCGAGCCAAAGGCGAACGTCTTGCCCTTGAGGTCGGCGAGGGTCTTTACGTTCGGGTCGGAAGTGATGAATTTGCTGGTGAACTGGGCGTCCTGTTCACGCTGTACCAGCGGCAGAGCGTTACCCGTCTTGAGGTTGACCTGGACAAACGTGAAGCCACCCAGCCAGGCCATGTCGAGCCGATCAGTGGCAAGCGCTTCGACCACTGCCGGATAGTCCGCCACTGGCACGAACTCTACTTTCATGCCCAGACGCTGCTCCAGATAAGCGCCCAGCGGTTTGAACTTGCGCAGCAGTTCGGTAGGCGCTTCATCCGGAATGGCCGAAACACGCAGGGTGTCAGCCGCGTGACTGGTCAGCGCGGAGAAGGACAGGGCAAGGCCGGCGGCGAGCGCCAGGGTACGCTTGAGCATGGAAGTTCTCCGTTCAATAGCGGAAAAAAGGGGAAAACGCCGCCTGAGTGAACAGGCAGCGTTTTGCAGGATTCGGCAACAGTGCGCGGGGATTATAAGAGGCATGGCGAGAAAGGCCAGTTTCACAGGCTGACTGTCGGGGGGGGGGGACAACCGGCGGGCGAAGCGGTTTGCGCTGAGGCCGGCACAGCCCCTAGACTCCGCAGCCTGTTTCCCCGTTACCGAGAGTGCCGCGATGAATGAGCCAATCCGCCTGACCCAGTACAGTCACGGAGCAGGGTGTGGCTGCAAGATTTCCCCTAAGGTGCTGGACGTTATCCTCGCCGGCAGCGGCGCTCAGAACCTGGACCCTAAATTGTGGGTAGGCAACACCTCTCGTGACGACGCAGCGGTCTATGCGCTAGACGACGAGCGTGGAGTGGTGTCGACCACCGACTTCTTCATGCCCATCGTCGATGATCCGTTCGATTTCGGCCGCATCGCAGCGACCAACGCGATCAGCGATATCTATGCGATGGGCGGCGACCCGCTGATGGCCATCGCGATTCTCGGCTGGCCGGTTAATCTGCTGCCGCCTGAGGTGGCCCGAGAGGTCATCCGGGGCGGTCGCGCAGTGTGCGACGCTGCCGGTATCCCGCTGGCTGGCGGTCACTCCATTGATGCGCCGGAACCGATCTTCGGCCTGGCCGTCACGGGTGTGGTGCAGAAAAAACACATGAAACGCAACGACACTGCCCAGGCCGGTTGCACGCTTTACCTGACCAAGCCGCTGGGCATCGGCATTCTGACCACCGCCGAAAAAAAATCGAAACTGCGCGAAGAGGATGTCGGCCTGGCGCGCGACTGGATGTGTACCCTGAACAAATCGGGCAGTCGCTTCGGCAAGCTGGCCGGCGTGGCGGCGATGACCGATGTCACCGGCTTCGGTCTGCTTGGGCATCTGGTGGAAATGGCTGACGGCGCAGGGTTGACCGCTCGTCTTGATTTCGCTGCAGTACCGCGCCTGCCCGGTGTCGATCACTATATTGCCGAGGGCTGCGTGCCCGGCGGCACACTGCGCAATTTCGAAAGCTACGGCGACAAGATCGGTTCGCTGAGCGATGCCCAGCGCGACCTGTTATGCGACCCGCAGACCAGCGGCGGCCTGCTGGTCGCTGTCAGCCCGGAAGGCGAGGCGCAGTTTCTGACGGTGGCTGCCGAACTGGGCCTGCTGCTCACCCCGATCGGCACACTGCTGGAGCGACAGACCCACGCCGTCGAGGTGTTCTGATGGCCGACAACAGCAGCGACTATCGCACGCTTTTCCTCAACGATGTGCCGATGATGGATGCCCGCGCGCCCGTCGAGTTTTCCAAGGGTGCTTTTCCCGGTGTGATCAACCTGCCGCTGATGAACGACATCGAGCGCCAAAAGGTGGGCACCTGCTATAAGCAGCACGGCCAGGAGGCTGCCATTCAGCTCGGGCACCAGTTGGTCTGCGGGCAGGTCAAGGACGCGCGGGTCGAGGCCTGGGTCGCGTTCGCCAGAGCCAACCCCAATGGCTACCTGTACTGCTTTCGCGGTGGGCTGCGGTCGCAGACGGTGCAGCGCTGGCTGAAAGAGGCTGGCATCGAATACCCGCGCATCCTTGGCGGCTACAAGGCGATGCGCACCTTCCTGCTCGACACGCTGCACGAGGCCGTCACCGAATGTGGTCTGGTCGTACTCGGCGGCATGACAGGCACTGGCAAAACCGAGGTGCTGACGCAACTTTCAGACAGTCTGGACCTGGAAGGCATTGCCAACCACCGCGGCTCCAGCTTTGGCAAACGGGCCACCGGGCAGCCGGCGCAGATCGATTTCGAGAACCGGCTGGCCATCGACCTGCTTAAAAAACGTGCGGCCGGCATCGAACGATTCGTGGTGGAAGACGAGAGCCGTCTGGTAGGCAGTTGCAACGTGCCGCTGGAGTTGCACCAGGCCATGCAAAGCTGCCCGATGGTCTGGCTGGAAGACAGCTTCGACAACCGTGTCGAGCGCATTCTGGCTGATTATGTGGTTAACCTTTGCGCAGAGTTCATCAACGTCAAGGGCGAAGAGCTTGGTTTCGGGTTGTTTGCCGATCGCCTGTTGCAGAGCCTGAACAACATACACAAACGTCTGGGTGGCGAGCGCCATCAGCGTTTGCTGGCGTTCATGCAGTCCGCGCTGGAAGAACAGCAGCGCAGCGGCGCGGTCGAGCTGCATCGTGCCTGGATCGAAGGCCTGCTCGGCGAGTACTACGACCCCATGTACGCTTATCAGCGTGAGCACAAGGCCGCGCGGATCGAGTTCGCAGGCAATCAAATGGAAGTGTTGGCTTATCTGAGCGAGCGCGCCTCGCAGCCTTAGTCTGATGAGGCTTCACCAAGCGGACAGGGATGCGATGAGCGCAGTTTTCGATTTTTACCACACCCTCGGCTGGGGCCTTTCGGCACTGGTGATCGGCACTTTTCTGCTGGCCGGTACGGTCAAAGGCGTCATCGGCCTCGGCCTGCCCACCGTGGCAATGGGCTTGCTGGGCCTGGTCATGCTGCCGCCTCAGGCTGCGGCTTTGCTGATCATTCCGTCAGCGTTTACCAACGTCTGGCAACTGGCTACCGGCGGCAGCCTGCGGCCACTGCTCAAACGCCTTTGGCCGATGCTGATCATGATATTCATTGGCACCTGCGTCGGTGCGTTCTGGCTGGGCATGAGTGGCAGTCATTCGATGACCAGGGCCTTGGGTGGAGCGCTTCTGCTTTATGCCTTGAGCGGCCTGTTCCTGCCGACGTTTCAGGTGGCAGCGAGGGCCGAGCGCTGGCTGGGGCCGTTGGGTGGCTTCATCACCGGCGTCATTGCATCGGCCACCGGAGTCTTCGTGATCCCCGTCGTGCCCTATCTACAGGCGCTGGGGCTTGAGCGTGATCAACTGGTGCAGGCCCTCGGGCTATCCTTTACCGTCTCGACTGCCGCATTGGCGGTCGGCTTGTCATGGAATGGCGCGCTGGGCGGTGCGGAGCTTGGCGCATCCCTGATCGCGCTGGCCCCTGCATTATTGGGCATGATGCTTGGCCAGTGGCTGCGAAAACGGATCAGCGCGGCATTGTTCAAGCGGGTGTTCTTTATCGGCATGGGCCTGCTGGGGCTGCATCTGCTGATAAAAGGCTGATGAGCCTTATCGTGTGAGCGCTCGCTGACACGCAGATAATAAAAAGCCCGTCACGCTGGACGGGCTTCTCTACGTTGCTTTCAGTGTGTGTCAGTGCGTGCGGGCGACCGCAAATTCACTCAGCTCGACCAACGCATCGCGATACTCGCTCGGTGGCAAGGCGTCCAGGCAGGCGATGGCGCGGGCGGCATAGTCGCGGGCCAGTTGCGCGGTGTAGTCGAGCGCGCCGGCACTTTCCACGGCATTGCGGATGCTTTCGAGGTCTTCCAGGCCACCCTTCTGGATGGCCTGACGAACCAGAGCGGCTTGCTCGGGACTGCCTTCACGCATGGTGTAGATCAGCGGCAGGGTCGGCTTGCCTTCGGCCAGGTCGTCACCGACGTTCTTGCCCAGGGTTTCGGCATCGCCGCGGTAGTCGAGCAGGTCATCGACCAGCTGGAAGGCCACACCCAGATGATCGCCGAAGGTGCGCAGGGCTTCAGTCTGTGCTTCGGACGCCTTGCACAGGGCTGCGGCGCTGTGAGTCGAGGCTTCGAACAGCATGGCTGTCTTGCCGCGGATCACTTCCATGTAGGTTTCTTCGGTGGTGCTGGCGTCGCGGATCTTGGAGAGTTGCAGCACTTCGCCTTCGGCAATGATGCGGGTCGCCTTGGACAGAATCTTCATGACTTCCATCGAGCCCAGTTCAACCATCATTTCGAACGAGCGCGAATAAAGGAAGTCACCCACCAGCACGCTGGGTGCATTGCCCCACAAGGCGTTGGCAGTTGAACGGCCACGGCGCATGCCGGACATGTCGACGACGTCATCGTGCAGCAGGGTGGCGGTGTGCAGGAATTCAATGGTGGCGGCGAGCAGGCGAATATCGTCGCCCTCACGGCCCAGCGCCTTGCCGCACAGCAGTACCAGCAAAGGGCGCAAGCGTTTTCCGCCTGCCGACGTAATGTAGTCGCCGATTTTCGAGACCAGCGGTACGCGCGACGTCAGTTGCTTTTTGATGATAAGGTCAACGGCACTAAAGTCGTCCGCCACCGCGCGATAGAAGGCTTGGGGTTGCATCAGCGACACGTGCTCCGGATAGGTTGCGCCGCATGCTAGGTTGCGAGGTAGAGCGTGTCAAGGTATGACGACCCGCCTCTTGCAACCCGTCATTGCCTTGCGTACAATCGCGCACCCTAACTTTCCTGGGCAGCACCTGCCTTACGCAATTGCAAAAGGGCCGTTCCAGCCCCATGCAGCCATGCCAGCCGATACTCTTCTTATAAAGAGCTGGGTGAGCAGGATTTTCGGAGAAATACCATGTACGCAGTAATTGTTACCGGTGGCAAGCAGTACAAAGTCGCCCCAGGTGAATACCTGAAAATCGAAAAACTGGAAATCGCTACTGGCGAATCCGTTACGTTTGACCGCGTTCTGCTGGTCGGCAATGGCGACGACGTCAATATCGGTGCTCCCGTTGTTGCTGGCGCTACCGTTGTGGCTGAAGTGGTTTCGCAAGGTCGTCACGATAAGGTTCGTATCATCAAGTTCCGTCGTCGTAAGCACCACATGAAGCGTATGGGCCACCGCCAGTGGTACACCGAGATCAAAATTACAGGTATTCAGGCTTAATTCAGCCTAATCCTCAACTGGAGAATTGACTCATGGCTCACAAAAAAGCTGGTGGTAGTACCCGTAACGGGCGCGACTCAGAAGCCAAACGCCTTGGCGTGAAGATGTATGGCGGCCAGGCTATCATCCCTGGCAACATCATCGTGCGTCAGCGCGGCACCCAATTCCACGCTGGCTACGGCGTTGGCATGGGTAAAGATCACACCCTGTTCGCGAAAGTGGAAGGCGTGATCAAGTTTCAGGTTAAAGGCGCCTTCGGTCGCCGCTACGTGAGCATCGTTCCGAAGACTGAAGTCTCCGCAGCGTAATCACGCAGTAGCTTAAAAGCCCTGTCTTGCGACGGGGCTTTTTTGTTTGTAGAGGTAGAGAGGCAGGTGAGTCTCTTGCAAAACTGTTTGTGCGGGCTGTTGTGATGTTGACCTCTGGGGTCGCTGGTTTCTGATCGGTATCGCAACGCTCATTTTTGCAAGAGTCTTATGTAATTTATGTGGTTCTGCTCGTCCCTGTGGCGGGAGGCGTGCGTTATGAAATTTGTAGATGAAGTATCCATTCGAGTAAAAGCCGGCGACGGCGGCAACGGTTGCATGAGCTTCCGTCGCGAGAAATTCATTGAAAACGGTGGCCCGAACGGCGGTGATGGTGGTGATGGCGGTTCGGTCTACATGATCGCCGACGTCAACCTCAACACGCTGGTCGACTATCGCTATACCCGCCACTTCGATGCCGAGCGCGGCTCCAATGGCGGCAGCGCCGATTGCACGGGTCGCAAAGGTGAAGAGCTGGTGCTGCGTGTGCCGGTCGGCACCACCATCATCGACGCGACCACTCAGGAAATCATCGGTGACCTGACCAAGGACGGCCAGCGCCTGATGGTTGCCCAAGGCGGCTGGCACGGTCTGGGTAACACCCGCTTCAAATCCAGTACCAACCGCGCGCCACGCCAGACTACGCCTGGCAAGCCGGGCGATCAGCGTGACCTCAAGCTGGAACTGAAAGTGCTGGCAGACGTGGGCCTGCTAGGTCTGCCGAATGCTGGCAAAAGTACCTTTATCCGCTCGGTATCGGCTGCCAAGCCTAAAGTCGCCGATTATCCGTTCACCACGCTGGTACCGAACCTGGGTGTGGTCAGCGTCGATCGCTGGAAGAGCTTTGTCGTTGCCGACATCCCTGGTTTGATCGAAGGTGCGTCCGACGGCGCTGGCCTGGGGATTCGCTTCCTCAAGCATCTGGCGCGTACCCGTTTGTTGTTGCACCTCGTTGATATGGCTCCGCTGGATGAAACCAGCGCGCCGGACGCTGCTGAAGTCATCGTCAGCGAGCTGGAAAAATTCAGCCCTTCGCTGGCAGAGCGTGATCGCTGGCTGGTGCTGAACAAGTGCGATCAGATCCTTGAAGAAGAGCAGGAAGCACGCAAGCAGGAGATCGTGGATCGCCTGGAGTGGACTGGCCCTGTCTACGTGATCTCCGCGATCGCCAAAGAAGGTACCGAGCAACTGACTCGCGACATCATGCGTTACCTCGAAGAGCGCAGCCTGCGTATCGCCGAGGAGCCTGGCTATGCCGAAGAGCTGGCCGAGCTGGATCAGCGCATCGAAGACGAAGCGCGCGCGCAGTTGCAGGCGCTGGACGATCAGCGTGCCCTGCGTCGCAGCGGCGTGAAGAGCGTGCATGACATCGGCGACGATGATTGGGACGAAGAAGATGTGGATGATGAAGACGGTCCGGAAATCATTTACGTCCGCGATTGATCGCTTGAAGTAAACTTGAACGCCGCTACGATTGTTAGCGGCGTTTTTGTATCTTGAATTTGAAAACTCTCTGGCTAAGGTTGGAAGAAGATGCGCAGCAAAGTGACGGGCGCCCAGCGCTGGGTTGTGAAGATTGGCAGTGCCTTGCTGACGGCAGATGGCAAGGGCCTGGATCGCAACGCCATGGGTGTGTGGGTTGAGCAGATGGTGGCGCTGCATGAAGCAGGCGTCGAGCTGGTGCTGGTTTCTTCCGGGGCTGTGGCTGCCGGCATGAGCCGTCTCGGCTGGACTGTGCGACCCAGTGCGATGCACGAGCTTCAGGCTGCCGCTGCAATCGGTCAGATGGGGCTGGTGCAGGCGTGGGAGTCGAGCTTTGCCGAATATGGCCGGCACACTGCGCAAATTCTCTTGACCCACGACGACCTGTCGGATCGCAAGCGCTACCTGAATGCCCGTAGCACGTTGCGTACGCTGGTCGAGCTTGGGGTTGTACCGGTCATCAACGAAAACGACACGGTGGTCACCGACGAAATCCGTTTTGGCGACAACGACACGCTGGCGGCGCTGGTTGCCAATCTGGTCGAGGCTGATCTGCTGGTCATCCTGACCGATCGCGACGGCATGTTCGACGCTGATCCTCGCAACAATCCGGATGCGCAGCTGATTTATGAGGCGCGCGCCGATGATCCTGCGCTGGATGCGGTGGCGGGCGGCACGGGAGGGGCGCTGGGGCGTGGCGGTATGCAGACCAAACTGCGTGCGGCGCGTCTGGCCGC
>NZ_LJRO01000020.1 GCF_001401155.1 Pseudomonas tremae
GCCAGCCACATCAACAGCAAGCTAGGCGTCGAGCGGCGTACCCAGGCGGTGGCGAGGGCGAAGGTACTGGGCTTGCTGGGTTAGCCGGCAGGGCGACTCATCAACTGATCAGGCCGGGCTGCCCGCCCACAGCGTATCAACCTCTTCCATACCCCAGTCGGTCGGCGTTTCGATTTTGACGATCGCGTCCGGGTCGGCAAAACTGCCCAGATCGATGATCTGCGCGGCGAACGTCTTGCCGGTCCGCGCCGACATGAAGACCTTCACCCTCGGTTTCAGCAGCGACGCCTCACTTTGCTCGACCACAACGCCGAGACGCCCGCTTTCCAGACGCACCAGCGTACC
>NZ_LJRO01000105.1 GCF_001401155.1 Pseudomonas tremae
AGATGTGTATAAGAGACAGGGCAATATGTGCCGTGGGTTTTTTACAGACGGGCAGCAACGACGAGTGGGCGTTCATGGGCGGTCAAACAGTACGGCGCGGCTGATGGCTTCGACCACTTCATCCACTCCGTCACCCGTGCCGCAATTGGTAAACAGTACCAGCCTGCCGCTCCTGGCCTCGACAGACTCGCGCCGCATGCGTGGCAGATCAACGCCCACATAAGGCGCCAGGTCATATTTGTTGACCACCAGCAGGTCACAGTTCAAGACGCCGGGGCCGCGCTTGCGCGGAATATCATCACCGCCTGCCACGTCGATGACG
>NZ_LJRO01000285.1 GCF_001401155.1 Pseudomonas tremae
TTTACGTACAGAGCCTAGGCTGCTATTTTCATCAGGACTGGACGGAAGAGTTCTCGGACAGCAATCACGTGTTTGAAGAGATCGTAAAATGTGAACCCTTGAGCTGTTTGCGAGATAGCGTAAAAGAAATTGAGCATCTGTTAAGCCAGCCCATGACGGAAACAGACTACAGCGAAATAATGACAAGCACATTGGGGTGCTATTTCGAGCCCAGCAGTGAACACACTCATTATTCGGATTGGCTATCCAAAATGGCCATTTACTTCACAAGCCAACAATAGCATCCATCTGTCCGCAAGACATCCAGCATGTGACATGACAAATCGAGGGGCAAAATCTGCACCTCAACGTTGAAGCACGTTACTTGGGTAACGCGTAGGCAATTACGTAATCGCCACGATCCGGCGATTGGCGGGCGCCGCCGGCGGTGAGCAGGATGTACTGCTTGCCGGTTTTGGGCGATACGTAGGTCATCGGGCCGGACTGGCTGCCTACGGGACGGGCCTTCCAGATTTCGTTGCCGTTGCCGCTGTCGAAGGCACGCAGGTAGAAGTCCTGAGTAC
>NZ_LJRO01000361.1 GCF_001401155.1 Pseudomonas tremae
TTTCATCGCCAGCTTCACGTTCATATTGTCGCCCGCGTAGTTGCCGTACAGGCAGGCGATGCCTGCACCGTGATCGGCCGCGCGAAAGGCGTAGAAAAAGCTCTTGGCAGTAGGCGAGGAAAAGATCTCGCCGACCGCTACCGCATCTACCAGCCCTGGACCGACATAGCCGAGAAAGGCCGGTTCATGACCCGAGCCGCCGCCGGTAACGATACCGACGCGCCCTTGCTCCGAAGGCCGGTTTTTGCTGATGACCCGTGGATTACTGTCACTCTGTGTCAGTTCGGGGTGCGCGACCAGAATGCCGCGCAGCATGTCCTCGACCACCTGGTCCGGATCGTTTATCACTCGGTTCATAACGCAATTTCCTGTGTTCTTTTTATAAGGATCGGGTGGGTCAAGGTTGCAGAACGACCTTCAATGATTTGTCGCCACGCTCCATGACCGCGAACGCCTCCTTGAACTCCGCCAGGGGGAATTTGTGCGTGACGACATCGCGCATGTCGATCTTGCGATTGCCGATAAAGTCGATGGTACGCGGGTACATGTAAGG
>NZ_LJRO01000114.1:0-33729 GCF_001401155.1 Pseudomonas tremae
GCGGTCAATTGACCGCGCCCACCTGTTCAACGTGCAACCTTGCGAGCCGTCGAATCGGTCATGCCTTCGACGCGCTTTTGTCGCTCAGGAATAACAACAAAAGGCGGTCAGCCATGCTCAAACTCAAGCTCAAACATCCTAAAGTACGCCAGGCAGGACTTATTCTCTTCACTACTACCCTGCTATTGATAGTGCCCAACCTGAACAGGTTGTTTGGCTGATCCGCTACGCTTTCGGACAGTATGTAACTGTGCCACTATTTCCACTCGCACTGATGGAGATGGGTTCATGCGCCAATGGATTGCTGTTTTTGCGCTGGTCGGCAGCGTTGCTGCACACGCCGGCGTTGTAGATCAGGCAGCCGCCGTGGCTGCACTGAAGGAAGGGAAGCTGGCGATGGATATTCGTAGTCAGACCGACTACGAAGCAGGCTCGGTGCTGAATGCGGTGCGGGTTGACGACAGGCGACTGGTAAACCAGATGAAGCAGGTAATCGCCGACCGCAATGCGGTGTTCGTCATCTTCAGCAGTACTGACAGCAAGGCCGACAAGGCGCAGGAAAAACTAAGGGCCGCAGGTTACTTCAGCGTGATCAATGGCGGTAACTACGAAGAGTTGCACAATGCGCTTTACGACATCACTGACGACCCTGCCGAGTAAGCAACGGCCGGAGGATGAAATCCCGGCCGCCTGACCTTCACGTCCAGCGCATCATTGATGCTGTGTCTGAACCTGCACCCGGGTCTTCACCTTTGGCGTGCCGGTCATGGGCGAGACCACGACCTTGGCATGCATCTGCTCAGACCCGCCACCCCGGCGCATGCCGCGCACCGGGCAGGCATCCAGATAATCCAGCCCGACCGCCAGCTTCAAATGACGCTCGGGGATGGCCAACTGATTCGTCACGTCGAAGCTGTACCACGCGTCGTCAATCCACGCTTCGGCCCAGGCATGGCTGGACAGGTGTTCGCTGTCTTCACTGCACAGGTAACCGGATACATAACGCGCCGGCACGCCCATAGTGCGAGCGCAAGCCAGGAAGGCGTGAGTGTGGTCCTGACAGACACCCGAGCGTCCGGCAAACGCCTGAGCGGCGCTGGTGTCGACCTCCGTTGCGCCCTGGGTGTAAGTCATGTGCTGGTTGAGCGCATGCATCAGGTCGATCAAGGCCGTGCGGTCGGCGCGCTTGCGACACTCCGTGGCGGCGAAGCTGCGAATCGCCTCGTCCGGCTCCGTCAGCCGCGTGACGCGCAAAAACGGCAATGCCGATTGACTTTCATGCTCTGACTCACGCGTCTCGTCAATCTCGACCTGGCCACGCGCGCCGATGATGATCGCCTCGTGGGGCTCTTCAAGGCTTAACACGTGCAGGATATTGCCGAACGGGTCGATCTGCGCGCGCACCGGGCGCGGCAAGGTCAGTTGCCAGCTAAGCACTTGCTGACGCTCGCTGTCGTGAGGCGTCAGGCGCAGATACTGGATACTGGAACGCACCTGATCATCATAGTGATAGGTGGTTTCATGGCTTATAGAGAGTCTCATGCAGCCTCCAGATACGAAATGTGGATCGCATCACCCAGTTGGGCCAGCATTGGAATGAATTCGTTCAACCACTCGTGCAGGCCTTCCTCGAGGATCTCGTCGATGCTGGTGTAGCGCAATCTTGCGTCCATCTCGGCCGCCATGCGCTGCGCAGGACGACCGTTGACGCCTGGCAGGCTGGCCAGAATGACGTCCATTTCTTCCAGGCAGGCGCGCAACGAGCGCGGTATATCAGCCCGCAACAGCAACAGTTCGGCTACCTGACGCGCGCCTGGCGCATCGCGATAGACTTCGGTATACGCTTCGAACGATGACAGCGCACGCAGCAAGGCGCTCCACTGGTAATAACCCGCAGCGGAATTATCCGCCGCGGCATTGGCCTGTGGACCACGCAACTCGAGCATTTCGTAACGCGCGTCGAGCATCCGCATGGTGTTGTCGGCGCGCTCGATGAACGTGCCCAGACGAATGAAACGGAACGCGTCGTTGCGCATGATGGTGCCGTAGGTCGCGCCCCGGAACAGGTGAGAGCGCTCCTTGACCCATTCACAGAAGCGGCTCATGCCATAGCGGGTCAGCCCCTGCTGGGCGATGCCGCGAATTTCCAGCCAGGTGGAGTTGATGTTCTCCCACATGTCTGCGGTGATTCGGCCACGCACGGCATGCGCACTGGCCCTGGCGGCGCCCAGGCAGCTGTAGATGCTGGCCGGGTTGGTCGCGTCCAGCGCGAAGAAGTGCAGCATGCGCTCGGCATGCAGTTCGCCATGACGCTCGATATAGGTTTCCAGCGTGCCGGTGATCAGCAGCGGCATGGCTATTTCATCCAGCCCGTCGCCACGCCCGTCCTGAGGCATCAACGACAGCGAATAACTCACGTCCAGCATTCGGGCGAGGTTCTCCGCTCGCTCCAGGTAACGCGACATCCAGAAAAGATCCGAGGCAGTTCTACTTAACATTGACAGGCATCCTTAATCCTCGACCACCCAGGTGTCTTTGGTTCCGCCACCCTGAGACGAATTCACCACCAGTGAGCCTTCACGCAAGGCCACTCGGGTAAGCCCGCCAGGGACGACGCGGGTTTCGCGACCGGACAGAACAAAGGGGCGCAAATCGATGTGTCGCGGGGCAATGCCGTTCTCGACAAATGTCGGACAGGTCGACAGGCACAACGTAGGCTGGGCGATATAGGCATGCGGCTTGGCTTTCAGGCGGGCCCGGAAAGATTCGATTTCAGCGGCCGTTGCAGCAGGGCCGACGAGCATGCCGTAACCGCCGGAGCCCTGGGTCTCCTTGACGACCAGATCGCCCAGATTGGCCAGCACATGCGACAGCTCTTCAGGCTTGCGGCACTGCCATGTCGGTACGTTCTTGAGAATCGGCTCTTCGTCGAGATAGAAACGAATCATGTCAGTGACATACGGGTAGACCGATTTATCGTCGGCAACGCCGGTACCTATGGCGTTGGCCAGCACCACATTGCCGGAGCGATAGGCAGCCAGCAGGCCAGGGACGCCGAGCATCGAGTCTGGGTTGAACGCCAGCGGGTCGAGAAACGCATCGTCAAGGCGGCGGTAGATCACATCGACAGCCTTGGGGCCATCAGTGGTCCGCATGAGCACGCGATCATCGCGGACAAACATATCCGCGCCTTCGACCAGCTCAACACCCATCTCGCGGGCCAGGAACGCATGCTCGAAAAAGGCGCTGTTGAAACGTCCGGGCGTCAGTACCACAACGCTCGGGTTGTCCAGATGGCTTGAGCTTTTGAGGGTGTCGAGCAGCAGATTCGGGTAATGATCAATGGGTGCAATACGTTGCGCCGAGAACAGCTCCGGAAACAACCGCATCATCATTTTGCGGTCTTCGAGCATGTAGCTCACGCCGCTCGGTGTGCGCAGGTTGTCTTCCAGCACGTAATAGGTGCCGTCTCCGTCGCGTACAAGATCGACGCCGGAAATATGCGAGTACAAATCGCGGTGCAGGTTCAGACCCTGCATCGCCAGCTGGTACTGCTCGTTGGCGAGCACCTGCTCGGCGGGAATTATGCCGGCCTTGATAATGCGTTGGTCGTGATAAAGATCGGCCAGAAACATGTTCAGCGCTTTGACGCGTTGAATGCAGCCGCGTTCGACCACCCGCCACTCACTGGCCGGAATGCTGCGCGGAATGGTGTCGAAAGGAATAAGCCGTTCGGTCCCCTGCTCATCGCCATACAGCGTGAAGGTGATTCCGGCACGGTGAAACAGCAGATCGGCTTCGCGCCTGCGTTGAGCCAGCAGCTCGGGAGGCGTATCACCCAGCCAGCGGGCAAACTCCCGATAGTGCGGGCGGACTATGCCGCCAGCATCGTACATCTCGTCATAAAAGGTGCGGATCATGCCGTACTCCTTGTCACCATGGACACCAAGACCTTCGCAAAGCCCGTGCCACCGGCATAAACGCTTTTTAATCAACGGGTTAGGTAAAAAACCACCATTGCTCGCACCATTCCTGTGCATTAAACGCTCTGGCTGATTCGTTTACGCTTCATTCGGAAGCATTATTGAATCGTGAAATCTATGATCGGCATAGTCAGAGTTGATTTCCGCCACCCATATTAGTTCGCCATACTCCCCGGCAACCGAGCAAACAGGGCGCCAGACACCCTTTTTGTATCACGCATCATGTTCAGGCACCGCCTGCAGATTCTAAACAGACTTCCCTTTGAGCCACTCGATTGAGTGGCTTTTTTTTGACCACAGCAAGTGTTGCCTGACCTGGCCAGAGCCCAAAAACAAGACCGGCCGACGCGGAAAGCATTCCGAATCGGCCGGTCAATGTCTTGCATTCCGACCGAAATGCCTCAGGCATGCAGTCTTCTGATTTCCTGTGTAACGCCCCAGCCTTCGACCTCACCATCCATTGGCGAAATAACCGCCTGGAAGTCCTGCTCGAAGTCACCGATACCGTCATAAGTGGCGTACATCACTTTGCTCAATTGCAAATGCCAGGCACCGTCGTCACGTACGTTTATCTGGGTATTGAGGGATTCGCCGCGAAATTGCTCTGCAGCCTGCCGAGCCCGTTCCTCATCCGGGAAAATGGCATAAAACTCGATGGGGTAAATGCGCGCGAAATCGAAGCCGCCTTCTTTCATGCGGCGCAGTACGTTACTGCTGATGTCCTCTTGATAGGCTGTGCTCATGAAACGTCCTCCTATGCAACGATAGATAGAGTTTCAACTCTTCCAGAGCGACCACCTTGGAGAGGGCCGCCTCACGACAGATAATCCGACGTGGGGAATCAAGCATGTAGCTGACCAGGCCGGGCGCGTGTGCAGGCCGGGTATCGAGATGTCAGAGGTCATTCGAATGACCTCATATGCAGAGTAGCCCTATCGCGGGCCGGATGCCAAGTGGTTGGCACGAAAAGGTTTTTGAGCAACCAGCGGTCAGCTCATTTCTGTAATGGAAATGATCTCTACGCTGTTATGGTCCTTCAGCGTCTTTACAGTAGGTTCAGCAGTGCGGCCGTCCAGATCATTGAGATCAAGTTCATCGGTCATCGGGTAAAGGCCCTTGCGCAGCATCTGCGCAACCTCTTCCTCGCTGGGACGGGCTGCAAAATCAGCCTCAAGGCGCTGCTGCACGCCGTCCTTGTCCAGATACAAAATGGCCCACTGTTTCATCAACGCCTCCAGAACGAAGCCGGGCACTCCGGCTTATCTCATAAGGACATTTCCAGCCCCTCATTCGTTCCAACGGATTAGTGCCGGACCCGCGCGAACAGCAGGCAAGAAAAAAGACCCTTGCAGTGCATGCCAAGGGTCTTTTTCATGGGTGACAGGACTCGTCGGCTTGGCGAGTCTGTCTCCGTCAGTTGCGGTTTTTGCTGGCCTCTACACCGGCTGTGTTGTCCAGCAGGCTTTTGGTTGCAGTCTGCAGGAAGCTTTCCAGCTTGTGCTTGAGTTCCTGAGTGTCTGGAGCGTCAGGCACTTCTTCTGCGTGCGGGTTAGCGCCCAGGGTGTAGGTCAGCAATTTGGCCGGCATCTCGGTCGGCTCGATCAGGATGCGGTTGCCACTGACAATGGCCACCACCTGCTCGCTGCCCGATGGCTTGATGACGCCGAAACCCTTGTCGCCTTCCGGCAGGTTCAGCAGATCGCGCCCCCAGCACTGGTTGCGGTTCTGGCCACCCAGACGACCCATGATGGTCGGCACCACGTCGACCTGAGTACCCACGGTACTGCTGCGCTGACCGAACTTTTCCTGCACACCAGGACCGATCAGCAGCAACGGAACGTTAAAGCGGCCCAGGTCCATTTCGGTCAGTTGCTTGTTGTTACCGAAACCATGATCACCCAATACAACGAACAGGGTGTTCTTGAAGTACGGCTCTTTTTTGGCCTTCTCGAAGAACTGGCCCAATGCCCAGTCGGCATAGCGCATGGCAGTCAGGTGCTCATCCAGCGAACCATGCCCGGTCACGCGCTCGACCGGCAAGGGATCAGGCAGTGCGTACGGCGTGTGGTTGGACAGGGTTTGCAGCAGAGCATAGAACGGCTTGCCATCCTGCCGGGCTTTCAATTCCTGCGCACCACGGTCGAACATGTCCTGATCGGACACACCCCAGGTCGGATCGGAGAAAACCGGATTGACGAAGTCTTCGCGACCGACAAAGTTGGTCATGCCCTGGTTACTGAAGAACCCCGACTGGTTATCCCAGGCAAAGTTGCCGTTGTAGACGTACACGTCGTCGTAGTTGCGCCCTGCGCTCAGCAGCTGCGGCAGGCCCGACAGCTTGTGGGCACCTTCAGGGGTTTGCATCAGGTATTCGAAACCCGGCAGGTTCGGGAAGCATGCCATGGTGGCGAACATGCCCTGGTGGGTGTGCGTGCCATTGGAAAAGAAGTGATCGAACAGCAGGCCTTCCTTGGAGAGTTTGTCGAAGTACGGCGTGATATTGGCATCGCTGCCCAGCGCGCCCACCGAATGACCGGCGAAGCTTTCCATCAGAATTACGACGACGTTGCGGATCGGCAGCGTGTTTTCGGCCGGCGGCGTGAAGTCGCGACGCACGGCGGCAATGTCAGGCTCGACCAGCTTGTCGTGGGGGGTCAGCAACATGTCGCGCACGGTCTGCTGCGCCTGATCCTGAGGCAGCGTGGCTTTCCAGATATTGTCGCGATCCTCGGACATACGGCTTTTGGCCGCAGTGATAAGAGTCAGCGTACCGTTCAGCCCCAGCTGGTTGGCAAAGTTCGATTCGGTGGTATATGCATCACCCCAACGCAGCGGCGGACCTTGGCGCAGGGTGCCGCGAATGCACACCACCATGACCAACAGCACCAGCACGAAGACGCCTGTGCGCATATACCAGGGCGCAACAGACGCCACTGTGTGGGTGCCCGTCGTGGTGACGTGGCGTGGGCGCGTGATGCGGTCGATACCCTTGAACACCAGACTCAACAGCCAGGTTACCGCAGCCCAGGCCAGCAGGTACCGGACCACAGGGAAGCCGTACCACAACATGCTCAGAACGGTCTTTGGATCTTCCTTCACGTACTGAAACACCAGGCCGTTCAGGCGCTGGTGAAACTCGCGATAGAAGTCCATTTCCATCAGGCCCAGGAACAGCGTGATGCTGCCGACCAGGGTCAGCCAGAAACGGAAAAAGCCGCGCGCCGACATGGCCCGGGCGCTGAACAGCGACAGCACCAGCGGAACGAGCAGATACATTGTCAGGCGCAGGTCGAAACGCATGCCGTTGAACAGCGCCTCAACGAACGTCGAGGCTGGCGTGTCGCCAATCATCTCGCGGTTGTAGACCAGCAGACCAATGCGCAACAGGGTGTACATCACCATCAGGGCGAAGCCGCTGAGCAGGATGTACGCCAGATGCGATTTGACAGTCGGGTTTTGCAAGCGGGCTTGCCGATGAATCTGGGCGTCCGTTTTGGCCATGGTTGTCAGGATCCGGTGGATTCAGAAGTAGGTTCAGTGGTGCAGCGACGCCCTCCTCTCGGGACGGCGGCGTGCAGCAGGGCGCAGATATTACTTGATTGCGGGGCGCCTGGGGCCAGGTCCGCCCGTGAAGGCGCACACCTGTTCAGTTTCGCGCGCAATTCTGGGACAGAACGTGTGAAATTTCTGTCGCCAGAAGCGCGCCCAAGAGCCACTCAGGTGGTGCTTCAGACGTTCAGGCCTTGGCGCGCCGCAGGCCGGTCAGTCGTTGCTGGCCTTGTTCACAGCCTGCAGCACGTACTGTGGCAGGGCGAACGCGCCGATGTGAACTTCAGGGTTGTAATAGCGCGTAACAATCCCGCTGCCCGAAAAACGCTGACGCAGGGTTTCCAGCGGCAGTTTCCGGTAGCTCTTGTCGGTCGCCCCCCAGGCAAAGGTCATTGCCCCGCCGATGTAGGTCGGGATGGCTGCCTGATAGAAATGCCAGTCGGCAAACAGACCGTTCATGCGACCAGCAGTGGTCTGCACACCGCTCAACTGCATGAACGGCGTGCCGTTCTGAGTGACCAGAATGCCGCCTTCGTTCAGGCAGCGATGGCAGGCCTGATAGAAGTTTTCAGAAAACAGCACTTCTCCTGGGCCGATCGGATCGGTGGAATCGGAAATGATGACGTCGAACTTCTCTTCAGTGGTAGCGACGAAGCGCATGCCGTCATCGATGACCAGATTCAGACGGGAATCATCGAAGGCACCGTTGGAGTGATTGGGCAGAAACTCCTTGCACATCTCGACCACTGTGGCGTCGATCTCGACCATGGTGATGTGTTCGACTGTCAGGTGCTTGGCAACTTCGCGCAGCATGCCGCCGTCGCCACCACCGATGATCAGCACACGCTTGGCTGCACCGTGCGCCAGAATCGGAACGTGAGTGAGCATCTCGTGGTAGATGAACTCATCCGCTTCGGTGGTCTGGATGACGCCGTCCAGCGCCATCACGCGCCCCATGCGCGGGTTCTGGAAGATCACCAGATGCTGGTGCTCGGTACGTACTTCGTGAAGCATTTTTTCCATACGAAAGCGCTGGCCGTAGCCTTCGTACAACGTTTCCTGATAATCGCTCATGGGTAAGCTCCCGCTGGGTACTGATGACAGGACGGCCGACCGCCCACAACAAAAGCGCGCATTCTACGTCGAGGAACATGACAGGTCGAACCTCTCTGTCGTCAGGCTGCCATGAGTGGGGCGCAGATGCCTCGGCCCGAAAACGAAAAAACGCCTGACTACGCGAGTAATCAGGCGTTTCATGCCAGCCTGCTGGCGTGTCAGATACGCACGTTGCCGCGCGGCCCCAGGATTGCCCAGATGATCAGGCCCACTACAGGCAGCAGTACAATCAGCAACACCCAGAGAATTTTCTTTCCGGTTTCGGCGCCGCTTTTCAAAACATTGATGATAGCCCAGATATCGAGCACCAGAATGATCAGGCCGACCAGGCCATTGAAGCTAGAACCCATGGTGTTGCCCCTAAGATGAATGCTTGCCTTCCTAGGATAGTCGCGCCGTTCGGGGGTTCCGTTGAACCAACCTTATATTCTCGGGCTCCCAATCGGGGCGAAGCTGTTTTTTCGCTTGCCATCGCGTCCACTTCTTCCAAAGGTAGTTCTTTTCATGTCGACACCCGCACAACCCCGCACGCCTTGGGCCACGTGGTTTAACCACTTGCAGAACAGCCCGCTGGTAAGCCTGGGTTTCGCGCTCGCCCTGCTGATCGTTATCGGACTGGTCGGCATCAGTGTTTACAACGCCTTTTACGGCACCAGTCAGGTCAACTTCAATCATGCGCTGATGGGGGGCACCGCAGGGTTTCTGGCCACAGCATTGGGCGCAGTCATGGCGGTTGCGCTGAAAAACGTTTCGCAACGCGCCCAGGACATCATGCTCGGTTTCGCCGCAGGCATGATGCTGGCTGCCAGCTCGTTTTCATTGATCCTGCCAGGCCTCGAAGCTGCCCGGGACATCACTAACAGCGGCCCCGGGGCAGCGGCGACGGTGGTAGCCGGGCTAGGGCTTGGCGTGCTGTTGATGTTGGGCCTGGACAGGTTCACCCCGCACGAGCATGAAAGTGTAGGACGGCAAGGGCCGCATTCGGAGCGCATCAACAGGGTCTGGTTATTCGTCCTGGCGATTACGCTGCATAACCTGCCTGAGGGCATGGCGATCGGTGTGAGTTTCGCCAGCGGCGATATGAACGTAGGCCTGCCGCTGACCACCGCCATTGCAATTCAGGACATCCCCGAAGGCCTGGCAATCGCCCTCGCCCTTCGTGCCACCGGGCTGTCGGCCTTCAAGGCAATGCTGGTAGCCATTGGTTCCGGTTTGATGGAGCCACTGGGCTCTCTGGTAGGCCTCGGTATTTCCAGCGGCTTCGCGATCGCTTATCCACTGAGCATGGGCCTGGCCGCAGGCGCAATGATCTTCGTGGTGTCCCATGAAGTCATTCCGGAGACGCATCGCAACGGCCATCAGACCTCGGCGACGCTGGGACTGATGGGCGGTTTTGCCGTCATGATGTTTCTCGATACAGCCCTGGGCTAACCGCGCAGTGCCTGCAGTGCTGGCGCGGCATGGATGCCCGCCAACGCTGTCAGCTCAAGCACACGCGCTTCGTCACGTCCATAGACCAGCACCGCCTGTAATTCGTCATCCAGTGGCTGGCTGAAATTCATCAGCACGTAGCCGCCCATATCCTTGTTCATGCTGCTCAGCTGAATCTGAATTCGGTTCAGGGCGACCAGAGGCTCGCCCTTGGCCAATTGCTTCGGCTTGATGTTGAACGTCACATCCTTGCCGAATGACTGAACAATCTGCTCGAACAGCTGCATGTAGTTGTCGGCCTGAAACAACACAGTCTCCGGCAGACTGCCGACCACCACCCACTCGCCCAGGGCGATCGGAAACGTGTCGTCGTAATTGATGTCGGGGTTGGCGGCCAGAAACGCCTGCGGGTCAGCGTAAGCCTGCGCCGCTTCATCAGCGATCTGCGCGATCTCGTCGTCGCCCATGCAGCCCGAGCTGACTTTGCTGATTAATTCGACCAGTGCGTCTTTCATAAAGGCAATCCTGCAGGGGCAAAAAAAGAGGCGCGAAGGATAACGGTAATTCCCTCGCGCCTCTATCTGCGCGTTCATGCCGCAAAGGTATGGGTATCAGGGCCGCGCAGGCTGCATACCCATTTTGCTCAAGTGCTGCACGGCAACAGTGGCGCCCATTGCCTGCGCAGCGTCCAGCGCATTGATGCCCTTGGCATCGCAAGCACGGAGGTCAGCGCCCTTGCTGATCAGGTAATCGACGATCTCGATACGATTGAACATGGCTGCCATCATCAACGCCGTGCGGCCATCGGCAGAGGCGGCATCCAGATCGGCACCTGCTTCGACCAGCAACTTGACGACGGTCAGATCACCCTTGAACGCTGCGCCTGCAATGGGACTCTGGCCGTTGTCGTTGCGAATTTCCGGATCGGCCCGGTGGTTCAGCAGCACCCGGACAGCATCTGCATGGCAGTGATAGCTGGCCAGCATCAATAGCGTATCGCCTTTGTGATTGCGCAGGTCTGCTGGCAGGCCCTTCTCGAGCAGGCGTTCCAGCATCACAGCATCGCCCTGACGAGCAACGTCGAAAACCTGTTCGGCGAAGGCAGCAGCCTCGTCTTCGGTCATCGTCTTGGGCGGGTTGGCGGTTGAATCGGTCATCAATGGCTCCTTGGCGCAAGGTACTCCGGGAATCCAGTGCTCCCGGCAGCGATAAAACAATGACCGCAAGACGCGCCAGCTGTTCGATCCGCTTTTTGGCCTCCAGCTTCAGAGGGTTGGTGTGTCCAGCAGTTCAATGACAGCGGGAACAACGAAGGCGCGAGCAGCTAACCGGCTTATCTGCCCGAAGCGCCGCCCCGCAAAACCCGCAAAATGCAGGGCGCACGATGGGTGTTCATGCAAAATGCACGAGACCTGAAATTTTCAAATATATTAAGCCATTGATTTTAAAGGAATAAATTGTAGTGCAAAGACTGGCACAGTCGCTGCAACAGTACTTGCAAGCTTGTTATCCCATGAGCAATGGAGCCGCCAAACATGACTTTTATTCAAGAAAAATTCGCTTCCGTATTCTCCGACTACACCGTTAACACCCAGCCGCGTCCGGACGGTGGTGTTTTGGTTTCGTTGCGCAGTGCCGAAGGCAAACAGATCCGTCGCTCGGTGTCCTATGCGCAGTTGCACACCCCGGTTCAGCTGGAATGGGTAATCAGCGCCATCCGCCGCGATCTGGCGGCACAGGCCAGTGAATTGCCAGCTATCTCGATGCTGCAAAGCCAGCATCGCTTTGACCTGCCGACTTATCACACACGTTGATTTTCTTTGCCGCCCTTTCCGGGGCGGCATGCCGTTGTACGCTCTCTCATCCCTTGTTTGTCGCGATTACGCATGTTTTCGCGGCTTTTTTTTGCCCGCGTTTTGATGTAGCAGGCTTGGCTGATCACCTGATCAGTCCGCGGCAAAGCGCTTCACCTACCGCCTGTGCCCGGTTCGCCACGCCCAGTTTTGAATAAATGGTCTTCAGGTGAAATTTGACCGTTGACTCAGAAACCTCCCGAATCATTGATATTTCCCAAGCGGTCTTTCCGTCTCTGGCCCACTGTAGAACTTCCAGTTCTCGGTGCGTTAAACCGCGGGAACTGAACTTCAACCCTCGTGCCACGCTGTGCAGCACAGGCATGAGACTGCTGATCAGGTATTTTTGTTCGGCGCTTATTGCACGTTCAATGTCACCCAAGGTGCATACCGAGGTGACGCTGTCTGCACCACGGCAGTGGTTAGTGTAACCATATGATACGGCCGGAAGCAGTTCGCAGGCATCAACCGCTTTTTTGTAGCAGGCTGATATCGGGTATTGCCTGAATGCATCCTGCCAGTTCACGAACCCTAACTCATGGTGATAACAGCGGATGACCGGGTCGTGCCTGATCAGCTCGTGTCGGCGATACGCCTCACCCCACGCATCGTTGACATTGGACGTGATGAAGGTCAGCAGCAACGGCCCCTTGAACTGGTAGAACATCGCGCGCTCACTGCTGCATTCACGCCGCAACCATTCGAGAGCATTCTCGATGGCAGTCTGGCCATCGAGTTCGGTAATCGTGCTCACCATTTGCTGTATCAGTAGATCCTTGGTCGCACTCTCTTTTATGGCACTGCACATCGCTGCCGCTCCCTCTGCGCCCCTGAGCCGGTACAGGTGTTGTCCGTGACTCAGGAAGTGATCGCGCAGAACTTACACGAATAAACGCGTCGAAAGACAACCGCCAGGACAAACAGAATCAACGCACTTTTGAACAGGAAAAGTCCCACTGTATGGCGGGATAAAGCTCACAAAAGTCAGCAGTCAATGTGCCAGCGCAGGTAGAAAACCGCGCAGTCAGCGGCATCAGGGCAATGCCGCTGGACAGAAGCATGGCCCGTCTGGATGACCAGCCTAGCTAGAAAGTGGCCGGATCGATGAGTGCAAAGCTCGCCACATTCTTGTGCCCAACCAGTGTTCCCCCGTCACGAACCAGACCGCAGGTGGCCATCCCCGCAGCTTTTGCTGCGTCCAGCTCTTCGACGATGTCCGAAAGGAACAGAACCTCTTGCGCGTCCTGGCCCATGGCGGCGGCAATCGTGCGGTAGGACTGCACCTCGCGCTTGGGGCCGGATGTGGTGTCGAAATAACCGCTGAACAGCCCTGACAGGTCGCCAGCTTCAGAGCAGCCGAAAATCAGCTGCTGGGCCTGGATCGAACCCGATGAGTAAACATAAAGGCTGTAGCCCTGCCGATGCCAGTGCTGCAGCGCTTCAACGGCGTCCGGGTAAACATGCCCCTTGAGCTGACCGGCGTTGTAGCCCTGCTCCCAGACCATGCCCTGCAGGGCTTTGAGCGGCGTGGCCTTGCGGTCTTCCGCTATCCACTCGAGCAGAATCGCGATGACTCGCTCGACATCGGCGTCAGGCTCTTCACTCTGCACCCGAACGGCTTCCAGCTGCGACGCTACCTGAGGTTGATCGGCATTTTTGCGGACAAAGTCAGGCAAGTGCGTTCTGGCGAACGGAAACAGCACGTCGAACACGAAACTGACCGCACTGGTCGTGCCTTCGATATCCGTGAGAACAGCTTTGATAGGCATCAGAAACGGGCTCCTGTCAGTCTTCCAGCCGTGGGAAACGACCAGCAATGTCTTCACCGGTGAAGTTCGCGACCCAGCCTTCGGGATTGTTGAAAAGTCGGATAGCAACGAAATGCGGGTTTTCACCCATATCGAACCAGTGCGGGGTACCGGCTGGCACAGAGATCAGGTCGTTCTTTTCGCACAGAACTGCGTATACGTAGTCGCCGATGTGCAGTGTGAACAGACCCCTTCCGGCCACAAAAAAGCGTACTTCGTCTTCACCGTGACGATGCTCTTCAAGAAATTTGGCGCGCAATTCGGCTTTCTGCGGGTGATCACTGTTCAGGCTGATGACGTCCACCGTCACGTAACCGCGCTCGTTCATCAGCCTGTCGATCTGCGAGCGATAAGCGTTGATCACTTCCTCTTGGCTGGCACCGGGGGTAATAGGGGTAGCCGCTTCCCATCGGTCGAACGCTACGCCCTGCTCGGCCAGTGTCGACGCGATGTCCTCCAGATGGGTCAGCACCTTGTTGGGAGTATCCGGGCTTGAAACGTGATAAACGGACAGGCTGCTCATGGCTGTAATCCTCGGTTTGGGGCAGCGCCCTCCGGCTTTTACAGGCCGGTCAGGCGTAACTACAGGTTAATACGTGTCTGGATTGACCCGACGTCGTCAACGGTTCATCACCGTACGCATTTTCAGCTCGCATTCGAACAGAAACTCGAATGCCTCGATCTGGCGCAATGCATCATTCATCCTTGCGCCCCATGTATAAAGACCGTGACCGCGAATCAGGTAGCCAGCGCAATCGGGGTGCGCGTCCAGCCACGGTTGCACTTTTGCGGCCAGACGGGCGATGTCCTGGTCATTGTCGAAAATAGGCACGACCACCTTGGACGCGTGGGTCACCACGCCATGAAAGGCCTTCTGCAGCTCGTAATCTTCAAACACCAGATGATCTGCAGCGATCAGCCTCGACAACACAGTCGCATTCACCGAATGGGTGTGCAGCACGGCTCCAACTTCTGGCCGGCAGTTGTAGAGCTGCGTATGCAGCAGTGTTTCGGCAGAGGGCTTCTTGCCGGGTTCCAGGCTGTTGCCTGCCATATCAGTGGCCAGCACATCATCAGGCCCCAACTGCCCTTTGTGTTTGCCGGACACAGTCAACAAGGCTTCGCTGGCCGACAGGCGCGCGGAGTAGTTGCTGCTGGTGGCTGGCGACCAGCCACGACCGTACAGGAATCGTCCTGCCTCGATGATGTCCTGACTCAGTTGTTCGCGGCTCATGCACCTTCCTCTTTCTTGGGTGTGACAATCATGACGGCTGCGGCAATGGCTGCAAGGCTGGCAATGGAAAATGTCCAGGCTGGCCCCAGCGCGTTCCAGCTGTAACCGGAGTACAAAGCGCCCAGCGCACCGCCAACCCCGGACAAGGCAGCATAAAGCGCCTGCCCTTGGCCCTGCTGACGCGGACCGAAACTACGTTGCACGAAATGGATGGCAGCAGCATGAAAGCTGCCGAACGTAGCAGCATGCATCACTTGCGCAACCAGCAGTGCAGGCAGGTGCTTGGCAAACAGGCCCAGCAAAAGCCAACGCAGCGCGGCCAGCAAAAAGCTTGCGAATAGCACCTGGCGCACTGAAAACCGCTGGAGGATGCGGCTCATGGCCATGAACATCAGCACTTCGGCCACCACCCCTACCGCCCACAACATGCCGATCAGACCACGGCTGTAGCCCAGCGCTTCCAGGTGCAAGGTCAGAAACGTGTAATACGGACCGTGACTGAACAGCATCAGCGCAACACTGATATAGAACGCCAGCACTCCAGGCCGCGCCAGCTGGCGAATAAACCCTCCGCCATCCGCTTCGCGGGTCGAGATGGGTGGCTGCGCATTGGGCACCCACCAGCTGCTGACGGCAATGCCAGCCATGATCGCCAGCAAGATATACGGAAACAGGTCGAGGCTGAAACGTTCGAACACTCGCCCCAGCAGCACCACCGCCAGAATGAAGCCGATGGAGCCCCATAGCCTGATCTGGCTGTAACGTGCGGCCTGGCCTTGCAGATGGGCAAGCGTGATGACTTCAAATTGCGGCAGGATGGCGTGCCAGAAGAACGCATACAGCGCCATGACCAGCGCCAGCCAGGCATAGGTTTTTTCAAGCAGAATCAGTGAAAACGCCAAGAGTGTGAACACTGCACCGAAACGCACGATCGCCAGGCGCCGCCCTGTGTAGTCGCCCAGCCAGCCCCAGACGTTGGGCGCCACACAACGCATCAGCATGGGGATGGCAATCAGCTCGCCGATCCGGGCGCTGGCAAAGCCGAGGTGGCTCAGGTAAAGCGCCATAAACGGCGCCGACGCCCCCAACAAGGCGAAATAACACACGTAAAACCCGGACAGCCTCCAGTACGGAAGCTGCCTGCCGGGGAGTGCTGTCACGCTAGCAGACCGCAACCGTGACGGCGCTTGTCACAGCTGCGCCAACACAGGCGTATCGACGCGAACATCGGCATTCTGTCCGCGATGACGCAGCAGGTGGTCCAGCAACACCATGGCCATCATCGCCTCGGCAATAGGCGTGGCACGAATACCGACACAAGGGTCATGGCGCCCCTTGGTGATGACATCGCCCGGGGCACCATTCACATCGATTGATCGCCCCGGCGTGGTGATGCTGGACGTCGGCTTGAGCGCCAGATGCGCGATGATCGGCTGACCGGAGGAAATGCCGCCGAGAATGCCGCCCGCCTGATTCGACAGAAAACCCTGCGGCGTCATTTCGTCACGATGCTCTGTGCCACGCTGGGCCACACAGTCGAAGCCGGCGCCAATCTCCACGCCCTTGACTGCGTTGATGCTCATCAGCGCATGGGCCAGTTCGGCATCCAGACGGTCGAAAATCGGCTCGCCCAGGCCCGGCATCACGCCTTCAGCCACCACCGTGATTTTCGCGCCGACCGAATCCTGGTCGCGACGTAGCTGGTCCATGTAGGCCTCCAGCTCTGGCACTTTGTCGGGGTCAGGGCAGAAAAAAGCGTTGTCTTCGACCGAATCCCAGGTTTTGAACGGGATCTGGATCGGCCCCAACTGGCTCATGTAACCGCGGATGACAATGCCTTGGGTCGCCAGGTATTTCTTGGCAATGGCCCCGGCAGCAACGCGCATGGCGGTCTCCCGCGCAGAGCTGCGGCCGCCGCCCCGGTAATCACGGATGCCGTACTTGTGGTGGTAGGTGTAATCAGCGTGAGCGGGCCGGAACAGGTCCTTGATGGCAGAGTAGTCCTTGGACTTCTGATCTGTGTTGCGGATCAGCAGGCCGATGGAGGCACCCGTGGTCTTGCCCTCGAAGACGCCCGACAGGATTTCGACCTCATCGGCTTCCTGGCGCTGGGTCGTGTGGCGGCTGGTGCCGGGCTTGCGGCGGTCCAGATCACGCTGCAGATCTTGCAGGTCAAGCTCAAGCCCGGGCGGGCAGCCGTCGACGATAGCGACCAGCGCCGGGCCGTGGCTTTCGCCGGCGGTGGTGACAGTGAACAGCTTGCCGAAAGTGTTGCCGGACATGCGGGCGCTCCGAAAAATCAGCCAAAAAACCAGATCGTTGAAACAAGCGCGCCAGTATACGCAGCCTCGCGGTTCAGTTCATCCTCGAACCTTCTGTGACCGCGTGCGTCCAAGCGAGACCCCACCCATGATGGCCATGCGATGTTATCCGGTACTTCCCCGATTCGAGCGTTCAAACGACTGTGCCTTCTGGCGCTGCCGGTCACACTGATCCTGACCCTGATGTCTGGCGCAGCCAGCGCTGCAGGGCCTACAACGGTGCAGCGTACAGTCAGCGTGGACACTGAAAACGGCAAGCTTTACGGCACCTTGCTGATGCCGCGCTCGGACACACCTGTGCCGGTGGTGCTTATCATTGCTGGCTCAGGCCCGACTGACCGCAACGGCAATAACCCGGAAGGCGGACGCAACGACAGCATGAAGCGCCTGGCGGTGATCCTGGCCAACAACAATATTGCCAGCGTGCGCTACGACAAGCGTGGTGTGGCAGCCAGCAAGGCGGTAACGCCGGATGAGCGTAACCTCAGCGTCGAACGCTATGTTGCCGACGTGCAGCTATGGGTCAGGGCAATCAAGGCTAACCCGCGCCTGGGTCAGTTGATCCTGCTGGGCCATAGCGAAGGCGCGCTGGTCGCAAGCCTAGCGGCGGAAAAGGCCGGCGCAGCGGCAGTGATCTCTGTAGCCGGCACCGGCAGACCTGTGGATGAAGTGCTGCGCGAGCAATTCCGCGAGCGACTTCCGCCAGAACTGTTACAGCGCAGTGATCAATTGCTCGACGAACTCAAGGCGGGCAAAACCGACGAAAAGGTTCCCTCCGAGCTGGAGGTGGTGTTCCGTCCCAGTGTCCAGCCCTATCTGATTTCGCTGTTTCGGCAGAACCCGGCAGCTGCCTTTGGCGCATTGCATGTTCCGGCGCTGATCGTCCAGGGGCGCAATGACATCCAGGTCGGCGTGCGTGACGCTCTGCTGCTGAAAAAAGCCAAACCCGACGCCGAACTGGCCCTGATCGACGGCATGAATCATGTGCTGCGCATCGTGCCGGACGACCTGCAGCAACAACTGCTGTCTTATCGCAACCCGACCCAGCCCTTGGCTGACGAAGTGACGTCGCGCATTGTGGGCTTTATCAAGGCATTGCCCGCGTCGGCAAAAAAGAACTGACTGACAGCAACCACCCACCCTTCAGTCTCGGCCGCTCTGGCCGATAGCGGTTTGCCGGCCTTGTGTTTTGCTGCACAAGGTCAAGGACAGGGCCACCGCTATGACTGACGCGAATATCATGACCGAAACCACTGCAGAACCCATCAGCACAGAAGCCGAGGTTGCAGCACCGCCACAACCGTGGGAAGACGTTCTGCCCGAAAGTTTTCAGATGCTGCGCCTCGCACCGCAACCTACTGACCGGGCTACCGGTGGGCGGCCGTTGCGTTTTGTGCAGTTCGGTCGTGCCGAACGTCACAGCAAGGCGCTGAGCCTGCTGCGCATCAACATTCAGCTGCCCGGCCAACGCGTTCGTAAAGAACAGAACAATCTGGATTTATGGGCCGACCACGAGAAACGCATTGTGCGTTTCGGCCCGGAGTCAGGCTTGCAGATAGAGCCGTGGAACCGGGGGATCGGTCGCTTCATGATCGCCCATGCGGTCCACTGGGCACAGAAAAGATGGTCTTCCTACAAGATCGAGGGCGTGGCCCTGGCCAGCAAGGACGGCTTGAACGAAGACACCCGCCTGCGCCGCGATCACTTTCTGCGCACCCTCGGCTTCGAAGTCGCCTATGCCGACGCCCAGCACATGAAAGGCAGTATCAAGGATGTGCATGTTGGCAACCTGCACAGCACCTGGAACAACGACAAGGTGCAGATCGTCGAAATTCTCGAAGCGTCGCAAATGCTGGAAAAGGCAGAAAAAAACATGATCGAGCAGGAAGTCACCATCCGCCAGCACGAAGAGCGGGTCGGCAAATACAAGCGTGAGGACGCCAGTCTGCGTTTCACGATTGCCTGCCTGGTAACTTTCGCTGTGTTCCAGGCAGGGCTGCTGATCTGGATCGCCACGCACCGCTGAAACGGCTTGCCTGCGGACTGCCGGGGCTGCGATGCCAGCCCCTGTCAGGTTCGCCTCAGATTCGAGACTGAAACAGTGCCTGATGCTCGCGGCACTGCTCGGCAGTCAGCATGAACACACCGTGGCCACCACGCTGAAAGTCCAGCCAGGCGAAATCGACTTCCGGGTACAGCGCCTGTACGTGTACCTGGCTGTTGCCCACTTCGACGATCAGCAAACCCTTCTCGTTCAGATGATCAGCGGCCTGGGCCAGCATGCGGCGTACCAGGTTCAGACCGTCACTGCCGCAGACCAGCGCCAGTTCCGGTTCGTGCTGGTACTCGTCCGGCATGTCGGCGAAGTCTTCGGAATCCACATAAGGCGGATTGGACACGATGAGATCGAAGCGTTGCCCCGGCAGGCCGTCGAACCCATCGCCCTGCACGGTGTAGACCCGATCTTCCATACCGTGGCGCTCGATGTTCTGGTTGGCCACTTCAAGCGCGTCGTAGGACAGGTCGGCCAGCGCCACTTCGGCTTCGGGAAACTCGTCGGCACAGGCGATACCGATACAACCGGAGCCGGTACACAAGTCCAGAATCCGCGCAGGCTCACTGGCCAGCCACGGCGCAAAGCGCTCTTCGATCAGTTCGGCAATGGGTGAGCGCGGGATCAGCACACGCTCGTCGACAATGAACGACATGCCGCAAAACCAGGCCTCGCCCAGCAGGTAGGGCGTCGGAATACGGTCGTCGATGCGGCGTTTGATCAGGCGTTGCAGCTCGGATATCTCATCGACTTCCAGACGGCAGTCCAGATAGCTGTCGGCGATTTCCCACGGCAGATGCAAAGCGCCCAGCACCAGTTGGCGAGCTTCGTCCCAGGCGTTGTCAGTGCCATGACCGAAAAACACATCTTCCTCGTGAAAGCGGCTGACGGCCCAACGGATATGGTCGCGTACGGTACGCAAACGGGAGGTGATCATGAACAAACTCCTTAAAAAACGACGAGCCACTTTGACAGGCCTGGATCCGGACAACGACGCACGCTTCGTACCCGCTAAACTCGGGAGTTTCCACGATTCGTCTGATGCCATCAAGGCAAACCGCCATCCGCCATGCCCGCAACCTGCCCTGCAGGCCACGGAAAACGTGGCTTTCGATAGTTGCCATTCCCAGAACGCTTCAGCCAGAGGACAATGTCGCAAAAGCCCCACTCAAAGGAGCCCGTGGATGTCCGATTTAAAGACCATGTTTCAACTCAGTGGCCGGGTGCATGCGCCCGCCAGCCTGAGCAACGCGACGCTGATCATCATCGACGCCCAGAAAGAATACCTGAGCGGTCCACTGGCGCTGACCGGGGTCGAAGAAGCGCTGGCCAACATCGGTCAACTGGTCGCCAAGGCTCGCGCAGTCAAGTGTCCGATCGTACATGTCCGTCATCTGGGCACCGTCGGCGGCCTGTTCGACCCGCAGGGCGAGCGCGGCCAACTGGTTTCGGGACTTTCGCCACAAGACGACGAACACCTGGTCGAAAAACGTTTGCCCAACGCCTTCAACGGCACTGGCCTTCACGAGCTGCTGCAACGTCTGGGGCACTTGGATCTAGTGGTCTGCGGGTTCATGAGTCACTCGAGCATCAGCACCACAGTGCGCGCTACCAAGGATTACGGTTATCGCTGCACGCTGGTTGATGATGCCTGCGCGACCCGCGACCTGCCGAGCCCGCACGGTGTCGTCAGCGCCGAGGTTGTCCACCGGACCGAGATGGCAATCATGGCGGACAACTTTGCCACGCTGGCCCTCACCAAAGACCTGATCTGAAAGTGCCTGACCGAGGGGTTGTGTGAACGCGCTCACATAACCGCCCATCCTTTGCTGCCCGGTTATGTACCGGAAGCGGGAACCACCCCTCTTTATCCAAGTCACAGCGCCGATACCCGCTCAGCCGCTACCTATCGAGGAAAGGCATGAAAACGTCAGATGGTTTCAATGCACGTCGCTTGCGCAACAAAGGCCCGGGTAACTGGGGCAAGCGCATCGGTATGCTGATCGCGTTGATGCTGGCGGTTGTGGGCCTGGTGCTGACCTTCGCCGGTGCCTCCAGCCTGATCGGCCATCCTCAAATGCTGGGCGAGCTGAATGCCAGCCCAGGTGGCGCCGCTTTCGTCGCGATCAGTGGGCTACTGGTGTTTTACCTGGGCATCTGGCTCTGGCGGCGTTGCCGACGCCAGCGCGGATCGAGCGGCTTGAGCATCTCCGCCCATTTGATGAAAAAACACAACTGAACCGCTCGCTTGAACGGGTAGACTAGCCTCCTTCGCGGAGGCCCCATGCAAGACGACGATTTTTCCCTGTTCAGAAGCGAGACGCGCGGCGTAAAGCCTCTCAAGCATGAACACGCTGATGTTGGCAAACCCAAGGCTGATCGAAAAATGCTGGCCCGCCTGCGCCAGTCGGCAACCGTGCGCACCGACTCGGTGATCATCGACGGGCTCTCGGATCAATTCGTGATCGATGTCGGCCCTGAAGATGTCCTGAGCTGGTCGCGGGACGGTGTTCAGGACGGGCAGATGCGCAAGCTCAAGCTCGGGCAGATCAGCTTCGAGGGCAGCCTCGACCTGCACGGCATGACCGTGGAAGTGGCTCGCGAAACCTTGTGGGAGTTTCTGGCAGAAGCCACAAAACTGGAGATACGCTGCGTGCGTGTCACACACGGCAAGGCGGTGCGTCTGGACGGTAAGCGCCCGATGATCAAGAGCCACGTCAACACTTGGTTGCGCCAGCATCCGCAGGTACTGGGCTTCTGTTCATGCGTGGCAAAACATGGCGGCGCGGGCGCTGTTTATGTGGTGCTCAAGCGCACCATGATGGAAGGTCGCGACGAGTAGCCCGCTTCACGCCTTGTCGGGCAGACCGGGCAGCAAGTGGGTAGCGACCTGGTCGCCAACGCGTGAGCAAGACATTACAAACCCCGCCTGACACGTTGATTTGCCGCGCTGCCGTACCCCCTACGCGTGCGTAAGTTACCGTGCGTAAGTTACTATGTGCGCCTCGGCGAACGGCCATGCCCTCGCATTTATCGAATCCCACACGGAAACACACTCCTGTGACACTGGAACAGAATTACACCGCCATACTCGGGCAACTGGGCGAGGACGTCTCGCGTGAAGGCCTGCTGGACACCCCCAAGCGCGCCGCCAAGGCCATGCAGTACCTGTGTCGCGGTTACGCCCAAACGCTGGAAGAGGTAACCAACGGCGCATTGTTCAGCTCCGAGGCCAGCGAAATGGTAATGGTCAAGGACATAGAGCTGTATTCCCTCTGCGAGCACCACCTTCTGCCATTTATCGGCAAGGCACATGTGGCGTACATCCCGCAGGGCAAAGTGCTGGGCCTGTCCAAGGTCGCGCGGATCGTCGACATGTATGCCCGCCGCCTGCAGATCCAGGAAAACCTGAGCCGTCAGATCGCCGAAGCCATTCAACAGGTAACCGGCGCGCTGGGCGTTGCAGTGGTGATTGAAGCCAAACACATGTGCATGATGATGCGCGGCGTCGAAAAGCAGAATTCGGCCATGATCACTTCGGTGATGCTCGGCGAATTCCGTGAAAACGCAGCGACTCGCAGTGAGTTTCTCAGCCTGATCAAGTAATGCGTTCAGCCTGCGTTCACGTGCGGTAGCGCACGCTGAACGCTGTGCAGAACTCACCCGCTGTCCGCAAGAGGTATGAACGTGTTCATGAAAGCGTTAAGAGTGGGCCTGGGCCAACTCGTCATCGGCATCGACTTCCTGACCCGCCCAAGCAAGAAAAAACGCGATCCGCAAAGCCAGGCGGCGGTCGATGAAGCAGCACAGAACCTGACGCTTTATCAGTTTCACGCCTGCCCGTTCTGCGTAAAGACCCGCCGTGCCCTGCGTCGCCTCAACGTGCCGGTCGCGCTGCGCGATGCGAAGAACAACGAGCTCGATCGCCAGACCCTGCTCAACGAAGGCGGCAAAATCAAGGTGCCTTGCCTGCGTATCGAAGAAGAAGACAAGACAGTGTGGATGTATGAATCCAAGGTGATCATCGATTACCTTGATCAGCGCTTCGGAGCAATCTGAGCAGCGATTGCCCGA
Organism: Pseudomonas tremae; assembly: GCF_001401155.1. GTDB lineage: Bacteria > Pseudomonadota > Gammaproteobacteria > Pseudomonadales > Pseudomonadaceae > Aquipseudomonas > Aquipseudomonas tremae. The sequence goes on from NZ_LJRO01000114.1 coordinate 23,423, forward strand.
CGTCGATCAACGCGGGCAATCTTCCTCGCGACAAGCAACACAGACTTGCAACTGCTTGAGCCGCACGAGGATGTGCTCGGCCAAGCATTGCGCTTGCACCAGCGGCCACATCGAGCCGGAGTCTTCCGGCTTGCCCGCCTGAGTACTGCCAGCTCATTGGCGGCGCAGGTGTTCAGGTTAGTCCAGCATGCCGATGTAGCCCGGCTGAGCCTGAACTCGCTCCAGCCAGCGACGGATACCGGTGTACGGTGTGAGGTCGAAACCGCCTTGATGCGCCACATGGGTGTAGGCATACAGGGCGATATCGGCAATCGAAAAATTATCGCCGACCAGAAACGGCGTGCGATCAAGCTGCTGCTCCATGACGGCCAGTGCCCGGTAACCGGACTTCTGCATGGCGCGATATTCGACCATGCGCTCGGCAGGCAAGCCCAGGTAAAACTGGATGAAACGCGCAACCGCCACTGAAGGCTCGTGGCTGTACTGCTCGAAGAATTGCCACTGCAGTACCTGGGTGCGCAAACGCGGTTCGGCCGGGAGGAACCTGGAGCCATCGGCGAGAAAGTTGAGAATCGCATTGGACTCCCACAAGCAGGTGCCATCTTCCAGCTCCAGCACCGGGATCTTGCCGTTGGGGTTCTTTTCCAGAAAAGCCGGGGTCTGGGTTTCGCCATTGAGAATATCGACCGGCACCCACTCGTACTCGCTGCCCAGCAGGTTAAGCATCAGCTTGACCTTGTAGCAGTTGCCCGAGTTGTAATCGCCATAAACCTTGTACATCGCCCTGCCCTCTTGATATGCCTGTGTTGCCGGATCGAATCAGGCAGCTTTCAGATTCTGTGCCGCCCGGACCACGGATGCCAGTCGTTTTATGCCCTCATCCAGGCGCGTCGGGTCGATGTGGCTGAAATTTAGCCGCAGATGGCCATGATTGGCATCAGGATCAGCGAAAAACGGCTCGCCCGGCATGAACGCAACATCCTGCTCCAGCGCGGCATCCAGCAAGGTCCGGGTGTCCAGTGGCTGTTTGAGGGTCAGCCAGAAAAACAACCCGCCTTGTGGACTGTTCCACACTGCCAGATCCGAAAAATGCGTCTGCAAGGCGCTTTCAAACGCATCACGGCGACCGCGATAGAACTCGCACAGGGTCACCAGATGCTCACGATAGTGCTCAGTGCCGATCCACTGCAAGGCCTGCCACTGGCCAGGACGATTGGTATGCAGGTCGGCGGACTGTTTCAGGCGCAACAAATGTGGAAACAGGTCGGGACTGGCAATCAGATAACCGACGCGCAGGCCAGGCAGCAGCGTTTTGGAAACCGTGCCGGTGTAAATCCAGCTGGCTTTTTTCAGGCTGCTGACGATCGGCTTGGCGCTGCCGCCATCGAAACTCAGCTCACGGTACGGTTCGTCCTCGATAAGCGTCACGTCGAACTCGTCCAGCAGCGCCGCAACCGCATCGCGACTGGCCTGGCTGTAGCGCACTGCCGAGGGGTTCTGAAACGTTGGAATCAGATAGGCGAAGGCCGGCTTGTGTTGTTCAAGACGCTGACGCATGGCGAGCAGATCAGGGCCTTCAGCCAGCAAGGGCACGGTGATGCAATTTGCGCCGAACAACTGAAATATCTGCAGCGCGGCCAGGTACGTGGGCGCTTCGAGCAGAATCTCGGTGCCCTTGTCTATGTACAGCTTGGCCGCCAGGTCCAGTGTTTGCTGAGAACCGCTGACCACCATGACCTGACTGGCCTCACAGGCAATACCCAACGCTCGGGCGTCGGCCGCCAACGCCTCACGCAGCGCAGGTTCGCCTTCGCTCATACCGTACTGCCCCAGAGAAACAGGCATGTCGGCCCATTCGACTTTGGGCAGCATCGCATCGGCAGGCAGGCAGGCCTCCGGCAAACGACATCACCTCTGGACGCTGAGCAGCGGCGAGGATCTCGCGAATCAAAGAGCTTTTCAGACGGGAAACGCGTTCGGAGAATGCCATGGTACTTACCTGTAGCCGAGACAAAGGAAAATGAGTCAAACTTATTGACTAAAATTACGACGATCACCCCGGATACGTCAACATGCTTGACTTAAAAAAACCTGCCAATCAACAGATCGCCATGGAGGCCTTCTTTTTCGGCTATCAGGCATTCACCGCCAAGGCCGATGAAATGCTGGCCAAGCGCGGCTTCAGTCGTGTGCATCAGCGCATCGTGTTTTTCATCGCCCGCTACCCCGACTTGAGCGTCAAGGAACTGCTCACGGTACTGGGCGTGAGCAAGCAGGCACTCAACGCCCCGCTCCGCCAATTGATCGCCATGAACCTGGTACACAGCGCTGCCCCCGAGAATGACAAACGCAAGCGGTTGCTGGCACTGACCGAAGAAGGCTGCCGGTTCGAGCAAGGATTGCGGCGCGAGCAGGTCAAGCTGTTGCAACGCGTGTTCGCCGAAGCGGGTCAGAACGCAGTGGATGGCTGGATGTCGGTCAACCTGGCGCTGGGCCAGACGCTGCAATCCGGCGCCTGCCCGGTCAGCCCTGAAGTCGAGTAAACGCACCCGCCGCAACTGTGCTGGCGCTTACTCGTATCGCTGTATAGCAAGGCTGCGTGGCCATACGTTTAGGCTTGGCGTCCTTTGCTACCTGCCCGCTTCAAGGACGTCCTGCATGAACGAGATCCTCAAGGTGCCACCGCAACCACTGCGGCCATGGGCCGATACATCGCCGTCTGCGTTAGTGGCGGGTTTCATTGCCATGATGACCGGTTGCACCAGTTCGCTGGTGCTGATGTTCCAGGCCGGGCAGGCTGCCGGGTTGAGCAACCTGCAGATTTCGTCATGGCTGTGGGCCTTGTTCATGGGCATGGCGGTGTGCAGCGTTGGCCTTTCCTTGCGTTACCGCACGCCGATCACTGTGGCGTGGTCCACACCCGGCGCGGAGCTGTTGATCACCAGCCTCGGCGGTGTGACGTACCCGGAGGCAGTCGGCGCATTCATGACCAGCGCAGTTCTGGTCATTCTCTGCGGCTTGACCGGCAGCTTCGAGCGCATGGTCCGACGCTTGCCGGCTTCTCTGGCAGCAGCCTTGCTGGCGGGAATCCTGTTCAGGATCGGCAGTGATATTTTCGTCGCCGCACAGCATCGCACCGGCCTAGTGATGGGCATGTTTTTCACTTACCTGCTGGTCAAGCGTCTTTCACCGCGCTACTCGGTGCTGCTCGCGCTGCTGGTCGGCATCGTGATATCCGCCCTGCTGGGCTTGCTGAACTTCAACGGCCTGGCACTGCAAGTGGCGATGCCGGTCTGGACCACCCCCGAGTTTTCATGGGCGGCGACTGTCAGCATCAGCATTCCATTATTCGTGGTGGCCATGACCTCCCAGAACATGCCGGGGGTCGCCGTGCTGCGCGCCGACGGTTACTACCCGCCTACCTCGCCACTGATTTCCGTGACCGGCATCGCCTCTCTGCTGACCGCTCCGTTCGGTTGCCACGGGATCAATCTGGCCGCCATCAGTGCCGCCATCTGCACCAGCCCTCAGGCTCACGAAGACAAAGCCAAGCGCTACACAGCGGCAATCTGGTGCGGGATTTTTTATGGTATCGCAGGGGTTTTCGGGGCCACGCTGGCAGGCTTGTTCAGCGCATTTCCCAAAGAACTGATGCTATCGATCGCCGCATTGGCATTGCTCGGTTCGATCACCAACGGCCTGACCGTGGCGATGGCCGAACCGAGTGAGCGCGAACCTGCGCTGATAACCTTCATGGTGACAGCTTCCGGGTTGACGCTGTTTTCAATCGGTTCGGCATTCTGGGGCATTGTGGCGGGCTTGCTGACCTTGTTGATTCTGAATGCACGCAAGGCGCCTTAGCGCTGGGCCATACCGGCTTGTTCAGCTGCGCGTGGCGGCAGCGACGAGCAAGGTTCCGGCATCGGCATCCAGTATCGCCTGGGTGCCCAGTGGCACGGCCTGGTTCAGGTCACCGTGGCCGACCGGCAAGCCCCCGAGCACCGGGATTCCCAGGCTGCCAAGGCGCTCCAGCAACACATGAGCCGGGCTGATAGTGCCCCCGGTGTTGGGCGCCGGGGTGAACTCGCCCACCGCGATACCCGCCAGACGTTCGAGAATGCCGCAGTTGCCCAGATGAGTCAGCATGCGGTCGACCCGATAAGCAGGCTCTTTGACTTCCTCGATCAGCAGAATCGCCCCGGTCATGTCCGACATGAACGGCGTACCGACTGACGTATCGAGAATGCACAGGTTGCCACCCAGCAACAGGCCCTGCGCACTGCCGCCGGTTCTGACCTTCGCTGTGGGTGAAGCCGGATCGGCCTTGAGCAACACCGGCTCGGTACTCATCAACGCATGGCGCATGCAGCTGACAAACAGACCACCTGCCCCCAATTGAGCGGCCACGGGACCATGAATGGTGGCCAGACGTGCATGGTTCCACAGCGCACCATGCAGGGCTGTAATGTCGGAAAAGCCGGTCACCAGCTTGGGGTCGCGGCGCACGGCTTCGATGTCCACGCGCGTGACAATCCGCTGCACGCCATACCCGCCGCGATTGCAGATGACCGCGCGAATTTCCGGATCTGCCAGCGCTGCGTTCAAGTCGGCGAGCCGCTCTTCATCGGTCCCTGAGTAAAACGAATAATTGCCCAATGCATGCGGATAGACGCGCGGACGCAGCCCCCAGCCCTTGAGCACCTCGACTGCAGCTTCAAGCTTGACGGGGTCCACCGGGCCTGCCGGCGAAACCAGCGCCACGGCGTCGCCGGCCCGCAGTACTTGAGGGTGAAGGGTCTGAAGATTCGTCGTGGGCATTGCACTCGTCCGGGCATTCATTTGACCAGCAATGTAGAGCACAGCGCTTAGCGACTCAAGCTGCAAGATGGCCTGATCAGGCCAGTCAAGTCGATCGCTTTGAACGCCAGAGGCTGAGTGGACTCTATCAACCACATGGATCAAACGGCATTCGCTGGATGATCGCTTCTTGCCTGAACAGCGCCATGAGCGCTTGATTCCATTCTTGAACCACTTTGTGAGGCCCTGCCATGACTGATTTTACCAACCGCCAGTTTCTGCTCGCCAAGCGTCCTTCGGGCACTGTACGCCGTGATGACTTCGACTATAAGGAAGGCCCGGTCACCGCGTTGAGCGACGGCCAGATTCTGGTCAGGAACAAATACCTGTCGCTGGACCCGGCCATGCGTGGCTGGATGAACGAAGGCAAGTCCTACATTCCGGCCGTGCAGATCGGTGAAGTGATGCGCGCGCTGGGCGTGGGCGAAGTCCTTGAATCGAAAAACCCGAAATTCACAGTGGGCGACCATGTTCAGGGTGCACTGGGTGTCCAGGACTATTTTGTCGGTGAGCCGAAAGGTTTCTACACCGTGGACACCAGCCTGGCGCCTTTGCCGCTGTACCTGTCAGCACTGGGCATGACCGGCATGACGGCCTACCTGGCGCTGCTGGACGTGGGTCAGCCAAAGAGCGGTGATACTGTTTTGATTTCCGGTGCCGCAGGCGCTGTCGGCAGCGTGGCCGGGCAGATTGCCAAGATCAAGGGCTGCCGGGTCGTCGGTATCGCCGGGGGCAAGGAGAAATGCCGCCTGCTGACCGAAGAGCTGGGGTTCGACGCAGCCATCGACTACAAATCCGAGGACGTTATGGAGGCGGTGAAACGCCATTGCCCGGACGGTGTGAACGTGTACTTCGACAACGTCGGCGGTGACATTCTGGACGCCGCACTCAGCCAGTTGGCGGTCGGTGCACGTGTGGTGATCTGCGGTGCCATCAGCCAGTACAACAACACCACAGCAGTCAAGGGTCCGGCCAACTACATGTCCCTGCTGGTCAACCGCGCGCGCATGGAAGGCTTCATCGTGCTGGACCATGGCGACCGCTTCGCCGAAGCCGGTCAGGTCATGGCTGGCTGGATCAAGGAAGGTAAGCTCAAGAGCAAGGAACATATCGAAGACGGCCTGGAAACATTCCCAGAGACATTCCTGAAGCTGTTCACAGGAGAGAATTACGGCAAGCTGATCTTGAAAGTGGAATAAGGCACACGCCTGACTTCAGCTATCGAGCGAGTTTCAACGCTCAGCATCGCGCACCCGGCTGCTCTTGCCTGTAAAGCGTGAGAGCAGAACGGGCGCCGCGGGGGCGTCCTCACCCTGCGAAGGGCATGTTTACGCCAGCTCTGCGACCACTGCAGCCAGCGCCCTGGCCGGGTCTGCCGCCTGGCTGATCGGGCGGCCGATAACCAGGTAGTCAGAGCCTGCATCGAGCGCCTGACGCGGGGTCAGAATGCGGCGCTGATCATCTTGTGCACTGCCCGCCGGGCGAATGCCGGGGGTTACCAGTTGCAGCGACGGATGCGCTGCTTTAAGCGCCTGGGCCTCGAGTGCCGAACAGACCAGACCGTCCATACCGGCCTTCTCGGCCAGCGCTGCCAAGCGCAATACCTGCACCTGCGGATCGATATCCAGACCGATACCGGCAAGGTCCTCACGCCCCATACTGGTCAGCACTGTCACGCCGATCAACAAAGGTTGAGGTCCGGTACGCTGAGCCAGCACCTCTCGGCAGGCCGCCATCATGCGCAGGCCGCCGGAACAATGCACGTTCACCATCCACACGCCCATCTCGGCAGCAGCCTTGACTGCCATGGCCGTGGTGTTGGGAATGTCGTGGAATTTGAGGTCCAGAAACACTTCGAAGCCCTTGTCACGCAGGGTCTCGACAATGTCCGATGCGCAGCTGGTGAACAACTCCTTGCCGACCTTGACCCGGCACAGCGTGGGATCGAGCTGATCAGCCAAGCGCAGGGCAGCTTCACGGGTCGGGAAATCCAGGGCGACGATGACAGGAGTCTGGCAGGCGGACATGAGCGTGGTCTCAGGTAAGTCGAAATCGGCGCGCATTGTAGCCGAAGCTGCAAGCGGACGGGGACCCGTAGATCGTCATCCATCGCCGATGCGCGCAAAACAGCCTTGCTACTACCTGCACTTGCAGCGAACACACTCGCGCAGACCTGCACCAAATCCACTCAGCAGGTCACATCAATTGACCCTGACGGTCTGCAAACGACCTGTTTTGAGGCAATGCGACGGATTCTTATGCACTGGCACGGCGTCTGCAACAGGATGTTTCAACGATTACAGAACCTCAGGGAGACAACAATGAGTACGCAACTCAAGCCAACGCTGGGCACGATTCATTTATGGGGGATTGCTGTCGGGCTGGTGATTTCCGGCGAATATTTCGGCTGGAGTTATGGCTGGGGGGTGGCCGGAACATTGGGCTTTTTGGTAACAGCCCTGATGATTGCAACCATGTACACCTGTTTCATTTTCAGTTTTACCGAACTGACCACCGCCATCCCGCACGCAGGTGGACCCTTTGCCTATAGCCGTCGCGCCTTCGGAGAAAAAGGCGGATTGATCGCCGGCATGGCAACGCTGATTGAATTTGTATTCGCACCACCGGCCATTGCCATGGCCATCGGTGCCTACCTCAACGTGCAGTATCCGGGCCTGGACCCCAGGCACGCTGCCGTCGGTGCCTACATCGTATTCATGGCGCTCAATATCGTGGGCGTGAAACTGGCCGCGACTTTCGAGCTGGTGGTGTGCATCCTCGCTGTGGCCGAATTGCTGGTGTTCATGGGGGTGGTAGCGCCTGCCTTCAGTTTCAGCAACTTCGCCCTCAACGGATGGGCCGGTTCGCAGACGTTCGGGCCCGAAGCCATCGCCGGCATGTTCGCCGCCATTCCGTTTGCCATCTGGTTTTTCCTCGCCATCGAAGGCGCAGCCATGGCCGCCGAAGAAGCCAAGGACCCGAAACGTACCATCCCCAAAGCCTACATCAGTGGGATACTCACCCTGGTGGTACTGGCCATCGGCGTCATGTTGTTTGCCGGCGGCGTAGGCGACTGGCGCACCCTGGCCAATATCAACGACCCGCTCCCGCAGGCCATGAAAGCGGTTGTCGGGGACAGCTCCGGCTGGTTGCACATGCTGGTATGGATCGGTCTGTTCGGCCTGGTGGCTAGCTTCCACGGGATCATCATGGGTTATTCGCGTCAGTTCTTCGCACTGGCCCGTGCCGGCTATCTGCCTGCCTCGCTGGCAAAACTGTCACGCTTTCAGACACCGCACCGGGCGATCATCGCCGGTGGCCTGATCGGTATCGCAGCTATCTACAGTGACGGCCTGATCAACCTGAGCGGCATGACCCTCACCGCAGCCATGATCACCATGGCTGTGTTCGGCGCGATCGTGATGTACATCATGAGCATGCTCAGCCTGTTCAAACTGCGCAAGACCGAGCCGCACCTGGAGCGCACCTTCCGCGCGCCGGGCTACCCGGTGGTGCCTGGCATTGCGCTGGCGCTGGCAGTGGTGTGTCTGGTGGCAATGGCCTGGTTCAACATGCTCATCGGCCTGATCTTTCTGGGGCTTATGGCGATCGGCTTCATCTATTTCAGCCTGACCGCCAAATCGCGCGCTGATGCGCCGGCCGATGCAATGCTGACCGGCCGGTAACACGTCTCCTCCGGGTCACGTGCAATCGGCCTTGCACGCGACCCGTTCATGGCGCGTACACTTGAACCATTGAGCAGCATCGCCGCTCAAACCGGTATCACAACAAGGAGAGCGCTATGCCCTGGTATGCCTGGTTAATTTTGCTCGTAGCCATTGGCTCGATTGTCGGCGGTCTGATGATGCTGCGCGACACAGCCAAGAAACTGCCCCTCAGCGAAGAACAGCTCAAGCGTGTGCATGAGCGCAATGCAGAAATGGACGCCAAAGACGCCAAGGATCGTTAAGAAGGTTGGGTCGGCAGGCTGATACACCGCCCGTTATTTTTCGGGCGGGGCTATGCTGACTGGCAGCACCTTGATGTGCAACGGTTGGAAGATCGTTGCCAACTCCCCTCCACTGCGCAAGTTGTCCAGCAAGCGGGTGAAGTGTGGCACGTCGATATTGCCGCCTGGGCGCAGCAATGCATATTGCCGGTAAACCTGATCGACCCGTTCGGAAACCATCAGGTGCGAGGCCTCACTCGGGTGATTGGACATGAAGTCGATCAGATAGGAACGGGTAACAGGCGCCACGTCCGCGCGTCCACGGACCACCATCAGCAAGTTGCTGTCATGAGAGTAAGTCGACGTCATGTCGAAGTGTTCGCTCAGGTATTTCTGATCAGCATTGAAGTTGGCAAATCCATAATGATAACCACTGAACAACGCCAGGCGTTTGTCGGACAATGTATCGAAGTAATCCTGCTGACGCCCTTCAACCTGCCGCGCCACATACACTTCAGCGTCTTCAAGCCCAAGGTCGACCGTGTCGTGAGGAATGTCTTTCCAGCCCCACTCGGGGTTCTCGAACATCGCAATATCGAAACGACCCTCACTGAAGTCACGAAAGCGTCGGGGCACCGACGTCGGGATCATCACGAATTCATAATCGTTCTGCTCGGCGTTCAGGGCATTGATCAGTTTGGGCAACAGCCCAGTGTCTTCGCCTTTCTCGGGACGCACCATGTACGGAGGAAAGTGCACTGCCGCAACCCGCACCAACTGCGCAGCAACGACCGACGGCGCCACCATCAACGGAATAAGCACTAACGCCCCCGCCACGGCAGTGCGCACGACACTATCAATTACCACTGCGAGTCTTTTCATAAAACACGGCATCAATCAAAGCCGCCCACGCTATGCGGTTTCTTTGATTTAGACAACTGTCAAATCAACGGCGCCAATACCCTTGTGCAGAGGGCGGCCAGTGCGTGGCGAATAACAGGCCGCACCTTTGCAATAAAGGGCGGTCATTGTAGAGCGACGGCCGAATGCACAGTGAACCGTAGGACATAAGGGGCTGGCATCGGCTAATGTAATTACGCTGAAGCCATTGAATATCAAAACGGAGCTTGATGATGCCGCATTGGCTGGTGATTGATCTGGAAGCGACAACCGAAGAAGGTGGCTGGCCAGTCGCAGAAATGGAAGTCATCGAGATAGGCGCAACGCTCGTCAATCAGGACGGGCGCGAACTGGACCATTTCGAACGTTTCGTGCGCCCTGTACGCAGGCCGTTGCTGACTCACTTTTGCCGCCAATTGACTCACATCAGCCAGAGCAATATCGACAGCGCTGCACCGCTGACGACGGTATGGCCTCAGTTCGAGCGTTGGCTGAGTCATCACCGTGCGCGGGTGCTGGGCTGGGCCAGCTGGGGTGACTATGACCGTCAGCAACTGGAAGAGGAATGGCGTCATCACCAACTCGACAGCGCGCTGTCGAG
>NZ_LJRO01000114.1:33738-34031 GCF_001401155.1 Pseudomonas tremae
TTTGCAACTAGCGGGCATGCAGTTCACAGGGCAGCAACACCGAGCGCTGGTCGATGCCCGGAACACGGCACGGCTTTTACCGCTGATCATGCCCAACTGAGTGTGACGGCATAATAGCCCGAGCCCTTGCACGCATATTATTGATGCGCTCTTGCAAAACACGTCCTTAACAGGGCGTGACGGGGTTTGGCGTGTTGGGCATACTGGCGAGCCACTCACAGCCCTTCATAAGGAATCGCCCATGTTCAAGGTCAACGAATACTTCGACGGCACCGTCAAATCCATCGCCTTCA
>NZ_LJRO01000488.1 GCF_001401155.1 Pseudomonas tremae
GATTTTCGATGTGGTCGCCACGCCCGCTGATACGCCGTTGATTCAGGCTGCACGTCGTCTGGGCAAGCGGGTCGTGAGCGGCGACGAGGTAGCCGCTATCCAGGCGCTTGAGCAGTTCGTGCTGTACACCGGCATTCGCCCGACCGATGAGCAGTATCAACAGGCTGCGGCGTTCGCCAGAGCCGGATAGTGGTGGCCTGCGCACAGAGTCGGACGTGCGCGACGGGCATCACTCCAGTCTGGCAAGGCGCTCTTCAAGGGCAGCGACGCGCGCTTCCAGCTCATCAAGACGCTGGCTGGCAGCCGGGTTTGCCGCATTACGCTCAGGCGCGTGTTGTCGGGCTGCAAGCAGCTCTTGCAGATCATCCGGGTCG
>NZ_LJRO01000275.1 GCF_001401155.1 Pseudomonas tremae
ATCACCCTGGTCGGTGCGTGAAGTGATGCCCGGGGCATCACCTGGATCGGCGTTCGAAGTGATTCCCGGGGAATCACCCTGGTCGGTGCGTGAAGTGATGCCCGGGGCATCACCTGGATCGGCGTTCGAAGTGATTCCCGGGGAATCACCCTGATCGGTGCACGAAGTGTTGCCAGTGGAATCACCTGGATCGGTACTCGGAGTGATTCCCGGGGCATCACCCTGGTCGGTGCGTGAAGTGATGCCCGGTTCATCACCTGGATCGGCGTTCGAAGTGATGCCCGGGGCATCACCCTGGTCGGTGCTCGAAGTGATTCCCGGGGCATCACCCTGGTCGGTGCTCGAAGTGATGCCCGGGGCATCACCTGGATCGGCGTTCGAAGTGATGCCCGGGGCATCACCCTGATCAGTGTCCGAAGTGATTCCCGGGGTATTACCCAACTCGGCATGCGGCGTGTCGTCCCCAACGGAGCAATCATCGAGCATTTTCAACCCCGAGTCCTCGGTTGAACCATCTGCTTGATGCTCAACATGGCGTCACGTCCGGTTGCCAGTGACGACACATCTCGTTCTCGAGGCGAAGCCCTCGTGACAGGGGGATGGGGAACCTGAGTGGGAGCGGGTGGCTGGGCGGTCGGTGATCTTGAGTGACTGGCGGCCACCTGTGGCTGCTGGGTGGCCGCTGAGGGAGCCTGCCATTGGGCATTGAATTCACCACTCAGGGCTTTCTGCGTGCAGCTCAACAGGTAGCCGAACGGGTTCTTCACGGATCCGCTCTTGCACCGATGTTGCCACTGATCGAGCAGGGGTGTTCGCAACCCGGGATCTACGCGCTGCAAGGCGATCATCGCCTTGTCACGTTGATCCTGTGTGAACCGCTCAAACCCGGAGGGCAGATCCGGCGCACTTTCCTGAGCTTCGCGCGGTACAAAGCTTTTACATACAGATGTATTGGTATACGTACTATATGAGTTCGGAATCCGAACCAAGCCGAAAGAGGCCGAATTCAGACTGAGTTCGGAATCCGAACCCGGTGTTTTTAAATTCGCTCCCGGGCTTTTTTTACTGAGTTCGGAATCCGAACTCAGTAAATCTGACTCGTCTGAGCCCTTGGTTCGGATTCCGAACTCAGTGCCATCCTGTGCGTGTTCGATGGCTTGCGGTGCGTCATGCCATCCCTGCTGCTGCCATCTCTGCTCAATGACTTCGAGTCGTGAAGGCATCGTGCCTGTCGCCGCTGCAAACTCTTTGAATGCATGGTCTGCGACGAGCCTGACGGCTTTGTTGGCATGTTCAAGCGCCTGGCCGACGAGTTGCATATAGTGGTGATCGATTTCCATCGCCTCGGCACACCCCACCGGTTCATCGTGCAGGATGTAGACGTTGCCTTGCACCCGACCGCTGACCGAGTCACGTACCCGTTGTCCGAGGCTGAGCCAGCGCGTCAGTCTCAGGACGGTCAGCGCCTTGGCCACGGTTTCTTTGGAGGCCGATTTACCTGGTGACGAACCGAGGTAGGGACGTAGCTTTTCATAGCTCGGAAAAGCCGTGACGCCATCACCGTTGATCAGCAGCCTGAAGACTTGCCAGACATTGCGCTCAAGCGGTGAGAGACGATCATCAAGCAGCAGGCCACGCGGCACCGTTTCGTGTGGATTGCCACTGAAGACGACGCCTGCATACGGCTCGTCGCGGACTGATTCAGTGTCACTGGGTGTGGAACCTGAGCCAGCATTCTGCCGTTGAGCCAATTTCATCTGCTGGAGCAGCAAGTGGTTTTGCAGTGTTCCAGCCGCAGCATTGATGGCGACTGCCAGGGGAGGGCGCCGGTTCATCTTCGTCACATCCGTTCGCCTTCTACCTTGCCAGCGGCGCTTTCTTCTAGGCCACGTTCGGGAGCCCTGCCTTTCGGGTTGGCTTTGGTCAGTCGTCGGGATTCGCTCATCAGAACGAGACTGGCGGATTTACGGTTTTTCCCCGGAGGGTAGAGGTCCTGAGCCAGCCATTGCTGAATCTTGTTCCACACCAGGCCCAGCGTAATCGGTTCGGGCGAGTGACTATCCTGCTCTTCAGCCGGAATGTTGATTTCTTCTGTCAGCAACATGGCAACGTCGAGCAAGGCGACGCCGTCGGTATGATCGACGTTGAGATCAGCCATCAACTGGACGAACCGGTGCCATAACGGTGTGTCATCGGGCAGATCGCGAAAGCGACCGGGCTTGCCTGGTACGCCGAACAGAACTCGCTGCAGAGAGACTTCTTGCGGCGACATGCCGAAGAACTGCTGAAGCATCGGTGTGGTGGCACCCAGACGAAGCGCGCGCTGCACGATGCGGATCTCTTCGTCGGTCCGCTCTTTATTGGAGAGCAGGCGCTTGACCATGTCCGGATCAATCGCCACCTGGCACCAGATGACGTTGGAGTTCAAAAGCACGCTCTGAGAGGAAGGCTGCTGGAGCAGTACCAGAATTTCCGGGTCCAGGCCCATGTCGATGCAGCGCTTCACCTCACCGTTGCGCAGGTGATGCAGAATCTGGGCGACCATGGCTTCATTCAGTGGATTATGTCGTTTTGACATGTTCAAACTCCTGTCGCAGAACGCCGCGATAAAAACTCACGAGGTATATGGCCCATCAACGTTCATCGCTTCCAGCTCGACCAGCCTGCGGCCTAACCGGATCAGCCGGAAAAGTTTGACGATGCAGGCATCGTCCAGACGGCCCGCCAACACGGCCTCTCGGTCTTCATACCTGGGGCTGCCGATTAGCAACTGGCCCAGCGCTGCCGTGAATTGAAACTCCGCCACGTCCAGGGGAGCCTCGGGTGTCTGCCGGTTCAGGGCGATGGCGTAGACCCCGCTGATGGCCTGGAGCAGGGTCAGGGTATTGTTGGCCAGTTCTGTGAGTTCCAGGTCCATCGGCGGCTCGTGACATATAAAGCCCAGACCTCCAGGTACTCGCGCTACGGTGTCGCGGTTCAGCCCGGCGGTCGTGGCGATTTCGTGAGCAAGCTGAGCGATGACCTGACGCAGTTCATCGGGCTGGTCCATGATGCGTTCGATGTACCAGACATCCGATATCGGGTGCAGGCCCCCGGCTTGCACGGGAATCGACACCAAGGCGTTGGCTTTGAAGTCCGGCAGTTCCTCGCCATCCAGCGCCGCAACCTGGCGCTTGATCTCAAAGACGCGGTCGGTGGTTGAGACCGGTGTGACGACATGGGCTTCCAGCCGAGCGATACGCTCTTCGTCAGAGAGTGGCGGCGGCAAAGGCTTGTCGGTTTTCAGGGCAGAAGCCGACGGTGCAGCCAGCGTGCTTTTTTCAGTCACCTGCGTGTCAGGTGACTGGGGCTTTGATTCCGATTGCAGCGTTTTTGGTTCCTGGTCTTCTTGGGGCTGGTACGCATCAGATTCGGAGTCGGGTTCGGGCTGCACCTGCGGTGTTGGTGGTAATCGCAGCGGCGTTTCAATGACCGATGAACGACGTGCCATCGTCAGGTTTTCGTTGACGTTCAGCAGGACCTGCTCATACGTCCTGCCCGTACCTTCCTTCATATGGCTGATCAGTTCATCCTGAACACGTTCACAGACGAATTCGCTGGCATCGCCATCGAACATTGACAGCACGTCCTGGAACAAGACCTCGAAGTCGGTGACGTTCGGTTTGCCTTCGGTGTGCGTCTGCCACGTCTGAGCGGCGGCTTTACGAAGGGCCAGCAGCCGTTCGACCTGATGCTTGCCCAAACCGGAGTAGAGCGCGGCGGGGATCACTGGCAGCAGGCAACGGATGGTCTCTTGCATGCGGCTGATATGGGACTGCGATACCGGATAACCGTCCGCTTTCAGCCTCTTCGCCAGCTCTCGTTGAGATATGGGCTCGCCGGTTTCTTGCTCATAGATAGCTCGGGCATTTTCAATGCCCACGGCGCGCTCGATAAACATCAGGTTACCGCGCAGGTCGTTTTCGGCCAGGTGGCCGGTGAGGGCAATGATTTCCCCACGCTCGCCATCCCAGGGGCGGAACAGCACGCTGATCCTGTAAAAGCGCTCGTCCCCCGTTTCTTTGTACAGCTCTCGCAGAATCGACAACCGCGTATTACCGCCGTTGCGGATGATGAATTTCTTCTCACCCGGACGACGTGTCACCTGGGGAGGCTGATCCAGACCCCTGACCCGAATGGAGTCCTTGATCTCCTGGTACTTGATGTTGGTCACCGTGCGAGGGTTATGCTCATACGCTGACAACTCATCCAGGGTCAAAACCATAGGCGTGTCTGCAATGGGGTCAGGCAGGCGATCAACCGAGGGGCCAGAGCGACTAAATGAGCCCTGGAGCAACTTGCCCGTTATTTCATCGGCAGTGAGTTTGCTCGCCATGATTATTGGCCCGCCTCAGAAAGTTGAACGACATTGCTCGCTGGCGTCCCGCCGTTGAGCAACACATCGATCACGGCCTTGAGCCTTGCGATCTCCTGCTCTTGCTTCAGGCTGCAGTCGATGCGGTGTACGCATTCGCTATTCATGGAGCGATGACTGGCTTTGGCTGCCATCGATAGCCGAGCTCTCATTCCCATCGGGAAACGAACAACAAACTTTTCGTCTTTGTCGTCGTCACGCATATTCACGGTTTCGTTATTCAACATGGCGTTCTCCATCATGGCTGAGGGTGCGCGTGCGGCGCAGTTGAGCGCGAGCATTGAGGCCGGCCCTGTGGTCGCTGGGTGTGAACGAGGTGAAAATGGGCGAACATCCACCTTTGGTGAACTTGACGTGGCCACCGTGAGTGCGATGGACCGCCCATCCCTGCGAAATGGCGAAGTCAGCCAACGCCTGCAAAGATTTTTTTGCGCCTCGAATAGATGCAGGCATATTGCTCATGATCGTGCCCTCGCATTGCCGAAAGCAGCCGAGCGAAAGGGGATCTGGTAGCGGCGAGCTATGGCCTCACAACGCTTACGCGTTTGATTGAGCGACGCAGCTGCTGAAAAGAGTGATGAACCGGCAGTGCAGTGAGCTCTAAGCAAGCGTGCCAGCTCGGTATCGCTGAGCGCATTTGCTTTTTTCTGCTTCTGAGACTCAGTGCCAGCCTTCAACGGGGCCGTTTTTTCAGCATTGATGATGAACGAAGGGGCATTCACACGCTGATCGGCTTCCACTCGTTGGATGGACCCTCCGCGACTGAAGTATTCCGTAATGGCCTTCTCGATCCGCAGCCTGTCTCTCTCTCGATCTGACTGACTGGGTAGATCCTCTTCAAGAATGTTGTAGTGGCGCGCCATGTCACTGTTCCTCCGATCCGCTGAGCTTGTTACCCGCTTGGATCTCCAGGATTTCAACCTCGTGGTCGGCGAATGTTTCTGTAAGCTTCTCCATGAACGAGCGACGCGAACAGTCACCTTCCATACAGCAGGGCATCTGATTAGGAGCGGCATCAAGTGCCTTGGTATCGGCCGTGAGGACCTCAACCAAGTCGCCGCTATGGCATACCGGGCACTCCGCTGCCGTCATCGCCACATGAGCTGGAAGATGCTGGCCGCAGTTGCGGCATTCATCTGTAATCGAAAGGGAGTTAGCACTCGGATTCATAGCGATTCTCCGGGGCGAGATAAGTGGGTGGGGTGCAAGAGATTCTTTCGTCAGTTCAATCGAGGGATTCATGCGTGGTGTCCTTGCCGTGCACTGGTCGAGAGGTTTTCAAAACGGGTGTGTTGGGGGATGAAGGCCGTTCTGACGGTGCCGAGCGAGCCATTCCGGTGCTTGCCAAGAATCAGTTCGGCGATGCCTTTGTGCTCGGTGTCGGCGTTGTAAACCTCATCCCGATACACGAACAAAATCAGGTCCGCATCCTGTTCAAGCGCGCCCGAGTCACGAAGGTCCGCGTTGATAGGTCGCTTGTTCGGACGTCTCTCCAGTTCTCTGTTCAGTTGAGAGAGCGCGACGACAGGGCAGTCGAACTCCTTGGCCAGCGCTTTGAGCGAGCGAGATATCTCGCTGATTTCGTTGGCCCGATTTTCTGTGCCAGGGCACTTCATCATTTGCAGATAGTCGATCATGATCAGGGCTGGCTTTCCGAAACGCCGTGCCCCTCTGCGTGCCCGGGCACGAATTGCCGAAGGCGTCAGGTCTGCTTGGTCATCAATGACAAGGCGGTCCCTGTAGGAATTGACCTTGGCCACTGCCAACGAAAGCCTCGACCAATCCTCATCTTCGAGCTGTCCGCGTATCAGCTTCTCAAGATTCAGATGCCCTAATATGGATAGAAGCCGGTAAATGATCGCTTCGGCTGGCATCTCCAAGCTGTAGATCTGAACAGTGGAGTGGTCATCTTTCTGAAGCGCAGCGTCCACGAAATTCAGCGCCAGGCTGGTTTTTCCCATTGATGGCCTTGCAGCGAGGATGATCAGATCCGCTGGCTGTAAGCCACCCGTCAACTCATCCAGATCGGACAGTCCAGTGGGCACTCCAACCACCGACTCTCCTGCGTTGAAGCGAAGATCGATTTTGTCAACCACCTGCAGGAGCATCTGGTTGACGTCGACAAAGTCAGACGTGTGCCGTCCTTGTCCCAGGGCAAACAGCTGCTGTTCGATGACGTCCTGCACGACAGCCGCATCCGCCTGAGGATCCGAAGCCTCCCGGGTGCATGCATAGCCGTGTGAAATCAGTCGACGCAGATGAGCTCGGTTGCTCACTGTGTCGGCATACGCCTTGATGTTAGCCACGGAGGGTGTGTTCTTGGCGAGCTCACTGAGGTAAGCAAGGCCACCAGCAGCATCTATGGCCGCAATGGAGTCGGACACCGTGACCACGTCAAATGGTCTGTTCGATTCAGCCAGCGCCGCAATGCTCTGGAAGATCAGACGGTGTTCGGCCCGGAAAAAGTCATCGGCTTTGATTCGGTCTGCGATCAAATCCCATGACTCGTTGTCGAGCATCAGCCCGCCAAGCACGGCTTGTTCCGCTTCGACGGAGTGAGGAGGGGACATGTGAGAAATATCCATCACGCCCTCCCGATTCTTGCCAGGGACGGGGATTGCTGATCGACACCTCTGTGCAACGCTGCTGTGGATCCTTGCCTCCACCCCTGATGTTGGGATTTGAAGTCATGGCCTTTCACAGAGGTTGGCTCGATCTCTTTTTCGATCAGGGTAGGGTGATGCAACCCGATATAGGCACTGATCGCTCGTTCGGTTTGTTCGTCCTGGCGACCGGCAAATTTGTAAACGTTGCGGGCGACTGCATCGATCCAGGCTTCGGCAAAAATCCGCCCACGTCGTCTTTTGGTCGTTGGATTGCAGCGCTTGAGCTGCGTTACGTGCTGGCGCCGCGCCGTCACCAGTTGCAGATGAAGAGCTGAATAGGCATAGCTGGCCATATCCGGCGATACACTCAAACCGATGAACTTGAACTGCCAGTCTCCAGGCCGCGCCTGGTACGCAATGCAATCGCAGTCGAAAGCGCTCGCGCATGTGTTTGCCAGGCTATGCAGCCAACTGGCGGGTGCTCGCTTCGTACCGGCAGATACTGAGGCTTCGCAGGCAAGATGAGCGTCGACCTCAAGCTCTTCGAACTGGTACTGCTCCATGAGCTTGCGGCCTTGCCGCAAAGCTGTCTCAGCCTCATTCGGAGAGGCACCCGCAGAACGGGCCAGTGCGAAGCATTTGATGACTTTGTCGATTATTCGTTGGCGGTCAATGCTCATGGCCGTACCTCCGGTACTGCCTCAACTGCCAGAGCCTCTTTCCAGAGTCTGAGGGTCTCACTTTCTTCAGCAGTAAGCTCGGCTTTAGCCCGCTCTTCCCGGGCTTTTGACTTTAGAGCGGCAAGCCGATCCTCGACATCAGATCCATCGTCGTAGGAGATGTCATCAGTCAGTGCCTCTACGAGCTGGTGACGAAGTGAGGCCAGGCAACTGACTCGATAAGCGGTCAGGCTGGTCCAACCTATCAGTTTGCTGAACGGCGTCAGTAGATCGCGTCTGACACTGCTATTGAGCTCGACGGTGGTGTAGAAACTGTCGTATGCCCCAATGCGATTGAATAACAGCACTGTTTTGAGGAGATCAAGTTTCTGGTCCAGGCTCTCAAGGGGCAGAGGATATGTAGCAGCAATCAGTTGTTTCGCTCTTGCATTCCGCGCCTCCTGCCGACGTTTGGCAGCTTTCTCGTCGTGGACACGTTTTTCCTTGGCATGCTCGACATGAGAGTTCACTGATTCAAGGAGCTGCGCGGCCTGTGTGAGCAGTTCACGCTGCTCTACACTCAAGTAATCACCCAGTCGACTAATCAAGCTGCGGCCCATCTTATGGCCGGAGCTTAAATTGCGGAGCTCACGTGACGTGTTCGTGAGCTTGGTCTGAGCGGCACGCAGTTGCGATGAGTTGTACTGCTCGTTGAGCTTGCGCATCAGTTCAGGAGTAATGCCGGAAGCTTCCGTGAGATTTGTCTTTCCCATCTCATCGACCACCTTTGGCGAGGGCCTCTACGGCGGATTCAGTCATCGCCTCGAAACGGTCGGACCATTGCGGAAAAAGCTCAATCACAAGCTCTCGAATAACCTGAAGCGCGCTCGGTGCACGTCGATTGGAAGGTTTTTTGTATTCGAGCCGATGAGCCGACATGCCTGCTGTAGATCCCTCGCGGAAAATTACTGAAGCAGGAACTGTGCTGTTGAGGACATCGATTTCCATGTTGTCCGCGAAGGTCTTTCTGATGGCTTCATGAATCCCACGAGCATCAACTGTCTGGTCGAGACAGTTGACTACAACCTTGATAGGAGGGACATGCAGGCCAAGCCTTGAGTAGGGACGCAGTCCTTCAAGCATCTGCAATGTGCCACGGTTAAATTCTCGGGCGCTCAGCATGTTCGGTGGTAAAGGTGAAACGGCCAGATCTGACGCTAACACCACCATTTCCAGCATGACGCTTCGTGCGCCCTGAGTATCGATGAGAATCAGGTCGAACTGGTCCCCGAACGCTTTCAGCAGGTGAGCCAATCGCAGCCGACCATCCGGTGCCTGAAGCAGGAGGTTGATCAACTGGTTGTTGGGGTCGTTCGACAAGATCAAAGATAGGTTTGGGATGCTGGTCCGGGAGATGATTCTTTCTGGATCAGTCAGGTTGTGTGCGATCAGGTCGAAGATGCCGCCGCTGACTTCCTCTGTCATGGGGTAGTAAGAGGACAGTGAAGGCTGGACCGGGTCCATGTCTATGAGCAGGACCTTCAAGCTGGCGTCGGCGCAGAAGCCGCCGAGGTTGGCAGCCAGCGTGGTTTTTCCGACACCACCTTTGGTGGACAAAAGCGAGGTTACGAACATGGTATAAAGCCTCTAATGGGGACATTAGAGGCTGCGTGGTCTTTCAAAACCGGCTACAGCGTGCTCGTTCTCAAGGTGTCAGCAGGACCAATTGTCTTTTAACCAATTGGTCGTAGGTTCGAATCCCACACGACCCACCATTTTTGGTCAGTTTGTATCTGACTGGATCTTAGGGAGTGACGTCGCAAGCGTCACCCAAATAGAAAACGCCTCTTCGGAGGTGTTTTTTAGCATCATCGGGGTATAGCGCAGTCCGGTAGCGCGCCTGCTTTGGGAGCAGGATGTCAGGAGTTCGAATCCCCTTACCCCGACCACTTTCGCCCAGCTGTATCAGGGTTGAAGATCAGAGCTCAAAAACAGTCGTTTTGAGCTTAACAAAAAAGGCGTCCTTCGGGACGCCTTTTTTGTTGCTGTTGTCCCGTCCTGAATAAGGTTTACACCTTCTGAACTTTCCTCAGGAGGACTCAATGGATTCGGGTAAAAGGCGCAGCCAGCGCGATTACACGCTAGCCTTTAAATTATCGGTCGTAGATCAAGTTGAAAAAGGCGAGTTGAGTTATAAAGAAGCCCAACGACGCTATGGCATCCAAGGCCGGTCGACGGTGCTGGTCTGGTTACGAAAGCACGGTCGACAGGATTGGAGCCAAGGCGCATCAATTCGAGAGCAGAGGAGCAGGTCCATGACCGATCCCGCCGACACCCGAGCAGCGGATTAAAGAGCTTGAAGAACAGCTGGCGCTGAGCAACCAGAAGGCTCAGTTCTTTGAAGCCGTCGTCAACGTTCTGAAAAATGACTACGGCGTTTCTGTCGTAAAAAAGCGACCCGGCAAGTCCTCTCGCAAGGGCAAATCCAAGACCTGAGCATTACCAGGGCTTGCCTGTTCATGGGGATTTCGCGCCAAGCGTATTACAAGCGTAATCGCGCTTTTGACGCGAGGGTCTGCCGAGACCAAGAGGTGGTGGACTTCGTTTTGGAAAAGCGGCGTCGCCAGCCCAGGCTGGGAACGCGCAAGCTGCACTACTTGATGAGCGTCGAAGCTCCTGCGTCGTTGTGCGTGGGTAGAGATCGTATGTTTACCATCCTTCGTGATGCGCGCGAGCTGGTTCCGCGCAAACGGGCTTATCACAAGACCACTCATAGCCATCATCGCTTCCGTCGCCACCCCAACCTGCTCAAAGCAGGTCCGCAACAAGTCGTGGCCCATGGACCCGAACAGGTCTGGGTTGCAGACATAACTTACCTGCCTACGCAGGAAAGCGTGGCCTACGTGAGCCTTGTAACAGATGCGTACTCACGCAAGATCGTTGGCCATCACGTGCATGAAAGCCTGCATACCCAATCGGTGATAAAGGCACTGGAAAAAGCGGTAGGAGAGCGAAAAACCGATCAGATGCTGATTCATCATTCAGATCGCGGCGTCCAGTACTGTTCCGATCTCTATCAGCAGCTGCAT
Source organism: Pseudomonas tremae (assembly GCF_001401155.1). Taxonomy (GTDB): domain Bacteria; phylum Pseudomonadota; class Gammaproteobacteria; order Pseudomonadales; family Pseudomonadaceae; genus Aquipseudomonas; species Aquipseudomonas tremae. The sequence goes on from NZ_LJRO01000275.1 coordinate 10,769, forward strand.
ACCAGGCATGGAATCCGGTGCTCGATGACGGATGGCTATGACTGCTATCAGAACGCTATGGCCGAGCGAGTAAACGGGATTTTGAAGAACGAGTTTCTACTCCATCGCCCTAAAGACTTGGCAGATGCAGTGAAAATGGTTGATGAATCAGTGCAGATCTACAATGGGGAGCGGCCACACTTAGCTCTGAAATACAAAACGCCCGATGCGGTGCATCGGGCATTTTGAGCGTGAAACAGGTGTAAACCTATTTCAGGACTAGACATGTTCAACAGCCTGACCATCAACTGGCAGCGCGAGGTCCTGATGATGTTTCCACAGGCTCAGATCGCTATACAGACCTTTGATGTGAATGCTTCGTTTCAGTTGCGTCCTTTTGCGTCGCCAACGCCTGCGCTCGCTCTTGATAAAAATGATGCTGGCCTCTATACGCGAAGCGGACGTGAAACTCGCCAGGCGCGGAAAGGCCGTCGGGTTTTTCGAAGTAACGCGTCTGGGAAGCTGGCAGATACAGGTCCAGCGCACGGTTGATCAGCTTGTTGCGAGTGCGTGTCTGAATAACCAGACGCTCCAAGTCAAACTTTTCCAGATAATGCGCTATGCACAAACCTATGAGGCAAGCCCCTACGCCGCCTCCGGTTGTTTGTGCTTTCGGGCCTGGCCTACCGCTTGGCGCAAGGCTTTCCGGTAGGTGTGCAAGTGTGAGTAATTTTCCTGAGCGTCGTATCGATTGGTATTGCTGTAACCAATCAGCATGTCGTTCAGATACAGAGAGTAAATAACGGTTGATTGTCCGCGCGGTTCGCTGGACGGCGTGTTTCGCAGAAAGCGTTCACGAATTTGCTGTGCATCGCCCAGGCGTGCTGTATCCACACCTAATATTTCCAGGTAGGACAGCCGGGCTGTCGGTCCAGTATTCGGCAAATGCATCGGCGTCCTGCAGACTCGCATCGCGCAAAGTCAATAACCCTGCACGCATCGGTAAGCTCGCGCGGATCAATGAGGTATCGGAGCTGATGTCGAGGTTCATTCGAAGGTTTCCAGAAAGATGTAAATGGATTGGGTAACGCAGGCGACTGGCTGTTCCAGTTGTTCGCTGGTTTCTTCGCCCATCGAGAGACGCAAGAAGGGATCTGTTGCCTCTGCTATTGCCGCAGCCGCTGAAATACGGGTAATGCCAAACCCGAATCTCACGCCTTTGGTGATCGATACGCCTGCGCTTCGGCAACTGTTGATGATGAGTTCGATCAAGGCCTCCATGCAGTGCCGATTGTTCAAGCCCGGCTCACTGAAAGTGATGGCAACGACACCTCCACCATGTTTCCGCTGGCGCTCGCGCCAGTCGCGCGGATAGGGGACCCTTGCCACGCGGGCTGCTTCCGGGTGTTTTGGAAAGAAGACTTCGCGTAAAAGAAAGCTTTCCAGCGTCGAGTAGGCCGCTGACCGCTGGAGGTTAGCAGCGCTGTGCGCGCTCCACCGCCGAAGCCGATCGCACGCACCAGGTTCAGTTCAAGCTCGCGCAGGGCCACCGAACCATAGCGTTCATAGTTCACAGAGCTGGTTTGCAGGATCGAAAAACATGATGTCTGTGCTTTGATCGGTACTTGCACTGCACCAGTTCAAGGCTGAGCGGGCGAGTCCGAACTGTTGAATCAACAAGCGATATCGCTGCGCGACCCGACGCCCGTCCAGACCCGGGCTGCGACAACTGCTGATCATTTTACGGGTGCTGTCCAGCGCATAGCCCATGAAACTTTCAATCATGGGGTCTACGGGTAACGACTCGCGCAGGGTAAAACGACAGGTGTTGCTGCAGGGTTGCTTGCAACTTGTTCAAGGCTTGTTCCACACGATCTACCAGCTGTAGCCACATCGACAGAAGCGTGGCCTCGCCGGTTGGCACCGCACTGTAAGAGCTGGTCTTTTCGACGGTCCGAGATGTCTTCCCTGACGCTGACGCCGATAGCTCAATTGAGGCCGTATAGACAGAAGCTCCGGGGGGAAGCAAGTGCAGTGCATTATAAGCGCCGCGCAATTTGAAAGAGCCAGTCCGCTGCAGACACTCCAGCTTCGCCCACACCCTTCGGTTGTTAGAGCTGAGTCAAGGCAACTCGACAATGGGAGTTCTGACAATGTTGCGCGAAAGTGCAGGGTAGGCGTTTCGGATCTTCTGGTACACGTGTGCCAATAACTCGGAACCGGAGCTGTTAGTTATCGTCTGCATAAATTACAAAGGCCTCCTTGATAGGGGACGCTGCCGCAGGTATCGCCTGCTTGGCAGGCTTTACGTCGATGGGCGCTGTTGTATCGCTGCTGAGCGCACCCAATGGAATCAAGCCTATAGGGATTCTCCGAACAAGT
>NZ_LJRO01000128.1 GCF_001401155.1 Pseudomonas tremae
ATGATATAGGGACGCTTGAACAGCTCCACGCCTAACTGTCCTAAATCCAGCCCGAGAATGAATAGCGCATACATCGTCATGTGCAGCACCACATAAGCGAAACACCACAACCCCAATTGACGACGGACGACGATCCACCCCAGCCAGCCAGTCAGACGCTGCAAAGGGGTCATGGACATTGTGATCAGCAACATCACCAGAGTCGCTAGCCCGAAATCTTCTACCAGAACCTTGCCCGGATCAGGCCCCAAGGCAAAGATCCATGCCTGATAGAGCCACCAGACCGGCGCAACACACGCGGCGAGAAATACAGCCAGACGCCAGAACGGGTATCGCATCAATAGTCCTTCCGCAAATCCATACCGGCATACAAGGCACCCACCTCATCCTCATAACCGTTGAACATTTTCGTGTCGCGCAGATTCGGACTGAACAGGCCGCTCGGCAAGCGACGCTCTCGGGCCTGAGTCCAACGAGGGTGATCCACCGTCGGGTTAACGTTGGCATAGAAGCCGTAC
>NZ_LJRO01000339.1 GCF_001401155.1 Pseudomonas tremae
AGATGTGTATAAGAGACAGCATCAGCTTGCCCTTGTCGTTCCACACCAGTTCCTCGGTGGTCAGCCAGCCTGCGCCTTGAATGTAGCCGCCTTCGACCTGGCCGATATCGATGGCCGGGTTCAGCGAGGTGCCGACGTCGTGCAGAATGTCGGTGCGCAACATTTTGTACTCGCCTGTCAGCGTGTCGACGATGACCTCGACGCATGCCGCACCAAACGCGTAGTAATAGAACGGTCGGCCACGCGCCTGGCTGCGGTCATAGAAAATCTTCGGCGTCTTGTAATAGCCGGTGCTGGACAACGAAACCTGGCCCATCCATGCCAACTGCGCCAGCTCGGCGAGGGGCAGGAAAATATCGCCGATCCGCACATGGCCGTTGCGAAACTCGACTTCTGTTTCTGCCACCTGATAGTGCCGGGCTGCGAACTCC
>NZ_LJRO01000049.1:0-43767 GCF_001401155.1 Pseudomonas tremae
GTTGCTCGGAGCATCCCTAGACAAGGATCAGCCTGACAACCCGATTAACTATTTTCATCGTATTCCGGCCCATGCTAAACGCTTAACCACCTACCGAACGATGATGAATATTTTCACCGCCTGCCACCCTGAAGACCTTGATACCGCCTACCACTACTTGCTCAAGCACGAAAAAACCAGGCACGACATTATTAATGATGACACCTTTGCGACAGTGATAGAAAAAGCATTTGCATATTATAAAGACGTCATCGCGCCTGCGTATCGTCCGCGCCTGTTGGATACACAGTCAGCCGCCTTACTGCACTCATTTTCAGCGCAATTAAAGCGCCTTGATGTAAAAAACAAGTTCATCACCTGCCTGCTGCTCAACCCGATAGTTGACAGTGTTGGATTTCGCTGTCAACGGGATGCCTACAAAACGATATATGCGTGCCTGTTTGGAGACGAACACGGCCCCCGACTTGCTGAATATATCAACTTTCTGGGGGTGCAGGCTTTTTGTGAAAAACTTGACTCAAGGATTCAACAAGCTGCTCATGATAGGGAGTATGACCCGATGAAAGAAGACACACACGCGAGCCAGGAAGCCTTGCAAATGTCCGATGCAGCGAACCATACGGCCAAATCCGAAACGTTAAACACATCGGATCAAGCGCCGGAAGCTATCGATTTTGACGAGATCAAGGCACGCGCAGAAGCGTATGCACTACACTTAAGAAGCCATAGCGAGTCTATCGCAGAAAGCCTTTCCGGCTTTGAATGCTACAACGTGGCAGTGGATGAAATAGAACGCTGTATCGAGTTCCTGGAAAATATTGAGTTGAACAGATCATTCTTTGAGCGCCGGGTGAACTGTGTCACAAGCTACCTGCCACTCAACCAGCCAATTTACGCAACGACGTGCTTTGGCATTATTCCTTCGCTACTGGCCCGCTCAGCATGGCTTCGGCCTCCAACTGCCATGCACCCGCATTATAAAAAATTGCTGAATCCGTTAAAACTCGACCACTTCTTTCCCAACTTACATGTCTCTTTTGCCGACAAAGATACGTTTGTTAGTCAAACCGCAGCGATCTCGGACGCGGTGATTTTTACCGGCACCCCGGAAAATGCAGCCAAGGTCAGAAAATCTTACTTGAAACGGACGCTCTTCATTCTTAACGGCGCAGGTCATAACCCCTTGGTAGTGGCAGCCGATGCCTGCATCACGACGGCCGTGGAAAGCGCTTTGAGAGTCGTATTATATAACCAAGGCCAGGATTGCGCTGGGCCTAATAGTATTATGGTGCACGTTGAGGCCTACCCTGAATTCATTCGACAGCTGCGCAAAGAACTGACCCGATGTGAAGGCCTTGTAGGCGATTACAAGTGCAAGAAAAATATTGTCGGACCCAACAGTGATCCCGACCATACGCTGAAAGTCATGAAAATGTTCAGAGACTGTCGTGAACACTGCACCTATGGTGGCGAAATAAACCCTGTCAGCGGGTTGATCAGACCGACAATATTCGAGCGACCCTTGTCTTTAGGCGGCAACTACAAAGAGTTTTTTGCACCCGTATTTTTTGTACAACTTTATAGCGACGATGCTGAACTGGCGTCCTATTTTGAACACCCACTTTACTCACCAAACTCTATGTACATCTCCTTGTTTGGCAGCAGCGATTATATCAGCGGCCTCATTGAGCAAGGAAAACACGACCCCTGCACAGTGCTAAGTAATACCGACCTGCACATTGTCGAAAAAGGTTACGCCCCTTATGGTGGACAGGGTGTCGCGGCCTCGTGTCTTTATGTAAACGGCGTGCGCATCGCCAAACCGACCTTACCGCAACGTGATATCCACGAACATCTGGTTGCGCACCCACACCACTAACGTGGCTTTCAATGACCCAGTCAGTCAGAGGCATGAGTGATGAACAGAGTGTTGTTGGCGGCGCTTATCCTCGGCGTCTCCATTGTCGGTTTGAGCATTGGTTCGACCGTACCGGTGGTGGCGTTGCGCCTTTACCAGGCAGGGGCATCAAATGTACACATAGGCATCATGTCTGCGCTGCCGGCGGCGGGGATGATGTTATCAGCATTTATTGTGGAACGGCTCTGCAAACACTTGAGCCGCCGCCATATCTACCTGTATTGCTTCAGCCTTTCCACACTGAGTATTGCTGCACTGGAAGTGCTTCCCTCATCGCTGGCAATTCTGGCAGTCGCCAGGCTGACGATGGGGCTGGCAGCGGGGACCATCATTATTCTGGGAGAGTCATGGGTCAATGAAATTGCCATGGACTCGTACCGGGGGAGGATTGTCGCGATCTACACGACATGCTTCACGGTCTTTCAGCTGCTTGGGCCAGCGATGGTGTCAGTGTTTGGCACTGCCGGAGCGCAGGTGAACGGCGTAGTCATCGCCGGACACTTTGTAGCGCTGGCGGTTATCTGGTTCATTCTACCCAGCCACATGACCGGGCCGGGTGACAGCAAAGACAAAACATTCTCGGTACTTGGCTTTATTCAAGTCGCACCCGCCTTGTGCATGGGAATCATTTTTTTCTCGTTTTTCGACAGCGTCATTCTATCGCTGTTCCCGGTTTATGCTGCTGACCATGGCTATACGATCAAACTCGCGGCATTGATGGTGACCGTTATCCTGCTGGGAGACGCGATGTTTCAGTTTCCACTGGGCTGGCTGTCGGACAAAGTTTCAAGGCCTGCGGTTTATCTTGGATGTGGCGTACTGTCTCTGGTCATCGGAATGAGCATGTCCTGGTTGATGAATTACCCGTTGCTCATATGGCCATGTCTAGCAGTGCTGGGTGCAGTGGCAGGCGGTGTTTATACCTTGGCAATCATTCTCATCGGCGAGAAGTTCACGGGCCGAGACCTGATAACCGCCAATGCAAGTGCCGGCCTCCTATGGGGAGTAGGTAGCTTACTCGGCCCTTTGGTCAGCGGAGTAGTAATGACAGGCAACGCAAATGGCCTGCCATTGACACTATCAGCAGCAGCACTACTGTTCGTCTTCTTTGCGCTGCAGTTGCTGAGGAAAACCGCTCGGGTCAAGGCATTGCCATAAGTGTAAGTACAATGGAGGCCTAACACTCACTGAGGCAATGCACCTGACTCACAGTCAACTCACTGGGCGGTTTTGTGATCCAGAGCGGCGTAAAAGTTGGCGCTTTGCTGCAGGTATTTAGTGGTGTAGGTCTGGGTGGCGTGAGCTTTCTTGTCGCTTACTTCCACACTTGCGCTGGCGGGCAGCACGACGCTTGCCGAAATGGCTGATGCAGCGATGATGGAGAAAAGATTGAAGTTCATGTCGGTCACCCCTCGTTGTCTGTCTGTGCATGGGTTTGAAGCGTTGGCCGTCTTTGGCCGTGACTCAAACTTACGCCCGAGGGGTGGCTCAGCAGAAATCTTTTGTAGCACTAACCCATATCACCAAGAATGATGACGGCTCCAGCCCCTGACTCTGGAGGGCTGAAGCCGACGGGCCTTACTTGTCAGTCAGAAAATACAGATACGACGGTGTATCCACATCGAGTTTCTGCACCGTGTCGCCGAGCATCCCGCTTTGCGGATCGCGGCGTACGGTCACGATCTGGTTGCTCTTCTGATTGGCAAACAGCATGAACTTGCCGGTCGGGTCAAAGGCAAATTCGCGAGGCTCCTTGCCTTCGAGGGAACGACGCTGAATTTCTTCAAGCTTGCCGCTGGCCTGATCGATCCGGAACACCACGACCTGATTGGCTTCACCACGATTAGTCACATACAGAAACTTGCCATCCGGCGAGGTGTGCAAGGCGCCTCCACCGTTTTTCTGCTCAACACCCTTGTTCTTCAAATCGACCAGTTGGGTCTGCTTGAAGGCACCGTCATGGTAGTCAAACACGGCGACCTGGGCGGTCATTTCCAGCACCAGCCAGGCATGTTTGCCATCAGCACTGAACAGGGTATGGCGTGGTCCTGTACCGCCTGGCAACTGCACGAAAGGCTCTTTGGCTGGCTGCAGCGGCTTGGTCTGGCTGGCGTCGTAGCGGTACACGAACAGCTTGTCGGCGCCCAGGTCGGCAGTCACCACATACTTGTCATCCGGGGTCGGCACGGCCAGATGCACATGCGACGACATCTGCCGCTCACTGTCGACCTTGCTTCCAGGCCCCAGCGGCAGGACCTGAACGGCCTCGCTCAACTTGCCGTCCTTGCCCACTGGCACCACTGTCAGCGCGCCACCGGGGTCAGGGTTTACTGCGTAGTTGGCAACGAACAGGTAGCGACCGTCGCGGCTCAGACTGGAGTGCGTGGGTTCTTCGCCACGGCTTTGGACCTGATTGACGGGCGTTATCTGACGGGTTTTCGGGTCGATGGCAAAGCTGCTGACCTTGCCGATCACATCCTTCTGGCCCGGTCCGTTCTCGTTGACCGCGAACAGATAACGCTGGTCTCGAGATAACGTCAGCCAGGAAGGGTTATCGGATTTGACGACCTGCAGCGGCTTGGCGTCGATCATCCCGGTTTCGCTATTGAAGCCAAAACGGTAGATCCCTTCACTCTTTCCTTGTGTGTAGGAACCCATCAGCAACTCAGTGTCGGGCATAGGCTGGGCCTGCAGGGAAAATGCGCTCATGGCACTGGCAATCGCCAGCCATGGCAGAAGTTTATGGGGCATGGGGGCATCCATCTTGTTATCGAATGTAGTGCCTGTTACGGCACTGTCGGGTCTATGACAGCGCCAGCCCGCATTTAATCAATCCTGCGCAGAATCATCTTCGTCCGAAGGGGTGAAAGCGTCGAGGCAGATGATCCGGTGATCGGCATTGCCATCGTTGACGACCCAGCTTTGCAGGGATTCATCGAATGTTGCAGCTTCGACCTGGGCTTTGCTGAAACGCCATACCTTGCGCTCGCGGCCGTCCATGCATTCAACGTTCAGTTCATCACCCAAGGAGAAGTCCCAGGCGTGCAGACCGTCGATTTCCAGCATGGTGGTGGCTTCGAGGGCGGCGAACAGCGTGGTTGGCGAAGTGGTCATGATGGTTATCCTGCCTGCAAAAGCGCGAATGATAGGGCAAAGGCAGGGGGAGATACACCGCTGATCGCCTTGCTACTCGGTCAAGAGCGCACAGAACGGCATGCCAGCGCGGGACGCAGGCATGCCGAAGACCAGCATCACAATTTGCCGATACCGCCTGGCTGAAACACCGCTTCGCTCGGTGCCAGGCCGTTGATCAGCGGCTGACCGAACTCGGCCTGGCTGACCTCGAAGCGATCCCCCGGCTGAGTGCGCACGCCATCGGCAAACGACAGGGTCGCGGTGCCGAAAAAATGCACATGGACGTCGCCGGGCCTGAGGAACTGGGCGTATTTGAAATGGTGGTATTCGAGGTTTTCCAGGCTGTGGCACATGTTCGCTTCGCCGCTGAGAAATTCCTTTTCCCACAGCACCTTGCCGTCACGCCAGATGCGGCTGGTGCCCGTCAGGCTTTGTGGCAAATCGCCCACACGCAACTCCGGCCCGAACGAACAGGCGCGCAGCTTCGAATGCGCCAGATACAGGTAGTTGCGACGTTCCATGACGTGGTCGGAGTACTCGTTGCCAATGGCGAAACCCAGACGATAAGGCTTGCGATCATGGCCGATCACATACAACCCACTCAGCTCCGGTTCCTCGCCGCCATCTTCGGCAAACGGAGGCAGTGAAAACGAGTGGCCCGGACGCACGACAATGCTGCCATCGCCCTTGTAGAACCACTCCGGTTGCACACCGGCCTGCCCCGCCGCTGGCTTGCCGCCTTCAACGCCCCATTTGAAGATGCGCATGGTGTCAGTCATCGACGCCTCATCGCCGGCCTGCTGGTGCATCTTGTCGCGCGCCGACGCGCTGCCGAGGTGAGTCAGCCCGGTGCCACTGACCAACACGTGCGCCGGATCAGGATGGTCTAGCGGCGGCAGGATGCGCAGGTCACTCAGCAGTTGCGAATAATCATGAGTTTCGCCAACGCCACGCTGTTCGACCTGATGCGCCAGCACAGAGCCCGCCTCGATAGCCGCCAATGCCAACTCGCGGACACTCTCGACTCCCTGCACTTCACGCACCTGATCATCGTCGACCAGCCCGACACGGCGCTGACCATTGCTCAATTCAAACTGTACTAACCGCATGAAAATCTCCTTCCAGAATAGTGGGAAGCTGAAAACCTATCTCGCCTTGGCACTGGCCGCGAAGTCGGATACCGGCAGCACATGTTTGCGCTCCAGAACGTGATACACGATGCCGGTCAGCAGCAGCCCGAACACCATAACGCCGGACAGGAAATACAGACCGGACGCCAGGCTGCCGGTCATTTCCTTCAATGCACCGATCACGAACGGCCCGATGTACCCCCCAAGGTTGCCGACCGAGTTGATCAGCGCTATACCGGCTGCCGCACTGGCACCGGCAAAGAAGCGTCCCGGCAAGGTCCAGAACACAGCCGTACAGGAAAACAAAGCGAACGCCACGACACACAGTGCGGCCAGTTGCGCCACAGGTAAAGTCAGCCATGCACTGCAGAACAGGCCGATGGCACCCAGCACATACAGCACCGCCAGATGCCCGTAACGGTCATTGAGCCTGTCCGAACTGCGCGGCACGATCAGCAGGCCGATGATGCCGAAGATGTAGGGCACCGAGGACACGAAGCCAGTGGTCAGGTCACTGCCGCCGAACTGTTTGATCAGCGTCGGCAGCCACAACCCCAGACCGTAGATGCTCAGAGTCACCGGCAAATAGAACAGCGCCAGCAGCAGAACGCGCTTGTCTTTCAAGGCGTGCAACGGGTTGCCGTGACGGGTCTGGCCGTATTCTTCCAGGTCTTTTTTCAGTTCTCCGGTGAGCCAGTCTTTCTCGGCCTGATCCATCCACTTGACCTGTTGCGGACCGTCCGGCAGCCAGCGCAGCACCGGCCAGGTCAGCAGAATCGCTGGCGTGCCGATCACGATGAACAACCACTGCCAACCGTGCAGGCCAAGCACGCCGTCCATGCCCAACAGACCGCCGGAGACAGGTCCGGTGATCATCATGGCGATGGGTTGCGAGAGGATGAACAAGCCGAGGATCTTGCCGCGATGGCCAACCGGAAACCATTGGGTGATGTAGTAAAGCACGCCAGGAAAAAAGCCTGCTTCAGCGGCGCCGAGCAGAAAACGCATCACATAGAAACTGTGAGGCCCCTGCACAAACGCCATGCCAATGGTGATTGCGCCCCAGGTGATCATGATCCGCGCAAACCAGCGACGTGCACCGAAGCGCTCAAGCATCAGGTTGCTGGGAATTTCCAGCAGAAAGTAGCCGATGAAAAACAGCCCGGCGCCCAACCCATAGGCCGCGTCGCCAATACCGATGTCCGCGCCCATGTGCAGCTTGGCGAAACCCACGGCAGAACGGTCCACATAAGCGATCAGGTACAGCAGGATGAGGAATGGAATCAGTTTGAACGTGATGCGGCGTATAAGCCGCAATTCCTGGCTCATGTAGGCGGTCTCCCTTTGTTTTTGTTATGGAACCTGCGGGGATGACCTCTGTGCCTGGGTGCTGAATGACACCGCACGTGCGCCAGGATAATCCCTCGTCTACGAATGACTATATAGTAATACTATTTAAACTGACAACTCTTCCAATACGCGTTTTTTAGGCTTACCTTAGCCAACAGTATCGCCATTAAGTCTTACAATAAGAGAGCCGATCATGTCTGACTCCGATAAAAAACCGCCCCTCCGTTCTGCCCAGTGGTTTGGCACTGCCGACAAGAATGGCTTCATGTACCGCAGTTGGATGAAGAATCAGGGCATTGCCGACCATCAGTTTCAGGGCAAGCCGATCATCGGCATCTGCAACACCTGGTCGGAGCTGACCCCCTGTAACGCACACTTTCGGCAGATCGCCGAGCACGTCAAGCGTGGCGTGATCGAAGCAGGTGGCTGGCCGGTCGAGTTTCCGGTGTTTTCCAATGGCGAATCCAACCTGCGCCCCACTGCGATGTTTACCCGCAACCTGGCAAGCATGGACGTCGAAGAAGCGATTCGCGGCAACCCCATTGATGGCGTCGTACTGCTGACCGGTTGCGACAAGACCACCCCTGCCCTGTTGATGGGTGCCGCCAGCTGCGACATACCCGCCATCGTCGTGACCGGTGGGCCGATGCTAAACGGTAAGCACGAAGGCAAGGACATCGGTGCTGGCACCATCGTCTGGCAGATGCACGAATCCTACAAGGCCGGGACTATAAGCCTGGACGAATTCCTCTCCGCCGAAGCTGGCATGTCGCGCTCGGCGGGCACTTGCAACACGATGGGCACGGCCTCGACCATGGCCTGCATGGCCGAAGCACTGGGCACCTCATTGCCACACAACGCCGCCATCCCTGCTGTGGATTCGCGACGTTACGTGCTGGCCCACATGTCCGGCATGCGCGCAGTCGACATGGTCCGTGAAGACCTGCGTCTGTCGAAGATTCTCACCAAGGCCGCGTTCGAAAACGCCATCCGGGTCAATGCCGCCATTGGCGGGTCGACCAACGCTGTCATCCACTTGAAAGCCATCGCCGGACGCATTGGCGTCGATCTGGATCTGGACGACTGGACCCGCATGGGCCGGGGCATGCCGACCATTGTCGACCTGCAGCCCTCCGGGCGCTTTCTGATGGAAGAGTTCTACTACGCGGGCGGCCTGCCCGCCGTGCTGCGACGCATGAACGAAGCCAGACTGCTGCCTAACCCCGACGCACTCACCGTGAACGGCAAGAGCATCGGCGAGAACACCTGCAATTCGCCAATCTACGGCGATGACCAGGTGATTCGAGCACTCGACAACCCGATCCGCGCCGACGGCGGTATCTGTGTACTGCGTGGCAACCTCGCGCCGCTGGGCGCAGTGCTCAAGCCATCGGCTGCAACACCGGCATTGATGCAGCATCGAGGTCGTGCGGTGGTGTTCGAGAACTTCGAGATGTACAAATCGCGGATCAATGATCCGGATCTGGACATCGACGCCTCCTCGGTCATGGTGCTGAAGAACTGCGGCCCCAAAGGCTACCCGGGCATGGCAGAGGTCGGCAATATGGGCCTGCCAGCCAAACTGCTGGCCCAGGGCGTGACTGACATGGTGCGTATCTCCGACGCACGCATGAGCGGCACGGCTTATGGCACCGTAGTGCTACACGTCGCGCCGGAAGCTGCCGCCGGCGGACCGCTTGCCGTGGTCAAGGAAGGCGACTGGATAGAGCTTGATTGCGCCAGCGGGCGTCTGCATCTGGACATCCCGGAAGCCGAACTGGCTGCGCGTCTGGCCGACTGGCAAGCACCACCGCAACTGCTGCTTGGCGGCTATCGCCAGTTGTATATCGATAAAGTGATGCAGGCCGATCAAGGCTGCGACTTTGACTTCCTGGTCGGTTGCCGGGGTTCAGAAGTGCCTCGTCACTCGCACTAGTCACCCGCATTACTTGCACTAAAAGAAGCGGCGGTCCCTTGTTCTGGCGACCGCCGCAAATCTTGTGCGATGGTATGATGCCCAGCAATCACTGCCAGGACAGACTTGCGTTCCCATGGATTATCGAAAGCCTTCCGACCGAAAAAGCATGCACGCCCGCATCGTCCAGGAACTGGGCATGCAGATCGTATCCGGGCGTTTCAAGCCTGACGAAAAGCTGCCTGCCGAAGCGCTGCTCTGCGAAGAGTATGCCGTCAGCCGACCTGTGTTGCGCGAAGCCACTCGGGTACTGGTCGCCAAAGGGCTGGTCTACTCGCGACCTCGGGTCGGCACGGTGGTCAAGGCTCGCCGTGAGTGGCACCTGTTGGACCCCGACGTACTGCACTGGGTAATGCAGAGCTCACCGCAGAATGAATTCTTCCACCTGCTGACCAGCGTGCGCGCAGTCATCGAACCGGCTGTTGCAGCACTGGCTGCGCAATACGCCACGGACGCAGAAATCGAATCGATCCACGAAGCATACCTGCGTATGGAGGCGGCACCGACTCCGGAAGACCTGCTGCAACCGGACCTCGACTTCCACAGCCGCATCGCCGACGCTACGCACAACGACCTGCTCGCGCACTTGTGCAACATGCTGTCACTGGCACTGCGCGAAGCGCTCAAATACTCCAACAAACGCCCCAACCTGCACGAACTGGCCATGCCGCGCCACAAAGCCATCCTCACTGCCATCCAGAACCGCGACGCCCTTGGCGCGCGGCATGCCTCACTGGTACAACTGGACGATGCGCGCAATGCGCTGAGCGTGGTGCTGAGTGGCGGTTGATCGACTCGACTGAATGGATAACTTCCTTGAACTGTCCATTCGCCGTGTTTATTAATCAGGCACGGCGAACACTGCTGTTCTCTGATACCAGTCTCTATATCTTTTATTTACGTAGGAAACATCTACTTCAGTAGTACGACATTTATCAACCCAGCGTAAGCCCTGTCTTGAATTAGCGCAAACGGCGATCCGCCCTTTCCGAAAATATAAACTAATGCTATCTCTCCCTGCACGTTAATTAAGACATTACGCCTTTCCATATACGTCGATTAAACACATCAGACGTCAGGAAGCTGTGCAGCCTGCAGAAAAAACACCACTCAGGGAGAGTTGCATGAAACTTCTAGCCATTGTCCAGGGTGATACTACAGACCACGGAGGGGTTGTTATAAAGGGTGACCAGACAAAGCGCATCAATGGTTTCCCGGTGGCGCACAGAGGCTGTGACGTCATCTGCCCATTGCATGGCGCCAGCAAAATCATTGGTGAAGAAAACAACCTCCATATCGAAGGGAACACTATCGCCTTGGAGGGCGACCTGACCAGCTGCGGGGCTAAATTGATATCTACACAACAAAGCTTCTTCAGGGTTGGAAGACGGTCGAGTGCTGTTGAGTCTGCGCCGGCTATTTCAGTCGGTAATGATCAGAGTGTAACCAGCGAGTGTGCAGTGGATGAGGTGGAGCAGTCAGCTGATTCATGGGTGGGTCAGCGGGCGTCGCTCGCATGCGATGAGCGTTTTCGTCTATTCGATCAGAAGCGTTCCAGCCTTGGTCATCTCGGCTATGTGGTTATGCAAGACCAACGTTGCACTGCAGTCGGAGTGCTTGACCTGCAAGGCTACAGCCGCAGCCACACAAGTCCTGCGGTCATCGCTCTACAACTCGCAACCACCGCCCCTTGGCCGGTCATGGAGTAACCCCAATGTCCCTGAACGATTTCCAACGCACCAACGCTTTGGGCCCAGACACCTACTACGCTCTGCCGCAAGGAGCCTCACATACCTACGCCCCGACAGACACCCCAGCCAAAGAAGTCATTATCCAGAGCCTGGCCCTCTCCCGCCTACCCGGAGCCATGCGCAACATGGGGTGGGACACGGCAGCGGCGCTGATGCAGCGCTGGTTTGACAGTCCTGCGTGGGAGATGCCGGAGGAATGGAAGGAAGAAAAAACCAAGCCTTCACCCTTGAGCCTACATCCAGCACATTGTGATGATGGCATCGTAAAAATGGATTGGGCGATGAAATTTGAACGGTGCCAGAATGCCTTAGAAGCAGCCAAATTGCTGCTAACCACCCCGAACGGGGTAAAACAGCTAGAAGATAGATTAAAAAAAGCTGGCTGGGATGGGGAAAGTTTTTTTGAGCTAGGCTCTACATCCATGTCAGCTCTACAAATAGATGCATCAACGCAGGTAAACTTTATAAAACTTGGTGAGCCATGGGACGTACTCGATGACATGTACGGCGCCTTAGGGATAGCCACGCTAAAAATTGGTGTGACAGGAAATGCATTTACTAAAAAACACGCGATTACACTAAAATATCACCGTTACTTTCATGTAAAAAACATGGGATTCTACATAAGAGATAACTACGACTTCAATGGTTTTCAATACCTCGGCACATGGACAGAAAATCGGGTGCTTACCAAAACCGAGACCGTTATAGCCATAACTCCACAAGGCCAATTGATAATAAAATTAAAAAATGGACCATTCGCTGCCATTACTAATGGGAATTTTCGAGACTACAGAGAAGAAGTAGGTAAGGGCGGTGATTTCGTAATTTACTCAGACGTATTGTGGGAAAAAGCCGACCAGATGATTGACCTAGGATTATCAATTTGAAAATGCTCCTTAAAAAATATAGATTTTTTTTAGCTTATATCACTATATCAACCGGTCTATTGACTGCCTCTGACTGGTGGGAAAAAGGCTTGGCAGAAAATCTAGGAGATCCCGTCATTAGCCCAAACGGGTGTTATAGAGTGGAAGCATTTAAACCTTTTTGGATTTTGCCAGACATCTTTCACCCAGAACCCGACGTCAATGAGATTAATGCGCCCAAATGGTTTCCGTGGTGGGGATATCCGGCTTTTTTTAAACTTTATGACAATCGCAACGGGCAGTTAATATCCGAGACTACTATTTATGACCTGGAAGTAGCCGGTGGAGAAATAACATGGGGATCCGGGTCCAAAACTGTTTTTATAGGGATGATCCCCGTTGGACCCAACACACCTGATTGTATTGGTGATCAGCCAGACGTGTCGGGATATGATCGATGACGCCAGCGAAGCGACGCGTAACTTTTTTCCTCGCTTACATTACTATCGCAGGCAGTCTCTGGATAGCCTCTGAATGGTGGGAAAAAGGATTGGCTGAAAAATCAAGCGGCCCGCACATAAGTCCGGGCGGATGTTATCGGGTAGATATACTCCAACCATTTTGGGTCTTACCGATGATATTTCATCGAGAACCCGATCCCAACGAAGATCAACCACCCACGTGGTTTCCCTGGTGGGGTTACCCAGCCTTTTTTCGACTTTATGATCACCGCACTGGCGTATTGATTTCAGAGACGAAAATTTACGATCTGGAGTCATCGGGCGGAAAACTGTCATGGGGAAGTGGATCGGGAGATGTGATGTCCGGTTTGATCTCCATAGGACCCAATGCTCCTGATTGCAGGGGTGATCACCCTGCTCGCCTGAAGCCTCAACGACGGGAACACCAAGACGCTGACCGTTTCAATGATCGTTACCACGCGACGCGCTCAGCGTCGTATACAAGCCCGGAACAGCCAGGCAAGCATTGCCTTTCAGGAAGTTAAGACGGCTGCGAAGCGACACTCAAAAAACTGGCTGCCGATTCCCGGCAGATCGTGGACGAGTCCACTCCTACGTGACGAGAGATTGCGGACAAGCGAAGCGTCATCCGTTCCGCTTCATAGGTACCCTTTCTCGGGCTGTTCAGGACTGTGTATGACGCTGAGCGCTCCAGCATGGAAACGCACTTTTCGACACTCTGCGCCGCAAAAGGACGCAGAGTGACAGGCCGCCACGGGCTCAATGCGAAAACAGCGAGTTGCCCACCTTCCCCGCCATCTTCTCCGGTTTGATCAGGAACCGCGCCAGCGCTGGCAGCAGCCACAGGGCGCCGAACATGTTCCACAGCAGCATGAAGGTCAGCATCAGGCCCATGTCGGCCTGGAACTTGATCGCCGAGAAAATCCAGGTGCACACACCAATAGCCAGGCACAGGCCGGTGAACAGCACGGCCTTGCCGGTGGATTTCAGGGTTTGATAATAGGCCTCCTGCAAGGGCAAACCGGCGCGCAGAAAGCTTTCCAGGCGGCTGAATATATAGATGCCGTAATCGACGCCGATGCCTACGCCCAAGGCCACCACCGGCAGGGTCGCGACTTTGACGCCGATGCCCATGAACGCCATCAGTGCGTTGCCCAGCACAGACGTGAGCACCAGCGGCAGGACGATGCACAGGGTGGCGGCCCAGGAACGGAAGGTGATCATGCACATGCCGGCCACGCAGATGTATACCAGTATCAGAATGACCAGCTCGGACTGTTTGATGACCTCGTTGGTCGCCGCTTCGATACCGGCGTTGCCGGCAGCCAGCAGGAATTGCATGTCCGGTTTGTCATTCTGCCTAGCGAAGTCCTGCACGGCGTGTACGGCACGGTCGAGGGTTTCGGCCTTGTGGTCGTTGAGGAAGACCAACAGCGGGGCCAGCGAACAGTCAGTGTTGTACAGGCCATCAGCGCGGGCGATGGAGTTGTTCAGCACGTCCTTGTTACGCGACAGGCTTTCCCACTTCAGGTTGCCCTCGTTCATGCCCTTGATGACCTGTTTGGAAACAGTCACCAGCGAAATGGCCGACTGCACGCCCTGAGTGTTTTCCATTTTCCAGGCCAGTTCGTTGATCGCTGACAGGGTCGAATACGCCGAGCAGCCCTCGGGCGGTGTCTTGACCATGACCACTAGCACGTCGGAACTGGTCGAGTAATGATTGATAATGAACGCGTTGTCCTGGTTGTAGCGCGAGTCTGGGCGCAGCTCGGGCGCACCCTGGTCAAGGTCGCCGATCTTCAGGTTCTGGCTGTACCAGAGGCCCCCGCCGAAGGCCAGCACTGCCAGTGCAATCGAGACCGGCGCGACTTTGACGCTGGCAAAGTTCGACAGCAGTCGCCAGAAAGGATGCTCGGAGACGGCATCCTGCTTGCTGCGGCTGATCGCCCGCTTGCTGATGCCCACGTAGGAAATCGCCACTGGCAGCAGGATCAGGTTGGTGAATACGATTACCGCCACGCCAATGGACGCACCGATTGCCAACTCGCGAATCACACCTATATCGATGATCAGCAAGGTGATGAACCCTACGGCGTCAGCCAGAATCGCGATCATGCCTGGCAAAAACAGCTGGCGAAAGGTACGACGTGCAGCGGTCAGGGCATTGTCTGCCGCGCCGGATTGCAGGGCGATGCCGTTGATTTTTTGTACGCCGTGGGAAATACCGATGGCGAAGATCAGAAACGGCACAAGCATGGAGTACGGATCGATACCGAATCCCACCACATGCATCAAACCTAGCTGCCAGATGACCGCGATCAGTGTGGTGCTCAGGACCGCAACGGTGCTGCGAATGCAGCGTGTAAACCAGATCAGCAGCACCAGCGTGATCAGGAAGGCGATGCCGAAGAACATCACCACCATGAACAGACCATCGATCAGGTCGCCGACCTTCTTCGCGAAGCCGACGATGTGAATCTTGATGGTGGGATTCTGCGCCTGATATTTATCACGAATCTTGTCTTCAAGCTGGTGCGAGAACTGCTGATAGTCCAGCGCCAGTAACTTGCCCTGATCGGCAGGGTCCGGGTAAGACTCCTGCAACGGCACGTCAATGATGCTTGACCTGAAATCATTGGCGACCAGGCGCCCCACCTGCCCGGACTTGAGCACGTTGTTGCGCAGTTGATCCAGACTCGCGTCCGAACCGTCGTAGCTCTGAGGAATGACTTCACCGCCGGCAAATCCCTCCTCTGTCACCTCGGTCCAGCGTACGCTGGGGCTCCACAGCGATTTGAGCCCGGAGCGGTCCACTCCCGGAATGTAAAATACTTCGTCACTGATCTGGCGCAAGGTCTCCATGTAAGCCTTGGAGAAGATGTCCCCATCCACCGCTTCGACGGAAATGCGTACAGTGTTGCCCAGGTTCCCCAGGTCATTGCGGTGCTTCATCATGTTCTGGACGAACGGATGCGACAGCGGGATCATTTTCTCGAAACTGGTGGAAGGCCGAACCTGCAACGCCTGCCAGAACAGAAAGACACTGGTCAGCAGGCAAAGGAAGATCACCGCAGGGCGATGATTGAAAATCAGGCGTTCGAGAAAGGTGGCCTTGTCGTCTGAGTCTGCTGGCTGTCGAAGAGTGCTCATGCCTGAATATTCCCGCCCTGAGGTTCTTATTGTGGGGTCGTCTCGGCGCCTGCTGGCGAGGCGACGCGTACGCCACCCTGCCCTACGAGAATCAGATTGCCCTGAAGGTTGGCGGCGACACCTGCCAGCGAAATACGGTCGGGGCGATTGAAAACCTCGAATGTTTCGCCATCGTCGTGGCTGCGCATGACGCTGCCACCGTTGCCGACCAGCACCAGCGAACCATCGGTCAGCAGAGTGGCGCTGGCCAGGCCGAATTCGACAGGTCCTCGCGCGCCTTTGAGCTCGATGGGTTGCCAGCTATCACCAAAGTCGGTGGAGCGAAACAGGTTGCCGCGCAACCCATAAGCCAGCAGCGTCGAGGGCTGTGCCGTGCCGGTCACACCAAACAATGACCCTTGATAAGGACCTTCGATCTTTTCCCAGGTCTGCCCCTCGTCACCCGAGCGAAACATGCTGCCTGCTTCACCCACGACGAACAGCCCCGCCTCTTTCACCTGAGCGATGGCGTTCAGGTGGTATTGATCTTCGTTGTCCAGACGATCGCTGATGTCCTGCCAATGCTTGCCGCCGTCACCGGTGCTCAGCAAAACGCCGTAAGCACCCACGGCCAAGCCGTTGTTGAGGTCCTTGAACCAGACATCCAGCAACGGTGCTTCGCGTTTCAGGTCCTCGAACTGCTTGCTCCAGCTTTTGCCGCCATCGTTGCTCGCCAGTATCTGGGCGTCGTGCCCCACAGCCCAGCCGTGCTGCTCATCGACGAAAAAAACCGCCGTCAACAGCTGGCGGGTAGGCACGCTGGCCTGCGTCCAGGTTGCGCCCTGATCATCGGAAAACAGGATATGCCCATGATCACCGACGACCACAATGCGTGCCCCGGCATGGACGACATCCAGTAGCAGGCCGCGTGAGGCTTTGGCTGATTCGATAGCGTAAACGGCGTTATTTTCAGTGGATGCTGCAATCGGCACAGAACCGGACTCAGCCGAGGCAAACGCGCATGAAACAAGCGTCATCAACAACAGGCCGGCGCATAGCCGGGTGCGCCGATGGAAAGGCTCACGCATGGACTTCTCCCTTTTCTTATTATCAGAGGGTCGCTAAAACAGCACCGACCAGCCCTTGCAGCCCCACGCCCGTAGCCGTCAGGCCATGCCTTTGCGCAAGCTCGGCCATCCTAGGCAGCTTTGCAAATGCCTGACAATCGCCATGTCGTTATCTTTTGTTAAGCGCTGTGGATGTGATTGATCGAACATCACGAGCAATGATCGACCCGCACCGTCGAAAGACTCGACAGGTGCTCGGTTATCGAACGCCGCTGCGGCGCAAGGCAACCGGTTTGAATGCATTTGCAGGGGGCACGGGTTGTGAAAAATCACTGGTGCCAGATTCTTGATTGTCCAGATTCTGGACGTGATAGCGCCGGGCCTGAAGGTCATGAAAGACGTCCAGCGCAGACCAGGTGGTCGGCAGTTCGTAGTAGTTTTTCAAGTAGGCCATGGAGACCCGCCACAAGTGACCGCGACCGTCATATTGATCAACGATTGCAGCCTGCCAGCTGTCTTCGTCCAGATACAGCGTGCGCCGCGAGTACACATGCCGCGCCGAAGGTTTGAGCGTGCCCTCCACCACCCAGACCCGATGCAGCTCATGCCGCGTGTACGCCGGATTGAGGTGTCCGACCTGCAACAATTGGCGATAGGAGATGTCCGGGCTGGATATCCGGTAATTGTTGTAGGGAATATAGATTTCGCGTTTGCCCAGCAGCTCCCAGTCGTAACGGTCCGGCGAGCCATTGAACATGTCGGTGTCATCCGCCGTACGCAGCCCCTCAGAGGCTGGTATCGGCAGGTCATAGGCCAGGCTCGGCGCCCGCCGTACCCTGCGTTGACCGGTACTGTAGGCCCAGGCCTGACGCGGCTCCTGTACCTGATCGAGCGTTTCGTGAACCAGTACTGCGGAGTCGGTCATCCGTGCCTGGCACTGAGTGAACGACAAGTAGTAGAACAATACGTTATCGAGACTGGCGAAGCTGCCGTACGGGTCATAGAAGCGAAACAGGATTTCCTGTCGCGAGGTGACCGGCTTGAAACTGCCGTCGCGCTGGACGGCGACTTCAGAGGCACGGCGCACCACGTAATGGCCTCGATACCGGGCTATGTGGTTCCACACCGCTTGAATGCCTTTCTTCGGAATGGGAAAAGGAATAGCACCATAGGCATCGGCAAAACCGTTGCCGCCATCGATGAGACGGGCTTTTTTCGCGTTGCGCCGAGCGTTGTCGTATACCCATTGGGGTGCCGACCCGGAGCGCCGGGTCGGGTAGATAGGCATCTGATAACTCTCGGGGTAGGCCTCGAACATCGCCACTTGGCCTGGTGTCAGCCGCGCACGATAAAGATTCAGGTTGGCA
Organism: Pseudomonas tremae; assembly: GCF_001401155.1. Lineage (GTDB taxonomy): Bacteria > Pseudomonadota > Gammaproteobacteria > Pseudomonadales > Pseudomonadaceae > Aquipseudomonas > Aquipseudomonas tremae. Next base: position 18,174 of record NZ_LJRO01000049.1, read on the forward strand.
CGGGTGATGCTGAACAACGGCCTGTCACTGGCATAGGGATCGATGTGCCGCGTGCCGGCCCCTTGATACTCCGGCGGGGGGCGAGTGATTCCGCCGCTCCAGGCCGGTATGCTTCCGGCTGCATTGCCAGCCATTTCGCCTCCAAGTGGCGTCAGCCCCTTGCCCAGCGTCAAGCCATCGCTGGCCGTGCTGATGTTGATCGTAAGCAGCAGCGCCAGCGCGAGCCCTATCCATTGTTTAACGAGCACAGTGGCTCTCCTTGTTTGACTGGCCGGAAAAGCGTGCCTGGCAGTGCGCCCCCAGGGTGGCAGCATGAACGGGTTCAATATGCTTGAGGCATGAGCAACTGTCCGATACACGCCGCCTGTGCAAGCGGCGTATCGGACAACTACACAGTGATCAACTGAACAAATAGAACATGCCGATCTTTTGGGTCGGACACAGACTTACAAAGCACTTGCCTGACTCACCCTTACGCGTGACGGAATAAGCAATCCGGTAGCGGCGAGCAGGCAGAACGGTGCATCCCGATGCAACCTGAATGCCAGAACACCCAAGGCAAACAGATCAGGAACACTATCAAGTACAGTTCAGATCATTCAGTGAATGTTCTTTATCAGCGAGTCTGCAAGTTCAAGAAAGACGGTTTGATTGTCTGACAGCTATTGAAGTCAGCCCGACAATTCTTGCCGGCTGTTATCAGAAACGTACACCGTCCGTAACAGTGAAGTGTTACGCATTCGCGCAAGTAACACGCGAACGGAATATGCAAAGGGATCAATCAATGACCGCATGCGGCAGAAAACGGCTGGTGTCTTTGGTGATCAGGCTGTCGTCCTCGCGTATCCCGATGCCTGAAGCCAGGTCACCGATGACCCAGGAACCGATCAACGTGTAGCTGTCACCGAATTTCGGTAGCGGCGAATATGCCTGGAGAATATAAGGCGCATCCGTGTAGGGGCCGTCGACCGCAATGACCTGATCGCCTGGCGTGCGCATCTGGATGTTGGCGCCTTCGCGGGAAAAGTAGGGTTTGCGCACCCAGCCCTTGGGCACCGGTTTAGTTGCGTCCAGATCGACAGACGACGGCAGCAGGTTCGGATGTCCCTCATTGAATTGCCACAATAATGGCAATATGCCTTTGTTACTGAGAATCGCCTTCCACGCAGGCTCGACGAATTGGGTGCCGCTGGCGGGCACATGTTTGCCAAATTCCTCGTGAAATATGTGTTCCCACGCATGCAGCTTGAACAGGCGTTCGATCCAGCCCCCTTGCAGATCGACAAAACGCCCGTCGGCATCGAGCCCGATGTCTTCGATGTCGATATGCCGGGCGTCAATGCCAACGTGCGCCGCCATGCGCCTCAGGAAATCAGTCGTGCCACGGTCCTCGACAGAGCCGGACATGGCGGAAAAATAGAATGGGGTCTGTGCCGAAAATTCTGCGAAAGCCCGCACCAGGTCTTCTGCGATCGAATTGAACTGGGTGGCACGCACGGGCAGGACCCCGCGCGCCATCTGCTCTTCGAGCCAGAGCAACTGAAATGCTCCGGCCTCCATCAGGCTGGTCGGGGTATCCGCATTGATCTCGTACATCTTTGCCGGCCCTGTACCGTCGTAGGCAAAGTCGAACCGTGCATAGAGATGCGGGTGCCCTTGTTTCCAGGACGTCTGGATCACATCGAAAAACGCTTCCGGAATTGCCAGTTGGCGCAGCAGCTCTTCGCTGTCGACCACCCGTGCCACTGCATCCAGACACATCTGGTGAAGTTGCTGGGTGGGCTCTTCCAGGTCGCGGGTAATCTGCTGTTCGGTGAACAGGTAGTACCCGCGCTCGTCCCAATACCGCTCGCCGTCGATGGTGTGAAAGTTGAAACCTTCACGCTCCGCCGTCTGGCGCCAGTCCGGGCGTTCCTCGATGCTTATCTTCTTCATGGCCCGTTCCGTCAGCCTCCGAAGCTGCTGCCGCCGCTGCTTTTACCGCCCCAGCCGCTGCGTGCCGAAGCCTGGCTGCCGAAGCCACCACGCGAAATGGTCGATGACACCGACGACGAGCCAGAACCCGAGCTGCCCAGATTACGCCCCAGGGTGCTCTTGCCGTAGCTGCGGTCCGGGCTGGATTGAGCCTGGGTCGAACGGCTGAAAGTCTTGCCGCGGTCGATCTGGCTGGGCAAAGAAGAGCTGTAATACCCACCCCGATCATCACGCGTCTGATAGATGGGTTGCGAGTAACGGTTGCCGCCAAAGCCGTTGCTGAGCAAGTTGCCGATCAGCAGACCCGCCATCAGCCCGGTGGTGCCACTCATGCCGGCGGGAGCGGACTGCGTGACTTCCTGATTGGCTCTGTCCAGCGCTTCCTTGGGCACCTGCCCGGAGAAGCCCAGCTCGAAACCGCCCATCTTTGGTACGTATTTGCCGTCGGACGTTACCTGGCAGTAATCCGGCACGAAGTCCGCGTCGCAGGACGCCTTGTCATCATAAGTCGGGGCAATGCGCCGATGGTCGGACAGCGCCTGCATGTAGGCGTCCGAACACACGTCCACCGGCACCTTGGCCTCGACGCATTCCTGCACCGACTTGAAATTGGCCTTGGCTTCGAAATTCTGTTTGCTTTCAGACGGGCCACACCCGGCCAGAGCCAGAGGAAGCGTGCTGGCAAGTACCAGTTTTACTGAACTACGTCTCATCATGAGTCTCCTTGTTCAAGGCTGCTGTCAGACCGATGGGGTCATGCAGGCGGCGTTGAGAAGACCGACGCTGATCGCGACGCTGGCCGAATAGATGGCGGCTGCCAGCTCGCCCCTGGCAATGCGGGCAGACAGGCCCTTGAGCACCAGGCTGGTGACGCCGAACGCCAACAGTTGCACCACGGCAGCAATTACCACCCAAACGATCACGTCCAGAATGCTGATGCTGTAGGTGATGATGTTGCTGGCCGGCAACGCGAAACCGATCAACGAGCCACCCAGTGCCAGTGCAGCGGCGCTGTTGTTCTCGCGGATCAGCGCGAACTCCTTGTGCGGCGTGATCCTGCTGTAGATGAACTGGAACAGCGCGAACAGAATCGCCGCAACCAGGATGTACATGATAAAGCCGAACACGGCAGTGGCATTGAGCGACATACGCAGCGCGTCGATCATGAGGATTTCCTTGTCAAAGAACGTTGATATCAGTGGATTGCAGCGTGATGCCTACCGCCGTGGTCAGCGTGATGCTGCCCTCTTCGTCTTCCTCCACGGAAAACAGCAGAAACTCACGGCGATTGATCAGGCCCGTTTCGCGCGCGTACAGCATGCTCAAGTGTCTGACGCGATAGGCCGCGTCAGGGCTGACGATGTCTTCGTCCAGCGGTGTCAGCTCGGTCTGGCCTGGCGAAGTACCCCACTGGCGTTCGAATACTTCGCCGTCGTGCTCGTAGGTCGGCAGGCCGATCTTCGACGACGGGCCGGTCAGGCGCAGCAATTCGTCCTTGCTGGTGATCGGCTCGGCGCTGTAGTAGCCGAACAGAATGATATCCTGCACGTCTTCCGGATTGGGTCCGTTGCTGACCACTTGCAGGAAGTAGTCCTCGTTATCCAGATAGAAACGATGAATGGCCATCGACTGGCCCAGGTCGACACACCCCACGGCCCAGACTTTTTCGTCGCCGGGGACGACCACCTCTGAATGGCCTTCGAGCAACAGCTTCAATGAGCTGTCCAGGCACAGCATTCGTCCGGACGCCAGCCCGAGCGGGCTGAGCGTGCCGACTGATCGTTCGCCATCACCACCAGATGCCTTGGGTGCTTCCAGCCCCATGGCACGTTTGAACCAACTCATAATCCATTTCCTTGCAGTCGACGGGAGACGATATATAAATCTCTTTAACCGGAACAGGCGCACGGCTCGCGAGACGGGTTCATTTCGGCGCGAGTAATGTTCTGGAATGCATCAGCCACGCCACACAAACACCCGCCAGCGCACCGGCAATGTGTGATTCGAATGACACACCGGCCACCGGCACGAAGCCGAAAACCAGCCCGCTATAAGCGGCCACTACCAGCAGCGCGATCAGCACGCTGGCGATACTGCGCTGGTACCAGCCTCGCGCCAGCAGATAAGCCCACAAACCGAAAATCAGGCCGCTTGCGCCGACATGAATATTGCTGCGTCCAAAGCACCAGACCAGCAGCCCGCCCAGCAGGCAAACCAGCCCGGCGACCCACGCATAGCGCCTGACCCCCTCAGTAGCCACCAGCCAGCTCAGCACAATGAACGGCAACAGATTGCTGATCAAGTGCTGAATCGAGCCATGTATGAAGGGAGCGAAAACAATTCCGCGCAGCCCGGTAAGGCTGCGCGGAATGATACCGAAATGAACCAGAGCGTTGCCGGTGATCGAGTTTATTGCCTGAACCGCAAGCAACACTGCCGACAGTACGAGGATGACCTTGAGCCGTTTGGAGTACTCCATTGACCGTCCCCGCCTGCCTCGTCGCTACGCTTACTGAGCCGGCGTCTGGCTTTTGGCTTTCAAACGCGCGAGCACGTCTTCCGCACCACCGCTATTCGCACCGATCCCGGCATCCTGCAGGCGGCGCTCAAGATCACTGCCGCTGGACTGGCTGGCCAGTTCCTCGGCGGCTTCGAGCTTGGCATCCTGTTCGTCCTGACGCTGCTTGAGGCGCGCCAGCGAACCCACGGCGGTTTCCACTGCGCCACTGGCGCCACCGGTTGCCGTAGCGGTCGCAACCCGGGCGCGCTGCACGGTTTCGCGGGCCTTGGCCATCTCGACCTGTTGCTTGAGGCTCTTGATGCGCGACTCGGCCTTGATCACCTGCTCCTGCAGCAGACTGACCTGCTTGCTGAACTGGTCAGCCAGTTCCTGTTCCTGATCACGCAGGGCCTCGATCTCGGCAATCTTGTTGGCGCATTCAACAGCCAGAGCTTCTTCACCCTTGTTCAGCGCCTGCATGGCGCGGCCTTCCCAGTTCGCGATGCTGGTGGCATGTTCTTCAAGGCGCTGTGCCGACAACTTGTGCTTGGCCTTGATGGTGATCAGGCCGTCACGCGCCTTGACCAACGCGTTCTCTGCGTCGCGGATCTCCTGATCCAGAATGCGGATGGCGTTGGCATCGGCGATCGATTCGCCCACTTCGGAAGCGCCACCACGAACGGCAGTCACCAGTTTTTTCCAGATACTCGTAGTCATGAATGTTCTCCGCCTGACAGCGCTGTTCAGTAGATGAAATGATCTTCAAAAGCGTCGGCCGCACGCATCACGTTATCCGCGAGGGTGAGGATTTCCTGCACGATCACGGTAAGCGACGATGCCGCGCTCAGTGCTCCGAACAGGCAGTAGACTTCCTGATCGCTGCCCAGCTTTTCGATGCCGATCGAGGACAGCGGAAACAGATCGCGACTGCGTAGCACAACGTCGTTGAATGCCTGCACATTCTTGACCTTGTTCACTTCAATCAGCGTCGCGTCGGCCAGAATCTGCTCGCCTTCCACCGCAATGTAGATAGGCAGGTCGCCATGGTCGGCCATCGTTAGCTTGATACCCGATCCATCAGCCTCGGTCACGTCGAGCTCGATCTTTCCGTTCGTCACCAGCTCCAACTCGCTAAGGGCCTTTTGCAGTGAGCTGATGGTCCAGTGGGTATTCTCGGTCATGAAATCCTCCAATTTGATCCTCTCGCCCAGAAAGGGCTGTCTTAATGCTTTTTCGATGCCTCGCAAGGCATCGACATTCTCGGGCCGGATCCAGAATTCCCGCTTGACCAGACCGGCGTCCTTGAGTCGCAGACGCATTTCACGCATGTAATCGGTAGAGCTCTTGGAAACTTTGGCCGGGACGGCTGCCTTGTCGCCTTGGGTTTTACGAGGCATTGGCGCTCCCCTCTGGCTGTTGACCATGAATCAGGTGAGCAACGTATCAGATGTCTTCAAAGATAGATATGTATCACATGTGAGATTTTTTTTAGCGACGGGAGTAGTCGCGCTAGCGCAAGCGTGTTGGCTCGAGATCCAGCCGCTGACAGCTCTGAAGTCTTCGCGGACAAGTCCGCTCCCACAATATTGTGTCGCTGTGCCTCTGTTCACCTATTCCTCAGTACCCCTGTTGACCTGTGCCCTTTAACCCTGTGGGAGCGGACTTGTCCACGAAGGCGGGTCATCAAGCACTGAGTAAGTCAGTACTAAAAACGCAAAAAAGGCGCTACCCACATCAGCAGGTAGCGCCTTTCTTCGGGGTGCCAATCACTCACCCGTCACAGCATAAGCTTTCATTCAGCCAGGCTTTTGCTCACCACTTCATAGACATCCGCCGACAGTTTGCCGGAGGCCAGGATGCGTTCCAGCTCTGCCTTCATCAGCGCCTGACGGGCGCTGTCGTATTTGCGCCAGCGGGTCAGCGGCGCCAGTTGGCGGGAAGCAATCTGCGGGTTCAACGCGTTCAGTTCTATGACCAGATCCGCCAGGAAGCGGTAGCCGGAACCATCCGCTGCATGGAAGTTGATCAGGTTCTGCCCGGCGAATGCGCCGATCAGGGCGCGGACCTTGTTCGGGTTCCTGATGCTGAAGGCAGGGTGCTTCATCAGTTCCTGAACGCGTTGCAGCCCGCCCGGCTGTGTGCTGGCGGCCTGCACACTGAACCACTGATCCATGACCAGCGCGTTGTTCTTGAAGTTCTCGGCGAACACGGCAAGTGCCTTATCGCGCTCTTCAGTGAATGGCGAGTTGACCAGCACGGCCAGCGCAGTCAGGCGCTCGGTCATGTTATCGCTGGTGTCGAACTGGTCGATGGTCGCCGCCAGCACTTCAGGTTTGCCGCTGAGCATCAGGTACGACAGCGCGATGTTCTGCAGCGCGCGACGGGCGAAATGCACAGATTCGGCAACGTATGGCGTGGCCTTGGAAAGCTCGCGGTTGGCTTTGTAGCGCGCCAGCAGGCTGTCAAACAGGCCATCGGCCAGTTGTTGGCGAGCAAACTCGCGAGCGGCGTGAATGGCATCGACATCGGCCACCTCGCTGATCTCGGCCAGATAAGCCTCGCCCGGCAGCGACAGCATCTCCGCAACCATCGCCTGATCCAGTTGTTCATCCGCCAGTACGGTACCCAGCGCAGTGATCAGCCGCTGGTCCATGACCAATGGCTGACCCTGCTGGTGCTGACCGATCAGTTCCTGCAACACCTGAACCGACAGTTGCTGACCCGCATCCCAGCGATTGAAGCCATCGCTGTCGTGCTGCATCAGGAACATCAGCTGATCGCGGTCGTACGGGAAGCTCAGCTTCACGGGTGCAGAGAAGCCGCGCAACAATGAAGGCAGCGGCTTGTCGGCAATATCAGCGAAGGTGAAGGTCTGTTCGGCTTCGGTCACCGCCAGCACGCGAGTGGTGCCGGCAGCAGCGCCTTCATCCGCAAGTCGCAAGGCAATCTCGCCGCCGTTGCTGTCCAGCAGGCCCAGCTCGACCGGGATCACGAATGGTTGCTTCTGATCGCCAGGCTGGCCCGGTGTGGTCGGGCAGCTCTGGCGGAAAGTAAGGCTGTAGGTTTTTGCAGCGGCATCATAAGACTCGCTGACCACCAGACGCGGCGTTCCGGCCTGGCTGTACCAGCGCTTGAACTGGGTCAGATCGACGCCATTGGCGTCTTCCATGGCCTTGATGAAATCGTCGCAGGTCACGGCCTGGCCATCGTGGCGCTCGAAATACAGATCGCTACCCTTGCGGAAGCCCTGGGCGCCCAGCAAGGTATGCAGCATGCCGACCACTTCCGAACCCTTTTCATAAACGGTCAGGGTGTAAAAGTTGGAGATCTCGATAAAGCTGTCCGGGCGTACGGCATGGGCCATAGGGCCTGCATCTTCGGCGAACTGGTGGGTGCGCAGGTAGGCGACGTCCTGAATACGCTTGACCGTGGCCGAGTTCATGTCAGCCGAGAAACCAGCGTCGCGGTACACCGTGAAGCCTTCCTTGAGCGACAACTGGAACCAGTCACGGCAGGTCACGCGGTTGCCCGACCAGTTGTGGAAGTATTCGTGGGCGACGATCGCTTCGACACGCTGGTGCGCCGCGTCGGTGGCGGTTTCAGCGCGGGCCAGCACAGCACTGGAATTGAAGATGTTGAGGCCCTTGTTCTCCATTGCCCCCATGTTGAAGTCGTTGACCGCAACGATCATGAAGATGTCCAGGTCGTATTCGCGGCCGTAGGTTTCTTCGTCCCAGCGCATGGACTTCTTCAGGCTGGTCATGGCGTGCTGGCATTTGTCGACGTTTTCCGGCTCGACGTAAATGCGCAGGGTCACTTCGCGCTGGCTCATGGTGGTGAATGTGTCTTCGATGCACCACAAATCACCGGCCACCAGCGCAAACAGGTAAGCCGGTTTCATGAACGGGTCTTCCCACGTCGCCCAGTGTCGTCCGCCCTCTTCTTCACCGCTGGCGACCGGGTTGCCGTTGGACAGCAGAATCGGGAAGCCTTGCTTGTCGGCGCTGAGCGTGGTGGTGAACTTGCTCATGACGTCGGGGCGGTCAAGGTAGTACGTGATCTTGCGGAAGCCTTCGGCCTCGCATTGGGTGCAAAACATGCCGCTGGATTTGTAAAGGCCTTCCAGCGCGGTATTGGTTTCAGGATGGATGCGCACGGTGCTGTCGACCGTAAAGCTGGCAGCCTGTGGATGCAAAGTCAGGTGATCTTCCGTCAACTGATAATCCGCAGCACCCAGCTCGACGTCGCTCAGTTTTACCGACAGCAATTCCAGATGCTGACCGTCCAGCACCAGCGGCGGCAGGCCTGCGCCGCGCTCAGGGTTACGACGCATGACCAGTTGGGCGTGGACCAGCGAGTGATCGTCGAACAGCTCGAAGGTCAGGTTCGTCTCATCGATGAGGTACTCGGGAGCCTGGTAATCCTTCAGGTAGATCATTTTCGGTTGTTCGGTGCGCATGCGGGGATCCTTTTACTGATGCACGGCCAGCTGATAAGCCGTGTATTTGCGAATATTGATCACGCCGGTATCGAAAATCAGGTATTGGCCCTTGATCCCCAGCAGCGTGCCCTCGGCAATCGGGTTCTTGTCCAGATTGAAGCTGACAATCTTGGTCGGATACGCCTCGACCGGATAACGAAACTCGACCGGTTCGGCATCGTGTAGCAGTTGGATGGCCTGCAGACCGAATCGTTCTTGCAATCCGAGCAACCCTGCGCCACAGCTGTCGAACAGTTCCTGGCGAATAGCCTTGAGATCGACGGGTTGGGCGTCTCCTTTGAGCAAGGCACGCCAGTTGGTGCGGTCCGCCACCTGACTGCGCAACAGGTCTTCGACAAAGCCCGACTGCTGGCGAGTTGCGACGCGGATAATCGGCAGTGCCTGACTGGCACCTTGATCCAGCCAGCGAGTCGGCAACTGCGTCGCACGAGTGATACCGACCTTGACGCCAGAAGAGTTAGCTAGGTACACAATGTGGTCAGTCATGCAGAACTGCTCGCCCCATGACGGGTCGCGGCAGGTGCCCTGATCGTGATGGCATCTTTCCGGACTCATGATGCACAGATCGCACTGCGCCAGCTTGAGCATGCACGGGTAGCAGTAGCCCTGACTGTAGCTGGACTTGGTCTTGCGCCCGCAATGACTGCAGTGAATCGCCCCCAGAAACTCGAGACGCACGGTCTTGCCGATCAGAGGGTTGACCGCAATCTCGGTATCACCAAGGCGAAAAGCATATTGCACGAACGGCGTGTCATCCTGACGCGCCGACATTTTGTTGACAGCTCCGCGACCAATTTCGATCAATGAATAGCATCCGATTTGAACAGGATATTGGGCACCGGCGCAGACTTGGAGGCGCATTCCTGCGGCCCCATGTAGCCAGTGCGCTGGTCTTCGGGCAGGTGCTGCGCTTCCCAGGCGATCAACGCCTGCAATGACAGTTCACGCTGCTCCTGGGTCAGTTTGCGACCATCGGACCATTTGCCGATCTCTACGGCCAGTTTCAGGCTTTCGTAGATGTCCGGGGTGATGTTTTCGATCATTTCTATAAAAGACGACATGGGGCACTCCAGAAAGTAGCCAGTGATTCTAGGCTTTGCGGCGTGCAACCACACCACCAAGCAAGCCGGTAACACAACCGATGATCAACCCGCCGACATGAGCTCCGTTGGCGATTTCGCCGAAGCCGAGCATGCTCACGAAACCAGACAGGCACAGCGCCAGCCAGACCAGCATCATGATCAATACACCACGCGGCAAGCGGTAGACCGGGTTGGGCGCCAGCATTTGAAAGATCCAGCAGTGGCCGAGCAACCCGTACAGCACGCCAGACAACCCGCCAAACAGGCTCGGACCGCTGAACAGGTATTGCACATAATTTGAAACCGCTGAAAACAGCAGAGTGAGCAGCAATAACGGAAAACTGCCCTGGCGAATTTCGATGCGTCGACCTAACTCCCAGAACCACATGCCATTCATGGCCAGGTGCAGGATGCCGAAGTGGATCAACATCGGCGAGACGATTCGCCACCATTGCCCGGAAGCCAGGGTTTCGGACAATGGCAGAAACATCGCGTATTCACCATTGATGCGGAAATCCTGAAAAGTCAGCCAGCGGATGGCTTCCAGGTTGTCGCCCAACAGTGTCAGCCCTGCAACCAGCAAGGTGACCAGCAGCACCAAAGCTGTCACCGGACTGTTGCGCAACTGTTCGATCAGGCCAGGCGCCTTGTACCTGGGCGCCTGAGACGCGTCTGCCAGTTGAACATGCTCGTCGCCCTCGGGGTAGCGCGTGTACAGCTCGCGCACCTCATCGGCCAGGCGCTCGGCATCAGGCACCCACAGCACCTGTTCTCCGACCTCTTCGCTGACCCGATGAGGGATCTGCAAGCGCTGTAGCAAACGAACGAACCCGCTCAAATCGGTCGTCAAAGGCAAGCGCAGAACGGCAACGGGACTCATTGTGAAACCTCGGGACGCTGAACATCGACCCAGACGAATTTATCCGGATCGATCTGTGTTTCGTGATCAAGCCGGTAGGCGACCAGTTTACCGTAGAGCACAGCGCTGTAATCCAGACAGGCCAGATTCGGCCGTATGGGTGCCGGCGGCCCGCTGCGCCAGTAATGACCGACGAACAGCAGCGGCTCGTTGATGCCATAGCGCAGCAATGCATTTTTTTCGGACGTGGACAACGGCGTCTTGGCCACACCTTCCGGCAATGCGTCGGGCTGAAAAACCACGTCGCCGTAAGTCTGTGGGTCATCTTCCCAGAACTTGGTCCTGAAGAACTCGCGGGTCAGTCCATCGCCGCCAGTCAGGGTAAGGCCGTGAGGAAGACGCATGTCGGTGCCGCGCAGCAGGCGGTTGAAGACATTGCTGGCGAAACTGCCGGGGACTGCCGAGGCCTGAACAAATGGCCTGTCGATGCAACCGTTGCCATACAGGCTGCGCAACGGGTCGATGAGGGTCGAATCCCAGCAGGCATGCACCACCCGGAAACGTCCGGCATCAATGTACAACGGCAGCTCATAGAACCAGTTGACGAACTCGCTCCACTCATCAGGATAATTTTCGAACTGAGCCAGTGTTTCGCCGATCAGCCGGGAATGACGCGTGGTGTGTTCACGCACAAACTGATGTCCGCTTTCGGGCAGCGCCGGTGTCACCCAGCCCAGCGCGTTGAATTCATGGTTGCCCATGATGCAGTGAGCCTGACCCGCCTGAACCATATCGCGCACGATATGCAGCGACTCGCGAATCAGCGGGCCACGGTCGATGATATCGCCGAGAAATATGACGATGCGTTCAGGGTGGCGCCAGACGCCAGCCTGCAGACGGTAACCGAGAAGCTCCAGCAAGTGCTCGAGGGTATGGGCACACCCGTGCACGTCACCGATCAGATCGTAGCCACGCGCAGGATCGAGCATTAATCTCCCCCGCCGCCGAGCTTGCTGCCCCAGCCGAGCTTGGTGCGACAGACCTCGTAATAATTATGGTCCAGCGGATGGATCAAGCGCAGTTTCTGCGGCTTCTTGCTGACGGTGATGGTGTCGCCGGGGGCGCAGGTAAAGTGATTCTGACCGTCGCAGGACACCTGCGGGTAAATGGTCATGTCCTTGGACACCACGATTTTCAGCTCGCTGTTGCCATCAACCACGATGGGCCGACCGGACAGCGTGTGCGGGTACATCGGCACGATGACAATGGCATCGAGCTTGGGGTGCATGATCGGCCCGCCGGCCGACAGCGCGTAGGCGGTGGATCCGGTCGGCGTGGCGACAATCAGGCCGTCGGCCTTCTGGCTGCACACGAACTGGCCGTCGATGTATATCTCGAACTCGATCATTCGCGTGGACTTACCAGGGTGCAGCACCACATCGTTGAGCGCATCGCCCTGGCCAATGGCCTCGCCATGACGGCGTACTTCGGCCTGCAGCAGGAAGCGGTTTTCGACCAGGTAATGCCCGTCGAGCACTTCGGCGCATTTGACCTCGAGTTCGTCCGGCCGGATGTCAGTCAGAAAGCCCAGGCTGCCACGGTTGATACCCAGCACCGGCACATTGTGCCGGGCCAGCGCACGCGCGGCACCCAGCAGACTGCCATCGCCACCGACCACAATAACCATGTCACAGACTTCGCCGAGCATCTTGCGCGACGAGGTCTGCAGACCGTGACCGGGCAAAACCTCGGCGATGGTCTCTTCTAGAATGACGTGCAGATGCCGGTCCAGCAGGAATCTCTTGAGTCGGCGAACAGTATCGAGCACCTGAACACTGCCCAGGCGACCGATGATGCCGATATTTCGAAATTGCTCCATGAGGCTCCTGCTGCGGTTCGAGACGACTTAAAACGCGATTATGGGCGAAACGGCCCGGCAGCAGCAAACCGAGTGTAAAAGGATGACCAGCGCGCAAGCGTGCGGTACCTGCACACTGCGAGCAAATTCCTTTCCGGCGAGGCTACGGCGTCAGCGGTCGAACCTTCTCACAACCATTTGCAGAACCTTGCACGGCCCCTTCGGCAATCGGCGCACCCTTCCAGAACGCCTGGTCCTTGCCACCTCGCTTGGCCTGATAAAGATTGACGTCGGCCGTCTTGAGCACTTGCAGGCTGCTTGAGCCCGCGTCGATATTCGCCAGGCCTGCGCTGCAGGTCAACTTGCTGACGGCCTGCGTGGCTCTGATGGTGTCCAGCAGGCGCATCACGTAATCACTGGCGGCTTCTTCACTGGAGGCAGGCAGGATCACACCGAACTCCTCCCCCCCCATACGACCGAACGCAAGGCTGCCCCGAGTCTTTTGCAGGCAGGTAGCCATGAGGCGCAGGACATCATCGCCGGCATCGTGTCCGAACCGGTCATTGATATGTTTGAAGTTATCAATGTCGAGCATCAGAAAATAACCGGCACTGTTATGTGCCACGTGTTCATCCAGTGCCTGCATCAATGCACGACGGTTCAGTATATCGGTGAGGTCATCGGTCAACGACAGTTCGCGAAAACGGCTTTCCAGGGACAATACCTTGCGCAGGGTTCGGGTATAGGTGTGATTGAGTAATACCCCCAGGCTGATCGATGAAATAAAGAAAAGTATCATGAACACGTACGTCACACTGTCCTTGTCGACACCCTGCGCCGGAGACAGAATGACCCAGGAGAGTATCGACACCAGCAGATAATCGCGGGTATACACCACCAATAATGTCGAGCACAGGATAATCATGATTGCGATCGGCAATGACCAATTGATTCCCAGGTCATTATTCAACCGAGTGACCTGCGAAAAGCACAGGGCCACGGTGACCACCGACGCCATGCCTGCGCCGCGCCAGACTCTGAAATCGGCAGCGCGATACTGCCATACGCACGTCACCATCATGGCGGCGGTCAGCAGCACCTCACGAACACCGCATTCGACATCGGGCGTCACAGTTAAAACAGCCAGCCAACAGACCAGTGCAATACATTGCACACGCGCTATCGCCGGTGAGAGCAGATGTTTTATACGTGTCTGCATTTCACCATTCATGGACCACTCCAGGCATTCCGTTTCCCGAGCACAATCGCTTTAAAAAGACTGCGTATGAACGCCGTCACCCTGTCCAGATGACGATATATAAACAGCGGCCCGATTTGAACACACTTGAAACAGTACGGGTGAATAAACATGATTGCACAGGCGACCGGTCTTTCATGCGAAAACATACAAAACCTGTTTGCCGCCTCGCGAATATCATTTATATCAGACATTGCCCCACCGGCAGGCGTGCATAATAAACACCCTCCGGCTCAGGGTAATATCTGTTTTCTTTCTTCAGTGCCGACCGCCTGAAACCTTTCATTCAGACTGTCTGTCGGCAGCGACTCACGCTATCCTCGGCACATGACTCTATTCCCCACGCTCATCGATCTGCCCCGCCAGTTGCGACACTCAGAAGTGCGCGACCTTGCCTGGGTGATCCTTGCGCCGCCCATGCTCGAAGCCACACCTTGGCCGCAGCGTCATCCACTGGCAGGCAGCGACTGGGTACAGGCCCCAGAGCAACTGGCGGCCTTTCTCTGGCAACTCGATCGGGACAGTGGCCCGCTGGAGAACTGGCTGGCACAGGCGACCACGCGGCGCTTGGGGCGCTATTACGAGCGGCTTTGGCAATTTGCGGTACAGCACGCGCCGGGGGTGGAGATCATTGCCGCCAACCTGCCGATCAGGCTGGGCAGCCAGACGCTGGGCGAACTGGACATGCTGTTACGTGATCACGACGGTGTGCATCACGTCGAGCTGGCAATCAAGCTTTACCTCGGGCCACAGGATGGAGACGGATGCCCGCCGGAGCACTGGCTGGGGCCTGGCTGCAATGACCGGCTGGATCGCAAGCTTGCCCACCTGAGCCTGCATCAGTTGCCCATGTCTGCGCGCCCGGAAAGCCGCGCGACGCTGGCCGCGCTGGGTGTCGAAGCGTTCAATGCGGAGTTGTGGCTGGGCGGCTATCTGCTGTATCCGTGGCCGGGACCGTGTGAATCCCCGGAAGGTGCTCACCCCCAGCACCTCAAGGGACACTGGCTGCATCAGCGAGACTGGAGAGCATTTCATGTGCAAAGCCGGCCAGGCCGCTGGCAGCCTTTGCCTCGTCACGCCTGGCTGGCGCCAGCGCTATATACCGAGGCCTGGACTGGACAACAACTTGAAGACTGGCTGACTGAGCTCGACCCGATGGCCCCGGCGCAATTGCTGGTCCGACTGAGCCAGGATGCGGCGGGCCATTGGCAGGAAGCCGAGCGGCTGTTTCTGGTGTCGGACATGTGGCCCAACCTGGCCGACACCAGTCATGCACTCAACCCAGTCGCAGTGCCAGCGCCGCCAGCGTGATGAGCAGCACGGGCACCGTCAGCACTATGCCGACCTTGAAGTAATAGCCCCAGCTGATGGTAATACCCTTGCGCTCCAGGACGTGCAGCCAGAGCAGCGTCGCCAGGCTGCCAATCGGCGTGATCTTCGGCCCCAGATCGCTGCCGATCACGTTGGCGTAGATCATCGCTTCCTGGATCGCGCCGCTGGCATGGCTAGCGTCGATGGACAGCAACCCGATCAGCACCGTCGGCATGTTGTTCATGATCGACGACAGAAACGCCGTCATCACCCCAGTGCCCATTGCCGCGCCCCAGATACCGTAGCCCGCGAACCAGTCCAGCAGACGGGCCAGATAATCTGTCAGACCGGCATTGCGCAGCCCGTAGACCACCAGGTACATGCCCAGCGAAAACACCACGATGTGCCACGGCGCTTCCTTCATCACTTTGCGTGTTTTGATGGTGTGGCCTTTGGCAGCGATGGCCAGCAACAGCAAGGCACACACCGACGAGATCGCGCTGATCGGAATGCCCAGCGGTTCAAGCGCAAAGCAGCCCACCAGCAAAATCACCAGCACGGCCCAGCCAGCCATGAACGTGGCCCGGTCGTGGATGACAGTCTCGGGCTTGTCCAGCTGCTCTGGCTCGAACTCGCGAGGAATATCGCGGCGGAAATACCACATCAGCACTGCGAGGGTGGCGGCGACGCTGGCCAGGTTGACCGGGACCATCACTGCGGCGTAACGATTGAAGCCGATCTTGAAATAGTCAGCCGAAACGATATTGACCAGGTTCGACACTACCAGCGGCAAGCTCGCCGTATCGGCAATGAAGCCGGCAGCCATTACAAATGCCAGGGTCGATGCCGCCGAAAAGCGCAGCGCCAGCATCATCGCGATGACGATGGGCGTCAGGATCAACACCGCGCCGTCGTTGGCGAACAACGCCGACACCAATGCACCAAAAAGCACGAACAGGGCGAACAGGCGTCGCCCGTTCCCCTTGCCCCAGCGCGCCACATGCAGCGCTGCCCATGCAAAGAAGCCCGCTTCGTCCAGCAACAGCGTGATGATGATCAGTGAAATGAACGTCGCGGTGGCGTTCCAGATGATGCCCCACACCACGGCGATATCACTGACCTGAACAACCCCGGTCAGCAACGCCAGAACGGCCCCCAGCACCGCACTCCAACCTACACCTAGCCCTTTGGGCTGCCAGATAACCAGTGTGATGGTGAACAGAAAGATCAGCGTTGCGATCAGCATTATTTGGTCCGTGGCAGAAGAATGGCGAGGATGCCGAGCAGCGGCAGGTAAGAACACAGCGTGTAGACGAACAGAATGCCCTGGCTGTCAGCCAGATAACCGAGCAAGGCGGCGCCGATGCCGCCAAAGCCAAACATCAGGCCGAAAAAGATCCCGGCGATCATGCCGACATTGCCGGGCACCAGTTCCTGGGCGTAGACCACGATGGCGGAGAACGCCGAGGCCAGCACGACGCCGATGATCACGCTGAGCACGCTGGTCCAGAACAGGTCTGCGTAAGGCAGTGCCAGGGTGAACGGCGCAGCGCCGAGGATCGAAAACCAGATGACCGCCTTACGCCCGATTCGGTCACCGATCGGACCGCCAAAAAAGGTCCCCGCCGCTACTGCTCCCAGAAACAGGAACAGGTGAAGCTGGGAACTTGCGACGGACAGGTCGAACTTCTCGATCAGGTAGAACGTGAAGTAGCTGGTCAGGCTGGTCATGTAGAAAAACTTGGAAAACACCAGAAATGCCAGCACGGCCAGCGAGGCAATCACCCGGTTTCTCGACAGACCGTGGGTAGCTGTCTGACCGGCCTTGAGCTTGAACAGATCAAGGTGGGCGCGATACCAGCGGCTGATGGCATACAGCAAGCCGAGCGAGGACAGGGCAAACAGCCCGATCCAGGCCACATTGCCTTGCCCGAACGGGATGATGATCGCCGCCGCCAGCAATGGACCGAACGCAGTGCCTGTGTTGCCCCCAACCTGAAAGGTCGACTGCGCAAGGCCGAAGCGCCCACCGGAGGCCAGCCGCGCAATACGCGAGGCTTCCGGGTGAAAGGTCGAAGAGCCGATGCCTATCAACGCCGCCGCCAGCAGAATCAAGGGAAAGCTGCCCACCAGCGACATCATGACAATGCCGATCAGGGTGCAGATCGAGCCGACCGGCAATACCAGCGGGTTGGGATGGCGGTCTGTGTAATAACCGACCCAAGGCTGCAGCAGCGATGCGGTGATCTGAAATGTGAGCGTAATCAGGCCGATCTGGGTAAAGCTCAGGTCGTAGCTTTCCTTCAGCATCGGGTAGATGGAAGGAAGGATGGCCTGGATCAGGTCGTTGATCAGGTGCGCCAGTGCAACGGCGCCGATAATGCGCATTACCAGCGGACTGGACTGAGAAGTTGTCGAGGCCTTCGCCGTCGTCGGCTGAGCACTGGTGGCCATGAGTTTCATCCGTAAAAAGGTTTTCGAGTCTCCCCGGACGGATGATTACAAAATGTGTCACGCGTACCCGGGCGCGCCAATGTGCCATTTTTCGGGGCGACTGTGCCACGTTTTGTTGCGTTTTTGCAGAGGGGCCGAGAAGTGCTTCAGGAAGCCTCTTGTCTGCAACGCAGGAATGCAGATGACTCTCGCGCCGCTTCGCTGGCCATATGGTTCTGCACACCGCGCGGTGCAGATGTGTAACGCGGGGCGGCACAGGATGCATGCCAGCCGCGACCCTCAAGCAATCGAACCCAGCGCCGCTCCCTTGCCTGCAACCGGCACGTCGTGCAGCGAAATCTTCGAGGTCTCCGGCAGTGCCAGACCGCCCGCCAGTGCCAGCACTGCCACGGCCATCAGGTAAAACGCCGGCGGCAGGTTGCTGCCGGTGATGCTGATCAGCCAGGTTGCCATCAGGGGCGCGGTGCCACCGAACAGGGTGTAGGCCATGTTGTAGGTGATAGCAGAAGCGGTATAGCGGGTACGGGTCGGGAAGGTTTCCGACAGCAACGCCGCCGTCACCACGCCGCACAGTACGGCGCCCACGGCCAGCAGCATGACGCCGATGATAGAAGCCAGGAAGGAGCCGGAGCTGGCCATCAGGAATGACGGATAGACCACCACCATCAACAGAATGCAGGCAGTCGCCATCGTGGCACGACGCCCCACCCGATCCGAATACGCGCCGGCCACTGGACACAGCACAGCCGCGAAAGCCAGCGCGATCAGCGATACCAGCAACGCCATTGCCCTGCTCAAACCTCCAGCCACTTGCAGATAAGTCGCAAAATAGGTGGTGAACATGTAGAACGACAGCGCCGTGAGCGACACGAACGCCCCCAGACAGCATATGGCCCCCGCATGATGACGAAGGGTTTCGCTAAGCGGCGAGTGAGCCACCGCGTGCTCTTGAGTCACCGCCTGAAAAGCCGGGGTTTCGTCGAGCTTCCAGCGCAGGTAAAGCCCCACGAGCCCCAAAGGCGCAGCAATCAGAAACGGCAAACGCCAGCCCCAACTGCCCATGGCCTCAGCCGACAACGAAAACTCCAGTGCATAGGCCACAACGGCAGCAGCAGCGAAGGCGGAAAAGGTCGAGACCGGGACGAAGCTGCCATACCAGGCTCGCTGTGTGCGCGGCGCATGTTCCATGAGGTAGGCGCAGGCACCGGCGTATTCCCCTCCGGCTGAAAAGCCCTGCGCACAACGAATGAGGGTCAGCAGCACCGGCGCCATCACCCCTATTGCCGCATACGTCGGCAACAGGCCGATCAGTGTCGTCGCGCCAGCCATCAGCAGGATGGTCATGGCGAGGGTCTTCTTGCGCCCTATCCGGTCACCCAACATGCCAAAGAAAATCCCGCCCAGTGGACGAAACGCGAAGGCAACGGCAAACACGGCGAAGGTTTTCAGCAGTGCGACGCTGCTGTCGCCACTGGGGAAGAATTGCAGGGCGATGGTGGTGGCCAGAAAGCCGTAGACGGCGAAATCGAACCACTCGACAAAATTACCAATGGCTGCGGCAACAATGACTTTCTTCAGCGTGGCAGGATCGACGTGCTCTGGAATGGTAGTTGTCATGCTGACCTCGGCGTCTTGATCTGGAAGGGGTCGATTATCGAGACAGTGCCCCGTACGCCTTACTCCAGATGTGTCATCCACGTAGTCAGGGCCGACCTCTTGCCACCTATTCGGGCATGATCCATGCCAAAGGCTCTGGAACGACGCCTACAGCCGCATCGCCCGCCGCCCCTGCAGGCCTCCGGTATGAATGAAGATCAGACGCGCGCCTGGCTCGAAACGACCGGCCAGCACCTCGTTACGCAACGCCAGCAACGCCTTGCCGGTGTACAGCGGCTCGAGAGGCACGCCGCTCTGCGCTTCACTGCTGGCGATGAAGTCGAGCAACACCGCATCGGTTTTGGCGAACCCGCCCCGGCTGGCATCCAGCAGAACGCAGCCTGGTGGCGGGTCCGAAAAGGCTTTTGCCTGCGGCCCTGCCGCTTCGTTCAGCACAGACACAATATTTTCAGCGACTCCGTGATCGTCAGGTACCGCCATCGCACCATAAACCGGGTGAGCGCCCGCCTCGGCCAGCAGCAGGCCGGCCACGGTCGTGCCAGTCCCGGCAGCAAGCCACCAGCTGTGGTAATCGGCCCAGCCCAGTTGCCCAAGCTGGCTTTTGACCATTTTCTGCAGCGCTGCACAGCCCAGAGCCCCGGCAAGCCCGCTGCCGCCTTCGGGAATCGGGTAGAACTCGGGATAGCGTTCCTGCCACGGCTGCCAGAAATCTGCAGCATGCCGCTGTCGATAGCCGGCGTAACCCAGCCAGTGCAACTGCATGCCGAAGGCTTGCAGGTCCTGCACCGTCGGCGTCTGCCCGGCATGGCCACGCAACAGGCCAACCGTTGGAAAACCGAAGCGCTTGCCCGCTGCAGCCAAGGCATGCAGATGATTGGAGTGCGCTCCGCCGAGGCTGATCACGCCTTGCACGCCGACCTTGGCGGCTTGCGTCAGGTGCTTGCTGAGCTTGAACCATTTGTTGCCGCTGATCAGCGGGTCGATCCGGTCCAGGCGCAGTATCGCCACCTCGACCCCGGCGTCTTGCAGCCAAGGCAGGTCAAGGCGTTGCAGCGGAGCAGTGGGTTGCCAGCCGAGAGCGTCAAAAATCATCCGCGTAGTTTACAGACAAGCTTTGTCAGAGCGCAGCAGCCAGACGTGATCCCTGGTCGATGGCGCGCTTGGCGTCCAGCTCGGCGGCCACATCCGCGCCGCCGATCAGATGCACGCTCTGGCCGCCCGCGGCGAGGTCGTCATACAGCTCGCGCAACGGGTCCTGGCCCGCGCAGATGACGATGTTGTCCACCGCCAGGAGTTTTTCTTCACCGTCTTCGCCAATACGGATGTGCAGCCCGGCGTCATCGATTTTCAGGTACTCGACACTGTTGAGCATCTGCACCTGTTTGTTTTTCAGCCCGGTGCGATGAATCCAGCCGGTGGTCTTGCCAAGGCCATCTCCGACCTTGGAGCTCTTGCGTTGCAACAGGAACACCTGGCGGGCCGGGGCGTGTACCTCGGGCTTGATCCCGGCGACACCGCCACGTGCCTCAAGCGTCGTATCGATGCCCCATTCTTTCCAGAACGCCTCACAATCCAGGCTGGTGGCCACGCCCTGTTGCACGAGAAATTCCGACACATCAAAACCGATACCACCCGCACCGATCACCGCCACGCTGTGACCGACCGGCTTGCGCTGCAGGATCACGTCCAGATAACTCAACACCTTCGGATGCTCGATACCGGGAATGGCCGGAGTGCGCGGCGCAATGCCAGTGGCCAGAATCACCTCATCAAAGCCCGCGCCCAGCAGGTCCTGAGCCTTGACCCGCATGCCCAGGCGCAACCGCACGCTGGTGTCCTGAAGCTTGTTGCGGAAATAACGGAGGGTTTCGGAAAATTCCTCCTTGCCCGGTACACGCTTGGCAATGTTGAACTGGCCGCCTATTTCACTGGCCGAGTCGAACAGGGTCACCTCATGGCCACGCTGCGCAGCGACCGTCGCAGCGGCCAGACCGGCAGGACCGGCACCCACTACGGCAATTTTCTTGATCTGCAAAGCTGGCAAGTAGTTGAGTTCAGTTTCGTGACAGGCACGCGGGTTGACCAGACAACTGGTCAACTTGCCGCCGAAGGTATGGTCCAGACAGGCCTGATTGCAGCCGATGCACGTATTGATGCGGTCACCCTGGCCTGCCGCGGCCTTGTTGACGAATTCGGGGTCGGCCAGAAACGGGCGCGCCATCGAGACCATATCGGCATCGCCCTCGCTGAGGATGCGTTCGGCGACTTCCGGTGTGTTGATCCGGTTGGTGGTGATCAACGGAATACTCACCGAGCCCCGTAACCTGGCGGTAACCTTGCTGAATGCAGCGCGCGGCACCTTGGTGGCGATGGTCGGAATACGGGCTTCGTGCCAACCGATGCCGGTATTGATCAGCGTTGCGCCCGCCCGCTCGATCGCCTTGGCCAACTGGACGATTTCTTCCCAAGTACTGCCGCCCTCGACCAGATCCAGCATCGACAGACGAAAGATAATGATGAAATCGGCCCCGACCGCCTCACGCACGCGCGTCACGATCTCGACCGCCAGACGCATGCGGTTTTCGTAGCTGCCCCCCCAGCGATCGGTCCGGTGGTTGGTGTGGGCGGCGAGGAACTGGTTGATGAAATAGCCTTCCGACCCCATGATTTCGACGCCGTCGTACCCGGCACTACGGGCCAGGGTCGCACAGTTCACAAAATCGCTGATCTGCTTTTCAATGCCTTCTTCGTCCAGTTCACGGGGTGTGAACGGGTTGATCGGTGCCTGAATGGCACTCGGCGCGACCTGCTTGCGGCTATAGGCGTAGCGACCGGCATGCAGGATCTGCAGGCAGATCTTGCCACCGGCATCGTGAACTGCCCGGGTGACCGTGCGATGCTGCTCCGCCTCTTCAGCATTGGTGAGCCTGGCTGCGCCATCGTAGACCCCGCCCTCTTCGTTTGGCGCTATGCCGCCCGTGACCATCAGACCGACCCCGCCACGTGCGCGCTCGGCAAAATACACGGCCATACGCTCGAAGCCACCCGGACGTTCTTCAAGACCGGTGTGCATCGAACCCATCAGGGTGCGGTTGCGCAACGTCGTGAACCCCAGGTCCAGCGGGGCCAGCAGGTGGGGATAAGGGGCAGCAGTCATGGCGAAGCTCCATCGAGTCAATCACGGAAAAACAGAAACCTCTGCGGGTTCTCTGATGTATCAAGCCACAGTAAACAGCCCGTCAAGGCCACTCAATGACCGAAAGTGACAAGTTATTGATCCAAACGCGCAGCGGCACTTGGCAAGCGCTCAACGTAGTCCTACCCTAGTCGACAATTTCCCGATGGCAGCCATCCGGCCTATTTATGCGCAAACTTTTCGCCATCTGTCTGATCCTCCTGGGCGCAATCAGTCTGGGCAGCTACCTGATCTGGACCGAACAACGCCCGGCGGGTCACTACCTGTCCGACCTGCGCATTCGACTGGCAGTCAATGAAGGCGACCCGAGCGAACGCGGAAACCTTCTGGGCATCGAGCCAGAGCTGTTCCCCACGGACTATCAAAACATCGACCATTTGCATCGCAAGCTGGCCGCCTACCTGCAACAGGCTCGTGATTACGGGCTGATCAATGCCAGAACGGTAGTGGTCATGCCGGAACATATTGGCACTTGGCTGTTTGCCAGCGGCGAAAAGGATCAGCTCTATCAGGCCGCCACGGTAGACGATGCAATGGAATGGCTGGCCTGGAGTAACCCGCTGCAATTCATCACGGCCCTGCTCGGCGCCGAAGGCAATAACCGTCTGGACGACGCGCACCTGCGCACTAAAGCCAGCGATATGGCCCGCGACTACCAGACACTGTTCGGCGGTCTGGCGAAAGAGTTCGGCGTGACGCTGGTGGCAGGCTCGATTGTGCTGCCGGACCCAAGCGTCGAAGGTGGTCAGTTGAAGATCGGCCAAGGCGCCCTGTATAACAGCAGCGTGACTTTCGACAGTGACGGCCACCCACTCGGGCAGCCGCAGCGTCAGCTTTACCCGGAGCGGCACCAGAAACGTTATGTGCGCGCAGCGAGCGAGGCACCGCTGAACGTGATCGATACGCCCGCCGGGCGCCTGGGTGTTCTGATTGGCAGCGACAGCTGGTATCCGGACAACTACGCCCGCCTCAACCAGAGCGGTGCTGAACTGATCGCCGTGCCGGCCTTCGTGATCGGCAAGGCCAGTTGGTCGCAACCATGGCGCAAGCCTGCACATTCAGGCATCGAAATGGCCACTGATCATCCGAGTACGGGCGAAGTGTGGCGTCGGCTGACACTGATCAGTCGCCCTCCGCAAAGCTCGGCAAAGGCTGGAATAAGCGTGTTCATGCGCGGGCAGTTCTGGAATCAGGGAGTTGCCGGGCAGAGCTTTGCCAGCCACGACGGCCAGACCATTGCCGAACCCCAGCCTGACAGCAGCGCAGGCGGCGCTCGCCTGATCAACCTCTGGCTTTGACAATGCCGACATCGCCCTTGCGCCTCGGCGACCTGTCGGTGGGGTTCATCCAGAGCCTCACCGATGCCGTCCACAGCTTCGACAAGGACCCCGCCCCGCTGCTGGAACAGTACGGCCTTGACCCTGCGCGCCTGAGCCAGGCCGGCGCTCGCCTGTCGATCCCGCGCTACATGCGCCTTGGCCATGCCGCGATCCAGCTCACCGGCCAGCCCGATCTGGGCTTGCGCATGGGAGAACTCAGCCGCTTCGCTCAGGCAGGCCTGGCGGGAGTGACCGCAGCGCAGGCCCCTACCGTGCGAGAAGCGGCACGCACCCTTACCCGTTTCGAACCGCTGTACGGCTCCAACTACCGTGGCCAGTCAAGCCTTCATGAGGATGCCGACGGTGCCTGGATGCGTTTTTATTCGATAAGCCCCTATAACGCCTACAACCGTTTCGTGGTGGACTCCATCCTTGGCGGCTGGCTCGCTCAACTCTCGGCGCTGGCGGGCACCGAGCTGCGCGCGCAACGGGTCGAAATCGAATTCGACGCGCCTGGGTACGCACACCGATACGTCAGCCTTAGCGATCATCCGGTGATATTCGGCGCGGCCACCAATCAGTTGCGTCTGGATCAGGCCAGCCTGGCGTTGCGCAACCCGGAGCATTGCCCGAGTACCTGGCGGCACCTGCTGCAGCTATGCGAAAGAGAACTGGAGCAACAGACCCGCACGCGCAGCCTGCGTGAGCGCATCATTCAGTTGCTCGGGCCATTGTTGAGCGGCGGTAGAGAACCGGATCTGGAAGAAGTGGCGGCAAGACTCAAGCTGCCGACATGGACGCTGCGCCGCAAACTGGCCGAGGAAGGCACACGCTTTCGCGCCGTGCTCAATGACACGCGGCGTGACTTGGCAATGACGTACATTCGAGACACTGAACTGGCGTTCGGGGAGATAGCGTATCTGCTGGGGTTTGCTTCGGCAGAAGCCTTTCAACGCGCCTTTAAGCGCTGGAACGGACAGACTCCGGGAGAGTTCCGCCGCAGCCAGCGCCAAAGCGCCTGAAGCCCTTCATAACTCGGTAGCGTCGTCGGCAGGTTCTACAGGGTCCAGTTCCGATGCACGGTATTCGAGTAGTTCTTCCTGGTATTCGTCCATTTCTTCGCCCTCTTGGCTGATTGAGTGTGCTTGACCATCAAGCTGAAATAACTGACCGCAAGATCAACATTAAAGTGCCAATGTGAAATAAAAATGTTGATTCCCGTCAAACAGACGAAAAACACCCAGACAGATTCACCAGCCGTACTGATACGTTTGCTGCAAGCGCGCTATTGACTTGCCGGCCTGTGTCGACCTAACCTCCAGCCCATGAACCGCATAAAGCAAAACGTCTGCCAGATTATTATTACCGTCATTCCAGTCATGGCGGGTTAGCCGACGTTTGCAAAAAACCCGCCCTGGAGGCGGGTTTCTTCTGTCTCCCGGGCCACATCATTCAGCCAGGAGTCAGACATGATCGCCACCCTTCGCTCTATCGCCCCTATCGCATCCTTGAACCTGATGATCGGTTTGCCGCCTTCTGTCGCACTGCGCACGCCTGAAGGATCGACACGATGAGCCAAGGCCAAGCCGATCTGCTCAACTATTACGCTCGCAAGATCCTCACCTCCCGCGTCTACGACGTTGCTATCGAAACGCCGCTGCAAGG
>NZ_LJRO01000049.1:43776-44270 GCF_001401155.1 Pseudomonas tremae
GGCAACCATGCGCAAGGCCTGGCGCTGGCGGCACGCGAACTGGGCATTCTGGCAACCATCGTCATGCCGCGCACCACGCCGGAAATCAAGGTCGAAGGCGTGCGCTCGCGCGGTGCCACGGTGGTGCTGCACGGCGATTCCTTCCCTGAAGCGCTGGCCTATTCGCTGAAACTGGTTGATGAACAGGGTTTTGTGTACATCCACCCGTACGACGACCCCGACACCATTGCCGGGCAAGGCACAGTGGCGATGGAGATTCTTCGCCAGCAACCGGGCCAGCTGGACGCGATTTTCGTGCCGGTGGGCGGCGGCGGCCTGATCGCGGGAATCGCGGCTTACGTGAAGTACCTACGCCCGGAAATCAGGGTGATCGGCGTCGAGCCGGACGACTCCAACTGCCTGCAGGCGGCTATGGCGGCTGGCGAGCGCGTGGTGCTGAGCCAGGTCGGCTTGTTTGCCGATGGCGTGGCAGTAGCGCAGATCGGTTATCACAC
>NZ_LJRO01000409.1 GCF_001401155.1 Pseudomonas tremae
ACCTTGAGCTGTGCGTCGAGGTCGGCGGCAGCATCACCGGCGAGCACGGTGTCGGTCGCGAGAAGATCAACCAGATGTGCGCGCAGTTCAACAGTGACGAACTGACTTTTTTCCATGCAATCAAGGCCGCATTCGACGCCAGCGGCCTGCTCAATCCCGGCAAGAACATCCCGACCCTGCATCGCTGCGCGGAATTCGGTGCCATGCATATTCATGCCGGGCAATTGCCGTTTCCCGAACTGGAGCGCTTCTGATGAGCGAGATGGACAAAGACGTCAGCCAGGCTCTGCTCGAACGGGTCGATCAAGCGCTACGGGACAGCACGCCGTTACGTATTCAGGGTGGCAACAGCAAGGCCTTGCTTGGCCGTGAGACAACAGGTGAGGTGCTCGATACCCGCGAACACCGTGGCATCGTCAGTTACGACCCGACAGAACTGGTGATCACCGTCCGCGCCGGTACGCCGCTGAGCGAGCTGATGCAGGTGCTGGACGCCGCAGGCCAGATGCTGCCCTGTGTACCGCCCGATTTTGGCTGCGCAACGCTCGGCGGCATGGTCGCCGCAGGACTGTCGGGCCCGCGCCGCCCCTGGAGCGGGTCGGTGCGTGATTTCGTGCTGGGCACCCGGGTCATCACCGGCCTCGGCAAGCATCTGCGCTTTGGCGGCGAAGTCATGAAAAACGTTGCAGGCTATGACGT
>NZ_LJRO01000325.1 GCF_001401155.1 Pseudomonas tremae
ATCCATAATCGGCTTCAGACAGTCGCCTGAGCCCCTTCGAACCATGCCAGTTTTTCACGCAACTTGACCACTTCGCCGATGATTACCAGCGTTGGCGCATGCACCTCATGCTCGGCAACCAGTTGCGGCAGATTGGCCAGAGTGCCGGTAAACACACGCTGATTGACCGTCGTGCCCTGCTGGACCAGCGCAGCAGGCGTGTCGGCAGAGCGACCATGCCTGATCAGCTCTTCACAGATGACCGGCAAACCGATCAGCCCCATGTAAAACACCAG
>NZ_LJRO01000211.1 GCF_001401155.1 Pseudomonas tremae
GACGGAAATTTCGGCGGTTTGTGATTAGAACCCCTTGTTGGCCTGTTATTGTTTTCTGAGGAGCCAACTGAGCACTCAAGGTGTCAGGCTATCCACAGCTGAAACCCTTGGCCTGTACGCAGAATGGCGCCAGAATGACAACCATGAAAATTCTCAGTAATTATTCGAGTTCAGCGCTCGAACGATCCACCCTGCGCCTAGCTTCCGGGGTATCTGAAGCCATTGATGCCGAATGCTCGTACCGGCCCAGCAACGTATCGCACAAAACTTGGATTACCGAAGCCGTTACAGAAAGGCTTGCATGAACCGCCCCGGGTTTCTCGGAGACTCCAACCTTTGAGAGGATGGAGCGATGAAAAAACTACCGAAGTACTCCCCAGAGGTCCGTGAGCGGGCCATCAGGATGGTTTTCGAACACCTTCCTGAGTACGAGTCGCAGTGGGCCACCATCAGTGCCATTGCCCCCAAGATCGGCTGCACGCCCGAGACATTACGGCTGTGGGTTCGCCAATCTGAGCGCAACAGCGGCCAGCGTGATGGGCTGAGCACAGTCGAACGTGAGCGAGTCAAGCTGTTGGAGCGTGAGAACCGTCAGTTGCGTCAAGCTAACGAGATCTTGCGTAAGGCCTCAGCCTATTTTGCCCAGGCGGAGCTCGACCGCCCATTCAAACGATGAAGACGTTTATTGATGAAAACCGCCAGTCTTACGGGGTCGAGCCGATTTGCAAGGTGTTGCCAATCGCCCCGTCGACGTACTACCGGTACGCTGCTCAGCAGGCTGACCCCAGCCAGCAGTCAGCGCGTGCGCAACGTGACCAGGAACTGGGTGAGCACATCCAGCGAGTCTGGGATGAGCACTTCCAGGTATATGGCGTGCGCAAGGTCTGGCGACAGTTGCTGCGTGAAGGCCAGCAAGTCGCCCGCTGTACGGTGCAACGCCTGATGGGAGAGCTGGGCCTGCAAGGCGTGGTACGCGGCAAGCCCGTCAAGACGACGGTCAGCGACCAAGCCAGGCCGTGCCCGCAGGATCATGTCAACCGTCAGTTTGTGGCTGAGTGCCCGAACGCCCTATGGGTATCGGACTTTACCTACGTCAGTACCTGGCAGGGTTTTGTTTACGTGGCCTTCATCGTTGATGTCTTTGCCCGATTCATCGTCGGTTGGAAGGTGTCCAGTTCAGCGCGTACCGATTTTGTACTCGATGCACTGGAGCAAGCCCTTTACGCCCGTCGCCCAGTCAAGCAGGGTGGACTCATTCACCACAGTGACCGTGGCGTGCAGTACGTGTCCATTCGCTATACCGAGCGTCTTGTCGAAGCCGGTATTGAGCCATCGGTCGGGAGTGTCGGTGACTCTTACGACAATGCCTTGGCTGAGACCATCAATGGTCTTTACAAGGCTGAAGTGATTCATCGACGCTCTTGGCCCACACGGGGGGCGGTGGAGCTGGAAACGCTGAAATGGGTGGACTGGTTCAATCACCGCCGCCTGCTGGAGCCAATCGGTCATATTCCACCGGTCGAGGCAGAAGCCATCTATTATCAGCAACTCACCGAGTCTGCCCACGTGGCATGACTCAAACAAAAGGGTCTCCGAGAAACCCGGGGCGGTTCACCCTGCTGACCAGCCTATTTTGAATTCAGCTCAC
>NZ_LJRO01000187.1 GCF_001401155.1 Pseudomonas tremae
GCTGGGCATTGCCCGCTGGCCCGACGCAAGTCTCGCCGAAATGATCGCCCGGCGCAGCGTAGCTGGTGATCCGGGGCCGGAAAATACGTTTCAGGCAGTGGCCGATGCGCTGGTGGCGCGGCGGCTGATCTGACGCCTGACGCCGTGTTTCAATGTACCGCCGGGCAATGACGAGGGGCTGGTGTACCGGGCGCGATTTTCAGGCGGTTGAGGTCGGCGTTGATGCGCCAGGCCCAGAAATGTGTACCGTCCTGCCGAGCGATGTCCAGTGCCTGGGTAAGCATCTTGCGTACCTCTTCCAGCGCATGAGTGGTAAGCGTCCGAACTACA
>NZ_LJRO01000466.1 GCF_001401155.1 Pseudomonas tremae
GGCTCAGACCTTCGAGCCGCTCCAGCGCGGTGCTTCTCTCAATTCGTCACGCTTCTGTTGATCCGGCGATTTGTGTGGCTCGCCGTATTCCACGTGTAACGTGTCATCAAGGCGGTTGGTGGAAGAGCCGCCTTCCTGCGGCGTTTCGTCGAAATGCTTCCACTCGGCACTCTGGAAGCGGAACAGGCTGTCGTCTTCAGGCGCTTCGCGTTCGCGATAGTGGTGGATCGAGTAGTGTGCATATTCGACCTTGTCGCCCCAGTCGGACTGCAGCAAACCGTCTGCCGCCAGATCGCGATACCAGTCGTTTTC
>NZ_LJRO01000379.1 GCF_001401155.1 Pseudomonas tremae
CTGCAGGAAACCGGCGGCACGTACGTCGAACCGACCATTTTCGACGGCGTGAACAACGCCATGAAGATCGCCCAAGAGGAGATCTTCGGCCCGGTACTTTCAGTGCTGACGTTCGACAGCGACGAAGAAGCGATACAGATAGCCAACGACACGCCTTATGGCCTGGCTGCTGCCGTGTGGACCGCCAATATCTCCAGAGCACACCTGACCGCCAAGGCACTGCGCGCGGGCAGCGTATGGGTCAATCAGTACGACGGCGGCGATATGACTGCCCCGTTCGGTGGCTTCAAGCAGTCAGGCAACGGTCGTGATAAATCGCTGCATGCCTTCGACAAATACACCGAGCTGAAATCCACCTGGATCAAGCTGTAAGTCAGGAGCGCGACACC
>NZ_LJRO01000107.1 GCF_001401155.1 Pseudomonas tremae
TTGGCGATGGTCGGGTTGGGTTTGGCACCGTCATATACCACCGAGTCGATGCCCTGCTCCACCAACAGCCCCGCGACCTGACTGGCCACACCGGCCTTGGCCAGCCCTGCGTCGGTCACGATCAGCGCCTTGAGAAATCCGTATTTGCGAATGGCGAGCATGGCTTCATCAATGCAGCCAGTGCCGATGATGTTCACTGCGGGGATGAAAAAGGTGCTGATCATGACGGACCCTCGTGGGTAGCTCGGATGCTTGGGTGATAGCCCATGTATCCGCCGTGTGCGAGGCACAACCATTGACCTGGCGCAATGAAGCAGCCTGATAGCAGACCGTTGGTCGAAGACTCTTCGGTCTACGTGTGCAGGGTGGCTGTTTCAGCCGATGAAGCCGTCCGCCCTCAACAGCGTTTCAAGGCACTGCTCGCTGATGCCGTAAAACGTCTTCAGCTCCTGGATACGCGCGATCAACAGGTCCGGGTTGACCGGTTCGGCGCACTTGACCGCCAGTATCATCTTGTTCTTGTTGGTGTGCTCCAGAGAGATGAACTCAAAGACCTTGGTTTCGTAACCGCACGCTTCCAGCAACAAGGCACGCAGGCTGTCCGTGACCATTTCTGCCTGCTGGCCCATATGCAGGCCGTATTGCAACATCGGTTTCAGCAAGGCCGGGCTCTGGATCTGCTGGCGAATCTGTTTGTGGCAGCACGGCGAGCACATGATGATCGAGGCGCCGGAACGAATGCCCATATGAATGGCGTAGTCGGTTGCGATGTCACAGGCATGCAGCGCGATCATCACATCCAGCGCGCTGGGCGCGACAGTACGCACATCGCCGTGCTGGAA
>NZ_LJRO01000482.1 GCF_001401155.1 Pseudomonas tremae
TTGCTCGGAGCATCCCTAGGTGGTCGTCACTAAGCTTGGCGTTCCGGCGACAACGAGTGATTGCGTTATAACTAACTAAGCCTATGCGTTCGAAACGCGTGGTGATCCCGCTTTCTCATCCGACATCACATCTGTAACGTGGTGATAAATACGTTATCGCCAATGGCTGCCGCTTTTCGAGGACAGTGTGCGCTACCGAGAGGTAGCTCTGATGGTGTACTCGGTTTTCTTGATGCTACGCTATGGGAATAATGGGTAATTTGCAGTCCCAGGCTGCCTGGTTGGGAGATCTTGCAAATTCAGGAATCCTTTTGCAGGATGTGCATAGGGCCATAGTCATAACTGGTATGCAGTGCGCACATGAAATTGTAACATCGCCAACGTGGGTGAGAGTCTCAGTACGTTGACGTAACGTCCTTCATAAAATCAGGCGAGGAAAAGTGAATTGAAATTCATCACAATGGTAACCACAGCTCTGCTCCTGCTCATGAGCGGCGCTCACGCCGAGGGACTGACAACCTCGGTGGATGGTAAAGAACTGACCGTTAGCTTCGGTAAGCCCACCATCAAGCAAGTGCTACATTACCGTAAAATGTACGACAAAAAACCTTTCCCTGATGCCGAGATCTATTACTACGACAACGGCACATACAAACTCATTTCGCAGGGTGAGAACCACTATGGCGTTTACTCCATACAGGGCAAGCCAGACGAAGAAACTTTCACCGTGCGTTTCATTTCTCTGCCGTCTAGCGACTGGGGGAATAAAACGGCCTTTCATCAGTTAACTTTCGTCCGTGGAGACAAGCAAAACATATTCATCCAGAACGCCGTTGTTGATACCGGCGAAGCCCTTGCCGAGCAGAATGGCACTTACACCCAAGAAGAAAATACCGTAACGAATCCGGTGCACACCGACTGGAAAAATAAATAATCCTCAGGGAGTATTTAATCGTGGAGGTTCTTCTCTATCTACCCGTTCGTAAGATGCTACCGCCCCTGCGGCTTGGTGGCAGGCGATAACCAGCGCGACCTATCACAGTGTCTTGATGGGTAGGCGACAGCTGCTCACTTTGAAACTGCCGCAGGCAGCGTGACAACCACGCTCCCTGAGGCTGGTGTGATGAGACTACCGGAGGATCCTATGCCGATGGCTGGCGATCCCCCGGTCAACTCGATCATCGCTGAAACCAGGCCAGGCGTTCAGCAGCGTTGTTGTCGAGCGGCAGGCTTGTGCTTGCCACGATGTCTGGCGGAAGTGACGACCTTCTAATCCGCTCCTTCGCTGATCGGTCCGGCGATACTTTCGGCTTCGTTGAGCAGCGCCAACACATTCCGCAGGTACGCTGAATTAAAAGCCTAAAAGAGGCCCCGTCAGCGTGGTGCTCCCCCCCCCATCAATGCATTCGTCAGTTTTGAATCTGTCTTCGGAACTCACGAGCCCTTGTGACCACACATGAGGCCAAATTAATTCATTCGAGACAGTTCTGGGCCTGATCAACAATGCCCAACGCGTCGCGCAATTGAGGTACGTGCCGGCCTGATGTGGGGAAGGTGCGCCTGAAACTCACGAAACGCCGCACTCGCCTCGACTTTATAACCTTTCACCTTTGTATGGAGAAATCATGCGCTCAACCCTATCGATCCCTGTTTCCAAAACATCAGTTTTCAACGACTATCAGCAGCCCGCAGCGGTGGTGTCGGCACCGACACCGACACCGACACCGTCGTCACCAATAGATAAAAAAACGGGTACTACCTCGGTTGTTAATTCGGCACGCGACAAAGCGTTGCAATCGAAATTAAATAAACTATTCCCCACGCTACGGCGTTCCAATTCAACCTCCGCAGAAACCACACGCAAGCTGGCGCCCGATGTACGCCGGTTCGACACCTTGCTGCATCCCACTGAAAATGCCAGCAATCTCAGCGCAGGAATTCTGATGCTGGCTCAAAACGACAAGCGTCAATGGCATCGTGTGACGTGCTCACCCGGTTTACTTTTACAGAACATCGAAGTGCGACCTGAAAAAGGCCTGCTGAATTTGACCGGATCGGAAAAGTTTTGCAGCGGCGAACTGAGCCAAACAGAAAAACGCGATCTTCAGCGCGCCGTCACCAGTATCGTAATGACCTACAACCAGATAGCGGCGGAGCATGGGGAAACACCGATCAGCATTCATGAAAATCATTTGGAGGGCGATGGCAAGGTGTACGAGGATCGACGTATTCCACGCAAATCGAATGAAAAGGATTACGATTATTACCACACACTGGGCGTCAGTTATGCCGATAATGGAAAAATGCTGCCGCATTACCATCTTGAGTTTAATGGCACATTAAACAAACACAACGTCGGTATTATACTCGACAATCTGAAGCATTTGGGCAAGCAAGTAATAAAGAAAGACATTCTGACTGAAAAAGAAATTACCGCAGTTTTAGAAAAACTCCCAGAACATAATGGCACACCCGGCTTCAATGCCGCGATGGTAAGAGAGCAGCGTCCACTGCTGCCCAACGAAATAACCGACCCAACAGCACGGGTGCAGCGCCGCGACGAGCTTGAGGGTGACTTCATTTCCT
The DNA here is from genome assembly GCF_001401155.1 of Pseudomonas tremae. Taxonomy (GTDB): domain Bacteria; phylum Pseudomonadota; class Gammaproteobacteria; order Pseudomonadales; family Pseudomonadaceae; genus Aquipseudomonas; species Aquipseudomonas tremae. Next base: position 2,587 of record NZ_LJRO01000482.1, read on the forward strand.
TATCAAGTCACAACACCGAATTGGCAGCTGATAAAGATCGCTTGTTCATTCAGAACGCGCATATGAATTCTTTCCGACCAGCCGAGCCTATATTCGAATGCTTTTCAGCAGGCCAGGTATCGGTCATCGACGACTTGCGGAAAATTGAGAAATATCTGCAGTCGGACAACTCCGAATCTTCTGGCCAGTTAGATTTCAATGAGCTTTTAGCGATCCACTTTAGCTTGAATAAAGCGCTGAAGGAATTGAACGGCGATGCGAGCAGCACTGTCGAGCAACGTCAGGAGTTGGCGGCCAGATTTGGCGCCGGTATCGAGAAGATCAAACAGTTGGTGATCTCATGATGGCAACACGCCCTAGCTGAATCCAATGATGATCGAAACAAGCGCAAGTATAGGGGGGCGGTGAACATTAAGCCTGGCATCCGATGGGCGAGCTGATAATCACCAGCGTCGGCGAGCGCCGACTAACAGCACTGAGGTTTCAGGAAACTGCCCGCAGTGCCGGCAGCGGCGAGTGGTTCGCCAATATCCGCAACCCAAGCAAGCGCCGGGCGCGCCAAGCAGATCTGCGCAGCTTTGCCGATGCCGAAGAGTTTCGCGCGGTGAGCCGGGCGCACGTTTTTAGCTTGGAGCGCCCAGATGGAGCGACGCGCTCTGTCGGGGCGAAGGTTTCCGATGATTTCGGTCGAATTCAGCCAGAAGCATATACACTGCACACTGCACAGTTTGGCCTTTGTATCGCGCCTAAACCTGCCGCTGTAAGAGCTTCAGCCAGGATTTAAAAACTGTGGTAACAAAAAATCACACAAGTTTAAAATTCTTCAATAGAAGATCCAGCGAATTAGCGGTGTTAGACAGGCCCTGACTGGCCATGTTAGTGATTTTAGAATTCTCCACGCCTTCGTTAGCCAACGTCCTGATTTTTTCAAGATTTTGCTCAATCTCTCGTGTCACGCTTGCTTGCTCTTCTGCCGCCCTGGCAATGACCTGGTTGCGATCACTGATTTTTTCAATAGCTAAACTTACTTTTTCTAATGATTTGCCGGCGCCCAAAGCGACTTCAAGTGTTGTGCTGGCATTACTAACACTTCTGTTGATGGCTCCAATGGCTTGATCTGTACCTAGGCTAATACTGCTTACCAGGCTTTCTATTTCGAGAGTCGATGCGCGCGTACGCGACGCAAGATTACGAACTTCATCAGCGACGACGGCGAATCCACGGCCCAGCTCGCCTGCTCGTGCTGCTTCAATGGCAGCATTCAATGCGAGCAGATTCGTTTGGTCGGCCACTGAGCGGATATCCACTAATATATTGTTGATGCCGGCTGCTTGATGGGCAAAATCATTCACTAAAACCGAGCTTTGTTGAACATCGCCTGTAAGTTCCTGGATGGCTTTAATGACATTGATAACAAGACGATTTCCTTCCAGGGTTGATTCGGCAGATGATTTCGACGCTTGCGCAGTGGTAACCGCATTAGTCGCCACCTCATCGACAGCAATGCTCATTTCATTGAACGCTGTGGCAACACGCTCGACTTGTTGATTCTCTTCATCGGCCGACTTGGCATGTGATTCAGCCAGAAGGCTTAAATCAGAAGCAGAAGTCGTGAGGTTCTTGGCGGTGTGGGTGATGATGCCCAATGTTTCAGAAAGCTTTCCTTGCATGACTTGCATGGACTTCTGAAGTAAAGAAAGTTCATCATCGCCTGAAACGTCGATAGGTTCCCTCAGGTCTCCTCGAGCAATGCGATCAGCAATGTCGACCGTGATCTTTAAAGGCCTCTGAATACTCCTCACTATAGTCCAGGCTAAGACGCCACCCAAGATAAATACAGCGATGACAAAAAAGACAGAAAGATTCACTATTTTTTTGTATTCTTGTTCGACGGATGAGTTTACCTTGACTGTTTTTTCTTCGATGTCTTCAGCCAATAGGTTCAGCTGTGAAAGAGCGGCATTGTGATTTTGATTAAGCTCATTATTAAGCAGTGATTTTAGTTTTTCGGTGTCTCCCTGTTCTGACAGGGAAAGCAGTGCTGGAAACAAAACAGCGTATTCGTCCATTGCTTTTTTATAAGCATCATAAGCTGTCTTTTGTTGTTCCCCGTGCACGAGACTTTCAAATTTATTTTGCTGTGTCTTGAGCTGATCATAACGCTGCTTCATCAAGCCGGTGATGCGATCCAATGTCGCCTGGTCACGGTTTGCCAATAGCCAGTAAGACAGCACTCTCAACCTAAGGGTGAGTTCCGTGAGTCGATTCATGGTCGTAGCCGTTGGTAGCATTTTTTGCCCTGTCTCAACTTGGGCAGCCCTCAGTTTCGATATTGACTGAAAGGAGAACACAGATAGAAACAGCACCATAAAACCTATCATTGCAAAGCTAAGATAGGCTCGGGTGCCTATTTTGAAATTTCTAATCATTGCCAGCATCCTGTTTTTTGTAAGGTTCTGTGAAAGTAACGTGTTAGGTTTTACGTTCAGTTTCAAGCGCTTTCAAGAGGATTAGATAATTTCACGACTCAATATAAATCAAGTTAAAACCTAAAAAGTCTCCTGGCAGATTGTTTTGATGTACAGGTGTTCATGTGTTGCTTTTAATGGGTTTTATTTTTCTGAGCGGCAAATCCAATGTATCGGCTCCAAGGAAAAATCTTTAGCACAGCCACAACAAATTTATAAATTTTCGCTCAGCTGCATCAGCGTTGAGGATCAGGGCTCGAAAAAAGTTGTTTTGTTGCAACGGGTAATAACACACGCTATGGATCAAGGCTCTATCTTGCGTCCCGCCATATGCTGCAAATACGCCATCAGCCTCTGCAAGTCGGCATCCGGCAGTACCGTTTCCGAAAACCCCGGCATCTTCGCCTGTGGCCAATGACGCAAATCCTGAGGGTTGCGAATGTAGCGCTTGAGGAAGTCCATGCCCAGATACTCGGTCGGGTTATAGGGAATATTCAGATCGGGTCCTAACTGTGCATCACCTGCACCGTTCAAGCGGTGGCAAGCCACACAGTTTCGTTGAAACAGTGCAAAGCCCTGATTGACCGGATCGTCAGGCTTGAGCGCTGGGTCCGGCAACAGGGCGGGGAAGCGCTCGGCAACTGAAGCCATGCGTGTGATGCTGGCCACTTCGAATGGCCATTGCTCCGGGCTGATATTGTCTGCCTGCGGGTCCGTCCACACTATATAGAACGGCCCCGCGCTGGGTTTGCCAGGGGACAATGGCGGCCAAGGATGGGCAGGGTCCTCGATAGCCAGCCAGGCCCGTGCGCCTTTATCGTTGAGTAGCGGTGCGGCGGGCAGCTCTGCGGCAAACCCGTCCAGTGCCACGGCCTGCAGGTGATCCTGAGGCTTGGTTCCCTTCAGCAACGCGGCCAGAGGCACGGCACGGTAGGTCATGTCCCTCTTGTAGGACACATCATCTTTAACGGTAATAGCTTGCAGCTGAGGATGGGTAAGCAATTCTTCGGTTTGCCAGATGCGGCTGCTCTCGCCCAATTGCAATTCCAGCTGGGCAGCGGACAGCGTCGTGCTCAGCAGCAGAGCACTGAGCAGAATAAGTGCTTTCAAAACGTGGCCCTCCCTATCGTGAACTGCGAGAAGTCTTTCACAGACACATGGATGCTGAATAGCGGGCTGGTCGCAGGTCGGTGGTTTTTCATGAATCCAAGCCAACGCGCGTAGTAAGGAGTCGGGAAGGGCTGAAGTCAGTTGAGCTATTGGAACCATAACGGATTCGCTACCACTCACCTTGGGTCACTACCGGCCAAGGGCGTTTTCAATGCACGAAGATGCAAATGAATCGACAGAAATCCATACCCGGGTTTTTCCGATGGAATGGATTGAGATCGGGCCCTGCACGTTTTCAAGCCACGCGCAGCACGTTGCCAATCTGACCAACCCGCAACCTGCTCCCTCAATAGGCGGGGTCGAGTTGTTTCTTCCGCCTAATGTGTACCATCCCGGTACCGGACTGTCCTCCAGCCTTTTGGTCGAAGCGCTGTCGAGCGAAAATCTGGGGAGAACCGTGTTGGACCTCGGGTGTGGCAGTGGTTATATAGGGATATCTCTCTATCGCCCTGGGATGGATCTGGTTCTGGCCGATATTTCAAAAGACTCAATTTTGAGCAGCACCGAAAACCTCCGCCGTATGGAGATACCGGGGAGGGTGCTAGAGAGCGATTTATTCTCAAATCTGAAAGGCCTGCGCTTCGACACGATTCTGTTTAATCCGCCTTTACTCGACAAAAAGATAGAACACGAAGCTGAAATCGCATTATGTGACCCTAATGGTGATTTGCTGACTCGTTTTCTCACTGAGGCGCCACAGCATTTGATTTCAACGGGGTGTATTTACTTTATTGCGTCCAACCTGATGAACCGTGAGGTGTTATTAAATGGATTAGTCGGTTATCGATACAACATTATCTCGTCTTCATTTTCCACTCAGTCGCAGGTCTCACGCTGGATAATCAGCGCCCGGCCAAAGCATTGAGCCACAGGCTGAGATAGGTGTGATCGTCACGTAACAGCCCCTTGTAAACGTCTGCACAGCGTAGGGGTGTTGCGATGGCGTCCTGAATCAAAAAACACGCAGGCAATTGTTTATCCCCTGATGTACCCAGCCATTCGACCCCTCTGCGCGTGCTGTCAGCGAGTCAACGCTGATGAGCGCCGAATCTTCTGCGAGAGGCCCACGCTTGGTGCAATACGCCAAGTCTGCTGAGGAACTTGGACAATACGGTTTTTTCTATCAGCCAAACGGCCCGTTCAACACCATCTGCTGATTTCCTGGTGTTGTAATAAAAGGGTGTTGCAGCAATCACAATGGCTACATCGTTGATATACCTGCCCGAGGCACTTTTGGTGAGCAATCCCGAAGGAACTGTATGTGGAGCACCCTCTATGGGCTCGTCTCCATGCGTGATACCGCTGTGCGCAGACCATTTACCGCAGGCGGTGGGGCTTTCAGACGCTTTGCGCTGGCCTTACCGAGAGGCGGACTGGCGCTTCGCCTTCGATCTTGGCGCTGGTCTTGCGGTGGAGGTGGAGGGGCAACTGCTTGCCACGGCGTTGTGGTGGCCACAAGGCGAAAACCATGCCTCGGTAGGTATGATCATTGTTTCCCCCTCGCTGCAGGGCCAGGGCATCGGGCGCGCTCTGATGGATCAACTGATGCAGCAGGCCGGCGAGCGAACGCTGATCCTCAATTCCACTCAGCAAGGCCTGGCACTGTACACGCGGCTCGGCTTCGTTGCGCATGGGAAGGTCAACCAGCACCAGGCAAAGCTTGAACATGCCGCTCACTTTGTTCCTGATTCGGTGAACGTGCGTGTCATGCAGGCCGATGACGAGCAACCGCTGCAACAACTGGATCTGGCCGCCACAGGCCGGGATCGCAGTGTATTACTGAGAGCCTTGTTCGACCACGCCAGTACCTTGGTCATTGATCGCGGCGCGGGTGTTTCAGCTTACGGCTGTGTGCGCGAGTTCGGGCGGGGTGTGGTCATCGGTCCGGTAATCGCCAGGGGGCCTGCTGCTGCAGCGGATGCCAAGGCGCTAATCGCAGCACTGGCCAATACCCATCGCGGACATTTCGTGCGTATCGACGTCACTGAAGACGCAGGCTTATCGGATTGGTTGACCGAGCAAGGTCTGCCCTGCGTCGACCATGCGATACCCATGGTCCGCCTGACGCCATTGCAGGTTTGCCCTGCTGAAACTGATGCGCGGCTGTTCGCCCTGTCCAACCAGTCGATTGGTTGACGCGTACGGCCAGCGAATTTGTGTAATGCGCGACCCGATGATTAACCCTGAAATAATGGACAGCCCCTGATGAAACTGATGCCCTACTGGCTGGATACCGCGCCTGCATTTGCAGCCGGTGAACGTGATGCGCCCAGTGGCGAGGTAGATGTGGCAATCGTCGGCGCCGGCTTTACCGGTCTGTCCGCCGCGATTGCGCTTGCCAAAAAAGGCGCGAGCGTGGCCGTGTTCGAAGCAGGCCTGGTCGGCAATGCGGCTTCCGGTCGCAATGGCGGGATGTGTAACAACGGCTTTGCTCAGGATTACTACGCACTGTCGACTGCCATCGGGCGTGAGCGCGCGAATATGTTGTACCGCGCCTTTGATGCCGGGGTAAGCAAAGTCGAATCCCTGATCGCGGAGGAGGGCATCGACTGCAGTTTCAAGCGCGTCGGAAAGCTCAAGCTTGCGGCCAAACCTGAGCACTTTGACAAGCTGGCCCGGTCGCAGGCGCTCATGGAACAGGAGTGTGACCCCGACACCTACATGTTGACGCGCGAGCAGTTGAGCAGCGAGATCGGTTCGGACCGGTATTTTGGCGGCCTGGTTTTCGGCAAAAGCGCCGGCATGCATGTTGGTCGCTACGGCCAGGGCCTGGCAGAGGCGGCTGCCCGACGCGGGGTGCGAATCTATGAAAATGCCCCGGTGCTTGGTCTCTCGCGTCAGACTGGCACAGTGCATCAAGTCAAGACGCCGCGTGGTGAAGTGCGTGCCAAACAAGTGCTGCTTGCGACCGGTACATCCTCGGTGGGCCCCTTGGCGTGGTTTCGCCGACGCATTGTGCCGGTGGGGGCGTTTATCATTGTCACAGAGCCCCTTTCAATAGAGGTGCTTGACCGCCTGCTGCCACGCCGACGCATGACCACCGATACGAAAAACTTCGTCAATTACTTTCGGGTTACTCCCGACAATCGTTTGCTGTTCGGTGGTCGTGCGCGATTCGCAACTTCCAACCCCGCCTCCGACATGAAAAGCGGGATCATCCTGCAGAAATCGCTGATCGAAGTATTTCCGGAATTGAGCAATACACGCATTGATTACTGTTGGGGTGGCATGGTCGATATGACCCGCGACCGCCTTCCTCGAGCCGGTGAGCATGATGGGTTGTTTTATTCAATGGGCTACAGCGGCCACGGCACGCATATGTCGACCTATATGGGCGCGATCATGGCCGAAGTTCTCGACGGCCGTTCCGACTTGAACCCATGGCGGGACTTTACTTGGCCAGCGATTCCTGGGCATTTCGGGAACCCCTGGTTTCTGCCATTGGTGGGTGCGTATTACCGGTTTCAAGATCTTCTACGATGAAATAGCTGCCGGGACGTGAGCACATCAAGTTCGCCATGCACACTGGGTATTTCATAATTCACTCTGGCAAACCCTGGGTAGAAATGCACTGAACGCCTTGGCACGACCTGACTCCAAATCTTGTCCCGGCGCTCAAAACCAACATATCGCGTCGATGGATATTTGAATCCTCTGCCAATCAAGGAATTCCCATGACCGATCCACGTAACGTCGCTCACGACAAAAAAGTCCAGCAAGAGAAAAAGAACCACGGTGAAGAAATTGCGCCAAATGCCGAGCACGCACCTCAGCCAGGCATGAAGCCTGCGCTCAAACACGATGATGAAGAGCAAGACGAGCAAGCTTGAGCCGGGCGCTAGCCTGACCTGATATTGCCGTGTGGCGGCGCTGACTCAAGTCGGCGGTCGCTGCATACCTTTTAAGAGGAGGTAAATGTCATGCCACGTGGAAGCAAGGACAAATACACCGAAGAACAGAAGCGTAAGGCTGAGCACATCGAGGAGTCTTACGAGCACAAAGGCGTACCCAAAGCTCAGGCTGAGGAACGTGCGTGGGCGACTGTCAACAAGCAGTCGGGAGGTGGCGAAAAACCAGGAGGGTCTGGTCGCAAAACGCCTCTGGCACGCAAGCAGAAAGCCGAGTCCGACTCCGCGAAACGCGCCGCTAAAACCCGACAGGGTCATTCACGAGAATCCTCTGCGTCATTGGAGACGCAAACCAAGGCGAGCCTGATGACGGAAGCCCGAAGTCGTAACCTGTCGGGAAGGTCCAACATGACCAAGGCCGAGTTGATCGAGGCGTTAAAGAAGAAGTAGCTTGCACACTAAATGTGCGTGCGTCTTGATTCGATGGCTTTCGATGACTAAAGCAATTTTTGATCTACTGGGTGTTAAAAAACACCCAGTCGTGTTCAGCAATGCGCGCTATCAAGTTGCAGATATGATCGAGATAGCCCCATTTCTTTCAATGAACGCGTACTTGATATCTTTCATCTCGACGATCCCTTGAGTGGTTCGTGCAGCTTCCATGATGTCTGCTTCGGTGATGCGCACCTCTTTTATTCTGCGCAGCAATGGTTTGCCTACTAATGAGAGTGGCCGCCTGTGGGGTCTTTTATCTGAAAGGCGTTGCCGTTACGCCAGGCGTCGGCACCTGCGTCTACCGCCGGTGTCGGAATATCTGCTCGAGACTTTTTCTCTTCTTCGCTGTTTACGCCGAATCTGGAATCTCTTTGCTGAACCAGCGCGGGCTTTATCTGCCCGTCAGAGGTGAATCCCATCATCAGTTGAGGCACGCCCAGCGGAAGAGTCTTGTCGAGGTCCGTATGCCACGTGTGCCAGGTTTTTCCGTAGGTATTCACGAGCTTCTCCATCAATGCATGCTCCGCCGGAGCAGGAATTCCCGGGGCGATGAGCTGACCTGATTTCACCTCATGCACATGGCTGTGCCACAAGGCCTTCTCGGCGGGCGGGAGCTGCGTGAACAATCGCTTGCTGATGATGTATTCGACGCCCATCAACTTTGCGTCCTTGACGTTACCGTCGTAGATGACGCACTGGATGACTTCTTCATTCACAATCGAACAATAGTGATGAGCTTCCATCTGTGAATGAAGACGACCGTTATAGAAATGGAAGCCGTCAAGGTATGCGTTCAACGCTTTAATGGGTGGGCGTGTCTGGAGAACATTCGCTCCGGCCTCAAGGACTTTTGTGGAGGCTGTTGCAGGCGCGCCGGGCGCATTAACATTGGAGCCGCTATTGTTGCCTGCGCACGCCACAATGGAGAATGCAGCGAAGACTGCGAGCGGTAGTCTGATTATTGTTCGTCTCGAGAAAGGGTGTGTGCTGTTCATCTCAACTCCTTGTAATGGCTCGCTTCAAGCAAACGTATGATCGATGATCAACCGGTCGACTGACTTCTACGCAAGCTGTCACGCGTCGCAGAGGGGCGGGTGTTCATCAATTGAATTTTCCAGGCCCTTCAGCTTCAAGTGAAAGTAAGGCAGCCTTTCCAATGCATGCAGTGCTGCCTCATGCTGCATGGTTTCTCTGTCGCCAGAGAAACGCTGTATTTCAGTGAATACGCAAGTGCGCCCTGCATGTACAAAGCCCCAGGCGAAACACACAGTACCTGCCGGAATGCCGTCTACGTCCTCGGTCCCGCACAGGCCGGTCGTTGCAATCGCTACATTGGCAGGGCTGTCCTGCAACGCGCCCTCTGCCATCTCTTGAGCAACCTCGACGCTGGTGAGATTGAAGCGCTCGATGGTTTCAGGCTTCACGCCCAAAAGGCGGTGCTTGGCCTCTGGCGAGTAAACAACGTAGCCGCAGTCGACCAACGAACCGCTGCCGGGAACCTCCGCCAAAAGAGCAACTATGCGACCTGCCGTACACGACTCAGCGGTGGCCAGTAGCAAGTTGTGTTGCTGCAGATAACTGACGGTTTCACTCGCAGGCATGAGCGTGTTTTCTCACCTTTCAGGTTGTACGACTATTTTTTAGGACAGATGAAAAACAGCTTCGTCTCGACTTTTTCGACAGGTATTGCGCGGCCACGACAGTCGAATTATTGAATCGATATCAACCAGGGCAGTCTAGAGTCATGCGCACCCGAATCACGACCACGCTGGTAATGAGGCGCTTTGACAACGGTAACCGAATAATTGCCGGCCTCCAGGCTGTCAGGAAGTGGTATTGGCTGCTGCGGATTGCATTGACCCAACGGTCTTTTCCAACGCTCTTCTTCCCACCCGCAACACGTTGACGTCGATGAGGAAAGCAATGCCCTATAGTGATGGAGTAGAGCACCTGACCAAGGCCGAACTCATGGCCGAGGTCTTACGCCTGCGCGCTGAAACTACAGGCAAGGAACAAAGCCTCCGACACACCAGCAAGGTCAAACTCGACCTGACAGAAACACCTGCCTCCGAAGTCACGTTGCGCCAAAGCCATGAGCTTTTTAGAACCATCCTCTACACAATCGAAGCCGCCTTCGCCATTGTCGAGGTGAAGTTTGACGAGCACGACAAGCCAGTGAATTATCGCTTCCTAGAGGCCAATCCTGCCTTCGAGCGGGAAGCCGGTGTCAATCTGCGCGGCAAGTGGGTGACAGAGTTTGCGCCTGACCTCGAGCCGTTCTGGTTTGAGATATACGGTCACGTCGCAAAAACCGGGGAGCCGAAAACGTTCGAGAATTACGCCAGAACATTCAACCGTTGGTTCGACGTGAGAGCCGTACAGGTGGGCAATCCTGACGACCGCCAGATTGCGATATTTTTCAGTGATGTGACTGAGCGGCGCAAAACTCAGGAGCGTTTGCGAGCCAGTGAAGCCCTGGCGCGTGAAAGTGTCGAGCGGGTGCAACTAGCACTTGCGGCCGGTGCCATTATCGGCACGTGGCACTGGGACCTTATCAGTGATGATTTCACCGTTGATGAGCCCTTTGCCGAGTCCTTTGGCCTGGATCAGGCAATAGGTCGGCAAGGGCTGACACAAACGCAGGTCCTGTCCACCGTACACCCTGATGACAGAGCGGGTATTACTGCAGCTATTGCACAAGTGATAGCGAGTGGCAGCGCCTACGTACATCAATATCGTGTTCGCCGCCCGGACGGTAATTACTATTGGATCGAGGCCAATGGCCGGGTTAACCGGGCTGAGGACGGAACGGCACTTAGTTTGCCGGGTGTTCTGATAGACCTGGAAGAGCGCCGTGCCCTGGAAGCAGAGCGTGACAGGGCGATAGCAGATTTGCGCATGCTTAATGAAACACTGGAGCAGCGCGTTGCCGAGCGCACTGAAGAACTGATGCGATCCGAAGAGCAACTGCGGCAATCGCAGAAGATGGAGGCAGTGGGGCAGCTTACCGGGGGCCTGGCCCACGATTTCAATAATTTGTTAGCCGGCATCTTGGGCAGCCTTGAGCTTATGAACGCTCGTTTCGCACAAGGCAGGCTCACAAACATCGATAAGTATATGGCGGCGGCGCTTGGGGCGACAAAGCGCGCCGCAGCACTTACGCACCGCCTGCTGGCGTTTTCGCGCCGCCAGATTCTTGCGCCGACCGCGACTGACGTCAACGAACTCATCGGCGGCATGATTGATCTGCTCCAGCGTACGGTAGGTCCAAGTGTGCAGATCAAGACAGCCAAAGTCTCGGATCTATGGCTGGCATTGGTTGATCCTTCTCAACTGGAAAATGCCTTGTTGAATCTGTGCATCAATGCACGTGACGCGATGCCTGACGGGGGCACTATTGTCATTGAGACGGCTAACCGTTCAATCGACGCGAAGGCCTCTTTACGCCAGGACATGCCTGAAGGAAATTATCTGTCGTTAAGTGTATCGGACACCGGAACGGGCATGCCTCCCGAGGTCATCGCCAAAGCGTTCGAACCTTTTTTTACCACCAAACCCATCGGTCAGGGTACAGGCCTGGGCTTATCCATGATTTACGGGTTTGCCAAACAATCAAACGGCCAGGTCCGCATTCACTCGGTTGTGGGAGCAGGGTCGACAGTAACCATCTACTTGCCCCAGCACCAGGGCGGCGTTTGCAATAGCGACTCCAGCTCCGCGCCAGTCGCTAACCCACGAGCGAAGGAAGGCGAAACAGTGTTGGTCGTCGAGGATGAGCCAACGGTACGTTTGTTGGTCACAGAGGTTTTGGAGGATCAAGGCTATATCGCTATTGAAGCAACTGACAGCGCGGGAGGGTTACGGATACTTCAGTCCAACGTGCGCCTGGATTTGCTTATAAGCGATGTGGGGTTGTCTGGCGGTATCAATGGGCGTCAGATGGCCGACGCAGGCCGTGTAACGCGGCCTGGTCTCAAAGTACTCTTCATTACCGGCTATGCGGAGGGCGCGTTGCTTAATGACGGCCAGCTTGAGGCCGGGATGTCAGTGCTGGCCAAGCCATTTGCGGCCAATGTGCTGATCGCCAGAGTCCAGCAAATGCTCGCTGAATGAAACGCGAGCTGATGGCGTTTTTTGCCGGTAGACCTGGCTGACAAGCGACACCATTACTTCCTGAAAGGGCAGCGCCGATTGGCTCATTGTTGATCACTGTCAGTGATACCGGATGATAAGTGAGACGTATTCTCATTATTTTCTGGAACCCACTGGTGCAGTGCGACACTCATCTACTCAATTTCCACTGGGTATAGATGATTAGTCTCTGCGGTGTATTACATCGATTGAATTATAAAGCCTGCTTATTGATGACCTTTGCACATTGGTGGCAATGAGCTGCTTATTCCCGTCTTCTTATTATCAGTTGGCTTTATTCAGGGTGTGGCTACGTGCCTTGCGCGTATCGGTTGCTGGCGATCTGGCCAGATGTAAGTAGATGCCCGCTGTTCCAGAGACAACGTTTCATCGCGTGCCCCAAGACGGATTTACAGGAACGCTTAATGATAAATCCCATAAAATATAATTTCAGTCATCCTGGGTTTTCCGCTGCGCAAAACCCACCTGCTCCAGCGCACCAGCCTATGCAGGGGCCGTCCGTCAGCAGCAATTGGGTGCCTAACTTTATCTCGCGCGGGCGAGGCAAAAGCGTCCCTCTGAGCCATTTCAACACGGCTGATGAGCATCACCTGGCTGACAGGCAACACGCCGTGTTGCAATCGATAGAGGGTAACAAGTTCATGCGGGTGCTGCAGAAGTACACTGCCTCTGAAACAACCAACACTGAATTTGCCTTTCTAAGGGATGCGATACCGCGCTATTCCATTGAATTAGCCAAACCATGCTGTCATAAAGTGCTTTACCGGGGCATATCTCTTGATAAGCGTTCTGCGCTGGACTTACTGAAACTTCCCCACGGCTATTACAGTCGTGAACTGGCACATGGCCTGGTGCATGGTATGCCGCTGGCAAACGGTGGTTACACTGGACGAGGCGTGGCCAGTGCCTCTACGGTTTCGGCGATTTCCAGGGGGTTCGCACTGCTCAATGCGGAGAAGAAGAATGAAATACAGGTTCTTTTTGTACTGAAAGCAATGGGGCCTGTGCCAGCGCTCCGACACAGCGGTGCCAAGGGTGTGACACTCAGTACAAGCCGATTGCCGTCATCGGTGGCGGGCAAGAGTGAACACGAAGTCATTCTGGATATCACCAACCGGTACGAAGTTACGCAGGCTTATCCGGAGGGTGATGGCATCACCGTTGAGATGACTGTTTTGGGACGCTCGAAAAGGGCTGTCGAACTCGCCGCACCCGAGACTGATAAATGGGAACAGCTTTCCCGGGCCAAGGGATCTAACCCGGGCGGTTTGTTCCGGGCGCCCAATGGCATCAAGTGGTATGTGAAGACCGGGCGCCTTACGAATAACTACACCGATAACTACATGGATCGTTTTCGCAACGAGCTGCTCGCTTCCAGGCTGTATATCGCTGCAGGCATTGACGTTCCCGAAATAAGACTCGCGCTCCGTGATGGCAAAACTGCGTTAATTTCCAGAGTGCTCGAAGGGAATCACAAAGGCGTTGTCGCTATGGCGAGAAGCGGCCAGTTGATGAAAGGGTTTGCCGTGGATGCCTGGTTGGCCAACTGGGATGTCGCGGGGCTTGATCTGGACAATATTCTGTTTACCCAGGATCACACGCCTGTGCGTATTGATCTGGGCGGCGCGATGATTTTCAGGGCAGGCGGAGAGCGCAAGGGAAGCCAGTTTAGCGCCACGCCTATGGAGCTGGTGACCATGCTGTCAAGGAAAGACAACACGTCAAGTCGTGTTTTTCAGTACATCGAGCGTGATCAGATCCGTGCTGGTATTACGGCGATAGAACAAATAGCCGACGTGCATATCAGAGAGCTCTGCTTGAACCACGGTCCTGGTAATAGCCTCGAACGCGCTGCGCTCGGAGAAATGTTGATCAGAAGGAAGAAGTGGCTTGTCAGTGTGAAGCAGGAACTTCCTCATATTCACCCCCGGAAGAATGAGCATGGCCAGGTAGTTACCGTTAAAACCCCCACGTCGCCCACGACGGCTAATACATGGAACACTCCAGACAGGACGGCGGTTTTCGTACCTCACCATTTTGCCAGTGGCAGCCTGAACAACATACCGTTCACCTCATGGCGGTGTCCCGAAACCCTTCCGGGTTGGCGCCAGATTACAACCCGCGCTGTGAAGTTCAGAGAGCCGGAATTTCAGAATCATGGCCATCTTCATCCCGCCAGTGGCGCAGTAATTTTCGAACCTGATGGCAGGATATGGGTCACCGAGCCGACTAATCATGTATTCGGCACTGCTCACTCGTTGCCCAAGGGAAAACAGGAAACCGGGCTGAACTTGAGGACTAATGCCGTCAAGGAAGTCTACGAAGAGACCGGTCTTAGGGTTGAACTTCACGGTTTCATTGGTGATTACGACAGAACAACATCACGTACCCGCTATTACCTTGCCAGGCGCATCGGTGGAACGCCATCGGATATGGGATTTGAATCCCAAAGTGTCAAGCTGGCAAGGCTTTCCGAGGCCAACAAATTGCTGTCCAGTGAACTGGACACCGCCATCTTGCTGGATGCAGCGAAGGTGTTCCAAAAGGCCTCTTTCCACTGAGCCTCAGCTGCTCGGACGCTGGTGAGCGGTATGGGTTTTTTGAAGCATTGCGAAAAACCGTTTCACCCCAGCGTGTTACGTCCACAGAAACGGAGTAATGAAATGACGATTAATACTCACGTAAGTAATAACGGTTCATCGTGGTCATCTCTCTCGCCAGGCAATCAGGCACCGGACCCGCAACATTCCGGAAAAACATCAGGCAATGCCGTTAACTTTCTCCCTCCAGAACATACAAACGGCTCGAGCAATGCCGTCAGTTGGGGAAGCGGCACGCCAAACGCTGCTATTGCAGGCCCTGGACGAGCAAGTGGCTCAGGTCAAAGCGAGTTGGTAGAGGCGCTGAAGACGCTTATCTTTACGCTGCTCAAAAGTTTGATGGGCAACACTTCCGCAGGCCATCCATCTGCAAGCAACTCATCCGCAAGTGAGCCTTCTGCAAGCCAGCCTTCTGGATCGTCCGGGCCTGGAAGTAGTTCAGCTTCCCCAGACTGTGCAAACAGTTCGGCTGCAGACGCGAGCCCACCTGAACAGTCCGGTGAAACTTTTCCGCTCAACAACTCTGGCCTGGGTGCTCATGGTGGCGCTAATACTGTTCCGGACCGGATTGCCTCTCCCGAGGCAGCTCGAAAAATGGTCGAAGATGTGAAGAATGCCGGCGGGGGAACACTGCGCATGCAGATGACCCACGACCAGATCAATGACCCGGAGCAAATGGCCAAGCTCAAGGCGATGGTCGATGCTGGCGACAAACAGGGGGTCAAGGTTCAGTTCACGTTTCGTGACAACGCCAATGGCGGTGGCGGCAATGTCTTGACCGGTGAAAAACTCAAACAAGCCGCCGATGATGTCAAGAACGTCGTTTCCGCAGTTGGAAAGCACCCAAGTTTTGTACTCGACACGTTCAACGAAGGTGGCAAGAGCGCCACTCAGGGCTGGGCTGATATGCAAAGCACGTTGATCAAGTCTGCGCGTGACGCCGGTTACAAGGGCGACATTGTGGTAGAGGACAGCAATTGGGGCGGCGGTCTGACGGCAGGCGGGGAGAGCGGGCTGGTCAAATACGCCGATCAGTTGAAAGCCGCCAATGGCCGTGGCAACCCTGGCCTGATCGGCAGTATCCATGAATACGCCAGCGGTGCCGACGCGTCTTCGCGTCTTTCATCAGAGATAAAGGCGCTGACGGGTGCTGGCTTCAAGCCTCAAATAGGCGAAGTCGGCAACGCCAACTGGGCCGGGGGCAGTAACTTCGAAGAGCGCGACGGGGCCAATCAGGCTGTGAAAGACAACATGGACGCGCTAAAAGCCGCAGGCGCTGATGTCCTGCCGTGGATGGACCAGTTCAGGGACGGCAAGATCAAACACGACGTCGGCTTTTCGAAAGGCGATCAATTCTCCTGACGTTGGGTATTTGTATTACGCCTGATCACGCCAATCAACTTAAGGTCGCTGGTTCTACGTGAACAGACAGCCATCAATCCATTCAGGCTGATGAATACAAAAGGGGGACGACGGCGTCGCCACCCCTGCATTTTGGTTCTCGATAGAAAGCAGGAAATCAATGTTATGCCCGTAAACAGCCTCATGCTGAGTTTGAAGCTGAACACCCAGCTGACTCCACCACCGGTAAGAAAAAATACAAACGCTGAACTGAATCGCATGAATAAGGGAGAGGTACTTGCACACACTCAAACCCGGTTCGCCTTGAATCACCGTGCCCCCACCTACGAGATCGTACAGCGAGCGCGGGGCGAGAATCATGGCGGCTGGACGGCGTTCAACAAATGCCGGATGACGGGCACCGACATGTTTATTCACATGGACCGCAGAGCGCCCAAGAGCAAGGGCGACTTTGCCGGTGACAAGTTTCACCTGAGTGTGGCGCCCGAGCACGTTGCGCGCGCATTTGATGCGATAGGCAAACTGTTACAAGCCGACGACAGCCCTGTCGACAAGTGGAAAGTGACCGACATGAGTGGCGTACATACAAACGCGCCGCCTGAACAAGCGCGCATCACGCAGGGCGCTCAATTTACGCTGTATGCCAAACCTGACCGTGCGGATAACACCTACAGCCCCGAATACATGGGGAAAATGAGGGGCTTGATCAGCAGCATCGAGCATGAGTTGCGAGCGGCCGGTATAGCGCAGAGCCGTAATCGCCCGGCCTCGGATGTTGCTCCCGGACACTGGGCGTATGCGTCTTATCGTAATGAACACAAAAGCGAGAGAGCGGGGTCATCCAGCCAAGCTAATGAACTTGAAACAGAACCGTTTTTTCAGTTGGTTTCATTTGCTGAGGTTGCTGCTTCGCCAGTGAATGCAAACGCCGGAAATCGCTCATTGCTGCCACCACCCTGGACCCGCTGAGCAGGCCTGGCTTGTGGATCGTCGCTGCATACAAACCAGCTCCCCTTACATCACATGGCTCACAACCCTTGACGGGTACTGTGCAGATTCTGTGATGACCGCTGGTGACACCTGCATGTGCTTACAAAGCACGTGTTGAAAATAGAAAACGCCGTCGCACAACGAGGCGTCTTACAAGGAAACACTTCATGCCAAACCCGGTATCTCAACATTCTGCCAATCATGCCTACCTCCACAATCAGTCTTCCGGTAGCCAGCGCCCTGCTTCACGTGCTCAGGCGGCCCCACACAGTGTTCAGCGTGCCAGGCCAGGAAACGCGACGGCGCTCGTCGGAGGACACCCCGTTGCCATGGCCGCGATTAACCGGACAGGGTTTGCGTCTGCGTTTGCAACTTCCCAGACCGTGCACACCACGATGATGGGTCAACAAGGCATATCGCCTGCTTTTGCTCAGCAAGTTTTAAATCAGAGCCAGCGATTGGCGCACGCGGCTGAGCATGAGAAACAGCATATTCTCAGCAGTCAGCTGAATAATTTCCCGACAGAAAGAAACGGAATTGCACACAACAGCCTGCAGCACTTTCGCCGCTATTCACCCGCGCAGGGCAAGCACATCGTTGATGCATTGCATACCTATCAGGCGGACTATGGCGATAACTACCTGATGAATATCAGCGCGATGGGTTATCGCTCCCTGAGGCATTACCTGCAATCCCTCGACCCTAAATATAACAACGAAGCCGAGGTCAATAAGTTTGTCCGTGATTTCGCTCGACATTATGAGGCGGGCGAACTGAACGCCAGTGAAGTTGAAATGCACAAGACTCACATCGAACATCAGCTGGCGCCGCAAGTCGCCCTTTTACAACAGTTTATTCACGCCGCTCCGCGTATTTCAGGCGTTTCCCTCTTGAAAGGGGCGACAGGGCATAACGATCTGTTCACCACCCAACTGGACGGCCGTTCAGCACTGGGCGCCTTGCTGGCGGGACAATCAATACGATTCAACGGCTTCCTCAGCACCACATCAGGCGCCGCAGCCGCTGTAGAGTTCTCCAGTGTGGACGATGGCAGAGAGTTGGGAAGGGCTCGGTACACGGTAGATTTTTCAAGCAGAGATGCGGCTTCCGAGGTGTTGCGCAGGCAGGCAATTGGAGAGCTGCGGCGTGGTAACTTCGATCCGGCATCGATTTTTTTCCGCTTCAAGGCCGACCGTGTTGCGGGTATCCACGTCGACGCAATTCAGGATGCTCATAACCCGCAGATGAGCATCAGCGGCGCGGGTGAGCAGGAAGTTCTGCTCAATCCGGGGCATTACTTTCAGCCCGAAAAGATTGTGATGCTTGAACAAGGTTTTGCAGTCACTGGCAGGCTCTCTTATGGCGGACGCTGAGGTTTCCTGAGCTGATCGGCAAGCGCGCTGACGTTACCGGTGCAAGATCACCTGATGAATCTCCTGCAGCGGAATGATCCGTTGCGCTGCGTTCAGTTTGATCGCTTCCTTGGGCATGCCGAACACCACGCAACTGGCCTCATCCTGAGCCACGGTCGAGCTGCCTGCGTCGAGCATTTCCTTGAGCCCGCGTGCGCCGTCGTCGCCCATGCCGGTCATGATGATGCCGGTGGCGTTCTTGCCGGCGAACTTGGCCACAGAGCGAAACAGTACGTCCACGGAAGGACGGTGCCGGTTGACTAGCGGGCCGTCGATGACCTGAACGTGATAATAGGCGCCGCTGCGCGTGACCATCATGTGCTTGCCGCCGGGCGCAATCAGCGCCAGGCCCGGCAGGATGCGGTCATTGTTTCGGGCCTCGCGCACTTCGATCTGGCTAAGGCTGTTCAAGCGTTCGGCGAACGAGGCGGTGAACTTCTCCGGCATGTGCTGGACGATGACCATGCCGGGGCACACGCGGGGCAGGGCGGTCAATACCGCTTCCAGCGCCTGGGTGCCGCCGGTCGACGTACCGATCGCGACGATGCGCTCGGTGGTCTGCGCCATGGCATGGCCACTGGCGGCAGGCAGGATGGCGTCGGCGGTTAACTTGCTGGCGGGGTTCAGGACTGGTGCAGCGGCGCGCTTGCCAAGGTTTTTGACATTGGAATGTGCGGCCGCACGAATCGCCGAAATCAGCTCGGCAGCGGACTCGATCAGGAAGTTCTTCAGGCCGGTCGTGGGCTTGGTGATGATTTCCACCGCCCCTGCGGACAACGCCTGCAGCGACGTTTCCGCGCCTTTCTGGGTCAGCGACGAGCAGATCACCACCGGTGTCGGCCGCTCGCTCATGATCTTCTTGAGAAACGTGATGCCATCCATGCGCGGCATTTCCACGTCCAGCACGATGACGTCGGGCCATTCCTGGGCCAGCTTGCTCATGGCAAATATCGGGTCTGACGCCGCGCCCATTACATGAATGTCGGGGGTGTCGTTGAGGATGGCTACGAGTACCTGGCGAACGACAGCCGAATCATCGACCAGCAATACGCTGATTTTTTTGTTTGGCATCTTTTTCACTTACATCCATTGGTTGGTGCCTGACCCATACGTTTCCGTCCCACAGGTCGAAGATGATGTTGCGATGACCGGTGCTGCCGAGGTCCTGAGCGATCAGTTGCAGATGGTGCTGCTCGGCCAGCGCAAGCGCTGCGTGAATGTTCAGGTCTGCGACGTTATGCATGTGTTGCTCGAGACGTTGAGCAGGAAACATTTCACCGCCACCAAACAGCTTGATCTGATACTCCGCAGGCAGTGTGCCATTGGCCAGCGCGTGGCGGATCAGTATTTCCATTGCCTCGTCGGCGTATTTGCCGTCCAGCGGCTCGTGCTTGCGGATACGCCCTGGCAGCATGAAATGACACATGCCGCCAATACGCCGATGCGGATGCCAGAAGGTGATCGCCACGCAGGAACCCAGCAGCGTACGCAAGCGCACAGGCCGGGTCTCGAAGACCACGTCGCCGGGGGCCAGCACTGTTTCGCAGACGCCGACGGGCGTGTTCATGGTTTGCGGTAGATCGAAGGGGAGACCATTTTCAACACGTCATTCACACCGTTCAGGCTTTCCGAGTGGCTGATGATGAAGTAACCACCGGGTTTGAGGCGCGGTATCAATCGCGCCACGACTTTGCTCTTGGTCTCCTGATCAAAATAAATCATCACGTTGCGCAGGAAA
The DNA here is from genome assembly GCF_001401155.1 of Pseudomonas tremae. Classification (GTDB taxonomy): domain Bacteria; phylum Pseudomonadota; class Gammaproteobacteria; order Pseudomonadales; family Pseudomonadaceae; genus Aquipseudomonas; species Aquipseudomonas tremae. The sequence goes on from NZ_LJRO01000482.1 coordinate 22,822, forward strand.
ATGACGTCGAACTCACCCAGATCCGGAAGGGTTTCATTTAGATTGACCTGCACGAAGCTGACCCGGCTGCGCAAAGACTTGTCGATCAGGAAGGTGCCTTCCTGGCGACCTGTGCCTTTCAGACAATATTTGAACAGCAAAGGTTGCGGAAGCGTCTCGGTACGCTCCATCGGGTAGTGGCCGCTGCGCGCTTTGATCAGCACCCGCGTGCTGATGTCCGAGCCGATGACCTCCCATGGCGAGGTGCCCAGTTGTTCGGCCAGTGTCATTGCCAGGCTGTAGGGCTCTTCGCCAGACGAGCTGGCAGCGCTCCATATCCGGAATACTTTGCCCGGCGAGACCTTCGGCAGTACATGCTGGCGCAAGAAATCAAAGTGCTTGGGCTCGCGAAAAAAGTAGGTTTCATTGGTGGTGAGCAAATCCAGCGCAATTTGCAGCTCGCCATTGCGCTGGTCGGTCATGATCAGCTTGAAGTACTCGCCGTAGCTGTCCAGCTCGTAGTGCTTGAGGCGTTTGAACAGGCGGCCAGCGACCAGTGCTTTTTTGGCCGACGTCAGTTTGATGCCCGCAGCGCGGTACAGCCAGGACTGGAACTGGCCGAACTCGCGATCACTGAGCGACGCTGTATCAACCATGCGCGGGCCTCAATGGGCGTCAAGGTCGGCAGCAGGTGTCTGACCCGCTGCTGCCAGGCTGGACATCTCGTCGATGGACAGCACCTTCTCGACTTCCAGCACGATCACGAACTTGCCATCGACCTTGGCCATGCCGCTGATGAAATCAGCACGAATCCGCGCGCCGAAATTGGGCGGCGGCTCGATCTGTGACGCAGGTATTTCCAGTACCGCCGAGACATTATCGACCAGCAAGCCGATGTCCTGCGGCTGACCGTCCTCGGTACTGGCTTCGATGATGATGACGCACGAGCGCCGGGTAATGTCCGAGTTCTGGCGCCCGAAACGCGCCGACAGATCAACCACCGGCACCACCGCACCGCGCAGGTTGATCACGCCGCGCACGAACGCGGGCATCATCGGCACGACGGTCAGGCTGCCGTACTCGATGATTTCCTTGATGCCCAGAATGCCGATGGCGAACATCTCGCCACCCAGCATGAATGTCAGGTACTGCGCCTCTTCCTCGACCGCTGTTGCGGCCTGTCGAGTCGTGACCAATGAGCCCATGTCGTTCTCCCAGTGAATCGGTATCGAAGCCGTCGATCAGAAACGAGTGAATTCCGATTCGTCCGGCGAGCTGGCCATGCTGTGCGCAAAGGCCTTGCGCGGCGCCTGCTGCACAGGCCTTGGCGGCTGGCGGGTCGGGCTGCCGTGGCTGTCGATCTTGTTGCTGTGTGCTGCGGCTTTTGGCGACGCGTCGAGGGTGAAGAAGCTCATGGATTGCTGCAGTTGTTCGGCCTGGCTGCTCATTTCTTCTGCCGTGGCGGCCAGCTCTTCGCTACTCGATGCGTTCTGCTGGGTTACCTGATTGAGTTGCGTCATGGCCGTGTTGATTTGTGCGACGCCTGCCGCCTGCTCTTCGGAAGCGGCGCTGATTTCCTGCACCAGATCAGAAGTCTTGTTGATCGATGGCACCATCTCGTCCAGCAACTTGCCGGCCTTTTCGGCCATTTCCACGCTGCTGGAAGACAGCTCGCCAATCTCCTGAGCGGCAATCTGGCTTCGTTCTGCCAGCTTGCGCACCTCGGCAGCCACCACCGCGAAGCCTTTGCCATGCTCACCGGCGCGGGCCGCTTCGATAGCAGCGTTCAGTGCAAGGAGGTTGGTCTGGTAGGCAATGTCATCGATGATGCTGATGCGCTGGGCAATCTTCTTCATCGCGACCACGGTCTGCTGTACCGATTCGCCACCATCGGTGGCTTCTTTGGCAGCCTTGCTGGCCATGCCGTCGGTGACCTTGGCGTTCTCGGTGTTCTGGTTGATGCTGGCGCTCATCTGTTCGACCGAAGCGCTGGTCTCTTCGACGCTGGCTGCCTGTTCGCTGGTCGCCTGGCTCATCGACTGTGCCGTCGCGCTGACTTCTTCCGAGGCGCTGGCCAGGTTGTCGGCGGCGTTACGCACTTCGCCGATGATGTGCGACAGTTTGCCGACCATATTGCGCATGGCGTTTAGCACCATGCCGGTCTCGTCCTTGGAACCGTGACCAATGTGTGCGTTGAGGTTGCCCTCGGCCAGTTGCTCGGCGGCAGTGGCTGCTTCCTTGAGTGGGCGCGAAATGATCCGCGCGATGAACAGCGCCAGGCCCAGACCGATCAGCAAGGCTGCAACCAGTACCGCGATGATCGAAATACGTGAGGTTTCGTACAGGCTGGTGCCCTTGTTGCCAGCGATGGTCGCGCCAGCTTCATTCAGATCGACCATTTTTTGCAGCTGAGTGGTCACTTCATCAAAATGCGTCTTGGATTCGCCCTTGAGTAACGTGCGCGCCTGAGCCTCCAGGTTTTGGCGTGATTGATCGAACAGGTCGCTACTGACCTTCAGGTAGGCGGCCCATGACGCGCTCACGCTACTGAACAATTGACGATCTTCATCACTGACAATCAACTTGTCGTAAATGGCCAGTCGCGCTTCAAACTGCTTGCGTGCTTCTGCTGCCTCAAGCTCCATCTGGGCTTTTTCCGGGGCAGCGTCCGCCGCGATATGACGGTTTTCCTTTAGTCGGTAACTGGCTGCGAAGAATCGCATGCCCGCAGCCGCCCGCATGGACGGCATCCAGTTTTCCTTGATGTCCTGCGCGGCCTGGTTGACCTGGCCTAGCTGGATAATCGCAAAGACTCCCATCGCTGCGGTCAACGCCAGAACCACCAGAAAAGAGGTAATCAGCTTGGTGGATATCTTCAGATCGTAAAACCATTTCATCGGGTTACTCCTTGGAATTGCAAATCCGTCAGCGAGAAGCGGGCGAGAGCGAATGAGGGGACTGGGTGGCGCGGACGTCCATTTGTACGATCTGGTTGAGCAATGCCGGTACGTCGAGAATCAACGCCACCGCACCGCTGCCCAGAATCGTCGAGCCGCTGATTCCGCGCAGAGCGCCAAACAGCTTGCCCAAGGGTTTGATCACGGTCTGGAATTCGCCGAGCAGGTCATCCACCACCAGCCCGGCCTTGTGTTCGGCGTAGCGCACTACCACCACGTTCTGGCGGCGTGCTGCGGGGCCTTCGTGGTTGAAGTGCTCGCGCAGGTAGACCAGCGGCAGTACCTCGCCACGCAGGTCCAGGTAGCCGTTGTCGCGGCTCGTCTGGCGATCCTGTTCATCCAGCTCGATGCATTCCTGAACCATGTCCAGCGGGATCACGTAAGTCGACTGGTCAATGCCGACCAGAAAACCGTTGATGATCGCCAGCGTCAGGGGCAGACGAATGCGCACGATGGTGCCCTGGCCGGGCTGGCTGTCGAGGTCGACAGTGCCGCGCAGCAGGGTGATGTTGCGCTTGACCACGTCCATGCCGACGCCGCGCCCGGACAGGTTGGTGACGGCTTCGGCGGTAGAAAAACCAGGTTCGAAGATCAGGTTGTAGATTTCCTGATCGGTCAGGCTCGCACCGGCAGCCACCAGACCGCGCTGCTGGGCCTTGTCCAGAATGCGCTCGCGGTTGAGGCCGGCACCGTCATCGGCAATCTCTATGACGATACTGCCCGAGTCATGGTAGGCGTTCAGACTCAAGTGGCCCTTGGCCGGTTTGCCAGCGGCGCGGCGGGCTTCGGCGCTTTCGATACCGTGGTCCATCGAGTTACGCAGCAGGTGCATCAGTGGGTCGCCGATCTTCTCGACAACCGTCTTGTCCAGTTCGGTTTCTGCGCCGTTGATGATCAGGTCGATATCCTTGCCCAGTTCCTGACTGACATCGCGCACCACCCGACGAAATCGGTTGAAGGTGTCGCCGATCGGGATCATGCGCAGGTGCAGCGCGCCGTCGAGAATCTGCTCGACCAGCCCCGACACGGTCGAGCTGGCTTCCTGAAGCGGATCGTTGTCGCACGACTTGGCCAACAGGCTGGCGCCAGCGCTGGCAATCACCAGTTCGCCGACCAGGTTGATCAACTCGTCGAGCTTGTCGGCATTGACGCGCACATAACGTCCGTCCTTACTTTTCTGGTCGCCGCTCTGTGAGCGATCCACCACCGTCGCAATGCCAGGTTCTCGCGGCACCGCTCGCTGGTCGCCCAGCAGTTCGCCGCTTGCCACTACAGTGCTGCGCTCGTTCTGCGACACCAGTTCTGTGCCGACAGGCTCGGCATCTGCTTCGACTTGATCGATCAGGGTGATTTCCACTGCGCAGTCTTCACGCACGAAGTCGAATACTTCGTTGATTGCGGCGTGACCGGCAGCGGAGCGGAACTCGATCTCGAAACCCAGGTGACACGATTCCGGGTCCCACGATTCCACCGCTGGAATGCTGTCGGTGACGGTCGTGACCTTGACCATCTGCCCCAGCGTGTTGAGGTAACGCAGGAACGACAGCGGGTCCATGCCATTGCGAAACACATCCACGCCGAAGCGCAGAGAGATATGCCATGACGCTTCGACTTCTTCGCCATCAGTGACGCCGGTTGCAGCAGCCTCGTCGGCAGCCTGGGTGGTGTCTGGTGCCTGATAGACCTGCAACGCCTGACGCAGCGCAGCTTCGCGCTCAAGAGCAGGCGGCTGAAGTTGCTCGCCCCGGCTGGCGACCACGTCGATCAGCTCGAGCATGTGATCACCGGACTTGAGCAGCACTGCGATCAGCTGTGCATCCACTGAAACGCTGCCTTCGCGCAGACGATCCAGCACGTCCTCGACGATGTGGGTAAAACTCACGATCGGGGTCAGCCCGAACAATCCGGCCGAACCCTTGATGGTGTGTGCTGCACGAAAGACTGCGCCAATCGCGTCCACATCACCCGGTTCGCTTTCAAGTTGCAGGAGGGATTCCTCCATCGCCTGCAACAGCTCTCGCGCTTCGACGATAAACGTCTGCTGAGCCTGATCGAGGTTAATGCTCACATTGACTTCCTATGTCCAACTACTCGGCAATGCTGCCAATAGGTGCGCTACAGCACGACGCCCGGGTTGCATAACTCGAAGGTTTCCGTCACGGCCTTGCTCTGGCCGGTCATGTGCAGCGCTGTGCCGTTTTTTTCGGCCTCGCGCTGAATGACCGCGAGCAATTGCAGTCCCGCGCCATCCATTTCGGTTACTTGCGACAGGTCGACGTCCAGTCTTGCGGCTGTGCCGACCTGCGGCAGTATTCGGGCGGCGAGTTCGGTGACGGTGTAGATCGTCAACTCGCCTTCGATCTGCACGCGGGCGGCGTCTTGGCTGGTCTCTGCAGATGTCGTCATGCTGACCTCCAGGGCCGTCGGTCTCAGGGCAGGATCAGCTTGGATACGGCGGCCAGCATTTGTGCTGGCTGAAATGGCTTCACCACCCAGGCTTTTGCACCGGCGGCCTGACCCTCGGCCTTTTTCGATTCCTGAGACTCGGTGGTCAGCATGATGATGGGGGTGAACTTGTAACTGGCCAGCTTCTTCACCTCTTTGACGAAGGTGATTCCATCCATGTTCGGCATGTTGACGTCGCTGATGATCAGGTGCACTTTCTGCCCTGTCAGCTTGCCCAGTGCATCCTTACCGTCGCTGGCTTCGATGACATCGTATCCGGCACTTTTCAGAGCAATGCCGACGACCTGCCGGACACTGCTTGAATCGTCGACCACCAATACACTCTTAGCCATGATCTACTCCTAGAAGAATGTGATTTCCTGCGAATTCTGCTGCGCAGCCGATTCGCCGCGGTGTGTACGGCGTTGTTCATCGGTTGCGTAGGTGGACTCCATGCGTGCCAGCCATTGTCGCGCGTCGATGGCAACGGCTTCGTCCGGGGACTGACTGGCCTGTAGCAGGTGCGCATAAAGAGAGTCGATGTTGTCGCGAACATGGGCCAGGATCTGGCTGACCCTGTCCTGAAACTGCAGGCTGACCAGCACTTCGGTCATCTCGTCGCGAATACCGTAGCTTTCCTGTTTCAGCAGGTCGGCGGATTCGGCCAGACGTCCGGTAATGCTCTGGAAGCGCTCCAGCACGTTCTGGATGCCTTGCTCGGAGGCTGTAACGGAATGGCTGTCCTGATCGGCACCGCTGGAGGCGGCTTGCACCAGTTGCGTAATGGCGTTGTTGATGATGTCGACCTTGGCCGACATCTGCTGGCCGGTTTCGCTGGACTTGCTGGACAGGCTGCGCACGGCGTCGGCCACTACCGCAAAACCGCGTCCCGCTTCGCCCGCGCGGGCGGCTTCGATGGCAGCGTTGAGGGCCAGCAGGTTGGTCTGCGCAGCAATGGCGGCCACGTCGGCGGCCATGGTGCGCAATTCGCCTGTGTAGGCAGTGAGGCCGCGAACCTGGGAAAGCGTCTGGTCACGACTGGCTTGTGTGGCCTTGAGCGAGTCGATCACCTGAGTCAGCTCGCTGTCGCTCTGCGACAGCGCTTTCAACGCGCCGTCGGCATTCTGTCCGTCCAGTTCGCCGGCTGCGTGCTGCGAAGCCTGCACCGTATCCTGCAAACGTTCGGAAATCCCCATGAACCGGGTGGTCAACGCGACGATGGCGGTTTCGGTCTGCTCGCGCGAGCTTTCGACCTGCTTGACCCAGATCGGCATCGCACCGAGCAGTACCTCATTAATCTGAGTACTGGCGGCCATCGCGGTGGTTTGAGCGTTGTGCGTGTGTTGGTGATCCAGCGCCTGAGCGACGGCCAGATTCACTTTGTCGGCCTGCGAGCGGGCTGCCCAGAAACCGGCACCGACACCCACCGCGATCAGCACAGCACTGGCGAAAAGATTGTCTGGCGCTGTGCCCGACTGGACGAACAGCCAGGCGACGGCGGGGATGACAGGAATCAACGGGAACCAGACGAAACGCGGATGGGCTTGTACTGGCGGGGTGCGGAGTTGATTCGACATCATGGGTTCGATCCTTGAACAGTGCTACTACGATTAACAACTGTAAGGTTATCTGCGTGATCGCGACGAACTTGATAGCCACGTCAACGCCTTCCGTCCGTTAGGCCATACGGAAAGCTATAACTGTTAAAAATAGCTGTTATTGCGAGGACGGCAAGTCAGCACGAGAATCGTGCCGGACGCTTGTAGTTCGTGGCGTGGCGGGGCAGGTGGGGCGAGGGTTGGATCGTAGCTCGCGTTTGGAGAGCTGACTCATCTCGTAACACTCTGCGCCGCCGCATGCAGCGCAGAGCCTGGTAAACAGCGTGCCAACCCCGACAGGCATTGGCACAGGTGCTACAGGTTAGTGCAGCTTCATCCGTGGCTCGGTGCCTTTGCCGATTTTGCTGCCCAGCATCAGCATCAGGGTGCGGAAGGCGCCATACAGCGCCATCTGGTGCATGCGATACAGCGACACGTAGAACATCCTCGCGAGCCAGCCTTCGAGCATTACGCTGCCCATCAAGTTACCCATCAGATTGCCGACCGCCGAAAAGCTCGACAGGGAAATCAACGAGCCGTAGTCCTTGTAGGTGTACTCCGGCAGTGTCTTGCCTTCGATCCGCAGACGCAGCGATTTGGCCAGCAAAGACGCCTGCTGATGAGCCGCTTGAGCGCGAGGCGGAACATTGCGGTCGGTGCCTTTTTGCGGGCAGGCCGCGCAGTCGCCGAAGGCAAAGATATTTTCGTCGCGGGTGGTCTGTAGCGTCGGCAGCACTTGCAACTGATTGATGCGGTTGCTCTCCAGCCCATCCAGCTCATGCAGGAAGGCCGGGGCACGGATACCCGCCGCCCAGACTTTCAAACTCGCAGGAATGACTTCCCCGGTCGCCGTGATCAAACCGTCTGCCGTCACCTCACTCACGGCAGCGTTTGTCAGCACTGTCACGCCCAGTTTTTCAAGCGTCTTGTGGACTGGCGCACCGATACGTTCAGGCAGTGCCGGCAACACTCGCGGACCGGCCTCTATCACCGTGATGCGCAGGTTTTCAGGCTTTATCTGGCCCAGCCCGTAAGCCGCCAGCTCGTGCGCCGCGTTGTGCAGCTCTGCCGCCAGCTCTACGCCGGTAGCCCCAGCGCCAACGATGGCGACGGTGATTTCCCGGGTGCTGTCGGCCTGACCTGCGTGGGCGCGCAGGTAGTGGTTGAGCAGTTGCTGATGGAAGCGCTCGGCCTGCTTGCGACTGTCGAGAAACAGACAGTGCTCGGCAGCGCCTTTGGTGCCGAAATCATTGGTGGTGCTGCCGACTGCGATCACCAGCGAGTCATACTCCAGGCTGCGCGCCGGAACCAGCTCCACGCCCGTTTCATCCAGCGTGGCCGCCAGATGGATCTGACGGCTTGCACGGTCCAGCCCGGTCATGCGACCGAGCTGAAACTGAAAGTTGTTCCACTTGGCCTGCGCCACGTAATTCAGCTCGTCCTCATACGAGTTGAGCGAACCTGCAGCCACCTCGTGCAACAGTGGTTTCCAGATATGTGTCAGGTTGGCGTCCACCAGCGTGACAATTGCCGTGCCTTTTTTGCCCAGGGTTTTACCCAGACTGGTAGCCAGCTCCAGACCGCCAGCGCCTCCGCCAACGATAACAATACGGTGCGTCATAAGGATTACTCGGAAGGTTTAAGAAATTCGGGGGAAGCTCGATCTGCGCGAGCGCCAGGCAGCTCATAGCGTCAGATGGCTCGATAAAGCGGTTCATTACGGCAGTGCCTGTATCAGGAGCGAAATGCGCTCGACTGGCTGCCAAGTGGCCTGAAGGTACTCTTCGACACGCCTTTGCGGTGTGGGGTTCAGCAGGCTGATCACTTTATGCGTCGTCTCAGGCGTGCGGTCGCACAGGGGGCCAGGCATCGGTGATTTCCAGTGGCTCGACCTGCAAGGTGTCGTCCAGGCGGATGATGCCGCTTTGTAACACTCGCGCAGTAATTCCGCCATGCCCACGCACCGCCTGAAAGGTGCCGTGGCCAAGGCGTTGCTCAAGCTTTGCGCACGGCTGGCACCAGCCAGTGGTTTCGAAAATGGCCTGGCCAATCCTGAAGCGCCGGTGCTTGAGGCTGAACAGATTGATGCCGCTGATCACCAGATTGCGGCGCAAGTCCTGCGGCACGATGGGGTTGTCGGCAGACCGGCTCAGCAAAGAACCGACCACAGCCAGGTGCTCCCACTGAATCAGCGTGACCTGCCGCGCATTGCGTGGGCCGGGCCGTGAGTGATCACCGGTCAGGCCAGCCTCGCGACGCGCTTCCACCGCATCCAGCTCAATCATCTCGGCACGCGACTCTGGACGCACACCGATCCAGCGCACGCGGCCTTGTTGAGGCACATCGGCCAGCAATTCCTGAAAAGGGCTCATAGACTGATTCCAACATCGAAAACGACACTGCGGCCCAAGTTGGTACGCAGAAAATCCGGGGCACCCGGATGCGCGAACAATACCCGGGCAAACGTCGGCCCCACCAGCGATAGCGAGCGCCAGCCCTGTCGCAGGTATTCGGTCGGCGGAGGAAAGTGACTGTTCAGGTCGAGCACTTCACGCTTGAGACTGGCAAACGCAATGATATCCAGCTCACCCAGATCAATGCCGCGTTCGCGATAGTTGGTGGATTTCTTGCGCAGGGTAGGGGCGAGTCGGTGCAACAGTTCGGAGGCAGGAATGCGTTTGGGCTTGGCTTCCCGGCGCACCAGTTGGCTCAGCGAAAACGCGCTTCGTCGTCGCTGCAACTCTTCACGCCACTCGTCATTCAGGCGGCGCCCCTCATCCAGCACGAAAAACACCTCGAAACGCCCGTCACGAAACAGTACGTCGGGCGGCTCCTGACTGGCAGGCGTGAAGTCCTCGTTGCGGTGCGCAATGTTCAGCCCCTGCAACAACCGCTGACAAACCCAACGCTCACGCTCCCACTTCCGCGCATTGGACAGAAAGGCATTGGCTTGTTCGGCCTGGATCGTCAACAGGCGCAGGTAGTCTGAGTCATCCATAGGGCCAAGCTTAGCGTTCAAGTTGCCATGACTGGAAGAGCCAATGCAGAAGGGGAGGCTGGCAATTCGCTTTTTACGCTTGCGGCGCCCTGACGTGTCGCTGAAATACAGCCTTCGCGAGCTTAAATTCCCGCTTTTGAGCCTCAATGCCCCCTGTGTGGGGCCTCAAGGTCACCCGAAAACATCTCATCCTCGGCATCCGGGCTCACTGGAATTGCATGCTCTTCAGAAGCCCACGCCCCAAGATCAATCAGTTTGCAGCGCTCGGAACAAAACGGACGGCTTGGGCTGGCTGCGCTCCACTCCACTGGGGTGTCGCAGGTTGGGCATTGAACGGTCATTGGTTGGCTCATGATTGGCCTCCACGCAAAGTAAGGTAAAAGTGGTGCAGCCGCTCGACTTCGCTGACCAGCCAGTTGTGATCGCGGTCGTTGACCAGTATGTCATCGGCATGGCGCAGGCGGTCTTCACGCTGGATCTGCACCTTGAGAATGGCTTCGACCTGCTCCTGGCTGGAACCGTCACGCAGCATCGTGCGTTCTATCTGCAAGCGCTGTGGCGCATCGATAACCAGCAGACGCTTCACCATCCGGGATTGCCCGGACTCGATCAGCAGTGGCGAAACCAGAATGGCGTACGGCGATTTGGCCTTGGCCAGATGACTGACGATTTCCTGATTGATCAGCGGGTGTAGCAGCGCTTCCAGCCAGCGTCGCTGCTCCGCGTTTTCGAAGATCAGCTTGCGCAGTGCGCCGCGATCCAGCTCGCCGCTGGCCTGCAATACGCCGTTGCCGAAATGTGTGGCTATCTGCTCAAGCGCAGGCCGCCCAGGCTCGACTACCCAGCGGGCGGCGTGGTCGGCATCCACGGTGTCAATGCCGAGGTTGATAAAGCACTGTGCCGCTGCACTTTTACCGCTACCAATGCCGCCAGTCAGGCCGAGAATCCAGGGTTTTTGATCAGGGTGGGTCATCTGAAACCGGCAAACTGCATGTAAGAGTCGGTTATTTGACCACCCCAGAGCAAAGCGATCCACCCCGCAATGGCAAGATAAGGACCAAAGGGGATCGGCGTACCGCTTTCGACCCTGCGCACGCGCATCATGATCCCCCCAAGCACTGCGCCCACCAGCGACGACAGCAGCACGGTCAGCGGCAGAATCTGCCAACCGCCCCACGCGCCAAGCATGGCCAGCAGTTTGAAATCGCCATAACCCATGCCTTCCTTGCCGGTCACCAGCTTGAACAGCCAAAACACCGACCACAGCGCCAGATATCCCGCCACAGCACCCCAGAGCGCATCATTTAGCGATGTGAACAGCCCAAAGTCGTTAACAATCAGGCCCAACCACAACAATGGCAGCACCAGAGAGTCAGGCAACAGCTGATGATCGGCATCGATCAGACTCATCGCCAGCAATCCCCAGCTCAACACCAACATGGCTGCAGCCTGCCAGCCAAAGCCAAAATGCCAGGCGACATAGGCCGACAAAACTGCGCAGGTCAGCTCGACCAACGGGTAGCGTTTGCTGATCGGCGCTTTGCATTGCGAGCATTTGCCACGCAGCAACAGGTAGCTGAGGATCGGCAGGTTTTCCCACGGGCGTATCTTGTGCGCGCAGTGCGGGCAGCTGGAACGGGGTCGGTTCAGGTTGAAAACGGGCTGGTCCTGTTCGGCGGGGAGGCCGAGCATTTCACGGGATTGTGCTTTCCAGTCGCGCTCCATCATTTTTGGCAAGCGGTAGACGACTACGTTCAGGAAGCTTCCTATGATCAAGCCGAGAATGCAGCAGGTGGTAACGAAGGCCAAGGGGGAGCTGGCCAGGAGGTCGAGGAGGGGCATGTCAGACGACGTTTCCGAGTTGGAAGATAGGTAGATACATCGCAATGACCAGCCCGCCCACGATTACTCCCAAAAAGGCCATGATCATCGGTTCCATGAGGCTGGTCAGATTGTCGACCATGTTGTCGACTTCATCCTCATAGTAGGTAGCAACTTTGTCGAGCATGGTGTCCAGAGCTCCGGATTCCTCGCCAATGGCAGTCATCTGAATCGCAAGGCTTGGAAATACTCCTGTTGAGCGCATCGAGAAATTCAGTTGCATACCAGTTGAGACATCTTGCTTTACCTTATTGACTGCGTTTTTGAACACTACGTTGCCCGTGGCTCCAGCAACTGAGTCCAAAGCCTCTACAAGCGGAACGCCAGCAGCGAATGTAGTAGCAAGCGTACGGGCATAACGAGCAACCGACGACTTGAAAATCAACGGGCCAATGATAGGTACTTTCAGTAAGAAGCGGTCGAGGGTGTCTCGGAATTTTTGAGACTGCTTATAAGCTCGTTTGAACAAAAAAAAGCTGACGAAAAATAGACCAACGATTGCCAGCCACCATTTTTGTACGACGTCGGATAGGCCGATTACCATCAGTGTGAAAGTGGGCAATTGGGCGCCGAAGCTAGCGAAGACTGACTGGAACTGCGGCACCACTTTGATCAGCAAAATGCCGGACACAATCATTGCGACGATCAACACGGCAATCGGGTATGTCATGGCTTTTTTGATTTTAGCTTTTAGCTTTTCGGTCTTTTCTTTGTAGCTCGCAACCCGGTCCAGCAGGCTTTCAAGTGCGCCAGCTTGCTCGCCGGCGTCTACCAGGTTGCAAAAAAGATCGTCGAAATACTCGGGCTTTTGTCGCAAGGCGGTTGCAAAACTATTACCCGCTGAAACTTCCTGTTTGAGCGAATTTACCAGCACTCGCATATTCGGATTCTCTGCACCCTCGCTGATAATATCGAATGACTGAAGCAGTGGCACGCCTGCCTTCATCATTGTCGCCATCTGCCGAGAAAAGAACGCGATGTCCAGAGGCTTGATTTTCTTGCCCTTACCAAAGATGGACGCCGATTTCTTGCGCACCTTTGTAGGGTTGATCCCTTGCTTACGCAGTTGGGCTTTTACGAGTGCCAGATTATGGCCGCTCAGCTCTCCACTGGTTTTAGTGCCTTTCTTGTCAACCCCTTCCCAAATGAAAACGATGACTTTGGCTGCCTTGCTGGCCATGTTTAATCCTTGGTTACGCGGTTGACTTCTTCAAGGCTGGTGATGCCTTGCATCGCTTTTGACAAGCCCGAAGTGCGCAGATCATTGAAACCGTCTTTGCGCATCTGTCTGGATATCTCAAGCGAGTTCCCTTCTTCCATGATAATGCGTTCCAGCTCTGCTGTTTTTTTGACCACTTCGTAAATACCTACCCGGCCTCTATAGCCGCCGTTGCAATGTTCGCAGCCCACGGGGCCAAAGATTTTGAACGTTCCGATTTTTGATTCCGGGAAGCCTTCCTGAATCAACGTCTCCCGCGGAATATCGATTTCTTTCTTGCAGTGGCTGCAAAGTTTGCGTGCAAGTCGTTGCGCGATAATCAGGTTGATCGCTGTAGCAATGTTGAATGCAGCGACGCCCATGTGATGTAAACGCGTCAGGGTTTCTGCTGCGCTGTTGGTGTGCAGCGTTGAAAGCACCATATGGCCTGTCTGTGATGCCTTGATGGCGATCTCGGCAGTTTCCAAATCACGTATCTCGCCGACCATGATCACGTCGGGATCTTGACGCAAGAAGGCGCGCAATGCCTGAGAAAAGTCGAGTCCTTGGCGTGGGTTGACGTTGACCTGATTGATGCCTTCAAGGTTGATCTCTACCGGGTCTTCAGCGGTGGAAATGTTGATGTCCACAGTATTGAGGATATTCAGCCCGGTATACAGGGAAACAGTCTTGCCAGAACCCGTAGGGCCGGTCACAAGAATCATGCCTTGTGGCTGCTTTAGCGCCTCCAGATACAGTGCCTTTTGCTCTGGTTCATAGCCCAGAGCGTCAATGCCCATCTGCGCACTGGTCGGATCAAGAATACGCATCACGATCTTCTCGCCCCATAGCGTGGGCAAGGTGTTCATACGGAAATCGATGGCCTTTGTTTTGGACACCCTTAACTTGACCCGGCCATCCTGCGGTTTACGTCGCTCGGAAATATCGAGGCTGGCCATGACTTTCAAGCGGGCAGCAATACGGTTTGCCAGATGAATCGGCGGCCTGGCGACTTCGTGCAGAATGCCGTCGGTACGCAAGCGCACACGAAAGATCTTTTCATAGGGCTCGAAGTGCAGGTCAGATGATCCTAGCCTGATAGCATCCAACAGCATTTTGTTGACGAAGCGCACCACCGGGGCGTCGTCAGCATCATTCTGTGCAGCAAGGGAGGTTTCCTTGCCATCAGCGGGTTCGATATCCAGACCCAGATCGACATCTTCCAGGTTGCCCAGCCCGCTGTCATTGTCAAAAAAACGGTCTATCGCAGTGGTCAGCTTGTCGTCTTCGACCAGAATCGCTTCAGTGTTCAGGCCGGTGCTGAACTGAATATCGGTCACCGCCTGATGGTTAGTCGGGTCCGAAATACCGATAAACAGCTTGTTACCTCTTCGCCATAGTGGAAGGGCATGGTGCTGTCGAATAAGCTTTTCACTCACCAGCCCCTTAGGCTGGCTTTCCTTGTCCAGGCTGGCCAGATCCATAAAAGGGACACCAAACTGATCCGAAGCCATCTCTGCGAGCGTCAGGCTTTTGACCAGCTTGTTCTGAACCAGATAGCTCACCAACGAAATTTTGTCGCGGCGCGCTTGTTGATACGCTTGCTGCGCAACGGTTTCGGTAAGCAGCTCGGCAAGGACCAATTGTTTGGCCAAGCCAGTGAGTACAGCATCAGTCATAAAACCACCAGACACAGACAGTGTGAGGGTTATAGCGCAGTCGGGCTGTGCTGCCAAATAGCAGAGGGGCATGTGACGAAAATTGTCAGTTTCTGCTGGTTTCAGAGCTTTCAATGCCACTGAATATGTAGTGTGGGCGACGTTATCGGCGAGAAAGAAGTTTTGGCACGACCTATGCTTGCACGCTCCCAAGGCACCACCTAATTGACGCCTCGGAGAAGTAGATATGAACGTACAAAAAGGTTTTACGCTGATTGAACTGATGATCGTTGTTGCTATTGTTGGTATTTTGGCTGCGGTGGCTATTCCGCAGTACAACTCCTATACCCTCAAAGCTAAGTATTCTGAGGTTGTATCGATGGCAAATGCTTACCAAACCGCAGTTGCATCTTGTGTGCAAGAAACAGGTAAAAAGGAAGGTTGTGATCTAAATAAGAATAGTATTCCAGATACACAGGCTACTACACACGTTGCTAGTGTTGCAGTTAAAGATGGTACTATTACTGTTACACCTACTGCGACAACTATCGCCGCTGCTACTTATGTCGTTACTCCTGTTATAGGTGCTGGCGCGGTGACGTGGACTCAGTCCGGTGGCTGCCTTACTTCGACTCCAATTCTTTGCAAATAGTCAGTTGTGGTAAGGTTGTGGTCAATGGTTTTTGAATGTTGGCTCTTCTTTACATGCTTTTTGTGAAGTGTCTGGATAAGTTTTGTCAGGGTTTTTTTTAAAATTGCAGTTGGGAGTCTGGTCAGTGATGGCCAGACTCCTTTTTTGGAAAAAGACTGGCTTTGGTGTGACGTATGAGTAAATGATTGGTTCCCATGCTTATCTTGTTCTCGGTATTTTACAGTTTAATGATGTCCTCGGTTT
Organism: Pseudomonas tremae; assembly: GCF_001401155.1. Lineage (GTDB taxonomy): Bacteria > Pseudomonadota > Gammaproteobacteria > Pseudomonadales > Pseudomonadaceae > Aquipseudomonas > Aquipseudomonas tremae. Next base: position 38,431 of record NZ_LJRO01000482.1, read on the forward strand.
ATTTACATGCTCACTCCCCTTCAATCTAAGCTGAATTCGTTTTCCACAACCACTTCACGCTCCGGCAGCAAATTCAACCTAACTCAGGAATTCCTAACAAAGCCGAATGCGACAACATTGCCAGCACAGTCCGAGCCACCGCGCTATCCCGCTGAACCGCACCGGCAGCACCTTTATCGAATGAAACTCTTCGAACCCTCATGGCTCTAGATCAGTCGCCTCCTCGGCGTGGGGCTTTACACCGCGTCGGAAGCCTCTTCATACACAGGCATTCCTGCAAAAGACATTCGCAGATGGATGTTTGGCTATAGCGCAGCAGGGGTCGACCATCCTGGCCTCTGGACTCCTGAGGTCGCATTTCTGGACGACAAGCTGCTCGGCTTCCATGACCTACTGGAAATTCGTTTTGTTCATGCATTTCGCCAGCATGGCGTCAGCTTGCAAGCGATACGCAGCGCTTCGTTACAAGCCAGGAAGATGTTTGGTCAGCTCTACCCGTTTACTTGCAGACGCTTTCAAACTGACGGAAGAGATATTTTCGCGACCGTTCTGAATGAAACGGGGGATGAGGCGCTCATGGATCTGTTAAAGCGGCAGTATGCGTTCAAGCAAGTCATCACTCCCTCGCTTTACGAGGGCATTGATTACTCAAGCGAAGACTCGGCAAAGCGCTGGTATCCGGTAAAGCGAAGCAAGGCAGTGGTTCTGGACCCAGCCCGAAACTTTGGCAAGCCTGTACTTTCTTCGATAGGAATTGATACAGCAGCTATCTATCATGCCTATCTGGCTGAAGGGCAAGACGCCAAGCGTGTGTCATTGCTTTATGAGATTCCGTCTGCTGCAGTGGAAGCTGCTGTCGCTTTCGAGCACAGGATTGCTGCTTGAATTTTTTGATCGATAATAATCTGCCTCCTGCTATCGCCAGAGCGCTCAACGAGCTGACCCATTACGAAGGTCATTCAGTGGTGCCGCTGCGTGAAAGATTTCCGGCTAACGCCCCTGATATTGAATGGATGACCCACCTCAAAAAAGAAGGCGGGTGGGCGGTTGTATCTCAGGATAAGTTCTCCAAGGGAGACACTGAGCGTCGGGCATTCCGGGAGTGTGGTATGCCCATTTTCTGCCTCGCCAAACAGTGGGGGCAAATGACCTACTGGAACAAAGCAGAAAACCTGGTCAGGTGGTGGCCTTCAATTACCGAGCAAGCATTATTGATTGAAGGCGGAGCCGCGTTTCGTGTGCCGTGGAGGTTCTCTGCGGCGGGCAAGCTTCAGCAGCTCAAAATATAGCCCGATCACAGATCGGGCTAGTCTCGACATCTAATGCAAAAAGCTACCGAGGCGTCCCATCAACCCGCGGCTGTCTACGAATCCTCCTTCTAACCCCAACAACCACCATCACCACCAGCAACCCCACCACCACAAAAAACACAGTATTGAAAACCGGAAACGGCTGATCACGACTCGTCACGGCCTCGATCTCGGTCACGTTGGGGAACATCGAGAGGATCGTTATCCGCCAGCCGTAATAGCGAATCAGCGCCAGTTGCTGGGCATCACGCGAATAGCCTTGGGCTTTGGCCTGGATGTCGGCGGAGTCGAATTTGAAGTACCACGGGAAGCTCCAGGCGGTGTCTTCGTTGCGGTAGACCACGACTTTCTTGGTGTCCGGGTCTTCGGTGTTGATGAAGTACACGTCGCGGGTTGGGCCGTCTGCCGGGTTTTCGGCGTTGACCACGCCGTCGGCGTCCATTCTTTTGACTTCCACGCCTGTGATCATCACGACATCATGGCGCGGCAGGACGTAATAGAGGCTTAATGCGCCGATCCCCAGTGCAACGAATACCACAAGCCAAATCGACCTTTTAAGCCACTTCATACCAGCGTCCTCTGTTTAAAATTGCGTGACTTTGCCCTAATCCGAACATTTCGAAGCAAAACAGTTATTACAAAATTCGACAAGGCCGTTTGAGGCGGCGCAGTCATCCGGAGATTGACATGATTTGGTTCCTTGAAGGGCAGGCCAGCCAGCGCGACGTCATTATTGGCGCGCGCGATGCCCTGCCTGCGTCGGTGCGCATTATCGCCTCTCATCGTCAGCAGCGCTCTGAAATTACCGGGCAGGCCGATGTGGCGCTGCAGGAGCCACTCGACAACGAAGAACGGATCGACTGGGTGCTGGAAAACGCTCGTGCAATGGGTGTCAGCGTCATCATTGCCGGTCGGGTGGGCGGCGTGTATGAAGCGCAGCGCTCGCGTTTTGTTGCTGAAGGGTTGGACCTTGTCACGGGCGGAACGTCCCTGCAGACCTTCATGAATGTCGATGACAAGAGCCGCTTCACGGCAGCGGCCGAGGCGGCGGGGCTGGCTTGCATTCCGGCGCTCACGGCTCGTAATGCCGAGGAGCTGCAGGCGGCGTATGAGGCGTTGTCGATTGCTGGCGAAGTCTGCGTCAAGCCGGTGGTCGGGATCTACGGGCAGGGCTTCTGGCGCTTCAAGGCCGACGTCGATGGATTTCGCTGTTTCGCCAACCCCGATGCGCGCGAGACCACCTTTAAAGCGTACCTTGACGCCTATCGCCAGTCCGAGGACCTTCCGGCAATGCTGCTGATGCCGTACATGCCGGGCAGTGAGGTCTCGGTGGATATGGTGTGCGAGGGCGGCAAGGCAGTTGCCTTCGTCGGACGACGCAAGCTGGGTCTGAACCAGACCTTCGAGCGGGACAGCGAAGCCGTGCAACTGGCGGTGCGCGCGGCCGAGCATTTTGCCTGTGACGGGTTGATCAATGTGCAGACCCGTGACGACGCTGATGGCAAGCCGCGCTTGCTGGAGATCAACCCGCGTTACTCGGGCGGGATCGGTTATACGCGGGAAACCGGGGTCAACCTTCCGGGGATTTTCGCAACACGGCGTCTTGGATTGAAAGAACCGGAAACACATTGGCTTGAAGATATCCGCGTCAAGCCCATCACAGTCGCTGTACGGGCTGCGGTTTGATCGTGATAATAGATTTTTGCTATCACTAATCGCTCTTATCACGGAGGATCGGGCATGAAGCTTCTGGCGCCAGGTGCAAACACTGCTTTAGCAAACGCTCACTGCACCTGGAACCTGGAGAGCGGCACATCTTCGGTTTTCGGTGAATACGCGGCGGTCGCCTTGTTGGCGGTCAACGAGAAACGCCAGTCGATGGGCGAGCCTGCGCTGCTGCATCAGGAGCAGAGCTGGATGGAGTGGAGCGGCGGCCCTCAGGATGTAGGTTGTACGCTCAGGCTCGACAGGCTTCCGGCGGGCAGCGATCGAGTGCTGCTGATGGTCTATGTATATGCCGCGATGGGGCCGGTGCGCGACTTCGCCAGCCTGCACCTCAAGGTAGATTCCGATATCGAGCATCGCCTGGACCTGCGTGACAATGGCGAAGCGGCGATCATCATCGGCGAGTTCTACAAGCGTAACGATCAGTGGAAGTTTCGGGCGCTGAGTGAAGGCTCTGCGTACGGGCTGTCAGCGTTCGGGCGCAAGATCGGCCTGGAAGTGGATGATCGCCATCCGCGCCGCCCGTCCGGTGGGTCGGGCGGCTCGGCGGGTGGTCCTCGGCATGATTCCGCAACCGGCACGGCATTTGTGGTCGGGCCGGCACATGTCATGACTTGTGCGCATGTCATCGAAGACATGGGCGTGTTTTACATTTCTTCGCTGCAGGGCCGCTACAAGGCTGAGCCCGTGGTGATCGACCGCCGCAACGACATTGCCTTGTTGAGGGTGCAAGGCGCGCCGCTGTTGTCTCCGGTTACATTCCGGGACGGGCAGGGCTGTGAGCCGGGTGATACGGTGGCGGTGCTGGGTTATCCGCTGGCGTCGATTTCCGGTGGTGGCTTGCAAGTGACGCAAGGCGGAATCTCCGGCCTGTTCGGTCTGCATAACGACGCCAGCCTGTTCCAGTTTACGGCGCCCATTCAGCCGGGCTCCAGCGGCAGTCCGTTGTTCGACAACGGCGGCGCGGTCATCGGGATGGTCACGTCCACAGTCCCCGACGGGCAAAACATGAATTTTGCGGTGAAATCCGCACTGCTTCTGTCCTTTCTGCAGGCCTGCCGCATCGATGCGCCGCATGCCCGCCCGGAAAGGTCTTACACCACCACAGAAATCTCACGCACCGCACAGTCATCGTTATGGCTCCTTGAAGCCTCTCGCCAATGAAGTCGGTGTTGCCGCCCGCGTGGCTGGCGTCTGGGGCTGCGGCCCCGTTACTCAGGAATTTATCGATGGACAGCAGCGTAGCTATTTTCACCCCTACAAGGCTTCGTGCTGATCTGCTTCGTGGTCGTCTCGATGTGAGCGTCAGCGCGTCCAGCATTGCCCCGGATTCGTTGTTCGGTTTTGCTGAACGACGCAACCCGAAGCGCGCGTTTCTGTTCGTGTCGCGTGTTTTGGGGCGTCACATACCGGCGCGTCCGAGCGTGATGCTCAAAAGCTTTCAGGACCTTGCCCACAAGATCCCGGCAGACCTGCCAGGTCCGGTGCTGGTGATCGGCATGGCGGAAACAGCTGTCGGTCTTGGTGCTGGCGTACATCGCGCATACAGCGAGACGCGCTCCGATGCGTTGTATCTGGTCAGCACGCGCCATCCGACCGGCACCGAGCTTTTTGCCCGTTTCGAGGAAGAGCACAGCCATGCCAGCGCGCATCTGATTCACCTGCCAACCGACCCGGCAATGCGCGAAATGATGCTCACTGCGCGTTCGTTGGTGCTGGTCGATGACGAGGCTTCCACGGGCAAAACTTTCATCAATCTTCACCAGTCGCTGGTCGAAGCGGGGTTGAGCAAGATCGAGCGGGTGGTTACCTGTGTGCTCACCGACTGGTCGGCAGGCGCGGTCAGCACGTCGATGGGGGCCTTGGCCGAGCAGGTTTCACTGTTGCAGGGCTCTTATTCTTTTGATGAGGACATCAGCGCACCATTGCCCGACATGCCGGAAGTCGGCACCGTCGCTATGGGCGACTGGCCTCTGGTGACTGCCAATGACTGGGGACGAATGGGCGTGCTGTCGGTCGCCGATACGCTGGCGCCGGGGCTTACCGTCAGCAAGTGTGAGCGTGTGCTGGTGGTCGGTACCAGCGAGTTCGTCTGGCGTCCGTTTCTGCTTGCCGAGCGCCTGGAAAAGGCCGGGGCAGATGTGCATTTCAGCTCAACCAGCCGTTCACCGATCGCACTGGGCCATGCCATTGATCACGCGCTGTCGTTCTCCGACAACTACGGTCTGGGCATCCCCAACTTTCTTTACAACGTGCGACCGGGTCAGTTTGACCGGGTGCTGCTCTGCACCGAAACGCCGAGGCAGGCCGTGCCTGCCGAGCTGATCGAGGCGCTGAACGCCGAGGTGATCTGCGATGAGTAACGACCGCCCGCTGATCTTCGTCGATCTGGACGACACACTGTTCCAGACCGCCCGCAAAACACCGGCTGACATCGAGAAGCATGTCGCAACGCTGGATGTCAGCGGTAACGCCAATGGCTACATGACCAATGTGCAGAAATCGTTCGCCCACTGGTTGCTTGCCCACTCCGATGTGGTGCCGGTGACTGCGCGCAGTGTCGAGGCGTATAGCCGGGTGAAATTGCCGTTCGCCGCCGGCGCTATCTGTTCGCACGGTGGTGTCATGCTCGACGTCATGGGACGACTGGATCACGACTGGAACGAGCAGATGAAACAGACCTTGGCGGCCTATCAGTCGCGCCTGCATGAGCTGTCTGCCACGACGCTGGCGATTGGGCAGGAACTGGGGTTTTCACTGCGCGGGTGGGTGGTCGAAGAGGCGCAGCTGTTCCATTACGTTGTCACCAAGCACAACGAGAGCGATGACAGCATCCTCGTGAAAGTGCTCGCCGAAGTGCAGGCCCGAGGCTTGCTCGATGGCATGCACATCCATGGCAACGGCAACAATCTGGCATTTCTGCCCGAGGGCCTGGCCAAGCGTTACGCCGTTCAGGAATGGCTGCGCCGCGACCGGGCGGTCAACGGCGAACGCCCGGTGCTGGGTTTTGGCGACAGCATTACCGATCTGGGTTTCATGGACGAGTGCGACTGGTGGGCGACGCCTGCTCGCAGCCAGCTGGCGAAAATGTTTGTCGGAGCCGCACATGAGTGATCCCGTTCACGGGCTTGATACCGTCGGCAGCGGCAGTTACCAGCGCGATGACGTGCATTTTCTGTTGCGCAGCGTCGAGATGCAGACCACCAGTGTCGAGGAGAAAGAGCGCCTCATTCAGACACGGCAAAAGCACTATTCGGAAATGATCAGCGAAGAATCCGCCCCTGGCGCCGCTCATCAGTCTCTGTATGAGCAGGCGCTCAGCCAGAACGGCGAACGCATGGCCGATGATGTTCAGGCGCTGGCGCAGGCTCTCGATCGGTACTGCAGCGGGCCTGAAATCATTCTGGTGTCATTCGTGCGCGCCGGGCTGCCGCTCGGGGTGCTGCTGCGTCGCGCGCTGATCGGGCTTGGCCGTGAAGCGCATCATTACGGCATCAGCATCGTGCGTGACCGTGGCATCGATAAAGTGGCGCTGGAAGCCATTGTCGAGGCCCACGGCGCGCAGAACATCGTGTTTGTTGACGGCTGGACCGGCAAAGGTGCGATCTCCGGCGAAATACGGCGCAGTCTGGCCGGAGACTCGCGTTTTCCAGAAGACCCGCGCCTGGTGGTATTGGCAGACCCTTGTGGCTGTGCCTGGCTGGCGGCGTCCGCAGAAGACTGGGTGATCCCGTCGGGCATCCTAGGCGCAACGGTGTCCGGGCTGGTGTCACGCTCCATCTGGCCGTCAGACGGCGGGCTGCACGGTTGTGTGGTCTATGGGCATTTGCAGGGCCATGACGTTACCCGTTCATTTATTGAACAGATCGAGAGCCTGCGTCGTCGAAAGGGTTCGACGCTGACGCTGACGCTGGCCCCCTGGACGCCGTCGCAACGTACCGGGCTCGGGGCTGCTGCATCACAGGTGATAGCCAGTCTGGCCGAACGCTTCGGGATCAGTAACCTCAATCGCGTCAAACCAGGCATCGCCGAAGCCACCCGCGCGGTCATGCGCCGGGTGCCGGACCACGTTCTGGTTCGCAACCTGGCAGACAGTGATGTGCAACTGCTGTTGCACCTGACCGGCAAAGCGGGAATTGCGGTCGAGGAAGTCGGTGATGTCTTGGGGCCTTACCGGGCAGTGACCATTATTCGGAGTCTCAGCTAATGGCCTTATTCTCGCCTTACGCGCTGGGGGCAACGCTGTACATGCCTGCTACCCGCGACGACATTATCGACGTGGTCTTCGGCGAAAAGATTCCCGAACTGCGCTCGCTGGTGGTCTGTCTCGAAGATGCGGTCGCGCTGATCGATGTCGAGACAGCGCTGCTCAACCTTCGCCAGGTGCTGACCCGCATCCAGGATCGTGGCGGCCGTCCTGCCAAGGGCCCGCTGCTGTTCGTTCGTCCCCGGGATGCTGCGATGGCGCGGGTTCTAAACGACTGGCCGCTGATGTCGCATGTCGATGGCTTCGTTGTCCCCAAGCTTTCGCTGAGCAGCCTGACAAGCTGGGAGCAGGCGGTGACCAACCCTGCGCTGGCATTGATGCCTACGCTGGAAACGCCGGAAGTATTCAACCCGACCGCGATGGTCGAGCTCGGTCAGGCGTTGAAAGCCTCCCTTTACGAGCGGATCATTGCCCTGCGCATCGGTGGCAATGACCTGATGGGCTGCCTGGGCTTGCGCCGCAACCCGGCCATGACGCTGTATTCAACGCCGATGGGGTATGTCATTCCGATGCTGGCTGGCGTGATGGGCGCGCAAGGCTTTGCCCTGACTGCGCCAGTGTTCGAGCAACTGGCCACCCCCGACATCCTGCAGCACGAACTGGCGCTGGATATCACACATGGGCTGGTCGGCAAGACAGCAATTCACCCCTCGCAGGTCAATATCATTCAGAATGCGCTACGCGTCAGTCTGGAGGACATGAACTCCGCCCGGATGATTTTGAACTCTGTGGCCCCTGCAGTGTTCAAGTACAACGATGCTATGTGTGAACCGGCTACCCATTACAAATGGGCAACCCACATCATGGAGCGCGCCAAATGGCATGGAGTGTTACCCGCACCCGCTTCGATCATGGATGCCAGCATTCGACTCGCTGAGGCAGTTAGCTAGATGATAGAACCTGACCTTCAAACGCTAGAACCGGATATTGAACCTGTAGGCCCCGATCTTGAAATCGAAGTGGAGCAACGCCTGCTGGCGGTGTTCGATTTCGACGGGACTATTACCCGGCATGACAGCTTTGTCCCCTTTCTGAAATTCGCTTTCGGCCAGCGTGCCTTTTCCGTGCGCATGGCCCGACTGGTACTGCCGAGCATTGGCTACCTGGCCAAGCGCCTGACTCGTGACGAACTCAAGGGCCGTCTGATCAAGGCATTCCTGAGTGGTGTTGAAGTGCAATGGCTGCAGCAAAAGGCTGAAGCCTTCTGCCAGTCGCACTGGAAACGCCTGATGCGTCCGGCTGCGCTGGAGTCCATTGCGGCTGAAATCGAGAAGGGCGCCATTGTCACGCTATGTTCAGCATCGCCTGCTATGGTCCTTCAACCTTTCGCTGATCGCTTGAAAGTCGAGCTGATCGGCACCAATCTGGAAGTCATCGACGGCAAATTGACCGGGTTGATCGAGGGCAGCAATTGCCGCTGTGACTCGAAAGTTGCTCGCCTGGAAAGCGTTTATGGGCCGCTTACGCAGTTCCGGGTTCGTGCCTGGGGCGACACGCGAGGCGACCACGAACTGCTCGCTGCGGCTCAGGATGCGCACTGGCGGTTGTTCCATCCGACGTGGCGTCGAGGCCGTTACAAAGGCCCCATTAACGCCAAGTTACACAATCCTGATGGTAAAGACGGGCCAACACGGTGAGGCTGTAACACTTTTATCTGTATCCCGACGTCCACATGGAGCGAAAAATGGCACTCACTTTGGCAAAGAACCAGACGATCTCACTCGAGAAAACCGCTGGCACCGGCCTCAAGAAAGTCAGCATGGGCCTTGGATGGGACCCTGAGAAAGCCAGCGGTTTCTTCGGCAAGTTGCTCGGTGGTGGCGGCGGCGATATTGACCTGGACGCTTCCTGCATCATGCTCGACGCTGAGAAGAATCGCGTTGATCTGGTCTGGTTCCGTCAACTGCAGTCGCGTGACGGTGCCATTGTCCACTCGGGTGACAACCGTACCGGCGAAGGCGCTGGCGATGACGAGACCATCAACATCGATCTGGAAAAACTCCCGGCCACCGTCAGCTATCTGGTGTTCACCGTAAACTCGTTCACCGGTCAGAACTTCGAAAAAGTCGCCAATGCCTACTGCCGTATTGTCGACATGGGCAGCCGTAACGAGCTAGGTCGCTTTGATCTGCCCGAGAAAGGTCAGCACACCGGCGTGGTGATGTCTTATCTGTCGCGCACGCCGGCGGGTTGGGATTTCACGGCTGTGGGCAAGGTCACCAATGGTCGTACCGCTGAGGATCTGGTCGATCTGGCCATTGGAGCCATACGCGGATGACCCGACTTGTCCCGGGCGCCAACGCGCCAGTCGCTACCGGTCCATTGACGGTCGAGATCGTTTATTCTCCGCTGGCGGATGCAGACATCGATGTGTCTGCGTTTCTGCTCACTGGTTCCGGCAAGGTGCGCGGCGATCAGGACATGTGTTTCTACGGCCAGAAAAGTGTGAACGGCGGCGCTGTTCGGCAAACCGAAGCGTCAGCGGGTCGTGCCGTGTTCAGCCTTGACCCAAGTCGTCTGGACGCCGTCATCGAGAAGGTAGCCCTGACGGCGACCATCTATGAAAACAAGGCCAGCTTTGACAGCGTGTCGCAGCTGGCGTTGAGTATTACCGGCGGTATCGAGGCCGATATCCCTACCAGCGGCATGAAAGAAACCGCGCTGATTCTGGGCGAGTTTTATCTGCGCCAGGGTGTCTGGAAATTCCGCTGTGTGGGTCAGGGCTTTGCGGGCGGGCTTGAGCCTTTGGCGAAAAACTTTGGCGTTGAAGTCGCCGCGCCTCAAGATCAACCTGCACCTGCACCTGCACCTGCACCTGCACCTGCACCTGCACCTGCACCTGCACCTGTTCCAGCGCCTGCGGCCAAATCGACCGTCAGTCTGAGCAAGATCACCCTGGACAAGACCCGGGCGTCGATCAGTCTGGAAAAATCCAGCGCCGGTTTCGGCGAGATTCGCGTCAATCTGAACTGGAACCGCCGCAACGACAGCAAAGGCGGCGGCTTCTTCTCGATGAAGAAGAGCAATGCCATTGACCTTGATGTAGGCTGCCTCTTCGAATTGCAGGATGGTTCAAAAGGCGCTGTTCAGGCATTGGGCAACTCGTTCGGATCGCTCAATACCGAGCCTTTCATCAAATTGATGGGTGATGACCGTACCGGCTCGATCAGCGACGGTGAGTGGCTGCACATCAACGGCGCTCACTGGAGCAAGATTCGTAGAATTCTGTTGTACGCATTCATTTATGAAGGTGCGCCGAACTGGAAAGAGACAGACGGAGTTGTCACCATTCATGCGCCTGGCCAGCCCCCGATCGAGGTTCGTCTCAACGAAGAGGGTGGTCGTCAGGGCATGTGTGCAATCGCTTTGCTGGAAAACGACAACGGTGCTGTCAAAGTGACCCGCCGTGTCGACTTCCACAATGGCCACAGCAACATGGACAAGGCCTACGGCTGGGGCATGCGCTGGGCCGCTGGCTCGAAGTAAACAACACCGCAGAATTTCTGGGCTGGCTGTGCCGCCTCATGGGAGATAGACATGCTGGACTGGTTGAAAACAAACGCAACAGCGGCCCGCGACAAGCTGGCAACTGAAGTTTCGAAGTTCAAGAATCGTGAATTCATGGACGCTGTGGTTTCCGGTTGTGCGTTGGTATCTGCTGCAGACGGCGATATCAGCTCCAGTGAAAAACAGAAAATGGCCGGCTTCATTCAGAACTCTCAGGAACTGAAAGTCTTTGACATGAAAGACGTCATTCAGGGTTTTCAGGAAGCCTGCTCCAAGTTTGAATTCGATTATGAAATTGGCCGTGCCGAAGCGCTGAAAACCATCGGCAAGATCAAGAAGAAAGAAGACGCCTCCCGTCTGTTGGTGCGTGTCTGCTGTGCAATCGGTGGCGCAGATGGCAGCTTCGATGAGAAAGAGCGGGAAGTCTGCCGCACGATCTGCCGTGAGCTTGGCCTGAACCCGACCGATTTCGACCTGTAATTTTTACCCTAAGGAACGCAGTTAAATGGAAAGCACCTCTCTAGGCTTCCCTCCACTCACGATGGCGGTTTTCGTCGGTCTGGCCATTACGGCCATGGCTATCGACATGTTTTCCCACCGCGGGAACAAACCGATCACCCTCGCGCAAGCTTCGGCGTGGTCGATTTTCTGGGTCGCCATTTCGCTGGCTTTCGCCGGTTTCCTCTATGTGCAGCACGGCTCTGAAGTCGCCACGCTGTTCGTGACCGGTTATGCGCTGGAAAAAGTGCTGAGCGTCGACAACCTGTTCGTATTCATGGCTTTGTTCTCCTGGTTCAAGATCCCGGATGGCCTGCGCCACCGCGTACTGTACTGGGGCATCATCGGTGCCATCGTTTTCCGCGGCATCTTCGTCGCTATCGGCACTGGCCTGCTGGCTCTCGGGCCGTGGGTCGAAGTGGTGTTCGCGGTCATCGTGGCCTGGACAGCCGTCATGATGCTCAGAGCGGGTGATGACGACGACGAAGAAGTCGACTACTCGCAACACATGGCTTATCGCTTCGCCAAGAAACTGTTCCCGGTGTGGCCAAAGCTGCACGGCAGCAACTTCTTCGTCCGCCGTTCGGTGCTGGAAGAAGAAGTCAAAAAGCCTGAAAACTCTGGCATCACCCTGGCGGCCAAAGGCGCGCTGTTTGCGACCCCGTTGTTCCTGTGTCTGGTTGTGGCGGAGATATCCGATGTGCTGTTTGCGTTTGACTCCGTGCCTGCAATCATCGCAGTGAGCCGCGAGCCGCTGATCGTGTTCTCGGCGATGCTGTTCGCAATTCTCGGTCTGCGTACGCTGTACTTCGTGCTTGAAGCCCTCAAGCGCTACCTTGTGCATCTGGAGAAGGCGGTTATTGCCTTGCTGTTCTTCATCGCCGTCAAGCTGGGCCTGAACGCAACCAACCACTTGTTCCATCACGGTTACGAGATCAGTGCCAACGCCAGTCTGTTGGTTGTAGTTGTGGTGTTGATCATCGGTATCGTGGCTAGCCTGCTCTTCCCGGGTAAAGAAGAACCCGCTGAAGAAAAAGCGTAAACACTGGATAGAGGAGATAAACGCATCATGGCTTTGACTCTGCAAAAAGGTGGCAACCTTTCGCTGTCGAAAACCGACCCTACCCTGACCAATGTCCTCATCGGTCTGGGCTGGGATCCGCGAGCCACTGACGGCCAGGAGTTTGACCTGGACGCCAGCGCATTCCTGCTGGGCGCCAATGGCAAGGTCCGTAGTGAAGCTGACTTCATTTTCTACAACCAGCTCAAAAGCGCCGATGGCTCTGTAGAGCACACCGGCGACAACCGCACGGGTGCTGGCGATGGCGACGATGAAGTGCTCAAGGTCGATTTGACCCGAGTACCTGCTGATGTCGACAAGGTAGTGTTTGTCGTGACCATTCATGATGCCGACAGCCGCAAGCAGAACTTCGGTCAGGTGGGGGGCTCGTTCATCCGTGTCCTGAACGAAAAGTCCGGCTCCGAAGTTGTTCGTTATGACTTGGCAGAAGACGCGTCAACCGAAACTGCGATGGTGTTTGCCGAGCTGTATCGCAACGCTGGCGAGTGGAAGTTTCGCGCTGTAGGCCAGGGTTACGCCGGCGGCTTGAAGGCTGTCGCCAACTCTTTCGGCATGAATTTCTGATTCTCGCCCTACCAACTTTCCAGAAAGGATTACGAACATGGCAGTAAGTCTGAGTAAAGGCGGCAACGTTTCCCTCTCCAAGGAAGCACCTGGTCTGACGGAAATCACCGTAGGTTTGGGCTGGGATCCTCGCGTGACCGATGGCACCGAGTTCGATCTGGACGCGTCTATCTTCATCGTTGGCGAAAATGGCAAAGTGCTGGATGACAACAGCTTCATTTTCTACAACAACAAGAAATCGACTGACGGTTCGGTTGAGCACCTGGGCGACAATCGTTCGGGCGCTGGCGAAGGCGACGATGAGTCGGTTACCGTCAAGCTCACCGGTCTGGCCGCTGCGGTCAAGAAGCTGGTTTTCGCAGTTACCATTCACTCGGCTGAAGAGCGCAAGCAAAGCTTTGGTCAGGTTTCGAACGCTTACATTCGCGTTGTGAACAAGGCTGACGGCAAGGAAATCGCTCGTTACGACCTGTCGGAAGATGCGTCCACCGAAACTGCGATGATCTTCGGCGAGCTGTACCGCAACGGCGAAGAGTTCAAGTTCAAGGCCATCGGCCAAGGCTTTGCAGGCGGCCTGAAGCCGTTGGCAGAAGCACACGGCGTATCGATCGGCTAAACCCGAGCAACGCCCGATAAGAAACCCCGTCAGCAATGGCGGGGTTTTTTTATTGGGCTACCTGGCTATCTTTCCAGGAATGCAGTTCACGACGCTCCGCGTCGCAAGAGGACGCAGAGCGCCCAGAAAGGCATGCCAACGCAGAGCATTGGCACGATGGTCACGAAACGTTGCGCACGCTCAATGCTCTACAAAATCCCGGCAGTCTTGGCCGCTTTCAGCCAATCCGGAAACTCTTCCATCAGCAGGTCGTAGAGTTTCTCTTCCGGGATTTCATCCAGACGGTCCAGTGCGAAAAAATTGCAGTTGTCGACAACGCGACCGCCCATGTCGTCGAGCTTTTCCAGAATCCCGTAACCGCGACCGCCCATCCCCACGAACTGCCAGAAGATCGGCAACTTCGCAGCTTCGATCATCAGCCTGGTTATTTCGCGATCCTGATGCACGCCGCCGTCGCTGATGAACAGGATATAGATCGGCGTTTTGTCACCCGACTTTTTGTAGTAGTCGATGACCATGCGCATCGCCTTCGGCTCATCATTGATACGTGCGCCCAGTTCCCAGTCTTTCCAGCCGCCATGATCGGTCTTGATGAAGTCCTGAAAGTTGGCCAGCGTGACCGCATTCAATTGCTGCGGTTTTGCACCAAACGCCCAGCAATCCAGCGCACCGTCGTCGTCGAAATGCACGGCGAGGGGGATGAGTCTATCAACCACTTCCTGTACGTGGCCGCGAGTGTATTGCGGGTTCATCGAACCCGATGCATCCAGCACCAGGCCCACGCGAGCCTTGGTGTCGGTCAGTTTGGCTTTCTCCAGGCTGACCTGAGCCTTTTTCGCCAGGCTGATCAGCTGCGGCGCGGCGTCGGCAATTTTCTTTTCCAGCGAAATGCGAGCGGGCGCCGGTGGCGGCGTATCGGCCACCTCACCACCAAAATGCACCACCAGCGCATCCAGCCCGGCGTTGTAGCCCTGCAGGTTGGAAGCAAAACGCCACTCGCCGTTCTTGCGGTAGATGTCAGCGACCATGATGGCTTTTTCGGCGCTGAAGGTTGCGCCCGAAAACTCGCCACGGGCCACTTCGCGGCCCTGATGCTGAATACTGAAGTGACTTGCCTGGATATCACTCATCACGCCCGCGCCATCAATGGAGGCCGTGAACACCAAGCGATCAATGAACGCTGGCAGGCTGGCAAGCGATAGCTGGAAGTCCCCGCCGTTCACCTGTCTCACGCCGTTGCACGGGCTGGTCGGCTGATTGAAGAAAATCATGTAGCGGTCGTCCGACAGCTTGCCATTGGCATCGACACCGAAACAGACGTAATCCACCACATGGGCGGACTGGATGACGATCGACAGCGTGAGGTCAGAGCCCTGAATAAGTGTGGAAAGCGGGATGCGTTGACCTTGGGTAATCTGCATGTCTCTTCCTTGGCAGTGAGGCAGGCGCGCGGCCTGTGGTCGAGTAACTAAGTCAGGAGATCAGCGTTCGCTTCTGCCCACGCCAGCGGGGCCCGCTGCCAGCATGCGGCCAGCCAGTCGTGAGAAGGGCAGGCTTTGCAGCCATACGGTGCCTGGGCCGGTAAGCCTGGCGAAAAATACGCCCTCGCCGCCGAACAGCATTGATTTGATACCTCCGCCGACCATGCGGATATCGTAGTCGACCGTCTGGGTCATGGCCGCCAGACAGCCGGTATCGACGTCCAGAGCTTCACCGGCAGCCAGCTCGATCTTGCGCACCGTGCCGCCCATGTGAACGAACACCCAGCCGTCACCCTCAAGCTTCTGCAGGATGAAACCTTCGCCGCCAAACAGACCGGTAAGAATCTTCTTCTGAAACTGGATGCCGATGGACACGCCCTTTGCGCCAGCCAGAAAACTGTCTTTCTGACAGATCAACTTGCCGCCGAAGTCGCGCAGGTTCAGAGGCAGAATGGTGCCGGGGTAGGGCGCAGCGAAAGCGACGCGTCCCTTGCCCGAGCCTTGCTGGGAAAATACCGTGGTGAACAGGCTTTCACCGGTCAGCATGCGTTTCCCGGCGCCGAATAAAGAGCCCAGCAGGCCTGAGGACTGATTGCTGCCGTCACCGAAGATGGTTTCCATCTGCACGTCGCAGGTTTTGTACATCATCGCGCCAGCTTCGGCGACAGCACTTTCACCGGGGTCTAGCTCCAATTCGACGAACTGGGTCTCCGATCCGTACAACTTGAAATCCACGCCGTCGGTAGCCTGCGCCAAGCCAAAGCCGCCCGATGTGTTCGGGTCCGGCGTGAACGAGGGACGCCTGCTCGGGGACGAGGACGAGGGTGGGGACGGGTTGGCGGTGGGCACCGGATTGGCGTGTGCGGGCAGGCCGGAGGGTTTCGGCTGGATCATTTCCGGCGTTGGTGCCGGAAACGGCGTCACGCCGTCCTTCTTCATGGCACGCACTTGAGGGACCTGATAAATCGGTTGCCAGTCAGGCATGCCCTGCTGCCAGCACCAGGCGCCGGGTGATTCACGTGCGATCAGGCGCGCGGCGTCGGCATCCATCGGGCCAAGTTGCTTGCCCGCATTCATCACAAACCACTGTTCCAAAGCGTCTTCTCCCGAGTGAATCGTGATAGTCGTCGTGGGCGTTGCCGTCAGAGGCTCAGGCGCATGGAAAGGTCCACGGCCTTCACATCCTTGGTCATGGCCCCGATGGAAATGTAGTCCACGCCGGTCTCGGCAATTACCCGCAGAGTATCGTCGTTGATACCGCCGCTGGCTTCCAGGCTGGCACGGCCAGCAGTCAGGCGCACAGCCTCGCGCATGTCAGCCAGGCTCAACTCGTCCAGCATGATGATATTGGCCCCGGCATCCAGCGCCTGCTGGAGTTCGCTCAGGCTTTCCACTTCTATTTCTACCGGTTTGCCTGGGGCGATCCGGTGCGCTGCCTCCACTGCCTGGGCAATGCCGCCACAGGCCGCGATATGGTTTTCCTTGATCAGAAACGCGTCATACAGACCAATGCGGTGGTTGTGGCAGCCGCCGCAGGTGACGGCGTATTTCTGCGCCAGACGCAGGCCCGGCAGTGTCTTGCGGGTGTCCAGCAGTTTGACCTGAGTGCCCTCCACAAGATCGGCGAAGTGTTGCGCGCGGGTGGCAACGCCCGACAGCATTTGCAGAAAATTGAGGGCACTGCGCTCGCCGGTCAGCAGCGAGCGGGCAGGGCCTTCAAGGTGAAAAAGGGCCTGGTTCGGGTTGACCCGATCGCCATCGATCACTTGCCAGTGCACAGCCACCCGAGGGTCCAGCTGGCGGAAAACGGCATCCACCCAGGCTGTACCGGCGATAACCGCTGCGTCGCGCGAGATGATCGTGGCTTTGGCCAACCGTTCTGCGGGAATCAATTGCGCGGTGATATCGCCGCTGCCGACATCCTCAAGCAATGCGCGACGAACATTGGCTTCGATCTCGGCGGTCAGGTCGGCAATTCGTACATTCGGCATAGCGGGCTCCACTTCAAGGTCGTCCGAGTATAAGGCAGTGCAACTGTCTAACCCACCGGGCATATAGCATGGCCGCGCATTCGGAACATGCAGTTGGTCGGTTAGGCAAATTCGTTTGCGATGGAACGCGAAAGCCGCGGTCTATCGCTGCACGTAAATGCCGTGTCGCCTGCATTCGACAGGACGTGAAAAAGTCTTACTGGCGTTATTGGCAAGTTTTGAAACATAATCCGCCTTGTAATTGACGTCATAGGTTTGACTCTCCGCAAGGTCGAGGGAGTCTTTTTACAAGGCGAGGTCTGCAAGCCGCGTTTGTGAAGGGATTCAGATAATTTCCTGTCAGGGGGTGTAATGCCGAACGACGAAAAAGTAGTGCCGTTGAGCAAATTGCTCCCTGCCCAAGGTGCAAGTGCGCCTTTGGCCCGGCTGCCCGTTGTGTTGTTGCAGGTTCGCGACCGTGCGGCCCAACAGCTCAAGGATGGCCTGCAGGCGCTGTTTGATAACGCCGACGACACACTGTTCGAGATGGCAGACCGCGCCCGCAACAACTCCGAACAAAACCTTTTTTTTGAAGCCATGCGCGACTTGCGCCTCAAGCGCAAAAGCATCGAGCGCGGTTTTCTCGACAAATTCTACGAGTCCTTTCTGGCCTTGGGTCAGTACCAGATTCACGAGCCTGTGCTGCCTGCTGCCGTGTCGTTCGACAAACTGGCGCTGGTGCATAACGATGAGCTGGAGAAGACCGTAGCCGTCGATGCCATGGTCGCCAAGGTCATGAGCCGTGACAGCCTCGCGCTGGGGCAACTGACCGCGCGCCTGAATGTGTTGGTCCCGCAGGCCATTGCCGAAGACAGCAACCCGTTGGGGCCGGCGATGCTGTGCCGCTTCTTTCTCGAGGGCGGGCGCAGTCTGGGCGTCGAGATCAAGGTCAAGCTGATCATCCTCAAGCTGTTCGAGAAATACGTCCTTTCCAACACTGACCACTTGTACAGCGAAGCTAATCAGCTACTGATTGCCACGGGCGTCCTGC
Organism: Pseudomonas tremae; assembly: GCF_001401155.1. Taxonomy (GTDB): domain Bacteria; phylum Pseudomonadota; class Gammaproteobacteria; order Pseudomonadales; family Pseudomonadaceae; genus Aquipseudomonas; species Aquipseudomonas tremae. Next base: position 56,501 of record NZ_LJRO01000482.1, read on the forward strand.
CGGACATGAAGTCATTGCCGGCGCGCCGCGCATCTGACCGTGCAACGCCTGGGCACCGTGCAGCCGAGCTGTCCGATCCGGTATTGAACCAGGCGGCCGACAAGCTCGACAAAGGTGTGCAGGAAGTCTTTTCGGCGTTGCAGGAGTTGCTTCTGCACGTTCGTGGCAATCTTGCTCCGCGCCACGAGCCCAACGCCGAAGTGCGTCCGATCTCCAGCAAGGATTTGCTGCGGCTGCTCTCGCACCTGCAGCAATACGTGCCCTCCCAAGAGGCCGACGACGAGTTCGATCTGCGTAATCAACTGGAGCAACTGCTGACCCGGGTCAACGTCAAGACCGGTAAGTCCCGAGTGGTCGGTGTCGGCGATGAGGACGTGATCAACCTGATCGCCATGCTCTTTGAGTTCATTCTCGACGATCGAAACCTGACTCCGTCCTTGCGCGCCCTGATCGGGCGTCTGCAGATTCCGATGCTCAAGGTGGCGGTGCTCGACAAGAGCTTCTTCAGTCGCGGCAGCCATCCTGCCCGCCGCCTGCTCAATGAAATTGCCACTGCGGCGTTGGGTTGGGGCGGTCGCGACGACTATCAGCGGGACTCGCTTTACCAGCGGGTAGAGCAGATCGTGCAGCGCCTGCTGAATGATTTCGTCGATGACCCGGCTATTTTCTCCGAACTGCTGGCCGACTTCCTGGCCTTCACCAGTGACGAACGCCGTCGCAGCGAACTGCTTGAGCAGCGTACCCGCGACGCCGAGGAAGGCCGCGCACGCGCCGAGCTTGCCCGGCATCAGGTGCAGCACGAGTTGAATGAACGGCTGTTGGGCAAGACGTTGCCTGAAGCCGTCGTGCGCCTGCTGCAGGAGGCCTGGAGCAAGGTGTTGCTGTTGACCTGTCTGAAGCACGGCAATGAGTCTGCCGAGTGGCAAGCCGGGCTGAAGACGATGGATGAGTTGATCTGGAGCGTCGAGCAACATGACGACCCGCAGGCCTTGCAGCAGTTGCTTGAGCTGGTGCCGGGGCTGCTCAAGTCGCTGCGTGACGGATTGACCAGTGCTGCATTCGATCCGTTCGCTACCAGCGAGTTCTTCAGCCAGCTCGAGTCGTTGCACGTTCAGGCTTTTCAGCATTTCTCGCGCTTGCAGGACGGCACAGCTGATTCTGCACAGGGCGACACGCTGGCGTCGGATGCTGACGTCGCTGGCGGGCCATCGATGATGGCCGTTGTTGAAGAAATCGTCCTGATTTCTCCCGAAGAACAGATGCTCAACGAGCCGGTCGTGCAGTTGCCTGACGACGACGCCGGCCTGCAAATGGTCGATAAGCTGCGGGTTGGGGGCTGGGTTGAAATTCAGGAAGACGAAGAACACAAGCTGCGCTGCAAGCTGACCGCCATTGTCGAGCCGAGCGGTCGCTATGTGTTCGTCAATCGCACGGGCATGAAGGTTCTGGAGAAGACGCGTTTGGGCCTTGCCGTTGAGTTTCGCCGCGGTGCCATTCGCATTCTGGACGACGCCTTGCTGTTTGACCGCGCGTTGGAATCAGTGATCAGCAACCTGCGAAAACTCAAGGGCGCGTGATCCCGGCCCCGGTTTACCGGGGGCATGCGAGGCGTGGCGCGCAGTTTCTTGTGCTCCGCGTCGTAACGTCGAGGTGTCAAACAGGCATTTCCTACGTCGCGAGTCCGTGCCTGAACCGCCACATCGGCCCCTGTCACAGGCATAATCAGCGCTACTTACTACCCCTGCTCAAGGAGCGCTCATGCAACTGGACTCCGCAAGCGGTTGGTGTGACGGCGTGCAGCATTGCCCGTCGCCCAACTTTAATGCGCGACCCGAAGGCGACATCTCGTTGCTGGTTATCCATAACATCAGCCTGCCGCCCGCACAGTTCAAGACCGGCAAGGTGCAGGCCTTCTTTCAGAACCAGCTGGATGCCACCGAGCATCCCTACTTTTCGGGGATTGCCGATCTGCGCGTTTCGGCGCATTTTCTGATTGAACGTGATGGCGAGGTCATTCAGTTCGTCTCTTGTCTTGATCGCGCATGGCATGCCGGTGTTTCCTGTTTCGAGGGCCGTGAGGGGTGTAACGACTTCTCCATCGGCATCGAGCTTGAGGGCACTGACGAGCAGCCGTTCACTGATGCGCAATACGAAGCCCTGATAGCCCTGACGCGTCAGCTGCGCCAGGCTTTCGTGGCAATTACGCCCGAGCGTATCTGTGGTCATAGCGACATAGCGCCCGGACGCAAGACAGATCCCGGGCCCTGTTTCGATTGGGGCCGGTTTCAAGCGGCTTTGCTGGATTGAGGTAAGGGAGGAACAATGAGTTTTCTGGTGCTATTGCTGGCAGTTCTTGTCGAAAAGTTTTCCGCCCTGCGCCAGCGTGTGCAGCGCGACGGACCGTGGCTCAGCGAGCTGGCGAAGCTCGAGGCGGGCCAGCGAACAGCGTCCCGTCCCTGGCTGATGCTGGCGTTGCTGGTACTGGTGCCGGTGTTGCTGCTGCATCTTGTTCTGACCATCGTGGGCTCGGTTGCCTATGGCTGGCTGGTGTTACCTATCCATTTGCTGGTGCTGATCTACAGCCTGGGCCGGGTCGATCTGATTGCCGTGCTTGGTCCGTTTCGTGACGCCTGCCGACGTGGCGATGCACAGGCAGCGGTGCATGTGGCCGAGCGCGACATGGGCGTGCAGGCCGACGACAGCGAACAATTGCTGCATGGCGTGCAGGGTTACATGCTCTGGCAGGCGTTTCAGAGCTTCTTCGCAGTAATCTTCTGGTATTTCGTGCTTGGGCCGGTCGCCGCGCTGGCTTACCGTTTGCTGGCGCTTGCAGCCGAAAATGGCCGGACTCCCGAGCTGGTCGAGCGGGCAGGGCAACTGCGCCATGCATTCGAATGGGTGCCGGTCAGGCTGCTGGCTGCCAGCTTTGCGCTGGTGGGCAATTTCGTTGCGGTAAGCCGGGTGATGCTGCACGAGCTGCTCAACTGGAACATCAGCGCTGCCCAGCTCATTACGCGTGTCGGGTGCGCCGCCAGTGAGGTTCCGCCTCCGGTCATCGGGCCTGAAGGCGTTACCAGCCTCGACATGCTCTGGGAGCTGCTGGTTCGCTCGGCAATCGTCTGGTACGCAGGGTTTGCACTGTGGACCTTGCTGCTCTGATTCGGCTCAGTCACCGGCCTGTCGAGGCCAGTCAAAAAGCGCGCAGGCGTTCTCTGTAGTCGCCTCGGCGAGGCGCTGCGGGCTGATGTTCATCAACGCCGCGAGTGCCTGGCAAATGTCGGGCAAGTGTTGCGGGCTGTTGCGCTGGTTGGGATACATGGCGGGCGCCATGTCCGGTGAGTCGGTTTCCAGTACCACGCTGTCCAGCGGCAGGTCGGCGATGACGCGGTGCATACGCAGCGCCTGCGGCCATGTTGCCGCCCCGCCAAGACCCAGCTTAAACCCCAGTTTTATGTATTCACGAGCCTCTTCCCTGCTGCCCGCAAAGGCATGGACGATACCGCCGCGCTTGAGCTTGTAACGTTTCAGGGTGGCGATCACGTCGGCATGGCTGCGGCGCACGTGCAGCAACGCGGGCAAGTTGAAGTCCGATGCCAGCCCGAGCTGTGCTTCGAAAATTGCCTGCTGACGCACTTTGTCCGGGTTTTTGACATAGTAATCCAGCCCGATCTCGCCCACCGCGCACAGCTGCGGATGGCCCTTCAGGCGGGTCAGCCATTCGCCCAGCTCGATCAGGTGTCCGCTGCGGTGCTCATCGATATACACCGGGTGCAGCCCGAAGGCCGCGTACAGCGCCGGACGCGATTCGGTCAATGCCCACAGGCGCTGCCAGTTACGCTGATAGACCCCAAGCACCACCATGCGCTGCACGCCGAGTGAGCTGCAGTGCTCCAGTACCTGATTTCGGTCGTCATCGAAGTCCGAAAAATCCAGGTGGGTATGGGTGTCGATCAGCGTCATGTTCATGGCGCGTGGATACGCTGCTTGAAGGCACGCGCGATCGCATGGACGCCTGGCTGGTAGTCATCCTTCTCGATGGCTGCCAAGGCCAGCTGCAGGGCCTTGTCGGCGATCAGCTGGTGTTGCTGAGCCATCGCATTGACCGGTAGCGGCAGAAAATCGAGCAGTTGCGTGTCACCGAAGGTACCAAGGTGCAATGAAGTCGATTGCAGCGCCTGGCTTTGCAGCACATCGAACACGCCTTGCAGCAATACATAAGAGGTGGTGATCAGCGCATCGGGGAAATGCCCTTGCCGTTGCAGCATTTCGGTCATCAGGCGCTGGCCACACTGGCGGCTGAAGGCCTCTGCATGTTCGATGATCCTGGCGCCGGAAAACCCTTCGAGGGCGTCTTCGAAGCCGGCAGCACGTGCCCGGCTGATACTTAGTTCAGGACGTGCGCTGATCAAGGCAATGTGCTTTGGGTGGGTCTGTAGCAGGCTGCGGGTCAGTTGCAGGCTGGCATCGTGGTCGTCGCTGACTACCGAGCAGAAAAACTCCGGGTTCATTTCCCGGTCGATGGCGATGATAGGCGTGCCCTTGATCTGCAGGGCACGATAGCTTTCGTCGCTGGCGGGCAGGCAACTGGCGACCAGCAGTGCGTCGCAGCGTCGCGCTCTGAATAACTGCAACAGCTGCAGTTCGCTGGCGGGATCATCATCGGAACTGGCTATCAGCAATTGATAGCCCAAGCTGCGTGCGCCTTGCTCGAGCAGCTTGGCAATGCGTGCATAGCTGGGGTTTTCCAGATCCGGCAGGATGAAGCCCAGGGTTTTGCTGTGTCGACTGCGCAGCCCCGCGGCTTGCGGATTAGGCCGGAAATCATGTTGCTCGACGACGGCTTTCACACGCTCGACCGTTGCGGGGCTGATACGTTGTTGTTCGGCTTTGCCATTGATCACGTAACTGGCGGTCGTGACAGAAACACCTGCCAGACGTGCAATATCGCTTAGTTTCACCCCGGAATTCCTTCAGTCAGGCAAGCGGTTCAGAACATTGGAATTATTTTTGCTGTGATACTGATCTTTACACCAGACCGTGGGAAATTCCCAACTGCTTCAAGTATTTTGGGACTTGTCCTACAGGATCGAGCCGGCCGGGCTTCAATGAACCCGCAGAATCGAGTAACGTGCCGGGCAATTATAGATTAAACGATTCAGCATGCCCGTTGTCTGCTGCAATCGAGGTGAAAAGGATGTCCGATAGGATAGTTGATCGGTGTCACTATCATCCCCCTAAGCTGTCGGTCCTATGATCGTCATTAAAACAAGAATCAGGTGGCGCCTTGGCGCTGCACAGGAGTCAAGGCAATGCTCGAACTCACTCTGGAGCAAATATCCATGGCCCAGTCGGCTGTGGATAAAACTGCCGCACTTAAGCTGATTGCCGACCACCTGGTCGCTGATGGCCTGGTCGCCGAGGGCTACCTTACCGGTCTGATGAACCGTGAGCAGCAAGGCTCGACCTTTCTCGGCCAGGGCATCGCCATCCCGCATGGCACTCCCGAAACCCGCGACCTGGTGGCCACCACCGGCGTGCGCCTGATGCAGTTCCCCGAAGGGGTGGATTGGGGCGACGGGCAGATGGTCTATCTGGCAATAGGTATTGCCGCCAAGTCCGACGAGCACTTGCGTTTGCTGCAGTTGCTGACCCGCGCGCTGGGTGAAGAAGACCTGGGCCAGGCACTGCGTGAAGCGCAGACCCCGGAAGACTTGCTCAAGCTGTTGCAGGGCGCGCCTCAGGAACTGGCGCTCGACGCGCAGATGATCAGTCTGGGCGTATCGGCCGACGATTTTGAAGAACTGGTCTGGCGCGGCGCACGGCTGTTGCGCAAGGCCGACTGCGTGAGCAACGGTTTTGCTGCCGTGCTGCAACAGGTCGAGGCGCTGTCGCTGGGTGATGGCCTGTGGTGGTTGCACAGCGAACAGACCGTCAAGCGTCCCGGTCTCGCCTTTGTGACCCCGGACAAGCCTATCCGTTATCTCGGCCAGCCGCTGACCGGTCTGTTCTGTCTTGCCAGCCTCGGCGAGGCACACCAGGCTTTGCTTGAGCGGCTTTGTCTGCTGCTGATCGAAGGTCGTGGCCACGAGCTGGGCCATGCCACCAATAGCCGCGTGGTGCTGGAAGCGCTGGGCGGCGAGTTGCCTGCCGAGTGGCCGACCCGACAGGTTCAACTGGCGAACGCTCACGGCCTGCATGCCCGCCCTGCGAAGATTCTGGCGCAACTGGCCAAGGAGTTCGACGGCGAAATCCGTATGCGCGTGCTGGAAACCGGCGAAGCCGCCGTGTCTGCCAAGAGCCTGAGCAAGCTGCTCAGCCTCGGAGCGCGCCGCGGTCAGACGCTGGAGTTCATTGCCGAGCCAAGTATTGCTGACGATGCCTTACCCGCATTGATTGAGGCGGTGGAGCAGGGGCTTGGCGAAGAAGTCGAGCCTTTGCCTGCCGTTTCCGCACCGCAGGCTGCGCCAGCACCCGCTGCTGCCGCCAAACCCTTGAACGCACCCGCTGCCGGCAGTGTGTTGCAAGCTGTACCGGCATCGCCGGGTATTGCCATTGGCCCGGCGCATGTTCAAGTACTGCAGACGTTCGATTATCCCCCGCAGGGCGAATCGGTTGCTGCCGAACGTGAGCGCCTGCACAAAGCGATTGGCGAAGTTCGCAGCGACATCGAAAACCTGATTCAGCGCAGCAAGTCCAAGGCCATTCGTGAAATCTTCATCACCCACCAGGAGATGCTTGAGGACCCGGAACTGACCAGCGAAGTCGAGCAGCGTCTGAACAACGACGAAAGTGCAGCCGCTGCGTGGGCCACTGTGATCGAAACTGCCGCCGTCCAGCAGGAACAATTGCAGGACGCCCTGCTGGCCGAGCGCGCGGCCGACCTGCGAGACGTAGGCCGGCGCGTGCTGGCGCAGATCTGTGGCGTTGAAACCGTTGCCGCTCCTGACGAACCCTACATTCTGGTGATGGACGAAGTCGGCCCGTCCGACGTTGCCCGTCTGGACCCGGCGCAGGTAGCCGGCATTCTTACCGCTCGCGGCGGTGCCACTGCGCACAGCGCCATTGTCGCGCGTGCGCTTGGTATCCCTGCGCTGGTCGGTGCCGGTGATGAAGTGCTGCTGCTCAAGCCAGGCACTGTGCTGCTACTCGACAGTCAGCGTGGACGCCTGACGGTGGCGCCTGACGAAGCCACCTTGCAGCGCGCCGTTGCGGATCGCGATGCCCGCGAAGTGCGCCTCAAGGCCGCTGCGCAGGCGCGCATGGAGCCCGCAGTGACACGTGATGGCCACGCCGTCGAAGTGTTCGCCAACATTGGCGACAGCACTGGCACGCCAGCCGCAGTAGAGCAGGGCGCCGAAGGTGTCGGCCTGCTGCGTACCGAATTGCTGTTCATGGCCCACTCTCAGGCGCCTGACGAGGCAACCCAAGAAGCCGAATATCGCCGCGTTCTGACCGATCTTGGCGGTCGCCCGCTGGTGGTGCGCACGCTGGACGTCGGCGGTGACAAGCCGTTGCCTTACTGGCCTATCGCCAAGGAAGAGAATCCGTTCCTCGGCGTGCGCGGCATTCGCCTGACTCTGCAACGCCCGGACGTGATGGAAAGCCAGCTGCGCGCGCTGTTGCGTTCGGCAGAAAGCGGCCCTTTGCGCATCATGTTCCCGATGATCGGCACCCTTGAAGAATGGCGTCAGGCGCGGGACATGACCGAGCGACTGCGCAAGGAAATCCCCGTCAGCGACCTGCAACTGGGGATCATGATCGAAGTGCCTTCAGCCGCGCTGATTGCACCGGTCCTGGCCAAGGAAGTGGATTTCTTCAGCATCGGCACCAATGACCTGACGCAATACACGCTGGCGATCGACCGCGGCCACCCGACCCTGTCGGCCCAGGCAGACGGGTTGCACCCTTCGGTGCTGCAACTGATCGACATGACCGTCCGCGCCGCACATGCCAATGGCAAGTGGGTGGGCGTGTGTGGCGAACTGGCTGCCGACCCTGTGGCCGTTCCGGTGCTGGTAGGGCTGGGCGTGGATGAATTAAGTGTGTCGGCGCGCAGCATCGGCGAGGTCAAGGCCTGTGTACGTGAACTGACCCTGAGCACTGCTCGGCAACTGGCGCAAAATGCGCTGACGGCGGGCAGCGCCGCCGAAGTCCGCGCGCTTGTGGAGGCTTTGTAATGGCGAAGATTCTTACCCTGACCATGAACCCGGCGCTGGACCTGACTGTGCAGTTGGGACAACTGGAGCTGGGCCAGGTCAACCGCAGCAACGCAATGCTCACCCACGCAGCGGGCAAGGGACTCAATGTGGCGCAGGTGCTGGCCGACCTTGGCCATGACCTGACCGTTGCGGGTTTTCTGGGCATCGACAATCAGCAGTCGTTCGAAGCGTTGTTCGAGCGCCGCAACTTTGTCGACGAGTTCGTCCGTGTGCCTGGGGAAACCCGCAGCAACATCAAGCTGGCCGAGGGCAGTGGCCGCATCACCGATCTTAATGGCCCGGGTCCGCAGGTCAGCGAAGAGGCGCAGCAGGCTCTGTTTGCGCGAGTCCAGCAGATCGCAGCAGGTTTCGACGTGGTGGTGGTTGCCGGCAGTCTGCCGCGCGGTGTCACGCCGGAGTGGCTGCAGAAGTTGCTGCTGATGCTCAAGGGCCTTGGTCTCAAGGTGGCGCTGGACACCAGCGGGCTGGCCTTGCGAGCCGGCCTGGAGGCAGGCCCCTGGCTGATCAAACCCAATACCGAAGAGCTGGCCGATGCGCTCGACGCGCCGATCATCTCCATCGCCGCTCAGGCCGAGGCTGCTGCGCGTCTGCACGCTCAGGGCATCGAGCATGTGGTGATCTCCCAAGGTTCCGAAGGGGTGCACTGGTTCAGTCCGAACCTGGCACTGCATTCATTGCCGCCCAAGGTCACAGTGGCCAGTACCGTAGGTGCTGGCGACTCGCTGCTGGCGGGCATGGTGCATGGCCTTATCGGCGGCCATGATCCGCAAAAGACGCTGCGCACCGCCACGGCGATTGCCGCGATGGCCGTGACTCAGATCGGTTTCGGCATCACTGATGCCGCACAACTCAAACGGCTTGAAGGCGGCGTCACTGTACGCAGCCTTTCAGAACAATAAGAGAGGATCGTCATGAAGTTAGCCATAGTTACGGCCTGCCCGAACGGCAAGGTCAGCAGCGTACTCAGCGCACGGTTACTCGAAGCGGCGGCATTGCGTCAGGGCTGGGAAACCAGTGTCGAAATCATCGACCCCAACAAGGCAGAGCGTCAGCTTTCCGCACAGGATATCGAAGCCGCCGATCTGGTGCTGGTGGTCAACACCGGGCCGGTAGATTTGAGCCGGTTCGTCGGTAAGCGGCTGTTTCAGGATTCACCGTCTCATGCCTTGCAGGACGTCGATGGCTTTCTGCAGCGTGCCGCGCAGGACGCGCAGGTTCATGTCGCCTCGCAAACTGCAGCCCCCGAAGCCGCAGGCGCCACGGGTGCAAAACCGCGCATTGTCGCGATCACTGCCTGCCCGACCGGCGTTGCGCACACGTTCATGGCCGCCGAGGCCATTCAGCAGGCGGCCAAGCGTCTGGACTACGACCTGCAGGTCGAAACCCAAGGCTCGGTCGGCGCACGCAATCCGCTCAGCCCTCAGGCCATTGCCGACGCTGATGTGGTGCTGCTGGCTGCCGATATCGAGGTCAACACCGACCGCTTTGCAGGCAAAAAAATCTACCGCTGCGGCACTGGCATTGCGCTGAAACAGTCCGACGCGACGCTGAAAAAAGCCTTGGCGGAAGGTCAGGTGGAATCCGCTTCGTCCAATGCCGCCTCGCCTGCCAGGCAAGAGAAGGCGGGCGTCTACAAGCACTTGCTGACCGGTGTGTCGTTCATGTTGCCGATGGTGGTGGCAGGTGGTCTGCTGATCGCCCTGTCGTTCGTCTTCGGCATCAATGCGTTCAAGGAACAGGGCACGCTGGCTGCCGCCTTGATGCAGATCGGCGGGGAAGCGGCGTTCAAACTGATGGTGCCATTGCTGGCCGGTTACATCGCCTATTCGATTGCTGATCGTCCGGGTCTGGCGCCGGGGATGATCGGCGGTTTGCTGGCGAGTACGCTGGGTGCGGGCTTCATCGGCGGTATCATCGCCGGTTTTCTCGCTGGCTACAGTGCTGCCGCGATCAATCGCTATGCACGTCTGCCTGCCAGCGTCGAAGCGCTCAAGCCGATCCTCATCATCCCGTTGCTGTCGAGCCTGTTCACCGGTCTGGTGATGATTTACGTGGTCGGCAAGCCGGTCGCGGGCATGCTCGAGGCGCTGACCCACTTCCTCGACAGCATGGGCACTACCAATGCGATCCTGCTGGGCGTGGTGCTGGGCGCGATGATGTGCGTCGACCTCGGCGGTCCGATCAACAAGGCGTCCTACGCGTTCTCCGTCGGCCTGCTGGCCTCACAGAGCTACGCACCGATGGCCACAGCGATGGCCGCCGGTATGGTGCCGCCAATCGGTATGGGCATCGCGACCCTTCTGGCTCGTCGCAAGTTCGCTCAAAGCGAGCGAGAGGCCGGCAAGGCCGCGTTCGTGCTGGGGCTGTGCTTCATTTCCGAAGGTGCCATTCCGTTCGCTGCCAAAGACCCGCTTCGAGTTATTCCCGCCAGTGTCGTGGGCGGTGCGCTGACTGGCGCGTTGTCGATGTACTTCGGCTGCAAACTGATGGCGCCGCACGGTGGTCTGTTCGTGATGCTGATCCCCAACGCGATCAATCATGCGCTGTTGTACCTGCTGGCGATTGTGGTCGGCAGTGTGGTGACGGGCGTGATTTATGCGCTGATCAAACGGCCGGAAGCTGCAGAGCTGGACGTGGCGCCTGCCAGCGCCTGACCCTGCAGAGTACGAATGCCCTCAGCGCGCCAGTGCGAGGGCTACACCCTGGCCGCCACCGATGCACAGCGTGGCCAGGCCCTTCTTTGCATCACGCCTGATCATCTCGTGCAGCAGCGTCACCAACACGCGGCAGCCCGATGCTCCGATCGGGTGGCCGATGGCGATGGCGCCGCCATTGACGTTCAGCTTCTGCGGGTCAAGCCCCAGTTCCTTGCCTACCGACAGCGCCTGTGCAGCGAAGGCTTCGTTGGCTTCTATCAGGTCCAGCTCGTCCAGTGACCAGCCAGCCTTGTCCAGGCAGCGACGGGTGGCGCTCACGGGGCCTATGCCCATGATGGCCGGGTCAACGCCTGCATTGGCGTAGGCTGCGACATGCGCCAGCACCGGCAGGCCCAGTTGTTCGGCTTTGCTGGCGCTCATCAGCATCACGGCGGCCGCACCGTCGTTGAGCGACGAGGCGTTACCGGCGGTGACAGTGCCATCCTTCTTGAAAGCAGGTTTGAGTTTGCCCAGCGTTTCGGCTGTCGTTCCGGCACGGGGCTGCTCGTCTGTGGCGAAGGAAACGGGGTCGCCCTTGCGCTGCGGAATCAGGATCGGGGTGATTTCGCTGGCAAAGCGTCCGGCTTCGATGGCAGCGATCGCTTTCTGTTGGGAGAGCGCGGCAAAAGCGTCTTGCTCCTCGCGGCTGATGTCGTATTTTTGCGCCAGGTTTTCAGCGGTGACGCCCATGTGGTAATCGTTGAATGCGTCCCACAGGCCATCGCTGATCATGGTGTCGACCAGTTGGGCATGGCCCATGCGCAGACCGGTTCGCGCGCCGGGCATGACGTAGTTGGACAGGCTCATGTTCTCCTGGCCACCGGCGATGATGATGTCAGCGTCGCCGCAACGAATGGCCTGAGCGGCCAGATGCAGGGCCTTGAGGCCTGAGCCGCACACCTTGTTGAGGGTCATGGCCGGGACCGAGAAGGGCAGGCCCGCTTTGATGGCCGCCTGTCGTGCCGGGTTTTGACCCGCTCCGGCGGTGAGCACCTGGCCCATGATGACCTCATCAATGTGCGTGCCGTCCACGCCGGTCTGGGCCAAGAGCTGGCGTATGACAGCAGCGCCCAGATCGACCGCTGGAATGGTCGCCAGTGAGCCCTGGAAGCTGCCCACGGCGGTGCGGTTGGCAGCGACGATAACGACGTCATGCATGGTGCTGATCCTCATTGTTATTGAGGGCTCATGGTGGCACAGATGGGGAGACAGGTTCCAATCGCGAACCCCTCGGTCATATTTTGCAGCGTCTTTGCAACTGCTGCTCAGAGGCCCATGCGACGCTTGGCGCGTTGCGCCGATCCATTGCGCACTGCCCAGCGCATTAAAGGCGCGGTGCTGTTGACGCCCAGCCGGATGATCTTGCGCTGCAGAGGGCTTTGCGTGACATCGAGCATCTCGCTGGCCCAGACCGGCAGCAAGTCGACGCCAGCGCGCATCATCAATACACCAAAAGGCTTGGCCAGCCAGTTGGATGCCGGCGCATCCAGCAGCAGGCGCATCACTTCACGACTGCGATCATCACATACCAGATCGCCTTGAATACCTTCCAGATAGTCCGCGATGGCCTGACGGGAGCGTGGCACATCGCACGCGCCCAGCCGCTCGGCGACCAGCGCTGTCTCGGCGTAATACAGATCCTGATCCGCCAGCGACAGGTCTGGATCGTGATAGCGCAAATGTGCGGCCAGAAAGCTGCTGACTTCCGCCACATGCACCCAAGTCAGCAACTCTGGATCGCTTGCCGCGTAGGGCCGTCCATCCGGCGCTGTGCCGCTGATGTTCAGGTGGATGGCGCGTACTTTGTCGATCAACCAGTTGGCGTCCAGTTTGGAGCCATAGGTGGTGCCGGACAGAAATTGCCCGGTGCGTCTCAAGCGCCCGAGCATATCCTGACGAAAACTGGAGTGGTCCCAGATACCAGCGAGCGCCAGCGGGTGCAGCGCCTGCAGCATCAAGGCGCTGATGCCACCGACCAGCATGCTGGTAAAGTCGCCATGCACCTCCCAGCACACCGCTTGCGGGCCGAACAGACCGGGATCGCCCTTGGGGTTCTCCAGATCCAGTTGCCCGAGAGTGAGGCCGGTAAGGCTGATTACCTGGTTTTCGATGCGGGTACGGATGAATTCCATGTCGTGCTCGGGCATCGGGGAGGGAATATCAGGTACAACTGACGTGTGCCTGGATGGCTATCGTGCCAACGCTCCAGCGTTGCCACGCAGTTCGTGACGCGGGAGCGTCACGAGCTGCATTCCCACGCGGAGCGCGGGAACGATAATCATGGACGGGGCAAATCAGCCGCGGTGACGGCCGCGGAAGTAGTTGATCAAGCCTTGCGTCGATGCGTCGTCAGCAGGCTCTTCAGTGCCACCGGTCAGACGCTGATACACAGCCTTGCCCATTTCCTTGCCCAGTTCCACGCCCCACTGGTCAAACGCGTTGGTGCCCCAGATAACGCTTTGTACAAACACCTTGTGCTCATACATGGCCACCAGCGCGCCGAGACGACGTGGGCTGATGCGTTCTACCACCAGCGTATTGCTTGGGCGGTTACCAGGGATGACCTTGTGCGGCGCGAGTTTCTGCACCTCATCTTCAGCCATGCCTTTTTCACGCAACTCGGCCTCGGCTTCGGCGCGGGTCTTGCCCATCATCAGGGCCTGGCTCTGCGACAGGCAGTTGGCGTACAGCCACTGATGGTGGTCGGCAACCGGGTTGAAGCTGACGATCGGCACAATGAAGTCAGCCGGGATCATCTGTGTGCCTTGGTGCAGCAACTGGTGGTAAGCGTGCTGGCCGTTGGCGCCCACGCCACCCCATATGACCGGGCCTGTATCCGTGAGTGCCGGCGTGCCGTCCTGGCGAACGCTTTTGCCGTTGGATTCCATGTCCAGTTGTTGCAAGTGTTTGGTGATGTTGCGCAGGTAGTGGTCGTACGGCAGGATCGCGTGGCTCTGCGCGTTCCAGAAGTTGCCATACCAGACACCCAGCAGCGCCAGTAATACCGGCATGTTCTGCTCAAAAGGTGCGCTCTGAAAATGCTGGTCCATGGTGTAGGCGCCGGACAGCAGTTCCTTGAAGTTGGACATGCCGATGGCCAGCGCAATCGGCAGGCCGATTGCTGACCACAGCGAGTAGCGACCGCCGACCCAGTCCCACATCGGGAAGATGTTTTCTTCGCGGATACCGAACGCCACCGCAGCCGCATTGTTACTGGAGACTGCGATGAAGTGGCGATGCAGTTCGACCTCCGAGCCACCCTGCGCAAGGTACCAGGCACGTGCAGCTTGGGCGTTTTTCAGGGTTTCCAGCGTATTGAAGGACTTCGACGAAACGATGAACAGCGTGGTCTCGGCGCGAATCCTCATCGACAGCTCGTGAAACTCGCTGCCGTCGATGTTTGCCAGATAGTGGCAGCGAACGCCTTTGTGCGCGTAGGCCACCAGTGCTTCAGAGACCAGCTCCGGGCCGAGGAACGAGCCGCCGATGCCGATGTTGACCACGTCTGTGATCGGCTTTTCGGTGTAACCGCGCCACAGGCCGTCATGAATGCGGCCGACCAGCTCGGTCATCTGATTGAGCACGCGGTGTACGTCGGGCATCACATCGACGCCGTTGACCTTCAGCTTGTCACCCACCGGGCGGCGCAGTGCAGTATGGAGTGCCGGGCGACCTTCGGAGGAGTTGACCAGTTCGCCGTCGTACTGAGCCTTGATCGCGTCCTTGAGACCCACTTCACCGGCCAGGCTGACCAGAAGGTCGCGAGTCTCGGTGGTGATCAGGTTTTTCGAATAGTCGAGAAACAGGCCGGCGCTGCTGAGCGTGAACTGGTTGAAGCGCTGCGGATCGGTATTGAACGCTTCGCGCATGCTGAAATTCTGCATGGCCTGACGGTGTTTGTTCAATGCTTGCCAGGCGGGCAAAGCGGTCACATCGGAAGGATTGCGGTAGTACGCCATCGCTGCGGGTTTCCTTTAACGGGTTCGGGCTTGGATATTTTTAGAGCGAGGTCGCAAGCTCTCATTGGCTATACATAGCAGACTACCCTTCGCACACCTGTTTGTCTGCGCCTCGCCCTACCTGCCCCCGGTACTTTTTCGCACACAAGTTATCGGGGTTTCACTCAAATACTTTGGGTTGTGGTTCACGCAACCTGTATCGATAGGGCATTACTGACGTGGCTTAGTTCATCGGCCAGTGGATCCTTTCAGCCTTTGGTCAGGTGCAGATTGTCGATCAGACGGGTCTTGCCCAGAAAGGCAGCGGCCAGAATGACCACGTCGCGATCTTGCGCAGTCGCCGGACGCAGGTTGCTTGCATTGCGTATTTCCAGATAGTCGATGCGAAAACCGACGGCCTCAAGCTGCTGCTTCTTGCCTGCCAGCAGTGTCTCGAAATTCTGCTCGCCTGCGTTGATCGCGTCGGCCGCCTGGCAGATCGCCTGATACAGGGCAGGCGCTATGGCGCGTTGCTCATCGGACAGGTAGCCGTTGCGCGAAGACAATGCCAGGCCGTCATCGGCACGCACGGTAGGTTGGCCCAGGATCTCGATCGGCATGTTCAGGTCGCGGACCATTGCCCGGATCACCGCCAGTTGCTGGAAATCCTTCTCGCCGAAGATCGCCAGATCAGGCTGCACCATATTGAACAGCTTGCTGACCACCGTCGCGACACCCTCGAAGTGGCCGGGGCGACTGGCGCCGCACAGCCCCTGCGACAGGTGCGGAACGCTGACCAGCGTCTGCTCGGCCATGCCATCGGGGTACATTTCTTCGACAGTGGGCGTGAACAGCAGATCGCAGCCGGCCTGGACGAGTTTTTCCTGATCGGCGGCGAGGGTCCGCGGGTAGGTGGCCAGGTCTTCCTTGGGGCCGAATTGCAGTGGATTGACGAAAATGCTCGCGACCACGAAGTCTGCGCACTGCGCTGCCCTGGCGACCAGTGTGGCGTGGCCGCTGTGCAGGTTGCCCATTGTCGGCGTCAGGGCGATGCGCTTGCCTTCACGACGTGCCTGCGCAACCGCCGCGCGCAGTTCTGTAACGGTCTTAACTGTGTTCATGCCGAGAACCCGTGTTCGGTGGCCGGAAAGCTGACGTCCTTGACGGCGTTCACGTAGGCCTGAATGGCCGACTGGATGTCAGGTTGACCAACCATGAAGTTTTTCACGAACTTGGGGACGCGCCCGCTGATCGACAGGCCCAGCATGTCGTGCAGCACCAGAACCTGACCGTCGGTTGCGCTGCCGGCACCAATGCCTATCACCGGAATTTTCACTGCCAGAGTGATCTCTTCGGCCAGTTCGCTCGGCACGCATTCCAGCAGGATCATTGCGGCGCCGGCCTGCTCCAGCGCAATGGCATCGGCGCGCATTTGTCGGGCCTGTGCTTCCAGGCGGCCCTGAACCTTGTAACCGCCCAGCACATTGACCGACTGTGGCGTGAGGCCCATGTGCGCGCAGACCGGAATCCCGCGCTCTGCCAGCAAGCGAATCGACTCGCCCAACCAGGCGGCGCCTTCGACCTTGATCATGTGCGCACCGGCCTGCATCAACGTCGTACTGTTGATGAAGGTCTGCTCCAGCGTGGCGTTGGCCATGAACGGCAGGTCGGCGAGAATCAGCGCGCCTTGGTTGCCCCGTTTCACACACGCCACGTGGTACGCCGTTTCGGCCGTGGTCACTGGCAGTGTGCTGTCATGACCTTGCAGGACCATACCCAGCGAGTCGCCTATCAGCAGCACTTCGACCCCGGCCTGGCAGGCAGTGTGGGCAAAGGTTGCGTCGTAACAGGTCAGCATGGTGATTTTCTCACCCTTCTGCTTCATGGCCAGCAGCGACGTAACGGTTATGTTCGGCATGTAAAGTTCTCCATCAGGCACTGTGCAATGGGGGCTCAGCGCGTGAGAGTCATCCTGGAAAAGCAGGCACACCGTCGTGTCGCGGTGTTTTGCAAAAGGCCTGTTTCGCGCCCGTTCGCCAGTGTGGCAGCGGCGGGAGGCCTATCTTCGTGAGGAGGGGGCGTTAAGTCAATTGAAGGTGTTACCTGTGTGCCGAACCGGTTACACCCGCGGACACAAGGCTGGGCTTCAAGCCTCGGCAGGCAGGCGCTCGAGGCCTGTGAAAGGGCATTCACTCAGCAACCGAGGCAGCTCGCGCCCGTCGGCGAGGACCAGCGCAGGGGCCAGCTCGGCCAGTGGATAAAGCACGAAGGCGCGGGAGTGCAGGTCGTAGTGCGGCACTTTGAGGCGCGGCTCGTTGATCAGTCGGTCGCCGAACAGCAGAATATCGAGGTCAAGAGTACGTGGGCCCCAACGCTCGTGGCGCTCACGTCCCTGATCCAGCTCGATGGCTTGCAGAGCGTCAAGCAGCGTCAGCGGCGGCAGGGCAGTGTCCAGCGCTGCGACAGCGTTGGTATAGCGCGGTTGACCGGGCAGCAGCGAGTCACTGACATAGAATGAAGAGACACCACTTAGCGTGCAATCGGGCAACCGGGCCAGCGCCTTGAGGGCACTGTGCAATTGCTCGGCCGGGTCAGCAAGATTGCTGCCCAGGCCTATGTACACGCGTTCAGTGGTCAACAGCGGTTCATTCACCGCTTTGCGCCTCGCCACTGCTGCGCTTGCGCTTGGCGCCACTGTTGCGACGACGCTTGCGCGGTGCAGCGCCGGCGGCTTCCGGCTTGTTGCTCAGGTCACGAATCATGTCGCGACGTTCGCTGTCGTTGCAGTCCTGATAATCGGTCCACCATTGGCCCAGACCGTCAGTCTGCTCGCCTGCGCTTTCGCGTAGCAGGAGGAAGTCGTAGCCGGCCCGGAAGCGCGAGTTGTCCAGCAGCAGGTCGGCACGCTTGCCTGAACGACGCGGCAGGCGTTCCTGCATGTCCCAGATTTCGCGGATCGGTAGCGTGAAGCGCTTGGGAATCGCGATGCGTTGGCATTGCTCGATGATCAGCTCGTGAGCAGCATCCTGCATGGCGGCAATCGGCGGCATGCCGCGCTCTTGGGCGCGCAGTACTTTGGCTGGCAGTGCAGGCCAGAGCAGGGCGGCAAACAGGAACGCCGGAGTAACCGGTTTGTTCTGCTTGATGCGCAAGTCGGTGTTGATCAAGGCATTGCTGATCAGTGTGTGGGTATACGTCGGGTTGTATTCCAGCGCTTTGGAGCTGGCCGGGAACAGAGGGTCGAACAGCTCGAGGTCCACCAGCATTTCAAAGGTGGGAGCCGCGTAGCCCGAGAGGAACAGTTTGAGGACTTCTTCGAACAGGCGTGCCGAGGGTATATCACGCAGCATGGGAGCCAGTGCACTGATCGGCTGGGCGCTGTGTTTTTCAATGCCGAAATCAAGTTTGGCAGCGAAGCGCACTGCACGCAGCATGCGCACCGGGTCTTCCTTGTAACGCTGTTCAGGATCGCCGATCAGGCGTATCAGCTTGTTGCGGATGTCATGTACGCCGTTGGCGTAATCCAGCACACGCTCGCTGACCGGGTCGTAATACAGCGCGTTGATCGTGAAGTCGCGACGCTGGGCGTCCTCTTCAAGTGTGCCGTAAACGTTGTCCCGCAGAATGCGTCCGCTTTCGTTGCGCGAAGACTGGTTGCTGTCCTCTTCCTCGTCATCCTGTGGATGATTGGCGCGGAACGTCGCCACTTCGATGATTTCCCGACCGAAGTGGATATGCACCAGCTTGAACCGGCGGCCAATGATCCGCGCATTGCGGAACTCGGCCCTTACCTGTTCAGGCGTTGCACTGGTGGCGACGTCGAAATCCTTGGGCGTGATATTGAGCATCATGTCACGTACGCAGCCACCGACCAGATAGGCCTGGTAGCCGGCATTCTGCAGGCGCTCGACAATGTTGACGGCATAACGGCTGAACTGGCTGCGCTGCAGCGAGTGCTGACTGCTATTGAGCACTTCAGGCGTGGTACGCGTATGTTGCTGCGGTTTGCGCAGTGGGGAGCGAAATGACTGGAACAACTTCTTCAGCATGGGATGCACTGTTTGAAGGAATATTCGGCCAAAAACGTGGAATGACCGCATGATGGGCGGGGATTCTAGCATTTAGTCGAGGGATGGTGTAGGAAGCTGTCGCGGAAGGGGCAAAGTACGGCGCGTATAGAACCGGTAAGCTACTGGGGGAGCCGAAGCTCCCCCAAAGTGTGTGCTCTTTATTATTGTTTTCTGTATGGGCTTCTTGTTTTTGTTGAGTGCCCTTTCACGAGACTGTCGCCTGTGAAACCTCCCAGTCGGGAGTCAAGAGCAAACGGATTGCTTTGGTCGCTGTGTTGCAATGATCATTCGATCCAACCAGTTCAGGCTCTACCTAAGGGTAGTTTTTGTTGTTCTCGGCCTGGTTGCGGGGCAAGCCCCAAATACAACTCCTCTCCAAAAGAATCAGTTAGCTGCGCCTCCGCCGTGTTGTTCTTGTTATGCGTGAGTCGATTCGTGTTGTTTTTATTGTGGGTGTCGTACGGCTTGTTGTTGTTCTTGTACTAAGCATATAGCAGAAGCTGTGCCAACTTTAGACAACCCCCGTAAACCGGGACGTTGCGGGCTACCGGCGTTTTTTGCAGGCACAAAAAAACCGAGATTCGTTACCGATAAACCCGGCTTTTGTTACGTGAAGTACATGAGGTAACAGTTTTCACAGAGCCCTGTACACCGCGTGCCAGAGCCCTGCGTCAGGTATCACGTTTCGCTGGCCACACCTTTGCGGCGGGGTATGCCCAGACGCTGCCGACGTTCCCACAGGCACTTGCGGCTGACGCCCAGTTTGCGTGCCAGTTCGGTTTCAGTCATGTGGTCCTGATGCTCCAGCACGAAGTGCTGGAAGTAGTCCTCGAGCGACAGGTCTTCACTGGGCTCGTTGCCGGTCGAACCCGCAGAGCCAGGCAGCGGGGCCATGCCCATGTATTCATCGTCGTCCAGACCGTCCAGTTCGATGTCGATACCCAGCAGGTCAGCGGTGATTTCCGGGTTCTCGCAAAGGATCACCGAACGCTCGACGGCGTTTTCCAGCTCGCGTACGTTGCCGGGCCAGCTGTAATGACGGATGGCCTGCTCGGCGTCAGGCGCAAATTTCAGGTCGGTGCGGCCAACCTTGGCGCTCTGGCGTATCAGGAACGCGTGGGCTATTTCGAGTATGTCGCTGCCGCGTTCGCGCAACGCCGGGAGCTTCAAGGCGATGACGTGCAGGCGATAGAACAGGTCTTCACGAAATTCGCCGTTTTTGGCCAGCGTCTTGAGGTCACGGTGCGTGGCCGCGATCAAGCGAACGTCGACCTTTTGTGACTGAACCGAACCCACTCGACGAATTTCCCCTTCCTGCAGCACGCGCAGCAGCCGTGCCTGGGCTTCCAGTGGCAGCTCGCCGATCTCGTCGAGAAACAACGTGCCGCCATCTGCCGCCTCGACCAGCCCGGCACGGCCGGCGCTGGCCCCTGTGAAAGCGCCTTTCTCGTGACCGAACAGTTCGGACTCGATCAGGGATTCCGGGATGGCCGCACAGTTGACCGAGATCATCGGCGCCTTGGCACGGCGTGACAGGTTGTGCAAGGCGCGGGCGACCAGTTCCTTGCCGGTGCCCGATTCGCCCTGGACCAGCACGTTGGAGTCGGTCGGCGCCACTTTGCGGATCTTGCTATAGAGGTCCAGCATCGGCGGGCAGGAGCCGATAATGCCGATCTCGCCGTTGTGATTCTGTGTCGGACTTTTTTCGGCAGCGCCCGCTTTGGCGAGTGCGCTGCGCTCGTCCTGCAGGCTCTTGACGGTCTGCCGATCGCTCAGGATGCGCGAAACTGCTTGCAACATTTCGTCGTGATCGAAGGGTTTGGCGATGTAATCCACCGCGCCCATCTTCATCGAATCGACGGCCGAGCGCAGGCTGGCGTAACTGGTCATGATCAGCACCGGTTTGCCTTCGCCCAGCTTGATCAGTTCGGTGCCCGGAGCGCCCGGCAAGCGAAGGTCGCTGACGATCAGGTCAAACGAGGGGATGCTGAAACGTTCCTGAGCTTCCTGAACCGAGCCGGCTTCACTGACTTCATACTGGTTGCGCTCAAGCAGGCGACGCAAGGCTGAGCGGATAATCGTTTCGTCTTCGACGATCAAAATATGCGGCATTGATTCAATTCTCTCGACGGTCTCAGTTCGCGGTGGACGTCGCGTCGACATGGCGTGGCAAGGTCACACGAATGCGCGTGCCACGCTGCTGCTCGGGATCGGCCGGGCTGTCGATGATGATTTGTCCATAATGCTCTTCGACGATGGAATAGACCAGCGCGAGGCCTAGTCCGGTTCCTTCGCCAGGGTCCTTGGTGGTGAAGAACGGCTCGAACAATCTGTCCATGATTGCCTTTGAAATTCCACTGCCTTCGTCTTCGACGATGAGGTCCACGGTGTGCTCGGACACTTCGCTTCTGACCCTGACCGTGCTGCCTGCCGGCGAGGCGTCGCGGGCGTTGGAGAGCAGGTTGATCAGAACCTGTGCCAAGCGTTGCGGATCGCCTACAGCCCAGTGTTCTGGGTTGCACAGGTTGTAGAAGTGTACTTCGAAATTGCGCCTGTTCAGCGCCAGCAGACCAATAGCATCCTGAGCCACTTCAGCCAGACAAACGGCTTCATCGCTGTGCTGATGAGCGCCCGCATGGGCGAAGCTCATCAGCGACTGGACGATACGCGATACGCGTTTGGTCTGTTCTAGAATCTGGCTGCTGATTTCTTTCAGTTCGCCGTCTTCTTCGCGTTCTTCACGCAGGTTTTGCGCGAGGCAGGCGATGCCGGTGATCGGGTTGCCGATTTCGTGCGCTACACCTGCAGCCAGCCGGCCGATACTTGCCAGCCGTTCGGAATGGACCAGCTTGTCTTCGAGCATTTGTGTGTCGGTCAGGTCCTCGACCAGCAACACCAGCCCGCTGTTGCCGGGGGCGAGCGGCTCGTTGATGGCGGCCTTGTGCAGGTTAAGCCAGCGCGTCTGTCCGTCCAGTCCGAGTTTCTGCTTGTGCAAGTGTTCGTCCGGCACGCTGGTGAAGCCGGTGAGCAGGCTTTTCCAGGGCTCGGAGATGGTGTCCAGTCGCGAACCGACAACCCGCTTGGCGATGATTCCGGTCAATTCCTCCATGGCCCGGTTCCACATCAGGATTTCCTGATCCTCGGCCAGCGAGCAGACCCCCATCGGCAGTTCCTGCAATGTCTGGCGATGGTAGCGGCGCAGGGCGTCGAGTTCGGCGGCCAGCCCGGTCAGGCGCGAATGGTAGTCCTCAAGGCGGCTCTCGATGAAGTGGATGTCTTCGGTGACGTATTTTTCGCTGCCGGACTTATAGGGAAGGAATGTTTCCACCATATCCTGAGCGACGCTCGGGCCCATCAGCCCGGACAGGTTGGCTTCTATCCGGTCACGCAGGCGGCGCAGGGCGTAAGGGCGGCGTTCGTCGAACGGCAGGTACAGGTCGCGCAGCGCTTGTTCGACTTCCTTTTGTGCAGCTTTTGCTCCAAGCGGCTTGGCCAGTTGCGTGGCAAATTCCTGAGGTGATACAGCGTGCAGTTCGCGGCGTTGCGGACGGCTCACGTTATCGACGGCGCAGGCCTCGGCGGCGCTGACCTCTTCAGGGCTGGCGTTGGTGAACAGCGATACCAGAGTGAACAACAACACGTTGGCGGCGAGCGAGGCGATTGCCGCCATATGCCAACTGGTGTCGTCCAGCACGTAGATCATGTTTAGCCAGGGAATGTAGACGCCTTGCAGGTTGCCGATGAGCGGCAGCAGCATGCTGACCACCCAGACGGCGATGCCGGCCAGCAGCCCGGCGATGAAACCACGTCGGTTGGCGGTCGGCCAATACAGCACCGACAGCACGCCAGGCAGAAATTGCAGGGTGGCCACGAAGGCGACGATCCCTAGATTGGCCAGATCCTGCTGAGCGCCCAGCATCAGGTAGAAGCCGTAACCCAGAGCGATGATTGCCACAATCAGCCCGCGTCGGGTCCATTTCAGCCAACGGTAGATATTGCCCTCGGCTGGCGGCTGGTAAAGCGGCAGTACCAGATGGTTGAGCGCCATGCCGGACAGCGCCAGGGTGGTGACGATGATCAGCCCGCTGGCCGCCGACAGCCCGCCGATGTAAGCGAGCAGGGCGAGTGACTTGCTGTTGGCGGCGATGCCAATGCCCAGCGTGAAGTATTCCGGGCTGGTGGTGGCGCCCAGCTTGAGCCCGGCCCACAGGATCAGCGGTACCGCCAGACTGATCAGCAGTAAAAACAGCGGCAGCCCCCAACTGGCGCTGACCAGCGAGCGTGGGTTGAGGTTTTCCGTGAAGGTCATGTGATACATGTGCGGCATGACGATGGCTGAGGCGAAGAACACCAGCAGCAAGGTGCGCCACGGGCCTTCCTGCAAGGGCGTGTGCAGCGAGGCGAGGGCAGCCTGATTCTGCAGTAGCCACAGTTCGAGTTGTTGCGGACCGTCGAACACGCCGTACAGGGCATAGAGCCCGACGCCGCCCAGAGCGATCAGTTTGATCAGCGATTCGAAGGCGATGGCAAATACCAGACCTTCGTGCTTCTCCCGGGTGGCGATATGCCGAGAACCGAAGAAAATCGTGAACAGGGTGATCAAACCGCAAAACGCCAAGGCGACCCGGTCCTGCACCGGTTCGCGGGTCAGAATGCCGATGGAGTCGGCCACGGCCTGAATCTGCAGCGCAAGTAACGGCAGGACGCCGATCAGCATGAATACTGTGGTCAGTGCCCCAGCCCAGGTGCTGCGAAACCGGAAAGCGAACAGGTCGGCCAGCGATGAAAGCTGGTAGGTGCGAGTAATTTTGAGGATCGGGTAAAGCAGCACAGGCGCGAGCAGAAATGCCCCGGAAACACCGAGGTAGCTGGACAAAAAACCATAGCCGTACTTATACGCCAGGCCGACCGTGCCATAAAACGCCCACGCACTGGCATAAACGCCCAGGGAGAGGGTATAGGTCAATGGATGACGAATGATCCAGCGCGGCACCAGCCCGCGCTCGCTGACCCAGGCCACGCCGAACAGAAGCAGCAGATAGGCGGCGCTGACCAACAGCATATGCGTCAGGCTAAAGCTCATCGGCATCTCGCTGGCTCTGGAGAATGAACGTCACCACGATCAGGATCAGCCACAGCATGTAGGGCCGATACCACGCGCCGGTGGCATCGATCCACCAGTCCATGATGGCCGGGGAGAACAGGTAAATGCCTACCACCAGAAGCAAAACCAACCGGTATATGTACATCTGGTCTCCCTGAGCCGGTAGATGAGGAGCGGCATGTTAACGGATGCCGGATAACCTGCAAGTATCCTTGCGTCGCAGTTTTCGGCGACCGCTCTGGATCAGTCTATACGGGCTTCTTCGACAGTGCGCAGTCTGGGTATGAGGTCGGCGTTCCAGTGGCGGAGACCCCAGGCGAGTACTTCCTGAGCGGTTCCATCGGTCATGTGCGCGTCAACCGGTTGCCCCAGCGCCCTCAGCGCTCGCAATAACAGTGGCGTTGCCTGATCTGCAGGCAGTGGCGGCGAGCGATAGGATTTGCCGAGCTTGTGGCCGTCTGGCTGGGTGATGAGCGGTACGTGCAGGTAGCGCGGCTGAGGCAGGCCAAGTAGCTCTTGCAGGTACAAATGACGAGGCGTCGAGTCCAGCAGATCGGCGCCGCGCACGATGTCGGTAACGCCCTGCCAGGCGTCATCAATGACCACGGCCAGCTGATAGGCGTAAAGCCCGTCACGCCTGCGGATCACAAAGTCGCCGCTTTCGCGTCCCAGGCGCATCTTGAAGGTGCCCTGCACCCGGTCTTCAAATTGATATTCCAGCTCCGGCACCCGAATGCGAATGGCTGCGTTTTCCGGCGCATGCCCTGCGTCGCGGCAGAACCCTGGGTAAATTCCATTAAATGCTTCAAGCTGTTTGCGTGAGCAGGTACAGGCGTATGCCAGGCCATGATTGAACCAGCGCTGGAGGACTTCGGCGTAGGCTGCATGACGCTCGCTTTGCCGGACCATCTGACCGTCCCATTCAAAACCGTAACGCTCCAGCGTTTCGAGAATCGCAGCTTGCGCCCCGGCCACCTCGCGAGGCGGGTCGAGGTCTTCCATGCGCAGCAGCCATTGGCCGCCAGCCGCACGCGCATCCAGATAGGACGCCAGTGCGGCGACCAGCGAGCCGAAATGCAGATAACCACTGGGAGTCGGCGCAAAGCGCCCGATGTAGGCCGGTTTTTTCATGGCCCGGATGTTACGGGGGGCGGCCTTGAGCGGGCAAGCGAAACACCTGAGATCAACGAACTGCGGTCTGACGCACAGCGTCGCGAAAGGCATTCCCACGTGGAGTGGGAACGCTAATCATGAGAGCCGTGATTTTGGCAGGCACAAAAAAAGACGCCGAAGCGTCTCTTTTCAGTTCAAGGCGGCCACAGGTTATTTACCGACCTGTTTTTCCTTGATTTCAGCCAGCGTCTTGCAGTCGACACACTGGTCGGCGGTCGGGCGTGCTTCAAGACGGCGGATGCCGATCTCTACACCGCAGGATTCGCACCAGCCATATTCTTCGTCTTCGATAAGCTGCAATGTCTTGTCGATTTTCTTGATCAGCTTGCGCTCGCGGTCGCGTGCGCGAAGCTCAAGGCTGAACTCTTCTTCCTGACTGGCGCGGTCGGCCGGATCAGGAAAATTGGCAGCTTCATCCTTCATGTGGGTCATCGTGCGATCGACCTCTTGCATCAAGTCCTGCTTCCACTTGTTCAGGATCTTGGTGAAGTGCGCGCGCATCGGCGCACCCATGTACTCTTCGCCCTTCGTGGACTCGTACGGTTGAAAGCCGCTGACTAGATGGTTCTGTTGCTTGTCTTGGGTGGGCATGTATGGACCGCCTCTCACTCTTCTAATCTATTGCGCAGGATTGTTCCATCACCGACACCCGTCGGCCCTGCAGCTGCAAGCGGGCGAACTTAACAGAACAAATCGGAGTGCGCTACTCCCGGTTGTCGAGCATGATGGCGTAATGCACTCGCAAAGATGACCGTTGGCAAACCGCCCTGCGCTTAAATGAACTCTAGCTGCTGTACGCCGTCGTATTTATCTTTTGTCCGGTATCCGCTGACCGGCACGGGTGCCTTTCAAAGCATGTCGGCCGGGCGCTCGGGTAGAATCATGCCCCGCTGTCATGACAATCATGTTTTGCTCCCGCTCCACTATAAGGAAGACCCATGGCTCAGCCTTACAGCGCGCGCAGTCGCGCCATCGAACCCTTCCATGTGATGGCGCTGCTGGCACGTGCCAATGAACTGCAGGCGGCGGGGCATGATGTCATTCACCTTGAGATCGGCGAGCCGGACTTCATCACCGCAGACCCGATCATAAAAGCGGGGCAGGCAGCCCTGGCGGACGGCAAGACCCGTTACACCGCCGCGCGGGGCCTGCCGCAACTGCGCGAAGCCATCGCCGGGTTCTATGCCCAGCGCTATCGGCTCGATATTGACCCGCAGCGGATTCTGGTCACGCCGGGCGGTTCAGGCGCCTTGCTGCTGGCCAGCAGCCTGCTGGTCGATCCTGGCAAGCACTGGTTGCTGGCTGATCCGGGGTATCCGTGCAATCGGCACTTCTTGCGTTTGATCGAAGGCGAGGCGCAATTGGTGCCGGTCGGCCCGCAGCAGCGTTATCAACTGACGCCCGAGCTGGTGGCCAGCCACTGGAACGAGAACAGCGTCGGTGCATTGCTGGCATCGCCCGCCAACCCTACCGGTACGCTTCTGGATCGTGATGAACTGGCTGCTCTGTCTCATGCATTGAAAGCACGCAACGGCCACCTTGTGGTGGACGAGATTTACCACGGCCTGACATATGGCGTTGACGCAAGCAGCGTGCTGGAAGTGGATAACGATGCCTTTGTGTTGAATAGCTTTTCAAAATATTTCGGAATGACCGGCTGGCGTCTGGGTTGGCTGGTTGCCCCGCCAGAGGCTGTGGGTGATCTGGAAAAACTGGCGCAGAACCTCTACATCAGTGCTCCAAGCATGGCGCAATACGCTGCGCTGGCCTGTTTCGAACCACAGACGCTGGCCATTCTGGAGCAGCGCCGCGCCGAATTCGGCCGTCGCCGGGATTTTTTATTACCCGCCCTGCGGGAAATGGGTTTCGGTATCGCCGTAGAGCCGCAAGGTGCGTTTTATCTGTACGCCGATATATCTGCGTTTGGGGGCGACGCCTTTTCGTTCTGCCGGCATTTTCTGGAAACCGAGCATGTGGCTTTCACTCCAGGCCTGGATTTCGGCCGCTTTCAGGCAGGCCATCACGTGCGCTTTGCCTATACGCAAAGCTTGCCGCGCCTTGAACAGGCAGTGGAGCGAATTGCTCGCGGCCTGCGCAGCTGGAGCGCCTGATGCGCTTTTCGCCAGAGCTGGAGCAGGGTCGCCTGCTGGTCCGCTACAAACGTTTTCTCGCAGATATTGAAACCGAGAGTGGAGAACTGCTGACTATCCATTGCCCGAACACCGGCTCGATGCTGAACTGCATGATGCCCGGCGGGCGCGTGTGGTTCAGTCGCTCCAATGACCCAAAGCGCAAGCTGCCGGGCACGTGGGAGATCACGGAAACGCCGCAGGGGCGTTTCGCCTGTATCAACACCGCAAGAGCCAATACGCTGGTTGAAGAGGCGTTGCGCGCCGGGGTGATCAGCGAGCTGGACGGTTTTACGGCGCTCAAGCGCGAAGTGGCCTACGGTCAGGAGAAAAGCCGCGTGGACTTCCGCCTGGAATACCCCGATGGTTATTTGTATCTGGAAGTGAAAAGCGTGACGTTGGGTTTCGATGGCTCTGCCGTGGCAGCGTTTCCCGATGCGGTCACACAGCGTGGCGCGCGGCACCTTCGCGAGCTGGCATCGCTGGCGCGTGAAGGCGTTCGGGCAGTATTGCTTTATTGCGTCAACCTCACCGGCATAGAAGCGGTAAGGCCGGCCAAGGAGATCGATCCTGCTTACGCAGCGGCATTGCGCGACGCTGTCGATGCCGGCGTTCAGGTGCTGGCCTATGGTGTGCAATTGACGCCGGAAGAAGTGTTCATCGACCGCCGCCTGGAGCTGCACTGGCCGGACTGAAGCATTTACGCTACCTGTCGCTTAGTGAGCGTCTTTTTCTTTCAGGGGCAGCGCTACCCAGATCCCTTCCTTGTCCTCCCGGCATTCCAGCGCGGTCAGTGATTGTCCTTCGCAAGGCCCCGCTACGCACTCGCCATTCTCTATCAAAAACAGCGCGCCGTGGCTGGCGCAGCGGATCAGGCTAGCGCTGCTGTCCAGAAAATGATCAGGTTGCCAATCCAGAGCGATACCTCGATGCGGGCAGCGGTTTTCATAAATGAACACCTTGCCCTCACGACGCACTGCCAGCAGCTTGTGCGCACCCGGTTCAAACCCTTTGCTTTGAGCTTCGGGCAGATGCAGCGATGGGCAAAGGAATATCAAGGTGCCTCCCGAGAACAAGTTCAGGCCGTCAATCAGCCTGGTCAGTTTGACAGACTCTTGGTGCTCTCGCCCTTGCGGGGTTCATGTGACTAGTGATGTCGGATTCTTCCTGTCTTTATGTAGCTGATTTCTGGCTGTAGGGCTTAGGCGCCCATCAGCCGGCCTAGCGGTATACCGTTCCGTAAATACCTACAGATAGGCAAAGCCATGAAAGCACTGACAGCAGTTGAGGAGCAGCTTGCGCGCCAGGCGATAGGATTGCTGGACTTGTTTGCCCTTAATACCGACAACACCGAGCAGCGTATTGTCGGTATCTGCCAACGAGCATGGACGCCGGTCGGGCCAGTCGCTGCCGTCTGCGTGCAGCCTCGCTTTGTGTGCCTGGCGCGTACCACGCTGGACCGGATGCTGGCGAGGGACGTCAAGGTGGTTGCCAGCGTCAATTTTCCTAATGGCAGCGGCAGCATGGCCTCAGTGGTGTCCGAAGTGCGTGCGTCTCTGATGTCCGGGGCCGATGAGATTGACGTCGTCTATCCTTTTCGCGCATTGCAGGGCGGTAATCGGCAGGCTGG
Organism: Pseudomonas tremae; assembly: GCF_001401155.1. Taxonomy (GTDB): domain Bacteria; phylum Pseudomonadota; class Gammaproteobacteria; order Pseudomonadales; family Pseudomonadaceae; genus Aquipseudomonas; species Aquipseudomonas tremae. Next base: position 85,460 of record NZ_LJRO01000482.1, read on the forward strand.
TATCGAGCTGTTGGCGGCTTGCGCATCGCTCTGCGGCAAACGGTATACGTTGACCGCGACGCTGGAGACTGGCGACCTGCGAGACTCGCAAATGATCCTCGATGCCTGCCGCGATGCGATCGATGCGGGTGCTGATTTCATCAAGACCGGTACCGGCAAGGCGACTGCCCATGTGACGCCTCAGGCTGCGCGGATCATGCTGGGGGCAATTGCTGATGTCGGTGGGCAGGCAGGCCTCAAGGTTGCAGGCGGTATTCGTACGTTTGACGAAGCGCGTTCCTACATGACCTTAGCCATTGACCGGTTTGGTCCGCAGTGGGTCAATGCTGGCCGATTGCGCCTGGGCGGCTCAAGCTTGCTGGATGATCTGTTGGCGAGACTGGGCCTGATTCAATTGAACAGCGGCGGCTTTTGAGGTCTTGGCCGCTGGTTGCTAAATAGCGGGCAAAAAAAGACCCGGCAAAGAGCCGGGTCAAAAACCGTGATTAGCCTGATGAGGAGATAATCTGAAAGTCCGAACCAAGGTCTTTCAGGCTACCGGCCAGTCTCGCGACTGGATGTGATAATCATAACGATTCTCATTTGTATGTCAACGTTTCTTTTCCCGTGCTTTTACGGGCTTTATCAACTCTGCTCAGCGGATGCGATAGCGCAAGCGCGTGCCGAAGTTGACCGACATCAGAATCTCGTCAGCTGACAATTCCGCAGGGAAAAAGACCCCCGATATCTGCGCGTGGGCGATGCTCGCGCCTTCCAGCGGTGTGTTACGCAGGTCCAGACCGCGCAGGTCGGCGGACCTGAAGTAGGCGTCGGTAAAATCGATACCTGTGGTGTCCAGCGAGCGCAGGTCCAGGCCCCGGAAATCGCCACCCACCATATCGATGGTGCCGGTTCGTGGTTTCTCCTGATTGAAACCTTCAACATCATCCTTGCGCAGCAGCATATAAAGCGGTGAGTCAATGTGTTTAGGCTGGCTCATGACGGCCTCTTGATCGCGTTGGATTTATGGCGCCAGTATATCGCCATCATCGAATGGCCGTGAAGCATTACCCGCTCAACGGCCATGCATCGTTTTACAGTGTAGGCAGACGCTTGCGCAGGTTATCGACGAGGCTGTCCATATCACCGCTGATGTGGGTCGCTACCTTCTTGCTGTGCAGAATTTCGTCTGCGCTCAGAGGTTCGCGACTGGCTTGCTGTGCCTTGATAACCTCCAGTGTCGCGTCGGAAGGGTCATTGTTCTGTGCCTGACGCTGTGCAAGCCAGCTGGCGATCACGGCCTGTGGCGCTTCGCAGTCGAGGATCAAAAACGGTACGGCGGTGGCTTCGGCTATTTTCGCCGCTGCTTCACGCTGCTCGTGCTTCAGATAAGTGGCGTCGATCACTACCGAGAACCCGGCCCGCAACGTCTTGCCAGCCAGTTCGTGCAAGCGTGCATAGGTTTCGATGCTGGCTTCGGTGTCGTAGATATCCTGATCGCGTCCGGCAAACAGGCGTTTGCGTTCGATGTCGGAGCGCAGACGAACGGCGCCCAGTGATTCGACCAGGCGCATGGCTACGTGGCTTTTGCCAACTGCCGAAACACCGTGGGTAATCACCAGAAACGGCGAAGGGATGGCGCTGTAGCTTTCGGCCAGGTTGGCGTAGTTGCGATACTGGCGCAGTGTCGCCGCACGCTGTAAACCATCGGCGTCCGGGGCTTGACTGAACAGCGCTACCTTGGCACGGACCAGGGCGCGGTAGGCTTTATAGAAGTTGAGCAGTTCCAGACCTTCATAGTCACCGGTGACTTCCAGGTACTGACTGATCAGGCGTCGGGACAACGATTTCAAACCCCGGTCTTCAAGGTCCATTGCCAGAAAGCCAATGTCGGCATACACATCGGTCTTGCGGAATGGCTCGTTGAATTCGATGCAGTCGAACAGCACGACCTTGCCATCGATCACGGTGGCATTGCCCAGGTGGATATCACCGTGGCACTCACGGATGAACCCCCCGGCCTTGCGCTGGGTCAGCAGGGGCTTGAGCCGGGCAAAGCTCGATTCGGCCCAGGCTTGCAGGGCGTCGAGCTGAGCCAGGTCGACTTCTTCACTGATCAATGGGCGAATCTGCTCAAAGTTCTGTATGACTGGAGCCATGACGCTGTCAGGTGAGCCCAGCTCGCTTTCACTGGTCACGCGCGGCGACTCAAGGTGGAATGTCGCGATCTGGTGTGCCAGCTCATCGATGTGGGCGGTCGTCAGCTCGCCATTGGCCTGCAACGTGCTGAGCAAACCATCCTGCGAAAACTGGCGCATCTTGAGTGCGTAATCGACCACTTCGCCATCGCCGCCCAGCTGCGGTGCTTCGGCCGAGCCGGTGATCGCCAGCACTTCGAGGTACAGGCCGTCAGTGGTGCGCTGGTTCAGGCGCAGCTCTTCGCGGCAGAAATGCTCGCGCAGGGCCAGCGTGGTGAAATCCAGAAAGCCGAAATTCATCGGTTTTTTGATTTTGTAAGCGTAAGGGCCTGTCAGCAGAACCCACGAAATGTGCGTTTCGATGACCTGAAAGTTCTCCACCGGATGAGGGAACAGGGCAGGGTTTTGCAGGGCTGCAATCAAAGACTGGCTCACGGACGATCCTTCAGGAATGTGTTCAAAATGTAAGTGCTGGATGCAGCCATTATGGCCGCTTGGCGCGAGGCTGCAAACCGCTGACTCAGGCGTCTGTCGATCCTTGGCAAAGTGCGTATAATCCGCGCCCATGACTCGATCCCGCACCTCTCGTTCCCCTAAAAAGCAACCTCCCCGCAGCCTGCACAAGTGGCTGGGCTGGGCGTTGAAGCTTGGTATTGTCGGCCTGGTCCTGCTGGGCGGGCTGGCCATTTATCTTGATGCTATCGTTCAGGAGAAGTTTTCCGGCAAGCGCTGGACCATTCCTGCCAAGGTCTATGCACGCCCGCTGGAGCTGTTCGTCGGGCAGAAGCTCAGTCGCGACGACTTTCTCATTGAGCTTGATGCGCTGGGCTATCGCCGCGAAAGCGTGGCCAATGGCCCTGGCGCAGCAGCGGTCAACGGCAATACTGTCGACCTCAATACCCGAGGCTTCCAGTTCTACGAAGGCACCGACGTCGCTCAGCAGGTACGCGTGCGTTTTTCCGGCGACTCCGTGGCCGACCTCTCTTCAGGCAACGGTGCCAAGCTGGCCGTGGCGCGGCTTGAGCCGCTGCTGATCGGCGGCCTGTACCCGAAGAATCTCGAAGACCGGATACTGATCAAGCTTGATCAAGCACCGCCTTATCTGCTCGACGGGCTGGTGGCGGTCGAGGACCGGGACTTCTATCACCACTTTGGGGTGTCACCCAAGTCCATCGCTCGGGCTATCTGGGTCAACAGTTCTCAGGGGCAGATGCGTCAGGGCGGCAGTACGCTGACCCAGCAGTTGGTCAAGAACTTCTACCTGACCAACGAGCGCAGCCTGACCCGCAAGCTGACCGAGGCCATGATGGCGATCCTGCTGGAGATTCATTACAGCAAGCAGGAAATCCTCGAGGCCTATCTTAATGAAGTATTTGTCGGTCAGGACGGTCAGCGAGCCGTTCACGGCTTTGGTCTGGCCAGTCAGTATTTCTTCAGCCAGCCGCTGTCCGAGCTGAAAATCCATCAGGTCGCGATGCTGGTCGGGCTGGTCAAGGGGCCGTCGTTCTACAACCCGCGCCGCAACCCGGAGCGAGCGCTTGAACGACGCAATCTGGTGCTCGATCTGTTCGAACAGCAAGGTGTTGCGACGCCGGAAGTGGTCGCCGCAGCCAAGAAAATGCCACTGGGTGTGACCAAGACCGGCACGCTTGCCGACAGCTCGTTCCCGGCTTTTCTGGATCTGGTCAAGCGCCAGTTGCGGGAAGACTATCGCGACGAAGACTTGACTGAAGAGGGGCTGCGAATCTTCACCAGCTTCGACCCGATCCTGCAGATGAAGTCTCAGGCCGCCATGGACGACACGTTCAAGAAGCTCGCCGGGCGCAAGGGTGTGGATGAGGTTCAGGCAGGTATGGTCGTCACCAACCCGGAGACCGGTGAGGTGCAAGCGCTGATCGGCGGTCGCGAGGCCGGGTTCTCGGGTTTCAACCGTGCTATCGACGCCGTACGGCCGATCGGTTCGCTGGTCAAACCGGCTATTTACCTGACGGCATTGGAGCGTCCGAGCCAGTACACGCTGACCAGCTGGATTGCTGACGAGCTGTTTCAGGTCAAGGGCGCCGACGGTCAGATCTGGAAGCCGCAGAATTACGACCACAAATCTCACGGCAACATCTTTCTGTATCAGGGGCTGGCGCATTCCTACAACTTGTCGACTGCCAAGCTGGGCCTTGATCTGGGTATCCCGAACGTTTTCAAAACGCTGGCCAAACTGGGCGTGACCCGCGAGTGGCCTGTGTATCCGTCGATGTTGCTGGGGGCGGGTGGCTTGAGTCCTATGGAAGTCGCCACCATGTATCAAACCATTGCCAGTGGCGGGTTCAATACGCCGATGCGCGGCATTCGCAGCGTGCTGACCGCTGAGGGCGAGCCGCTCAAGCGTTATCCGTTCAAGATCGAGCAGCGTTTCGATCCGGGGGCGATTTACCTGGTGCAGAATGCGATGCAGCGTGTAATGCGCGAAGGTACGGGTAAATCTGTTTACAACGTGTTGCCGAGTTCGTTGAATCTGGCGGGCAAGACCGGCACCAGTAACGACTCTCGCGACAGCTGGTTTGCCGGTTTCAGCCAGGATCTGCTGGCTGTGGTGTGGATGGGCCGTGACGACAACGGCAAGACCCCGTTTACCGGGGCTACCGGCGCCTTGCAGGTCTGGACCAGCTTCATGCGCAAGGCCAATCCGCTTCCGCTCGACATGGCAATGCCGGACAACGTGGTTCAGGCATGGGTCGATGCACAGACTGGTCAGGGTTCGGACGCCAGCTGCCCGAATGCAGTGCAGATGCCGTATATTCGCGGCAGTGAACCCCAGCCGGGCGCAACATGCGGCGGCGCTCCAGCACCTGCCACTGAGGTGATGGACTGGGTCAAAGGTTGGTTGAACTAGGCAATCGAGGTTTTGAAGTGAATAAATGGTGGATTCCGGCTTTAACGACACTGGCCTTGCTGAACGGCTGCGCCAGTGTAGAACGTGGCTCGATTCCGGTCGTGGACTCGAGCTCCAAGGTGTCCAACAGCGAGCGCGTCGCCGCTTCGCGCAATGGCGCTTACCGGGCTAATACCGCTCCGGTTCAGCAGCAGCCGCAAGCCGTGCCACAGGATTCGGGTGTCGTGGTGATGGTGCCGGGTGCTGGTGGTGCAGGCGGCGCGGGTGCTGGTGAAAGTTTTTCGGCCCCGGCCAGTCAGGCACCTTTCAGTGTCAACACGCCGCCTGCCGATGCCGCTCCGGTCAATCAGGCGCCGATCAACTCTGCTCCGGCGAACAACAGTTACAGCATGCCGGCTGCGTCCGCACCGACTGGCATCCCGTCCAGTGGCGGCGGTCTGTCCGAGGACGAGCAACTTGACGGGCCGGTGCTGGCCTTGCTTACCACCGCTCAGCAACAGCAGGGCAGTGGCGATCTCAACGGCGCATCTTCCAGTCTCGAGCGCGCCCAGCGGGTCGCACCGCGCGAGCCTCAGGTGCTTTATCGTCTGGCGCAGGTACGTCTGGCTCAGGGCGATGCTGCCCAGGCCGAGCAACTGGCTCGTCGTGGCCTGACTTACGCCAATGGCCGTGCCAGCCTTCAGGCCAGCCTGTGGGGGCTGATTGCTCAGTCTCGCGAGAAGCAGGGTGATGCAGCCGGTGCTGCGCTGGCGCGTCAGAAGGCTCGCTGATGGACCAGCGTTTACCTGAAGTTGCCGAGCAGTTGCTGTTGATCGAGCGCGAACTGCGAGCGCTGGGGTGGTGGGATGTCACGCCGCCCAGCGAAGAAGCGCTGTCCAGTCAGGAGCCTTTCTGTGTGGACACGCTCGAGTTTGCGCAGTGGTTGCAGTGGATCTTTTTGCCGCGGATGAAAGTCATCCTCGAACGCGACCTGCCGCTGCCCAATGCTTCCGGCATTCTGGAGATGGCTGAAATGACCTACGCAGGTTGTTTGAGCCAGACCCGCTCGTTGCAGCAGCATCTGGCGCGCTTCGATCAGTTGATCACCGCCGCTCGTTGAGCAACGCTGTCTAGCGGCACATTTCGCTGATGGCCTTTTCTGTTTCCGCTATGCGCGTCTTGCGATTATCTTCGGTAAGACGCCTGGACTCACCGCCCACCTGCTCGCGAACTCGCGGATTGTTCTGCAACTGCGCGAGATTGGTGCGCAGGGTTTCGCAGCTCTGTGCACGCTGGGCTTCCTGAGCCTTCACCTGATTTTTGACTTTCTGGTCAATCGCACGTTGCTGCGCTGCACCGTCGTCCGAAGGCGTGCCTGGCGCTACTGCGGGCGGTGGCGTCTGCACGTATATTTCCTGCACCTGCTGGTCGGTTGGCGGTTGGGCATCGAAGTGCGTTACGCCTTGAGCATCGACCCATTTATAGATTGAAGCGGCCTGGCTGGTCGTGCCGATTGCCAGTGCGGCAGCGAGAATCATCCAATGCATGTCGAGTCCTTGAGTGGTCTGTGCAGGCAGAAAACTACCATAACAGTGCATTTCAGTCCGAAACGGTGCGAATTCACAGGCTTGCTGTCAAGAAAGCGCACGGATGACTTGACTTGAGGGGGGGGAATCACAACAATCCAAAGTTCGCTGTAGAAGGACTGCCAGAAGCAGACCCTCTCGGTAGATCATGAGGCGCACATCCGCGCCGACCTGTAACACCCGCAACGCGTTACCTCGCGCTGGGTGGGAATGTTCCGCAACACTCAGGGACATCCCAATACTTGCTCAGTCAGTGCTGACGTAGTCGGCGACCACCGTCGCTCATGCTCTGCTGGCAGTAAACCTATTAAGACCCGTCCCGGAGTGGGCGGTATTCTGGCGTTTTAGAGGTGAACAACGTGGAGCTTTTATCTGGCGCTGAAATGATCGTCCGTTTTTTGCGTGACGAAGGCGTTGAGCATATCTATGGGTACCCGGGTGGTGCTCTCCTGCATGTCTACGATGCCCTGTTCAAAGAACCGGCGGTGAGCCATATTCTTGTTCGCCACGAGCAGGCTGCCACGCACATGGCCGACGGCTATGCGCGCGCTACCGGCAAGGCGGGTGTGGTACTGGTGACTTCGGGTCCTGGCGCCACCAATGCTATTACCGGCATCGCGACTGCTTACATGGACTCCATTCCGATGGTGGTTCTGTCCGGTCAGGTTGCCAGCACGCTGGTGGGCACCGATGCGTTCCAGGAGACCGACATGATCGGTATCTCCCGGCCGATCGTGAAGCACAGCTTTATGATCAAGCACCCGTCGGAAATTCCGGAAATCCTGAAAAAGGCCTTCTATCTGGCGCAGTCCGGTCGTCCTGGTCCTGTTGTTGTCGATATCCCCAAAGACATGACCAACCCGGCCGAGAAGTTCGAATACGTCTTTCCCAAGAAAGCCAAGCTGCGCTCCTACAGCCCTGCGGTTCGTGGTCACTCTGGCCAGATCCGCAAGGCTGTCGAGATGCTTCTGGCAGCCAAGCGTCCTATCATCTATGCCGGTGGCGGCGTGATCATGGGCAATGCTTCGGCGCAATTGACCGAGCTGGCTCAACTGCTGAATGCGCCGGTCACCAATACCCTGATGGGGCTGGGTTGCTATCCAGGCACTGATCGTCAGTTCGTCGGCATGCTCGGCATGCACGGCAGCTATACGGCCAACCTCGCGATGCACCACACCGACGTTATTCTGGCTGTCGGTGCGCGCTTCGATGACCGGGTGATCAACGGCGCGAGCAAGTTCTGCCCCAATGCCAAGATCATCCACATCGACATCGATCCTGCTTCGATTTCCAAGACCATCAAGGCCGACGTGCCTATCGTCGGTCCGGTCGAAAGCGTGCTGACCGAAATGGTCGCCACCCTCAAGGAGATCGGCGAGACACCTGACAAGGCATCGGTCGAGGCGTGGTGGAAGCAGATTGACGAGTGGCGCGGGACGGGCGATCTGTTCCCGTACAACCGTGGCGATGGCACGGTCATCAAGCCGCAGGCAGTTATCGAAACACTGTGCGAAGTCACTAAGGGCGATGCCTACGTGACGTCTGACGTAGGTCAGCACCAGATGTTTGCTGCGCAGTACTACCGATTCAACAAGCCGAACCGCTGGATCAACTCCGGTGGTCTGGGCACCATGGGCTTCGGCTTCCCGGCTGCGATGGGCGTGAAACTGAGCTTTCCGGACGAGCATGTTGCCTGTGTGACCGGCGAAGGCAGTATTCAGATGAACATTCAGGAGCTGTCGACCTGTCTGCAATATGGTTTGCCGGTGAAGATCATCCTGCTCAACAACGGTGTACTGGGCATGGTTCGCCAGTGGCAGGACATGAGCTACGGCGCGCGTCACTCGCATTCCTACATGGAATCGCTGCCTGATTTCGTCAAACTGGTCGAAGCGTATGGCCATGTAGGCATGCGCATCACCGATTTGAAAGATTTGAAGCCGAAGATGGAAGAAGCGTTTGCCATGACTGACCGGTTGGTGTTCCTCGACATTCAGGTCGATGTGACCGAGCACGTCTACCCGATGCAGATCAAGGACGGCTCCATGCGCGATATGTGGTTGAGCAAGACGGAGCGGACATAATCATGCGCCATATCATTTCCCTGCTGCTGGAAAACGAACCGGGTGCGCTGTCTCGTGTAGTGGGCCTTTTCTCCCAGCGCAACTACAACATCGAAAGCCTGACGGTCGCGCCAACCGAAGACCCGACCCTGTCGCGTCTGACGCTGACCACCGTGGGCCACGATGAGGTGATCGAGCAGATTACCAAAAACCTCAACAAGCTCATTGAAGTGGTCAAGCTGGTCGACCTGTCGGAAAGCGCTCATATCGAGCGCGAGCTGATGCTGGTCAAGGTGAAGGCCACTGGCGCGCAGCGTGCCGAGATCAAGCGGACTACGGACATTTTCCGTGGCCAGATCGTCGACGTGACTGCCAGCGTCTATACCGTGCAGATGAGCGGCACAAGCGACAAACTGGACAGCTTCATTCAGGCCATCGGCACTGCCGCCATCCTGGAAACAGTACGCAGTGGCGTGACGGGCATCGCCCGTGGCGACAAAGTGCTGAGCATCTAACTCAATTAAGCAAATGGCCTGAACGGCCAAGATAACAGGGGATTTCCATGAAAGTTTTCTACGACAAAGACTGTGACCTTTCGATCATCCAAGGCAAGAAAGTCGCCATCATCGGCTACGGTTCGCAAGGCCACGCTCAAGCGTGCAACCTGAAAGACTCCGGTGTTGACGTCACTGTCGGCCTGCGTAAAGGTTCGGCCACTGTCGCCAAGGCTGAAGCTCATGGCTTGAAAGTGACTGACGTTGCTTCTGCCGTTGCTGCTGCCGACGTGGTCATGATCCTGACCCCTGACGAGTTCCAGTCCCAGCTGTACAAGAATGAAGTCGAGCCGAACCTGAAAAAGGGCGCAACACTGGCGTTCTCCCACGGCTTCGCCATTCACTACAACCAGGTCGTGCCTCGCGCTGACCTCGACGTGATCATGATCGCGCCGAAGGCTCCGGGCCACACTGTGCGTACCGAATTCGTCAAAGGCGGCGGTATTCCTGACCTGATCGCGGTTTATCAGGATGCGTCCGGCAACGCCAAGAACGTTGCTTTGTCCTACGCTTCGGGCGTTGGCGGTGGCCGTACCGGTATCATCGAAACCACTTTCAAGGACGAGACTGAAACCGACCTGTTCGGCGAGCAGGCTGTTCTGTGCGGCGGTACTGTCGAGCTGGTCAAAGCCGGTTTCGAAACGCTGGTTGAAGCGGGTTACGCGCCAGAAATGGCTTACTTCGAATGCCTGCACGAACTGAAGCTGATCGTTGACCTTATGTACGAAGGCGGTATCGCCAACATGAACTACTCGATCTCCAACAACGCCGAGTTCGGCGAGTACGTGACCGGTCCTGAAGTCATCAACGCCGAATCCCGTCAGGCCATGCGCAACGCTCTGAAGCGCATCCAGGACGGCGAATACGCGAAGATGTTCATTACCGAAGGTGCAACAGGCTACCCTTCGATGACCGCCAAGCGTCGTAACAACGCTGAGCACGGTATCGAAGTCATCGGTGAAAAACTGCGCTCGATGATGCCTTGGATTGCGGCGAACAAGATCGTCGACAAAGACAAGAACTAAGCATTCAGCTTCACAAAAAAACGCGGCCAATCGGTCGCGTTTTTTCGTTATGGGTCAGGCTCTGGTATAAAGCTGCAATTGTTTGCTGGCGAACCCTCGCCGCAGACCTGTGTCGAACCTTTTCATACCGCTGCAAGGTAATCTCCATGAGCGAACGTCCTGAAGAGCCCATCAAGGCCTCTGACGCTGAAAGTCTGCTACCGATCGATGAGCATGTAGAAGAAGGGCATGACGCCGAAGGCCGGCAAGTCCGGCATCGCGGTATCTACCTGCTGCCTAACCTGTTTACCACTGCGAATCTGTTCGCTGGCTTCTATTCCATCATCAGCTCCATGAGCGCACAAAGCGCGATGAGTGCAGGTGATACCGCCGGTGCGAGCAAGTATTTCGCATTCGCGGCGATTGCGATCTTCGTTGCTATGGTGCTCGATGGCCTGGATGGTCGTGTTGCACGCATGACCAATACCCAGAGCGCATTCGGCGCCGAATACGATTCCCTGTCCGACATGGTCGCCTTCGGTGTCGCCCCGGCGCTGCTGGCGTTTGGCTGGGCATTGGGTGACATGGGCAAGGTCGGCTGGATGGTGGCCTTCATCTATGTGGCGGGTGCTGCATTGCGACTGGCGCGCTTCAATACCCAGGTCGGCAAGGCTGACAAACGTTACTTCATCGGTCTGGCCAGCCCTGCTGCGGCAGGTGTTGTGGCAGGCACCGTCTGGGCATTCAGCGATTTCGGCATTCAAGGCTCCAAGCTGTCGTTTCTGGTGGCCTTGCTGGTCGCTGCAGCCGGTATGCTGATGGTCAGCAACATCAAGTACAACAGCTTCAAGGAGCTGGACCTGAAAGGGCGCGTGCCTTTTGTAGCAATTCTGGCCGTTGTGCTGGTGTTTGCGGTGGTGTTCAGTGATCCACCGCGCATTCTGCTGCTGATATTCCTCGCTTATGCGTTGTCCGGACCGATTCAGTATCTATTGCATCGCCGTAAGGCCTAGCCAATGATCTGATTTCCACCATACTCCGTAGTCTATTGATGCATCAGTTCCTTTGGCCTGCGGAGTCATCATGCTAATCAAGCTTCCTTCTGCGTCCGACTCGAAAGAGTCGGACGTCACGCCTGAATCCATCTACCTTTCCCGGCGCACGCTGCTTGCCAGTTCGCTGGCCGGTCTGGCTGTCACGGCATTGCCGCGATGGGCCGGTGCAGCTGACGCCTCCCGTTACGCCGATGTGGAGGCGGGCAAGGCTCCGGGGTGGTTTGCCGACAAGCTGCCTGCTACCAAATGGCAGGCAGTCAACGTCAAGGACGAAGCGATCACGCCTTTCAAGGACGCGACTCACTACAACAACTTCTACGAGTTCGGCACTGATAAAGGTGATCCTGCCAAGAACGCCGGTTCGTTGCAGACCGAGCCGTGGAGCGTTGTGATCGATGGCGAAGTCGGCAAGCCGGGGCGCTATGCGCTTGAAGACTTCATGAAGCCCTATCAACTGGAAGAGCGGATCTATCGGCTGCGCTGTGTAGAGGCCTGGTCGATGGTTATTCCGTGGATGGGGTTCCCGATCTCTGAGCTGCTCAAGCAGGTGGAGCCAACGTCCAAAGCCAAATACATTCGCTTCGAAACGCTGGAGGACCCCAAGTCAATGCCGGGTCAGCGCTCAGACTTTGCTTTGATCGACTGGCCTTATGTAGAAGGGCTGCGTCTGGACGAGGCAATGAACCCGTTGGCGATTCTGGCAGTGGGTATGTACGGACGTGAGCTGCCTAACCAGAATGGCGCGCCGCTGCGTTTGGTGGTGCCGTGGAAATATGGTTTTAAAAGTGTGAAGTCCATCGTACGAATCAGTCTGGTCAGCGAGCAGCCCAAGACCACCTGGCAAAGTATTGCGGCCAATGAATATGGCTTCTACGCCAACGTCAACCCGACTGTCGATCATCCGCGCTGGACACAAGCTCGCGAGCGACGCCTGCCGAGCGGGCTGTTCAGCCCTAACGTGCGCGATACGCAAATGTTCAACGGTTATGCGGAGGAGGTTGCTTCCTTGTATGCAGGCATGGATTTGCGGAAGGACTATTGATGCGATATCCGTTTTTTCGTCTGGCGGTCTTTATTGCTGCCTGTATTGCGCCCGTGTGGTGGGTTTATCAGGCCTGGATTTTCGCCTTGGGGCCTGATCCGGGCAAAGCCCTCGTCGAGAACTTAGGCCTGGCAACATTGATCATGTTGCTGATCACAATGTCGATGACGCCGTTGCAGCGTCTTACCGGCTGGCCGGGCTGGGTTGTGGTGCGTCGCCAGCTGGGGTTGTGGTGCTTTGCCTATGTGGTGCTGCACATGGCGATGTACGCACTGTTTGTGCTGGGGCTGGACTGGGGGCAGTTGGGCGTCGAGCTGGTCAAGCGACCTTATATTATTGTCGGCGCACTGGCGTTTCTGTGTTTACTGGTGTTGGCAGTGACCTCCAATCGTTACAGTCAACGCCGCCTGGGCAGTCGCTGGAAAAAGCTGCACCGGCTCATCTATGTGATTCTGGGGCTGGGTTTGCTGCATATGTTCTGGATTGTCAGGGCTGATCTTAAAGAGTGGGCCTTGTATGCAGGTATAGGGGCGGTGTTGCTGCTGTTGAGGATTCCTGTGATTGCTCGGCATATCCCCCGTATTGGCGGGCCAGCAAAGGGCCGTTCGCACAAAGTTCAAAATAACGGTTGACGCCCTCTGTGATCTGTCTATAATTCGCCCCACTTCCGGCGCAGACGGAAACGAAAAAGCCTTGTAGATCAATAGGTTACAAGGCTTTGGAGTGAAGAGTCAGCGAGGGAGGAGGTCGAGTCTGCAGTGAT
>NZ_LJRO01000147.1 GCF_001401155.1 Pseudomonas tremae
TTTCCGCACCGAAGATGAAATTTTCGGTTTCACACGTTCTTTTTCTGCAGGCTTTTCATTCGCTGTGTGGCACGTTGCACGGCGGCCATCTTTTCCGGACGTTTCATGCGTTTCCACTTGCGGATATCGTCCTTGGTACGCCCGCAGCTCACGCACAGATCGCCGCTGAGCTGGCACACGGAAATGCACGGGTTTTCAATGTCTTTTGCCATATCAACTCCGCCTAGCGTATTTGCGCTTGATACGCTGCTGCCAGTCGCCACCGTTCTCGCGCAGGCACTGCTCTTCGCAGTCGACATGCACATGAGCCGCTGCATTCGACAGGCTAACCTGTGCATC
>NZ_LJRO01000474.1 GCF_001401155.1 Pseudomonas tremae
GTGAGTCTAGAACATTCGTGCATTCATCTGTCTGTTGGAATTGCAGTTGCCAAAGGTCGCGACACGAAGCCCAACGGCTTGCTACCCAAAGGTTTTCATAAACGGCTCAGCGCATCGTCTGACCGCAGCGATGACCTCCGGCGCCTGCTCGTTCAGCTCAACCGAACGCGCCAGTACTTGCTCCAGTGCCTGAAGTTGCCCGGAAATCACCTCCTCTGGACGTGTCACATCACAGATCTGGGCGAAATCCAGTAGGCCCTGCCGCGAGGCGAATAGCGACTTGTTGCCGAGCAGATCCAGTGCCAACA
>NZ_LJRO01000352.1 GCF_001401155.1 Pseudomonas tremae
AGGGTTTTTGTTTTTATGGCATTCGCCATTTCTGCTTTGAAAACACGTTTTCGTTTCTATGCATCATGCCATTGCGTGGCTATGATGCGTGCCTTACTGCCGGGCGAATTTAAATGCTGACTTTGTTAACGCTTCTTGCTGATGGTGCATTTCATTCCGGCCAGGCTCTGGGCAAGACCTTGGGGGTGAGTCGCAGCGCCGTCTGGAAGCAGCTGCAGCAGGTTGAGGCCGATCTCGGTATTGCAGTTCACAAGGTGCGAGGCCGTGGGTATCGACTTGCGACGCCCATCTCTCTTCTTAGTCCCTCAGCCATAGAGAAAGCGGGCCTCCCTGCCGACTGGTCTGTCCGGACTTATGACTCAATTGACTCCACCAATGCCGAAGCAGTAAGGCTGATTGGTCAAGACGTTTCCATGCCCTTGCTTGTTCTTGCGGAACGGCAGACCTCCGGAAGGGGGCGGCGAGGCCGCAAATGGGTAAGTCCATTTGCTGAAAATCTATACTACAGCCTGGTCTTGCGAATTGACGGTGGTATGCGCCAGCTTGAAGGCCTCAGCTTGCTGGTAGGGCTCGCTGTGATGAATGTGCTGCGTGACATTGGAGTTCATGGTGCCGGCCTCAAATGGCCTAACGATGTGCTTGTGGGAAGACAAAAGATAGCCGGCATACTTCTAGAACTTATCGGTGACCCGGCAGATGTGTGTCACGTGGTCATCGGCATAGGGGTCAACGTCAATATGCGGGCTTCTGCCGAGGTTGATCAGCAGTGGACATCTGTACGGTTGGAGACAGGGCACTTTGTAGATCGAAACGATATTGCCGCTCGAATAAGCAGCCAATTGAATGCGCTGCTGGCTGTGCATCGTAAAGAGGGTTTTGCTGCTTTCCGGGAGGAGTGGGAGCAAGGTCATCTCTGGCAGGGCGCCAAGGTCACATTGCTCTCTGGCGTGGGGGCCGTTGAGGGGGTGGTATTGGGAATCGACTCGCTTGGAGCATTACGCTTGGAAGTCAGTGGTATAGAAAAAAGCTTTAGCGGTGGCGAGCTCAGCCTGAGGTTGCGTGATGATTCTTGAGCTCGATTGCGGCAACAGCTTCATCAAATGGCGGATAACGACCAGCGATCACGCAGTGATGGTCGGTGGTGGTGTAGTGGACTCGGACGCTGCCTTGCTTGAGAGTCTCGGCAAGCTTCCTGGGGTGCCGTTCAATCAGTGCCGCTTGGTCAGTGTTCGTAGCGCAGACGAAACGGCGAAGCTTGTTGCGCTGCTGATTGATGCCTTCTCGGTAACGCCCGTGTGCGCTGCTCCGGCGCGCCAGCTTGCGGGTGTGATCAACGGCTATGAAGATTTCGGGCGTCTGGGTCTGGATCGCTGGTTAGCTTTAGTGGGCGCCTATCATCTCGTTCGTCGCGCATGCCTGGTGATTGATCTGGGGACTGCGGTGACCTCTGATTTCGTCGATGCTACAGGAGGCCATCTTGGCGGGTTCATCTGCCCAGGCATGCCTCTGATGCGCAATCAATTGCGTACGCATACTCGCCGTATCCGCTATGACGATGTCGAGGCCGAAAAGGCTCTCGCTCATAGGGTGCCCGGACGTGCCACAGCGGAAGCAGTGGAGCGCGGTTGTTCTCTGATGCTCCGCGGGTTCGCTTTGACGCAGATCGAAATTGCACGCGGTTACTGGGGGGCTGACTTTGTTATCTTCGTGACTGGAGGTGATGCTGCGCTGGTTGCAGATGTGTTGCCAGAGGCTCGAATTGTTCCGGATCTGGTGTTTGTTGGCCTGGCTCTCGCTTGCCCTTTGCGCTGAGGTACTTATGCGTTGGTTATTTCTTCTCCTTTTGATGCTAAACGGCCTTTATTACGTATGGCACCAGCAAGAGGCTCCTCTCAGGGCAAAAGAGGTCATGCCCTTATCATTGCATAGCGCCCCACGGCAGGATATTCGACTACTGAGTGAGTCGGAGGGAGGCAAGGCAGTAGGTAGTCCCGAAGCAAAATGTCTGTATGTGGGTGGCTTCGCCAGGCAGGAAGAGGCTCGTCTGGTGGAGCAGCGACTGAATAGCCTTGATATTCAGTCGCAGTTTCGGCCCGTTCAGTCGGGTGGTTCTACGGTGTACTGGTTAAAAATCACCCCGGAAAGTCGGCGTCTTGTAGAGGCAGATACAATCAGCCGGTTGAGCCAGGATTTTCCCCTGTTAAAAAATCAAATAATGTCATGTGAGGGCATTGCAACTGCTGAGTAGTTTGCATAGAATGGCGCCCGCTTCGCAGTGAGGTGAAAGTCTCATTAACGAAGCTGCAGTAGTCAACGCATGTAACCTCAGGTTTTTACTGAGAAAAAGGTTGACAGAAGGGCAGCATGAGTTGAGAATGCTGCCTCGCTTAGGAGGGGTTCCCGAGCGGCCAAAGGGATCAGACTGTAAATCTGACGTCTACGACTTCGAAGGTTCGAATCCTTCCCCCTCCACCAGATTTAGCGCAAGCTGCAAATTGCGCGGGTATAGTTTAGTGGTAGAACCTCAGCCTTCCAAGCTGATGATGCGGGTTCGATTCCCGCTACCCGCTCCAAGCTTGCAGCTTATGCATTGTGATTTGCTCTTGTAGCTCAGTTGGTAGAGCACACCCTTGGTAAGGGTGAGGTCAGCGGTTCGAATCCGCTCAAGAGCTCCATTGCTAAAGGCAGATATGAAAATATCTGCCTTTGTTTTAGGTGGTTCGGTTGTGTTGGTCCGCCTGATGTCTTGTTTGGATTCTGCTTTTGGGGCAGGTTAATCCTGAATAAGTCATTGAAAAACTCTCGTCAGGTCAGCATAATGTTCGGCCTGATTTTGCTTTTAGGTCAGTAGCTCAATTGGCAGAGCGACGGTCTCCAAAACCGTAGGTTGGGGGTTCGATTCCCTCCTGACCTGCCAGATTTCCTAGATGTAATCTGGCTTTCTTTTCACAGGATCTCCGTAGATGAATCCCAAGGCTGAAGCATCAGACTCTCGCTTTGACTTGCTGAAGTGGCTCCTGGTAGTCGTTTTGGTTGTCGTGGGTGTTGTCGGTAATCAGTACTACTCTGCTGAGCCGATCCTGTACCGCGTTCTTGCTCTCCTTGTGATTGCCGCTGCTGCTGCTTTTGTAGCGCTGCAGACTGGCAAAGGTAAGGCTTTCTTCGTTTTGGCGAAAGAAGCCCGTGCAGAGATCCGTAAAGTCGTTTGGCCTACTCGCCAAGAAACCACGCAAACCACGTTGATCGTTGTGGCTGTTGTGCTGGTTATGGCGTTGCTGCTGTGGGGGCTAGATTCCCTGCTCGGCTGGCTTGTTTCCTTGATAGTTGGCTAAGGGTGTCCCGTGGCTAAGCGTTGGTACGTAGTGCATGCTTACTCGGGTTACGAGAAGCATGTCATGCGCTCGTTGGTCGAGCGTGTGAAGCTGGCAGGCATGGAAGATGGCTTCGGCGAAATTCTGGTTCCCACTGAAGAAGTGGTTGAAATGCGTAATGGCCAGAAGCGCAAAAGCGAACGCAAGTTCTTCCCTGGTTATGTGCTTGTACAGATGGATATGAATGAGGGTACTTGGCACTTGGTCAAGGACACTCCTCGTGTCATGGGTTTCATCGGCGGTACTGCCGATAAACCGGCACCGATCACCGACAAGGAAGCGGAAGCGATTCTGCGTCGTGTCGCTGACGGTAGCGACAAGCCGAAGCCGAAAACGCTGTTCGAGCCGGGTGAGGTTGTTCGCGTCACCGACGGTCCGTTCGCCGATTTCAACGGTACGGTTGAAGAAGTTAACTACGAAAAGAGCCGTATTCAGGTGGCGGTGCTCATTTTCGGACGCTCTACTCCGGTAGAGCTAGAGTTTAGCCAGGTCGAAAAGGTCTAGCTGAGCTGAAATCCCATACCCCGCAGCTTATAGGCTGTGGGGTTTTTTCGTCACTGGGATATACGTGTAAGTAACCGGGGAGCCTTTTTGGCGCTTGAACCCGTAATTGGAGTGCCTCATGGCCAAGAAGATAACCGCGTACATCAAGCTGCAAGTGAAAGCCGCTCAGGCTAACCCAAGCCCGCCAGTTGGTCCTGCTTTGGGTCAGCACGGTGTGAACATCATGGAATTCTGCAAAGCGTTCAACGCCCGTACCCAGGGTATCGAGCCAGGCTTGCCGACTCCAGTGATCATCACTGTATACAGCGACCGTAGCTTCACCTTCGAAACAAAAAGTACCCCTGCATCGGTTCTGCTGAAGAAAGCTGCAGGCTTGACCAGCGGCTCGGCTCGCCCGAACACCGTTAAAGTTGGCACCGTGACTCGTGCTCAGCTGGAAGATATCGCTAAAGCAAAAAATGCGGATCTGACTGCAGCTGACATGGAAGCGGCCGTGCGTACCATCGCCGGTTCCGCTCGTAGCATGGGCCTTAACGTGGAGGGTGTGTAATGGCTAAGCTGACCAAGCGTCAAAAGGCAATCGCCGAAAAAATCGAAGCTGGCAAGTCTTACAATTTCGTAGACGCCGCTGCGCTGCTCACTGAGCTGTCGACTGTCAAGTTCAGCGAGTCCATCGACGTCGCTGTCAACCTGGGTGTTGATCCTCGTAAATCCGACCAGGTTGTTCGTAGCGCTACCGTCCTGCCGCACGGCACCGGTAAAACTGTACGCGTTGCAGTTTTCACCCAGGGCCCGGCTGCTGAAGCTGCTCTGGCTGCAGGCGCTGATCGCGTTGGTATGGACGATCTGGCTGCTGAAATGAAAGCGGGCGATCTGAACTACGACGTCGTTATTGCTTCTCCTGATGCAATGCGTGTTGTTGGCCAGCTGGGTCAGGTTCTCGGTCCTCGTGGCCTGATGCCTAACCCTAAAGTCGGCACCGTTACTCCTGACGTCGCTAACGCCGTCAAGAACGCCAAGGCCGGTCAGGTTCGTTATCGCACCGACAAAAACGGCATCATTCACACTTCGGTTGGCAAGGTCGGTTTCGACGCTGTCAAGCTGAAGGAAAACGTTGAAGCCCTGATCGCTGATCTGAAGCGTATCAAGCCTGCTTCCTCGAAAGGTATTTACGTCAAGCGCATCACCCTGAGCACCACCATGGGCCCAGGCCTGGTCATCGACCAAGGTTCTCTGGAAGCGTAAGACAGAATGGCGCGGTGTTGTTTGCCGCGCTGTTTGAAAGATTGGGGTCCCTGCATGGCGGGGGCTATCCAAGACCGTAGGCGACGCAAGTCTTAAACCACAAGCCTACGCAGATGGTGCTCCCGGTTCCTTACCGAATCAGACACCAAAACGACATCTGGCTTCGGTCGGATGAAACGGTAACAAGCAGGAGTTAAACCCGTGGCAATTAAACTCGAAGACAAGAAGGCCATCGTCGCTGAAGTCAACGAGGCTGCCAAAGCTGGTCTGTCCGCTGTCGTGGCTGATGCCCGTGGTGTGACGGTTAGCGCAATGACCGGACTCCGTAAAGAGGCTCGTGAAGCTGGCGTTTACGTACGCGTTGTACGTAACACCCTGCTCAAGCGCGCTGTTGCTGACACTGAATTCAGTGTCCTCAACGACGTGTTCACCGGCCCGACCTTGATCGCGTTCTCCAACGAACATCCTGGCGCTGCTGCCCGTTTGTTCAAGGAATTCGCGAAAGGTCAGGACAAGTTCGAGATCAAGGCAGCTGCGTTCGAGGGCAAGTTCCTCGCAGCTAATCAGATCGACGTACTGGCAACCTTGCCGACCCGTAACGAAGCAATTTCTCAGCTGATGAGCGTGATTCAAGGCGCTACCAGCAAATTGGCTCGTACTCTGGCGGCTGTTCGCGACCAAAAAGAAGCAGCTGCAGCTTAAGGCTGAGTCAGATCTTTTCGCGTATTTTTGTTTATTTTGATGGTCGCGTAGGCCGTCCCCCAATTCAGGAAATTGAGTCATGTCTATCTCTCAAGACGATATCCTTAACGCCGTAGCTGAAATGTCCGTAATTCAGGTTGTAGAACTGATCAAGGCATTCGAAGAGAAGTTCGGCGTTACTGCTGCTGCCGGTTCTGCTGGTCCAGCCGCTGCTGCTGCTGTTGTTGAAGAACAAACTGAATTCAACGTCATGCTGCTGGAAGCTGGCGAGAAGAAAGTTAACGTGATCAAGGCAGTACGTGAGCTGACCGGTCTGGGCCTGAAAGAAGCCAAGGCAGTCGTTGACGGCGCTCCAGGCATCGTTCTGGAAGCTGTTGCCAAAGACGCAGCTGACAAAGCCAAAGCTACTCTGGAAGAAGCAGGCGCTAAAGTCGAGCTGAAATAAGCATCGATTTTGAGTGTCCAGCCCACGCGTTTAGCGAAAGGCTGATGGCTGGTGGCTTTTGCCACCGGCCTTTTTCCGTTATAGACGATTGGCGCGGTCAACGTTTATAGCGTGTGGTATCCACCGATGGCGGTGGCGCAAACCAAGGGGTTTGCAAGATTTTCTGGCTGCTTCCGTCGGGAGGGAGCCAAACAAGCAGGTGACCAAGCTGGGGAACGCTGATGGCTTACTCATATACTGAGAAAAAACGTATCCGCAAGGACTTTAGCAAGTTGCCGGACGTAATGGATGTGCCGTATCTCTTGGCCATCCAGCTGGATTCGTATCGCGAATTCCTGCAGGCGGGAGCGACCAAAGATCAGTTCCGCGACGTCGGTCTGCATGCAGCCTTCAAATCCGTTTTCCCGATCATCAGCTACTCCGGCAATGCTGCGCTGGAGTATGTAGGTTATCGCTTGGGCGAACCGGCATTTGATGTCAAGGAATGCGTGCTGCGCGGTGTGACTTACGCAGTACCTCTGCGAGTCAAGGTCCGTCTGATCATTTTCGACAAAGAATCGTCGAACAAAGCGATCAAGGACATCAAAGAGCAAGAAGTCTACATGGGTGAAATTCCCCTGATGACTGAAAACGGTACCTTTGTAATCAACGGCACCGAGCGCGTTATCGTGTCTCAGCTTCACCGTTCGCCTGGCGTATTCTTCGACCACGACCGTGGCAAGACTCACAGCTCCGGTAAGCTGCTTTACTCCGCGCGTATCATTCCTTACCGCGGTTCGTGGCTGGACTTCGAGTTCGATCCGAAAGACTGCGTATTCGTCCGTATCGACCGTCGTCGCAAGCTGCCTGCGTCCGTACTTCTGCGCGCTCTGGGTTACACCACCGAGCAAGTGCTCGATGCTTTCTATACCACCAACGTATTCCATGTGCGCGGTGAAAACCTCAGCCTGGAGCTGGTGCCTCAGCGCCTGCGTGGTGAAATTGCCGTTCTGGATATCCTGGACGACAAAGGCAAGGTCATTGTCGAGCAGGGGCGCCGTATCACTGCCCGTCACATCAATCAGCTGGAAAAAGCCGGGATCAAAGAGCTGGAAGTACCTCTGGACTACGTCCTGGGTCGTACGACTGCCAAGGTCATTGTGCATCCGGCCACTGGTGAGATCATTGCTGAATGCAACACCGAGCTGAACACTGAAATCCTGGGCAAGATCGCCAAGGCTCAGGTTGTCCGTATCGAGACGTTGTACACCAACGACATCGACTGTGGTCCGTTCGTCTCCGACACATTGAAGATCGACTCCACCAGCAACCAGCTGGAAGCCCTGGTCGAGATCTATCGCATGATGCGTCCTGGCGAGCCGCCTACCAAGGATGCAGCTGAAACGCTGTTCAACAACCTGTTCTTCAGCCCTGAGCGTTATGACCTGTCTGCTGTAGGTCGTATGAAGTTCAACCGTCGTATCGGTCGCACCGAAATCGAAGGTTCGGGCGTACTGTGCAAGGAAGACATCGTTGCGGTCCTCAAGACCCTCGTTGACATCCGTAACGGCAAAGGCATCGTCGATGACATCGACCACCTCGGTAACCGTCGTGTTCGTTGCGTAGGCGAGATGGCCGAAAACCAGTTCCGCGTAGGTCTGGTCCGTGTCGAGCGTGCGGTTAAAGAACGTCTGTCTATGGCAGAAAGCGAAGGCCTGATGCCTCAGGACCTGATCAACGCCAAACCGGTTGCGGCAGCGGTCAAGGAATTCTTTGGTTCCAGCCAGCTTTCCCAGTTCATGGACCAGAACAACCCGCTTTCCGAGATCACCCACAAGCGCCGTGTTTCTGCACTCGGCCCTGGTGGTTTGACTCGTGAGCGTGCTGGTTTTGAAGTTCGAGACGTTCACCCGACTCACTACGGGCGCGTGTGCCCTATCGAAACGCCGGAAGGTCCGAACATCGGCCTGATCAACTCCCTGGCGGCCTATGCCCGCACCAACCAGTACGGCTTCCTTGAAAGCCCGTACCGTGTGGTCAAGGAAGGTCTGGTCACCGAAGAGATCGTTTTCCTTTCAGCGATCGAAGAAGCTGACCACGTCATTGCACAGGCTTCGGCCGCAATGAACGACAAGCAAGAGCTGATCGACGAGCTGGTTGCCGTGCGTCACTTGAACGAGTTCACCGTCAAGGCGCCAGCCGATGTCACCCTGATGGACGTTTCGCCCAAGCAGGTTGTTTCGGTAGCCGCTTCGTTGATTCCGTTCCTCGAGCACGATGACGCCAACCGTGCATTGATGGGTTCGAACATGCAGCGTCAGGCTGTACCGACCTTGCGTGCCGACAAGCCGCTGGTTGGTACTGGCATGGAGCGCAACGTTGCACGCGACTCCGGCGTTTGCGTCGTGGCTCGTCGTGGTGGTGTGATCGATTCGGTTGATGCCAGTCGTATCGTGGTTCGCGTTGCCGATGACGAAGTTGAAACAGGTGAGGCGGGTGTAGACATCTACAACCTGACCAAATACACCCGCTCCAACCAGAACACCTGCATCAACCAGCGTCCGCTGGTCAGCAAGGGCGATCGCGTTCAGCGTAGCGACATCATGGCTGACGGCCCGTCCACCGATATGGGTGAACTGGCGCTGGGTCAGAACATGCGCATCGCGTTCATGGCCTGGAACGGTTTCAACTTCGAAGACTCCATCTGTCTTTCCGAGCGCGTTGTTCAGGAAGACCGCTTCACCACGATCCACATTCAGGAACTGACCTGCGTGGCTCGTGACACCAAGCTTGGGCCTGAGGAAATCACAGCTGACATCCCTAACGTGGGTGAAGCTGCTCTGAACAAGCTGGATGAAGCAGGTATCGTTTACGTAGGTGCCGAAGTTGGCGCTGGCGACATCCTGGTCGGTAAAGTCACTCCGAAAGGCGAGACCCAGCTGACTCCGGAAGAAAAACTGTTGCGCGCGATCTTCGGTGAGAAGGCCAGCGACGTTAAAGACACTTCCCTGCGCGTGCCAACCGGCACCAAAGGTACAGTGATTGACGTTCAGGTCTTCACCCGTGATGGCGTTGAGCGTGATGCACGTGCCCTGTCCATCGAGAAGTCGCAACTCGACGAGATCCGCAAGGACCTGAACGAAGAGTTCCGTATTGTCGAAGGCGCTACTTTCGAGCGTCTGCGTTCTGCGCTGGTGGGTCGTGTAGCGGAAGGCGGTGCTGGCCTCAAGAAAGGTCAGGAAATCACTAACGAAGTACTCGATGGTCTTGAGCATGGTCAGTGGTTCAAACTGCGCATGGCTGAAGACGCTCTGAACGAGCAGCTTGAAAAGGCTCAGGCCTACATCGTTGATCGTCGCCGTCTTCTGGATGACAAGTTCGAAGACAAGAAACGCAAACTGCAGCAGGGCGATGACCTGGCTCCAGGCGTTCTGAAAATCGTCAAGGTCTACCTGGCAATCCGTCGTCGCATCCAGCCGGGCGACAAGATGGCCGGTCGTCACGGTAACAAGGGTGTGGTCTCCGTGATCATGCCGGTTGAAGACATGCCGCACGATGCCAATGGCACGCCGGTGGACATCGTCCTCAATCCGCTGGGCGTACCTTCGCGTATGAACGTTGGTCAGATTCTCGAAACTCACCTTGGCCTCGCGGCCAAAGGTCTGGGCGAGAAGATCAACCGCATGCTCGAAGAGCAGCGTAAAGTGGCTGAGCTGCGCAAGTTCCTTAACGAGATCTATAACGAAATCGGCGGTCGTCAGGAAACCCTGGAAGACCTCACCGACAACGAGATTCTGGACCTCGCGAAGAACCTGCGTAACGGCGTACCGATGGCTACCCCGGTTTTCGACGGTGCCAAGGAAAGCGAAATCAAGGCAATGCTCAAACTGGCAGATATGCCGGAAAGCGGCCAGATGCAGCTGTTCGACGGTCGTACTGGCAACAAGTTTGAGCGCCCGGTAACGGTCGGCTACATGTACATGCTGAAGCTGAACCACTTGGTGGACGACAAGATGCACGCGCGTTCCACTGGTTCTTACAGCCTGGTTACCCAGCAGCCGCTGGGTGGTAAGGCACAGTTCGGTGGTCAGCGTTTCGGGGAGATGGAAGTGTGGGCGCTGGAAGCATACGGCGCGGCGTACACTCTGCAAGAAATGCTCACAGTGAAGTCGGACGATGTGAACGGTCGTACCAAGATGTACAAAAACATCGTGGACGGCGATCACCGTATGGAGCCGGGCATGCCCGAGTCTTTCAACGTGTTGATCAAAGAAATTCGTTCGCTCGGTATCGATATCGATCTGGAAACCGAATAACACGTGACGCGAATCGGGGGCAGGGCGGTATTGCCTGCTCCCCTGCTCCGCCAGGAGGAAAGCCTTGAAAGACCTACTGAATTTGCTGAAAAACCAGGGTCAAGTCGAAGAGTTCGACGCAATCCGTATCGGACTTGCATCGCCTGAGATGATCCGCTCTTGGTCGTTCGGTGAAGTTAAAAAGCCGGAAACCATCAACTACCGTACGTTCAAGCCTGAGCGTGATGGTCTGTTCTGCGCCAAGATCTTTGGCCCGGTAAAAGATTACGAGTGCCTGTGCGGTAAGTACAAGCGCCTGAAGCACCGTGGTGTCATCTGCGAAAAATGCGGTGTTGAAGTGGCCTTGGCCAAGGTTCGTCGTGAGCGCATGGCCCACATCGAACTGGCTTCACCAGTTGCCCACATCTGGTTCCTGAAATCGCTGCCGTCTCGTATCGGCTTGCTGATGGACATGACCCTGCGTGATATCGAACGCGTTCTCTACTTCGAGAGCTATGTCGTTATCGATCCAGGCATGACCACCCTCGAAAAGGGTCAGCTGCTGAACGACGAGCAGTATTTCGAAGCGCTCGAAGAGTTCGGTGATGATTTCGACGCCCGTATGGGTGCCGAAGCTGTCCGCGAACTGCTGCACGCTATCGATCTTGAGCACGAAATCGGCCGTCTGCGTGAAGAAATTCCGCAAACCAATTCCGAGACCAAGATCAAGAAGCTGTCCAAGCGTCTGAAGCTGATGGAAGCGTTCCAGGGTTCCGGCAACCTTCCTGAATGGATGGTGCTGACCGTTCTGCCGGTTCTGCCGCCAGATCTGCGTCCTCTGGTTCCGCTTGACGGTGGTCGTTTCGCGACCTCCGACCTCAACGATCTGTATCGTCGAGTGATCAACCGTAACAACCGTCTAAAGCGTCTGCTGGATCTGTCTGCTCCTGACATCATCGTGCGCAACGAAAAGCGTATGTTGCAGGAAGCAGTCGATGCACTGCTCGACAACGGTCGTCGTGGTCGTGCAATCACCGGTTCTAACAAGCGCCCTCTGAAATCCCTGGCTGACATGATCAAGGGTAAGCAGGGTCGTTTCCGTCAGAACTTGCTCGGTAAGCGTGTTGACTACTCGGGTCGTTCGGTAATTACCGTAGGTCCGACCCTGCGTCTGCACCAGTGCGGTCTGCCGAAGAAAATGGCTCTCGAGCTGTTCAAGCCGTTCATTTTCGGCAAGCTGGAAATGCGTGGCCTCGCCACGACCATCAAAGCTGCCAAGAAAATGGTCGAGCGCGAGCTGCCAGAGGTCTGGGACGTTCTTGCTGAAGTCATTCGCGAACACCCGGTGCTTCTGAACCGTGCGCCTACGCTTCACCGTCTGGGCATCCAGGCATTTGAACCGGTTCTGATCGAAGGTAAGGCTATTCAGCTGCACCCGCTGGTCTGTGCTGCGTACAACGCCGACTTCGACGGCGACCAGATGGCTGTTCACGTGCCTTTGACGCTGGAAGCTCAGCTCGAAGCGCGCGCGCTCATGATGTCGACCAACAACATTCTGTCGCCAGCCAACGGTGAGCCAATCATCGTTCCTTCGCAGGACGTTGTACTGGGTCTGTATTACATGACTCGCGAAGCGATCAACGCCAAGGGCGAAGGTCGTGTGTTTGCGGATCTGCAGGAAGTCGACCGCGTATTCCGCGCCGGCGAAGCGGCTCTGCACGCCAAGGTCAAGGTTCGTATCCACGAAACGGTCAACGACCGTGATGGTGGCAGCGTCAAGAACACTCGTATCGTCGACACTACTGTTGGCCGTGCGCTGCTGTTCCAGGTGGTTCCGGCCGGCCTGTCCTACGACGTCGTCAACCAGCCTATGAAGAAAAAGGCGATCTCCAAACTGATCAACCAGTGCTACCGCGTGGTTGGTTTGAAAGAGACCGTTATCTTCGCTGACCAGTTGATGTACACCGGTTTTGCCTACTCGACCATTTCGGGTGTTTCCATCGGCGTTAACGACTTCGTTATCCCTGATGAGAAAGCTCGCATCATCGACGCGGCCACCGAAGAAGTTAAAGAGATCGAAAGCCAGTACGCATCGGGCCTGGTTACTCAGGGCGAGAAGTACAACAAGGTAATCGACCTTTGGTCCAAGGCGAACGACGAAGTCTCGAAAGCGATGATGTCGAACCTGTCCAAAGAGCGTGTTATCGATCGTCACGGCGTCGAAGTTGATCAGGAATCCTTCAACTCGATGTACATGATGGCTGACTCCGGCGCGCGTGGTTCTGCTGCACAGATTCGTCAGCTGGCCGGTATGCGTGGTTTGATGGCCAAGCCTGATGGCTCCATCATCGAAACGCCGATTACTGCGAACTTCCGTGAAGGTTTGAGCGTACTTCAGTACTTCATCTCCACTCACGGTGCTCGTAAGGGTCTTGCGGATACTGCATTGAAAACCGCTAACTCCGGTTATCTGACTCGCCGTCTGGTAGACGTGGCTCAGGATCTGGTCGTTACCGAAGTGGATTGCGGTACCGAGCATGGCTTGCTGATGACTCCGCATATTGAAGGCGGTGACGTTGTAGAGCCGCTGGGTGAACGCGTATTGGGTCGAGTGATCGCCCGCGACGTATTCAAGCCGGGTACCGAAGAAGTCATCGTGCCTGCAGGTACGTTGGTCGACGAGAAGTGGGTCGAGTTCATCGAGCTGAACAGCATCGACGAAGTGATCGTTCGTTCGCCAATCAGTTGTGAAACCCGCTACGGCATCTGCGCCAAGTGCTACGGTCGCGACCTGGCTCGTGGTCACCAGGTCAACATTGGTGAAGCTGTCGGCGTAATTGCTGCACAGTCCATCGGTGAGCCGGGTACACAGCTGACAATGCGTACGTTCCACATTGGTGGTGCGGCAAGCCGGACTTCGGCAGCCGACAGCGTTCAGGTCAAGAATGGCGGTACCGTCCGTCTTCACAACCTGAAGCACGTCGAGCGTGTCGACGGTCATCTGGTAGCGGTATCCCGCTCTGGTGAGCTGGCAATCGCCGATGACTTCGGTCGCGAGCGCGAACGTTACAAACTGCCTTACGGTGCAGTGATTTCGGTGAAGGAAGGCGACAAGGTCGACGCTGGTTCGATCGTGGCCAAGTGGGATCCGCACACCCACCCAATCGTCACCGAGATGAAAGGTACTGTTACCTACGTTGGCATGGAAGAGGGCATCACGATCAAGCGTCAGACAGACGAACTGACCGGTATGACCAACATCGAAGTGCTCGACGCAAAAGACCGCCCGGCCGCTGGCAAGGACATTCGTCCTGCTGTGAAGATGGTAGGTCTGGATGGCAAGGATCTGCTGCTGCCAGGTACTGACGTACCGGCTCAGTACTTCCTGCCGGCTAACGCCCTGGTTGGTGTAGCTGACGGTGCGCAGAT
Organism: Pseudomonas tremae; assembly: GCF_001401155.1. Taxonomy (GTDB): domain Bacteria; phylum Pseudomonadota; class Gammaproteobacteria; order Pseudomonadales; family Pseudomonadaceae; genus Aquipseudomonas; species Aquipseudomonas tremae. Next base: position 13,971 of record NZ_LJRO01000352.1, read on the forward strand.
CGCGATCGGTGATGTTATCGCTCGTATTCCGCAAGAGACTTCGAAGACACGTGACATCACCGGTGGTCTGCCGCGTGTTGCCGACCTTTTCGAAGCACGTCGTCCGAAAGAGGCGTCGATCCTTGCAGAAGTCAGCGGTACCATCGCATTCGGTAAAGAGACCAAAGGCAAGCGTCGTCTGGTCATTACCCCGAACGATGGCAGCGATCCGTACGAAGAGCTGATTCCGAAGTGGCGTCACCTGAACGTCTTCGAAGGCGAACAAGTGAACCGCGGCGAAGTTATCTCCGACGGTCCTAGCGATCCACACGATATCCTGCGTTTGCTGGGTGTCAGTGCGCTGGCCAAGTACATCGTCAACGAGATTCAAGACGTATACCGTCTGCAAGGCGTGAAGATCAACGACAAGCACATCGAGACCATTCTGCGTCAGATGTTGCGTAAAGTTGAGATTGCCGAATCCGGCGATTCCAGTTTCATCAAGGGCGACCAGATGGAATTGACTCACGTCCTGGTAGAAAACGAGCGTTTGGGCGCAGACGACAAGTTTGTTTCCAAATTCACTCGCGTGTTGCTGGGTATCACCAAGGCATCGTTGTCCACCGAGTCGTTCATCTCCGCGGCCTCCTTCCAGGAGACAACCCGCGTACTGACCGAGGCGGCTGTGACAGGCAAGCGCGACTACCTGCGTGGCCTGAAAGAAAACGTGGTTGTGGGTCGTCTGATCCCGGCCGGTACCGGTCTGGCTTATCACAGCGAGCGCAAGCGTCGTCGTGAAATGGACAAACCGACCCGAGTCAGTGCAAGTGAAGTTGAAGCTGCCCTGACGGAAGCGTTGAACTCCAGCGGTAACTAAGACCAAAGCCTCGGCATTTTCTTCCGGCAACCCGCACATTTCGTGCAGGTTGCCGGGCGAGGCGGCCGGGGCTTTGTCTTGACTGGGCACAGGATCCTCTTTAGACTCTTGTACCCCTAAATTTGGCGGGGCGTTTGTCTCGTCAATTGCTTTTCTTGTAAGACAATAGCGTCGCAAGACAACAGTGGAGCTAGTAGATGGCAACTATCAACCAGCTGGTACGTCAGCCGCGTAAGCGTATCGTCGAGAAATCCGACGTGCCTGCGCTGCAGAACTGCCCGCAACGTCGCGGTGTTTGCACTCGTGTGTATACCACCACGCCGAAAAAACCTAACTCGGCATTGCGTAAAGTCTGCCGTGTTCGCCTGACCAACGGTTTCGAGGTTTCCTCGTACATCGGTGGTGAAGGTCACAACCTGCAAGAACACAGCGTGGTACTGATCCGTGGCGGTCGTGTAAAAGACTTGCCAGGTGTTCGTTATCACACCGTTCGTGGTTCTCTGGATACTTCCGGCGTTAAAGGCCGTAACCAGGGTCGCTCGAAATACGGTACCAAGAAGCCTAAGTAGTATTTGGCTTCTGTTTGAAATTGCAGATTTCTATTTTTCTGAGTCGATAAGAGTAAGGTCGGGCGCATCCTTTGTTGGATGGTGGTCCCGAGCTAACCTGAAGACCGTTTGAGGGCTTATCCATGCCAAGAAGACGCGTAGCAGCCAAGCGCGAAGTGCTTGACGATCCAAAATACGGCAGCCAGATCCTGGCCAAGTTCATGAACCACGTAATGGAAAGCGGCAAAAAAGCCGTTGCCGAGCGTATCGTTTATGGCGCGCTGGAAAAGGTTAAAGAACGCAAGAACAGCGACCCCCTGGAAATCTTCGAGAAAGCTCTCGACGCCATCGCTCCGCTGGTCGAAGTGAAGTCGCGCCGTGTAGGCGGTGCTACTTACCAGGTTCCTGTCGAAGTTCGTCCGTCCCGTCGTAATGCTCTGGCAATGCGTTGGCTGGTAGACTTCGCGCGCAAGCGCGGTGAGAAGTCTATGGCTCTGCGTTTGGCTGGCGAACTGATGGACGCCGCCGAAGGTAAAGGTGCTGCGGTCAAGAAGCGTGAAGACGTGCACCGTATGGCCGAGGCCAACAAGGCTTTCTCGCACTACCGCTTCTAATTTCAGCGTCACTATATTTGCGAGGGCTTTATGGCTCGTACTACTCCGATTAGCCGTTACCGTAACATCGGTATCGTCGCTCACGTGGATGCTGGTAAAACCACCACCACCGAGCGCGTCCTTTTTTACACCGGCAAAAGCCACAAAATGGGCGAGGTGCATGACGGCGCCGCGACCACGGACTGGATGGTTCAGGAGCAGGAGCGTGGTATTACCATTACTTCTGCTGCTATCACTGCCTTCTGGCAGGGTTCCGAGAAGCAACACAAAGACCAATACCGTTTCAACGTTATTGACACCCCGGGCCACGTAGACTTCACCATTGAAGTTGAGCGTTCCCTGCGTGTACTCGACGGCGCGGTCGTTGTGTTCTGCGGTACTTCCGGTGTAGAGCCTCAGTCCGAAACCGTATGGCGTCAAGCCAACAAATACGGCGTTCCACGTATCGTCTACGTGAACAAGATGGACCGTGCCGGTGCTAACTTTCTGCGCGTAATCGCTCAGATCAAGCAGCGTCTGGGTCACACTCCGGTGCCTATTCAGTTGGCCATCGGTGCTGAAGACAACTTCCAGGGTCAAATCGACCTGATGGCTATGGAAGCTGTTTACTGGAATGACGCTGACAAAGGCATGGTTCCTGTTCGCAAGCCTATCCCTGCTGAAATGCAGGAACTGGCTGATGAATGGCGCGCCAATATGGTTGAGGCTGCAGCCGAAGCCAACGAAGAGCTGATGAACAAGTATCTTGAAGGTGAAGAACTCACCAACGAGGAAATCAAGGCCGCTCTGCGTCAGCGTACTATCGCTGGTGAGATCGTTCTTGCTGTTTGCGGTTCTTCATTCAAGAACAAGGGTGTTCCCCTGGTTCTCGACGCCGTGATCGACTACCTGCCGGCTCCAATTGACATTCCAGCTATCAAGGGTACCGACCCTGATAACGAAGAAATTCAGATGGAGCGTCATGCGGACGACAGCGAGCCGTTCTCGGCTTTGGCGTTCAAGATTGCTACCGACCCATTCGTGGGTACTTTGACCTTTGTCCGTGTTTACTCGGGCGTGTTGGCATCCGGCGACGGCGTGATCAACTCGGTCAAAGGCAAAAAAGAGCGTGTGGGTCGTATGGTGCAGATGCACGCAAACGCTCGCGAAGAGATCAAGGAAGTACGCGCTGGCGACATCGCGGCCCTGATCGGCATGAAGGACGTCACCACTGGTGAAACCTTGTGCAACGCTGACAAGCCAATCATCCTGGTTCGCATGGACTTCCCGGAGCCGGTTATTTCGGTCGCCGTTGAGCCGAAGACCAAGGATGACCAGGAAAAAATGGGTATTGCACTGGGCAAACTTGCTCAGGAAGACCCGTCTTTCCGCGTCAAGACTGATGAAGAGACTGGTCAAACGATCATCTCTGGCATGGGCGAGCTCCACTTGGACATCCTGGTTGACCGGATGCGCCGTGAGTTCAACGTCGAAGCCAACATCGGCAAGCCTCAGGTTTCCTATCGTGAGCGCATCACGAAGAATTGTGAAATCGAAGGCAAGTTCGTTCGTCAATCCGGCGGTCGTGGCCAGTTTGGTCATTGCTGGATCCGTTTTGCGCCTGCTGACGAAGGTCAGGAAGGTCTGCAATTCGTAAACGAAGTGGTAGGTGGTGTTGTTCCGAAGGAATACATCCCGGCTATCCAGAAGGGTATCGAAGAGCAGATGAAGAACGGTGTTGTTGCCGGTTATCCGCTGATCGGCCTGAAGGCTACCGTGTTTGATGGTTCCTACCATGACGTCGACTCGAACGAGATGGCGTTTAAGGTGGCTGCTTCCATGGCGACCAAGCAACTGGCCCAGAAGGGCGGTGGTGAGTTGCTTGAGCCGATCATGGCGGTAGAGGTTGTTACGCCTGAAGACTATATGGGTGACGTGATGGGCGACCTTAACCGTCGTCGCGGCATGATCTTGGGTATGGAAGATACGGTTTCCGGTAAAGTGATTCGTGCCGAGGTTCCGTTGGGTGAGATGTTCGGTTATGCGACTGACGTTCGCTCCATGTCCCAGGGTCGCGCAAGCTACTCTATGGAATTCAAAAAATACAATGCAGCTCCGTCGCACGTCGTCGAAACTGTAACCAAAAAACAAGGCTGATTCAGCGCCTTAGGCTAGGAGTTATTTGTCGTGGCTAAAGAAAAATTTGATCGTTCCCTTCCGCACGTCAACGTTGGCACTATCGGTCACGTTGACCACGGTAAAACTACACTGACTGCTGCTCTGACTCGCGTTTGCTCCGAAATTTTCGGTTCTGCAGTCGTCGATTTCGATAAAATCGACAGCGCACCAGAAGAAAAAGCTCGTGGTATCACCATCAACACCGCGCACGTTGAATACAACTCGCTGATCCGTCACTACGCTCACGTTGACTGCCCAGGTCACGCTGACTATGTGAAGAACATGATCACCGGTGCTGCCCAGATGGACGGCGCGATCCTGGTTTGCTCGGCCGCTGATGGTCCGATGCCGCAAACCCGTGAGCACATCCTGCTGTCCCGTCAGGTAGGTGTACCGTACATCGTTGTCTACCTGAACAAGGCTGACCTGGTAGACGACGCTGAGCTGCTGGAACTGGTTGAGATGGAAGTGCGCGATCTGCTGAGCACTTACGACTTCCCAGGTGACGACACTCCGATCATCATCGGTTCTGCTCGTATGGCTCTGGAAGGCAAAGACGATAACGAAATGGGCACCACGTCCGTTCGTAAACTGGTTGAGACTCTGGACAGCTACATTCCAGATCCAGTACGTGTTATCGACAAGCCGTTCCTGATGCCAATCGAAGACGTATTCTCGATCTCCGGTCGCGGTACTGTTGTAACTGGTCGTATCGAGCGCGGTATCGTCAAGGTTCAAGATCCACTGGAAATCGTTGGTCTGCGTGACACTACCGTCACCACCTGCACCGGTGTTGAAATGTTCCGTAAGCTGCTCGACGAAGGTCGTGCTGGCGAGAACTGCGGCGTTCTGCTGCGTGGTACCAAGCGTGACGACGTTGAGCGTGGCCAGGTTCTGGTTAAGCCAGGTTCGGTTAAGCCGCACACCAAGTTCGAAGCTGAAGTGTACGTGCTGAGCAAAGAAGAAGGCGGTCGTCACACTCCGTTCTTCAAAGGCTACCGTCCACAGTTCTACTTCCGTACTACCGACGTAACTGGTAACTGCGAACTGCCAGACGGCGTAGAAATGGTAATGCCAGGCGACAACATCAAAATGGTTGTCACCCTGATCAAAACCATCGCGATGGAAGACGGTCTGCGCTTCGCAATCCGTGAAGGCGGCCGTACCGTTGGTGCTGGCGTTGTAGCTAAAATCCTCGAGTAAGCTCTTTTTTGAGTGACCTTTAGTGTTTTGAAGGGGCCCCCGCTTAGCGGGGGCCTTTTTTATTGGGTTGACACCCTGTTAGGTCGTCTATAGAATTGCGCCTCCTTTTAACGGGCGTATTGCGCTCGGTGGGAACAGCAATCTGGAGTCTGAATCCAATGCAAAACCAGCAAATCCGTATCAGGTTGAAGGCTTTTGACCATCGCCTGATCGACCAATCAACCCAGGAAATCGTGGAAACCGCGAAACGTACTGGTGCACAGGTGCGTGGTCCGATTCCACTGCCGACTCGTAAAGAGCGGTTCACCGTTCTGGTTTCTCCGCACGTCAACAAAGACGCGCGCGACCAGTATGAGATCCGTACTCATAAACGCGTTCTGGACATTGTTCAGCCAACGGAAAAAACCGTTGATGCGCTTATGAAGCTTGATCTTGCGGCCGGTGTGGAAGTTCAGATCAGCCTCGGCTAAGACTTGGGTCTTAGTCGTGTAACGCTCTGAAATGGGCGGCCATAGCGGGTGAAAGCCCCGTACACTCATGAGGTTTACAACATGACTATTGGTGTAGTCGGTCGTAAATGCGGTATGACCCGTATTTTCACCGAAGAAGGTGTCTCCATTCCGGTCACGGTCATTGAGATCGAGCCGAATCGCGTCACTCAGTTCAAAACCGAAGAAACCGATGGCTATCGTGCAGTGCAAGTCACTGTCGGCGAGCGTCGTGCTTCGCGTGTTACAGCCGCTCAGGCTGGTCACTTCGCTAAAGCGAACGTAGCCGCCGGTCGTACCGTCATGGAGTTCCGTCTTGAAGAAGGCGACTACCAGACTGGCGATCAGATCAACGCTGAAATCTTCGCCGCTGGTCAACTGGTCGATGTGACCGGTCAGTCCAAAGGTAAGGGCTTCCAGGGTACGATCAAGCGTTGGAATTTCCGTGGTCAGGACAATACCCACGGTAACTCCGTCTCCCACCGCGTCCCGGGCTCTATCGGCCAGTGCCAGACTCCTGGTCGTGTATTCAAGGGCAAAAAAATGTCCGGTCATATGGGCGCTGAGCGCGTGACCGTGCAGTCCCTCGAAGTAGTGCGCGTGGACGCTGAACGCAATCTGTTGTTGGTCAAGGGTGCTGTTCCTGGCGCTACTGGCGGCAACCTGGTTGTACGTCCGGCAGCCAAGGCTCGCGGTTAAGGGGAAGCTGACATGCAATTAAATGTAAATGACGCTCAGGCAATCGAAGTTTCCGAACTGACATTTGGCGGCGAATTCAACGAGACGCTGGTTCACCAGGCAGTCGTGGCCTACATGGCTGGCGGTCGTCAGGGTAGCAAGCAGCAAAAGACCCGTTCCGACGTTCGTGGTGGCGGTAAGCGCCCTTGGCGTCAGAAAGGTACTGGCCGTGCTCGTGCCGGTACTATCCGTAGCCCAATCTGGCGTGGCGGCGGTACCACTTTCGCAGCTCGTCCTCAGGATCACACTCAGAAGCTCAACAAGAAGATGTACCGCGCAGCTCTGCGCTCCATTCTTGCTGAACTGGTCCGTACTGATCGTCTGGTCGTGGTTCAGGACTTCGCTGTTGAAGCACCGAAAACCAAAGATTTGCTGAACAAGCTGACTGGCATGGGCCTGACTGACGTCCTGATCGTGTCTGACGCTGTTGACCAAAATCTGTACCTGGCTGCTCGTAACCTGCCTCACGTCGATGTGCGTGATGTTCAAGGTTCCGATCCAGTTAGTCTGATCGCATACGACAAAGTGTTGATCACTGTGTCGGCCGTGAAGAAATTCGAGGAGCTGCTGGGATGAACCAGGAACGCGTATTTAAAGTTCTGCTTGGCCCGCACGTTTCCGAGAAGGCTACGGTTCTGGCAGACAAGAAAGGTCAGTTCGTTTTCAAGGTTGCTACTGACGCAACCAAGCTGGAAATCAAGAAGGCCGTCGAAAGCCTGTTCAGCGTGAAAGTAGAGCGTGTTACTACCCTGAATGTTCTGGGTAAGAGCAAGCGCACTGCTCGCGGTCTGGGCAAGCGTAATGACTGGAAGAAGGCAGTTATCTCCCTTCAGCCAGGCCAAGATCTCGATTTCAGCAGCAGTGCTGAGTAAGGAAGGGGTGCATCATGGCAATCGTTAAATGCAAACCGACTTCCCCTGGCCGCCGTTTTGTGGTCAAGGTGGTCAACAAGGAGCTCCATAAAGGCGCTCCTCACGCACCGCTGCTCGAGAAAAAATCGAAGTCTGGTGGTCGTAACAACAATGGTCGCATTACTACCCGTCATATCGGTGGTGGCGCTAAACAGCATTATCGTCTGGTCGACTTCCGTCGCAACGACAAGGATGGCATCGCTGCCACCGTCGAGCGTATCGAATACGATCCAAACCGTACTGCACACATTGCCCTGCTGCTTTATGCAGACGGCGAGCGCCGCTACATCATCGCCCCTAAAGGCGTGAGTGCTGGCGACCAGCTGGTTGCAGGTGCTTTGGCACCAATCAAGCCAGGCAACGCTCTTCAACTGCGCAACATTCCAGTTGGTAGCACCGTACACGGCATCGAATTGAAGCCAGGTAAAGGCGCACAGATCGCTCGTTCCGCTGGTGCTTCGGCACAGTTGATCGCTCGTGAAGGTGTGTACGTTACCCTGCGTCTTCGCTCCGGTGAGATGCGTAAAGTATTGGCTGAGTGCCGTGCGACGCTGGGCGAAGTCTCGAACTCCGAGCACAGCCTTCGTTCGCTGGGTAAAGCTGGTGCCAAACGCTGGCGTGGCGTTCGCCCAACCGTTCGTGGTGTTGCCATGAACCCGGTTGACCACCCACATGGTGGTGGTGAAGGTCGTACCTCTGGTGGTCGTCATCCGGTATCGCCGTGGGGCTTCCCGACTAAGGGCGCGAAGACTCGTGGTAATAAGCGTACCGACAAAATGATCGTCCGTCGTCGCAAGTAAATAGAGGGATACGACAGTGCCACGTTCTCTGAAAAAAGGTCCTTTTATTGATCTTCACCTACTGAAGAAGATCGAAGTGGCGGCGGAAAAGAATGATCGCAAACCAGTTAAAACCTGGTCGCGTCGTTCTATGATCCTGCCACAAATGGTCGGTTTGACCATTGCAGTGCATAACGGTCGTCAACATGTTCCAGTTCTCGTGAACGAAGACATGGTCGGCCATAAACTAGGCGAGTTTGCCGGTACCCGCACATATCGTGGGCACGTGGCAGACAAGAAAGCCAAGCGTTAAGGGGTAAGGAACGATGGAAGTAGCCGCTAAGTTGTCGGGCGCTCGAATCTCCGCCCAGAAAGCCCGCTTGGTCGCCGACCAGATCCGCGGGAAGAAGGTGGGCGAAGCGCTCAACCTGTTGGCTTTCAGCAGTAAGAAAGCCGCCGAGATCCTGAAGAAAGTGCTGGAGTCGGCTGTAGCCAACGCCGAGCATAACGAAGGCGCAGACGTTGATGACCTTAAGGTCTCCACCGTTTTCGTCAACGAAGGGCGTTCGCTGAAGCGCATCATGCCACGTGCTAAAGGCCGTGCTGATCGCATCGTCAAGCGGTCTTGCCATATAACTGTCAAGGTTGCTGACAAGTAACGGAGTCGAAGAGATGGGTCAGAAAGTACATCCCATTGGCATTCGCCTGGGAATCGTCAAGGAGCACACCTCCGTCTGGTACGCAGACGGTCGGACTTATGCGGACTATTTGTTCGCTGATCTGAAAGTGCGTGAGTACCTCCAAGACAAATTAAAAAGCGCGTCCGTCAGCCGTATCGATATCCATCGTCCGGCTCAGACAGCACGTATCACCATCCACACCGCTCGTCCCGGCATTGTTATCGGGAAGAAAGGTGAAGATGTTGAGAAACTGCGTCAGGACCTGACCAAGCAAATGGGTGTGCCTGTGCACATCAATATCGAAGAGATCCGCAAGCCGGAGCTTGACGGTATGCTGGTTGCGCAGAGCGTAGCTCAGCAGCTGGAGCGTCGTGTAATGTTCCGTCGCGCGATGAAGCGCGCTGTTCAGAACGCCATGCGCATTGGTGCCAAAGGCATCAAAATCCAAGTGAGCGGTCGTCTCGGCGGTGCTGAAATCGCACGTACTGAATGGTATCGCGAAGGTCGTGTGCCACTGCACACCCTGCGTGCCGACATCGACTATGCCAACTACGAAGCTCACACCACTTACGGTGTGATCGGTGTAAAGGTTTGGATCTTTAAAGGCGAAGTAATTGGTGGTCGCCAAGAAGAACTGAAACCACAAGCACCAGCGCCTCGTAAAAAAGCTGCTAAGTAAGGGGTACGCCAAATGTTGCAACCAAAGCGTACGAAGTTCCGCAAGCAGATGACCGGCCACAACCGTGGTCTGGCGCTGCGCGGTAGCAAAGTCAGCTTCGGCGAGTTCGCGCTGAAGTCTGTAGCTCGTGGTCGTCTCACCGCTCGTCAGATCGAGTCAGCGCGTCGTGCACTGACCCGTCACGTTAAACGTGGCGGCAAGATCTGGATCCGTGTATTCCCGGACAAGCCTGTCACCAAGAAGCCACTCGAAGTTCGGATGGGCAAAGGTAAGGGTAACGTGGAGTACTGGGTTGCCCAGATTCAGCCAGGCAAAGTCCTGTATGAAATCGAGGGTGTTACTGAAGAGCTGGCGCGTGAGGCTTTCGCCCTGGCTGCTGCAAAGCTGCCGCTCGCCACCTCCTTTGTTAAGCGGACGGTGATGTGATGAAAGCGAATGAACTTCGTGAAAAATCAGCACAGCAGCTGAACGAGCAACTGCTCGGCCTGCTGCGCGACCAGTTCAATCTGCGTATGCAGAAAGCAACTGGCCAGTTGGGGCAGTCTCATCTGCTCTCGCAAGTTAAGCGTGACATCGCTCGCGTGAAAACTGTGCTCAACCAGCAGGCAGGTAAGTAATCATGGCTGAAGCCGAAAAAACTGTCCGTACGCTGACTGGCCGTGTTGTCAGCGACAAGATGGACAAGACCATCACCGTTCTGATCGAGCGTCGCGTTAAGCACCCGATCTACGGTAAATACGTTAAGCGTTCGACTAAGCTGCACGCACACGACGAAACCAATCAATGCCATATCGGCGACAAGGTCACTATTCGTGAAACCCGTCCCGTAGCCAAGACCAAGTCTTGGGCATTGGTTGATATCCTCGAACGCGCTGTGGAAGTCTAAGGGCTAGGGGTCGGAGAAATTATATGATTCAGACTCAATCCATGCTCGATGTGGCCGATAACAGCGGCGCTCGCCGTGTTATGTGCATCAAGGTGCTGGGTGGCTCCCATCGTCGTTACGCTGGTATCGGTGACATCATCAAAGTGACCGTCAAGGAAGCAATTCCGCGCGGCAAGGTGAAAAAAGGCCAAGTGATGACTGCTGTCGTAGTCCGCACTCGCCATGGTGTTCGTCGTGCAGACGGCTCCATCATCCGCTTCGATGGCAACGCTGCTGTTCTGTTGAACAACAAGCAAGAGCCGATCGGTACCCGTATCTTTGGGCCAGTGACCCGTGAACTTCGTACTGAGAAGTTCATGAAGATCGTCTCGCTCGCCCCTGAAGTGCTTTAAGGAGATCCGACATGCAAAAGATTCGTCGTGACGACGAGATCATCGTGATCGCCGGCAAAGACAAAGGTAAGCGCGGTAAGGTGCTCAAGGTTCTCGCTGACGACCGTTTGGTCGTTGGTGGGGTCAACCTGGTGAAGCGTCATACCAAGCCAAACCCGATGTCGGGCGTACAGGGCGGTATCGTCGAGAAAGAAGCGCCACTGCACGCTTCCAACGTCGCCATTTTCAACGGCGCAACCAACAAGGCTGACCGCGTTGGTTTCAAAGTTGAAGACGGCAAGAAAATTCGTGTCTTCAAGTCGACCCAAAAAGCGGTTGATGCTTGAACACTGCTAGGTAGAAGACCATGGCACGACTAAAAGAGATTTACCGGAAGGAAATCGCTCCGAAACTTAAGGAAGAACTTAAGCTTTCGAACGTGATGGAAGTTCCGCGCGTTACCAAAATCACCCTGAACATGGGTCTGGGCGAAGCGATCGGTGATAAGAAAATCATCGAGCACGCTGTTGCTGACCTGGAAAAGATCACCGGTCAGAAAGTCGTTGTGACTTACGCTCGGAAATCCATCGCTGGCTTTAAAGTCCGCGAAGGCTGGCCGATCGGCGTCAAAGTGACTCTGCGCCGCGATCGTATGTATGAATTCCTGGATCGTCTGCTGTCGATCTCCCTGCCTCGGGTTCGCGACTTCCGCGGCCTGAATGCCAAGTCCTTCGATGGTCGTGGTAACTACAGCATGGGCGTAAAAGAGCAGATCATTTTCCCGGAAATCGATTACGACAAGATCGATGCTCTCCGCGGTCTGGACATTACCCTGACCACCACTGCCAAGAACGATGACGAAGGCCGCGCATTGCTGCGTGCTTTCAAATTCCCGTTCCGCAACTGATTGGAGTAGGACTATGGCCAAGAAGAGCATGAAAAACCGTGAGCTGAAGCGTCAGCTCACCGTTGCCAAGTACGCCAAGAAGCGTGCAGAGCTGAAAGCTATCATCGTTGATCTGAACGCAAGTCCAGAAGCGCGTTGGGAAGCTACCGTAGCCCTGCAGAAGCAACCACGTGACGCAAGCGCTGCGCGCATGCGTAACCGTTGCCGCATCACTGGTCGTCCACACGGCGTCTATCGCAAGTTCGGCCTCGGCCGTAACAAGCTGCGTGAAGCAGCAATGCGTGGCGACGTTCCAGGTCTGGTCAAAGCCAGCTGGTAAGGCGCACCTCTCGTTTTGGCCCGGCTGGTTACGAAAGTCACCGGTCGGGACGGAGCCTGAATTTGAATCAAGCCCCTTTTGGGGCTTGATTCATTTCCGGGGTAGGACTAGAATTGCCGGCTCGCCTGAGCCCGTGTTTTTACATGCCCGGAAGTTCTCGGCGATCAAGCTGTAGCCGCAAGGCTAATTATTTTGTTTTAGGAGCGTCTAGCCCATGAGTATGCAGGACCCGTTAGCGGACATGCTAACTCGTATCCGTAATGCCCAGATGGCTGAAAAGCCCGTCGTAAGCATGCCATCTTCCACGTTGAAGGTTGCTGTAGCAAAAGTCCTGAAGGACGAAGGCTACATTGCGGGTTATCAGATCAGCAGCGAAGTTAAATCCTCGCTGTCCATCGAGCTTAAGTACTTCGAAGGCCGTCCGGTCATTGAAGAGGTTAAGCGCGTCAGCCGCCCAGGCTTGCGTCAGTACAAGTCCTCCGATGATCTGCCGAAAGTTCGTGGCGGTCTTGGTGTGTCTATCGTCTCCACCAGTAAAGGTGTGATGACGGATCGTGCTGCGCGCGCTGCCGGTGTCGGTGGCGAAGTGCTTTGCACTGTGTTCTAAGGGGGGATAAGCATGTCACGCGTAGCTAAGAACCCCGTTAAGTTGCCATCCGGCGTCGAAGTCAAACTCGTCGGCCAGCAACTTTCGGTGAAGGGTGCCAAGGGCACTCTAGAACTGAACATCCATTCGTCCGTTGAGATTGTTGAAGAAGCTGGTGAGCTGCGTTTCGCTGCTCGCAATGGCGATCAACAAACTCGCGCAATGGCAGGCACCACTCGTGCACTGGTTAACAACATGGTCCAGGGCGTAAGCCAAGGCTTCGAGCGTAAGCTCCAGCTGGTCGGTGTTGGTTACAAGGCGCAAGCAAAAGGCACGGTCCTGAACCTTGCACTTGGCTTCTCGCACCCGGTGGACTATGAATTGCCGAATGGCATCACCGCTGAGACCCCCAGCCAGACCGATATCCTGATTCGCGGTATCGATAAGCAGTTGGTTGGTCAAGTGGCCGCTGAGATCCGCGACTTCCGCCGTCCTGAGCCTTACAAAGGCAAAGGTGTGCGTTACGCGGACGAAGTCGTCCGCCGTAAAGAAGCCAAGAAGAAGTAGGGCATAGCAAATGACCGTCAAAAAAGTTACCCGACTGCGTCGCGCTCGCAAAGCACGCCTGAAAATGCACGAGCTAGAAGTCGTGCGTCTCTGCGTGCACCGCTCTTCGCAGCACATTTATGCCCAGGTCATCTCGGCCGACGGCAGCAAAGTTTTGGCAAGCGCCTCGACTTTGGACAAAGAACTGCGTGATGGCGCCACTGGCAACATCGACGCGGCCACTAAGGTTGGCAAGCTGGTCGCCGAGCGCGCGAAAGCCGCGGGCGTATCGCAAGTCGCTTTCGACCGTTCTGGCTTCAAGTACCACGGCCGTGTCAAAGCGCTGGCTGATGCTGCTCGTGAAGGCGGGCTGGAGTTCTAAGTTATGTCAAATCACGACCAAAAACGCGACGAAGGCTACATCGAGAAACTGGTTCAAGTTAACCGCGTGGCCAAAACCGTAAAAGGCGGCCGTATCTTCACTTTCACTGCGTTGACCGTAGTGGGTGATGGTAAAGGGCGCGTTGGCTTCGGCCGTGGCAAGTCACGTGAAGTGCCTGCTGCGATCCAGAAAGCGATGGAAGCTGCTCGCCGCAACATGATTCAGGTTGATCTGAACGGCACTACCCTGCAGTACGCAATGAAGTCTGCTCATGGCGCCTCCAAGGTGTACATGCAGCCTGCTTCCGAAGGTACCGGTATCATCGCTGGCGGCGCAATGCGCGCAGTGCTGGAAGTTGCTGGTGTCCAGAACGTATTGGCCAAGTGCTATGGCTCGACAAACCCTGTAAACGTGGTTCACGCCACATTCAAGGGTTTGAAAGGCATGCAGTCTCCTGAGTCGATCGCTGCCAAACGTGGCAAGCGTGTTGAGGAGATCATCTGATCATGGCTACCGTTAAAGTAACGCTGATCAAAAGCATGACCGGCCGCATCCCTAATCACAGATTGTGCATTAAGGGTTTGGGTCTGCGTCGCATCGGTCACACTGTAGAAGTCCTGGATACTCCCGAAAATCGCGGGATGATCAACAAGGCTTACTACATGCTGCGAGTCGAGGGTTAATCGATGAAACTCAATGATCTGAGTCCAGCGCCGGGTTCCCGTCGCGAAAAGCATCGTCCGGGCCGTGGTATCGGTAGTGGTTTGGGCAAGACCGGTGGCCGTGGCCACAAAGGTCAAAGCTCCCGCTCCGGTGGCACAATTGCTCCGGGCTTTGAGGGCGGCCAACAGCCGCTGCATCGTCGCCTGCCAAAATTCGGTTTCGTTTCCCTGAAAGCCATGGACCGCGCAGAAGTGCGTTTGTCCGAGCTGGCCAAAGTGGAAGGCGACATCGTAACTGTGCAGTCCCTGAAAGATGCCAACGTGATTAACCAGAACGTTCAGCGTGTGAAAATCATGCTGTCGGGCGAAGTTACTCGCGCTGTCACTATCAAAGGTATCGCTGCCACCAAAGGTGCGCGTGCGGCTATCGAAGCAGCTGGCGGCAAGTTCGAGGAATAAATGGCTAAGCAAGGTGCTCTCTCTGCGCTCGGCAAGGGCGGTATGTCTGAACTCTGGGCTCGTCTGCGTTTTCTGTTCCTGGCGATTATCGTCTACCGAATAGGCGCACACATCCCGGTTCCAGGTATCAACCCTGATCGACTCGCAGAACTGTTTCGACAGAATGAGGGGACCATTCTTAGCTTGTTCAACATGTTTTCCGGTGGCGCGCTGGAGCGGATGAGCATCTTTGCACTGGGTATCATGCCGTACATTTCGGCATCGATCATCATGCAGCTGATGACAGCCGTAAGCCCGCAACTGGAGCAGTTGAAGAAGGAAGGTGAAGCTGGCCGTCGCAAGATAAGCCAGTACACCCGCTATGGCACCGTTGTCCTGGCTCTGGTCCAAGCTATCGGCATGTCCGTTGGTCTGGCGAGTCAGGGCGTCGCGTTTTCTGGGGACCTGGGTTTCCATTTTGTCGCCGTAACCACCTTCGTGGCAGGTGCGATGTTCATGATGTGGCTGGGCGAGCAGATTACCGAGCGCGGTGTCGGCAACGGTATCTCGATGTTGATCTTCGCAGGTATCGTCGCCGGTCTTCCGAGAGCAATAGGGCAGTCTTTCGAGTCTGCACGTCAGGGTGATATCAATATCTTCGCTCTGGTTGCTATCGGTTTGCTGGCAGTAGCGATCATCGGTTTTGTGGTGTTCATTGAGCGTGGTCAGCGTCGTATTGCTGTTCACTACGCCAAGCGTCAGCAGGGCCGCAAGGTCTTTGCTGCACAGACAAGCCACTTGCCGCTGAAAGTGAACATGGCTGGTGTAATCCCAGCCATTTTCGCAAGCAGCATTTTGCTGTTCCCGGCTTCGTTGGGGTCCTGGTTTGGTCAGTCTGAAGGTTTGGGCTGGTTGCAGGACATCTCGCAGTCGATTGCTCCTGGTCAGCCGTTGAATATTCTGCTGTTTAGTGCAGGGATTATTTTCTTCTGCTTCTTCTATACGGCGTTGATGTTCAATCCGAAAGACGTAGCGGAAAACCTGAAGAAGTCCGGTGCCTTTATTCCGGGTATTCGTCCAGGCGAGCAGTCAGCGCGCTATATTGATGGCGTTTTGACTCGCTTGACCATGTTCGGTGCTCTCTATATGACGGCCGTGTGTCTGCTTCCCCAGTTTCTGGTGGTCGCAGCAAACGTACCGTTCTACCTTGGCGGGACCTCGTTGCTGATCGTGGTCGTGGTTGTGATGGACTTTATGTCGCAAGTGCAATCTCACCTCGTTTCGCACCAGTATGAATCCCTGATGAAGAAAGCCAACCTGAAGGGCTACGGTGGCAGCGGCGGTATGCTGCGCTGAAGCACCCCTAAGGTTCGAGGAGTTGGTGATGAAAGTTCGTGCATCGGTGAAAAAGCTGTGCCGTAACTGCAAGATTATTCGCCGCGAAGGTGTTGTTCGAGTAATTTGCAGCGCGGAACCACGTCATAAGCAGCGCCAAGGCTGATTGTGATTTGTGCTTAAGCCCAGCAGCTAGTGCGCTGCTGGGTTGATTATTTGTTACTACAGCGATATTATCTCGCGCCCTATTTCTTGGCTTCCGGGGCGTAGGTAGCTGTCAATTGGAGTCCCACTGAATGGCCCGTATTGCAGGCGTTAACATTCCAGATAACAAGCATACTGTTATCTCGCTGACCTACATCTATGGTGTTGGTCGCACCACTGCACAGAAAATTTGTGCAACCACCGGGGTTAACCCGGCGGTGAAAATCAAAGATCTGAGCGACGAGCAGATTGAACAGCTGCGTGGCGAAGTGGCGAAGTTCACCACTGAAGGTGACCTGCGTCGCGAAATCAACATGAAAATCAAGCGCTTGATGGACTTGGGCTGCTACCGCGGTCTGCGTCATCGTCGGGGTCTTCCAGTACGCGGTCAGCGTACCAAGACCAACGCGCGTACTCGCAAAGGTCCGCGTAAGCCGATCCGCAAGTAATCGCACCAGCGCAACGACAGGAATTTAGTCATGGCAAAACCTGCTGCTCGTCCTCGTAAAAAAGTTAAAAAGACAGTGGTTGATGGCATCGCCCACATCCACGCGTCGTTTAACAACACAATCGTCACCATTACCGATCGTCAAGGTAACGCTCTTTCGTGGGCTACCTCCGGCGGTTCGGGTTTCCGTGGTTCGCGCAAGTCCACCCCGTTCGCTGCTCAAGTAGCTGCTGAACGTGCTGGTCAAGCTGCGCTGGAGTACGGTCTGAAGAACCTCGACGTCAATGTCAAGGGTCCAGGCCCAGGTCGTGAATCCGCTGTCCGTGCATTGAACGGCTGTGGCTATAAGATCGCCAGCATCACCGACGTGACGCCAATCCCGCACAACGGGTGCCGTCCGCCGAAGAAGCGCCGCGTGTAATCCAGGAGACTGTAAGAAATGGCTCGTTACATTGGTCCAAAATGCAAACTTGCTCGTCGTGAAGGCACCGATCTCTTTTTGAAGAGCGGCGTTCGCGCTATCGAATCCAAGTGCAACATCGAAGCAGCTCCAGGTATCCACGGCCAACGCCGCGGTCGCCAGTCCGATTACGGTACTCAGCTGCGTGAAAAGCAAAAAGTCCGTCGTATCTACGGCGTTCTCGAGCGTCAGTTCAGCGGCTACTACAAAGAAGCCGCCGGCAAGAAAGGTGCAACAGGCGAGAACCTGCTGCAACTGCTCGAATGCCGTCTGGACAACGTTGTATACCGCATGGGCTTCGGCTCGACGCGTGCCGAATCCCGTCAATTGGTTTCGCACAAGTCGGTCAGCGTAAACGGCAAAACCGTTAACGTTCCTTCTTATCAGGTTCGTGCTGGCGACGTTGTTGCTATCCGCGAAAAAGCTAAGAATCAGCTGCGTATTGTCCAGGCTCTCGATCTGTGTGCCCAACGTGGCCGCGTAGAATGGGTAGAAGTAGACACTGAGAAGAAATCGGGCGTTTTCAAGAACGTACCAGCTCGCAGTGATCTGTCCGCCGACATCAACGAAAGCCTGATTGTCGAGCTCTACTCCAAGTAAGGGCTAGAAAATAGGTGCATCCATGCAGATTTCGGTAAATGAGTTCCTGACACCCCGCCATATTGATGTGCAGGTTGTCAGTCCAACCCGCGCCAAAATCACTCTCGAGCCTCTCGAGCGTGGTTTCGGCCATACCCTGGGCAACGCGCTTCGCCGCATTTTGTTGTCCTCCATGCCCGGCTGTGCAGTAGTCGAGGCCGAGATTGACGGTGTGCTCCATGAGTACAGCGCCATCGAAGGTGTACAGGAAGACGTCATTGAAATCCTGTTGAACCTTAAAGGTCTGGCTATCAAGCTGCACGGTCGAGACGAAGTTACGCTGACCTTGTCGAAGAAGGGTTCGGGGGTGGTTACCGCTGCCGATATTCAGCTGGATCATGATGTCGAGATCGTTAACCCCGATCACGTAATCGCTAACCTGGCGTCTAACGGCGTCTTGAACATGAAGCTCACCGTAGCTCGTGGTCGTGGTTATGAACCGGCAGACTCGCGTCAAAGCGATGAAGATGAAAGCCGCAGCATTGGTCGCTTGCAGCTCGATTCCTCGTTCAGCCCGGTTCGCCGTATCGCATACGTGGTGGAAAACGCCCGTGTCGAGCAGCGCACTAACCTGGACAAGCTGGTTATTGATCTGGAAACCAACGGTACTCTGGACCCTGAAGAGGCAATCCGTCGCGCTGCAACCATTCTGCAACAGCAGTTGGCTGCGTTCGTCGACCTCAAAGGTGACAGCGAACCAGTGGTTATCGAACAGGAAGACGAGATCGATCCGATCCTGCTTCGTCCGGTTGACGATTTGGAACTGACCGTGCGTTCGGCCAACTGCCTTAAGGCGGAGAACATCTACTACATCGGCGACCTGATTCAGCGCACCGAAGTAGAGTTGTTGAAGACTCCGAACCTGGGCAAGAAATCCTTGACCGAGATCAAGGACGTTCTGGCTTCTCGTGGTCTCTCCCTCGGCATGCGCCTCGACAACTGGCCGCCGGCAAGTCTTAAGAAGGACGACAAGGCTACGGCCTGATCGTCGTAATCACCGAACGCGAGTTTGGTAAGGAATGAACCATGCGTCATCGTAAAAGTGGACGTCACCTGAGCCGTACCAGCTCTCACCGCAAAGCCATGTTTCAAAACATGGCGGTGTCGCTGTTCCAGCACGAGTTGATCAAAACTACCCTGCCGAAAGCCAAGGAACTGCGCCGCGTTGCCGAGCCGCTGATCACCCTGGCCAAGGAAGACAGCGTTGCCAACCGCCGTCTGGCTTTCGACCGTACTCGTTCGAAAGAAATCGTCGGCAAGCTGTTCAACGATCTGGGCAAACGCTATGCAACCCGTCAGGGCGGCTACCTGCGTATCCTCAAGTGCGGTTTCCGCGCTGGCGACAACGCGCCTATGGCGTACGTCGAGTTGGTTGATCGTCCTGTCGGTGGCTCTGTAGAAGCCGCTGAATAAGACACCAGTTTGAACAGAAGACCGGGCCCAGTGCCCGGTTTTTTGTTATCTGCATTTCAGTAAAGCCAAATGTCAGTGCCAATCATCCGTATTGCCATTCTCGGATTGAGTCGAAGTGAGAAACAGAACCGCCCTCATTTAGGCGGTTTTTCGCTTCTGAACGGCGTAGTTTCCCCGCTTTTTGTCGGTTTATTGCGTTTTTTCGGATGACCTCGTGCGGCGCTTGGTTCAAACTATCGGCTTTGAAGCAGGAGTTCGTTGCGATGTTAGGCCACCCGGAAGTAATCGATTATCTCAACACGTTGCTCACGGGCGAATTGGCGGCTCGTGACCAATATTTCGTTCACTCGCGCATGTACGAAGACTGGGGCTTTTCCAAGCTCTACGAGCGCATCAATCATGAG
Organism: Pseudomonas tremae; assembly: GCF_001401155.1. Classification (GTDB taxonomy): domain Bacteria; phylum Pseudomonadota; class Gammaproteobacteria; order Pseudomonadales; family Pseudomonadaceae; genus Aquipseudomonas; species Aquipseudomonas tremae. The sequence continues at coordinate 33,624 of NZ_LJRO01000352.1, forward strand.
ATGGAAGAAGAGGCACAACACGCTGATGCGTTGATGCGTCGTATCCTGATGCTGGAAGGTACGCCGCGCATGCGTCCGGATGATCTGGATGTGGGCACGACGGTCCCTGAGATGCTCGCCAGCGACCTTCGTCTGGAATACAAGGTACGTGCCGCCCTGTGCAAGGGTATCGAGCTCTGTGAGCTTCATGGCGACTATGTCACCCGTGAAATCCTGCGCGTGCAGTTGGCGGACACCGAAGAAGACCATACCTACTGGCTCGAACAGCAAATGGGTCTGATCAAGTCCATAGGTCTGCAGAATTACCTGCAATCCCAGTTCTGATTCAACGCCCCATAAAAAAGCTCCTGCACGCACGTGACAGGAGCTTTTTTGTTTCCGGACCTGAATGAACCTAGGTCCTTCATTAGCGTATTCGCTACGCTTTGTCTCGGGTCAACAGAGGCTTGAGGTAGTGCCCTGTGTATGACTGCTTCATCTCGGCAACCTGTTCAGGCGTGCCGGTTGCGATGATCTGGCCACCTCTCGAGCCACCTTCCGGACCGAGGTCCACCAGCCAGTCTGCTGTTTTGATGACATCCAGGTTGTGTTCGATCACCACCACCGTGTTGCCGTGGTCGCGCAGACGATGCAGCACATCGAGCAACTGCTGAATATCGGCAAAGTGCAGCCCTGTCGTCGGCTCGTCGAGGATGTACAGCGTCTTGCCCGTGTCACGCTTGGAAAGCTCGCGTGACAGCTTGACGCGCTGCGCCTCGCCACCCGACAGCGTCGTCGCCGACTGCCCCAGCTTGATGTAGGAAAGCCCTACATCCATCAAGGTTTGCAGTTTGCGAGCCAGCGCAGGGACCGCATCGAAGAATTCACGCGCTTCTTCGATGGTCATTTCCAGCACTTCGTGGATGTTCTTGCCCTTGTATTTGACCTCAAGCGTTTCGCGGTTGTATCGCTTGCTCTTGCACACGTCACACGGCACATAAATGTCCGGCAAAAAGTGCATCTCTACCTTGATCAGGCCGTCGCCCTGGCACGCTTCGCAACGCCCGCCCTTGACGTTGAACGAGAAGCGACCCGGACCATAGCCTCGCGAGCGAGATTCCGGCACGCCGGCGAACAGCTCACGAATAGGCGTGAACAACCCGGTATAGGTCGCCGGGTTAGAGCGCGGCGTACGACCGATCGGGCTTTGGTCGATGTCCACGACCTTGTCCAGATGCTGCAGGCCATTAATGCTGTCGTGAGTAGCCGCTTCAAGCGTTGTTGCCCCGTTAAGGGCTGTCGCGCTGAGCGGGAACAGCGTGTTGTTGATCAGCGTCGATTTGCCCGAACCGGAAACGCCCGTCACGCAGGTCAGCAAGCCAATTGGGATTTCCAGATTGACGTTCTGCAGGTTATTGCCGCGCGCGCCCTTGAGGGTCAACGAGAGCTTCTTGTTGCGCGGCGTGCGTTTGGCTGGCACTGCAATTTTCACGCGGCCTGACAGGTATTTGCCTGTCAGAGAATCCGGGTGAGCCATCACTTCGTCCGGCGTACCTTGTGCAACGATATGGCCGCCATGCACGCCGGCGCCAGGGCCGATATCGACCACGTAATCGGCCAGACGAATCGCATCTTCGTCATGCTCGACCACAATCACCGTATTACCGATATCACGCAGGTGCTTGAGCGTACCGAGCAGTCGGTCATTGTCGCGCTGATGCAGGCCAATAGAAGGCTCATCGAGGATGTACATCACCCCGACCAGGCCCGCACCGATCTGGCTGGCCAGACGGATACGCTGGGCTTCGCCGCCAGACAGCGTGTCCGCGCTGCGATCCAGGGTCAGATAGTCCAGCCCGACGTTGACCAGAAACTGCAGGCGCTCGCGAATTTCCTTGAGGATCTTGTCGGCAATTTCGCCGCGTCGTCCGGTCAGTTTCAAAGTGTCGAAATAATGCGTGGCATCGCCAATCGGCAGACTGGTGACTGCGGGCAACGTCTTTTCACCTACCCACACATGACGCGCCTCGCGACGCAGACGAGTGCCGCGGCAATCAGGGCATGGCTGAGTACCGAGAAACTTGGCCAGCTCTTCGCGCACGGTCGCAGATTCGGTTTCGCGGTAACGACGTTCCAGATTCGGCACGATGCCTTCGAACGGGTGCGCACGTTTGACGATATCGCCGCGGTCATTCAGATAACGGAAATCCACACTTTGCGATCCACTGCCGTTGAGCAGGATCTTCTGCATGTCAGTCGGAATTTCCTTGAAGGGCACTTCCAGGCTGAAGCCATAGTGCTTGGACAACGAGCCGAGCATCTGGAAGTAATAGACATTACGCCTGTCCCAACCACGTATTGCGCCCTCGGCCAGCGTCAGTTCGGCGTTGACCAGTCGCTTGATGTCGAAGAACTGCTTCACGCCAAGACCATCGCAGGTCGGGCATGCGCCAGCCGGGTTGTTGAAGGAGAACAGCTTGGGTTCAAGCTCGCTGATCGCATGGCCACAGATCGGGCAGGCGAAGCGCGCGGAGAAAATTACTTCTTCGCCAGGCTCGTCCATCGGTGCGACCAGCGCAATGCCGTCTGCCAGCTTCAATGCCGTCTCGAAAGACTCGGCCAGACGCTGCTGCAGATCTGCGCGTACCTTGAAGCGGTCCACCACCACATCGATGGAGTGCTTCTTCTGCTTGTCGAGCTTGGGCAGCTCATCCAGCTCACACAACTTGCCGTTGACCCGAGCGCGAACAAACCCTTGCGCGCGAAGTTCTTCGAAGACTGAAAGGTGTTCACCTTTGCGCTCGCGAATGACCGGGGCCAGCAGCATCAGCTTGCTGCCCTCAGGCTGGGTAAGCACCAGGTCGACCATCTGGCTGACAGTCTGGGCTTCCAGCGGAATATCGTGATCCGGGCAGCGAGGCTGTCCGACCCGCGCGTACAGAAGACGCAGGTAGTCGTAAATCTCGGTAATGGTGCCCACGGTCGAACGCGGGTTGTGCGACGTGGACTTCTGCTCGATGGAAATAGCGGGCGACAAACCTTCGATCGTATCGACGTCCGGTTTTTCCATCATCGACAGAAACTGCCGGGCGTAGGCCGACAGCGACTCGACGTAGCGGCGTTGCCCTTCGGCGTACAGCGTATCGAAAGCCAGTGAAGACTTGCCTGAGCCGGAGAGCCCGGTAATAACGATCAGTTTGTCGCGGGGAAGTGTCAGGTCAATATTTTTCAGGTTGTGGGTTCGTGCCCCACGTATCAGGATCTTGTCCACTGCGGCCTCGCTTGGCGGGCATAAACGACGGAGTATAAGGCTCCGAGCCATTACGCGGCAAAGCGTCGCGTATGTGCTGTACAACGATGGGACTGGTAGAATCGCCGCCGGTTCACACGAGGTTATTCCATGCACGACACCCACAGCGAGCGTATGAGTAGCGGCGAGACCCGCGCAGCAGGCGGTCTGGCCCTGGTGTTCGCGTTCCGCATGCTTGGCATGTTTATGGTTTTGCCGGTTCTGGCAACCTATGGCATGGACCTGGCGGGCGCGAGTCCTGCACTGATTGGTCTGGCAATTGGCGCCTATGGCCTGACCCAGGCGGTGCTGCAGATCCCGTTCGGAATACTTTCCGACCGGATCGGCCGACGACCGATCATTTATTTCGGGCTGATCATCTTCGCGATCGGCAGCGTGGTGGCGGCCAATGCCGACTCCATCTGGGGGATTATCGCCGGGCGCGTCCTGCAGGGCGCAGGCGCGATCTCTGCCGCCGTCATGGCGTTGCTTTCTGACCTGACTCGCGAGCAGCATCGTACCAAGGCAATGGCCACTATCGGCATGACCATCGGTCTGTCTTTTGCCATCGCGATGGTCGTCGGCCCGGTGATCACCGGCGCATTCGGTTTATCGGGACTGTTCCTGGCAACCGGTGGCATGGCGCTGCTGGGTATCCTGATCGTCGCCTTCGTTGTGCCCAAGGCCAATGGTCCCTTGCTCCACCGAGAGTCCGGGGTTGCGAAGCAGGCTCTGGGGGCAACCTTGCGTCATCCGGACCTGCTGCGTCTGGATTTGGGTATCTTCGTGTTGCACGCCATGCTCATGTCCAGCTTCGTTGCGTTGCCGCTGGCTTTGGTCGAAAAAGCCGGTTTGCCCAAGGAGGAGCACTGGTGGGTGTACCTGACCGCCTTGCTGGTTTCTTTCTTCGCCATGATCCCGTTCATCATCTATGGCGAAAAGAAACGTCAAATGAAGCGTGTTCTGCTCGGCGCCGTGACAGTTTTGATGCTGGCTGAGCTATTCTTCTGGGCATTCGGAGACACGTTGCGGGCACTGGTCATCGGAACAGTGGTATTCTTCACGGCATTTAATTTGCTGGAAGCGTCCTTGCCGTCGCTGATCAGCAAGGTTTCACCGGCCGGCGGAAAAGGCACGGCGATGGGCGTTTATTCAACCAGCCAGTTTCTTGGTTCGGCCGCAGGTGGGATACTGGGCGGCTGGTTGTTCCAGCACGGTGGTCTGGATGTGGTGTTCCTTGGCGGTGCAGCCATGGCCGCCGTCTGGCTCGTCTTCGCAGTCACCATGCGAGAACCGCCTTACGTGACCAGCCTACGTCTGCCGTTGTCGCCGCAAGCGCAGCGTGAAGCAGGCCTGGCAGAGCGTTTGATGTCCGTAGCCGGCGTGACAGATGCAGTGGTGGTTGCTGAAGAGGCAGCCATCTACATAAAACTAGACACAAAATTATTGGATCGCGCCTCTCTCGAGAAGCTGGTCAACCCAGCATCAGAAGCGTGCGAAGCCTAGGAGAACGTTATGGCCCGTGGGGTTAACAAAGTCATATTGGTCGGTACATGCGGCCAGGATCCCGAAGTTCGCTACTTGCCTAACGGTAACGCCGTGACCAACCTGAGTCTGGCAACCAGCGAACAATGGACTGACAAGCAGACCGGCCAGAAGGTCGAAAAGACCGAATGGCACCGTGTTTCGATGTTCGGCAAGGTTGCCGAAATCGCCGGCGAATACCTGCGCAAGGGTTCGCAGGTGTACATCGAAGGCAAGCTGCAAACCCGCGAGTGGGAAAAAGACGGCATCAAGCGCTACACCACTGAAATCGTCGTAGACATGCAAGGCACCATGCAGCTGCTGGGTGGCCGTCCACAGGGCGACGCTCAACAGGGCCAGGGTGGCGGCAACTACAACCAGTCTGCACCTCGTCCACAGCAGTCGCGCCCCCAGCAATCGGCGCCGCAGCAGTCCGCACCTCAGCAAAACTACAACCAGCAGCCGCCACAGCAACGCGACTCGCGTCCTGCGCCGCAACAGCAAGCGCCGCAGCCAGCTGCTGATTTCGACAGCTTTGATGACGATATTCCGTTCTAGGATATAGCTGACATCGATGACACAAAGGCGATGGATTGTCTGGCAGGAAAAGCCTGAATAATCACCTTTAGTCATTAAAAAAACCTCTTCGCCGTAAAGCCAAGAGGTTTTTTTTTGCCCTGTGCAACGCTACCAAGGGGTAGGCCCAGAACGATTATTGATGGGTGTCGACTTTCTCGGCCGGGTAAAATTCGCCCTCTCGGCCCATTTCTGCCAAACGCTCGCGCACGATAACTTCGGCGCTGGCCACGGCGGCTTTGTCGTCAGGGTTTACCAGTTGCAGGCACAGGCGCCGCGTATTCTGATCGTGGGTACCTTCGCTGAGCATGTCGTGGGTGAAGACCTGTTCACCACGCCACAGGCATAACTGGGTATGCGTCCCTCCGAGCCATATTTCGTTGATTGAATCGAGGTCGGTGGTGGCCAGTTGGTCCACGGTGATCGTCTTGTCCATTACGCTGTACCTTTCAGTGAGTCGATAAGGGTCTGACGTGCAGGCGCAGCGGGTCGTTCCCGGCATCGGCTGTTTGATCGCGCCAACGGTGGCCGATCAATCAGAAACAGGCAGCGCTCGCTCCAGACAATGCTCAACCACCCAACTCGCGGGCTTCACCTCGCCCTGCGGCCCGAATACCAGTGCTCGCTGTGCCAATGGCCCATTGTGCAGCGTAGCTCCGGCAACATGCGGGCTGTCCCATACGCCCCAGGCAATGACGGTAGATACAGACCGCGTGGCAAGGATCAGGTCGAGATACCGTTTGTAGGTTCCTGCAACCTAGTTATCACGGTCTGCGACAGAGCCGGTGAGTCGGCTGTCATCCACGTCCAGTTCGGTGACGTGGACCGATAAGCCCATATCCCGAACTGCCAGGATGAAGCGCGACAGGCCCGGACCAAATGTGTCTCCAGCACGCAGGTGTGACTGGATGCCAAGACCATGCACCGGTACGCCGCGCTGCTTGAGCCCACGCAGCATGGCGAGTACCGCTGCGCGTCTGCCTTCGCCGTAGGGCGTGTCCTTTTCCAGTCCATAGTCGTTGTAGCAAAGCAGGGCGTCCGGATCGGCTTTGTGCGCTGCTTGAAAAGCGATATCCAGATAGCGGGGGCCGAGTTGCTGATACCAGAATGAGTTGCGCAGCCCGCCTGGCTGGCCGTCTTCTGGCTGGATGGCTTCATTGACAACGTCCCACGCGCTGATCAGGCCGCGGTAATGACTGGCGACAGTCGTGATGTGCGCAGTCAGCACATCTTCCGCATTGGTTGATGTGACTGTCCTATGAACCCAGTCGGGCAGAGACCGATGCCAACAGAATGCATGCCCGCGCATGCGCTGATCATGCGCTTTCGCAAAAGCTGCAATGGTGTCGGCAGGCGTGAAGTCATAGCGCTCCGGCTCTGGATGGATCGAGTTCCATTTCAAGGCATTCTCGGGCACCAGGATATTGGCTTGGCGGGCGACCAGATCACGGTAGACCGCATCGTCTTTCAGCTTTGCCGGATCAACAGCGAAACCTGTCCATATGCCTTTTTTGGCTGCGAGCTCACGCAAGGGGGTCAGGGTTTCAGCAGCAGACAGCAGCCTGCTGCCCACGAACGGCGCGCAGGCCAGCAGGCGCAGAAATACTGTCAGAAAACTACGTCGGGTAGGGCGCATTACGCACCAAAAATCCCCATCAACTCTTCATGCCCGACCATTACGGTCATCGAGCCTTGCTTCTGTTCGCCCTCGATCTCACACAGCAACCCTGCCTCACGACAAATTACCGCACCCGCGGCGATGTCCCACAGGCTGGTGAATTTCTCCATGTACCCATCCGTCTGCCCCAATGCGGCAAAGGCCAGGCCGATGGTAGCGCAGCGATAGCCTGCGAGCCCCCAGCCTTGTTGGCGCAAGGTCAGTTGTAGTCGGCCCAGTTCTTCAGCGTCCCAGCGGGTGTTTTCGCCTATGCCGGCAATGCGCAGGTGCTCTGGTGGTTGTGGTCGCACGAAAGGGACGCCGTTGCGCAGCAGGCCATCGCCAGTGCGGGCTGCCAGTGTGTAACCCAGCGCCGGGTAGGCGACAACGCCGATTTCCGGCACGCCGGCCGACATGTACGCGACTGCGATGCCCCACAGCGGTGTGCCGCGCAGGTAGTTGCCGGTGCCGTCGATGGGGTCGATGACCCAGCCGTCGGTGATGAATTCACCGCCCATTTCTTCGCCGAGGATTGCGTCGTCCGGGAAATGCTTGCTCAGTTCTGCGCGAAGCAACTGTTCCACTTCAAAGTCGGCACGGGAGACAAGGTCTTGCGGGCTTTTGGTGGTGACGTCTAGCGTATGGCGGTCGTTGAAGTAAGCCATGGCCAGGCCAGTGGCCTTTTCTACGGCTTGCATGGCGACGCTGAGTCGGTTGTTCATTGCAGACGGTCTCCGTTTGGCAGGCTCAGCAGGTCCGGGTAGTCGCTGAGTATTGACTGCGCGCCGCGTTCAAGCAGGTAGCGCGCGCGCTCCGGGCTGTTGATGGTCGCAACGGCGAACTCGATGCCGCTGCTTTTCAGGCGCTCAAGGTGATGGTCATCGAGCATGTCGTCAAGTACATGAAGTATTCGACAGTCATATTCGGCGAGCAGGGCGACCGGATCGGCCGGCGCCACTACCGAAGCTATGGCCAGTGGCACGTCGGCCCATAAACGGCGAGCAGCCGTGAGCGAGCGTACTGAAAAACTGGAAACAAATAGCGATTCGTTGTCGGCTGGCCACAGTCGTTTGAGAATGGGCATGACAACTTCCGCTGTCTCGACGTCATCACCGATAGTCGGTTTGAGTTCAACCTGCAGGCCAAGCTTCAGGCGTAAGGCGCAGTTCACGACCTCTTCAAAAGTGGGGACCTGCAAGCCAGCGAATTCAGGTGCGAACCAGCTGCCTGCATCGAGTTGGCGGATGGCATTCAGGTCATGCAGCACCACAGCGCCGCGACCGTTGGTGGTTCTGTCCAGCAGGTCGTCATGAATGACAACGGGCTGACCGTCGCGCGTCAGTTTGACATCGATCTCGACCCAGCGAGCGCCGCGTTGCGCAGCTGTCTCAAGGGCCAACAAAGTGTTTTCCGGCGCGTAGGCCTTGGCACCGCGGTGAGCGATCAGCGGCGAGCGGACGAGGGGAGCGTGTTTGGGCATGGACGATCACTTGGCGGGTTGGGAAAAGGAGACGAGCTGGCGCTTGCCACTCTCGACATCGAACAGCAAGGGTGTGGCATTGAGCCCCAGTCGGACCTGGGTGCCAGGCATCAACTGCTGACGCCCGGCAAGGCTGACAACGCAGCGTGTCCCGGCCAGTTGGCAATAGAGCAGGCTGTGGCTGCCGAGGTTTTCAGAGGACTCGACCGTCGCCGTGACACCTTCCTGGTTCAGCGTGAGTGTTTCAGGCCGCAGCCCGAGCAGCCATTTGCCCACGTGGTTGGTGGCAAAGCCGAGTTTGACGGGCAGGCGTTGCCCGTCTGCGAGCATCAGCACGTTGTCGTGATGACAGGTCACGGGCAGCAGGTTCATGGGCGGCGTACCGATGAAACCGGCGACAAAGGTGCTGGCCGGCTGATCGTAAATATCGGCGGGCGTGCCCACCTGCTCGATGTGTCCCCGGTTGAGAATCATCACGCGATCTGCGAGCGTCATGGCTTCGGTCTGGTCGTGAGTGACATAAAGGATCGTGGCACCGGTCTGTTGATGCACGTTACGGATCAGCAGACGTGTTTCGTGACGCAAGGCGCTGTCCAGATTGCACAGTGGTTCGTCGAACAGCAGCACCGGCGGCTTGCGAATCAACGCCCGTCCTATGGCCACACGCTGGCGCTGACCCCCTGAAAGCTCTCCGGGCTTGCGTTGCAGCAGGTCCAGCAACCCCAGCGAAGCGGCGCAGGCTTGAATGCGCTCATCCCGGTCCTTGCGTGAAACGCCTTCAAGCTTCAGCGCGTAGCCTATGTTTTGGGCCACGCTCATGTGCGGGTAAAGCGCGTAGTTCTGAAAAACCATCGCGCAGCGGCGTTCTTTGGGCGCAAGCCGGGTGACATCGCGGCCACCCATCATGACCTGCCCTTGGCTAACCTCTTCCAGACCGGCAATCAGGCGCAGCAGTGTGGACTTGCCGCAGCCGGACGGGCCAAGAATGACGCTCAGTTCACCCGCCTTGAAGGTCAGGTCCAGACCGTGAAGAACAGGCTCCGCACCGTATGTCTTATGCAGGCCGCTGAGAACGATAGCCGGAGCGCATGCAATGGGGGTGAGGGCGGTCATTTACCGACTCCAATCAAGCCTTTGACGAACCATCGCTGCATGAGCGCGATGACGAGGACTGGTGGCAGCATGCTGACTACAGCGGCGGCCATCAGCAGGTTCCATTCGGGGATTTGCGTATTGTCGGTTGGCAGGAAGCTGGCGACACCCAGTACCAGTGTGCGCATGTCCTCACGATTGGTCGCAACCAGCGGCCACAGGTAGTCTTTCCAGGCACCGATAAACACCAGCGTGCCCAGCGCTGCGAAGTTGGTTTTGGACAGTGGCAGCAGAATGTCGACGAAAAAACGCCACGGCCCTGCGCCATCCATTCGCGCGGCTTCGACCAGTTCGGCGGGCAGCGTCTGGTAGAACTGTCGAAACAGAAAGGTACCGGTAGCCGATGCAATCAGCGGCAGCGCCAGGCCGGGGTAGCTGTCCAGCAGATTGATGGTCGGCACCGGGAGCCACTGGATGCCCAGCCATTGCAATACGCTGCGCACTGGGCCGAGCAAATCACTGGCGACCGAGTAAGTCGGGATGATGCGCACCTCCAGCGGCAGCAACAACGCGCCCAGTACGGCGAAGAAAATCACCGAGGTGTAGCGGCTGCGAAAGTACACCACCGCAAAGGCGGTCAGCGCCGAGAGCGTCAGCTTGCCGATTACCACGAGTGTGGCGACCAGCAGGCTGTTGCCGAGCAAACGCAGCAAGTCCAGCCGCTGTGTCACTTGCGCAAGATTTGTCAGCAATTGGTCGCCAGGTATCACTGCCAGCCCTTGGCTGAACAATTGCGAATTGCTGACCGTCGCCGAGCAGAACGCCAGGTACAGAGGCCCCAGCGCGAATATCAGCCCCAGAATCAGCAGCAGGTAGGCGCCTGCGTCGAGCAGCCGGTTGCGCTCGTTCATGTTTTCACCCCGCGTCGCTTGAGGCGCGTCATGAGCTTGAACTGGGCAACGCTCAGCCCTACGACCGTCAACAGCATGAGCACCGAAAGCGCGGATGAACCTGCCAGGTCCAGCCCCATGAAACCGTCGGTGTAAATCTTGTAAGCCAGCACGTTGGTGGCATCGCCAGGCCCGCCGTGGGTAAGGGTGTCGACCAGGCCGAAGCTGTTGGACAGGCTTTCCAGCAGGTCGATGACGAACACGAACAGCAGATAGGGCGCTATCAGTGGCAACTGAATATCGAGCATGCGCCGGAACGGGCCTGCACCGTCCAGTGCCGCAGCGGCAAGGTAATCGTCGGGTACTGATTTCAGGCTTGCGACCAGCATCACGAAATTGAACGGCACCAGGCACCACGCATAGGCCACGATCAACAACAGCATGCTTTGCATCGGGCTGGCGTAGGGCGCCCAAGTGCCGGGAGCGATTGCGTTGAGCCAGGCAAAAATGCCCATAACCGGGTTGGCCAGCACGTGAAAGACAATGCCGATGGTGGCGCCCGACACTGCGTAGGGCCAGATCAGCAGGTTACGAAACACAGCGTTGCCGCGCAGTTTCAGCTCAAGGCACAGCGCAAGCACCAACGCGATGAGGATCGAAAGCACCACACTCGACAGGCTGAACACCAGCGTCGAGCCCAACGATGCGAGCACGCCGGGGTCTTTCAGTACACGCCAATAATTGCTCAGGCCGACAAATACCTCGTTGCCTCCGAAGGGCGGTACAAGGTGAAACGACCACCAGACCGCCTGCACCGCAGGCCAGTAGAAAAACAGCCCGAGCGCCAGCAGTTGCGGCAGGGCAAACAGCAGCGCTGTACGTGGCTGAGGAAAGTGTGCGGTCGGCTTCATGGCGTCGCCTCGTCAGTCGGGTGGCTGGCCTGGCTCTGGTGCATCTGTTGAAACAGACTGAGCAACTCGTTGGCGCGCAGGGTTGACTGGTGCAGCGCGTGATCAACGCTTTGTCGGCCTGCGAGTGCGTTTTCCATCTCCTGCGACCAGATCAGGCGCATCAGCGTGATGAAGCCGCAGCGCAGCGGGGTAGATGGCTGGCCGTCAATGTCATTGAGTGCAGCCAGGCCGACCGTCACCGCCGACGGTTGCTGTGCAGTGGATTGCAGCGTCGCCGCTGCAGCCTGAGTGACTGGCAAGTAGCCGGTCCGGGCGCTGAACATCAATTGGTTTTCCGGTTGCAGTAAGAACGTCAGGAATTGCGCTACCAACTGGTCATCCTGAACAGAATGCCCACGCATCACCCACAACGAGGAACCTCCGGGAACGTTGGCGCGCCGCTGGCTATTCGCATAGACCGGTAGCGCTGTGACGTCGATATCGGATTTGAGCGTGCTGCTTACAACATTCCAGGCGCCCGTGGAATCAATCAGCATGGCGCAATCGTCAGTGGCGAACGCCAGCGCCTGCTGGCCACTACGGGTTGAGTCCTCGTATCTAACCAGCCCTTCGGCAGTCCATTGAGCAAGGTCATTCATCAGGCGCAAATGCGTGCCTTTATCGAACTGGTAACGATCCGTTCCGTCGACACGTATCGCGACATCAGTACCCTGCGCTGCGCTGGTTTGCTCCAGCCAGATCCACGACGCGAACTCGGTGGCGACAGGGCAGGCATGACCATTTTTCTTCAGGGCACGCAGGGCCGTGGCAAATGCTTCCCAAGTGGCGGGCGGCTGTTGAATGCCTGCTGCGGCCAACGCGTGGCGATGGGTGTACAGCACGGCGGTCGACACAGCGAAAGGCTGTGCTGCCAGAGCGCCGCTATCGTCTGCGTAGTAGCGGCGCAGCGCAGGCAGAAACGTGTCGGTCGAATAGGCTCTCTGATGTTCGGCCATCATGGTTTCGACAGGCTGCGTGGCGCCACCCAGCAGCATGTCCGGCGTGGCTACGTCATAAATCTCCACCAGAGCGGGACCAATGCCCGCTCGATAAGCCGCTACGGTTTTTTGTAACGTCTGCTCGTAGGTTCCCTGGCGGATACAGTGCAGGCGATCGCCTTCTTCATGCTGTGCATTGAAACGTTTGCACAGGTCAGCGATGGCGCTACCGGCCGCACCACCGTGGCTGTACCAGAATTCGGCTGGCGCAGCACAGGTCTGGGCGGCGAGGGGCAGCAGAGCCAGCACGGATAGAATTTTATGGATGAAAGGCATGAGGACACTCACAGGATCTGAGTGTTATTTAATACAGGTAGTGTGTAGTATTTGTGACCTGCGTGGTTTTTATTAAATTTTCATGATTGAGGCGTGTAATCGGCGACGAGCGATACACTGCCCCACACGCCGACAGTTTTAACCCTCTTCTGACACGTTGACCCTCATGCCCCTCGACCTTCAAACGCAGCCGCACCCGCTATTGAGCCTCAACGAGCGCAAGTTGCTGGACATCCTTCGGCGGCGTGGCGCCATCACCCGCGCTATCGTATCGACCGAAATGGATCTGGCTCAGCAGTCGGTTCATCGTCTGATCGAAGAACTGATCAGCCGAGGTCTGCTGCGCAGTGGCGAACGTGTGAAGAACGGTCGCGGTCAGCCCAGCCCGCGTATCGAACTGGTCAATGAAGCGGTGTACGCAATCGGCGTGTCGATCAACACTGACTCGGCGGTGGTCTGCGTTGCCGATCTTGGCTGCAACGTCTTGGAGCAAGTCACCCTGCGTACGCCACCGTTGAGTCGCAACAGCACGCTGGATTCGCTGGAAAAAACCATCGAGCGCATGCTGCAACGCAATGGTATCGACGCTGAGCGTGTCATCGGAATTGGCTTTGCCATCGCCGGTTTCTTCCTCCAGAACCGCCAGGTCAATGCCCCCGAACCGCTGCGTGACTGGTCATTGATAGACTTGCAGCCAGTCCTCGAAGAGCGCTTCGGCATGCCGGTCTGGCTGGAAAACAACGCCACTACAGCGGCCATCGGCGAAAGCCTCGTGGGGGCAGGGGCCTGGGCGTCCAACTTCATCTACCTGTCGTTCAACTTCGGCTTCGGCGCAGGCGTGGTCATCAACGGCAAACCGTATTTTGGCAGTCACGGCAACGCAGGGGAGATCACCCTGTACAACGATGAAGAGTCGGTAAACCGCCCGGCGTTGCGCTACCTGCTGGAAGAGTTGCACCAGAACGGCGTGCAGGTCGACTCAATCGAAGACCTGCGCTTGCGCTTCGATCCCTACTGGCCAGGCGTGGACAACTGGCTGAAACGCATCCAGCCAACCCTCGACCGTCTGGTCAACGCACTGGCAGGGCTGTTTGACCCTCAGGCCGTGGTGTTTGGCGGGCAGTTGCCACCTGAACTGGGCAGGCGCCTGATTGCCGCTACAACGTTCTGGGGCACCCACCGCTACAACTCGCCACCGCCTCGGCCGCAGTTATTGCTGAGTGAGACCAATGGAGATGCAGCGGCTATTGGTGCGGCGCTAGTGCCGTTGAAAGAGCGGTTTTTTGTTTGATCAAGTGGTACGCGCTCGGGTCTGGTAAGCGGCTTGCCGATAGTCGACGACTCCCGGACCTCGATCTCTGCGTGATCAGCGCCGTCGCTTTTACCACCAGCGTCATAGAACACGCGGAGAAATGCCTGGTCCGCAAGCTCATGCCGGCCATGCGACTGGCGCAAAGCGTTACCGCTTATGAGTCAAAACGCATATTACGAACGTGTGCTGAAAGTCGTGCTTTTCCTTTTCCAGTTTCTAGCTATGGCAATACTTTTGACAAAGCCTGAATAACATCCGCTGCCATCTTTTCAGCACTGCTCAACCCATCAACTCTAATAATTGGAACTGTTTGCCTGGACAGCCACGCCTCGTGCCACGCCCTGTTGCGTCCTGAAAAAGTCGGGTCGTCATACTTCGATGCCCATTCCCGGAAGGCCAGATGAATCTCATGCATGTCGCCACCTGGCGCGATCCGGTCTCCAAAGCGCTTCTTTTCACGCGCTGCTAATCTTTCAAGGCGAACGTGTGTTGGCGTTGCGACAAACACAATCACGTCGGCGTTGTTAATTAATGCATCTCCCCAACCCATACAGGATCCGGTCAGTACCCAGTTGTCTTCCTCTTGGCTTTGCTGAATCAGGGCCACGCGCTCACTGGGCGCGCGTTTGGTTGTAAAAGGTGGGTCGGTAGGCAGCCAATAGAAGTCATCCACGTCTAGATGACGAAGGCTGAGCAAGGAGGCGAGGGTATGACCCAGCGTCGTCACGCCGGCACATGAGGCACCTGTGATGTAGGTCCGCAATTTTTTACTCCATAAGTAACTGCCAGCGTTGAGCAGTCTGCTGTTAATACCATCCAAAGTCGTACATTTTTGTGGATTATCGATTACAGCTTTAGCCGATTTTGTAAAAAATCACTCACTCAGGTTTGAATTTAAGGCGCCTGAAACAGACAGCAAGCATTCGTGAATGCGGTCTGACGAAGTCGCCGCGTCGCTTTCGGTCAGCGGCAGACTTCCAGATATCTCCGCATTACCACCGGGAACATCAGCGACCGCCTGATGGACTAAATTAAGTTACTTCTGCGGCTGTCCCCCAACAGGAATGAAATCGATGCATATTCTTCACATCGCCAGTTCTCCACGCGGGGAGCGCTCAGCCTCCCTGAAATTGGCCTCGCGCTATCTTGAGACGCTAACCTCGCTTCATCCCGGCGCTACCATAGATGTTCTGGATGTCTGGACGACAGAGCTGTTGCCGTTCGACGGTCCTGCCCTGAATGCGAAGTACGCGGACCTCCAAGGCTTGCAAATGAGCCCTGAACAACAGGCGGTGTGGAAGCAGATACATGCATTGAGCGAGCGTTTCCATCTGGCCGACGTCATCCTCTTTAGCGTGCCTATGTGGAATTTCGGTATCCCTTACCGGCTCAAGCATTTGATTGACGTAGTTTCCCAGCGTGGCGTGCTGTTCGAGTTCGACGCCCAAGGCATGCGAGGTCTTCTTAAAGGCAAGCAGGTAGTGGTGTTCGCCACCCGCGGTGTGGCGCTTGGGGAAGACTTCCCTACTGAAGCTTACGATCATCAGGTCGCGTACATCAGAACCTGGGCGCGGATGGTGGGCATCACGACCATTGATGCGGTCCTGTCAGAAGCAACGCTTGCGGATCCTGCAACTGCAGATGCCAATTTTGCTGCAGCGCTGACAGAGGCGTCTAAGCTGGCTACAAGCGTTGTATGAAACGTCAGCGTCTAAGGTCGATGGGCAGGGCGCTCTGACCGGGGCGAAAGCACGCGCTGCAGCTAATGCGGCGCTCGCGGCTACCTAACAAATGTTAGGTGGCCTATTGACGCAGGCCACTTATCATCCTATGGTTTACCTAACTAACAACCGTTAGGTAGATTTTTCTCACTCCAAGGTATGCCCATGAATTCGAAATTGCAGCTGTTTACGTCCCCTTCGGCTTTCCCCAATCCCCAGCGACTGCGCTTATTCATTCATGAAAAAGGCATCGCCGACCAGTTTGATGAAATCATCTATGACATGGCCCCGGGAGGCGAGCAGCGCGGCTGGCGTCACCTGAACATGAATCCATGGGGTGAAACACCAACTCTCCAGCTAGCCGATGGTGGCTATATTTCCGAAACCCCGGCAATCGCTCGTTTTCTCGATCAGTCCTACCCTGGTCGCAAGATCATGGGCGATGGGGCCCTTGAGCAGGGACTCGACAATATGTGGGATAACCGCATATGGGTGCATATCCTCTATCGGATTGTTACGGCTTTCCACGTATTGCACACAGGACTCGGATTCAAGCTCGAACTGACCAAGAATGAGGCGTGGGGTGAGCACTGCCGCAAGGAGGCGCTTACACACGCGGCACTGGTTAATCGTCATTTGTCTGATGGTCGCGAATGGCTGCTCGGCGGCACTGAGCCCACGTTTTCCGATATAACGCTGGCTACCGCCATCGCATTCTCCAAGTTCCCCGTCAACGCTACCCCTCTGGATGAGCGTTTCGAACATCTGGACGCTTACTGGAAACGCTGGCAGAAACGGCCAGGCTTTCAGGCTGCTTATGCTGATCGCAGCAGCGGTATACCAGAACTGGATTCTCCCACTGTGTAATGTCCGCTCGTTAAACACTGAGCAATCGTCGAGACAGCGGCTGGATGGCAGTCTCGGCGTAAATACTTTGGGCGCGCTCGACGTTTGCCAGCCATGCAGACGTCAGGTAGATACTTTTTGCAGCCCGATCTTGCCTACCTGACAAATGTTAGTTTTTTTGCTTTACCATGCCCGGCTTCCTCGAAACTCGCCCGAAGTGCGAAAGGCACGACAATGAGCACCAACGCCCGAGAGGCCATACTCATGGCCGCCAGGAACATCGCCCAGTCACAGGGTTACAACGGACTGAATTTTCGCGATCTTGCTCATGAGGTCGGCATTAAGCCAGCCAGTATTTATTACCACTTTTCCAGCAAGGCCGATTTGGGTGTCGCTGTTGCCAAACGGTACTGGGAAGACGGTGCAGCTGCGCTCGAAACTATCTCTGAGCAAACTCCGAATCCTGTCGAAGCACTTCATCGTTTCCCCGAAATTTTTCGGCGCTCGCTTGAAGCTGGAAATCGCCTGTGCCTGTGCAGTTTCGTGGGGGCTGAAACCGATAATTTACCCACCGAAATGTCCCAGGAGATACAAGCATTCACAGAGGTCAATGTTGACTGGTTGAGTAAGCTACTTGTCGCCGCACACGTCTGCGAGCCAGTTGATAGCGACGCGCGCGCGCGAGCTATTTTTTCTGCTGTGGCGGGCGCCCAGCTCATCGCAAGAAGCAGGTCAGACATCTCGCTTTTCGATACCCTGATCGACGCCTACCGAATGCATGGGCCGCTCCCGGCATAATTTAAAACCATCCGCCGGGTACCTCGGCAAGAGTCCGCATTCGTTCGAGACACTCTGCTCAGAAGATTTGGCATGCCGGAAGAAGCGG
The DNA here is from genome assembly GCF_001401155.1 of Pseudomonas tremae. Lineage (GTDB taxonomy): Bacteria > Pseudomonadota > Gammaproteobacteria > Pseudomonadales > Pseudomonadaceae > Aquipseudomonas > Aquipseudomonas tremae. The sequence continues at coordinate 51,100 of NZ_LJRO01000352.1, forward strand.
CGTCTGTAGCCCAATAAATTCGTTCATCGGCATACTCCGCGCGTTCCGATTCAACTTTGCGGATCTACGATCCTGAGCCAAGGCCAGCGAGCTTGATAACTTTTCGCCTTCTGATCGAACATATCCGGCTTGGGATTCTTTGGATTGATACGAAGTAGCCCTTGCTCGGTGTCTGCCAGGCCATTGGGAGCATAGACTTCGCCAGTTTCAACATCCCAACCAATGCAGGTACCGGCAATCAGGTAGCGATCAATCCCTTCTTTAGCAGAATGAAGCTGAGGATAATCCCCGCCAAACCGCTGGTTGTACCACAGGTGAACGCGAGCCTGATTCTTGATCTCAATGTTAACTTCGAGATCCTGGAAGAGACGCTGAACAGAGCCGATGACCTTATTCTCGGCCTCCCAGGACAGATCATTGTCGAAGTAAAAAACGTCGTAATCCTTCACCCCCCAGGCTGACGGCAGGCGAGCCTGATGATTCCAGAATGCTTGGAACAGGCAGCCAGCAGTGAGCATGCATTGATTCAAACCGAGTGAAGGCAAGCGTGAGATGATTTCAGCGTTTATCGGATTGGCCATTGCTATCCTGGCAAACTTCTCGACAGTCAACGTCATTTTCATCCTTTTGGAATCAATCTAATCCTGGCGACCGGCAATACATCTTGGCCTTGTAAAACTCCGCCAAGGACAGCGTTTTTACACACTATGACTATGGGCCAAACCAGCCGCTCAAATAGGCAGGTCAGGCCGGCAGCGATCCTGTTTTCGCGAGCGACATAAGTCACCAGACAATAGGTTTGTCGTCCCACGCCCAGAAGGACCCGCTGTCGGCTGGTCCATGTACTCCTACCAGCTCAATAATGCGATCCGCCGAGAACGCCGGTTCGAACAGTTGGCCATCAGGCACGTTCGCCTGGAATGGCTGAGACAGATCCGTGTCCGTCGTGCCTGGGTGTATTGCCAGAACAGTGGAAGCAGGATTCAGGCGTTTCAATTCGATACTGGCTGTGTGCAGCAACTGGTTGAGCGCGGCTTTGCTGGCTCTGTAGCTGTACCAGCCGCCCAATCGATTATCGCCGATAGAGCCGACTCTGGCAGAGAGCGCCGCGAAGGTAGATGGTTGTTTGCGCAATAACGGGAGCAGGTATTTGAGCAAAAGGATTGGAGCAAACGTATTGGTCACAAAGCTTGCTTGCATGCCCGCAAGGGTCAATTGTGCCAGACCCTTTTCTGCTCTTGCGCCGTCCTGATGAAGAATGCCTAGCGTACTGATGACAAGGTGCAGATGATCACATCCTTCAAGTATCTCGCTCGCGAGTGCTTCAAGGGATTGCTCATTGCGCGCGTCGCAGTTGACCCGTTTCAGGCGGTCGCCATATTGCTCTGCAAGCTTTGTCAGTTCCAGGGAAGTGCTGGCTTCTCGCGCTACCGCCCATACCTGAGCCACATCATCGCGAGCAAGCAAAGCCGCGCACAGTGCCAAACCGATACCTCGGCTGGCTCCGCATATCAGCACGTGAGCTTCGCTGTTCAGTTCGGGTATCAAACTCATAAGGCACCTTGAGGAGCGTGGTTACGCTGGTTGCTTTGTCACGATAAGCAGCATTTAGTCCAGAGACCGCAGAGAGTAGCAGTCGAAGCAAATGATGGGCAGCTTCTGGCTGATTGCTGTCTGTCGTAAGGGGCAGTTATCGACCCGTTACAGCCATTCGTGCGGCAGTGTTCAAGTTTCGCTGTCATCCAATACCACTGGCGTCGCTGCCGACCCTGCCAGCAGACCTCCATCAATGTTGAACTCACTGCCGGTAATGTATGTAGCCTCATCGGTGGCCAATAACAGGGCCACAGCCGCCACTTCTTCGGGCATGCCAAATCTTCTGAGTGGAGTGTGTCGAACGAGTGCAGCCATTCGCTCTTCACGACCCGCATCAGCACCCAGCATGGGCTCCCACATGGGGGTGAGGATGGCGGCCGGGTGGATAGAGTTGCATCGAACTTTCAATCCTTGCTCGGCGCAGTAAAGCGCCACCGTCTTGGATGTCTTGCGTGATGCTGCCGCTAGGGGATGTCACAGGATTACCCCGCACTTGCAGAGAATCCTGACCTGCCGCGGCGCTGACCTGAGTCTGACGGATCGGTTGAAGGGGAGGGTTTTACTTGAGCTTCTGGACGTTATCGAAACTTGACTCGTAACGCGTCATGGTCACGCCACAGCCTTGCATCAACAGTGCAAGCAACGCAACCACCAGAAGGCTTCCTTTCACTGCGTTTCCTTGCTTGAGTTATTTGAGGGCGTGATTATCAGAAACCTCAAATTCAAGGGCAATGCTTGATAGCAGGCGTGCCCTACATCTTCAGCGCGATAGCCTCGGCCACAAGGCACTCCAGTGCAAACTGCTCGGTATAGGTCATCTGAATCGGCGTGGTTTCGCCCTTGACGGTCCTTTCACCATCAAGAATGTAGCGAATACGTTTGTCAGTCACACCGATACGCTTGGCGATCCACGAGGGGGTTTGCCCGATGCGCGAGATCAGTTTGTCGGCGTATTCGGTTGAAGGGTTATAGAGTTCTGCGTTGGGTGTCATGGGGTGTCCAGATATAAGTCGGCGCTATGTAGATGGGGAGTATGCAGCACCGTGCGCTATTCGTCGCCAGTCGCCCGGCTCACTCCCGCAAGCAAGTGAGCAGCAGGCCGGGCAACACACGTCCACCATCAGCAACAATTACAACTTCACCCCCAATGTCACAAACGCACTACGTGGCGTCCCCACTTGAAGAATCTGCAAGTTGCCTGACGGGTCGGCAGCGGCGCTGGCGTCGGTGTTAAGGGTAGAGATGTAGCGCTTGTCGAACAGGTTGACCATGTTCAGCGAAACGGTGGTGTCCTTGAGGGCGCCGAGTTTGCCGAAGTCGTAACCCAGGTTGGCGTTTGCCAGCCAGTAGCCGCTGACGCTGGAGTCGTTGGTGTAGGTGTAATAGCGTTTGCTGACGTAATTGCCTTGCAGGCCGGCGTTCCAGTGTTCCCAGTTCCAGTCCAGGTTGCTTGAATACATCAGCTTCGGCGAGTCGACCACGGTTTTGTCTTTGACATGCACGGTGCTGCCTCCGCTGGAGTAATCATCATCGTAAGTGCTGCGGTTATAGGACATGGAGTTGCTCCAGCGCCAGTGTTCGTCGGGTGTCAGGCCGAATGACAGCTCCAGCCCTCGACTGGTGACCGAGCCGACGTTGGCCACGCCGTTCTGGCAGATCACGATCCCGGTGCAATTGGTGATAGCGACCAGGCGATTGTCGAACTTCGTGCTGTATACCGCCGCCGATGCCGAATACAGCTTCGTGCTGCGACGCAGGCCCAGTTCGACGGTTTTCGAGGTTTCGGGTTTCAGGTCCTTGAAGCCATTTTGCGCGTCTACGGCAGTCTGGGTGGTGAAGAACGGGCTGTAACCGCCGCTCGGAAAGGCTGCCATGTTTTCCGAGTAGGAAGTGAAGACCTCGTCGTCTTCGTCGAGCTTATAGGTCGCGCCCACCTGCGGCAGGAAGCGGTCCCGGGCTTCCAGTGAGCCATTGGCGTAACCGCCACCCTTGCCTTCGGCGGTAGATGTGGTGACCGTATTTTTCGCGCCGAACTCGAGTTTGAGGCGGTCATCGAGCAGAGTGTAGGTATCACGCAAGTAGAACTGTCGGGTCAGGTCGTTGTAACTCTGGTCCAGCACAGTAGCCGCCAGCGGCAGGCCGTTGGTTTTGACGATGTGGTTCTGCGGTGTCGCATTGGTGGTGTCGAACAGGTAACGAGCAATGTCGTTCTTGTTGGACTGAATCCAGAACCCGCCCTGAATTTCATGCTGGCCCAGATAGTAGGTCAGCGAGCTCTGGAACCCGGTTCTATCAATGCCGTACTGCGTGCTGCGAATCGAGTTGCTGGGCACCGTGTTAGCGCCGGTGGTGTAGATGAACGGATAATAAGAGTTGCCCCGGCCCGAGTCGTGATGGTGATAGACAGTGGCGTCGAGGACCAGATCATCGGTCAGCGAGAAGTTGCCATTGAGAATATCCAGCTCGTCGTCGCGCAGGCTGCTGGCGTTGTAGGTTGCATCGCCTGCGCTGGTTACACCACCGGTATAAATGCCGTTGGCAGCGTTGACTGCGCGGGGCCAGTCGGGTGTGTAATAGCTCCAGTTGTAGCCCAGTCGCTGGATAATGCTTTGCGACATGTTCGGCAAGTTGGCTTCGTCATGCGACGAGGTGCTGTGAAAGAAACTCACGCGGTTGTCGCCGAAGTTGTAATTGACCTTGGCGTTCACAGCATCGGACTTTTGCGGGTTGTTGTGGCCTTTCCAAGCGTCGGCATCGTATTTTTCTCCCGACACGTAAGCCGACAGGCCGTTGTATTCCCCTGTGTCGACCCGCATGAACGTGCGCGAAGTGTCGTAGCTGCCCATGGTCTGCGACAGCCGCGCGCCGAACTCTTTATCGGGGTTGGAACTGGTGAACTGGATAGTGCCGCCCAGGTCACTGTTTGACGCCGTGCCGAGCGAACCGATGCCGGGAGCCACTTCGCTGGCTGCAATGTTTTCCGCAATGATCGCTCGGGTAATGCTCAGGCCGTTGAAGTTGCCGAAGCTCATGTTGCCGAGTGTGACGCCGTCCAGTGTGTAGCCCAGGTGGTGCATGTCGAAGCCGCGCAGGCTGATGCGCTGGCTGCCTTCTTCACGGCCCAGCGGGTCGCCGGACTGGAAGTTGACTCCCGGCAGGCGCTGCAGAACCTTCAGCGGGCTGGTGCCTGCGGAATAAGCCTTCACGTCTTTTTGTGTGACGCGTTGCACCTGACGGGTTTCGCCCTGGCCGATCACCGAGACGGTGCCCAGCGTCGTGGCCGTGGCATCGTCGCTGGCTGGCGGCGTGACAGCCACTGGCACATTGTCGTCGGCCCGAATGAACGGGCTGATCAGGCACAGTGAATTCAATGAAATCAGCAGCGCAAGACGCGTTACTGGAAATCGAGAGGCGCGCGGTATTGATCGAGTGTTCATGAAAGGTTTTCCTGGGGCGTCAGGGGGCCGCACTGGCGGCATGTGTCATTAGGGAGCGGCAGGTTTTATATCAGGGGCTTTCGGTTACGACCGACAGGCGACTGATCCCGGCTTTCTGGACATCGGCCAACACCTGAGCGACTCGGCCATAGCCCGTCGCCTGGTCGGCGCGCAGGTTGATCGCGACGTCCGGATCCTTGTCGTGAAGGTTTTGCAGCGCGTCCGGCAGTTGTTCCAGCGCTACCGCTTCACTGTCGATAAACACGCCACCGCTGGCATCGACGCTCACCACTACCGGGCTGGCCTGATCCTGTGAGGGCGTGGCGACCGTTTGTGGCAGATCCAGCGGAATGGAATTATTGAGCAGCGGCGCGGTGATGATGAACGTCACCAGCAGCACCAGCATCACGTCCACCAGCGGCGTGATGTTGATGTCGCTGATTGCATCGTCATCACTGGAAGTTGAAAAGGACATGTCAGATCACTCCTTTCAGGTTGGGGGCTGCCTTATCGCGCTTCCCGGGTTGCAGCCGGAACGCGTTGCGTTGCGAGAGGTTGAGAAAGTCCACGGCGAACTCGTCCAGATCCGCGATCACCAGTTTCATGCGTCGTCCGAAAAAGTTGTAAGCCAGCACCGCAGGCACGGCGACTGCTATGCCGACGCCGGTCGCGACCAAGGCTTCGCCGATAGGCCCGGCGACCACAGCGATGCTGGCAGACTTGGCCTGGCTTATCGCAGTGAGCGCATGAATGATTCCGAACACGGTGCCGAACAAACCAATGAACGGCGCGGTGCTGCCGATAGAGGCGAGCAGGATCATGCCGCTTTCAAGATGACGTCGTTCCTTGTGGATCTGCTGGCGCAGGCTGCGCTCCAGCAGGTCTTGGCGATTCCAGCTGTGGCCAAGGTCTGGCGAGTCATGAGGCGCGGCGAGGGCTTGTGCGCCAGCATCGGTCAGGCGCGCCAGGCTGCCTTCGCCGTGGGGCAGCTGCAGTGCATTTTGCAAGTCGCGTGCGGCCCAGAACTGCGTGGCGTAACGTCGATTCTGCCGCGACAGTCGCCAGTGCTGGAACGTCTTGCCAAGCAACAGCGCCCAGGTCACCAGCGAGAAGATCACCAGCAGGATCATCGAGGTCTGGGTAATGATTACGGAGTAAGCGGTGTTCATGACGTAAGCCTCAGGGTGCGAGTTTGAAAGCCAGGGGCACGTTGACCCAGCCTTCGACCGGGGTGTCGCCGCGTTTGGCGGGAATAAAGGTCCACTGCCGAACAGCCGCTTGCGCGGCTTCATCCAGCGCTGGCACGCCGCTCGATTGCTGCACCTGTACCTGGTCGGCACGTCCGTTGGGCAGCACGTGGACGCGCAGCAGCGTCGTGCCTTCCTGGTGTCGGCGTGCGGCGGCGGGCGGGTATACCGGCGGCGGGTTATTCAGGTAACCCGCCCGGCCAATTGGCGCGGTAGTTGACTGCGTCGCAGCCGCGGCAGGCGCTGGCGCCGCTTTAGTCGCCGCAGGTGCGGGTGGCGCTGCGGAAGGGGCTTGCGCAGCCGGTTTGGCCACGGCTTTTATCGGCGGTGATTTTGCTTGGGCCTTGGGCCTTGGCAGCTCGGCTGGCGCAGGTTTGGGAGGCGGCGTGGGCGCAGGGCGCGGCGCTTCTGGCTGAGCTACAGGTTCGGGTGGCTGCGGTGTCGGCTGGGCTGACGGCGGAGCAGGCGGAGTAGGCGGCGGCACCCATTGCACGGTGATCGGTATCGGTGGAGTCGGTTCGGGCGCTTGCGGATGATCGGCCGTCAGCCACAGCACCAGTGCCGCATGCAGCCCGAGCGCTGCCAGAATCGCCGATGTATTGCCCAGCCACGCTTTCGGAACGTTGCCTCCATGAGGCGGGACGAACAGCGAAGATGGCGCCACACAGCGCGTGCCGACAGGCGGTTCAGGCCAGGAGCGGCATTCATGCGGCGGCAGTCGGCGGGGCAGGATCAGCGTTGACATGGAATCGGCTCACCATCGAAAGAGTACGAACCCGCGACGTAACAATGCGGGCTCGTTTCAACTGGTGAGGATATTAATACTCATTGTGTGTATTAATTATGACCGCCTCCGTTCGATCCGATTTTCTTTCGCTTAATGCGAATGCCTTGGCGGCCCATTGCGGGCGATGATTCTCATGTGCAGGGTGGCCGGTTCCAGGCAGCCGCCGGTGGACAACTGCCCGACCAACTGTCGGTAGAGTTCCTGCCAGGGCGTTTGTGACGGCGCCATTGACGGTGTCCAGGCTTGTCGACGTACTGCAAGTTCCTCGTCGTCTACCAGCAGGTTCACCGAACGGGCATTGAGGTCCACCCGCAAACGATCATTGGTGCGCAGCAATGCAAGGCCGCCACCGATGGCGGCCTCCGGAGACATGTTGAGTATTGACGGGCTTGCCGAGGTGCCGCTCTGGCGCCCATCACCCAGACAGGGCAGCGAGTCGATGCCGCGTTTGATCAGTGCGGCGGGTGGGTCCATGTTCACCACTTCAGCGCTGCCAGGGTAGCCGACGGGGCCTGCGCCACGGATTACCAGAATGCAGCGCTCGTCGATATCCAGCGTCGGATCATCAATGCGCGCGCGGTAATCCTCGGGCCCCTCGAACACGATAGCGCGCGCTTCAAAGCTGTTTTCGGCTCCGGGTTCGGACAGATAGGTTTTGCGGAAGGCCTCGCCGACGACTGACATTTTCATGATCGCGCTGTCGAAAAAGTTGCCGCTGAGCACGATAAACCCGGCACCGTATTTGAGCGGTTTGTCGTAGGGCAGGATGACTTCGGTGTTGCTGGTGACTGCGGTGCGGACAATGTCGCCTATGGATCGGCCGCTGACCGTGGCGCAGTCTTCATGCAGGCGCCCGGCTTTTTGCAGTTCGTGCATCACGGCAGGTACACCGCCTGCATGGTGAAAACCCTCGCCAAGGTATTTGCCGGCCGGCATGCAGTTGACCAGCAAGGGGACATCGACGCCGATACGCTGCCAGTCTTCCAGGCTCAGTTCGACGCCCATATGGCGGGCGATGGCGATCAGATGTGGCGGACAGTTGCTCGACGCACCCAGTGCCGAAGCGACAGCAATAGCGTTTTCGAACGCTTCTCGGGTCATGATTTGCGAAGGGCGGACGTCTTCCATTACCAGTTCACAAATGCGTTTGCCGGTGGCGTAGGCCATCTGCCCGCGTTCGCGATAAGGTGCAGGAATACTCGCGCAGCCGGGCAGCGACATGCCCAAGGCTTCAGCGATCGCGTTCATCGACAGGGCAGTGCCCATGGTGTTGCAGTGGCCGATCGAAGGCGAGGCGGCGGTGGTCATTTCCATGAAGCCTTCGTAGTCGATCTCTTGAGTCGCCAGCAGCTTGCGCGCATGCCAAAGCACTGTGCCGGAGCCGATCAATTCGCCTTTGTGATGGCCGTCGAGCATCGGCCCGCCGGACAGCACAATGGACGGCAGGTCGGTAGTCGCGGCGGCCATCAGGCAAGCGGGCGTTGTCTTGTCGCAACCGGTAGTCAGCACGACCCCGTCCAGCGGGTAGCCATGCAGAATCTCCACCAGCCCCAGGTACGCCAGGTTGCGATCCAGCGCAGCAGTCGGGCGACGGCTCTGTTCGGCAATCGGATGCACCGGGAACTCCATCGGGATGCCGCCCGCGTCGCGAATGCCGGCCTTGACCCTTTGGGCCAGTTCGATGTGATGGCGATTACAGGGCGTCAGGTCGCTGCCGGTCTGGGCGATCCCGATGATCGGACGACCCGATTGCAGCTCACTGCGTGTCAGTCCGTAATTCATGTAGCGCTCGACATACAGCGCAGTCAGGTCGGCATGCTCAGGGTCGTCGAACCATTGCTGGCTGCGCAGAGAGCGTTTGGGTGGCAGGCTCATGGGCGTGTTCTCTTGTTATGTGGTGAAGCCGGAAGATTGCGCAACGTCGCTTAGCGTTTCAGAAGGCCTCGGGCTGACAGGTTATGAAACAGCGCGCCGATCCCGAACGTCCACGGCGCGGCGGCATTGCTGTACGTCACCTCGTTGTGCAGGCTGCCGAGAAAAGGGCTGCTGATGCGCACCAGGTCGCCGGGTTTGTGAGTGAAGCCGGCGCCAGGGTGATCGCGATCCTGGGTCGGGGCGAACAGCGTGCCAAGGAATAGCACCAGGCCGTCCGGGTACTGGTGACAGCCATTGAGGGTCTGCGCCACGATATCCAGCGGGTCGCGACTGATTTGATCCATCGAACTGGCCCCTTGCAGCCGGTAAGCATCGGCCCCCTCAACCGTCAGGTCGATCACGCAGTGGCGCACGTCATCAAGGCTGAAATGCTCGTCGAACAGCCGAATAAACGGGCCGATGGCGCATGAGGCGTTGTTGTCCTTGGCCTTGCCCAGCAACAGCGCGCTTCGTCCTTCGACGTCACGAAGGTTCACGTCATTGCCCAGCGTCGCGCCTACAACATGACCGCGACTGTTGACCGCGAGCACCACTTCGGGCTCGGGGTTATTCCAGTGCGAATGCGGGTGAATGCCGATCGGGCTGGCGCTGCCAACGGCTGAAAGCACAGGGGCCTTGGTGAAAATCTCTGCGTCGGGGCCTATCCCGACTTCCAGGTATTGCGACCACATGCCTTTTTCGAGCAGCACCGCCTTCAGCAGCATAGCCTGCTCGGAGCCAGGCTTGACCGCGCGCAGGTTGTCGCCTATGACCTTGCGCACCGTCTCGCGGACACTGTCGGCAAGCGTTGCGTCGCCTCCGGCTTTTTCCTCGATGACTCGTTCGATCATGCTGGCGGCGAAGGTCACGCCGGCAGCCTTGATCACCTGTAAATCCAGTGGCGCCAGCAAGCTGGGACGGTCACGGTTGGTGTGTACGCCACTGTTCGCCAGCAGCGCCGCAATGCTTGCGACAAAAGTACCCGAAGCGTTGCGCACAGCCTCGACTGGGGAGTCCTGCTCCAGCAATTCGCTGACCGTGGCGAAGTGCGCCGACAGGTCGAACACCCCATCAGCGCGCAGTACCACAGGCGAGGGGCCAGCCACATTGCCGGGGATCCATGCGCGTCCGATAAGGGTGGCAGGCGAGCCATCGGTTGGCAGGGTGTTTTCAGGCGTAAGACGGATGGGCATGGCGAACGCTTCCTGGTCCATAAAAACTGCACGCTAGGTGGCTGCCTGGATAAACTCCAATGGCAAATATTCACTTATCGATAACCTGGCGTTATTACTGCGCAGAGGGAACCCATGTCGGACCTGTCGTTTTCGAGCTTCTGTAACTGGTTGAAATATCGCCATCTGATTCTGATCGACACCCTCGGGCGTACCCAGAACATGCACCTTGCTGCGCAGCAGATGAACCTCAGCCAGCCTGCGCTGAGCAAGATGCTCAAGGAAATAGAGAGTCTGCTGGGTTTCGCGATTTTCGAGCGTTTGCCGCGCAGCATGGTGCCGACTTCACTGGGCGTGCAGGTGGTGCGTTACGCCCAGCTTGCCTTGAACGATGCGCGTACGTTCGTCGAACAGATCAACAACCTCAGCGCCGGTGGCCATGGACACCTCAAGGTCGGCGGCATCTTCGCTGCCACGGCGGTGGTGCTGCCCGAGGCCATCGTGCAGATCAAGGAACGGTGGCCGTTGCTGTCCATCGAGGTGGTCGAGCAGACCAGCGATCACCTGATGGAAATGCTGGAAGAGCGAACACTCGACTTGGCCATCGGCCGATTCACCGAAAAGGGCCAGCAGCAGCGTTATGATTTTCAGGCACTGGCGCCCGAACCGTTCAGTATCGTGGTCAACAGCCGTCATCCGTTGTGCGATGCAGGGCCGATGAGCTTGCAGCAATTGGTGGACTGGCCATGGATGCTGTATCCGAAAGGCACGCCGATACGCGGACGTATGGAAGCAGCATTTGCCGAGGCCGGTGTCGGCGTGCCGCGCAATACCATCGATACCATCTCGATGCAGACCTTCCTCAAGGTGCTGCAAAGCGGCCCGATGATCGGCATGTTGCCTGACGCGATGGTTGCACCTCATCTCGAAAGTGGGCTGCTCAGGACATTGCAAACGCAGATGCATCTGGTGCCGCAGTTCTACGGGATTCTGACCCGCAAGAGCGAGCCACTGACCGGCCCCGCTCAGGAATTCGCCAATATCCTGCTGGAAAACGCGCGTCTGGTTCAGGAAAAGCAAGCGCCAGGTTCATGAGGTAGAGCAATAACCGTGCGTTATCGATTAATCCAAAAATGCCATTGGGATTGAATCACTCCCTGACCTAGATTACTGGCCAGCACATGCAATGGGGCATTCAGTGATTTAGCTGTGTCTGCCCGCACGACCCACTCAATAAAAACAATGAGGCATGCCCGCATGCCAAGGGTTATTCACATGCAGACCAATGCCGAACCGCAGGGCTCCGACGCAGGATTTGAAGACCGCACTTATCGCAAGGTTATCTTGCGAACTCTGCCGATCCTGCTGCTGTGTTACATGGCCGCCTATCTGGACCGGGTCAATATCGGTTTCGCCAAGCTCGACATGCTCAACGATCTGCAATTCAGCAATACCGTCTATGCGCTGGGCGCGAGCATGTTCTTCTGGGGTTACTTTCTGTTTGAAGTACCCAGCAACCTGCTGTTGCACAGGCTTGGCGCGCGTTTCTGGATTGCCCGGATCATGTTCACCTGGGCACTGGTGTCCATTGCAGTCGCCTTCACCGTACCCCTCGCACAGTTCTTCCGCATTGAATCGAGCAGCATGTTCTACGTGCTGCGCTTTTTGCTGGGCATCTGTGAGGCAGGTTTCTTTCCCGGGGTCATTCTGTACCTCAACTACTGGTTTCCAACGCACCGTCAAAGCCGCGTGATGTCCGGTTTTCTGATGGCGCTGCCGGTCAGCCTCACGCTCGGCGGCATGCTGTCCGGCTGGCTGATGAACAGCATGAACGGCATACACGGCATGGCCGGATGGCAGTGGATGCTGATCATCGAGGGTATCCCGTCAATCATCATGGCGGTCGTGGTGATCGTTTACCTGTGTGACAACATCGACTCGGCCAAATGGTTGTCGGCACCTGAGAAAGCCATGCTCAAGGCCAATCTGGTCAGCGACAATCACGGCAAGGCCTCGCGCCTGAGCGAGGTGTTTTTCAACCCGCGCGTCTGGCTGCTGGTGTTGATTCTGCTGACATTCAACACCGGTTTTTATGGCCTGGCGTTCTGGATGCCGTCGATCATCAAAAGCGCAGGTATTGCCAATACCTTTCATATCGGTTTGTTGACCGCCATTCCCTACAGCATCGCCACCGTTGCCATGTTGCTCAATGCACGGCACTCCAATCGCACTGGCGAGCGGCGTCTGCACGCGGCAGTGCCCGCGTTCATTGGTGGCGTCGGTCTGATTCTGAGTGCTTACTTTGCTCACAATCTGGTGCTTTCGGTGCTGTTTCTCAGCGTGGCGGCGTCAGGGCTGCTCAGCCTGATGCCGATATTCTGGACGTTGCCGGGGACCGTGCTGTCAGGCGTTGCGGCAGCAGCCGGGATCGGGATGATCAATGCGATCGGCAACCTGTCCGGTTTCACCGGCTCGATGATCACTGCTGTCGCTGAGACCATGACGGGTGACATCAATAACGGCACGTACGTGCTGGCCCTGTGCCTACTGGTCAGCGGCGGGTTGATTCTGTTGATCCCGCGCAGCATGCTCGACAAGACCGGCGCTGCTCCGGTAATGGTTACTCCCACTCTTTCTGGCATGGAGAAAGTATGACCATGAGCGACAAACGAGTACTGATTACCGCGGCTGGCCAAGGTATCGGGCTGGCCAGTGCCAAGGCGTTCGTCGAGGCTGGCGCTGAGGTCATTGCAACTGATCTGGACCTGAGCAACCTGAGCGGTATAAGCGGACTGCAAGCCATTAAGCTGGACGTTACCTCGGCCCAGGCGATCCGCGAACTCAGCGAGCAGATCGGCCCCATCGATGTGCTGTTCAACTGCGCAGGCTATGTGCATTCCGGCACCATCCTGGAATGTGACGAGGCAGCCTGGCTGCACTCGATGGATCTCAATGTCACCGCCATGTACCGCATGATCCAGGCCTTTCTGCCGGGCATGCTGAGCCGCGGTGGCGGTTCGATCATCAACATGGCGTCGGTGGCGTCCAGCGTCAAAGGCGTGCCCAATCGCTTTGCCTACAGTGCCAGCAAGGCGGCGGTGATCGGGCTGACCAAATCGGTAGCTGCAGATTTCATTGGTCAAGGCATCCGTTGCAATGCTATTTGTCCGGGCACGGTGGATTCACCGTCTCTGCGAATGCGCATTGCCGCGCAGGCCAGACAGCAGGGCATTACCGAGGCACAGGTCTATCAGCAGTTTGTGGATCGACAGCCCATGGGACGTATCGGCAGCGTGGAGGAAATCGCGCAACTGGTTATTTATCTGGGCTCTGATGCCTCGTCCTACACCTCCGGTGCTGTGCATGTGATCGATGGTGGAATGAGCATCTGAACCCATTTTTGCAGCCTCGACAGAACAGGAGAACTCGATGAAATTGCTACGTTACGGTGAAAAAGGTGCTGAAAAGCCCGGCCTGCTGGATGCAAGCAACCAGATCCGCGATCTCTCCGCGCACATCAAAGATGTTGCAGGCGATGCGTTGAGCCCAGCCAGCCTGGCCAGCCTTGCGGCACTTGACCCTGCAAGCCTGCCGCTGGTGCCGGGTCAACCGCGTATCGGCGCCTGCGTCGGGCAGGTCGGCAAGTTCGTCTGCATCGGCCTGAACTACGCCGACCACGCTGCCGAATCCAATATGGAAATCCCGAAAGAGCCGATCATCTTCAATAAATGGACCAGCGCCATCTGCGGCCCGAACGATGACGTCCAGATCCCGCGTGGCTCGCTCAAGACCGACTGGGAAGTGGAAATGGGCGTCGTGATAGGCAAGGGCGGGCGTAACATCGACGAAGCCAATGCAATGGAGCACGTCGCTGGCTACTGCGTGATCAATGATGTGTCCGAGCGCGAGTGGCAGCTCGAGCGCGGCGGCACATGGGACAAGGGCAAGGGCTTCGATACCTTCGGCCCGCTTGGCCCCTGGCTGGTGACCCGCGATGAGATCGCCGACCCTCACTCGCTTGACCTGTGGCTTGAGGTCGATGGCCATCGTTACCAGCAGGGCAATACCCGCACGCTGATTTTCTCGGTGCCGCAATTGATCGCTTACCTGAGCCGGTGCATGAGCCTGCAGCCGGGTGATGTGATCTCGACCGGCACGCCACCGGGCGTCGGCCTTGGCGTCAAACCCGAGCCCGTGTTCCTGCGTGCCGGGCAGCGTATCCGCCTGGGCATCGCCGGGTTGGGCGAGCAGAATCAGTTGACCGTTCAGGCCGACTGATTCTGTGTGAGAGGGGAGTCGGCAATCGACTCCCTGTTGTACGCAGGGCTTCAGCTCTGCAGAAACGTCAGCAAATCCTCGTTCAGTTGTTGCGCATGGGTCACTGCAAAACCATGCGGAGCGCCAGGATAAACCTTCAGCACGGCGCCCTTGATCATCTCGGCAGCCCGCTTGCCCGACGCCTCGAATGGCACGACCTGGTCACCATCGCCATGAATCACCAGGGTCGGCACATCGATTTTGGCCATGTCCGGACGGAAGTCTGTGGCGGAAAACGCCGTAACGCAATCCAGCGTGCCCTTGAGTGAGGCGAGCAGGGCGATGTTCAGGGTTTGGGTCTGAACGCCTTCAGAAACTTCCTGACCTTTATTCAGGCCGTAGAACGGTGTCGCAAAGTCACTGATGAACTGGGCGCGGTCCTTCATCAGGCCGTCCTTTATGCCATCGAAAACGGATGCGTCGACACCTTCAGGGTTGTCTTCGGTCTTGAGAAAAAACGGCGTGACGGAGCCCAGCAAGGCGAGCCTGGCGACTCGTTCGCTGCCATGCCTGGCAATGTAGCGAGTCACGTCGCCGCCGCCCATGGAGAAGCCGACCAGCGTTACGTCGCGCAGGTCGAGGTGCTCGATCAGCTCAGCGATATCGTCAGCAAAGGTGTCGTAATCGTAACCGCTCCACGGCTGGCTCGAACGGCCAAAGCCGCGCCGGTCAAAGGCGATGGTGCGGTAGCCTTTGCTGCTGAGGTGCTCCATCTGGTATTCCCACATGTCGCCATCCAGCGGCCAGCCGTGGCTGAACAGCACCGGTGTGCCCGTGCCCCAGTCCTTGTAATAGATATCGGTGCCATCTTTGGTCTTGAACGTACTCATGCCGATTCCTCTCGTTTCAGATGATCTGGCTTGCCAGTCAGGTTGCCACGTGTCGAGCCTGTTGACTGTACGCATGCAGATGTTACGGCTCTCGTCTTTTCCGGCATTTGGCCTGTTGCATAGTTCAGTCCGAATGTCCGAGAGGCATGCCTGACTCGTGCTGCAGAGCGCTCCGCTGAAACATCGGCTCATTGTATTTCCCTGTGCAAACCGAACTTGCCGGGCAAACAGGAATCAGTTCCTTGGGTTGAGGCTTCCTGAACCTGAACATTGAAGGAGAAAACGGCGTGGCGTCTCAGCTGAAAATCTTGATCCTGTCGGGTCTGTTGTTATTCGCAGGCAGCTTCAACCTTCAGGCGGCCGATGTACCCGCACTGCCAATGGGCGCTGCGGTGCCCGCCGATGACAAGGCGGCGGACAAGGCCGACAGCAAGGCAGCCGACAAAGCGCCCGCCAAGCCGGACGACAAGGCCGCAGCCAAACCGGATGCAGCGTCAGACGCTGCTGCAGACCCCGCCGCCGCTGACCCGGCTGCCGAACTTCTGGTGCAGGGCGGTTTGCTCGGCGCTATCAGTACCAGCATTGATGACGTGCAGGAAAAGCTCAATCTGGATGACAACCTGTTCGATGCCTGGCGATTGCGTGCCGACCGTGCAGCCGACGAACTGGAAAAGCTGGTCAACAAGCGCACCACGCGTTCGCCCTGGAGCGTGGTCGGCGACTTCCTGGCCTTGTCGTTCGTGTGGATGGGGGCGTTCGCGGTTCTGACGACATTGGGTCGCTTTCTCGCCGTTCGCTTGTGCAAAACCCCCTTCATGCAGGTTCGCGAGCGCAGTCAGGCGCTGCTCAAATACGTCTTGCCGTTTACTTTGCCAGCCATCATCTGCCTGCCACTGACCCTCTATGTCAGCCACTTCATGCCGTCCTCGGTCGGTCGCGCCCTGGCGCTGTGTTTTGCCTACGCCACCAGCAGCGGCATCGTTTCCACGTCAGTGCTGCTGTGCGTGATCGTGATGTTCAACGCAGGGCACAAGCGCGCTGCGGTGCGCATGATTCGCCGTTATTCACCCAAGCCGTTGTTCGTGGTGGGCTTTCTGGCAGCGCTGAGCGATGCGCTGACCAGCCCGCAGATCGCCCGGCAACTGGGCAGCAACGTCACCACCAGTGTTGCGGTGTTCACCGGCCTGTTCGCGTCGGTGGTGTTCTGCATGCTGATCATCAAAGTGCGTCGGCCAGTGTCGCATCTGATCCGTAACCGGTCGCTGAGCAGCCGCTTGCAACGGCCTGCACTGCAACAGTCGCTGAAGATATTCTCCAACCTGTGGCACCTGCCTATCCTGCTGATGATTCTGGTCTCGGCGATCAACCTCGTCGGCGCCGGTGAAGACAGCCAGGAGGCTCTGCGTTGCGCGCTGTTCACCACCATATTGCTGATTGCCACGGTTTTCCTCAGTACAGTGTTCCAGCACCTCTTCAAACCCGCCGAATCCCTCGGGCGCGGCGGGCATGTGTACAAGGCGCGCTTGCTGAGCCTTGTGTACGCCGTGTTGCGTATCGCACTGGCGCTCACCTTCATCGAAGTGTTGGGGCGTATCTGGGGGTTCTCGATGTTCGAGTTCGCCCAGCGCAATACGCTGGGTCGGGTGATCAGCGATTCACTGAGCAGTATCGGGCTGATCTTTGTGGTCACCTGGCTGCTGTGGGTGGTGCTGGACACTGCGATTCAGGAAGCCCTCAAACCACCGATCAATCATCGCAGCGGTCGTCAGCCCAGTACGCGGATCAAGACCATCCTGCCGTTGCTGCGCAATGCGGTAAAAATCATTCTGGTGGTGATCTGCGCGATCACCACCATGGCCAATCTGGGGATCAACGTTGCGCCACTGCTGGCGGGTGCCGGTGTGGTCGGCCTGGCGATCGGTTTTGGCTCGCAGCAATTGGTTCAGGATGTGATCACCGGCCTGTTCATCATCATCGAAGACACGTTCTCGGTGGGCGACTGGGTGGTGCTGAGTACCGGCCATTCGGGGTCCGTGGAAAGCCTCACCATCCGCACCGTGCGTCTGCGTGACGGCAAGGGCTTCGTCCACTCGGTGCCGTTCGGGCAGATCA
The DNA here is from genome assembly GCF_001401155.1 of Pseudomonas tremae. Lineage (GTDB taxonomy): Bacteria > Pseudomonadota > Gammaproteobacteria > Pseudomonadales > Pseudomonadaceae > Aquipseudomonas > Aquipseudomonas tremae. Next base: position 68,512 of record NZ_LJRO01000352.1, read on the forward strand.
AGGCGGTCACTAACCAGTCACGCCAGTTCGCCTATGCGTTCTTCTCGGTGCAGTTCACCTACGACTCGGACATCGATGACGCGCTGGCGCTGATCCGCGAAACCGGTCAGTCGATCAGCGAAGACATCCTGCTCAAGCACAACCTGCAAGGCCCGCTGGAAGTGTTCGGGGTCGATCGCATGGACCTGAATGGCGTGGTGCTGACCGCGCAGTTCCGCACCTCGTCAGGCGGGCAGTATGCGGTCGGGCGTGCGTTCAATGAGCGCCTCAAGCGGCTTGTGGACAAGAACCCCAACGTGCGCTTCGCGCAGACTTATCCACAGATGGTCATGGGGCCGGGCTTCAATAATCCTCAGGCTGGCGTTGAAGCCGAAGGGCCGCCGGCGCCATCGGACCCTGCCGTCGCTACGCCATCTGCGCCTGCACCTGCGCCGCTCGGTCTGCCCAAAGGAAATGCATGAGGCCAAGGCGCTGCAACGTGTTGTTGTAGCGCCATCGCCCAGCCAGACTGCGCAACTGTTGGGGGTTGGCAGCCAACGTGTTATGTTTGCAGGCGTTTTTCAATTGTTTGTTTGATTACCTGATTCCGAGCCTGCTGACTCTATGCGAATGCGCCTTATGCTGTTGGGCGGCGGGAATGCCCTCGGGCAGGCGCTGATTCGTCTGGGTGCCGAGGAAGACATTGGCTTCCTCGCACCACGTCCACCGCAAGACGGCTGGGACGTGGCGAGCCTCACGCAACTGCTTGACGACACCCGTCCCGATGCCTTGATCAACCTTGCTTACTACTTCGACTGGTTTCAGGCAGAGGTGGTCAGCGAAGCGCGTCTGACTCACCAGGAGCGCTCTGTCGAGCGTCTGGCCGAACTGTGTCAGCACCACAACATCACTCTGGTACAGCCTTCCAGCTACCGTGTGTTCGATGGCTCGCGTGCGACCGCCTACAGCGAAAAGGACGAGCCAGTGCCGTTGGGCCTGCGTGGCCAAGCGCTGTGGCGTATCGAACAAAGCGTGCGCGCGACCTGCCCGCAACATGTGCTGGTGCGTTTCGGCTGGCTGCTGGACGACAGCGCCGACGGCGTATTGGGTCGCTTTCTGTCGCGCGCCAAAGAGCCTGGCGAAATACTGCTGGCCGATGATCGACGTGGCAATCCGACGCCCGTCGATGATGCTGCGCGAGTGCTTATTTCGGTGGTCAAGCAACTCGATTGCGAAGCGCCGCTGTGGGGCACTTACCACTATGCCGGGCACGAGGCGACCACGCCATTGGCGCTAGGACAGGCAGTGCTCACCGAGGCGCGTATTGCGCATCCGCTGGCCATCGAGTCGCCTACCGCGCAGGCCCACGCCGCGCGCCCCGATGCAGCCGAAGAGCCGCAGCACGCGGTCCTCGCCTGCAAGAAGATTCTCCACACTTTCGGCATCAAGCCTCGCGCCTGGCGGGCCGGCTTGCCAAGCCTGCTGGATCGGTATTATCGACATGTCTGACGCTCCTGTTCTGATCACTGGGGGGGCTGGCTTCATCGGCTCGCACCTGACCGACGCATTGCTCGCCAGCGGGCACAGCGTGCGCATTCTCGACAACCTTTCGGCGGGCAAACGCAGCAATCTTCCGCTCGACAACCCACGGGTCGAACTGATCGAGGGAGACGTGGCAGACGCCGCACTGGTCAAGCGTGCCGCACAGGGCTGCCAGGCAGTTGTACACCTTGCTGCCGTAGCCTCGGTGCAAGCGTCAGTCGATGACCCCGTACGTACCCATCAGAGCAACTTCATCGGGACGCTGAATGTATGTGAAGCGATGCGCGAAGCCGGCATCAAACGTGTGATCTTCGCCTCCAGCGCGGCGGTCTACGGCAATAACGGCGAAGGCGATGCGATCACCGAGGACACCGTCAAAGCGCCGCTGACCCCTTATGCGTCGGACAAGCTGGCCAGCGAGTTCTACCTGGATTTCTATCGCCGCCAGCATGGTCTGGAGCCAGTGATCTTTCGCTTCTTCAACATCTTCGGCCCGCGCCAGGATCCATCTTCGCCATATTCCGGGGTGATCAGCATCTTTGCCGAGCGTATCCAGAACGGTTTGCCGATTGTCGTGTTTGGCGATGGCGAGCAAACGCGCGACTTTTTCTACGTAGGGGATCTGCTCAAGCTGCTGCTGCAGGCCCTGTCGCGGGAAAGTGCGATTGAAGGTGCGATCAACGTGGGTCTGAACAACACCACCTCGCTCAATGAGCTGCTGTCGGCGCTCTCGCAAGTGGTCGGCAAGCAGCCGGAAGTCAGCTACCAGGCGCCGCGCTCGGGCGACATAAAACATTCCCGCGCCAGCAACCGGCGTTTGCTGGAGCACTTCACGGTGGATGAGCCGACACCCTTGCATCGCGGCCTTGAGCTGTTGATAGGGCAGTGAATCCGGCATTCAGCGTTACACACACACACAAATCTGGCTGATTACTAAAAACGACAAAGGCACCCGCTGAGGGTGCCTTTGTGTTTGTGGCGCTTGAAACTGTGCAGGTCAGAACTTGTAACCCACGCCCACCATGTACACCCACGGGTCGATATCCACATCCACTTTGGTCTTGCCGACAGCCAGCGCAGAAGGCCCGTCGACGGTAGCTTTGGTGTCGATGTCGACGTACCAGACCGAGGCGTTGACCAGAACGTTTTCGGTGATCATGTAGTCCATGCCCAACTGTGCGGCCAGGCCTACCGAGTCCTTGAGCTTGAGGTTACTGAAACCCTGATTCTTGCGGTCGCCGGTCAGGTCGGTGTCGAAGAACGTGGTGTAGTTGATACCCACGCCCGCGTAAGGCTGGAATCTGGACGAGGGTTCCATGGGGTAGTACTGCAGCGACAGGGTGGGCGGCAGTTGTTTGATGTCCGCCAGCTTGCCATCCAGTCCAGGGCCCAGGCCTTTGACCGATACGGTGTGGCTGAATGGCGTGGCGGCCAGCAGCTCGATGCCGACATGTTGAGTCAGCATGTAAGCGAAGGTCAGGCCCAGCTGGTTTTCGCCATCGACAGTGGCTTTGGTGCCGGAAACCTTGGCGCCGTCGAGCCTGACTTCGCTGCTGTCTTCGTTAGGCTGGACGTGCGCGACACCGGCACGGACGATGAAATCGCCTTTTTCGTAGGCGTGTGCCGCAACCGGGGCAGTGATGGCGAGCGCGACAAGGGACGCGCTTAGCAGGTGCTTGTTCATGGAGGCTCCAGAGATCAGTCAAAATTTATGGGCGTAATGTTAAAGCGCTGTCGAGCGGCGGCTTTGACTCAGCTCAATGAAATCGCTGGGAACCTCGTCATCCTCATGAATCCGGCAACTCGTAGACAAGGATCTTGTCTGCCTGCATCTGATAACCCGCTTCTGCCAGTTCGCTGCTAGACGACTTGGCCTGCATCGGTCCTTCGATCCAGTACGGCTGATACAGCTCATCGACCTTCACGCCCAGCTCACTCGTGACATGCACGATCTGGTTCGCTGGTGGCGGCGGCACATGGATGCAGGCACCGAAATACGGCACCAGCAAAAACTCCGTCACTCTGCCTTCTTCACTGACCTCGAGCGGCACGATGTAGCCCGGCAAACGCACCATTTGTCCATCCAGTGCCTTGACCACCGGCGCATGCGGTGCCAATTGATGGGCCGCAGGCGCTGCCTCCATGGCCAGTGCATCGGACAGCTTGGACATATCGTGTATGGGAGCCGTTACCGGCTTCACCACAGGTGCATCGGGCGGAATCATGTCATTCCAGGTCAGTATCCGCGGCTCTGCGGCCCACAGTTGAGTGGTCACCGAGAGCAGCAGAGTGAGTAGCATGCGCCGCATCATGAAGGTCCTCATAAACGAATCGACAGTCCATCGGCCAGTGACTGCCTGTAGGCTCGCCAGGCTGGCACGGTTCCCATCAACAGCGCGCAACCGAGAATGCCACCCAGTAAAGTCCATTCATATTGGCCAGGTGGCATAGACGAGAGGTACAGGCCGTAGTTGTCCAGTACGTAGTCACGTGCCGCAAAAATGCCGATATAGAGCAGTGCAAGGCCGCTGATGACACCGGCCAGCGCGAGTGCGAAGGCCTCGAGTATAAGCAGGCTTGCGACGTGCCAGGGACGCGCGCCGACCGAGCGTAGAATCGCCATTTCCCGGCGTCGCTCGTTGAGGCTGGTGAGAATCGCGGTGAGCATGCCGATCAGGCCGGTCAGCACCACAAACAGAGAAATCACGAACAGCGCTTTCTCGGCGGTGCCCATCAAGCCCCACAGTTCTTGCAACGCCACACCTGGGAGAATCGCCAGCATGGGTTCGCCTCGGTATTCATTGATCTCGCGTTGCAGGCTGAACGTCGAAATCTTGCTGTTCAGGCCCAGCATGAATGCAGTAATTGCGGTGGGTGTCAGGTCCATGTTGCGCGCCTGATCGGCCGAGATTCGCTCATTGCCGCGTGCCGGAGCGCCGTTATGCCAATCGATGTGAATGGCCTCCATGCCGCCCAGGCTGATGTGCAGTGTGCGGTCAACCGGCGTGCCGGTCGGTTTGAGAATGCCGACCACAGTGAACGGCTTGTCGTCATGCTTGACCAGGCTGATCGCCGCCACACCGTGCGCCAGTACCAGCTTGTCGCCCAGCTTGTAATGAAGCGCCTTGGCCACTTCAGAGCCCAGCACCACTTCGAACGGGTCGGTGTTGAACTCGCGCCCATCGGCCATCTGCAAGTGCTGCTGGCGGCCGAATTGATAGTGTTCGAAGTACGAGGCATTGGTGCCCATTACCCGATAGCCGCGGTGCGAATCGCCGAGGGAGATCGGGATTGCCCATTTGACCTGCTTGTTCTCGGCAAAATGCTCGAAGCTGTCCCAGCGAATATTATTGGTGGCGTTGCCGATGCGGAACACCGAATACAGCAATAAGTTGATGGAGCCGGAACGTGCGCCGACGATCAGGTCGGTGCCGCTGATGGTGCTGGCGAAACTGGAACGGGCTTCGGTGCGCACGCGCTCGACGCCGAGCAACAGGCAAACCGAGAGAGCGATGGCGAAGGCGGTGAGAAACGCAGTGAAGCGGCGATTGGCGAGGCTGGCGAGCGCCAGACGAAACAGATACATCTCAAATCTCCACGGCAACGGCGGCGCGATTCAGGTCGCTCAGCGACAGGTTGCGATCAAACAAGGGCGCCAGGCTCTGGTCATGACTGACGAACAACAGGCTGGCCCCGGCTTCGCGGCATTCGGCGAACAACAGGCGAATGAACGCCTCGCGCGAATCGGCATCCAGCGCAGAGGTGGGCTCGTCGGCAATCACCAGCTCCGGCTGACCGATCAACGCCCGTGCGGCGGCCACACGTTGCTGCTGGCCGATGGACAGGGAATCGGCGCGGCGGGCGAGCAGTGCCGGATCTTTCAAGCCTAGATGGGCGAGCAGGGTAGTGGTGGCTTTTTCAACGCTGCCGTGACGTTGCCTGGCGCGTTCTGCACGGACGTTGGAAAAGTGGCAAGGCAGCTCGACGTTCTCCCGGACCGACAAAAAGGGCAGCAGGTTGAACTGCTGGAAGATGTAGCCGGTGTGATCGACACGGAAGCGATCACGGGCTGCCGACGACAGGCTCGATAACTCCTGATTCAGTAGTTTGATGCTGCCACTGGCGGGTTTTTGAACGCCGCCCAGCAGGCCCAGCAATGTGGTTTTGCCGCTGCCACTGGGGCCTTTGAGGAACAGGGTTTCGCCGGTTTCCAGACGAAACGCCGGGATGTCCAGCAACTGCGGTTGGCCTGGCCAGTTGAAGGTCAGGTCCGACAGCTCGATCAGTGCTTGGGTCATGGCTGACTCACGCTCGGTTGGAAATTAAAAGACCGGGCCATGCCCGGTCGTTGTGCCGCAAAATGCGATCAGAATTTCAGCGTAGGGTTGGCCGCTATCACTTCCGCGCCCGACTGGCCGCCTGGCGAGATCAGTTGTACCTGAAGCTTCTTGGTGTCGGGGAAGGTTTTGAAGATTTGCGACAGGTCGAGCTTCTTCAAAACGGACGGTGCGTCGCAGACGAACTTGTAGTGACCATGAATTTCACTGTGCTCATGATGATCTGCGTCGCCTGCTGCGGCGTGTTCCTCGTGGTCATCATCCTTGTCGCCAAACAGCGGGCTTTCCAGCTTCACCGAGGTGGCCGAGCAGTTGGCTGCATCGGCAATGCTGAACAGTGCGTTGGGCTTGAGCAGCAACTCACGTGCCTTGGCCACTTTGGCCTTGTCTTCGGCAGAGGTTGCCACGTGCTCGAAGCCCACGATATTCATGGCCGGGCTGTCAAACTCGAACTCCAGCGTCTTGCCTTCCAGCACCACGTCCAGACGCCCTACGCCGTGCTCATGGGCGCCAAGGCTGCCATGTTCCTCACCATGGTCGTGGTCATGATCGTGTTCTTCTGCCGCATGAGCGGCAACGAGTGGCAGCAGGGCGAAAGGCAAAGCGAGTAGCAGGGGGCGCATAGCGAACTCCGGAACAATATTCAAAAAACTGTTATGTGATCTTATAACAAGTGTCGATGTGGTGGACGTGTTTTTATCCTGGGCGTGGCCTGACGAGCCTCTTTGGGGGCTGAGTTGTTGGTGCTGACTGGAATACCTTGCCCAGTGCTTATGCAGAAGTAGTCTCACACTTTGCGTCATCAAGTCCTACTCTGAAAGATGAAAGTCTCTACACCTGCGCCGGATGCGTCAGGAAGGTTTTCAGCGCCAGCCGAGCCATGTGTTCGACGTCGGTCGAGTGCGACATCAAGGAAGATACCCATGAACAAGCTCCATCCGAACAGAGAAATCCTGCGCGCGGTGTACAAGGATCTGACACGCATTACCGAATTCGCCGACGCTGACATCGTGCTGCACAAGGCTGATCAGGGCGCGGGTGGCGGTCTTTCCATTGCCATCGGTAGAGACGCGGTGCTGTCCCACGAGCTGAACCTGCTCAAGCGTACGCATCAGACGCTGTACATGGATGTTCACGAGATCGTTGCCAACGCACATTTCGGTTCGGTGGTGGGAGAGATACGCGCTCGCTGCGAGGGGCGGAAAATCATCATGCCGTTTTGCGGCCTGTGGCGGTTTCGTGATGGACGGATCGTCGAGCACTGGGAAAACGTCTACGACGTGCGGTCGCTTGGCGACTTCATGAACGGCAAGGCGCCGGCAGCCAATCAGTGGCATTACGGTTGAGAATGGGAATGTGCGTCTGCCTGTGGGAGCATGTGCGCCTGACTGTCAGCAGGTACACATCATGTTGCGTATTCGTGGAACCGTAGGCCAGTGGCCGGTGGATTTGACCCTGGAACTGGATGAAGGTGACTGGGCTCAGCTGGGCGCGCAGCTCAAGGCTGCCGCGCCTGATATATCGGTCGCGGAGGTTGAGAGCAAGCAGCTTGGCCAGGACGACAGGCTATGGCAGGTCGCTCAGGAGCTGCTGCAGAAGGCCGGGCAGATGAGTGGGCCGGATTTACTGGGGCAACTGGAAGGGCTGGCCGGCAGCACGGCAGCCGGCAAGCATCTGCTGGTGCGTCTGAGGCATAACGCAAACGTGAAGGTAGAAAGCGGCGGAGATGCGCCGCTTTACAGCTGGATCGAAGCTGTTTGATCTGACGCCGTCCACACACTGGCACCCATGCGGTGCCAGTGTGTTGAGCTTAGTACAGCGCGGCGAACAGCTTGCGACGATAGGCAGTGACCAGCGGGTGATCATTGCCCAGCAGGTCGAACACTTGCAGCAGCGTCTTGTGCGGCAGGCCCTCGGCGTAGCTGCGGTTGCGAATGAACAGCTTGAGCAGGCCTTCCAGTGCAGCTTCGTACTGCTGGCGCGATAACTGCTGAATAGCCAGTTGGTGTGCAGCTTCGTCATCCTGCGGGTTTTGCGCCAAGCGGCTTTTCAGCTCGGCGGCATCCGGCAGGGTCGCAGCTTCAGCCAGAAACGTCAGCTGTGCCTTTGCACCGGCCAGTTCGGCCTTGTGTTCGTCACCCGTGACCGCGTCCAGCACTGCTTTGGCTTCGCTCAGCTCGCCACGTTCGGCCAGGCAGCGTGCATACAGAATCAGCGCGGCAGCGTTGGTGTTGTCCTCGCCCAGCAGCAGCTTCAGTACTGCTTCAGCCTCGGAAAAACGGCTTTCGGCGAATAAGGCCTGTGCCTGCTTGAGCGGGTCGGCAGCCGGTGGCGGCGGCATTACCACATGTTGTTCGAGAATTTTGCGAATCTCCGACTCCGGCTGCGCACCGGCAAAGCCATCCACCGGCTGACCGTCCTTGAACAGCACCACGGTCGGCAGGCTGCGAATACCGAAGCGCGCTACGACATCCGGCTCGGCATCACAATTGACCTTGGCTAGCAGCAGTTCGCCCTGATAACTCTCGGTGATCTGCTGCAGCAGCGGCATCAAGACCTTGCAGGGCGCACACCACTCGGCCCAGAAATCGACCAGCACTGGTTGATCGAATGACTTGTCGATCACCATCTGATCGAACGTAGCCGTGGTGGCGTCGAAGATGTAAGCAGTGTCCTGGCTCATTGCGCGTCTCGAAGAATCTGAATGCCGCCAACTATAAAGCCCGCAGCGCAATGCGCAAAGCGGCGTCGGCTATAGCGCGCCGAATGCAGGCTGATCCAGCGTGGTAACGCCGTTCCGGGCGCTCTGCGTCTGGTCCTGAGTGCATCGCACGGCGTGATACACACTCACGTCGCGAAACTCGTAGGGTTCTGCCAGGTCCGGCAACGTGTGTGCATGCAGCATCGCCAGGCGCTGGTAGGCAGCGTGCCTGAAGTCGCGCACGCGCGAGTCTGCCACCAGGGCCTGGCGGCCCCGAGAGAGAAACTGATCAAGCAGCGGCAGGTTGGCGCGGTCGTACAGCACGTCGGCGACCAGGATCAGGTCAAAGCGATCAGCTTCGGCGAAGAAGTCAGCGGAGTAATTCAACTGCACCTGATTGAGCTCGGCATTGGCCCGACAGGCGGCAATAGCCAGTGGGTCCAGATCACACGCCACCACCTCGATTGCCCCGGCTCTGGCCGCCGCAATGGCCGCCACACCTGAACCTGCGCCGAAATCCAGTACTCGCTTGCCTGTTACCCATTGCGGGTTTTCAGCCAGAAAACGAGCCAAAGCCAAGCCGCTGGCCCAGCAAAAGCTCCAGTACGGCGGATCTTCCAGGATGCGGCGCGTTTCATCCGGGCTGAACGCTCGGTCCATGTTGGCATCGTCGATCAGCCACAGTTTCAGTGCCGTGCCCGGCAGTGCCGTTACCACCAGTCGGGCGTCGCCGAGCAATTCTCCCAGCGCGTCTTGCAGATGTTGCGGGGCGATCATGGCGCCTTGACGAACTGCAGTTGGCCGAGCATTTGAGTGGTGGGCTGATCGATGCGCATCGACGGCAGGTGCAGAATGAGCTGCCCTGACTGGCTGGCTCGACCGCGCAGCTCCACTCGTCCGCCTACCGGAAAGGCCTCCGGGTTGAAGCGCAACTGGAAGGGCAGCGACTTGCCGTTGCCTTTAAGCAAGGTGTTGGTCAGCAGCTTTTGCGGACGACCGCGATCGTCGATCACCAGCATTGCCAGTTCGACCTCGGCCCCGGCCGGCACGCCCAGCAACTGACCGCTGATCTCGCGCTGATAAGGTTGCAGCGGCCCTGGGCCGGCAGGCAACTTGATCGCCGGCGCAACGGGAGGAGCGGCAACAGGTTTCGGGGCATCGTTGCTGCTGCACGCGGCGAGCAGGCCAACGAGGCCTAGCAAAAACAGGGGGCGTAGCGTCATCAAAAGCTCCATAAAACAAATATCGAAAGGCTGTGCGACGCCAGAGGTGCAGTATTACCGAGCCAAGGCAATTTAACATCGCTTTAATGCGCGTCTATATACCGCAAACCCTCAGCCTTGTCTTGCCGACAGGATGCGCTAACATGGCGCTCCTCATTCTTTCGTTGCCAGCCACCATGCACTGTCCCTTCTGCGGTGCCAATGACACCAAAGTCATCGACTCCCGCCTCGTCGCCGAAGGCGAGCAAGTACGCCGCCGACGTGAATGTCTGGCTTGTGGCGAGCGCTTCACCACGTTCGAGACCGCCGAGCTGGTCTTGCCGCGCCTGATCAAGCAAGACGGCAGTCGTCAGCCTTTCGATGAAGAAAAGCTGCGCGCCGGCATGCAGCGGGCTCTTGAAAAGCGCCCCGTGAGTGTAGAGCGTCTTGAAGCGGCGCTGGCCCATATCAAGCACAAGTTGCGCGCAACCGGCGAGCGTGAAGTCAAATCCCTGGTGGTGGGCGAACTGGTCATGACCGAGCTGCAAAAGCTCGATGAAGTGGCCTATATTCGTTTCGCTTCGGTGTACCGCCGCTTTCAGGACCTCAACGAGTTTCGTGAAGAAATCGACCGTCTGGCCCGCGAGCCGGGTAAGGAATGAGTGCATTGTTGACTGAGCAGGCTGCCCTTGACGTTCATTACATGGCCCATGCGCTGGAACTGGCGCGCAAAGGCCTGTACTCCACCCACCCCAACCCGCGAGTCGGTTGCGTCATCGTGCGCGATGGCCAGATCGTCGGTGAAGGCTGGCACGCCCGCGCGGGCGAGCCTCACGCCGAAGTGCATGCCTTGCGTCAGGCTGGCGAGCTGGCAAGAGGCGCCACCGCCTACGTCACGCTGGAACCGTGCAGCCACCAGGGCCGTACGCCGCCCTGTGCCGATGCGCTGGTCGAGGCCGGGCTGTCCCGCGTCGTTGCTGCCATGCAGGACCCCAATCCCGAAGTTTCCGGTCGCGGACTGCTACGTTTGATGAACGCGGGCATCGGTGTTCAATGCGGTGTGCTGGAAAACGAAGCGCGAGCACTGAACAAAGGCTTCCTCAAGCGCATGGGAACCGGACGTCCCTATATCCGGGTCAAGCTGGCAATGAGCCTGGATGGCCGCACTGCGATGGCCAGTGGCGAAAGCCAGTGGATCACCGGCCCCGAAGCCCGTTCTGCGGTGCAGCGTCTGCGCGCGCAGTCGAGTGTCGTTCTGACGGGCGCCGACACCGTGCTGGTGGACAGCGCCAGGCTGACCGTTCGCCCTGAAGAACTGGGGCTGAGCGCAGAGTTGACCGCATTGGCTGCTGCGCGTCCTCCCTTGCGCGTATTGATCGACGGAAGGCTGCGCGTGCCACTGGACGCGCCGTTTTTTCAGGCAGGTAATGCCCTGGTTGTGACCTGCGCCGCTGCGTCGGCGCGGGGTCGCTATCAGGAAGACGGCCACGAAATGCTGGCGCTGGCCGACAGCGCGGGCCATGTGGACCTGCGCAAGTTGATGGGCGAGCTGGGCGCGCGTGGCGTCAACGAGGTGCTGGTCGAGGCTGGCCCGCGTCTGGCGGGTGCTTTTGCGCGTCTCGGGCTGGTCGACGAATTTCAGATATTCATTGCCGGGAAGTTTCTCGGCTCATCGGCCCGGCCGCTGCTGGATCTGCCACTGGCGCAGATGAGCGAAGCGCTGGAGCTGAACATCGTGGAAATGCGAGCCGTCGGCAATGACTGGCGAGTCATTGCTCTCCCAGTCTCCGTACCCGGCGTATAATTCCCGGCTTCGCCTAGCGCAGCCTTTGTTCCCCCGGAGGACCCATGTTTACCGGCATCATCGAATCCATTGGCAGCATCCGCGCCCTGACTCCGAAGGGTGGCGACGTCCGCGTTTACGTGGAAACCGGCAAGCTCGACCTGAGCGACGTCAAGCTCGGCGACAGTATTGCCGTCAACGGCGTGTGCCTGACCGCAGTGGAACTGCCCGGCGATGGCTTCTGGGCTGACGTCAGTCGCGAAACGCTTACCGTTACCGCGTTTGTCGATCTGAAAAGCGGCAGCCGGGTCAATCTGGAAAAAGCCCTGACACCGACCACGCGCCTGGGTGGCCATCTGGTCAGCGGCCATGTCGACGGCGTAGGCGAAATCGTCGCCCGTGCCGACAACGCCCGCGCCATTCAGTTTACGGTGCGTGCGCCGCGTGAACTGGCCAAATACATCGCCCATAAAGGTTCGATCACGGTCGACGGCACCAGCCTGACTGTCAATTCGGTCAATGGCGCGGAGTTCGAACTGACCATCGTGCCTCATACCTGGAGCGAAACCATCATGGCCGACTACCAGCCTGGTCGTAAGGTCAATCTGGAAGTCGACCTGCTGGCGCGCTATCTGGAGCGTCTGCTGCTGGGCGACAAGGCTGCCGAGCCGGGTCATGGCACGATCACCGAAAGCTTTCTGGCCGAGAACGGCTACCTGAAATCCTGAACCAAGGGGGTGCCGCGTGGCGCTCAACAGTATCGAAGAACTGGTCGAAGACATTCGCCAGGGCAAAATGGTCATCCTCATGGATGACGAAGACCGCGAGAACGAAGGCGACCTGATCATGGCCGCCGAGTGCGTTAGGCCTGAAGACATCAACTTCATGGCGCGCTTTGCCCGTGGCCTGATCTGCATGCCGATGACCCGCGAGCGCTGCGAAACCCTCAAGCTGCCACTGATGGCGCCGCGCAACGGTTCAGGTTTCGGCACCAAGTTCACCGTGTCCATCGAAGCCGCCGAAGGCGTGACGACCGGCATTTCCGCCGCAGACCGCGCGCGCACCGTACAGGCAGCGGCAGCCAAGGAAGCCAGAGCTGAAGACATCGTCAGCCCGGGGCATATATTTCCGTTGATGGCCCAGGCCGGTGGCACGCTTGCTCGTGCCGGCCACACTGAAGCCGCCTGCGACCTTGCACGGATGGCCGGGTTTGAGCCCACAGGCTTGATCTGTGAGGTCATGAACGACGACGGCACCATGTCGCGTCGCGCCGAACTTGAAGCATTTGCCCAGCAACACGACATCAAGATTGGCACCATCGCCGACCTGATTCACTACCGGATGATTCACGAGCGTACCGTTCAGCGGATTGCCGAACAGCCAATGGACAGCGAACTGGGCAGTTTCAACCTGGTTACTTACCGCGATTCGGTCGAGGGTGATGTGCATCTGGCACTGACTCTGGGCAAGATCTGCGCAGAAGAGCCGACCCTTGTGCGAGTCCATAACATGGACCCGCTGCGCGACCTGTTGATGGTCAGGCAACCCGGCCGCTGGAGCCTGCGCGCCGCCATGAGCGCGGTCTCCAAGGCAGGCAGCGGTGTGGTCCTGTTGCTCGGTCATCCGCTGGACGGCGATGTATTGCTGGCCAATATTCGCGAAACCGCCGGGCAACAACCGATCAAGACGCCGACCACGTACAGCACGGTCGGTGCAGGTTCGCAGATCCTTCGTGACCTCGGCGTGCGCAAAATGCGCCTGATGAGTTCGCCAATGAAGTTCAATGCGATATCCGGTTTCGATCTGGAAGTTGTAGAATACGTGCCCTCCGAATAAATACCGGCAGGCCGATGCGTGCGAAAGAAGGTTTTCGCAGGTTTTGGCCTGACAGTTGCGATTCGTGGCCTACTATCCCTCAAAGTCCGCCTCAAGGCGCGCTTGCTCTTTAATACGAGACTCACCGAATGACCTTGAAGACCATCGAAGGTACTTTCATCGCCCCCCAAGGACGCTACGCCCTGGTAGTTGGCCGTTTCAACAGCTTCGTCGTGGAAAGCCTGGTTAGCGGTGCCGTCGATGCGCTGGTACGCCACGGCGTCAGCGAAAGCGACATCACCATCATCCGCGCGCCGGGTGCCTTCGAAATTCCGCTGGTAGTGCAGAAAGTTGCTCAGCGCAGCGAGTTCTCCGCCATCGTCGCGCTGGGCGCGGTGATCCGTGGTGGTACGCCGCATTTCGAATACGTTGCAGGCGAATGCGTCAAAGGCCTGTCTCAGGTTTCCATGGAGTTCGGCATTCCGGTCGCCTTTGGCGTATTGACTGTCGATTCCATCGAACAGGCCATCGAACGCTCCGGCACCAAGGCCGGTAACAAAGGCGCTGAAGCTGCCCTGTCCGCGATTGAAATGGTCAGCCTGCTCTCGCAGTTGGAGGCCAAGTGATTTCCGACGACACCGATCAGTTCAATCCGCGCGACGCCAAATCGCCGGAAGCCGCCAAGGGCAAGAGTGCCAAGCGTCGCGAAGCGCGTCAGATGGCAACCCAGGCGCTGTATCAATGGCACATGGCCGGCCATGCACTGAACGAGATCGAAGCACAGTTTCGCGTTGACAACGACTTCAGCAACGTCGATGGCACCTACTTCCATGAGCTGTTGCATGGCGTGGCGACCAACAAGACCGAGATCGACACCGCGCTCTCGCCTTGTCTCGACCTGACCATCGAAGAGCTTGATCCGGTTGAACTGGCGGTATTGCGCCTGTCCACCTTCGAGCTGCTCAAGCGTATCGATGTGCCTTATCGCGTGGTGATCAACGAAGGCATCGAGCTGGCGAAAGTCTACGGCTCCACTGACGGCCACAAGTTCGTCAATGGCGTGCTGGACAAGCTGGCGCCGCGCCTGCGTGAAGTCGAAGTGAAGGCCCACAAGCGCTGATCCGCGCCTGACCTTCATGGGAGAGTTCGAGCTGATCCGCAACTACTTCGCTGCCGCGCCCTGTGCGCAGGCAAGTGAAGAGGTTGCCTTGGGGATTGGCGACGACTGCGCGCTGCTGGCGTTACCGCCCGGCGAGCAGTTGGCGATCTCGACCGATACCCTGGTGGCCGGGGTGCATTTTCCCGATACCTGTGACCCCTTTCTGCTCGGCCAGCGTGCGCTGGCGGTGTCTGCCAGCGATCTGGCCGCGATGGGCGCTCGTCCTGTTGCCTTCACTCTTGCCTTGACCTTGCCGCGCGTCGATGGCGAATGGCTGCAGGCGTTTGCTCTTGGCCTCAACCTGATGGCGCAAGGCTGTACGCTACGCCTGATCGGAGGAGACACCACTCGCGGTCCTTTGAGCCTGACGCTGACAGTGTTTGGCAGTGTGCCCGCCGGGCTCGCCCTGACGCGCGGCGGCGCTCGCGAGGGCGAGCTGTTGTGTGTTGGCGGCACGCTCGGTGACGGCGCAGGAGCACTGCCACTGGTGTTGAATCAGCGCAGCGCGCAGGCGTCGATTGCCGAGCCGTTGCTGGCTCGCTATTGGTCGCCACAGCCTCAATTGGCGCTGGGCCAGGCTTTGCGCGGCAGTGCGACGTCGGCGCTGGATATCTCCGATGGCTTGCTCGCTGACTGCGGGCATATCGCACGCGCTTCTGGTGTGCGTCTGGTGATCGAGCGTGACAGGCTGCCCTTGTCGCAGCCACTGCTGGCGCTGCTTGGTCTGTCGGGCGCGCAACAGGCTGCGCTGAGTGGCGGCGATGATTACATACTGGCATTTACTCTACCGTCCGAGCAGCTTGCCGCTTTACAGGCACAAGGCTTGCCGGTGCATGTGATCGGACGGGTGGAAGCCGGGCAGGGCGTGGTTCTGCTCGACGGCGCCGGCGCCGATATCACTCCCGATAACCTTGGCTACCAGCATTTTGGCGGCGCGCAGTGACGCGATGCCTCCAGTCTATGTATCGAACTTTATGATCTAAACCCCCGATAATTCAGCCTGAGCGTCCGCAGGAACCTGCTGTTACAATGCAAATCTTGCGAATTTCCAGTCTTCATACTGATCAGGAGCACACGGTGCCCGTCGTATTTGTCGCCGCTTCCAAACTGCCCACCCCTTTTGCAGAGTTCGCCATGCACGGCTTTATCGAGTCGGCAACCGGCCGCGAACATGTCGTCCTGAGCCTGGGCGACGTGGCGGATGGAGCCCCGGTTCTGGGCCGCGTTCACTCGGAATGCCTGACAGGTGATGCCCTGTTCAGCCAGCGTTGCGATTGCGGCTCTCAACTGGAGGCTGCACTGCGTGCCATTGCCAGCGAGGGGCGCGGGGTTTTGCTGTATCTGCGCCAGGAAGGGCGCGGTATTGGTTTGATGAACAAGATCCGTGCTTATGAATTGCAGGACGGCGGCGCCGATACGGTCGAAGCCAACGAACGTTTGGGCTTTGCCGCCGATCAGCGGGATTACGCCATTTGCCTGCCAATGCTCCAGCACCTTGGCGTGCAATCGTTGCGCCTGATGACCAATAACCCTCGCAAGGTCAAGGCGCTGACCGACATGGGCATCAACGTCGCCGAACGCGTGCCGCTGCACACCGGGCAAAACCCGCACAACCGCCTCTATCTGGCGACCAAGGCCGGCAAGCTCGGGCACATGATGGGCAATGAGCATCAAAGTGAGGTAGGCCCCGCGTGACACGCAGCGAGGTGCGTCAGAAGCTGGAGATGGCCTGGTGGCGACAACTGGGCCTGACCCTGGCGCCGTTACTGGTGATTTGTCTGTTTTTCGGCTCAAGCGAAGCGCTTGTTCCGGTGCTGGCGGTGCCGCTGTTCATCGCTGGAATAGGCTCGATGTTCGTCAGCCTGAAACCGTTCGGTTCATACAAACGCGCATTGGCTGCTACTCAAGCTGCGATCGACACCCCGGAAGAACCGGCAGCCTGGATCAGGCTTGCGGCGGTTCGACGTCTAGCCTTCCTGGCAGCCGGCCTGCCCGCCTGGATCGCGGCCATCGCGGTACTGTTCGGGCTGCACCCGCTACCGGTCTGCCTGCTGGCGTTTTCCAGCGTGGTGCTGCTTTATTTGTATCGGCTTCCTACAGCCTGATAAGCCAAGGAGCGGAGGGTGTCCGCTCTCCATCAGCCGATTAACGCCAATCGCTCGTTGATCGCCGCTTCTATCCCTTCAGCATTCAGCCCGCACTCGGCCAGCATCTGCGCTGGCTTGGCATGCTCGACATAAACGTCCGGCAGGCCCAAATGCAGCACTGATTTGAGGATGTTGACGCGGGCTAGGAATTCGCTGACCGCTGCACCGGCACCGCCCATCACTGCGTTTTCTTCCAGCGTGACCAGCAGTTCGTGACTGGCTGCAGTTTCGCGTACCAGTGCCTCGTCCAGCGGTTTGACGAAGCGCATGTCGATGACCGTGGCGTCGAGCTTCTCGGCAACGACCATTGCGTCGCTCAGTTGCACACCAAACACCAGTATCGCGACGCCCTGACCTTGTCGACGCACAACGCCTTTGCCGATTTCGACCGGCTTCAGGCTGGCCTCAATCTCCGCGTTGGGCCCCGTACCGCGCGGGTAGCGCACTGCCGCAGGTCCGGTATGCAGATAGCCGGTGCTGAGCAATTTGCGCAGTTCGTTCTCGTCGCTCGGGGTCATCACCACGATGCCGGGGATGCAGCGCAAGTAAGAAAGATCGAAGCTGCCCGCGTGCGTCGGACCGTCTTCGCCGACCAGTCCGGCACGGTCGATGGCGAACAGCACGTCGAGGTTCTGCACCGCGACGTCATGCACCAATTGGTCATAGCCACGCTGCAGGAATGTTGAGTAGATCGCCACCACCGGCTTGCTGCCTTCGCAGGCCATGCCCGCCGCCAGCGTCACGGCGTGCTGCTCGGCAATGGCGACATCAAAATAACGCTCGGGGAAACGCTCGCTGAACTCCACCAGGTCCGAACCTTCCTTCATTGCTGGCGTAATGCCTACCAGGCGCGAGTCGGCCTCGGCCATGTCGCATATCCACTGGCCGAACACACCCGAGTACTTCGGTGCACTGACTTTTTTCTGGATGCTGACCGGCGCATTCAACGGTTCGAGTTTGGTGATCGCGTGATAGCCGATCGGATCAACTTCCGCCGGTGCGAAGCCTTTGCCTTTCTTGGTCACAACGTGCAGAAATTGCGGGCCTTTGAGATCGCGCATATTACGCAGCGTGGCAATCAGGGTCGGCAGGTCATGGCCGTCGATAGGGCCGATGTAGTTCCAGCCCAGCTCTTCGAAAAGCGTGCCCGGAACCAGCATGCCCTTGGCGTACTCTTCGGTTCGGCGCGCTATTTCCCAGGCACCCGGCAGACGCGAAAGCACTTTCTTGCTGCCTTCGCGCATGCTCGTGTAGGTGCGGCTGGAGAGAATCTTGGCCAGATAATTCGACAGCCCGCCGACATTGCGCGAGATCGACATGTCGTTGTCGTTGAGGATCACCAGCATGTTCGCTGCCACTTCCGGCGCATGGTTCAACGCTTCGAAAGCCATGCCGGCGGTCAGTGCGCCATCGCCGATCACTGCAATGGATTTGCGCTCACTGCCTTGCAGACGCGAGGCAATGGCCATGCCCAACGCGGCACTGATGGAGGTGCTGGAGTGGCCGACACCAAATGTGTCGTACTCGCTTTCGCTGCGACGCGGGAAGGCTGCAACTCCGTCTTTCTGGCGCAGGGTGGACATGCGCGCGCGGCGGCCGGTCAGAATTTTGTGCGGATACGCTTGATGGCCCACGTCCCACACCAGACGGTCGTCCGGCGTGTCGAAGACGTAATGCAGCGCAATGGTCAGCTCGATGACCCCAAGACCGGCACCAAAATGCCCTCCGGTCTGGCCGACGGAGTACAGCAACTCCAGGCGCAGTTCATCGGCCAGGGTTTCCAGCTCGGCTTCGCCCAGTCGGCGCAAACCGTCCGGGGTGTCTGCTTGATCGAGCAACGGAGTAACCGGGCGCTCGCGGGGGATCTCTTTGAACGTCGTGGGCATCAGGCGAATCGTTATAAGTAAAAGAGGTGGCAGTTTACCTTATGCATCGCACGCTGCCCATGAAGTGAGTCGGCGGATAGTCCGTCGATTGATACGCTTGAAGATTCAGACCGGATGAACCGTGGTTGATTCATCGGTTTTCAGGTGGATTGTGATCAGTGTCGGCGTTCGACGATATAACGGGCCAGATCGCGCAACGGCTCTGCGGCCGGACCGAACGGGTTCAAGGCGTCGAGCGCCATGTCACGCAATTCCAAGGCATAGCTTTTGGCTGCGTCCAGGCCCAACAGCGCAGGGTAGGTGGGTTTGTCGCGGGCAATGTCGGCGCCTTGGCGTTTGCCGAGCGTCGCGGTATCGCTTTCGACGTCGAGAATGTCGTCCTGAACCTGAAAGGCCAACCCGACCGCCCGTGCATACACCTGCAGCGAGTCAAGCCGGGGCTGATCCGCCTGACCGCTGGCCAGAGCTCCGAGCCGTACACTGGCTTCGATCAATGCGCCGGTCTTGTGGCGATGCATGTATTCCAGCGCAGCCTGATCCAGCTTCAGCCCCACCGAACCCAGATCGATCGCCTGTCCGCCGACCATACCGGCCGGCCCGGCTGCTGCTGCCAGCGTGCTGACCATCTGCAGTCGAGTGTCGGCGTCACGTGAGGTCAGGTGCGGGGCGAGCAGGGCAGTAAAAGCGAGGCTTTGCAGACCATCGCCAGCAAGAATCGCACAGGCTTCATCGAATGCCTTGTGCGTGGTGGGCTGGCCGCGGCGCAGATCGTCATCGTCCATCGCTGGCAGGTCATCGTGTACCAGTGAATAAGCATGGATCAGCTCGACTGCGCAGGCCGCACCGTCAGCATCCCTGGCCTCGCCGCCCAGTGCTTCGCATGCCGCGTAGGCCAGCAATGGGCGCACTCGTTTGCCGCCATTCATCACGCTGTAGCGCATGGCATCGTAGAGGCGCGCCAGTTCCGGGCCTGGCGCTTGAAACAGGCTTTCCAGAGCAGCGTTCACACGGGTCTGGCTCAGTGCCTGGTAGCTCGCGATCATTCAGGCAGTTCCGCAGTGTCAAAGGGCTCTTCGGTCAATTCGCCATCGCGCTCCAGGAGTACCTGAACCTTCTGTTCAGCCTGCGTAAGGGCGCTCTGACACTCGCGGGTGAGGCGCACGCCCTGCTCAAAGGCGGTCAGAGAATCTTCCAGCGACAGTTCGCCATTCTCCAGGCGCTCTACCAGCGCTTGAAGATCAGCGAGGGACTGTTCGAAATCCAGTGCAGCTTTCTTGCGGGCCATGAGGGCATTTCCGGTAGAGACTAAACCGCGCGACACTAGCAGAGCGATGGCCTCGGGGCAAATGGCGGCGATGGGCGTCTGCCTTTGGTGCGAGCAAAAGGTCTACCCCGCTGCGAAACCGTTCTGCAGGTCGGCGATCAGATCTTCCGGGCTTTCCAGACCTACCTGCAGGCGCAGCATAGGACCGGCACCGCGATCAGGTCCGTGCTGTTCGACCTCGGTAATCAGGCTTTCAAAGCCGCCCCAAGAGTAGCCGATTCCAAACAGCTTCAATGCGTTGACAAAGCGGTCCGTAACCTGGCGATCGGCGGACTTGAACTCGAAGCTGAGCAAGCCGTTGCAACCGTGGAAATCACGTTTCCAGATGGCATGACCCGGATCATCCGCCAGCGCAGGGTACAGAACCCGGGCAACCTGAGGCTGAAGCTGCAGCCATTGGGCGATCTGCAGTGCATGGCGTTCATGCATGGCCATGCGCGCAGCCAGGCTGCGCGCTCCGCGGAGTACGAGATAGGCGTCGTCCGGGCTGACGGTGTTGCCCACAGCGGTGCTCATCGCCTTCAGGGTTTTCCAGTGCGCCTCGGTGGTGCTTACACTGCCCATCATGACGTCCGAATGCCCGGCCACGTATTTGGTGAGGGCCATCAGGGAAATATCTGCACCCAGCTCAAGCGGTTTGAACAACACGCCCGACCCCCACGAGTTATCCACAGCCAGCAGCAGGTTTTTCGATCTGCACAGCTGCGAAAGCGCGGGCAGGTCGCACATGTCGAAGGTCAGCGAACCCGGGACCTCGGCGTAGATCATGCGTGTATTGGCTTTGATCATGGACGCTACGTTGCTGCCGTCGGCGGCATAGAAGTCGAACTGAATGTCGAAAGCCGTCAGCATCGTGTTCGCCAGCCGCCGCACCGGACCGTAGACCGATTCGGTGATCAGCACGTGATCGCCAGGTCGCAGAAACGCTTGAAACATTTGCGCTACCGCTGCGAGCCCGGTGGGGTACAGGCAAGTGCCGTGAGCGCCTTCAAGCTCGGAAATCAGGTCCTGCAAGGCAAACGCGGTCGGGTTGCCATTGGCGCCGTAGGTCAGCGAACGTTCCGGGCCTGCAGTACGAACCTCGGCTTCCCGCAGGCTCTCCAGGCTGTCGAACAGCACCGTACTGAGGCGAACCACTGGTGGATTGACCGCACGCCCCGGACCGCTGCTGGCGCTTCGGCCACGTTGCGACAGAGCGGTGTGGGCGCGAGGGTCTTTGCTGTGCGGCATCTAAGGCTCCGTGAGGTGAAGTTGTCGTCCGCACAAGCGTAATGCATCCATGCAGTTGTCAGGTATTACTGATCGTCCTTCGCGACGTCCAGGGCGTAGAACTCGTGAAGTTTGGCCTGCAACAACTGTCGGTCCGGTAATCGAGTCTGGTATTCGGCAATCAACGCAGGTGACAACGAGCGATTCAGAGCGTACTCGACCACCTCATCGTTTTTGCTGGCACACAGCAAGACGCCAATGGCGGGGCTTTCATGGGGTTTGCGCTCGGTCTGGTCCAGTGCTTCCAGATAGAAGTTCAGCTTGCCCAGGTATTCCGGTTCAAAGCATCCCACTTTGAGTTCGATGGCAACCAGGCAGTTGAGGCCCCGATGAAAGAACAGCAGGTCGAGTGCGAAATCCCGTCCGCCCACCTGCACTGGGTACTCGGAGCCGACAAAGCAGAAGTCGCGGCCCAGCTCGATCAGAAACCCCTTCAGGCGTTGCAGCAAACCGCGATGCAGGTCCGCTTCGGCGTGTCCTGCAGGTAGCTCCAGAAACTCCACCAGGTAGGCATCACGGAATACATCCATAGCCGCCGGTCGGGTCTCCTTGAGCATGGCCGAGGCTTTGGCTGGCTGGGTGACACTGCGCTCGAACAAGGCGGTTTTGAACTGGCGCTCCAAGTCGCGGCTGGACCATTTTTCCCTGATTGCCATTTGCAGATAGAACTCACGCTCTTCGGGGCGTCTGCTTTGAGTGAATATGATCAGATGGTGGGTCCACGGCAATTGTGTCAGCACTGCTGACACTTTCTCATTGTCACGGTAAACCTCGAAGAATTGGCGCATACGGAACAGATTTCGGCGGGTAAACCCGCGCAATCCCGGCTGGGTGGTAGCCAGATGTGCGGCGAGCTGGCTGACTACAGCATCACCCCATTCGGCGTTTTCAATCTTGCGGCTGATGTAGGCGCCGACTTGCCAGTAAAGCTCGATCAGGCGCGTATTGACAGCTTGTGCTGCCTGCTGCCGGGCGCCTTGAATCATGGCGAGCACTTCATCAAAACGATCGGTTGACGGTGCCTGCGGAACGTCGGAAGTACTCATGCTGCAAGTACTCCACAACGTATCGAATTGGCAACCAGTTGCGAGAGAAGAGTCGAGCGGGTGGTTCCATGATCCATGTGAGCGCGTCCTTGGGGGGCAGTAAGGCCGGCTACTTTACGTGCAGATCACTCCCCTCGGGCCCAGCATTTTCGCTGGTTTTGTCACATCAGGTTTCTCTTCGTGCCGGCCTTGACTTGCGCTTTATTTTTCCAGGTCGGATGCGTCATGCCGTTCTGGAACCTGATCCGATTCCTCTCCCCATGTGCGATTGACCTTTTGCCCTTTCACCACTGCCGGGCGTGCTGCGATCTCTTCTGTCCAGCGGATCAGGTTCGGGTATTCGTGTACCGACAGGAACTCGGCAGCCGAATAGACTTTGTTCCGCACCAGCGCGCCATACCAGGGCCATACGGCGATGTCGGCAATGGTGTAGGTGTCGCCAGCCAGATAGCGATGCTCCGCAAGGCGACGGTCCAGTACATCGAGTTGCCGCTTGGCCTCCATCGCAAAACGGTTGATGGGGTACTCGAGCTTCTCGGGGGCATACGCGTAAAAATGCCCGAACCCGCCGCCCAGGTAGGGTGCCGCGCCCATTTGCCAGAACAGCCAGTTCAGCGTTTCAGTGCGCCCTGCATGGTCTGCAGGCAGGAAGCTGGAAAACTTCTCTGCCAGATACAGCAGGATCGAGCCGGACTCGAATACCCGTACAGGCGTTTCATGGCTTCGGTCCACTAATGCCGGGATCTTGGAGTTAGGGTTGATCCCTACAAACCCACTGGAAAACTGATCTCCCTCGGAGATGCGGATCAGCCAGGCATCGTACTCCGCGCCGCTGTGCCCCAACGCCAGCAATTCCTCCAGCATGATCGTGACCTTCACGCCATTGGGCGTTGCCAGCGAGTACAGCTGCAGCGGGTGCTTGCCGAAGGGCAGTTCCTTGTCGTGGGTGGGACCTGCGACGGGCCGATTGATGCTGGCAAACGCGCCCCCCGACGAAGTATCTGGTCGCCAGACCTTGGGCGGCGTGTAAGAAGTACTGGTCATGGAAAGCCTCGCTTGTTCGATGATGATCGCTGGCGGATGCCTTTTATTGATTCGGGAGTTTGTGGAATGTTCCTACGATAATCAAGGCGGCGTCCTATAGCTGGCGTTCATCGAAAGAGAGGAACATGTGCCTGCAGCACAAAGTTGCAAGGTTCTCTCTCAACAGCTAGGCACTCGTATGTCGTCACTTCGTAGCGCAGGCATCATCAAATGGCGTGATCTCGTCATCAATCTTGTCTCCAAAGAAATCAAGATCCGCTACATGGGCGCGACGTTAGGGTTTGTATGGTCGTTGGGTAACCCGCTGGTCGTCACCCTCACGTACTACACCGTATTCACTTATATCCTGCCAAGCAGCCAGGATCGTTTTGCGCTTCATCTGGTGACAGGCGTCGTTCACTGGATGCTGCTGGCGCAAATCGTTTCGCAAGGCGGCGAATGGCTTATCAATAATGGCAATCTCATTCGGAAGTTACGCTTTCCGCGCCTGTTGCTGCCTGTCTCCGGGGCGATCACGATCCTGGTGTTCTGGAGTGGGTGCCTGATCATCTATGCGTCATTGTTTATTGCCCTTGGCGGTGTGCCTACACAGGCGTTGCTGTTCTATCCGGTCGTGCTGCTTTCGTTCATTTCTCTGGTCATGGGCATCGGTCTGGCGTTGAGCATTATTCAAATAACTGTCAGGGACGCCAGGCACTTCATCGACGTGTTTTTACCCCTCCTGTTCTGGTTGACGCCAATTGTGTGGGTCACCTCTTCATTGCCTGAAGGTATTGCACGTATTGCGGCCTATAACCCGTTCGCCCTGTACTTCAACAGCTTCAGCAGCATTCTGCATGCCGGAGTTGTCCCGGACACCCGCGATCTGGTGCTTTGTGTGCTGCTGGGTGCTGCATCACTTGGAGCAGGGCTATGCCTGTTCCGAAAAGTGGATCGTATGGTGGAGTACCTATGAGCAACGTCGTCATCAAGGCGGAACATCTCTCCAAGCAGTTTGTTCTTCGCCACAACAGGGGCGGTCTGAAGAAGAAGTTTCTGGGGCTGTTTGATGCCCGGCACCGCGAGCGTGTCGAAGACTTCACCGCCGTCGATGACGTGTCGTTTACTTTGTGCAAAGGGGAGTCGCTGGCGCTTGTAGGGCATAACGGGTCTGGTAAAAGCACGCTTTTGCAACTGGTGTCACGCATCCTGTTGCCTACCAGCGGACGCCTGACCACTGTGGGCCGTGTAGCGCCGTTGATAGAGATTGGAGTGGGCTTTCACCCTGAGCTGACTGGCGAGGAAAATATTTACCTGAATGCCAGCCTGTTCGGATTGAGCAATAAGGAAATACGTAGTCGCTTCAATGAAATCGTTGATTTTTCCGGCCTGGGAGATTTCATCGATACACCGGTAAAAAACTACTCGTCGGGCATGTACATGCGACTGGGGTTCTCGGTAGCGGTCCACGTCGAGCCACAGACGTTGCTGGCTGACGAGGTGCTTGCAGTCGGCGACGAAACGTTCAAGCGCAAGTGCCACGAGCGAATCCGGAGCATGCAGGAGGAAGGCATGGCCTTGATTCTTGTTACTCACGCGGTAGACGAGGGCAGAGAATTTTGCCAGCGATATATGACCCTCGAGCGTGGCCGGATGATTGGGCAGGGCTGTTATTAATGCCGTTGCCCATGCAGTTGAAAGTTGCCTCCCTGCGTATCTGAACGACTATTCATAAGGTATTTCCATGTTGCAAATAATCGTTCCGATGGCCGGGGCCGGGAGCCGCTTTGCCGTCGCCGGGTACCCGGAACCAAAGCCGCTGATCCCTGTGCATGGCGTACCGATGATCAAGGTCGTGATCGACAACCTGATGCCGGACTGTCCACACAAATTCATCTTCATCTGCCAGTCGGAACATGTTGCGAGGTATGGGCTGAAAGAGAAGTTGAGTGCCTGGGCACCCGGTTGCGATATCGTCGAATTGGATGGCGTAACCGGGGGCGCAGCATGTTCCGTCTATGCTGCAAGGCACCTGATCAACCCTGACCAGCGCGTCATGATTGCCAATAGCGATCAGTACGTCGACGTGGACATCAATGCCTATCTGCAGGCAATGGACGAGACTGATGCAGCGGGCCTGATCATGACCATGAAAGCCAATGACCCGAAGTGGTCATTTGTCGGCATCGACGCAGAAGGTCTGGTCAATCGTGTGGTCGAGAAGCAAGTCATTTCCGATGAGGCCACTGTCGGCATCTACAACTTTCACAACGGAGCCCAGCTGATATCCGCCATCGAGGCGATGGTCATGAAAGACCTTCGCGTAAATGGTGAGTTTTACATCGCACCGGCCTACAACGAGATCATCGCTCAAGGCGCCAGGGTCATCCATTACAGCATCGGCTCAGAAGGACACGGCATGCATGGCATGGGCATTCCTGCAGATCTGAACCTGTTTCTGTCGTTACCGCTCAGCCAGCTTGCAGCTTCAGGCAGTGGAGGCTGACATGCAGATCATCAGTCATCGCGGCTACTGGCTGCACAAGCCCGAGCGTAATTTGTCGCAGGCATTTCACCGCTCCTTCGATCTTGGCTTCGGCACTGAAACCGATGTTCGTGACGTCGCCGGTCAACTGGTCATTTCCCATGACATGCCGGTGGGCGGCGAGCTGACGCTTGATGGCTTGCTTGACATCATGGCCGGTCGCGACCTGCCGCTGGCTATCAATATCAAGGCCGACGGCATGGCGCAGGCCATCAAGAATACCTTTGCACGTCATGGGCATACCCGATGGTTTGCCTTCGACATGGCCATTCCCGACATGCGTACTTATCTGCAGGAAGGGATGGTTACCTACACGCGTCTCAGCGAAGTCGAGCCTTCGCCGGTCTGGATCGACAAGGTCTCTGGTGTCTGGCTGGACGGGTTTGAAAGCGAATGGTTCTCCAATCAGGTCATTGCCGATCTTCTGGCCTTGGGTAAGCACGTGTGTGTGGTATCGCCGGAACTGCACGGACGCGACTGTGACCCGTTATGGAAGCGATTGCTCGACTTCAGGTCGCAGACGCGTCTTACGCTCTGTACCGACACTCCCACAGATGCGGCCAGTTTTTTCAAGTGAGGCAGTCATGATCAAGGCGGTGATATTCGATATGGACGGTGTCCTGATCGAGGCCAAGGAATGGCATTACGATGCACTGAACAAAGCACTCGGCCTGTTCGGCTACAACATCAGCCGCCACGAACACCTGACGGCTTATGACGGTCTGCCCACCTCCAGAAAACTCGATATGTTGAGCGTCGAGCGTGACCTGCCAGTGGCCCTGCACGGGTTTATCAACGAGATGAAACAGCAATACACCCTTGAAATCGTCTATGCCCGGTGCAAGCCTACCTTCGTTCATCAGTATGCGCTGTCATCCCTGAAAACACGGGGCTACAAGCTGGCCGTGGCGTCAAATTCCATTCGCAACACCGTCGATGTGATGATGGACAGGGCGGACCTCAGCCGCTACCTGGACCTGCAACTTTCCAATGAGGATGTGAAGCACGCCAAGCCAGCGCCGGACATCTACGTCAAAGCCATTCGGCAGCTGGGTTTGCAGCCAGAGGAATGTCTGATCATCGAAGACAACGAGAACGGCATCAAGGCTGCCCGGGCTTCCGGCGCGCATGTTCTGGTCGTGGCGGAAACCTGTGACGTGAACCTCGGCAACATCCTTGGCACGCTGGAAACAATAAATGTCGGCGAGGTAGCCAGCCTGTGAGTACGCTCAACATCATTCTTCTCTCGGGCAAAACGGGGTATGCCCGACGCGATGACGGTGAGTACCCAGAATACCTTCGTGAGTGCAATGGCAAACCCTTGATCCACTCGCTGATCGACAACTGCGCAGCGCTGGCACCCGCGAGACTGATCTGCACGTTTTCAAACGACGATGTCGTCAGGCTGCACCTGCGTAACATGATTCAGCAAATGCACACGTCTGCCAGTGTCCTGCCGGTTCACAACCTCACCCAAGGTGCGGCCTGTACCGCTCTTCTGGCGAGTGAGCAAATCGACAACGATGACGAACTGCTGATTCTGAGCGTGAGTGATTTTCTGGATACAGACCTGCAAGCGGTCGTGCGCTGGTTTCGTGAACGAGGTGATGATGCCGGCATTGTCATCTTCAACTCCCTGCACCCTCGTTATTCGTTCGCGCGCCTGGATGGTGACAACCGGGTTATCGAAGCTGCCGAGAAAAACCCGATCAGCCCTAATGCCATCGCCGGCATGTACTGGTTCAGGTCCGGCTCGCTGTTTGTCGCGGCGGCCAAGGAAATGATCCGCAAGGACGCTCGGGTCAACGGCAACTTCTACATTGCCCCGGTACTTAACGAACTGGTGCTTTTGCAGAAGATAATCGGTGCTTTTCGTGTTGAGCCCAACCAGTATCGCCCCCTGAAAACCCAGCGCCAGCTGCATGCGTTCGAAGCAGGGGACGCACGATGAAAACAGCGAAGCTGGAAGAGATGATCAAAGGCTGGTTCGTGGGGGGGTTCCAGCCCGCAGCGTTCAGCACCAACGCCTGTGAAGTCGGGGTCAAAAGCTACCAGGCTGGCGATAACGAAGCAGCCCATTATCACAAGGTCGCAACGGAGATTACTCTGGTGCTCTCCGGGACAGTTCGCATGCGTGATCAGGTCTGGCAGGCGGGTGACATCATTGTTCTTGAACCAGGCGACGTCACTGCGTTTGAAGCGCTTTCCGATACGACAACAGTGGTTGTGAAGGTGCCAGGTGCGCTTGATGACAAGTACGTTGTCTGACCCATGAAAACCACCTTGCTTCAGTATCACTGCCGTCCTGGCTGCACCCCGGCAACCTTCCTGCGCAGCTGCTGCTAACCCTTTAGTGGTCGAGCATCATCTCGTTCCGCAAGCATCCGGCCCGCAAGCCGGAGCTACTCAAGAGCCCTCAACGCGTCTTTCAGTGTGCCTTCTGATCAATATTCATCGCCGGTTCACAGTTGTCGTTTTCCGATTGCAAGGTTGAAATATGCACCATCTTGTACCTGTCGACTCCAGGCAGATCAGCGTCGTGATTCAGGGGCCTCTCTGTCTCAATGTGGGACCTGATCGAAATATTTTCGCGTGCATCCGTTCCATCAGAACACACCTGCCTCACGCCGAAATCATCGTGTCTACTTGGCACAATGAAGATGTTTCAGCCGTTGAAGCTGAGCGGATAATAGTCTCGGATGATCCGGGAGCTTTCATTGATGATGCCGGTAATCAGATCAACACCAACCGCATGCTGCAGTCGACGCTGTACGGCATTCAGGCGGCCACAAGACGTTATGTCATGAAAATGCGCGCAGATCACAACCTGACCAGCGCAGCACTTGCCGTTATAGGCAGCGCGGAGGATACCGGGTCTGACAATCCGCCTCTTTTCGACACGCCCATCACCACAACGACGCTTTATATCCGCAACCCCGAACGCTTTCCAATGCTGTTCCATATTTCGGACCTGGTTCAGTTCGGCGCCCGCGACGCCATGCTCTTCATGTGGGAGCACCCGCTGTACGAAAGAACAGATCTTTTCAACAAAAAACCGTCCCGTAACCCGTTCGGAAACTTCATCGGGTATACGTCCGCGCGTATGGTGAGCGAACAGGCACTCATGCTGAGCGTCATGCGCAAGGGAGGTATCGATGCGCGACTCGCAAAGCCCTGTCAGGTAGGCCTCGGCAATCTGAAACTGTGGGATAA
The DNA here is from genome assembly GCF_001401155.1 of Pseudomonas tremae. Lineage (GTDB taxonomy): Bacteria > Pseudomonadota > Gammaproteobacteria > Pseudomonadales > Pseudomonadaceae > Aquipseudomonas > Aquipseudomonas tremae. The sequence continues at coordinate 97,483 of NZ_LJRO01000352.1, forward strand.
CATCCTGAGGTGTAATTTCAGTGTGTTGAACCATTACGAAGCGGGGGTCGATTTCCCGGAGCGCTTTACCGCAAACGAATACATGCTGAACACACTCTATACATCAGATGACATAGACCAACTTAAGCGTCTGGGGCCGGGTGCTTACAGACTGAGGTTAGCGCGCATCTGGCTCAATCAATACGCACTGAGCTGCTTGCGCCCCGGCTGGTGGATCTCGTTCGTCACCATCGTACTCTTCAGCACCTCGCCACCGCTTGCCCGAGCCGTGCGGTCGTGTTGGCGGAAATACCGGAAACTGGTGCATGCAGCGTCGTATCGGGTTTAGACGGCGCTACGCCACGTAAATGCGTGTGCCGGCGGCGCATCTGCCGTGGTGGAATCAGTACGCTTGCATCGCGTCCAGTTTGATTTATTTGTGACAGGCATTAAAAAGCCGGCTTGTGGCCGGCTTCTCGTAGGTGATTCCGATCTATTTTTGATAAACCGCAATCGCCTTCAACAGGTGCGCTCCTGAAGAAGCGCGAATAGACAACAGGGCAAACGGATCACATGCCTCGTTCAAGCACCACACCGCTGAACAGCGCCGGGTACTCTGGATGGCGCACAGGATACTAAAACTCACCCCTCATGCCCAGCCTCAATACCTCGCCGCTCCAAAGTCCTCTCACAACAGCAGCATCGCATTGCGGCGGCTATTCAGGGTCGACCACCAGAATATCCAGCCCAGGATGCGGATTTTTTCCCGGTCTATGTCCTCGGCGCTGAACACTTCGTCAGGGTATTCGGCGTCGTTGTGGCTGCGCAGGCGCAGGCCGCCGTTGGGCAAGCGGTAGAGGTAGCGGACGCGCAGGATGCCGCCGTGCTCGAGGGCGTAGATTTCGCCGTCGATGACCTGGGTCAGTTCGCGGTCGACGCCGAGGATCGAGCCGTCCTGGATCTTGTCGGCCATGCTGTTGCCGACCATGGCGACGCACATGCAGCTTTTCGGGTCGATGCCCATGGTCTGCAGAACTTGCAGGGGCAGGCGTATCTTCTGGCCGGGGGCTTCGGACAGGACGGTTTTGCCGACGCCGTGGGTGGATTCGACCTCCATGTAAATCTGGATTTCCACGTCACCGCGCAGGACGTTTCTCGTTTGCTGGATAACCATTCGGGTATCGCCAGCGGTGTGTTCATGGGCGGGTTCATTGGGGTGTTTCGGGCCATCACCGGTACGCAGCCAGCGTGCGTTGACGGTTAATAATTCAGCCACCTCGTCAATGCGCGCCATGGGTACGCCGCGTTTGAACCAGTTATTGACGTGCTGCGGCGTGATTTTGCGGTTGGCGGCAAAATCAGTCGCTGTGAGGTGGCACTCCCGAAGGAGGATGCGGAGTCGATCGCCTGATGTATTCATGGGGCGAAGTTTACGGGCGTCGCTTGGGCGTTTAAATGAACGAGGTGTTGAGGTCGACGTTATCCCAAGGGGCTGGCGGCTATCTGGACTACGGATGGAATCAATGTTGTGTAGGCAGATTCCGTAATAGCGTTTTTTCGACTAAACGGCGTATCTGGCGTTTACCCCGGCTATACGGGCATTAACGGACTGTTTATGGAATGGCTAAAAGGACAACGCATTTTTAAACGTGCTATTTGCAAAAAAGCTTGAGGGGGAAGTTCTCAGGGGAGGTTGGTGGATACGGCGGGGATCAGGCGGGAAGGTGAAGCGTGTTTCCGGACACTGTGTGCAGTGCCCGGAAACGCTTGATCGATGATCAGCCTTTGAAAGCTGCAACCGATTTGGTGATCTCAGCGCGGGCAGCGTCAGCGTTGCCCCAACCTTCGATTTTCACCCATTTGCCTTTTTCGAGATCCTTGTAGTTCTCGAAGAAGTGTTTGATCTGCTCAAGCAACAGCGGTGGCAGGTCGGTGTACTCTTTCACGTCGACGTACAGCTGAGACAGCTTGTCGTGTGGTACTGCGATGACTTTGGCATCGCCGCCGCCGTCGTCAGTCATGTGCAGGATACCGACCGGGCGTGCGCGGATGACCGAACCAGGGGTAACCGGGTAAGGGGTTACTACCAGGACGTCCAGCGGGTCGCCGTCGTCAGCCAGGGTGTTGGGAATGAAACCGTAGTTGGCCGGGTAGAACATCGGGGTTGCCATGAACCGGTCAACGAACAGGCAATCGGAGTCTTTGTCGATTTCGTATTTGATTGGCGCGTGGTTGGCCGGGATTTCGATCGCGACGTAGATGTCGTTCGGCAGGTCTTTGCCTGCCGGAATCTTGCTGTAGCTCATTGGGCATTGTCCCCTGGTTGACCAGACAGATTGTGGCGCGAACCGCCATAAAGTGGTCCGGATTATAGGCATATTCTGTTTTGGTTGCCACGCATGGCCTTGGCAGCGGTCAGTTGTCCTGACAAACCGAGGCGTGTTGGCGAGCTGTGTTCAGGCGTGCCAGAGGGTCCTGGCGGTAGAACGCCTTGAGTTGTGCGTAGACCGCCGGGTACTGCTCGTGCAACAGGTCGGGAGCGCTGAAGAAGTACTCGCTGGTCACCGCAAAGAACTCGGCGGGGTCTTGAGCAGCATAAGGGTCAATGGCGGTTTCTGTATCCGGGTCCTGATCCAGTTGCTGGTTGAGATCATCGAACGCGCTCTGCATGACACTGGCCCATTCGGTCACCTGCATGTCACTGTGCAGCGGCGGCAGGCCGTTGGCGTCGCCGTTGAGCATGTCTAGTTTGTGCGCCAGCTCGTGAATGACCAGGTTGTAGCCGTCCCAGTCGCCGCTGCTCAGCACGCCTGGCCAGGCCAGAATGACCGGCCCTTGCAGCCACGCCTCGCCACTGTGTTCGCCGTCCCACTCGTGCTCTACGCCGCTGGCGTCGCGATGGCGTTGCGGGCTGACGAAATCGTCGGGGTACAGCACGATCTCGTGAAAGCCCTGATACCAGTTGAGGTCACCAAGGCTCAGCAATGGCAGTTGCGCCTGAGCTGCCAGGAACAGCCTTTGCTCGTCATCGAGCTCTACGCCCGGCAGCGCGCTGAGGTATTTGTCATTCAGAAACAGCACGCAGGCATCGCGAAGGTGTGCGTCTTGCTCAGCGCTTAAACCGTCGAGAATGGGCAAACGCTCGCGCACTTTTTGCCACAGCTCGGCAGCAACCGGGTGCCTGGCAATGGTGCGTCGCCTGCGCCAGTTGCTGAGTGACCACATGGGTCAGCGAGCGTCGACCGGGGGCGCGCTGCGGCTGCGCACCACACCGATGATCATCGGCACCAGCGAAAGCACAATGATCGCCAGCACCAACAGGGTCAGGTTGTGTTTGATGAACGGCACGTTGCCGAAGAAGAAACCCAGCGTGACCAGGCTGCCGACCCACAGTACCGAGCCCAGCACGCTGAAGCCCACAAAACGCGGATAGGACATTCTGCCGACACCCGCCACGAAGGGCGCGAACGTGCGGATGATCGGCAGAAAGCGCGCCAGCGTCACGGTCTTGCCGCCGTGGCGTGCGTAGAAGTCCTGGGTGCGCAGCAGGTAGTCGCGGCGAAAAATGCGCGATCTGGAGTTGCTGAACAGTTTTTCGCCAACGGTGCGGCCGATGACGTAGTTGGTGCTATCGCCCAGAATAGCCGCGAGCATCAGCAGCCCGGCCAGCAATACCGGGTCCATGCCGCCGCCAGCAGCTACGGCACCGGCAATGAACAGCAATGAATCGCCCGGCAGGAAGGGCATGACCACCAGCCCTGTCTCGCAGAAAATCACCAGAAACAGAATCGCGTAGACCCAGGGGCCATAGTTGGTCACCAGCAGATCAAGGTAGACGTCGAGATGCAGAATAAGGTCGAGCGGGTTGAATTCCATTGAAGCACCTGAGGCGATCACCCTGTCCGGGGTCGCATGCGGAAGAAGCGGCTGCGCGGCATTATAGAAGCAGAATGCGCAGAAGAGGTTCCGTAATAATGCGCGGGCAGGTTTGTGTGATCATCGATGACCAACTGGCGACGGTCGACCTTGGCTAGGCAGACGTCGGTGAGAATCCGTTCGCGTTTCAACAAAAGCGATGAGTCGCTCGACAGAGCTGGCAAAAGCCCGGAAGTCTTACTTCGTCTTTATTGGCCAGCGCCAGATAGATGGCCGACTCATCGAGTCGCAGGCAAGCTAATGCGGATCAGTCGGACCATCGAGCAGGAAATTGCCGATCTGCTTGCCTGAATTGTCGGCAGATCCATCGGACTCCAGGGTCTTCAACTCGGCTTCATCCTTAAGGCTGACGCCGGAAATCTTCCGTCGGCAGGCTTCGCGCATCAGGTACAGCAGGCGGTGCGCGGCCATCGCGTAACTCAGCCCTTCCAGACGCACGTTGGAAATGCAATTGCGATGCGCGTCATTCAGGCCTGCCTTGGGGGCGTAGGTGAAATACAGCCCCAGGCTGTCAGGGGAACTCAGGCCGGGGCGTTCGCCGATCAGGATGACCACCATCTTCGCGCCGAGCAGCTCACCGATTTCGTCCGCGACGGCCACGCGGCCCTGTTCGACCATGATCACAGGCGACAGCGTCCAGCCGTCGGAACTGGCTTGTTCTTCGAGCCGGGTGAGAAAGGGCACGGCATGCCGATGCACGGCGAGGGCCGACAGGCCGTCGGCCACCACCACGGCAAGATCAAGACCGCCTGGGTGAGCTGCAGCGTAGTCGCGCAGTGTCTGCGCAGACTCGTCGTTCAGGCGACGGCCCAGGTCCGGGCGTTGCAGGTAGCAGTGCCGGTCGGCAGCAGCGCTGTGCAGCAGCAAGGTTTCGCGGCCTTTTTCAGTCAGTTGAGCGCTGATCGCCGCGTGATCGAACGCGAGATGCACGGCGTCGCGCGCTTGGGCATGTGCGGCTTGAAAGTCGAGCTGCGCGGCGGTAGGCAAGCTGGTACCGGTGCGGCCCAGCGCAATGCGTGCCGAGGTCAGGCGGCGCAGTTCCAGCCAGGGGTTGGCTGGCTGGGTGCTGTCTTGGATCTCGTTCATCGGCTTGTCACTCATGCGATGTGCGCCAGTGCCTGGCGAAAGGCGAGCGGAAGGCTGTCACCGAAGCGCACGCGGCCGTCGGCCTGAGTGAAGATGCCCATTTTTTCCAGCCACGCTTCGTATTCCGGTGCGGGACGCAGGCCCAGGCTTTGTCGGGCGTACAGCGCATCGTGGAACGAGGTGGTCTGGTAATTGAGCATGATGTCATCGGAGCCGGGAATACCCATGATGAAGTTGATCCCGGCCACCCCCAGCAGCGTCAGCAGGGTGTCCATGTCGTCCTGGTCGGCCTCGGCGTGGTTGGTGTAGCAGATGTCGCAGCCCATCGGCACACCCAGCAACTTGCCGCAGAAGTGATCCTCCAGACCTGCACGGATGATCTGTTTGCCGTTGTATAGGTACTCCGGGCCGATGAAACCGACCACGGTATTGACCAGAAACGGGTTGAAATGCCGTGCGACGGCGTAGGCGCGGGTCTCACAGGTCTGCTGATCGACGCCGTGGTGGGCGTTGGCTGACAGCGCGCTGCCTTGCCCGGTCTCGAAATACATCAGGTTATTGCCGAGGGTGCCACGGTTCAGGCTCAGTCCCGCTTCATAGCCTTCCTGCAGCAACTTGAGGCTGATGCCGAAACTGGCATTGGCGGCCTCTGTGCCGGTGATCGACTGAAAAACCAGGTCTACCGGCACGCCCCGGTTGATCACCTCAATGGACGTGGTGACGTGGGTCAGTACGCAGGACTGGGTCGGGATTTCATAGCGCTGGACGATGGCGTCGAGCATTTCCAGCAACGCGACGATGGATGAAGTGCTATCAGTGGCCGGATTGATGCCGATCATGGCGTCGCCGTTGCCGTACAGCAGGCCGTCCAGCACGCTGGCGGCAATGCCGGACGGGTCATCGGTGGGGTGATTGGGCTGCAGGCGGGTCGACAATCGACCGCGCAGGCCCATGGTGTTGCGAAAACGGGTGACGACACGGATTTTCTGCGCCACCAGCACCAGATCCTGCACACGCATGATCTTCGATACTGCGGCGGCCATCTCCGGTGTCAGGCCCGGTGCCAGCGCACGCAAGCTGGTTTCGTCGGCCAGGTCGCTGAGCAGCCAGTCACGAAAGCCGCCGACGGTCAGGTGGCTGACCGGCGCGAAGGCCGCTTTGTCGTGAGTGTCGATGATCAGGCGGGTGACTTCGTCCTGTTCGTAAGGGATCAGGGCTTCCTGGAGAAAATGAGTGAGCGGAATATTCGCCAGCGCCATCTGTGCGGCTACTCGTTCGCCGTCATTTTGCGCCGCGACTTCCGCGAGGTAATCACCGGAACGCGCCGGGCTGGCCTTGGCCATGACTTCTTTGAGGCTGTCGAAGCGGTACGTCTGCGCACCGACAGAATGGGAAAAGCTCGCCATACAGATTCTCCATGACGTCGCGCTGCTCGCGTCGAACGTAGTCTTTCGGCCAAACCGGTGACGTCCCGGTTCATACGACTGTGGGAAGCGATGTAAGCAATTAATACTCCATTCGGGCCGCAAGTGCGATTTTGTAGGCTTAAACGGAGGGTCCAGGGGCGGGTTGCATCATCCAGGAGCGATGAGCGGTCGTATGATGCACAGCGTTGGTGCGCGTGTTTTTAATGGCGCAGAGCTTCAGAAACAGCGTTACCACGCCGGAGCGTGGTAACGATCATCGATCTCGAAATGACTATCGATCATCAAGCTATCAGCGGGCTTAGAAAAAACCCAGCGGATGGGTGTCGTAGCTCACCAACAGGTTTTTGGTCTGCTGGTAATGCTCAAGCGCGACTTTGTGGGTTTCGCGGCCGACGCCGGATTTCTTGTAACCACCGAATGCGGCGTGCGCCGGGTACAGGTGGTAGCAGTTGGTCCAGACGCGTCCTGCCTTGATCGCTCGGCCCACGCGGTAAGCGCGGTTGATGTCACGGGTCCACAGGCCGGCGCCCAGACCAAACTCGGTGTCGTTGGCGATCGCCACAGCTTCTGCTTCGTCCTTGAAGGTCGTGACGCTGACTACCGGGCCGAAGATTTCCTCTTGGAAGACGCGCATCTTGTTATTGCCTTTAAGCAATGTCGGCTGGATGTAGTAACCCGTCGACAGATCGCCCTCCAGCTTCTCGACCTTGCCACCGGTCAGCAACTCGGCGCCTTCGCCCTTGGCGATGTCGAGGTACGAAAGAATCTTGTCGAATTGTTGCTCGGACGCCTGGGCACCGACCATCGTGTCGGTGTCGAGCGGGTCGCCACGCTTGATCTTCTCGACCTTGCGCAGCACTGCTTCCATGAACTGCGGGTAAATCGATTCCTGCACCAGTGCGCGGGAAGGGCAGGTGCAGACTTCGCCCTGATTGAAGAACGCCAGCACCAGACCTTCGGCGGCTTTGTCGATGAACTCCGGTTCGGCGCTCATGATGTCTTCAAAGAAGATGTTCGGCGACTTGCCGCCCAGCTCGACGGTAGACGGGATGATGTTGTCCGCGGCTAGTTTCATGATATGCGAGCCGACGGGTGTCGAGCCGGTGAAGGCGATTTTGGCGATACGCTTGCTGCTGGCCAACGCCTCACCTGCCTCGCGGCCATAGCCCTGGACGATGTTCAGTACGCCAGGAGGCAGCAGGTCGCCGATGAGTTCGATCAGCACGCTGATCCCCAGCGGGGTCTGTTCGGCAGGCTTGAGCACGATGCAGTTACCGGCAGCCAGCGCCGGGGCGAGTTTCCAGGCGGCCATCAGGATCGGGAAGTTCCACGGGATGATCTGCCCGACCACGCCCAGCGGCTCGTGAATGTGGTACGCCACGGTGTTGCCGTCTATTTCGGCAGCGCTGCCTTCCTGAGCGCGCAGCACCCCAGCGAAGTAGCGGAAGTGGTCAGCGGCCAGCGGAATATCGGCGTTGAGGGTTTCGCGAATCGCCTTGCCGTTGTCCCAGGTCTCGGTGATGGCCAGAACTTCCAGATTGGCTTCGATGCGGTCGGCGATTTTCAGCAGGACCAGCGAACGGGCCTGTACTGAGGTCGAGCCCCAAGCGTCGGCGGCAGCGTGCGCAGCGTCGAGTGCTTTTTCGATGTCTTCGGCAGTAGAACGCGGGAATTCGGCAATGGGCTTGCCGTTGACGGGCGATGTGTTGGTGAAGTACTGACCTTTGACCGGCGCGACGAATTCGCCGCCAATATAGTTACCGTAGCGTTCCTTGAAGTTGACGATAGCGCCTTCGGTACCGGGATGAGCGTAACGCATGGTATGTCTCCTGGTTCTTGTTGTGAGGGAGTCTGTGTCGATTCTGCTTTCGGGTGTGTGGCAACAGGCGTTCAAGAATAGGCCATTTGTATTCAGCCGTGATCAGGACTTTAGGCTTATCTGCCGCGCATTGAAATGCCCCGCGCGCGCAATCCGGCGCACAAACTCAGGGTGCCATTTCACCGCCCCTACGTTAACCTGCGTGGATGTTCTGAGAGGTTGGTCATGCACATTCATATCCTTGGTATCTGCGGCACGTTCATGGGTTCGCTGGCGGTACTCGCCAAAGAGTTGGGCCATCGGGTTACCGGGTCCGACGCCAATGTCTACCCGCCGATGAGCACCCAGCTCGAAGCTCAGGGCATCGAGTTGACGCAGGGTTACGATCCTGTGCAACTGATTCCGGCACCGGATCTGGTGGTCGTCGGCAACGCGCTGTCGCGTGGCAACCCGGCGGTTGAATATGTCTTGAATCAAGGCTTGCCCTACGTGTCTGGTCCGCAATGGCTGGCGGACCACGTGCTGCAGGGCCGCTGGGTATTGGCGGTGGCCGGTACGCACGGCAAGACCACCACCAGCAGCATGCTGGCCTGGGTACTGGAACACGCGGGCATGAGCCCCGGCTTTTTGATTGGCGGCATCCCACAAAACTTCGCGGTATCGGCTCGTCTGGGCGGGACCCCGTTTTTCGTGGTGGAAGCCGACGAATACGACAGCGCCTTCTTCGACAAACGCTCCAAGTTCGTCCACTACCGTCCGCGCACTGCGATCCTCAACAATCTTGAGTTCGATCACGCCGACATTTTTCCCGATCTGCCAGCCATCGAGCGCCAGTTTCACCACTTGGTGCGCACCATCCCGAGCGAAGGTCTTGTGATTCACCCGACCACAGAGCCCGCGCTGTCACGCGTCATCGAGATGGGCTGCTGGACGCCGGTGCAGACCACGGGTCAGGGCGGTCAGTGGCAGGCGCGGCTGTTGAGCGAAGACGGTTCGCGATTCGAAGTGCTGTTCGAGGGTGAGCTACAGGGCGCCGTCGAATGGGACATGACCGGTCAGCACAACGTCGCCAATGCGCTGGCGACCCTCGCTGCCGCGCGCCATGTCGGCGTGGTGCCATTGCTTGGCGTGCAGGCATTGAGCGCGTTCAAAAGCGTCAAGCGCCGTATGGAAAAGGTCGCCGACGTTCGCGGCATTACCATTTATGACGATTTTGCTCACCACCCGACTGCGATCGCGACCACCCTGGATGGTCTGCGCAAGAAGGTCGGCGCTGCGCCGATCATTGCGGTTATCGAGCCACGCTCCAATTCCATGAAGCTCGGCGCACACCGCGACGGTCTGCCGGAAAGCGTGAACCAGGCCGATCAGGTGGTCTGGTATGCGCCGCCCAATCTGGGCTGGGACCTTGCTGCCACCGTAGCTGGGGGAACTGTACCAGCGCAGGTATGTGATTCGATTGAAGCGATTATCGATCAGGTGAAGAGCCATGTGCAGCCCGGCACGCACATCGTGATCATGAGCAACGGCGGCTTTGGCGGTCTGCACGGTAAACTGGCCGAGGCGCTGAAATGAGCGGCCCGGATCGCGTCACGGTTGCCATGACCGGCGCATCGGGGGCGCAATATGGCCTGCGTTTGCTGGATTGTCTGGTGCGAGAGGATCGGGAAGTACACTTCCTCATTTCCAAGGCTGCGCAACTGGTGATGGCCACCGAGACAGATGTGCGCCTGCCGCCCAAGCCGATGATGATGCAAGCCTTCCTGACTGAGTACACCGGCGCCTCAGCCGGGCAGATTCGTGTGTATGGCCGTGACGACTGGATGTCGCCAGTCGCTTCGGGTTCGGGTTCGCCCAGCGCAATGGTGGTAGTGCCGTGTTCCACAGGGTCGCTGTCGGCAATTGCCACCGGCGCGTGCAACAACCTGATCGAGCGTGCCGCCGATGTGACGCTGAAAGAGCGTCGTCAGTTGATTATTGTGCCTCGCGAGGCGCCTTTTTCCAGCATTCACCTGGAGCACATGCTCAAGCTGTCGAACATGGGGGTGGTGATTCTTCCGGCATCTCCCGGTTTTTATCATCAGCCGCAAACCATCGACGACCTCGTGGACTTCGTGGTTGCGCGAATTCTCAATCTGCTGAATATCCCTCAGGACATGCTGCCGCGCTGGGGGGAGCACCATGTGGGCGCGGATGAGTAAGCTGCTGCTGGTGGCGTTGGTGCTGACACTGACCGGCTGCGCCACGGCGCGCACCCTGAATCCGGCGAAGCCTGGCGCGCCAGTGGTGTATGCGGGTACCCGGCTGAACATGTACGCGCTGCAGGGCGGCTGCTGTGCCGCCGACCGTTTTGGTGCAGAAGCCCCGAGCTATCCGGGCCTGGACCTGCCTGGCAGCGCGCTGCTCGACACCTTGTTGCTGCCGCTGTCGTTGCTGACGGCGGCGGGCTTCGGAGTGCAGGCTACGGGTGGGCTTTAGGGGGTTGATCTTCTTGCACTAGTACCAGGACGACTATCGTGCCATTGCTCTGCGTCACGAATCGTCAGTCTGGGAACGATCATCAAGCTCCTGCCGCCGGCTTATTTGCCCAGCTTGCGCAGCTCATCCGACTCGACAATCCGCACACCATTCTGTTCTTCCAATGCAAGACGCCACATCGCGCGGGCCAGTTGGCAGGCTTCGATGGCGCCGTATTTGCCCGGGATCAGTTTGGCGATGGGGGCGGCCAATTGTTCGACCCAGCGGGTTTCACTGCGGCTTCCCACCAGCAGGGAAGGGCGGGCGATGGTCAGTTGCGGCCAGTCCTGGGCACGAAGCGCCTGTTCCGTTTCGCCTTTGATGCGGTTGTAGAAAGTGCTGGATTTGGGGTCTGCCCCAATGGCGCTGATGACCAGTAAATGACGCGCACCCAGCTCGCGTGCCCGCTGCGCGAAGGCAACTACCAGGTCCAGGTCGACCGCCTTGAAAGCGTCCTGCGAACCTGCTTGCTTGATCGTGGTGCCCAGGCAGCAGAAAGCAATGTCCACACGCCCATCCAGTGCAGGCAGCAGCGCAGTCAGATCGCCGACCGGGTTCTCGAGGTGGGGATGTTCCGCCAGCGGGCGGCGCGTCGGGGCCAATACGCGGCTGACGGTTGGCTCGTTGAGCAGGCGATCAAGCAAATGCTCGCCGGTAAGCCCCGTGGCTCCTGCAAGCAGGATGTGTTGCGGCGTCAGATACATAGACTTCTCCCTTGATTCTGATAAGCCTAGCGGCTTGTCGAGGTCTTCGCTTCCGTGCGATTCAACGCCGTATTCAAAGCGCGTTCGGCCTGGCTTCTGCGCAACTGCTGCCAGCGCGCCAGAACTCCTTTGGGTGCCCATATCTGCGGCTCGGAGGCCTCGAAACTCTCTTCGGTCTCGCGTCGCGCGACATAGGTTTTGGCATCATTGAAAGCTTGTTGCAGGTCATCGGTTTCGACCAGTGCCCGGGCAAATAGTGCATCGCCGAAATAAGTGAAGTCGGCTTCTTCCGAGCAGCCGAACGAGACCCTGTCTTCGCGTGAGGCGGTCATGATCAGGGTACGCTCGTCTTTGAGGTCCGGGATGAAACCACCGGAGTAACAGGCCGAAATCACCACTACCTTGTCGCGATTTTTCAGCGGTGCAAGGGCGGCAGCCAAGGCGTCGGCGGGCAGGTCGGCCAGCGACAGGCGTGGTTGATCCAGCACCAGCTCGTGGTCCTGAGTGCCGTGGCTGGTCAGGTAAATGAACACCAGGTCTTCCGGGCCGGAGCGCTGGGCGATGGTCTGGACTGCGCGCGTGATGGTCTCACGGGTGGCCATCGGGCGGTCAGCCATGTGGTCGCGGTGGTTGACCAGGCTGATCTGGCCGGCAGCGCCGAATCGGGATTTGAGCAGGTTGCTGACGTAGTCCGCCTCGCGCATGAACACACTTTGCTTGCCGTCGCCCCCCACAACCAGCGTGTACAACTCGGTTGCCGGCGTGGAGGCTGGCACGGCAGCGAGAGCCTTGTCCAGAAGGCTGCCTTGCGCCAGCAACCCGGCTTCCAGCGGATCGGGCAGTAGCTTGCCTTTGGCATCACGCACGCGTTGGCCGTTGGTCCAGATGCCTCTTTCTTCCTTGCCTTCCGGCGATATCAGTACGCCGTTGCCCTGATAGGTGTCATCGGCGAATTGACCGACATAGCGGCTGCCGTCAGCCAGTTGCAACTGACCTTGGCCCGAAAAGCGCCAGTTGTCGAAGTCGCCCTTGTAGCGACTGCCGTCGGAGCCGATCAGTTCGCCCTTGCCGGTCAGCGCGCCCTCTTTGAATTCACCGCTCCAGACATCGCCATCGCTATTTTCATAGCGGCCCTGGCCGTCAATCTGGCTGTTGCGGAAGTGGCCGACGTATTGATCGCCGTCAGCGCTGGTAAAGCTGCCGACGCCTTGCAACTGGCCGTTGACGAAGTTGCCACTGTATTGGTTACCGCTGGCGTCACTGCGTGAGCCCTCGCCGTTGGCTTTGCCATTGGCGAACATGCCTTGGTGCTGGCTGCCGTCTTCCAGCTCCAGACGACCAGGGCCGTCGTACAGCCCGGCCTTGAACTGGCCTCGGTACAGCACGCCTTTGTCTTTTTGCGTGCCTTCGCCATCGCGCAGCCCGAGTTTGAAGTTCCCCACATAGCTCGCGCCGTTGTGGCTTGTCAGTCGGCCCTGGCCGTGAAACAGGCCTAGTTCAAAGCCGCCTTTGTAGACATCGCCGTTGGCTGCGTGCCATTCACCCTGGCCCTGCCACAGGCCTTTCTCGAACTGCCCGGCGTACCAGCTGCCGTTCGGGTAATCGATTCGCCCCTGGCCCTGCAACGCACCGTTGACGATGTCACCGCGATAACGTCCGCCGTCTGGCAGACGGCCGTCGGGGGGCAGCAGTGATTCGCCATCACCGCAGCCTGCGATCAAGAGGGTCAAAGCCAGTGGAGCGAGCGCGCGCATGTGATATCCCGGGAGATTGATTCAACGGCGGCCTCGGCTCTGCTTGAGCAGATGTCTTGGGGCACGACCGCAGAGGAGTATGCCGCAGCGAGTAAGCGGGATGAAACAGTCTGTTACGACTGTTTCATGTTTTAAACGTGTTACACGAAACAAAGCGTCAGCGGTTCAGCGATAAAGGCAGGGTTTTCCTGCCCCTCGACCTCCGTCACGTCAGTCAGCCAGACCACGAAACGAACGCGCGCACTGACCGGCAGCGGCTGAATAAAGCGCACGCCTTCCTTGTCCGATGGGTTTTATTCGCAATAGCTGCGATCGTCGGGTTGCAGGTGAATCACAAGATCAGCAGCGGGCTGGCCGGTGCTCAAGTGACCGACGGCGCGCGAATACCGGGTCATGGTCTCTAGCCCGGCGTGTTTATAATGACGCCGTGACGTCGCCGGATTGGTTTATTTGCTGGAGTTCTCATGTTGTTACGGGGTTTGACATGGTTGGTGCTGTTCCAGTTACTGGGAACGGCACTCAACCATCTGTTTCTGTCGATACTGCCAGGGCCGATCATCGGCCTGGTATTGCTGATGGCCTATCTGATGATGCGTGGTGAAGTTAGCGAACCTGTCAGCGTGGCGGCCAGCAGCCTGTTGCGTTATCTGCCACTGCTGCTGGTGCCGCCAGCTGTCGGTGTGATGGTTTACGCATCCGCCATCGCCGAGGATTTCTGGGCGATCTTCGGCACGCTCACCTTGTCGCTGATGATTTCACTGACGTTTGCCGGCTGGCTGATGCAGAAACTCATCCAGCGTCAGAGCCGTCGCCGGGAGGTTTCATGAGCATGGACTGGCACGGTGCGTGGCTGTCGGTGATTCACCATCCCTTGTTCGGGATCGCGATCACGTTGGGGGCTTATCAACTGGCGATGGCCGCGTACGAAAAAACCCGCTGGCTGTTCCTGCAGCCCGTGCTGGTGTCGATGATTGTGGTGATCGGGGTCGTGCTGTTCTGTGGCCTTGAGTACGAAGAGTACCGTAAAAGCACTGAAATCCTCGGTACGCTGCTGGGGCCTGCCACCGTTGCGCTGGCCGTGCCGCTGTATCTGAACATGCGACGGATTCGGCAGTTGCTCTGGCCGGTGTTGACTACGCTGGTAATCGGCGGGGTATTTGCCACCGGGCTTTGCGTGGGGCTCGGAGTACTGTTTGGCGCCGATCACATGATCCTGATGACCATGGCGCCGAAGTCGGTGACCTCGCCGATCGCCATGCTGGTGGCCGAGCAGATTGGCGGAGTCGCTGCGCTGGCGGCGGTTTTTGTATTGATTACCGGGGTATTTGGTGCCATTTTCGGCCCGGGTCTGCTGTCGCTGGCCGGGGTGGATCATCCCGCAGCTCGCGGCATGGCACTGGGCTTGACCGCGCATGCGGTGGGAACGTCTGTGGCACTGCAGGAAGGTGAGGAATCGGGGGCTTTTGCTGCGTTGGCAATGAGTCTGATGGGCGTTGCAACGGCATTGTTCCTGCCGCTGGCAATGTCGCTGGCCATTTGAAGGGAGGGGGCTTTACATGACATTGCCATTGTTTCCACTGAACGCCGTACTGTTTCCGGGCTGCGTTCTTGATCTGCAGCTGTTTGAAGCACGCTATCTGGACATGATCGGCCGCTGTATGAAGCAGGGCCAGGGCTTTGGTGTGGTGTGCATCACCGAGGGCAGCGAGGCCGGGTCTGTGCCAGACGGCTACTCGCGGATTGGCTGCGAAGCGCTGGTCGAGGATTTCGAGCAGCAGGACAACGGTCTTCTGGGCATCCGGGTCGTGGGTGGCCGCCGCTTCCGGGTAGTCGCAGCCGAAGTTCAGCGCGATCAATTGCTGGTGGCCGAAGTCGAGTGGCTGACAGAGCCTGAAGAGCGTCCTTTGCAGGAAGAAGACGCCGACCTCGTCGCGCTGCTTGAAGCCCTTGCCGAGCACCCGATGGTCGCGTCGTTGAACATGGGCGTGTCCGCCGAGGGCCAGTATTCGTTGTCCAATCAGCTCGCCTATCTGCTGCCATTCACGGAAAAGGACAAAGTTGGCCTGCTGGAAATCGACGACCCCGAAGAGCGCCTTGACGCGATTCAGGAACTGCTTGATGAAATGCAGGGCGATATGCAGGCTTGAGGTTAAACGTAATCTCGTGCCAATGCTCCGCGTTGGCATGCATTGAGTGAGACTTTACGTCACAACCCGAAGCTACTCACTCAAGGCCGGACGCAGAGCCTGCGCAACGAGAATCGTGACTGTCGCACGGTATTAAGGCTCAATCACCGCGGCGGGTATTGCTCCAGTATCTTCGCGACGGTCGTGCGGATAGCCTGGTCGCGTTCAGCCGGGTTGCCGGCATTGTCACTGAGGATGCGCTCGGTGCTGCCGCGCCAGACCAGTTTGCCGTCCTTGCCGTCGAACAGATCAATCTGCAGGGTGCTGACCTTGTAGTCGACGCTGCGCGTTTCGGTGTTTATCGGGCCGTTCCAGTAGCCGTAGCCTCCCCAAGGGCTCCAGCCGCCGCCGTAATTGGTGCTGACGGTCTGCTGGCGATTTTCGACAATCAGCCAAGTCTGCACTTTCAGATCCGGGCGCGCGCCATTTACGGCCATGCGCAAGCCGCGCTGGTCCAGCTGCTCGCTGATCGACTGACGGATGCGCTGCTCGGTCAGGTCGCTTTTGAGGCGCGGGTCATCCGGTTGATACTGAACGCCGGGCTCCTTCCAGCTCCAGGTGCGATAACCGGCGAAATCCCGCTGGGCATCAAAGTCGCGATTGATCGAGTTGCTCTGACAGGCAGCCAGTAGCACAGCGCAGGACAGCAGGACGATACGGCGGAACATGGCAGTTCTCCGAAAGGTTACGAAGGCGGATAAGCCGTCAGCGCTTGTTGCACGGCCTGACGTAGAGCTTTGCTGCGGTCTGCCAGATTATTGCTGCTATGTGCGTCTGCACTGGCGCTCCAGACGGGCTGGCCCGTGCGGGCATCGAACAGGTTGATCTGCACCACCATGACTTTTTCCTGATACGTGCGCACCACCGGCACGCTGGCGTAACCGCCATAACCTGGCCGATAGCCACCGTAAGGTCCATAACCCGGGCCGCCACCGTAATACGGATCGACGTCTTCGCGCACCTGACGCAGGCGCACCTCCTGACGCGTCGTGGCGCTGACGTACAGGTCGGCAGGCTGATTGTTGCGGGCTGGCCGCAGGCCACGCTGATCCAGGCCATTGCTCAACGCTTCGACCACCTGCGCCGAATCCACCCAGGCTGTTCCGGGCGGCAACTGACCGTTGAGCCAGCCCCAGGTCCGGTACTTCGCATAATCTCGCGGCGGCGCAGGGTAGGCGCTCATGTCCAGCGTGTTGGCTGCCTGCGGCGGCGCAGGCGGCATAGGCAGCGAACTGGCCACGTAAGGATTGTCGCTTTGGCAGGCACTGACCCCGAAGAACAGAGCCAGCAAGGCAAGACGGTACTTCATGGTGGTCTCCGCAATAGTGTCAGACCGGACGGCAGATCCAGTGCAGGTATCGACCCAGCCCTGCAAAGGCTGGGTGACGCCGATGCGCCAGCTCCATCTCCAGCAGCTCTGTCAGTTCGGCCCGAGCCTGGAATTCTATCGGCATGTAATCGTGAAACACCCGCACACCGCTACGGGTTTCGATGCTCCACAACCCCTCAAGTTGCGCCTCTAGCTCACGAGGGTCGAGCGGTTGTTGAGGTGTCAGGCTCTGCTTTTCTCCGGCCATGTCATTCTTGCGCATCTTGCGGAAATGGCCTTTCAACAGGTTGCGATAGATCAGCGCGTCGCGGTTATAGAACGCCAGTGACAGCCAGCCGTCGTGCTTGGTCAGCTGGCGCAGCACGGGAAGGATCGTGTGCGGCTCGGCGAGCCATTCCAGCACAGCGTGGCACAGCACCAGATCATATGTGTCACTCAGTAATCCGGGCAGCGCTTGCCAAGGGGCCTGAATGAAGGTTGCCGTCTGTCCGGCATCGGCGAAACGCTGGCGCGCGCCTTCCAGCATGGGCTCGGCAGGTTCGGCCAGCGTCACCTCGTGGCCTTGCTCGGCCAGCCACAGCGACATGTGGCCCAGGCCTGCGCCGATGTCCAGCACGCGCAGTGATCGGTCCGGCAAGGCCTCGGTCAGATCCGCCTGCAGCACGGCGAGGCGAATGGCGCCTTTCGCGCCGCCATAGATCTTTTCCGCAAAGCGGGTCGCCAACTGGTCGAAATGACGGTCACTCACGGGGCGAATCTCCGTTCGCTGTCCGCCAGTTTGTTGCGTACCACTTCTTCCATGTCCAGCCCCAGTTCGCTGCACAGCAACAATAGGTAAAGAACGATATCGCCAACTTCCTGACCGGCATGCTCCAGTTGGTCGGCAGGCAGCTCGCGGGACTGGTCTTCACGCAGCCACTGGAATATTTCCACTAGCTCGGCCATCTCCACGCTGGCCGCCATGGCCAGGTTCTTGGGGCTGTGAAATGGCTTCCAGTCGTTCTGGTCGCGAATACGGTGCAGGCGTCGGGTCAACTCGTCGAGGTTCATTGTGCTCTCCTGAAGACGCATAGCTTCAGGGGGAACGGTCCGCCAGGCAAGTGGGCGTTCGGGTTTGTTTAGCCAAGGCTCAATCATGACCAGAGAGCCATGCTCCTGAATCAGGAAAACCTACCGGGTAACCGGTTGCCAGCTACCAGTCATGTGCACAATGTCATTGTCGTCATCCACCCGGAACTGCCCCTGCGAACCTCCGGCACTGGCCGACAGCATCACATCGGCAGGCAGGCGCACCGACTTCTTGAACTGTGCGCTGATTTCGATATTCGAGGTGGGCAAGTGCTCATCGAGTGCGGCCAGGGCGCGTGCCTTCAGCCACATGCCGTGAGCGATGGCCCGTGGGAAGCCGAACATCTTGGCGCTGGGTGCGCTGAGGTGAATCGGGTTGTAGTCGCCAGACACCTTGGCGTAATCGCGGCCAATCTGCGGCGGTGCCCGCCAGCTTTCCACCTGCATCAGCGGGAGCTGCACCGACTCTTCCGGCTCGGCGGACGAACTGTTCGATTCGGCAGCGGTACAAAGCATGGTGCTTTCTTCTTCCCAGAGCAGCCCCAGCCCGTCTTCGGCCTGCGTCACCAGCGTGAACATCGCGCCCTTGCGGTGCGGGCGCAGGTTGGTGGCCTGCACGCTGATGTACAGCTGACTGACGCCACCCAGCGGGCGATGGATGCGGATGCAATTATCGATGTGAATCAGCCCCAACAACGGGAACGGAAATTCCTGCGACGTCATCAACTGCATCTGTAGCTGAAACGCCATGACATGCGGATAGGTCGGCGGCAGCAGGCTGCTGTCCTCAAACCCGCAGACCTTGCGATATGCCTCTACCTTTGTAGCGTCTACTGCAACCCAGCTGCGCAAGCCAAGATCGGGTAACTGCGAGCCTGTCACCTTGCGGCGGCGCATTGCCGCCTGCAGGAACAGGTTTGAAAGGGGTTGCAGAGAATCGAGGTAGCGCCAGTGAGCAGTCATTATCCATCTCCTTGAGCTTGGTACAGGGCCTCAGGCCCCGATTACACTTTGACCACATACACGCAACACTTGACCGCTCACCGCGCCGCTGCCTGCCTGGCTGAACCACGCCACCGCTTCGGCAACATCCTGAGGCGAGCCGCCCTGGCCCAAAGTACTCATGCGCCGACCCGCTTCGCGCAGAGTGAAAGGCATCTTGGCCGTCATCTTTGTTTCGATAAAACCTGGGGCAACTGCGTTGATACTGATACCACGGGCCTTGAGCGCCGGGGCCATGGCGCGGGCAAAGCCGATCAGCCCGGCCTTGCTGGTGGTGTAGTTGGTCTGACCGCGATTACCGGCGATACCGCTGATCGAGGCCATCAGCACGATTCGTGCGTTGTCGTTCAGTGCGCCGCCGTCAAGCAGGGCCTGGGTCAGTACTTGCGGGGCATTGAGGTTGACGGCCAGTACCGAGTCCCAGAAGTCCTCCGGCATGTTGGCGAGCGTCTTGTCGCGAGTAATGCCGGCATTGTGAATCAGAATATCGACGCCCCCTGGCAAGTGCTCGAGTAACTGGGCGGGAGCATCCTCGGCACAGATATCCAGCGCCAGAGCCTGGCCGCCGAGTCGCGAGGCCAGCGCTTCCAGTTCATTTCGGCTTTGTGGCACGTCCAGCAGGATGACCTGTGCGCCGTCACGCGTCAGGGTTTCGGCAATCGACGCCCCAATGCCCCGCGCAGCGCCGGTGACCACAGCCTTGCGTCCGGCCAGCGGGCGTGTCCAGTCCTGGACCTGTGTCGGGCAGGCGCTCAGGTGAACGAGCTGGCCTGTAATGAACGCCGCTTTGGGTGTGAGGAAAAAGCGCAACGCGCCTTCCAGTTGATCCTGCGCATCTTCATCCACCTGCAACAGCTTGACCGTTGCACCGTTGCGCATTTCTTTGGCCAGCGAGCGGCTGAAGCCTTCTATCGCCTGCTGAGTGCTGGCCGCCAGCGGGTCTTCCAGCGTTGCCGGCGACCTTGCCAGAATCACCACATGCGCGCAGTGGTCGAGGTTGCGCAACAGGGGTTGAAAGAAATCACGGAGCTGCTTGAGCTGGTCGGTTCGCAGGATCTGACTGGCATCGAAAACCACTGCCTTGAGCCGAGGCCCCTGATTGGCCACCCAGGTGCTGGCACCGGGCATTTCGCTGCCGAAGCTGTAAAGCGAGTCGGTCAGGCGGCTGGCGAATTGACGGACCTGATCGCCCAACGGTCCGGCGCTGATCAACAGCGTCCCTTCGACGGGGCGAAGGCGCCCGGCCTGCCAGCGCTCCAGGTGCGCAGGGGCTGGCAGACCTGTAGCGTTCACCAGACGCCGACCCATATCGGAGTTGGCGAAATCTATGTAGCGATCTGACGGCATGGAACACTCTCCTGAAGTCGGGGTTCAAAGGAATGGACCACGTTGGTACGACGTTCGTTCTTGCGATCGACACGGCTCATTCATTCGTTTGTAGAAAGGGAGTTTTCCATGACGCATCCACGTCGGGTCGCCATCGTCGGCGGTAACCGTATTCCGTTCGCGCGCTCCAACGGCCCTTACGCGAAGGCGAGCAATCAGGACATGCTGACCGCGGCCCTCGAAGGCCTGATCGAGCGTTTCAATCTGCATGGCTTGCGCTTGGGCGAAGTGGTGACCGGCGCGGTACTCAAGCACTCCAGAGACTTCAACCTGACCCGTGAATGCGTGCTGGGCTCGCGGCTGTCCGCGCAGACCCCGGCCTACGACATTCAGCAGGCCTGTGGCACCGGGCTGGAGGCGGCATTGCTGGTAGCCAACAAGATCGCGCTGGGGCAGATCGACTGCGGCATTGCCGGAGGCGTGGACACTACGTCGGATGCGCCGATAGGTGTCAATGAGGGGCTGCGCAATATCCTGCTGCAGGTCAATCGCAGCAAAACTCCTGGCGACAAGCTCAAGACCCTTCTGCAACTGCGTCCGCATCATCTCAAGCCCGAGCTGCCGCGCAACGGTGAGCCGCGCACAGGCCTTTCCATGGGGCAACATTGTGAGTTGATGGCGCAGGCCTGGGGCATAGAACGTGCGCCGCAGGACCAGCTTGCGCTGGAAAGCCACCTGAAAATGGCCGCGGCCTATGCCGAGGGCTGGCAGGATGATTTGATGACGCCCTACTTGGGGCTCAACCGTGACAACAACCTGCGCCCGGACCTGACGCTGGAGAAACTGGCGAGTCTCAAGCCCGCTTTCGAGCGCAGCGCCAAGGGTACGCTGTCGGCGGGCAACTCGACGCCGCTGACCGACGGCGCGTCCGTCGTGCTGCTGGCCAGCGAAGAGTGGGCTCGCGAGCGGGGTTTGCCGGTGCTGGCTTACTGGCGTGATGGTGAGGCGGCGGCTGTGGATTTCGTCAAGGGCGCAGAAGGGCTGCTGATGGCTCCGGTCTATGCCGTGCCGCGTCTGCTGGCCCGCAATGGCCTGACCCTTCAGGATTTTGATTACTACGAAATTCACGAAGCCTTTGCTGCTCAGGTGCTGTGTACCCTCAAGGCTTGGGAGGATGCCGATTACTGCAAGACCCGCCTGGGGCTGGACGCGCCACTGGGGACGATCGATCGCAGCAAAATGAACGTCAAAGGCAGTTCGCTCGCAGCCGGCCACCCGTTTGCCGCCACCGGAGGCCGGATCGTCGCCAACCTGGCCAAACTGCTGGATGCGGCAGGCAGCGGGCGCGGACTGATATCCATCTGCGCCGCAGGCGGGCAGGGCGTGACGGCGATACTTGAGCGTTAGGCAAATACCCGGGGACATGGGCATAATCCGCTGCTGCGTGGTCAAGGTTGGACGCGGAGCGTCCAGAACGGCATGCCCACGCGGAGCGTGGGAGCGCACTTCGTGACACTCTGCGTCACAGCCGCGCGAGGGATGACTAATCAGTACTATTGGCGTGTAACGTTGAGGTAAAGCATGGGGCTCATTATTGGCGTGTCGGTACTGGCAATTCTGATCAGCGCCGCGCTCTATCTCTTCGACAAAGGCGCGCGGACTCGCTGGTTGCGGCCTTACATCGGCCTTGCGCTGATCGGTTTGCTGATCGGCGGGATGGGGTTGCTGGTGGGGCTGGTGTCCGATGACATCGAAGGTTATTTTTTGCTGGTTGCCAAATGGGTGATCGCCGTGACCGGTATCATGTTCTGCCTGCGACTGATCATGCTGATCGCCAAACGCTTCATCGTCAGAAATTGAGCGCGCAATTCCCCATGCGTGACAGGACAACGTGGAAAATCATTTCAAGTTTCTGACCCTGCCTAAGACATCGGGCGAGGTCGCCAACGTCTTCATTCACGGATACTCGTCAGGCCACGATCTGGATGACCGGCGCATGCTGGCCAACAGCATCCCCGGCGCCTTGCGTCAGAGCGTGAATATTCTGGCCTTTTGGCCGTCGAGCCATTTCACCCAGATGGACAATCGCTCTCGCGGCCTGCTGATGGCTGCCGCTCGTGTGCATCCACTGGCGTGTGCAGCGGCGCTGGCGGGGGACCGTGTCGTGCATTTCGCGCGTATCCGCAACCGCGCCCGGGACATGGGTAAAGTGCTGCTGGCGCAACTCGATCGCTACCTGTTCGAACATCATCCGGGCGTCAAGCGCGTCAACCTGATCGGTCATTCTCTGGGCGGACGCTTGTTGATCAGTGCGCTCAAGCACCTGGAACAGCCTCTTGAGCATGGTCTGGTCGTGGACGACGTGCTGTTGATGGCTGCAGCGGTGCGCATCGAGCCCGGCGAGGCGCAAGCGCTCAAGCAGAAGATCAGCGGACGGCTGATCAACGCCTATTCCAGCGACGACCATGTGCTGCTGCTCAACCTGGGCGAGAAAAGCCTGGGGCGCACGCCGGTCGAGCATTTTGAAAACGTGCGCATGCCGGGCTACCGCCACCATCATTACTGGCGACGCTTGCACGAGGTGCTGATCGCCACCGGGTTTAGCGGCTGCGAAGGGCTGAAAACCGGTGTTGCCGTTTTACCGACAACGACCCGCGACCCGGTCTTGCAAGACACCTGGCTACATGACGTATTGGCGCGCTCGCCGGATTACGTGCTGGACGCGGCGATCAGGCACCTGCGCAGCAGTCGCTGGACCCGTCTCAAGGAAACCGAGGCGAACCGCACGTACGCCTTCGTGCGTGAGTTTCAGCTGGTTGCCGGGCACTTTCTGATCAATGCTGCCCGACGCAGAGGCGTGCCTTACACGCGAGTGCTGGGCATGCTGGCGCGGCAATATGGCCTGGACGCTGCATTGCACCAGTGCGCAACGGTCGTTGAAGTGGAAGAACTGCTGCTCGAGACCTTTTTCCGCCACGCGTTCAACAATGAACATCCACTGGTGCAAATGCCCCGTGCCAGCGTGGGCGCGATGGGTTGGGAGGTATACGCCGCGCATGTCGATGCCTTGGCCGAGCGCTTGACCGTTGCAGCGTTTTTCAAACCCGTGTTGCCTGACACCCGTGCACTGCCTGAAAAAGCGCCTGGTTCGATCAAGGGTTTGCTGGGCGCGATTCGCCAGGCCCCGGTGCAGCGCCTGCTGACACATTTCGGCACTGCGCTCAGGCCAGGCTATTCGGCGCTGATCCCGACCGTGGCGATCGTTTTCTATGCGCGCGTCACGCTTGATGACGACGCGCTGATGTAGCGTGCTTCAGGTGGCACGCGCCTCTTCCAGTGCGGCTTCCGACAATTGCTGACGGTGACGGCTGGCGTAGCTCTCGGCAATCACCGAGCACACGATCAACTGCATCGGGTGATAGATCATGATCGGTAGCAGGATCAGCCCCAGCCCAGGATTGCTGCCGAAGATCAGCGCCGCCATCGGCGCACCGGCTGCCAGAGACTTCTTGCTGGCGCAGAACACCGCAGCAACCTTGTCGGCATGATTGAACCTGAGCACCCGCGCAGTGCGTGTGGTCATCAACAGAATCACGGCCAACAGTAGCGCGGTGCCGATGAAGGCGGTCAGGAGCACGCTGTTGCCCTGGCTTTGCCACATTCCCGAAATCATCGAATTGCAGAACGCCGCGTAGACCAGCAACAGGATGACCATCTTGTCGATCAGGTTGGTGTACTTCTTGTGCCGTGCGAAGAGTTTGCCCAGCAGCGGTCGCATCAGCTGGCCCAGCACCAGCGGCAACAGGAGCATGGCGCACAGGCTCAGCAGGGTGTCACCCAGATCGATACCGCCTGCGCCAGTGCCGACCAGCAGACTCACCAACCACGGCGTGATGAAAATCCCGATGACGCTGGACATGCTGGCGTTGAGAATCGCGGCGGGAACGTTGCCGCCCGCACTGCCGGTCAGCGCCACCGAAGACGAAATGGTCGAAGGCAGGGCGCACAGGTAGAAGAAACCCAGCATCAGCAACGCCGGCACGTGCGAGCCGAGCAGTCTGTCACAGGCCAGCCATATCAGCGGGAACACCACGAAAGTGAACACCTGGATCATCACGTGCAGTCGCCAGTTGGTCAGGCCTCTTTTGATCTGCTCGCTGGAGAGGTTGACGCCGTGCAGAAAGAACACCACAAACACGCCGATGTTGATCACATATTCGGCGTGCATGTTGCCGCCGGTAGCCCCGAAACGCGGGAAAAAATAAGCCAGTACCGTGGCCAGAACCATGCCCCACAGGAACCAGTCGGTGGCGACGCGCTTGAAGTGTTTGAGTGATTGCATGGCGAACTCGGACATCTTTTGTCATCAGGGATGCGCGCAGGCTACTCTGTTGTCCCGCAGCCGTCTTGCGACACAAGGCCATAATATGCCGACTAACGGACAACCCGATCAGCGTCATCCTGAAGGAGAGCGACAGATACCGGCGCTGTCCGGTTTGCCGCGTCCGCTGTATGCCCGCGCCGAAAGCCTAAGTGCCGGTTCATGGACGCCGCCTCATCGTCACGACTGGGTGCAGTTTTCCTATGCAATCAGCGGCGTCCTGGGGGTGCATACCGCCGAGGGCAGTTTTTTTGCTCCGCCGCAGTGGGGAGTCTGGGTGCCTGCCGGGCTTGAGCATGAGGTGGTGACCTCCATGCGCGCCGAAATGCGCAGTTTGTACATTCGTAAGGCTGATTCCAGTTGGGCACCGCAGCGCTGTCGGGTTCTGGAGGTCACGCCGCTGGCCCGCGAGCTGATCAAGAGCTTTTGTCTATTGCCTGCGGACTATCCCGAGCAGGACAGCCATGAGTCACGGCTGGTGCAGGTGCTGCTGGATCAACTGGCGGGCTTGCCCGAAGTGGGATTCTCACTGCCGTTGCCGCGTCATCCGCGCTTGCTGGGGCTGTGCAACGAATTGATCGAGGAACCCGGCCAGTTGATTACCTTGCACGACTGGGCCGATCGTCTGGGGACGTCGGAGAAAACCCTGATGCGCCTGTTTCAGCGTGAAACCGGGTTGAGCTTCCGGGGCTGGCGTCAGCGAGCACGCTTGCTGTCTTCGCTTTCTGCACTGGAAGAGGGCGCCAGTGTCACCCGGACCGCGCTGGCCTGCGGCTATGACTCGACATCAGCCTTCATCGCAGCGTTCAAGGGGTTGTTCGGCTATACACCCGGCGATCTGTTCAAGTGAAATCGCATGGCCTGGGCTCACTGAGCCGGGTATATCGTCGTGTTTTTTCTGCCTTTACATGTTTTGTCCCGGAATATCTTTCTTCTGCCGCGCGGCACGAAAGGTGCTTGAAACCGGGGCATTGAGCGGTTTTTGATTAAAAAACCTTTCAATCCAAAGGGCACTACCCCTACTCGCTGGCGGAGGATTGCCGTATAACGGCAACAATCGCGTATCTGGCAACAAAGGACCCACAATAAAAGCTGATGAAAACTCCTAAACGCATTGAACCCCTGATCGAAGACGGTCTGGTCGACGAGGTGCTGCGCCCGCTCATGAGTGGTAAAGAGGCAGCTGTTTATGTGGTGCGCTGTGGCAATGAGCTGCGGTGTGCCAAGGTTTACAAGGAGGCTAACAAACGCAGTTTCCGTCAGGCGGCTGAATATCAGGAAGGCCGCAAGGTACGCAACAGCCGACAGGCTCGGGCCATGGCCAAGGGCTCGAAGTTCGGGCGCAAGGAAACCGAGGACGCCTGGCAGAACGCCGAAGTGGCTGCACTGTTTCGTCTGGCCAGTGCTGGCGTCCGGGTGCCCAAACCGTATGACTTCCTTGAAGGCGTACTGCTTATGGAGCTGGTGGCCGACGAATACGGTGATGCCGCCCCGCGTCTGAACGACGTGGTACTGGAGCCGGATCAGGCGCGCGAGTATCACGCCTTCCTGATCGAACAGATCGTGCTGATGCTGTGCGCCGGTCTGGTGCACGGTGACCTTTCCGAGTTCAACGTTTTGCTGGCGCCATCCGGTCCGGTGATCATCGACTTGCCGCAAGCGGTCGATGCAGCGGGAAACAACCATGCGTTCAGCATGCTGGAGCGTGACGTCGGCAACATGGCGTTGTACTTCGGCCGCTTTGCGCCTGAGCTGCGCAAGACCAGGTTCGCCAAGGAAATGTGGTCGTATTACGAGGCTGGCACCTTGTCGCCAGCCACGGTGCTGACCGGCGAGTTCGACGAGCCGGAGGACGAAGCCGATGTCGGTGGCGTACTGCGCGAAATCGAAGCAGCCCGTCTCGACGAAGCCCGCCGTCAGGCAGCCCGTGCTGCAGATGATGAGCCGCCGGGTAAATCCGCCGAGGAACCACCACCGCCGTGGATGCAGCACTGACCTTTCCCGTGTCTATCGTGCCAATGCCCCGCGTTGGCATGCAGTTCGTGACGCTCTGCGTGACAAATATTCAGACTGGAGGCACAGCAAGCGTAATCGGGCACAAGGCGCTGAATAGCGCTTGCATCTTTACGGCCTAAAGCAGGCGTTAGTGCTGATGTGCGACGCGAAGCGTCACGAGCCGCATTCCCACGCGGAGCGTGGGGACGTCTTGATAACTGCCCGGCTCGCTCCCACGGGAGTGTTGCGAGACCTGTCTTAGGCAGTGTCTAGCAACACCCGCCCGACGCCAGGTCCTTGAGGATCGGGCAGTCGGGTCGGTCGTTGCCCTGGCAGTGTTCAACCAGTTCCTTAAGCGTGTCGCGCAGGCTTGCCAGTTCCTCGATCTTGCGATCAAGGTCGCTGATGTGTTTTCGAGCCAGCGCCTTGACGTCGGCGCTGGCGCGTTGGCGGTCTTGCCAGAGGGTCAGCAGTTTGCCGACCTCGTCCAGCGAAAAGCCCAGATCCCTCGAGCGCTTGATGAACGCCAGCGTGTGCAGGTCTTCTGTGCTGTACAGGCGATAACCGCTGTCGCTGCGTTTGGCCGCTTTCAGCAGACCGATGGATTCGTAGTAACGGATCATCTTTGCGCTCAAGCCGCTGCTTTTTGCAGCCTGGCCGATGTTCATGGTTTTTCCTCCAGGTCGCGCGGTTTCCAGGTTTTCAACAGCAGAGCGTTGCCCACCACGCTGACGCTGGACAAGGCCATTGCCGCGCCCGCCAGCACCGGGTTGAGGTAGCCCAGCGCGGCCAGAGGAATGCCGATCAGGTTATAGACGAATGCCCAGAACAGGTTCTGGCGGATCTTGGCGTAGGTCCGGCGGCTGATCTCCAGGGCTGCCGGCACCAGGCGCGGATCGCCGCGCATCAGGGTGATACCTGCGGCATGCATCGCTACATCCGTACCGCCGCCCATCGCAATGCCTACATCAGCCGCCGCCAGCGCCGGTGCGTCGTTGATGCCGTCGCCGACCATTGCCACCACATGATTGTTTTTCAATTGCGTGACGGTGTCCGCCTTGTCGGCAGGCAGCACCTCGGCATGCACATCATGGATGCCCAGTGCCCTGGCAACGACTTGCGCGCTGCCGCGGTTATCGCCAGTCAGCAAGTGGCTGGTGATACCGCGCGCGTTCAGCGCTCTGATCGCCTGATCGGTGCCGGGCTTGAGTGTGTCACCGAAGGCGAACATGCCGATCACCTTATGCTCCGGGGCTGTTTCGATCAGCCAGGAAAGGGTACGCCCTTCGGCTTCCCAGACACGTGCAGATTCGGCCAGCTGGCCCATCGGCAGGCCGCTTTCGTCCAGCAGGCGCCGGTTACCCAGCGCCAGCTCACGGCCCTGAACAGTACCGGCTATACCTCGGCCGCTTAGCGCGCGGCTGTCTTCGACCGGATCGAGTTTGAGTTGCCATTCATGGCAAACGTCCAGCACCGCTTTGGCCAGCGGGTGCTCGCTGCCGCGTTGCAGGGCGCCTGCCAGTTGCAGCAGGAGTTCTTCGTTGCCCAGCACCGCGCTCATGTTGGTGATGCGTGGTGTGCCCGAGGTCAATGTGCCGGTCTTGTCGAACACCACGGCGTCAACGTTGTGGGCACGCTCCAGTACGTCGGCATCCTTGATCAGAATGCCGTAGCGCGCCGCCACGCCGGTGCCAGCCATGATCGCCGTTGGCGTCGCCAGCCCCAGAGAGCAGGGGCAGGCGATCACCAGCACGGCCACGGCATTGATCAGCGCCACTTCCAGAGAGGCGCCAACCAGCATCCAGCCCGCCAGCGTAAAGAAAGCGATCACCAGAACAGTCGGCACAAAGACCTGGCTGACTTTGTCCACCAGCTTTTGAATGGGCGCCTTGCCCGACTGCGCTTCTTCTACCAGGCGAATGATGCGCGCCAGAACCGTCTCAGTGCCGATCGCTGAAGTTCTGATCAGTAGACGGCCCTCACCATTGATGGCGCCGCCCGTGACCTTGTCACCCGATTGTTTGAACACTGGCAGACTTTCTCCGGTGATCAGCGCTTCGTCGGCATGACTGCGTCCTTCGAGCACCTCGCCGTCTACCGGGAAGCGTTCTCCAGGCTTGACCAGCACGTAGTCGCCAATTCGCAGTTCGCTGATTGCCACTTCATGCTCAACGCCATCGACCATGCGCAGCGCGTGCTCCGGGCGCAGGGCCTCGAGGGCACGAATGGCGCTGGCTGTCTGGCGTTTGGCCCGGCTTTCCAGGTATTTGCCCAGCAACACCAGCGCAATGACTACCGCTGACGCTTCGAAGTAAAGGTGCGGCGTGGTGCCGGGTGTGGCGCTCAGCCATTGGTAGACACTCAGCCCGTAGCCGGCGCTGGTGCCGATGGCAACCAACAGGTCCATATTACCGGCGCCTGCTCGCAGGGCTTTCCAGGCGGCGACATAGAAGCGCGCGCCCAGAATGAATTGCACCGGTGTTGCCAGCGCAAATTGCGCCCAGGCGGGCAGCATCCAGTGCGCACCCAGAGGCGCCATTGCCATCGGCAGTATCAACGGCAGTGCCAGTGCGATTGCCAGTACCAAGGCCCAGCGCTCATGCTGCAAGTGACGGCGTTTGCTGTCGGCTTCGGCACGATGGTCCTGAATCAGCGTTGCACCATAACCGGCGCGGCTGACAGCGGCGACCAGCGTCTGCGGGTCGGTTTGCAGGGCGGTGACTACGTGGGCGCGCTCACTGGCCAGATTGACCGTCACGCTGTTGACCCCCGGCACTTTGGCCAGGGCACGTTCGACCCGGCCTGCGCAACTGGCGCAGGTCATGCCGCTGATCGGCAGGTCGAAGGTGGTGGTGTCTTGCATCTCTATCACTCCCTGAGGCTGGATACCTGCAAGGATCAACCTTGCCACATGGGCAAGGTCAAGCGCGAATCAATAGTTGAGGTCGGCCTTCTTGAGGTACAGCCCGTTCAGGTCGGTGGCAATGCGGTATTTGAGAATGTCCCCGGCGCGCAGTTTGATCTTGATGTTGTTCTGCGCTTCCATGCCTGATTCGCAACCCCTGACGGCGCCGCCTAGCCTGCGCAGCCGCACGGACACTTCACCCGGCGGCAGGTTGAAAGACACCGAGTCCTCTTGAAACAGGCGCCCGGCCAGTTGATCCTGAACATAAATACCGATTTCACAGGAGGTGGCCACCTCCAGTCGCTCTCGGGAAATGATCAGGATGCCGTAATCCTGAGCAGCCTGCGTGGCAGGTGCGATAGCCAGAAAACCGAGAATGGCGAAGAGACTCACTGCTAACCAGCGCATCGCTGATACTCCTGATGTAAACGTATTGACTCAGCTTGGCCCACGATCAGCCTGAATACCAGCCCGGCAGGAATCACAGAAACTTGACCTTGTCATGATGGCAAGGTTGAAGATGCCTGACATTCATCATAGAAGGAGTAGCACCATGCAGTTATTCAACGTTCAAGGCATGACCTGCGGGCACTGTGTTCGCGCCGTCACCAATGCCATCCGGCACGATGATCCCGCCGCCGATGTTCAAGTCGAGCTGGCCAGCAAGGAAGTCAGGGTGCAGAGCAGTCTGTCGCCAGAGCAGATTATCAGGTTGATCGGCGAAGAGGGTTATCAGGCGCAGTTGGCCTGAGCCTTGCGTGGGAAGCCGAACTTGCGAAACAGGGGCGGCTCCCGGGCTATAAAGTTTGAAAAACTTTGAATTAATTATCCTGTCCTCCGTCCTCTGCTAGGTATGCCGGTTAAACTGGCCCGTTGCTTTGCAGCCGTTGATGGACACCTGATGAATCTACGAACGATCCTTATCCTTGGCTCCTTGAGCGCCTTCGGCCCGCTGGCCATCGATTTCTACCTTCCTGGTTTTCCCGCCATAGCCTCGTATTTCGGGACCGACGAGAAGCACGTACAGCTGACCCTGGCCGCCTACTTTCTGGGCCTGTCTCTTGGCCAGTTGGCCTATGGGCCGGTAGCCGACCGTTTTGGCCGGCGTGTCCCGATGCTGGTCGGCGTTGCCCTGTTCATGCTTGCCTCTGTGGCCTGCGCCTTTGCGCCGAGTCTCGAGTGGCTGATCGGCGCACGTTTCGTTCAGGCGTTGGGTGGCTGTGCCGGGATGGTGCTGTCGCGGGCGATCGTCAGCGACAAATGCAATGCCGTCGAGTCGGCCAAGGTCTTCTCGCAACTGATGCTGGTGATGGGCCTGGCGCCTATTCTGGCGCCCATGCTCGGGGGCGTGCTGGTCAGCAGCTTTGGCTGGCAGTCGATCTTCGTCAGCCTTACGCTGTTCAGCGGGGCCTGCCTGACAGCGGTTGCAATCGGTCTGCCGGAAAGCATGCCCGCCAGCGCGCCTCGTCAGCCATTGAGCGGCGCATTGCGGCAATACGCCAACCTGTTCAAGGACCGCGTGTTTATCGGCCATGCCCTGACAGGTGGTATCGCCATGGCCGGAATGTTCGCTTACGTTGCCGGGTCGCCCTTTGTCTTCATCAAGCTGTACGGCGTACCTGCCGAGCATTACGGCTGGCTGTTCGGGATGAATGCGGCGGGCTTCATTCTGGTTGCGCAGATCAACGCGCGCGTGCTGCGCAAGACTGGCCCTGCATTCATATTGTCACGCACGGTATGGGTCTACCTGACGGCGGCGCTGGTCTTGATGGCGATCACCGGGCTGCGCACCGAAGCGCTCTGGCCTTTGCTGGTGCCGCTATTCATATGCGTCGCGAGCCTGGGCTGCATCATTCCCAACGCCTCGGCCTGTGCCATGAATGGCCAGTGGGCGCGCGCCGGCAGTGCATCGGCATTGCTGGGGTGTCTGCAATTCAGCGTCGCCGCCGTCGCAGCCAGCCTGGTGGGCGTGCTGCATGACGGCACGGCCACACCAATGGCGCTGGTCATCAGCCTGTGCGGCTTACTGACGGTGGGCCTTTCGGTGTTGACGCGTCGCGCGCAGCACACTCGGGACGCCAAGGCGCAGACTGCCTGATGCGTTTCGGCGCGGGGGCCGGTCGTTGTGCGACTGACTCCCGCGTTCTGGTGTGCCTCAGAACCCTTCAAGCACTACCTTGCCTTTGGCAGTGCCGCTTTCCAGCAGGGCATGAGCGCGGCGCAGGTTTTCGGCGTTGATGCGGCCAAAATGTTCACCGAACGTGGTTTTCAGTGTGCCAGCGTCGATCAGCTCGGCCACCCGGTTGAGCAGGTTGTGCTGTTCGATCATGTCCTCGGTTTCAAACATCGAGCGGGTGTACATGAACTCCCAATGCAACGAAAGGCTCTTGCGCTTGAGTTTCGAGACATCCAGCGTTTTTGGGTCATCGATCAGGGCCAGTTTGCCCTGCGGCTTGAGCGCCTCGACCAGTTGATCCAGATGCTGTTCGGTCTGAGTCAGGCTGGCCACGTGGGTCACCTGGTTCAGGCCGACACGTTTGAGTTCTTCGCTCAATGGCTTGCTATGGTCCAGCATTTCATGTGCGCCCAGCTCGCGAACCCAGCGTTCGGTCTCGGGGCGCGAAGCGGTGCCGATGACCTTGAGTGAGGTCAACTGCCGCGCCAACTGGGTCAGGATCGAACCCACACCACCCGCCGCGCCGACGATCAGCAGGCTGTGCGGGCCTTCGCCTTTCTGCTGAGCAATTTCCAGGCGCTCGAACAGCAGCTCCCAGGCAGTGATGGCAGTCAAAGGCAGCGCTGCTGCATGAGCAAAACTCAGGGTCTTGGGCATATGGCCGACGATGCGCTCATCGACAACGTGCAGTTCACTGTTGGCGCCTGGTCGGGTCAGGGAACCCGCGTAAAAAACGTTATCACCTGGCTTGAACAGGGTGACCTGGCTGCCAACGGCTTTCACCACGCCTGCCACGTCCCAGCCCAAGACCTTGGCCGCACCGTCTTCCGGCTGGACGTTCTGGCGAATTTTGGTGTCCACCGGGTTGACCGATATTGCCTTGACCTCGACCAGCAGATCGCGTGCGCCCGCGACCGGTTCTGGCAGCTCGATGTCCTGCAATGCTTGGGTGTCGCTGATCGGCAACGAATGGTAGTAGGCAATGGCTTTCATCACGGGGCCTCCTCGGAAAAATGATGGAGAGATCATTGGCTATTTCCAGTAAAGATAAAACCCGTTAAAACTGCAGTCTGTTTCAACTTTATTTTGATAATGCGAGGCTTTGATGCTGCGTTTTGATGACTTGCAGTTGTTCGTGCGTGCAGCGGACCTGGGCAGCCTTTCTGCTGCTGCGCGAGTGATGGACATGTCTGCGGCGGTAGCGAGTGCGGCGCTCAAGCGCATCGAACGGCAGTTGGGCGCGCGTCTGCTGGCGCGCTCTACCCGCAGCCTCAGGCTTACCGCAGAGGGCGAGGGGTTTCTGGAATATGCCCGTGCGGCACTGGGCAGCCTTGAAGAAGGACGCAGATTGTTGGCCAGCAGTCAGGATCGCTGCGAGGGCGTGCTGCAACTCTCTGCCCCCTCGGACCTCGGTCGTAACGTGCTCTTGCCCTGGCTGGATGACTTTCAGCAGCAGCATCCGCAACTGACCGTTCGGCTGTTGCTGGGTGATCGCATCGCTGATCTGTTTCGCCAGCCTGTCGATGTCGCGCTGCGTTACGGCGAACCCGAGGACTCCAGCCTGGTGGCGCTGCCGGTTCTGCCTGACAACCGGCGGGTGCTGTGTGCCGCTCCGGGTTATCTGGAACGCCACGGTGAGCCTCATCAAATCGAACAGCTGGCGCAGCACAATTGTCTGCTGTTCATGTTGGGTGATCGCGTGCATGACCGCTGGACGCTGAATGACGGCAAGCGTGAAATCAGTCTGACGGTCAGCGGTAATCGCTTCAGCGACGATGCCGACGTGGTACGCCGCTGGGCCGTGGCGGGCGAGGGAGTCGCGTACAAGTCCTGGCTGGACGTTGCTGCAGACGTCAGAGCCGGCCGCCTGAAAGTGCTCATGCCCGACCTGACCGGAGAGCGCGCCCCGCTGAACTTGTTGTGCGCGCACCGTGCGCAACTCAGCAAACCGGTCAATCTGCTGCTGGATATGCTCAGGTCTCGCTGTAAGCAACATGCTGTAGGCCCGTCGCCTGTTGGTTTGTTTTAATGGCTACGTGTTACAGGGAAATAGCCTACGGACACTTCGGAAAATAGAGTATTTAAATGCAATTCAAATCTGCAAAGTTCTGCTTCAGGTACTAACTTGAAGCCGACTGTTGTTGAGGGGTTTTGGCATTTTTGTCATAGGCATGGCGCCTGTGTTTTCCGTTACTTTTTCAGGGGTGCGCTGAAAGCCCTTGATTAGAGCGGTTTCTGTGTAATGGCTAGTAGCCGCCCAATCCGGCGTGACACTCCAGCTTCAGGCGGTTTTGCGGGTGTTCGCGCGACCACAGTGCGCACCAGCAGTTTTTCACCCGCCGGGGGCGCAGGCCATAGAGTTTATACTTGTCATTTCAGGTCAAAGACGCGTTCAACTTTATCAGCGCGTGATTACAGTCATTAAGTCACCGAGACAGATGAATGTTTCAACAGGGAGTGAACACATGGAATATGGTCCGCGCATCAGCCAGATTGCAACATTGCTGGCCGACCCCAAGCGCAGCGCAATGATCTGGGCGTTGATGGACGGTACGGCTCGTTCCGCCGATGAGCTGGCGATTCTGGCGGGGCTCTCTACGTCTTCGGCGGGGGCGCATCTGGCGCGTCTGGCCAATGGCGGTCTGTTGAAGCAGGAAGCCCGGGGGCGAAAGCGGTTTTTCCGTCTGGCCGCGCCGGAAGTCGGTGCTGCCGTGGAAGCGCTGGCCTGTGCGTCGCAGGCCAGCGCCGTGCAGATCAGTCGGCGTTTTGCCCAGCCCATGCCTCCCTTGCCACTGCGGCGCGCAAGAATCTGCTCCGATCACCTGGGCGGTGAAATGGCTGCCGAGCTTTATCAGCGGTTGCTGGGGGCCGGCTGGATAGAGCAGCAGGAGAAGCGTATCGAAGTGACGAGCAAGGGCGTGGCCAGCTTTGCCGAGCGCGGCATCTACATACCTGCGCTGGCACAGCGCAAACGCGAAACAGTGTGTGCCTGCCCGAAACTGAGCGACCACAGCGCGCACCTGGGGGGCGCGCTGGGGGCGGGGTTGTTGCAGTTGTTCATTCAGATGGGCTGGCTACGTACCACTGAGGAGTCCAGCACGTTGCAGGTCTCGTCCAGCGGGCAGCGGGAAATCAGCAAGATAGCTGCAGCGGCCTAAGAGGGCATGCCCTCAATACCGAACGCAGAGCGTCCAGACCTGCGTTCCTGCGCTGGAGTGTGAGGAACGACAAGTGCAGGATTGATGCTCCGCGCTGTTTCCGGGAGTAAAGCGTTTCAGGGCTTGACCAGGCGGGCATCCAGGCTGTTTTGTGCCAGGCGGGTGGCCTGGTCCTGAGTCATGCCCAGGTGCGTATACAGCGCATGGAAGTTCTCGGTCACGTAGCCGCCGAAGTAGGCCGGGTCGTCGGAGTTCACCGTGACTTTCACGCCGCGCTCGAGCATGTCGAGGATGTTGTGCCGAGCCATGTCGTCGAACACGCAGAGCTTGGTGTTGGAGAGCGGGCAGACGGTCAGCGGGATCTGTTCGTCGATGATGCGCTGCATCAGCCGCTCGTCTTCGATGGCGCGAACGCCGTGGTCGATACGCTGGATTTTCAGCAGGTCCAGTGCTTCCCAGATGTACTCCGGCGGCCCTTCTTCCCCGGCATGGGCCACGGTCAGGAAGCCTTCGTTGCGGGCGCGGTCAAACACGCGCTGGAACTTGCTCGGCGGGTGGCCCATTTCAGAGCTGTCGAGGCCCACGGCGACGAACGCATCGCGGAACGGCAGCGCCTGGTCGAGGGTCTTTTCGGCTTCGTCTTCGGACAGATGACGCAGGAAGCTCAGGATCAAACCGCTGTCGACACCCAGCTTCGACTTGCCATCTTTCAGCGCACCGGTAATCCCGGCCAGCACCACTTCAAACGCAATGCCACGGTCGGTGTGGGTTTGCGGATCGAAGAATGGTTCGGTGTGGATGACGTTTTGTTCCTTGCAGCGCAGCAGGTAGGCCCAGGTCAGGTCGTAGAAGTCCTGCTCGGTGCGCAGCACGTCCGCGCCGCGATAGTACAGGTCGAGGAATTCCTGCAGATTGTTGAAGGCGTAAGCCTTGCGCAGCGCATCGACGTCATTCCACGGCAGGGCAATCTTGTTGCGCTCGGCCAGGGCGAACAGCAGCTCGGGTTCCAGCGAGCCTTCGAGGTGCAGGTGCAGTTCTGCCTTGGGCAGTGCGTTCAACCAGTCGTACATATTCTTTTCTCATCAGGTGCAGATGGCGGGCATTCTACAGATGCATGCCGCTGCGCAGGGTAAAACCTGACCGAACGTTCAACTTGGCTCTTGTTCGCGACGATAGGCGTAAGTATCGGCGAAGCGTGAAAGCAGAAATTCGGCACACGTCGTTACAGGGTAGCGGGCCGGATGAGTTTCGCTCTGACAGCCAGGCAGGCACTCGATGCGCGTGTCCGGATGCGGTTCGGCAAAGAACGGCATCGAATAGCGATCGACACCCAATGGGCTGATGACCCGGTGGGGCGTGGACAGATAACGATCGTTGCTCCAGCGCGCCATCATGTCACCGAGGTTGACCACGAAGGTGCCGTCGACAGGCGGTGCGTCGATCCATTCGCCGCGTACGTCGCGAACCTGCAGCCCGCCCGCCGTGTCCTGGTACAGCAAGGTGATACAGCCGTAATCGGTGTGCGCTCCCGCGCCTTGTTGCTCGGCTGACGTCGCGGTGTGCCGTGGCGGGTAATGAATCATGCGCAGCACGCTGACCGGGTCCTTGAAGCGCTGATCGAAAAAGTCGTGCTCGATGCCAAGAGCCAGTGTCATGGCGCGCAGCAGGGTTTGCGCCAGCGCCTGCATGTCCAGGTAATGCTGCTCCATCAGGCTGGCCCAGCCGGGAATGTCCGGGTGCCGATTGGGGCCGCGCAACGGTTTGCCGGCCAGTACATCGGGATGGCTGGCCTCCATATGCAGGCCCATGTCGAAGGTTTCTTTCAGGTCGCTCGGCAGGCCGGGGTCCAGCTGCTCGGTGGCAATCGCGCCGTAGCCACGATGGTGAGTGCTTTGGGTGATATCGATCCTGAGCTTTTCGGCTGCATCCCTGGCGAAGAAGTCCTTGGCGGCGGCCTGTACCTGTTCGATGCGTTCGGCGCTGATCGGGTGGCCTTTGATGTAGAAAAAGCCCCATTCACGGCAAGCGCTGTCGATCTGTGTGGCGACAGCCTGCCAGGCTTGGGCGTCCGCGCCGTAAAGCGGGCTGATGTCGATGACGGGAAGCTGGTCCATTAACCGTTCCTGAGCGTTCGGTGGTGTTCAACAGAGAGGGACGTGCCCGCCGAGGCAGGCAAAACAGCGTTACTTGGGAAGTTCGGCCTTGATCCCTTCCACGTAATAGTTCATCGATGCCAGCTCGGCGTTGGTCGCAACGACGCCATCGGCAATCTTGATCGTGCCGTTCTGGTCCTTGATCGGGCCAGTGAACGGGTGGAATTCGCCGCTTTCGATGCTGGCGATGATCTTCTGCGCCTCGGCCTTAACGTCAGCCGGCACGACGTCGCTGATCGGCAATTCGACGGTACCTTCTTTCAGGCCGCCCCAGTAGTCCTGCGGTTTCCAGGTGCCAGCGATGGCGCCCTCGGCGGCCTGGGTGTAATGCGGGCCCCAATTGTTGACGATGGAAGTCAGCACTGCCTTTGGCCCGAAATGCGCCATGTCCGAGGCGTAACCTACCGCGTAGACGCCACGGCGCTCGGCCGTCTGGATAGGTGCCGGGCTGTCGGTGTGCTGGAAGACTACGTCGACGCCCTGATCGATCAGGGCGTTGGCGGCGTCCGCTTCCTTGCCCGGATCGAACCAGGAGTTGACCCAGACCACTTTGATTTCAGTGCCCGGGTTGTATTTGTTCAGCGCCAGCTGGATGGCGTCGATGTCACGCAGCACTTCAGGGATCGGGAATGAGGCGACGTAGCCGATCTTCTTTGTCTTGGTCATTTTCGCTGCGATGTAACCGCTGACGTAGCGGCCTTCATAAGTACGGGCCAGGTAAGTGCCCATGTTCTTGTCCTGCTTGTAACCGGTTGCGTGCTCGAATTTCACTTTCGGGAATTGCTTGGCGACTTTCAGGGTCGGGTTCATGTAACCGAAGGAAGTACTGAAGATCAGGTCATAGCCGCCCTTGGCCATGTTGCGAATCACCCGCTCGGCGTCGGCACCTTCCGGCACGTTCTCCACGTAACTGCTGCTGACCTTGTCGCCCAGCGCCTTGACCATCGCCAAGCGGCCCTGTTCGTGCTGATAGGTCCAGCCGTGGTCGCCGATAGGGCCGATGTAGACGAATCCGACTTTCAGCGGATCGGCGGCCGATGCGAGCAGGCTGGAGCCGATGCCGACGACAGCGGCCATGGCGCACAGCAGTTTTTTCAGAGGACGATGTGGGTTGGTCAGGTGCATCGGGTCTAGCTCCTTGCGGTCTTGTTGGAGTGCATACTCCCGACAATGCAAATAACTGACCAACAGGACAACTATGTCGCCAGCGCGTCTTTGATTCTGCAAGGAGCGTGGGAGCGGACCGCGCGACGCTCTCACGGCCTTCGGCCAGAATCAAAAACAGGCTTGTGTACCGTGCGCAGTGCAGCGCTACGGTGCAGAATCGAGCGCCAGCGCCGTCAACTGGTGCAGCGGGTGCTGCGCTCGACAATGCACATCGGCGTGCCGGCCACCGGTTCGCGCATGATCTGCACCTGCACGTCGAACACCTGGCAGACCAGCTCGGCAGTCAACACCTCGCCCGGCGCGCCGCAGGTCACCAGACGCCCACCCTGCATGACTGCCAGATGATCGGCGTAACGGCAGGCCTGGTTGATGTCGTGAAGCACGGTAATCACGGTTTTGCCTTCGGCGCTCAGTTCGCGCATCAAATCGAGCAGTTCGACCTGATGGCTGATGTCCAGATAAGTGGTCGGCTCATCGAGCAGGACGATGGCGGCGTCCTGCGCCAGAATCATCGCCAGCCACGCTCGCTGGCGTTGCCCGCCGGAAAGATCCGACAGCGGACGCTCGGCCAGCGTATCAAGCTCCATGCGCTGCATCGCTTGATCGACGCTGTGCTGATCGGCACCGCTCAGGCGCCCCCACAAGCTGTTGTGCGGGCTGCGCCCGTAAGCGACCAGTTGGCGCACGCTGACGCCTTCCGGAATCGGCAGCACTTGCGACAGAAACGCCACCTTGCAGGCCAGCTCTCTGGCAGACAACTGACTGTAGTCCTTGCCGTCCAGGCTCAACGTGCCCGATTGCGGTGTGAGAATGCGTGCAAAAGCCTTGAGCAGAGTGGACTTGCCGCAGCCGTTGGGGCCGATCAGCGCCGTGACCTGTCCCGCTGGCGGGCTGAACGACAGGTCCTGCACGATGCGTGCTGTGCCGTAGCCGATGTCGAGGTGCTGCGCCTTCAGAATGCTCATGGGATCAACCTTTGAATCGGGCCAGCAGCCAGAGGAAATACGGAGCGCCGATCACGGCTGTCAGAATCCCCGCCGGGATTTCACTGGGGGCGATCAGGGTGCGGCCTAGCGTATCGGCCAGCACCAGCAATAACGCGCCCAGCACCATCGATGCGGGCAGCAGGTATTGATGATGCCCGCCGACCAGACGCCGAGCCATGTGCGGGGCGACCAGCCCGACAAAACTCACCGGGCCGATGATGCCCACGCCCAGGCTGGTCAGCAGCACCGCGCTGCCCATTGCCAGCCAGCGAGTCCGTTTGAGGCTGGCCCCCAGGCTTTGCGCCGCTTCATCGCCAAGCCCGATCAGGTTTAGCGGCTTGGCCAGCAGAAGGCTCAGCGGTATCAGCAGCAGAAGCGGCGTGGCCAATAGGACGTGGTGCCAATTGCGGCTCCACAAACTGCCGGTCAGCGCCAGCAGCGCCGTGTTGATGTCCAGTGGATTAGCGAGAATCATGAATTCGGTGATGCTCGACAGTGTGACCGCAATCGCCACACCCGACAGCGCGAAACGCACGCCGGAAAACTGCACGCCGGTGTTATACAACGCCAACAGCAGTGCCCCTGCGGCGCCGCCCAGGCAGGCCACGAACGGCAGTGCGGCCACCGGCAACTGCGGCAAACCGATGATCGCGATGGTCAGCGCCAGCCCTGCACCCTGGGTCACGCCAAGTATTTCCGGCGAGGCCAGCGGGTTGCGAATCACACCCTGAACGATGGCGCCTGCCAGGCCGAATGCGCAACCGGTCATGACCGCGATCAGGCCGCGCGGCAGGCGATGATTCCAGACCTCGAAGTCTTTGCTGTCGTGAGCGATCAGATGGTCGAGTACCGCGCCAGGCGTCAGCCAGGCGGTGCCGGCGCTGAGGCTCAACAATAGGGCCAGCGCCAGCAGCATGATCAGTAACAAGAGTCGTGAGCGAGGCTGGTTCACAGTGCGCGCCTCGCCAGAAACAGAAAGAACGGCGCGCCGATCAACGCAGTCACCACGCCAGCCGGGGTTTCGACGGGGAACGCCACCGCGCGGCTGATCAGGTCGGACGCCAGCACGATGGCCGCGCCCAGCCCGGCACTGACCGGGATCAGCCAACGGTAGTCATTGCCCAGCCATTGCCGGGCGATGTTGGGTGCAATCAGACCGACAAAGCCGATGGGGCCGACTGCGCACACGCTGGCGCCGACCAGCAGCAGGCTGACCACGAACACCAGCAGGCGCAAGGCGCCGATGCGCACACCGAGCGAACGGGCGGCGTCTTCGCCGAGGTTGATCAGGTTCAGGCGCGGCGCACAGGCAATTGCCAGTACCAGACCGATCAGCGTGCAGGGCCAGAGCAGTTGCAGTTGTTGTGCTCCGACGTTGGCCAGCGAGCCTGCCAACCAGTTGAGCACGCTCTGCGCCTGGACCTCGACAAGAATCACAGTGAGGCGGGTCAGTGCTGCGCAGAGTGCTGCGACGGCGACGCCTGCCAGCACCAGTCGCCCTTGGGAGGTGGCAGGCGACCACGCGCCACCAAGGCTGAACACGGTAATCCATGCCAGCGCACCGCCGAGACAGGTCATCAGCAATGCACCACCGGGAAACGGCAGGGCGATCAGCCCTGTGGAAAACAGCGCGAGCCCCAAGGCAGCACCTGCGGTGACGCCGAACAGTGACGGCGAGGCCAGACTGTTTCGGGTAATGCCCTGCATCAAGGCGCCGGCAACGCCCAGGCAGGCGCCCACCAGCGCAGCGCACAGCGCACGCGGTACTCGCAGTTGGGCGACGATGTAGGCAATGTTGCCGCCTTCGCGACCCTGGGTGAACAGGCCGTTCCACGCGTCGACCTGGCAGATGCTGAAGGACGACAGCGCGAACAGCGACACCCAGAAAAGTCCCAGGCAGGTCGCGGTGATCACGCCTGCCATCAGCCAGCGGCGCATTTAAGGGTTCAGCACGGCCTTGCCGCCCTTGAGCACGGCAAGCGCATCATCGGCTATCTGCTCGGAGGCCATGATCCCGCGGTTGCGCGCCCAGCTGTCGCCGTCGACTTCGGCCACCTGTTTATTACGAACTGCGCCAAGTACCTGCCACAGCGGTTGTTTGCTCCAGCTGTCGACAATGCTCGGACGACGATAATGCCCGACCAGCAACCAGGCAGGGTCCAGCGCCAACAGCTGTTCCAGGCTGACGAACTCGGTGGGCGCAGCGTTCTTGCGCACTTCCGGCACCTGCAAACCGATGGCTTGCAGCACGCTGCCTGCATAGGAGTGCGGGCCGTGAACGGAGAAGCTGTCTTCGCGGGCAACGCCGAACAACACCTTGGTATTGGCCGGAATCTGCTCGGCGACGGTTTTCAGATGCTGTTTGTTTTCCGCGATGCGTGTCTGCATCTGCGGACCTTTGCCCAGCGCCTTGCCGATCAGTTCGGCGGATTGCAGGCTGCCCTGATAATCCTCGCCACGCGACGGCAACATCAATGTCGGCGCGATGCTCGCAAGGTCGTTGTACAGCGCCTGATGACGGCCAAGGTCGGCAATGATCAGGTCAGGCTTGAGCCGCGCGATCACCTCGATATTGGGTTGCGAGCGCAGGCCTACCGACTGCCATTCGCCCACAGCTTTGCGCACGCGGGGCAGCACCCGATTGGCATCGCCATCGTCTGCAGCACCGACTGGCGTCACGCCGACCGAAGCCAGCCCGTCGAGAAACGAAAACTCCAGCACTACCACGCGTTGCGGGGTGTCTGGCAGATGGACCTTGTGCTGGCCGTCATCGATATCGATAGGCGCTGCCTGGGCGGCGCTCGCCATCAGGGTCAGCAGGCCGCAAGCCACCAGATGCGGAAGTCGAAAAGCACGCATGGCGTATGTCCTTTCTAGCAGAAGCAGAATCGTGAAAACGGGCGCGCCATAAAGGCCACGAAGAAAATGGCGGGCACTATTTCACATCGTGGCGGCGGGATCAAAAGTCATTTACGCATGAGTGCAGTTCGCATTCTGGCTATTTTATGAAACCTTTTGTCACACAAGCTACTCTCAGACGCTTCACTGTTGGCCACCTTCATGTACATCCGCGGCGATGTCGCAAGGTTCGGGGTATAAAAAATGGGCGCATTGCTCAAGCAAGAAAAGTTTCTGCTGCTGGCGATCATCGCCACGTTCGTGGCCTATCCGCTGGAGCACGTGCTGCTGGGCAACGGCCAGGTCGTCGCGCTGGTGTCCGGTCTGGCACTGGTAGGGTTTATCGTCTGCGCCTCGATGCGCGTTGCGCACCACGCAGAGATGCTTGCTGAAAAAGTCGGTGATCCCTATGGCACGATGATCCTCACCCTGTCGGCGGTGCTCGTCGAAGTGGTGATTCTGGCGATCATGATGAGCAACGAGCCATCGCCGACGCTAGTGCGCGACACGATCTACTCGGCCGTGATGCTCGACATCAACGGCATTCTCGGCCTGGCGGCCCTCATGGGCGGCATCAAGCATGGCGAGCAGTCATATAACGATGACTCGGCGCGCACTTACAGCGTGATGATCCTCACTGCGATGGGCGTCTCGATGGTGGTGCCCGAGTTCATTCCCGAGGGCGACTGGAAGATCTACTCGGCGTTCACCATCGGCGCGATGGTTCTGCTTTATACCCTGTTCCTGCGCATGCAGGTCGGGCCGCACAGCTACTTCTTCAGCTACAGCTACCCGGAAAAGAAAAAGCGTCAGGGTCAGGCCGAGGAGCATGAGTCGGTCAACCTGACCCGCTCCATCGCCACCTTGGTGACGGGCGTTGTGGTGATCGGCGCATTGGCGGAAGTCATGTCCAAGACCGTCGACCTCGGTCTGGAAGGTACGGGCGCGCCGCCGGTCATGACTGCGATTCTGGTCGCCGCCATTTCCGCTGCCCCTGAGATCCTGACCGCTTTGCGTGCGGCCCTGGCCAACCGCATGCAGTCAGTGGTCAACATTGCTTTGGGCGCCTCGCTGTCCACGGTGATCCTGACCGTTCCGGTCATGGAGGCGATGGCGCTTTACAGCGGCCAGCCGTTCCAGATGGCAATGACGCCGGTGCAGACTGTGATGATCTTCATCACCCTGTTGGTGTCCGCCATCAACCTGAACGACGGCGAAACCAACGCCATCGAAGGCATGACTCACTTCGTGCTGTTTGCGACATTCATCATGCTGTCGTGTCTGGGGCTTTAGGGCTCATTGCCTATCGTGCCCACGCTCTGCGTCGCAAGAGG
>NZ_LJRO01000253.1:1688-1901 GCF_001401155.1 Pseudomonas tremae
CTTTCGTCTCAACCGAGGCGCGCATTCTACAGCGTCTCTTGTATCTGTCAAGCGGTTATTTTCAGAAGCTTTCAAAGTTTCCTTTGCAACTTCAACCACTTGCGCTTCGATCAACTCTTCAGTTGCTCTTCAGCGGGAGGCGAATTCTACAGCGTTACAACCGCGTGTCAAACTCTTTTTTCTCACCGCTGTCGATCACTGCAGACTCGACCT
>NZ_LJRO01000288.1 GCF_001401155.1 Pseudomonas tremae
GTGCATAGCCAGACGGCTTTGCCGCCAGCCAGCCAGTCACGAGCCTGTTGCACCACCTGCAAATCGAGCTGTTTCATTGCTACAACCCCGCCATCAGTTTTTCCTTGCTGATCGGCAGGCTGCGCACCCGTTTGCCGGTCGCGTGATACACCGCATTGGCCACGGCAGCTGCAAGCCCGGTCACACCGATTTCGCCGATGCCCCGCGCACCGAACTCACCCAGGTTGTAGTCCGGATAATCGAGCAGCAAGACGTCGATATCCGGCTGATCCGCATGCACCGG
>NZ_LJRO01000127.1 GCF_001401155.1 Pseudomonas tremae
ACCCCGGGCGTACCGGGCAGGACGTTGAGATGGAGCTGGCAGTCTTCCTTGAGGAGACCTTGTCGGGTGAATCCAAGCAGGTCAGTTTCAAGGTGCCGCAGCAC
Organism: Pseudomonas tremae; assembly: GCF_001401155.1. Taxonomy (GTDB): domain Bacteria; phylum Pseudomonadota; class Gammaproteobacteria; order Pseudomonadales; family Pseudomonadaceae; genus Aquipseudomonas; species Aquipseudomonas tremae. The sequence goes on from NZ_LJRO01000127.1 coordinate 105, forward strand.
AGCCCCAACGGGCAGCGCATGAGCGATATCACCAAGACCCTGAATGTGAAGATTCCAGCGGGCGTCGTTGACGGCGAGCGCATTCGTCTCAAGGGCCAGGGCGCGCCTGGAGTGGGCGGGGGTGCCAATGGCGATCTGTACCTGATCATTCGCCTTGCACCGCACCCTCTGTTCGAGGTCGAGGGCCATGATCTGGTCATCACCGTTCCACTGGCACCCTGGGAAGCAGTGCTGGGCACCAAGGTGGCGGTACCGACGCTGAACAGCAGGATCAACCTGACCATCCGCCCGGACAGTCAGAACGGTCAGCGTCTGCGGATCAAGGGTAACGGCTTGATGAACAAGAGTGGCGAGCGGGGCGACCTTTACGCCCAGCTGAAAATCGTCGTGCCCAAGCACACCGACGAGGCAACCCGGGCACTCTGGCAGAAACTGGAAGACAGTTCGTCGTTCGATCCTCGCGCGCAGTGGAAGGGTTGAGCATAGCGGTCTTGCGATTCTGTCTTTTCTGAATGGGCTGATGCGCCACCCGCATCAGCAGGCAATCAGCCTCGCTCAGTTTTTC
>NZ_LJRO01000072.1 GCF_001401155.1 Pseudomonas tremae
GAGAACACCATGAAGCTTTCCCGTCTGTCCGCACTCCTCGCCTGCGCCGCCGTCATGGCCCCTTGGGGCGCTCAGGCTGCCATGGAAAAAACCGTGCAAGACACGTTCACCCAGGAATGCATCGCTGCGGCGAATCAGCACAAGCAAGATGCCAAGGCCGCGCAGGCTCATTGCGATTGCAGCGCCCGGATAGTGAACAAGGAGTTTTCTCAGCAGGAAATCGAAGCATTGAGCAGTACCGATAGCGCTCCTGCCCCTGCATTGACGCAAAAACTGCAGAAACTGGTTGCCGAAAACTGCACCAAATCAAAATAAATCATTTTTTTTAACGCAGTAAAGCAGCTGCCTGAAATGCCGAGAGCTGCGCCCTGCGCCAACCTGAAAGCCTCGCAGAGCGGGGCTTTCAGCATATCCCGAATAGTCTTGATGCAAGACTGGCAGAGACATCATTTAGCCACTTTATGTGTATGACGCTTTGCATATGCAGCGACCCAGACTAAAGAAATCACCTTAGTAGCTGTCTTTTTGCGCATTTCGACTATGATAGGCTCGTGTGCCCAGTTGGCCTGA
>NZ_LJRO01000194.1 GCF_001401155.1 Pseudomonas tremae
GCCAGCATGCTGGCCGCAGAGTTCGGTGCTCATGCCGTGCTGTTGTCGGATATTCCGGCTGAACTGGTCAACAGCGACATCGTGATCAGTTCGACAGCCAGCCAGTTGCCGATTCTTGGCAAGGGCGCGGTGGAGAGTGCGCTGAAGCTGCGCAAGCACAAGCCTATCTTCATGGTCGACATCGCTGTACCCCGCGATATCGAGCCTGAAGTGGGCGAACTGGATGACGTTTATCTCTACAGCGTCGATGATCTGCACGAAGTGGTGGCAGAGAATCTCAAGAGTCGCCAGGGCGCTGCGCTGGCTGCCGAGCAATTGGTCAGCCTGGGTGCCGACGATTTCATGTCGCGTCTGCGCGAGCTGGCAGCAGTCGATGTGTTGCGCGCGTATCGTCAGCAAAGCGAACGTCTGCGTGACGAAGAATTGAGCAAGGCACAACGCATGCTGGCCAACGGCAGCAATGCCGAAGATGTACTGGTCCAGCTGGCGCGTGGCCTGACCAACAAATTGCTGCATGCGCCTAGCGTGCAGCTCAAGAAGCTGTCTGCCGAAGGCCGCGTCGATGCGCTGGCCATGGCCCAGGAACTATTTGCCCTCGGTGAGGGCTCGACGGATAAAACCCCGCAATGAAAGCTTCACTGCTCAATAAGCTGGATGTTCTCAGCGACCGTTTCGAGGAACTGACCGCGCTGCTCGGCGACGCCGAAGTCATCAGCGATCAGACACGCTTTCGCGCCTATTCCCGTGAATACGCCGAAGTGGAGCCGGTCGTTGCGCTCTATAAACAGCTGATCAAGGTGCAAGGCGATCTTGAGGGTGCGCAGGCGTTGCTGAAGGACAGCGACCCCGACATGCGTGACATGGCCGTCGAGGAAGTCCGCGAAACCAAGCAGCAGCTGGTCGAGCTTGAGGCGCAACTGCAACGCATGCTGTTGCCCAAGGACCCGAACGACGGCCGCAACGTGTTTCTGGAAATTCGCGCCGGCACCGGTGGTGACGAGGCGGCGATTTTCTCCGGCGATCTGTTCCGCATGTATTCGCGCTATGCCGAACGACGAGGCTGGCGGGTGGAGATTCTGTCCGAAAACGAGGGCGAGCATGGCGGCTACAAGGAAGTCATCGCCCGGGTCGAAGGCGACAGTGTCTATGGCAAACTGAAGTTCGAATCAGGTGCGCACCGTGTACAGCGTGTGCCCGAGACCGAGTCCCAGGGCCGCATTCATACGTCGGCCTGTACCGTGGCGGTGCTGCCCGAGCCCGATGAGCAGCAGGCGATCGAGATCAACCCGGCCGACTTGCGCGTCGACACTTATCGCTCGTCGGGCGCCGGTGGTCAGCACGTCAACAAAACCGACTCGGCCATCCGCATTACCCACTTGCCATCGGGTATTGTCGTCGAGTGTCAGGAAGAGCGTTCGCAGCACAAGAACAGAGCCCGTGCCATGTCCTGGCTGTCTGCCAAGCTGAATGATCAGCAGACCAGCGCGGCAGCCAACGCCATTGCCAGCGAGCGCAAACTGCTCGTGGGGTCCGGTGACCGTTCCGAGCGCATACGTACTTACAATTTCCCTCAGGGGCGAGTGACTGACCACCGCGTGAATCTGACCCTGTACTCGCTGGATGAAGTGCTGGCAGGCGGAGTCGACGCAGTGATAGAGCCCCTACTCGCTGAATATCAGGCTGATCAACTTGCGGCACTGGGTGATTAAATGACCATCATCGCAAGTTTGTTGAGAAGCGCCGAGCTTCCCGAATCGCCGACTGCACGGCTCGATATCGAACTGTTACTGGCGGCAGCGCTGGGTAAACCGCGCAGTTTTTTGCACACGTGGCCCGAGCGCATTGTCAGCACCGAAGCCGCTTTGGCCTTTGCCGGTTATCTGGAGCGGCGACGCGCTGGCGAGCCGGTGGCCTACATTCTCGGTCAGCAAGGTTTCTGGAAGCTTGATCTGGAAGTCGCACCGCATACCCTGATCCCGCGTCCCGAAACCGAAATGCTGGTCGAGGCGGCACTTGAGCTGGTGCCTGCCTTTGCGTCTGCGCAGGTTCTTGATCTGGGCACCGGCACCGGCGCGATAGCACTTGCTCTGGCCAATGAGCGTCAGCAATGGAAAGTCACTGCGGTCGATCGGGTGCCCGAGGCCGTCGCGCTGGCCGAACGCAACCGCAAGCGGCTGCATCTGGACAACGCCGAGGTGCTCGACAGCAACTGGTTCAGCGCGCTGCAAGGGCGGCAGTTCGATCTGATCATCAGCAACCCTCCGTATATTGCCGATGCCGATCCGCATCTGGCTGCCGGAGATGTGCGTTTCGAGCCAAGCAGTGCATTGGTGGCCGGTTCCGACGGGCTGGATGACTTGCGTGAGATCATCCGGCAGGCGCCGACGCATCTCAATGCGGAAGGCTGGCTGCTGCTGGAGCACGGCTACGATCAAGGCCCTGCGGTGCGTGAGCTGCTGATTCGCCAGGGCTTCGAGCGCATCCAGACCCGCCGCGATCTGGGCGAGCACGAGCGCATCACCTTCGGATGCAAGCCGTGCTGAGTGATCAGGAGCTGCTGCGTTACAGTCGGCAGATTCTTTTGCAGCATGTCGATATCGACGGCCAATTGCGCCTCAAACACGGTAGTGCGCTGATTGTTGGCATCGGTGGCCTTGGCTCGCCGGTTGCCCTTTATCTGGCCGCTGCAGGGGTCGGCACGCTGCATCTGGCGGACTACGACCATGTCGACATGACCAACCTGCAGCGTCAGATCATTCATGACACGCAGAACATCGGGCTGGCCAAGGTTGACTCGGCGATGACGCGGCTCAAGGCTATCAACCCCGAAATTACCCTGGTTGCCCATCGCGATGCTCTGGACGCCGACTCACTGAGCGCAGCAGTGGATGCTGTGGATGTGGTGCTCGACTGCTCGGATAACTTCGCCACACGCGAGGCCGTCAATGCTGCCTGCGTTGCAGCGGGCAAGCCACTGGTCAGCGGTGCTGCCATTCGGCTTGAAGGACAGTTGTCGGTGTTCGACCCGCGCCGCGCCGAAAGTCCCTGTTACCACTGCTTGTATGGCCACGGCAGCGAAGCGGAACTGACCTGCAGCGAAGCCGGCGTCATCGGCCCGCTGGTGGGGCTGGTTGGCAGCCTTCAGGCGCTTGAAGCCCTGAAGCTGTTGGCCGGGTTTGGCGAGCCGATGGTCGGGCGCCTTTTGCTGATCGATGCCCTGAGCACCCGTTTCCGTGAGCTGAAGGTCAAGCGTGATCCGGGCTGCGGTGTGTGCGGTCTGGCGAGCGGGCAGGGCGCGCATGCCTGACGTTCATATGAGCCATGGTTGCAACGCGCCGGTCGGCATTTTCGATTCCGGTGTTGGCGGTTTGTCAGTGCTCAATGAAATCCGTCAGTCATTGCCCAATGAGTCGCTGCTGTATGTGGCGGACTGCGGGCATATTCCCTACGGCGAGAAAACTCCTGAGTTCATCATCGAGCGTTGCCTGACCATCGCCGGGTTCTTCCGTGAGCAAGGTGCCAAGGCATTGGTTGTGGCCTGCAATACTGCGACGGCTGCAGGCGTGGCGCATTTGCGGCAGCGCTATCCGGATTGGCCGATCGTGGGGATGGAACCTGCCGTCAAACCGGCTGCCGAGGCCACTCGCAGCGGCGTGGTGGGTGTACTGGCAACCACGGGCACCTTGCAGAGCGCACGGTTCGCGGCGTTGCTGGATCGCTTTGCAAGTGATGTGCGGGTGGTGACCCAGCCGTGTCCTGGCCTGGTCGAATTGATTGAAACCGGTGATCTGATAAGCCCGCAGATTCGGCAGTTGTTGCAGCATTACGTCGAGCCTTTACTGGCGGCGCAGTGCGACACCATCATTCTGGGCTGTACCCATTACCCCTTTCTCAAGCCCTTGTTGCGGGAAATGCTGCCTGAATCGGTCACGCTGATCGACACCGGGGCCGCCGTAGCACGCCAGTTACAGCGGCTGTTGTCTCGCTCCGGTCTGCTGGCCAGCGGTCCTGCGCGTGACACTTTGTATTGGTCTAGTGACATACCGGACAATTTCAGAAAAATCCTACCTTTTCTATCGCAAAGCTCCTGCAATGTGAGAAGCTTCCGTTTGTAAAAAAAATGTGAAAAAAGCGCTTTGGGGCTGAACTTACTTCTTATCGCTGGCTTCTATACGTGCGACTGACGAATTCCAATATTTTCTACAACTTCATACAATTTAGGACGTTTCTCATGAAGAGACTCTTTTGCCTGGCCGTGCTCTCGGCCCTTATGGCAGGCCAGGCTTCACTGGCGCAGGCCGACGGCGTTGAATTTTCGGTTGGGCAGACCGGCGAGTCCACAATGGCTTATCGCCTGGGCGTGCAATTCGACTGGGACAAGACCTGGCTGCAAAGCGACATCGGTCGTCTGACCGGTTACTGGGATGGCGCTTACACGTACTGGGATGGCAAGGACTATAAGGACAACCACAGCCTGTCGTTCTCCCCGGTTCTGGTCTATGAATTCGGCAACGGTAACGTCAAGCCTTACGTAGAAGCCGGTATCGGCGTCTCGGTGTTCTCGAACACTCAGGTTGAAGATCGCAAGTTCGGTTCAGCGTTCAACTTCGAAGACCGTATCGGTTTCGGTTTGCGCTTTGCAGGCGGTCACGAAGTCGGCATTCGCGCCACTCACTATTCCAACGCCGGCATCAAAGAGCCGAACGATGGTATAGAAAGCTACGCCCTGCACTACAAGATGCCGTTCTGATCGGTATATACAACTTTTGTGGGAGCGAGTCTGCTCGCGAAGAGGTCCGTGCAGCCCCGGTAACATGGGGTATTTAAATGTACGCCTTCGTGAGCAAGCTCACTCCCGCAGAAACTCATGTTCAGCCAGCAACACTGATCAAAGATAAGCCGTCGCAATCCCTTTGCGTTCATTCAGGCAGTCTTCCGCCCCGGCTTCGAATTCGCGGCAGATCAATGGTCGTTTCTCGTAGATCGTACACATCATGGTGTTGCGATCCAGTGCTGCACACCAGCCATCGTCCAGCCGTAACATGACCTCGCCACCCCATTCATCGTTATCGATGTAGCGTTCAGGCACGCCCGTGTCAGTGATCAGCATCACTTCCAGTTGGCAGCAACAGGCCGCGCAGGTCGAACAGGTGACTTCCGACTCGACGGGCACCTCTGCGAGCGGAATAAGCGTGGGGTTCAGAGCGTGTCTCCCGGGTGTCTGGCTGAAGGGCTGAGGGTTCGCGCGGCGAGCCATTGGAGCAGGGGGAATACACCTGCCCAGACCAGAGCCAGCACTATCATGCTCGGCCACAACCCGAGGGGAAGGTGGACCTGCGCCAGCTGCGAGCCGGCATAGTACGACATCGGGCCGCCAATAGCGCCCAGCACGACGGCTCGCCATACGGGTTTGGCAGTCCATGCCAGGCAATGATTGAGCGTGGTACCCATGACTGCCCACAACAACGCCAGCCACAGGGGAAGCAGATAGCCGTCGACGCCGAAGTCGAACACCCCGAGCGCCATCAGGGCACTGTCGATCACGATGCCGACCAGCGTGACCGTCAGAATCAGCCGGCCTTCCGCTGCCCAGGAGCTGATCCACAGGAAGTGAATGGCCAGCACGCCGACCGCAATCAGCAGCCAATAGCTGTTACCGCCCAATACACAGGCAAACCAGCCGATCTGGAAGAGCACGGCATTGGCGAGTGATTTAAGCATTGAAACGCCCAAGCAAGGGTTCGCGCAGTGCTTCCGGCTTGGCCAGCAGCAACTGAGCCGTACCGATCGTTCGCTCCAGAAAGCCACCTTCGCAGTAGCACAGGTAAAACTCCCAGAGGCGCAGGAAATAGTCGTCATAACCCAGTTCGGTGAGTCTGCCGTGCGCGCTCTTGAAGTTGTCGTGCCACAGGCGCAGCGTACGGGCGTAGTGCAAGCCGAAGTCTTCCATGTGCAGCAGATTCATGTCTGTGTCGCTGCCAACGATGTCGAGCATCTTCGCTACCGAGGGCAGGGCGCCACCCGGGAAGATATAGCGCTGGATGAAATCGACGTTGCGTTTGGCCTGTGCATAACGCTGCTCGCGAATAGTGATCGCCTGCAGCAGCATCATGCCGTTGCTCTTGAGCAGGTTCGCGCATTGCTTGAAGTAGGTCGGCAGAAAGCGATGGCCCACCGCTTCGATCATTTCTATGGACACCAGCTTGTCGTATTCACCGGTCAGGTCGCGGTAGTCGGTCAGCAGCAGCGTGACGCGATCCTGCAAGCCCAGCTTGATCAATTGTTGCTCGGTATAGGCAAACTGCTCTTTCGACAGTGTGGTGGTGGTCACGCGACAGCCGTAATGTTGCGCGGCGTAAATGGCCATGCTGCCCCAGCCTGTGCCGATCTCCAGCAGGTGATCAGTAGGTTTGAGGGCCAGTTTCTGGCAGATGCGCTCCAGCTTGTTCAGCTGGGCCTGTTCCAGCGTGTCGCTGTCGCTGAGGAACTGCGCCGCTGAATACATCATGGTAGGGTCGAGGAACTGCTCGAACAGCGTATTGCCCAGATCGTAATGGGCCGCAATGTTTTTCTGCGAGCCTTCGCGGGTGTTGCGGTTGAGCCAGTGCAAACCATGAATCAGCGGCCGCGTCAGGCGCGCCATGCCGCCTTCCATTGCGTCCAGCACATCCAGATTGCTGACAAACACCCGGACTACTGCGGTCAGATCCGGCGTGGTCCAGTAGCCGTGGATAAATGCCTCGCCTGCACCGATGGAGCCAGTGCTGGCGATCATGCCCCAAGCGGCGGAGTCAACGACATGCACCTCGGCCTGAATCAGCGCGCCGGTCTTGCCGAACACATGTCGCTCGCCCCTTTCAACGACCACCAACTGACCGTTGCGCAGGCTTGCGAGTTGACGCAGCACTCCGCGACGCAGAATGTTTGCCGTCAGACCATTGGTACCCAGATTGGCAGAAAAACTACTGCTACTGCTTTTCATGGTGTTGATCCTTGGATTGCGCGGCGGCTGCACGGTATTCGCCGTCGGCGGCCTGATGAGAAAAAATGGGAATGCGTTTTACCAGCAGACGCATTGCCTGCCAGTAAATCGCCAGACAGGTTTTTGCGGTCATCCATGGATAAGTGATCAGGTAGCGATGCAACGTCTGGCGGCTGAGGTCCTGACGCGTGAGATTGAGCGTGGCGTCGAACATTTTCAGGTCGCCTTGCCAGTCAGCCATGTGGACACCGATCCTCTCGCCCGGCTGGCGGAAACTCATGCGGTATTCCAGATCGCGCGGCAGAAACGGGGAAACATGAAAGGCTTTGGCCACCGCAAAGTATTGATGGCCGGCCCCGGTCGCAGGCAGGACGTAGCTGTAACGCTCGCCCCACGGCGTATTGGTGACTTCGCACAGAATCGCAGCCAGTGTGCCGTCAGCCTCGTGGCAGTAGAAAAAGCTCACCGGGTTGAACGACAGGCCCCAGCTGCGTGCTTGCGTCAGCAGGCAGACACGACCCGACGGCGTGCGGCCCAGCGCCTTGCCGACGCTCTCGCGGACGGCGTCTATGAGCGACGTGCCGTGCCCAGTCAGCTCCGGTAGATAGTCGCGTTCGCGAAACGAGAACGGCGCGAAACGTTTGCGCCCTGCCAGCGGTGAAAGCCCCAGCACGGTGTCCTGTTCGTCCAGGTCCAGGTAGAGCAGACCTATGCGATAGGTGAACTCATGGGCACGGGGCGAAAACCGTCGATGGCTGATCCAGCCGCTGTAGAGCGCGCTGTTCACAGTGTTTCACCAAAGGCTTCGGCCACCCGCAACCCGCTGACCACGCCGTCTTCGTGAAAGCCGTTGGCCCAATAGGCGCCGCAATACCAGGTGTGGCTGACGCCGTTGATGTCCTGCCAGCGCGCCTGCGCGGCTATGGCCTCAAGGCTGTATTGCGGATGCGCGTACTGATAGCTACCGAGGATTTTCGCCGGATCAATGGCTGATGTCTGGTTAAGGCTGACGCAGAACGTGGTATCGCTTTCGATGCCTTGCAGGATGTTCATGTCATAGGTGACGGCGGCCTGCTGTTGCTTTGCACCGCCAAGACGGTAGTTCCAGCTTGCCCAGGCCAGGCGGCGGTCAGGCAGCAAGCGGGTATCGGTGTGCAGCACCACGTCGTTCTCGGCATAGCGCAACGCGCCGAGGATCGACTGTTCGGCGCTGGACGGATCGCCCAGCAGTGCCAGTGCCTGATCGCTGTGACAGGCGAACACCACTTTGTCGAAACGCTCACTGCCTGCAGCACTGTGTATGGTCACGCCTTCACTGTCGCGCTCTACGCGGGTGACCGGGCACGACAGACGAATGCGATCCCGGAATGAAGCGGTCAATGGTCCTACATAGCTTCGCGAGCCGCCCTCGATCACGCACCATTGCGGACGATGCGTCACCGACAAAAGGCCGTGGTTCTTGAAGAAGCGCACGAAGAATTGCAGGGGAAAGCCGAGCATGTCGGCCAGCGACATGGACCAGATCGCGGCGCCCATGGGCACGATGTAATGATCGATGAAACGTTGGCCGTAGCCGCCGCTTTTCAGGTAGTCGCCGAGTGTGGTGTCTGCGGCGATGCGCTGCTGTTCCAGGTCATCGACCGATTGGCGGTTGAAACGCAGGATATCGCGCAGCATGCCCCAGAACCTGGGCGAAAACAGATTGCTGCGCTGGGCGAACAGACTGTTGAGGTTGTTGCCGTTGTATTCCACACCGGTGCGCGGGTCGTGCACCGAAAAGCTCATTTCAGCGGGTTTGAAACCTACGCCCAACTGACCCAGCAGGCGAATGAAATTCGGGTAGGTCCAGTCGTTGAAGACGATGAAGCCGGTATCGACAGCATAAGGACGCCCTTCGACCACTACATCCACGGTGTGGGTGTGCCCGCCGATCCAGTCGGACGATTCGAAAACCGTCACTTCGTGAGAGCGATTGAGCAGGTAGGCGCTGGTCAACCCTGAGATACCGCTGCCAATGACTGCGATTTTCATGGAGTGTCCTTATGGCCTGTCTCGCTGCGCGCCATGCGTTTGCCGATGGCCAGGCGGGCGCGTACCGGGAGCAGGGCCAGCAGACGCATGGCGAGGATGAACACAGCAGGGAAGGAGACTTCCAGCGGACGACGAGTACGGCTCAGGTTATCGGCAATGTAGCGAGCTGCCTTTTCGACCGGCCAGCGCATAGGCATCGGGAAATCGTTTTTTTGCGTCAGCGGGGTGTCGACAAAACCGGGACTGACGATCGTGACGTCGATGTTTTCGCTGGCCAGATCAATGCGCAGAGCTTCGTAAAGGTAGCGCAGGCCCGCTTTTGATGCGCCATAGGCTTCTGCCCTGGGCAGCGCCAGGAATGTCACCGCGCTGGCAACGCCCACCAGGTGTGGCTGGTTGCCGTTGCGCAACAAAGGCAGGGCTTCTTCAATGCAGTAACTGCTGGCGAGCAGGTTGGTGCGCACCACGCGCTCTACCATCGCTGCCTCGAAGTGGCGGGCGTCTATGTATTCACACGTACCGGCATTGAAGATCGCGGTGTCCAGCGCTCCCCATTCCTGCGCGATACGCTCGGCCATGGCTTTGACTTGCGAGCTGTCGGTAATGTCACCCGTGACCAGCAATACCTGCAGCGGGTGGCTGTCTGCCAGTTTCTGCAGGGGGTCCAGCGTCCTGGCGGTCAAGGCCAGTCGATGCCCGGCGTCGAGCAGCTCTTTGGCCAGCGCCAGACCGATGCCGCTGCTTGCTCCGGTCAACCAGATGCGTCGTGCAACAGGAGTGTTCATCCCAACCTCTTCTTCAGCCAATGGATGACTCGACCCATCACGGGCAGATGTTCATAGAGCAACGCGCCGGCATCGAAGTAATCCCGATGGCGGTAAACCTTGTCGCGCCACTTCAGGTGCGAGCAGCCTTCTACCCGAATCGTCCGGCCACCGGCAAGACGTGGGTGCGAGTAGCTCATGGTCCAGACCAGATAGCCCTCGCCGGGACGTACTTCGTCGAAGGCATGGAAGTCGAAATGCAGATCGTGCACGTTGGCATATAGCTGCGCGAAATAGCGCTGCATGGCCGCAAGGCCATGAATGTCATGCATCGGGTCGCTGAAGGACACATCTTCGCTGTAAAGCTCGGCCACCCGCTCAAGGTTATCCTTGTTCAGTGCGGCAAAGCCTTCGGCAAAGCTATGCAGGAATTCAGCCATTGTCGGGTCCTGCAGCAGGCTGGCGGGCTGGAAGCGCCTTGAAGGCGGCCAGGGCGCGAGCGCGGCTTTTGCTCAAGTCGACGATGGGTTTCGGGTAGTCGGCAGCGCCGAACAAACCGCCGATAGATGAAGGGTCATGCAGCTGCTTTTTGTTCAGGTCGGCCAGCTCTGGCAGCCAGCGCTTGATGAACACGCCTTCGGGGTCGAACCTTTCTGATTGCGATAGCGGATTGAAGATACGGAAATACGGGGCCGAGTCGGTGCCAGTGGAGGAACTCCATTGCCAGCCGCCATTGTTCGACGCCAGGTCGCCGTCAATCAGGTGGCGCATGAAAAAGCGCTCGCCTTCGCGCCAGTCGATCAGCAGGTTTTTAGTGAGAAACATTGCAACGACCATCCTTAGCCGATTGTGCATCCATCCGGTTTCCAGCAACTGGCGCATCGCGGCGTCGATGATCGGCAGGCCGGTGCGCGCTTCTTGCCAGGCCAGCAGTTCATCGGGCGCATCGCGCCATTTGAGAGCCTCGGTTTCTGGCCTGAAGGCGCGATGACGTGAAACCCGCGGAAAGCCCACTAACGTGTGTTTATAGAACTCCCGCCATAGTAGCTCGTTGATCCAGGTCACGGTGCCGACATCGCCAGTTTCGAACTCACCCTGATTGCTGGCCAGAGCGGCATGCAGGCACTGGCGTGGCGAAATCACTCCTGCTGCAAGATAAGCCGACAACTGGCTGGTGCCAGGTTTGGCCGGAAAATCGCGGTCGGTCTTGTAATAACTGATCTGCTCATCTGCGAAGGCAGCCATCCGGCGACTGGCTTCGGCTTCTCCTGCTGGCCACAGATCACGCAACGCTTTTGACGGCGTGGCAAAACCCTTTACCTGCTCCGGGATCGCATCGCTTTTAACCGACAGTGGCTGTTGCGCCGGCGGCGTGCGCACCAGGCGCGGCATGGCCTCGTGCAGACGGGTATAGCAGACTTTCTTGAACTGGGTGAAAACCTGAAAATAGTTACCGGTCTTGGTCAGAATGCTGCCCGGCTTGAACAGCAATTGATCCAGATGGTGGGTGACGTGAATGCCGTCTTTTTCCAGGGTCTGCTGTACCGCTTGATCACGACGGGTTTCGTTGACGCCATATTCCTGATTGAGGTGTACGCCTTCGACCTTGAGCTCTTTGCACAACGTCGACAGCACTTCGGGCACCTTATCCCAGGTGTCGGCTTCGCGGATCAGCAGCGGCACATTCAGTTTGCCAAGCGCTTTTTCAAGTTCCACCAGATTGCGCAGCCAGAAATCCACTTTGCAATCGGCGTCGTCGTGGCTGCGCCACTGCGCCGGGCTGAGCAGGTACACCGCCAGCGTCGGGCCCCGCTGCAGGGCGGCCGTCAGGGCAGTGTTGTCGTGAACGCGCAGGTCGCTGCGCAGCCAGATCAGTTGCATGGGAAGTCCTTAGATAAGTCCGAGCCTGCCTAGCTCGATCTGCGCACTGAGCGCGTCGTGGGCGAGGGTCAGGCCAGTTATCTCGTTTGCATGTACGAGCAATTCGGCGTTATGGATCTGCACCGTTGGTCCGCCGAGCACTACAGGGCAGGTAATATTGGCCAGCAGCCGCGGCAGTTGGGCGACGTTCAGCGCTTTGCTGGAGTAGAGCAATATGCCGCGTGGCTTCAAGTACTCGGCGGCCAGTGCCAGCTCGCCGACCGGCAGCGGCCAGTCGAACACTTCTACCGGGCAATCAGCGCTGCTCACCAGCCAGGCTGCGAGCCACAGGTGCGGTTCGAGCGGCAGGTCGGACTGATTGACCAGCAACAAGGGGCTGCCGCTGAGCTGGCGATTGTTGTGGTAGATCCGTGCGCCAAACTTGCTGCGCAGCCACGAAAAGAAGAACGTACGCTCCAGACGGGCGCCGAATTTGCCTTGCCAGCGCTGTTCCAGTTCGGCCAGCAGGGGCAGCAGCAATTGTTCGCACAACGTTCTTGGCGGGTAGAGAGCCATGGCCTGATTAAACACGTCATCGACGCGCCGTTCGGCCAGTTCACCGATTGCGATCAGCAGCGTCTGACGCAACGCGTCCCAATCGTTGGTGGGGGGCAGGGCATCCTGCGCATTGTCGTCAATCAGGCCTTTGACCTGACTGACCGACACGCCACGGTTGAGCCAGGTGAGGATCTTCATGACGCGCTGGACATGTTCGTCCGAGTACAGCCGGTGGCCCTTGGCTGTGCGGTGCGGGACGATCAGGCCATAACGGCGTTCCCATGCACGCAGGGTGACCGCGTTGACGCCTGTCTGCCGGGCAACTTCCCGAATAGGCAGCCAGTCGCCCGGCAGCTCGGCGTCTTTTTCTGCTTCATTACTCATGAGTGTCAAATCGCATTTCGCAAGCTGAGGTTTTCCGGGTGGGGCTGCATGTAAACCTGCAGTGCCACATAAGGATCAGGGTGTTGGCGAAAATGATGCTTGAGCAGGGTCAGCGGTACGATTAGCGGCACGATGCCCTGATGGTACTGACTGATCACTTGCTGGATTTCCTGTTTATCTTCACTGGTGATGGTCTGCTTGAGATAACCGCAAAGGTGCTGCAACACATTGGTGTGGGTGCTGCGGGTGGCGCACTTCTTCAAGGCTGCCATCAGTTCGCTGAAATACAGAGGGGCTATTTCGTTAGGGTCACTGCGGCCCATGCTGCCCAGCATCTTGCCCAGCGCCTTGTACTGCACCGGGTCGTTGGCCATCAACTGATATTTGTAGCGTGAGTGGAATTCGGTCAGCGCGCGTCGGGTAACGCCATCTTTCAACAGTTGCTGCCAGGCCGCGTAGGCAAATACCCGCGTCACGAAGTTTTCCCGCAGTACGGCGTCGTTGAGACGCCCGTCTTCCTCGACCGGAAGGTTGGGGTGGCGCTCGCAAAAGGCTTGCGCATAGATACCGCGCCCGCCGCCGTCGACCGGCGCGCCGTTCTCACGGTACACCTTGACCCGCTCCAGACCGCAGGACGGGGATTTCTGCATGAAAATGTAACCACAGATATCGCCCAGCTCCTCGGCCATCTGTACGCCGTACTCCGCAAGGGCCTCTGTAACATCCAGCTCGCGATTGACCGAGCCCAGCGCTTTAGGGTTTTCTGCGTCGCCAACCAGCCTGATCGGCTCTCGCGGAATACCCATGCCGATCGCCACTTCAGGGCAGGCCTGGACGAAATCGAAATATTTGCTCAGTGCCTGCGTACACAGGTGAGACTCCTTGTGTCCGCCATTGAAACGAACCTCGGCGCCCATCAGGCAGGCACTGATGCCGAGTTTGGGTTTTTCGATTGCAGGCATGGGCATCAATCACCTCTACAGAAGACTTGTACAGATTAACTGTGCTGTACAACTTCTCCTCATCATAGGGGGATAGGTGTACAAGTCAAATTCTTTGTAGAGGGTTTTAAAGGCTGCTGCCGACTGCCTTTGATTCTCGTTCCGCACGTATTGGCACGAAAATCATTTCCAGCCCATCTGCCAGATGTCCGACTGCTGCAGCACCTGCCACGGCAGCCGCTCGCTGCGCTGGGTCAGTACGGCTTGCAGTTCGATCTCCAGCACGGTGCCTTCTTCATCCTTGAACAGTTCAGTCACCAGAAAGTGCTTTTCACGATTGAGCGGGGTGGCTGCGGTCCATTTCGACAGCAGCAGTTTGCGCGGGTTTATCTGGTTCATTGCATGTGTTCCAACAAACGGCGTGCGGCTTCCTGGCCACTGAGCCAGGCACCTTCCACGCGTCCGGACAAACACCAGTCGCCGCAGACATAAATGCCCAGGTCGGCATCCGACAAGGCGCCCCATTCATGTGAGCCGGCAGGTCGGGCGTACAGCCAGCGGTGCGCCAGACTGAACACCGGGGCGGGGATCACGCAGTCGATCAATTCGGCAAAGGCGCCATGCAGGTGCTCGATGACCTGTTCTCGTGAAGCGTCGAGGTTTTGCCTGCTCCATTGACTGGTGGCGTGCAGGACCCAGGTGTCGAGGGTGTCGTCACGTCCGGGTTTGCTGCGGTTGCGGGCCAGCCAGTCGAGCGGGCTGTCCTGAACGAAGCAACCTTGCATGGGAGTCTGCAACGGCGTCTCGAAAGCGAGCGCGACCGCCCAGGTCGGGTCCATCTTGACGCCTGCGACCACGCTGGCCAGTTTCGGGGCGGCAGCCAGCAATGCACTGGCCTGCGGGGCAGGGGTGGCGATGATGACATGGCTGAACGGGCCGTGATTCTTGCCTTCGGCATCCAGCAGGTTCCAGTGCTCTTCACCGCGAAACACTTCGGCGATGCGGCACGAGAATGACACCGGCAGGTCGCCACGCATGGCGCGGGTGATTGCGCTCATTCCGGGCTTGCCGACCCAACGCACTTGTTCATCCGGAGAAGGGCTGAGCCTGCCACCGTGGAAGTTATAGAGCAGCGGTGTCCATTCGGCAACATGCCCTTGGGCCTGCCACTGCTTGACTGCTGTGGCGAAGCGTCGGTCACGCGCGGTGAAATATTGTGCACCCATGTCCAGCGACCCCGCATCGCTGCGCTTGCTGGACATCCGACCACCGCTGCCGCGGCTTTTATCGAATAGGTGTACTTGATGCCCGGCAGATGTAAGCGCCTGGGCTGCTGAAAGTCCGGCGATACCGGTACCGATGATTGCGATAGGGACAGTCATAGGGGCCTCGTTACCTTGTCTGTACAGACTACGCCGTAGTGAAAACCTGTACAATCTTCTTGTTTGGTATAAGTTGCAGTGGTTTTTGAGTCTGCACAGTGAGTCACATTGCAACCTGCAAGGTCGAACCGTCAGCCACCGGGCAAACGGTCAAAACAGCGACCTGTTCAGGTGTGGCCTATGGTTCAGCAAACAGTTTCCTTTTCCTGACAAGCGAAGCTGTTGAAGATAAGACTGTTCAATTGTCATGCACGCCACGCGAGGTTATCTGCCATGCATATATTGCTGACCGGTGGTACTGGTCTGATAGGACGGGCACTCTGTCGTTTCTGGTCCGCTCAAGGCCATGAGCTGACCGTGTGGAGCCGAAAGCCTGCTGATGTGCCCGAGCTGTGCGGTCCGTCCGTGCGTGGCATTGCCGGTCTCGATGAGCTGGGTACACAGTCGGTGGATGCCATTATCAATCTGGCTGGCGCACCGATTGCCGATCGCCCCTGGACCCGCAAGCGCCGTCTGCTGCTGTGGGAAAGCCGTATCGGCCTGACCGAACAGTTGTTGACCTGGCTGGGCACCCGCTCGCAAAAGCCTGCGCTGATGATCTCCGGCTCTGCCGTGGGTTGGTACGGCAACTGCGGCGAGCGGGAAATCGACGAAACGTCACCACCTGCCAAAGAAGATTTCGCCAGCCAGCTGTGCAACGCCTGGGAAGAAACCGCGCTGCGTGCCGAGTCATTGGGCGTGCGTGTGGTGCTGATACGTACCGGGCTGGTGCTGTCGGACCGGGCCGGTTTCCTGCAACGCCTGTTGCCGCCCTTCAGGTTCGGCATGGGCGGGCCTATCGGCAACGGCAGGCAGTGGATGCCGTGGGTTCACATCGATGATCAAATTGCGGCGATTGATTTTCTGTTGAATCTGAATGAAGCAAAGGGTCCTTATAATGTCTGTGCGCCGTCACCGGTGCGCAACCAGCAGTTTGCCAAGACACTGGCAGGCATTCTGCACAGGCCAGCGTTCATGCCCATGCCTGCACTGGCCTTGAAAGTGTTGCTGGGTGAGCTCTCGGTGTTGCTTCTCGGCGGCCAGCGCGCCAGGCCGGAGCGTTTGCAGGAAGCCGGTTTCACGTTTAGATACACCGAACTCGACACTGCCCTGCAGGAATTGCTGGGCCGCCACTGAAAGCCTTTGAAATAGGATGTTGCATGACTGATCACGCTTTGTTGCTGGTCAACCTGGGTTCGCCTGCCTCTACTCAAGTGGCCGACGTGCGCAGTTACCTAAACCAGTTCCTGATGGACCCGTATGTGATCGATCTGCCATGGCCGGTGCGCCGGCTGCTGGTGTCGCTGATTCTGATCAAACGCCCCGAACAGTCCGCTCACGCCTACGCCTCCATCTGGTGGGATGAAGGTTCGCCACTGGTGGTGCTGAGCAAGCGGCTGCAAGCGGCCGTGAAGAAAGAGTGGTCGCATGGCCCGGTCGAGCTGGCGATGCGTTACGGCGAGCCCTCTATCGAAACCGTGCTGACACGCTTGTCGGAGCAGGGCTTCAAGAAGGTGACGCTGGCCCCGCTTTATCCGCAGTTCGCTGATAGCACGGTGACCACAGTCATCGAAGAGGCCAAGCGCGTGGTGCGGGCCAAATCGCTGAAAATGCAGTTCTCGGTGCTGCAGCCGTTCTACGACCAGCCCGAGTACCTGAGTGCGCTGGTAGAAAGCGTGCGCCCGCACCTGGAGCAGTCTTACGACCACCTGCTGCTGAGCTTTCATGGTTTGCCCGAGAGGCACCTGCACAAGCTTGATCCGACCGGCAAGCACTGCCTGAAAGACGATTGCTGCATGACCGCGCCAGCCGAAGTGCTTGCCACCTGCTACCGCGCTCAGTGCATTCAATCGGCGGCAGCATTCGCAAAGCGCATGGGCATTCCGGATGGCAAGTGGTCGGTGTCGTTCCAGTCGCGTCTTGGGCGCGCCAAGTGGATCGAACCCTACACCGAAGCACATCTCGATGAGCTGGCGGCGCAAGGCGTGAAGAAGCTGCTGGTCATGTGCCCGGCGTTCGTGGCGGACTGCATCGAGACGCTGGAAGAGATTGGCGATCGCGGGGCAGAGCAGTTCAAGGAAGCGGGAGGCGAGGAGCTGATACTGGTGCCGTGCCTGAACGACGATCCGAACTGGGCAAAAGAACTGAGCAGGCTATGCGAGCGTGCGCCGTTGATGTTGTGACGTGCTGAACATCAAAGGTGGACGCAGAGCGCCCAGAACTGCATGCCCACGCGGAGCATGGGCACGATAGTGTTCTGCAAGCGCCAGGCGTTACGGCAACTGATCATCCAGTTGCTTGTTCTTCCAGCTGTCATTCCCGGGCAATATCAGGTTCAGGACGATCGCGGTCACGGCGCACAGGGCGATGCCTTTCAGGCCGAAATCGTTCGGGCCGTTGCCAGTGCCGATCAGCACGCCGCCGATACCGAACACCAGGGTTACTGAAACGATCACCAGGTTGCGTGCTTCGGCCAGGTCGATCTTGTGGCGGATCAGCGTGTTCATCCCCACTGCGGCAATCGAGCCGAACAGCAGGCACAGAATCCCGCCCATCACTGGTACCGGAATGCTTTGCAGCAGTGCGCCGAACTTGCCGATAAACGCCAGGGTAATCGCGAAAAACGATGCCCAGACCATAATCTGCGGGTTGTAGTTTTTAGTCAGCATCACCGCGCCGGTCACTTCAGCGTACGTGGTGTTGGGTGGTCCGCCAAACAGACCGGCAACAGTTGTCGCCACGCCGTCACCAAACAGGGTGCGATGCAGGCCCGGTTTCTTCAGGTAATCGCGACCGGTCACGCTGCCGACTGCTATAACGCCACCGATGTGTTCGATGGCCGGGGCCAGCGCGACCGGGACGATGAACAGAATCGCCTGCCAGTTGAATTCCGGCGCCGTAAAGTGCGGCAGTGCGAGCCAGGCTGCGTCAGCAATCTTTTTGGTATCGACCACGCCGAAATAGAACGACAGCGCAAACCCCACCAGCACGCCGGAAATGATCGGCACCAGACGGAAGATACCCTTGCCGAATACTGCCACGATCAAGGTCGTCAGCAGCGCAGGCATCGAAATCAGCATGGCGGTCTGATAAGGAATCAGCACTACGCCATCGCCGGTCTTGCCCATCGCCATGTTGGCTGCGATCGGCGCCATGGCGAGGCCGATCGAGATGATCACCGGCCCGATCACTACCGGCGGCAGCATGCGGTCGATGAAACCGGTGCCTTTGATTTTCACCGCCAGACCAAGAAAGGTGTAGACGAAGCCTGCCGCCATGACACCGCCCATGGTCGCGGCCAGACCGAATTGGCCTTTGGCGAGAATGATCGGCGTGATGAACGCAAAGCTCGATGCCAGAAAGACCGGCACCTGGCGCCCGGTGACGATCTGGAACAACAGCGTGCCGAGACCTGCAGTAAACAACGCGACGTTGGGGTCTAGCCCGGTGATCAGCGGCATCAGCACCAGCGCGCCAAATGCCACGAACAGCATTTGCGCGCCTGACAGAATGGTGCGCCACAGTGGATCGTTGAACTCCTGCTGCGTCATCGGGTTACGCGTCCTTCTGTTTTGTGCCGAAAATCTTGTCACCGGCATCGCCCAGACCGGGAATGATGTAGCCGTGTTCGTTGAGGCGCTCGTCGATGGACGCGGTGTAGATCATCACATCCGGGTGAGCCTTCTCGACCGCAGCAATGCCTTCCGGCGCAGCCACCAGCACCATCGCACGGATTTCCTTGCAGCCGGCTTTTTTGAGCAGGTCGATGGTCGCGACCATTGAGCTGCCGGTCGCCAGCATCGGGTCGATGATCATGGCCAGACGCTCGTCGATTTCCGGTACCAGCTTTTCCAGGTACGTATGGGCCTGCAGGGTCTCTTCGTTGCGGGCGACGCCTACAGCGCTGACCTTGGCGCCCGGAATCAGGCTGAGCACGCCGTCGAGCATGCCGATGCCGGCCCGCAGGATGGGCACAACAGTGATTTTCTTGCCAGCGATCTTCTCGACCGACACGGTACCCGCCCAGCCCTGAATATCGTAGTTTTCAAGGGTAAGATCGGCTGTCGCTTCGTAAGTAAGCAGAGCGCCGACTTCCTGAGCCAGCTCACGGAAATTCTTGGTGCTGATATCGGCGCGGCGCATCAGACCGAGCTTGTGGCGGATCAGCGGGTGACGGATTTCACGAATGGGCATGGGGGAAAGCTCCAGCGGGGCAAAAAATCGGCCTAGATTAATCTATTCAGCTGTTACTGTCTTAACGCACGTGCAGTATTGTCCTAAGGCTTCGACGTTCGCTACTTTTAGAAGACACTCGCAACGTTAGTCCAGAATCGCTTGCTCTGGCTTGAACGGATGCGTACCTTTGCCCGCTTTTCTTGAACCGCCATAACTGGAGAGCGTCATGTCCGCTGATCTCGAGCATATCCGTCAAATCATGCGCGAGGCTGACTGCCTGTACACAGAGGCCGAAGTCGACGCTGCCATTGCCCGTGTCGGTGCGCAGATCAACGCCGAACTGGCAGACCGCAACCCGGTCGTGTTCTGCGTCATGAACGGCGGCCTGATCTTTTCCGGCAAGCTGCTGACCCATCTGAATTTCCCGCTGGAAGCGTCCTACCTGCACGCAACGCGCTATCGCAACGAAACCACGGGTGGCGATCTGTTCTGGAAAGCCAAGCCCGAAGTCTCGTTCATTGACCGTGATGTGCTGATCATCGACGACATCCTCGATGAAGGCCACACGCTGGGCGCCATCATCGACTTCTGCAAACACGCCGGTGCCCGCGCTGTACACACCGCGGTGCTGATCGACAAGGACCACGACCGCAAGGCCCGCCCGGACCTGAAAGCTGATTACGTTGGGTTGCCATGCATCGACCGTTACATCTTCGGCTTCGGCATGGACTACAAGGGTTACTGGCGTAATGCTGCCGGCATCTATGCCGTCAAGGGGATGTAAGGCATTCTGACGACCGCTTCTGCGAGAAGGGGCGGTCGTCGATTCGCAATTATCTGGAACTCCCGAATGAAGCTACTGATTCCCGGCGCCGTGGCGCTGGTGCTGTTGTCTGGTGTGACAGTCGCAGCGCCCGCTGCGCCGGTTTCAGTCAGCCCCATGCACGAGCAATATCTGCCGCCTGATGACCTGAGCCTGCGTGACGGTGCGCCGGAGCAGCAGCAATTGATGCAGGTCACCGAGTACACCATTGTTGCCGGTAATCAGCGGCAATCCAGTCAGCAGCCGATCCCGGTGACCTCGCCGTTGTCGCTGCGCCTCAACGGCAAGTCGCTGAACAAGGGCGCGTCGATCTCACAGGTGCTGGTGCATTTCGATGGCGGCGAAAGCAAAAGCCTGAAAAAGCCCACCTATGACGAGCCATCCCGAACCCTGACCCTTTATTACCCGCTGTCTCAGTATCGGGTGCTGGTGGACCTGCTGCGCAACGAAAAGGTTTATTGCCAGTACCTGAGCTACGCCAACGGCCATATCTGGGCCGACCTGCACACCACATCAGCACGTACGCGTTGAGCCCTGCGCTCACCGGGGGGTAAACTGCGCACCCGTGAAAGTGTCCGCGACAAGCTGGAGCCTGCAATGCGTAAAGACAAGAAGCAGTTGATTGGGGATGAGATCGGCGATGAGCAGATCAAGTTGTTCCTGAACTTCGAACCGTACGATGCCACCTCGCCGTCACTGCACAAACTGATCAAGGCCTACCGTGGCCTGCGCATCAATGACTTCGAGCGTTTTCTGGTGTTCTTCAAGGAAGCCGGCCACGACTTTGATGGCAAGGACGAACACGGCAACGACTTCATCGGCCTGATCAAGGATCAGCGCAATGCCGATGAGTACATCGAACTGATCGAAAAAGCCCGCGGCTGATAGTTAGTGAACGCCACAATCTCTAGGAATTGCAGGCGCGGACCGCGCGATGCTTCGCTCGTCCGGTCTGCCTGAATCGTAGGAGCGGACTTGTCCGCGATCTGTCGTGAACCGGCAGTAAAACCAGTGCATAGGATACATCAGGTATAACCGAAGTCACCGGTTTCAGGGGGGGGGCAAAGGCACTTGGCCCCCACACCCCCGCTGGCAGAAGCCTACCTTTGCTTACTTGCGCGCCTGATACGCCTTGCCGTAATGCCTCTCCAGCCTGGACTGCAATAGTTCCAGGCCGATCGACATGATCCAGTAGAGCACCGCAGCGGTGGTCAGCATTTCGATGTAGCGATAGCTGGACCGGCCATACGATTGCGCCAGAAACATCACTTCCCAGACCCCCATCACTGAGATCAGCGACGAGTCTTTGAGCATGGAAATGAACTGGTTGGTGGTCGGCGGGATGATGGTGCGCATCGCCTGAGGCAGGGTTACCCGCCAGAAGATCTGTGCCGGACGCAGGGCCAGGGCCAGTGCAGCTTCACGCTGCCCGGCAGCAACGCCAATGATGCCGGCGCGGAAGATCTCGCTCAGGTAAGCCCCGTAATTGAGTGACAGGGCTATCACCCCGGCCATGATCGCGCCCGGTACGATTCCCACCTGCGGTAACCCCAGGTAAATCAGCAGAATCTGGATCAGCAAGGGTGTACCGCGAAAGAATGACGCGTAAAAGCTGGCGATACCGAATGCTACTGCGCTGCTGGACAGTCTCGCCAGCGCTGTGACAAAGCCCAGCACCACCGACACGATGATCGAACACAGCGACACAAACAGCGTCAGTGCTGCCCCCTGAAGAAACCCGTTGGGCGCAAGATGCAGGCCGATCAGGTTCGGCAGCTTGTCGAGGATGATCGACAGCTTCAGATCGAAGCTCAGGAAAAACCCGGCGAACAGCACAAACATGACCAGCCAGGTCAGGTAAAGCCGTGTGCGGAACCCGAAGATGCGCTTGAGCAGGCTTTGATCGGCCTGCTCGGGTGGACGTTGCGGCTCGAAGGAAGTCATTTGCTGATGTCAGCACCGATCCACTTTTGCGACAGCTTGCTCAAGGTGCCGTCTTTCTTGAGTTCAGCAAAGACTTCACGCACTTTGGCATCCCATTCCGGGTCATCTTTCTCGATGGCCACCGAGTTGGGCTCTTCGTACAGCGACTCGTCCGCCAGCTTGAAACGTTTGTCTTGGTCCAGGCG
The DNA here is from genome assembly GCF_001401155.1 of Pseudomonas tremae. GTDB lineage: Bacteria > Pseudomonadota > Gammaproteobacteria > Pseudomonadales > Pseudomonadaceae > Aquipseudomonas > Aquipseudomonas tremae. The sequence goes on from NZ_LJRO01000194.1 coordinate 22,070, forward strand.
CGGTTTTGCCGTCACCAGGTTGGTCAGTATCGCGTCCAGACGCTTGCCCGCGCCCAGCCCGAGGTCCTGAAACGCTACGTTGTCGTTGTCGTAAGGGGCGATCTGCACGTCTTCGAACGGGTATTGCAACGGCTTGTCTTCCGCGCCGTCGATCACCAGGTTCTTGTTCAGGTAGCTTTCGTAGCTTGATGCGCTGGTCAGGCCGACCTTTTTACCGCTCAGGTCCTTGGCCGAGTGAATGCGGTCATCCGTAGCGTTGACCACGATCACCGCTGGCGATGCGTAGTACTCGACCGGAAAACTGAAGACTTCAGCGCGGGCCTTGCTTGGGGTCATTGAGCAGACGCAGATGTCATAGCGCCCACTCCAGTGGCCTGCAGCGATCACGTCCCAGGAAGGTGTCTCAAGGCGCAGCTTGACGCCGAGTTTTTGCGCCACGGCCTTGGCGACGTCCACATCGAAGCCGTCCAGTTCGTTCTTGTCATTCAGGAAGGAGAAGGGCGGGTAACTTTCCATGAGGACGTTAACCAGCTCTTTGTTTTTCTGCACGCGGTCCAGCGTAGCGCCAGCCAGGGCTTGAGTCGAGGCAGCCAGAGTCACAAGGCCAATGCCCAGCAGAGCGCGATAGTTCACAGATATCCCCCGAAAAAGTGTTTGTAGTTTGATGTAAGGGCCGTATTAAATACGTTATACAAGACTGACTCATAATGAGTTTTTTTCATATACATATAAGCAGATCACCTATGACCCAAGGCACCACTGTAATTCTCGATGGCGGCATGGGCCGCGAGCTACAGCGTCGCGGCGCGCCTTTTCGTCAGCCCGAATGGTCGGCACTGGCGTTGAGCGAGGCGCCTGAGGCGGTCAGTGCGGTACACACCGCTTATATCGACAGCGGCGCGCAGGTCATCACCAGTAACAGTTACGCGGTTGTTCCGTTTCATATCGGTGAAGAGCGTTTCGCCCGCGAAGGTCAGGCACTGGCTGCGCTGGCCGGGCAACTGGCGCGTGCGGCAGCCGATGCGTCGGGCGGCCGCGCGCGGGTGGCGGGTTCCATTCCACCGCTGTTCGGCTCCTATCGTCCTGACCTCTACAAGCCTGAACAGGCGGCCGACGTGCTCAAGCCGTTGGTGGCAGGGCTCTCGCCCCACGTCGATCTGTGGCTGGCCGAGACCCAGAGCTGCATTCTGGAAGCGCAGACCATTCGTGCCGGTCTGCCTGCCGATGGTAAACCGTTCTGGCTGTCGTTCACCCTTCAGGATGAAGACACCGATGAAGTCCCGCGCCTGCGTTCCGGCGAGCCGGTTGCCGACGCCGCCAAGGCTGCTGTCGAGATGGGTGTTGCAACGTTGTTGTTCAATTGCAGCCAGCCTGAAGTGATCGGTGGCGCGATCGATGCGGCGCGTGAGGTGTTTGAAGCGTTGGGCGTCGATATCGCTATCGGCGCCTACGCCAATGCCTTTCCCCCGCAACCCAAGGACGCCAAGGCGAACGACGGTCTGGATGAATTGCGTGAAGACCTCGACCCTGAGGGTTATCAGCAGTGGGCGGCGGACTGGGTGAAGCGCGGTGCCACGCACATTGGTGGTTGCTGCGGAATTGGCCCGGAGCACATTGCGGTGCTGTCGCGAAGTCTCTGATCCCGGCAAGCAACCGGCAAACAAAAAGCCCCGTGACTCGCCAGGTGTCACGGGGCTTTTTGTGGGCAGGCCTGGTGATTTACGGCGTATTCAGCTTGTGCCGCTCGTCGATGTGCCCCTCAGTCGTGGAGAAACTCTGCACCTGGCTGCTTTTATCCAACAGTTCCAGGGCTTCGTCGTTCCGGGTGCTGACACGCTCATACAGCTGCGCATCGGTTTCCAGAATCTTTTCCCGGGCCGGGAAAATCTCGTCGAGCTTGCCAGCCCATTCAGTGCGGGTTTTTTCCGGGAAGCAGCGTTCCAGAAGTTCGAGCATGATCGACACGGTCACCGAGGCGCCAGGTGAAGCGCCGAGCAGGGCGGCCAGCGAACCGTCGCTTGCAGAAACCAGCTCTGTACCGAATTGCAGCACACCGCCCTTTTTCGGGTCTTTCTTGATGATCTGCACCCGCTGGCCAGCTACTTCCAGGCGCCAGTCTTCAGCCTTGGCTTCCGGGTAGAAGCGCCGCAGCGATTCGAGGCGTTGCTCCATCGACTGCATCACTTCGCTGACCAGGTATTTGGTCAGGTCCATGTTGTCGCGAGCGACTGCCAGCATCGGCTTGATGTTGGCGATGCGAACCGAGAGCGGCAGGTCGAGGAACGAGCCGTGCTTGAGGAATTTGGTTGTGAAACCGGCATAAGGTCCGAACAACAGGGACTTCTTGCCGTCGACCACGCGAGTGTCCAGATGCGGAACCGACATCGGCGGCGAACCGACGGCTGCCTGGCTGTAGACCTTGGCCTGATGGTGCTTTACCACTTCCGGGTTGTCGCATCGCAGCCACTGGCCGCTGACCGGAAAACCGCCGAAGCCTTTGCTCTCTTCGATGCCTGACATCTGCAGCAAGGGCAGCGCTGCACCGCCGGCACCGAGGAACACGAACTTTGCGTCGATCTCACGCGTGCCGCCGCCGTTCACGTCCTTGACGGTCACTGTCCAGCCAGCACCCTTGCGGGTCAGGTTGGTGACTCGGCTGCGGTACTTGATTTGCGCGTCCGGCGCGCGGGAGAGGTGATCAAGCAACTGGTTGGTCAGCGCGCCGAAATTGACGTCCGTGCCGTTCATCATGCGCGTTGCGGCGACTTTCTCATCTGCCGGGCGGCCGGGCATCATCAGCGGCATCCACTCAGCCAGTTTCGCCTTGTCCTCGGTGTACTCCATCGAAGAAAACGCGTGATGCCTGCTCATCGCTTCAAAACGGGTCTTGAGGAAGGAGATGCCTTTTTCACCCTGTACGAAGCTCAGGTGAGGGACCGGATTGATGAATGATTTTGCCGAACCGAACGTGCCTTTGCGCATCAGGTGAGCCCAGAACTGTTTCGAGACCTCGAACTGGGTATTGATGTGCACCGCTTTCTTGATGTCGATGGAGCCATCTGCCGCAGGTGGCGTGTAGTTCAACTCGCACAGACCAGCGTGACCGGTGCCGGCGTTGTTCCAGGGGTTGGAACTCTCTGCAGCACCGGAATCCATCAGCTCAACGACTTCCAGCTTGAGGCCGGGGTCGAGCTCTTTGAGCAATACCGCCAGAGTGGCACTCATGATGCCGGCTCCGACCAGTACTACGTCGACTGCTTCGTTATGCGCCATTAACGCGTCTCCAAAATCTGCAGCACCAAATTGACGGCATACGATCCTGAGGCTGTTTGCCAGGTGTCGGGGCTTGAATCAAGGTAGTGCCCTCGTTTTCCTGGCCAGGATCGCCTGACCGATTCTTCGCAATTTTTCGCATCTAAAGCGCAGGTCCCGGTCAGGTTCGTTGATGGTTCATTATTAGCTCATGAACGCATTTTCAAGCCTGCAAGGCCATTCGACCAACGTCAGGGAGCCTGTCGCAAGACGGGCCCGCGACTAGGACGTCAGGCGCCGGACATGGAGGCGCAGTCGCGGCCGGTCCCGTTCAAAAAGGCCGGTTCAGACGCTGATGGTGCATGTTCAACCGCATACCTATTCATTTGCTCGCCACACTCTTGTGAAGTAGTGAAACTCGTTTTTCACGTCCTTTTGGGAACGTGAACCAAACCTCAAAATGGCTGCGATGACAGCGCTGGCAGGTCAGGTGCATAAAGAGTGAGGCGCTGGCAGGTGAGAAAGGTTCGATATGATTCGAGCATTCTTCACCTTTCATCGAGCACACTCGTGCGCAAATGACCTGTGTGGGCGGCTCTCTGTGGGCGATACGGAGGTGCTAATACAGTGATTAGCGATGCTGCGAGGCCCGATCAGGAGACGTCCTTATAATCGGGGGAAGATTATAGCGATGAAATGACAGGAATTGATCGGTTTAAATGACTTTTATTCGCCGTCGGGTCAGGCGGTGAGCAACTGACCGCGAGTTGAACGCGCGCTACGCTGCGCAACGCGTGCGCTGGCGGGCAGTGGCTGATTCAGCCAGCTCAGTCGCTGCTCGGTCACTTCGACCCACTCGATGCCGGATGGACGCTGGGCGCAGTGTTTGAACGCGCGGCAGATGCCAGCCTGGTCGATGTGGGCATAGTGGCGATGCTGACGACGGGCAGTGAACAGAGAACGGAACAGATTCATGGCGCAGCTCCTGTGACGTGGATGAACGTCTGTGCGATGAGGGCGAGTCTGCCGCGCGCATGTTACGCCCTGATTACATCGTGAGGCTTCGACCAGCAGCGGCTTGCGGCAATCCGGGCTTACCCGTCAGAGGCCACTGGTGAGTGCAGTGCGCACGCCGCTATACTGCTGCACATTCAGTGTCTGGCCCATGGAGAAATGAGCATGCTGCGTCGCATTTTGTTCGGTTTGCTTGCTGTAAGCAGTTTGACCCTGGTGGGGTGTGCCCACAGTCCGCAACAATTGAGTCCTACCCCCAAGATCAATGCTCAGCTTGCGGCCGTAGGTCGCGGCCAGCCTGTGGTGGTGCGCGTGGTCGACGGCCGTCCAGGTCCGACCCTGGGCACGCGTGGCGGGATGTACCCGGAAACCAGCGCTATCAGCGTCAACGGCGCGGACATCGTGCCCAAGTTGCAGGCCCAGGCCGAAGCAGCCGTACGTCTGCTGGGCTTCACGCCAACCCAGGGCGGCAGTGCTCCGCAGTTGACGGTGACCCTGGCGGACCTGAAATATCAGTCGCCTAAAGAGGGGCTGTACGTGACCGAGGCGACCATCAGTTCGACTTTCCGCGCTGACGTGCGCAACAACGGTCGTACCTACAGCGGTCGCTACGCAGCGTCCCTGGACCAGCGTTTCGGCATGGCGCCGAATCAGGAAACCAACACGAAGCTGGTCAGTGACGTGTTGAGCGACGCGCTGACTCGCGTGTTCCAGGACCCGACCATCGGTTCTACCCTGTCGCAGTAAGCGTCGGCGCTAAAAAGGCGCTAAACAAAAAGCCCGGCCCTTGTAGAAAGGGCCGGGCTTTTTGGTTTCTGGTTCAAGCCGCCTGCTGGTAAAAATCCAGAAAGCTGAAGCCGGTGTCCTGATCCAGATCCGGCAGATCATGATGAACGTGCCCACTCAGAGCGCAATAGACCAGCCAGTGGCGATCCTGAACGTTGAAGGCCAGACCACCGATCAACTCCTGCTGCTCATCGCTCTGGGCAATGAGGTACAGGCGGTCCTGATTGTTTGCATGCAGCATGACAAGCTCCAAAAAGAGTGAAGTCCGTTTCTCGAGGAGCCACACAATGCAGCCGCCGCGTTACGCTTGGGTGACAGCGGCAGAGAATTTTCATGCAGGATATTTCCGAGAGGCCTTCAAGATCGGACGCAGAGCGTCCAGAACAGCATGCCCACGCTGGAGCATGGGCACGATAGGCGATCTTTTGGGCATCTATCTTATGGCAGCGCCAGCCCGGCCTTGACGCGGTACTGGTTGCGGACCGGCGTTGCATATTGCTGGATAAGGTAAGGGCGGTGCTCAGGAGGCACACCTGCCAGTCGGCCGTCCCACTCGTCTCGGGCGCGCTCCAGCTCATCGGCCGGGAATAGAGCCTCTGCCTTTGGCACCTCTATCGCCGGATCGGCATCGTTCCATTGTGCATAAGCCAGGTAATGCACCGGAAAGAGTCGGTAGCCGCCGAGAATTTGCCGGTCCATTTCGATGGCCAATTGCTTGGTGTCCTCGAAATGCTCGGTTATCGGCGGTGCGAAGTTCACGTGTACCCGGCCCTTGTAGCCCGTGATTCCCAGCGCGATGCTGACATCGTCTTCGCCGGGCGTCTTGGCGTAGGAACCCGTCGTCGCCCGAATATAAAGCTCGCGGGCCTTGGCGCTGTCGCACGGATCGTACTCGTAGCTGATCGATACCGGGATCAGGTTAAGAGAGCGAATCACGTCGCCAAATGGTTCTTCCTTGCGGCTCATGTGGAACATCTTGAGGATCGCCGATTCGGTTCGGTCATCTCCGTCCTTCGCCCGCCCCTCAGCCTGAGCGATCCAGATCGACTGGCAATCCTTGGTGATCGAATGGTTGATGTAGGCCGACAACAGCTGGTAGGCCGCCATTTTCTCGCGGCGCCCGATGATTGAGCGATGCACGATGAAACTCTTGTTCAGGCGCATCAGGTCGCTGACAAACGGCTTTTGCAGCAGGTTGTCGCCAATCGCAATACGCGGTGTAGGCAAGCCTGCGTGGTACACGGCATAGTTGACGAACGCCGGGTCCATCACGATATCGCGGTGGTTGGCCAGAAACAGATAGGCACAACCGGACTTGAGCTGCTCCACGCCGGTATAGGTCACGCCGTCGGTAGCGCGTTCGATGGTGTGGTCGACATAGTATTCGACCTTGTCCTGCAGGGAGGCGACCGAGTCGATACCTGCGAACTCACGGCGCAGCTTGCGCGCCAGGGTAGGTTGCAGGATCCAGCCGAGTGCGCCCGCGAGGCGGGGGAAGCGGAATTTGGTCAGAATTGCGAGAAAGGCTTTGTCGCTCAGCAGGCGTGCCAAGACGGCGGGGACTTCTGCATCGTTGTAAGGTCGAATGGCATCGAATTCGCCCATCATGCTCTCTTGTCGGAAACGTGTAGGGTAAAAGAAGACAGTTTTGTTAAAACAGCCGTCTGAAGAATAGGCCAATTATACGCATAACTGATCCCGGAGACCCTGATGCAGGAATTACAGAGCTACGACTGCCCTTATTGCGGCGAACCTGTCGAGGCGGTGCTGGACTTGTCGGGTGGTGATCAGCAGTACATCGAGGACTGCCCGGTGTGTTGCCGCCCGATCATTTTCGATCTGCAGACCGATGGCCAGGACTGGAATCTGGATGTTCGCAGCGAGAACGAATGATGCAGAAAATCTACGAGCCCGAGAACCTGATGGAGGCCGAATTGCTGCAGACAATGCTCGCCAGTGAGGGCATCAGGGCGCATCTGGCCGGCCGTGACCTGCTCGGTGCGATGGGCGAGCTGCCAGGGCTTGGGCTTCTGGCAATCAAGGTGGAAGATGCGCAGGTCGAACGGGCGCGTGAGCTGATCACTGCGTACAATAGCGCTTCGCCCGTGTCTGGCGATGAGCCGGATGATTTTCCCGATGTACTGGTGTGCTGAGCACCCTCAAAAGAGTCTGATTAGCCCCCATGTGTGGACGCTTCGCCCTGTTTCGCTGGACCCCTGCCTTTGCTGCCTTGCCCGGTTTTCCGGCTGACCAGAAGGCGCAATGGAACATTTCGCCAGCGGACTGGGTGTTGATCATGCGCGCTGCCGAAAACGATCAGGGGATAGAACTGGTTCGAGCCCGTTGGGGTTTGACCCCGGCCTGGCTCACCGACTTGTCGAAAACTCCCGCTCATGCGCGTGCCGAAACCGTCGCCGAGCAGCCGATGTTTCGCGACGCATTTGCCCACCGCCGCTGCCTGCTCCCGGCCAATGGTTTTTACGAGTGGCGTGGCACAGTGCGCAAGCGCCCGTTCTGGCTGACGCCGGGCGAGGGCGCCGCGTTGTTTTTTGCTGCTATCTGGGAAGCATATCCGGTGCAGGGGCACACGTATCTGAGTGTGGCTGTGGTCACCCAGGCCGCCGCGACCCAGCGCCGTCCGCTGATCCTGGATGCCAAAGGCCAGAAAGACTGGCTGGCTGCCGACACTCCGCTCCCGACCCTTCAGGCGTTGCTGGCCGCGCCGCAGCTTGCCCTCAGAGAACGTCCCTTGGCGAACCTGGTCAACGACCCCAAGCTCGACGCCCCCGAATGCCTGACTCCCTTGAGTTAGGCGAGCAGGGCTAAAAGCGGCGAATAAAACAAATCCGATATCCGCCTCGAAGCGCATCTGATACAAACGTGCACACACGTCCGGGAACCTTCCACCTCTCTCGAAACCGAACATGCCATTTGGTCTGTATCTGGCGCGGAGGTCTGCCCCGGGAATGACCGTTTCACAAACAAGGAGATTCACCATGCGTCAGTCATTTGCCCTCTGTGCCTTGAGCGCTGCGTTGCTGCTCGGCGGGTGCCAGGCAGTCAATACCACCAGTGGCGACTCGGTCGGTGTGGAGCGCAAACAGTACATGTTCAGCATGCTTTCCACCGATGAAGTCAACAAGATGTACGCTCAGTCCTATCAGCAGACGGTGGGTGAGGCGACCAGCAAAGGTATCCTCGATACCACCAGCGCCAACGCCAAACGTGTCCACGCCATTGCGGATCGGCTGATTGCCCAGGCCCCGAAACTGCGGCCCGACTCGGCGCAATGGAAGTGGGAAGTCAACCTGATCAAAAGTGACGAGCTGAACGCCAACTGCGGCCCTGGTGGCAAGATCTTCGTTTACACCGGTCTTATCGACACCCTGAAACTGACTGACGATGAACTTGCGGCTGTCATGGGCCACGAGATTGCTCATGCCCTGCGCGAGCATGGCCGCGAAGCGATGTCCAAGGCATACGGTGTGGCGATGGCCAAGCAGGGTGCTGGCGCCTTGTTGGGGCTTGGTCAGGACAGCCTGGCGCTGGCCGACACCGTGGTGAACTACAGCCTGACGCTGCCCAACAGCCGCAGTAACGAAAACGAAGCCGACCTGATTGGTCTGGAGCTGGCCGCGCGTGCCGGTTACAACCCTAACGCCGCCATTACCCTGTGGCAGAAAATGACTCAGAACTCAGGCGGTTCGCAGCCCGAATTCATGAGCACTCACCCGGCGTCGGAAAGTCGTATTTCTTCACTGCAGGCGGCGATCCCCAAAGTGATGCCGCTGTATCAGCAGGCTGCCAAGTCCTGATTGAATGATTGTCCTGCGCTGCGGCATTCGCCGCAGCGTCCTTGCAGTGCCGATCAAACCCAGCCGCTGACCTGCATCGCCTTGTAGACAGCCACCAGTGCCAATACGAAAAACGCGCACGCCGCCAGACGGCGGATCAGCGTCAGCGGCAACTTGTCGGCTGCAAAATTACCCGCCAGAACTACCGGGACATTGGCCAGCAGCATGCCGATGGTGGTGCCGAGAATGACCAGCCACAGGTGCGAATATTGCGCCGCCAGCATGACGGTGGCGATCTGCGTCTTGTCGCCTATCTCGGCGATGAAGAACGTTATCAGCGTGGTCATGAACGGGCCGAATTTTCGCGCTGTGCTGGCCTCGTCATCGTCCATCTTGTCCGGGACCAGTGTCCACAGCGCCGTGGCGGTAAAGCTGGCGGCAAGAATCCAGTGCAGGACTGCGTCGGAAAGGAACGTGCTGAACCAGGCGCCCACAGCGCCAGCTGCCGCATGATTGGCCAGTGTCGCGGCGACAATGCCGGCGATGATCGGCCAGGGTTTGCGAAAGCGTGCGGCGAGAACAAGCGCTAGCAGCTGCGTCTTGTCACCGATTTCGGCGAGTGCGACGACAGCGGTGGGGACCAAAAATGATTCCAGCATCAGGATTCCTTGGGGGCGGGTCGACACGGCTATGACACGTACAGCCTTCCCGCCCCGGGTAAGGTGTTCGTGTCATAGGTCTGGTCAAACCACTGATCCGTCTGAGCGGATTCCGGGTCGCACGTACCATGGTCTGAGGACCAAGTATGTTGATACGTGCCGGACGAGCATGGCGCTCGTGGGAGACTACTCCCCTAGGACGGAGCGGATTCTGCCTTCGCGAATACGTTTGGGCAAGCGCTTATTTTCAAGAGCGTTTGGCGCTGTAGATCTTGAAACCATTGCCTTGAGCCTTGACGTGGCAGAACCCTACATGCTCTTCGATCAGTGGCTGATAACGCAGAAAGTTATTCGCAACCACGCGCAGTTCGCCACCTGATTTCAGATGTTGGCGTGCTTTTCTCAGCAGGTTTTCTGTTGCCATGTAGTCGGTATGCACCCCGACATGGAACGGTGGATTGCTCAAAATGGTGTTCAAACCCATCGGTGCGGCATCGATTCCGTCCCCGGTCAGGACTTGTGCTTCCAGGCCATTGGCGGCAAGGGTCAAGCGCACACTGGCGGTGGCGAATGCATCCACGTCGAGCATGATCACTTCGTTGTGCGGGTAGCGGCGCTTGACCGCTGCGCCGAGCACGCCGGCGCCACAACCGAAGTCGAGCAGGTTGCCACTGGGCAGTTTGTCGATGTTTTCCAGCAAGAGCGCCGAGCCACGATCAAGACGACCATGACTGAACACGCCCGGCAGGCTGACGACTGTCAAAGGGCCATCCTGCAGTTCGATATGGTAGGGCTTGGCGAGGCTTTCCAGTGCAACGGCTTGCGGGGCGTGTTCGACGGTGACCTGCCAGAGCTGGCAGTGGCGGGCGCTGTCGAGTTTGCGCGCGCGTCCGAAGGGGCTGAGTTGTTTGGCGGCGGCTTCGATCCCGCCACGTTTTTCACCGACCAGAAACAATTCACGTCCGTCGAGGCGGGCGGCTAGCGCGTTAAGCAGGTAATCGGTCAGGTCACGGGCTTTGGGCAGAAACAGTACGGCGGCATCAAAAGCAGCCTGTGGAACCTCGACGCCGAAATCGACGCGCCCCTCGAAACGCGCGTCCAGCGCAGCTTGATCGCCCGCATGCCAGCACCATCCACGCGCATCCGGCAGTTTTCCGAGCAGGTCGTCGGCGGGCAAGCCGACCAGCAACAGCGGGCCTTGAAACAGCTCGGGCTGACGGAGTAACACTTCACTGCGCGGGTCCATGGACTGGCTCCTGAAAAAGCGCGCAGTCTAACAGGATACGGCGGGGCAAACGCAGAGCGTCCAGAACGGCATGCCGACGCTTAGCGTCACACGACAGGCGTCCGAAATAACGTCGCACGATAGTAGAGGTTATCGTTCCTCACGCTCAGCGGGGGAATACCGTTCACGACGCTCTGCGTCGCAAAAAGGCTGGCACCTTTTAGGCAGGCATCAGACAGCGTAATCTGCCGAGTCAGACTTGAACCCTCCAGGAGGTCCCACATGTATTTGGCAGAATTTCTCACCGTCGCGCTAATCCACCTGCTGGCCGTCGCCAGTCCCGGCCCCGACTTCGCGGTCGTGGTGCGGGAAAGCGTGACGCACGGGCGCAAGGCGGGCACCTGGGCGGCGCTTGGCGTTGGCTCGGCCATCTTCCTGCATGTGGGTTATTCGTTGCTGGGCATCGGGATTATCGTTTCCCAGTCCATCGTGCTGTTCAACGCTCTGAAGTGGGCTGCCGCCGCGTACCTGCTGTACATCGGCATCAAGGCCCTGCGCGCCAAACCGGCTGCGGCGAATGACGAGGCGTTGACCAAGGCCGTCCTTGGCGAGCGCACCGCTCGCGGCGCCTACATCAGTGGCTTTGTCACCAATGGCCTGAACCCCAAGGCGACGCTGTTTTTTCTGTCGCTGTTTACCGTGGTGATCAACCCGCACACGCCGCTGCTGGTGCAGGGCGGCTATGGCGTTTACCTCGCGATAGCAACGGCCTTCTGGTTCTGCCTTGTGGCGCGGCTGTTCAGTCAGGCGCGGGTGCGTGCCGGTTTCGCGCGCATGGGGCACTGGTTCGACCGAATCATGGGCGGTGTACTGGTCGCGCTGGGGATCAAGCTGGCACTCACCGAGGTGCATTGAAACGTACAGGCCAGAGGGCCTTCGTCTCTCGGGGCGCAGGCCGGGCCGCTGCGCCCGAAGGCCCATTCGAGGCAGCATAACGTCAGGTCGATGCTCTTCAAAAAATCATACCTTTGAGCGATTCCGATGGCAGCCGACGGCTCTAGAGTCCATATTTCCAGCCTTGCCCGTGGACTTTGAAAAAGGTACCCATATGTTACAGACTCGCGTTCTTCCGCCAGCCGATGGCGCTTACCAGTACCCTCTGTTGATCAAACGCCTGTTGTTGTCCGGCAGCCGTTATGAAAAGACGCGTGAAATTGTCTACCGTGATTCCGTTCGCTACACCTATGCGACGCTCAACGAGCGCATCTGCCGCCTGGCCAACGCACTGACTGCCGCAGGTGTCAAAGCCGGCGATACGGTGGGCGTCATGGACTGGGACAGCCACCGTTATCTGGAGTGCATGTTCGCGATTCCGATGATTGGTGCGGTGATTCATACCGTCAACGTTCGGCTCTCTGCGGAGCAAATCGCCTACACCATCAATCATGCTGATGACCGCCTGTTGCTGATCAACAGTGAGTTCGTGGGGCTTTACCAGGCGATGTCTGGACACCTGAGCACCGTCGAAAAGACCCTGTTGCTGACCGATCAGCCGGAAAAGACCGCCGAGCTGCCCAATCTGATTGGCGAGTATGAAGCGTTACTGGCTGCAGCCAGCCCCACCTACGAATTCGAGGATTTCGACGAGCATTCGGTCGCGACCACGTTTTATACCACTGGCACCACCGGCAATCCCAAGGGCGTCTATTTCACCCACCGCCAACTGGTCCTGCACACGCTGGGCGTGGCAACCATCATGGGTTGCATCGACAGCACCCGGCTGCTCGGCACCGATGATGTCTACATGCCCATTACGCCGATGTTCCACGTGCATGCCTGGGGCATTCCGTATGCAGCGACCATGCTGGGCCTCAAACAGGTCTACCCAGGCCGTTATGAGCCTGAGTTGCTGGTAGAGCTGTGGCGCCGAGAGAAGGTCACTTTTTCGCATTGTGTGCCGACCATCCTGCAAATGCTGCTCAACGCCAAGTCTGCTCAGGACGTCGATTTCGGCGGCTGGAAAATCGTCATTGGCGGCAGCTCACTGAACCGCAGCCTGTATCAGGCGGCCAAGGCCAAGGGCATTCAGCTCACTGCCGCCTATGGCATGTCGGAAACCGGCCCCCTGATTTCAGTGGCGCACATCAACGAAGAGCTGAAGGCCGGCAGTGAAGACGAGCAGATAACCTACCGAATCAAGGCTGGCGTTCCGGGGATGCTGGTAGATGCTGCGATCATCGATCAGCAAGGTAATTTTCTCCCGGCCGATGGCGAAACCCAGGGCGAACTGGTGCTGCGCGCACCGTGGCTGACCGAAAGCTATTTCCGTGAACCCGAGAAAGGTGCCGAACTGTGGGCGGGCGGATGGTTGCGCACGGGCGATGTGGCCACGCTGGACGGCATGGGGTTCATCGATATTCGAGATCGTATCAAGGACGTTATCAAGACCGGAGGCGAGTGGATCTCTTCTCTGGAACTCGAGGATTTGTGCAGCCGACATCCTGCGGTTCGCGAGGTCGCGGTGGTGGGAATAGCCGATCCGCAATGGGGCGAACGACCCTTCGCCTTGCTGGTGATTCGTGACGGTCATCAGCTGGATGCCAAGGGGCTGAAAGAGCATCTCAAGCCTTTTGTCGAGCAAGGTCACATCAATAAGTGGGCCATTCCCGGCCAGATCGCGCTTGTTACGGAAATTCCCAAGACCAGCGTCGGCAAGCTTGATAAAAAGCGCATGCGTCTGGATATCGCAGACTGGCAAAATAACAACAGCGCGTTTCTTTCCAGCCTTTGACGCCGGTGTCAGCCGTAGCTGCTGGTGCGGCGCGTGTCTGCGCCGCAGGTTCTGATCGGTGACTTGCCAAATTTTCAATTTCAGCCATCCTCCCCGCCATACGCTTTGCGTGCCTTCCCGGAAACGGGCGGGCCAGACGCGCTGGTCCTGCAAATCACACTTTAGAGTGATCTAGTGGCCAGCCCTGCTGGCTATAGTCGGCACAGGGAACGAGCAAGAGCGGACCTGGCAACGTGAGTTGATTCGATGACCGAGTCGGTTTTGAGTTATCCCACGGCCATAACAATAAAACACACGGAGTAGCGTCGATGACAACCACATACCCCTTCTGGCGCCGGGCAAAACTGCCGCTGGCCGTTAGCCTTGCTTCGTCACTGGCCGGCCCGGCGTTCGGCGTGACATTCAACGTTGGCGAGATCGAAGGCAGCTTTGACTCCTCGCTGTCGGTGGGCGCCAGCTGGTCGACCGAAAACGCCAACAAAAACCTGATTGGTGCCAACAATGGCGGGCGTGGGTTGTCGCAGACCTCCGATGATGGTCACTTGAATTTCAAGCGTGGAGAGACGTTTTCGAAGATATTCAAGGGTATTCATGATCTGGAACTGAAATACGGCGATACCGGTGTTTTTCTGCGCGGTAAGTACTGGTATGACTTCGAGCTTAAGGATGAAAATCGCGAGTTCAAGGACATCAGCGATTCAGGCCGTAAAGAGGGTGCCAAGTCCTCCGGGTTCCAGCTGCTCGACGCTTTTGTGTATCACAACTATTCGATCGCGGATCAACCGGGCGCCGTGCGTTTCGGCAAGCAGGTCATCAGTTGGGGCGAAAGTACCTTCATCCAGGGGGGGATCAACAGCGTCAACCCGGTCGATGTCTCGGCCTTTCGGCGTCCAGGTTCGGAAATCAAGGAAGGCCTGATTCCGGTCAACATGTTCTACCTGTCCCAGAGCTTGACCGACAACCTGTCGGCCGAAGGCTTTTATCAGCTGGAATGGGACCAGACGGTCGTCGACAACTGCGGCACCTTCTTCTCGCAGCCGGACGTGATCGCCGATGGCTGCAACAACAACCTCGCGGTACTGCGCAGCCGCAGCGGCCTGAACAGTTCGTTGAGTGCCGCCGGACTGCCGGCGGGTGCGCGTGGTGCAGTGTTCAACTCGCTGTCGCAGCAGGGCGTGGTGTTCGGCAACCCGGATGAAGGCGCCGTCGTGCGCCGTGGCCCTGACCGCGATGCGCGAGACAGTGGCCAGTTCGGGTTTGCCTTGCGTTATAACTACGAACCGCTGGACACCGAGTTCGGTGCCTACATGATGAACTACCACAGCCGCGCGCCGATTTTCAGTGGACGCGGTGGCTCGGCTGCATCGTTCAGCCCGCAAGGGCTGGTCGGCTCGCTGGTGCGCAACGGTCTGCCTGCAAGCACTGCTGCAGCGCTTGCCCCGACCCTGCTGCCGGTGGTGGTGGCGGGCAACTCCAGCTACTACGTCGAATACCCTGAAGACATCCGTTTGTATGGTTTGAGCTTCTCGACCACCTTGCCTACCGGCACCGCGTGGAGCGGCGAGATCAGCTACCGCCCGAACGCACCGATTCAGGTCAATACAACCGACATCCTGTATTCCGGCATTTCCCCGCTCAACCCGAATGTATCGCTGCTGAACGGGCAACCGAATACCGATCAGCCCGGCTACCGGCGCAAGGAAATCACCCAGCTGCAGACCACGTTCACCCAGTTTTTCGATCAGGTCATGGGCGCAGAGCGTCTGACCCTGGTGGGCGAAGTGGGCTGGACTCACGTCGGTGGCCTCGAAAGCACCTCGAAAATCCGCTACGGCCGCGACCCCGTTTATGGGCCGGGTCCATTGCCGGGCGGCCAGTGCGCAACCCTGAACGCGGGTACGCTGACTGGTGCCGAGCAGAACAACCTGACCCGTTACTGCGAAGACGACGGCTTCACCACGTCCAACTCCTGGGGTTATCGCGGGCGCGCCATCTGGGATTACAACAGCGTTTTTGCCGGGGTCAACCTCAAGCCCAGTGTTGCCTGGTCACATGATGTGAAGGGTTATTCGCCCGGCCCTGGTGGCAACTTCGAAGAAGGACGCAAGGCCGTCAGCCTCGGCCTTGACGCCGAGTACCAGAACACCTACACCGCGAACCTCTCCTACACCAACTTCTTTGACGGCAGATACACCACCGTCGATGACCGGGACTTCGTGGCGCTCAGCTTTGGCATGAACTTCTAAGCACATGTTTTCAGGATGACGACGAACATGAAAATAACAAAAAATCTGTTGCAAGCCGGTGTATTGGGGCTGTCATTGCTGGCCACCGGGGTGATGGCGGCGGTGTCCGCATCGGACGCGGCAAAGCTGGGTACAGCCCTGACACCCATGGGGGCGGAAAAGGCCGGTAACGCCGCCAATACGATTTCAGCCTGGAGCCCGATGCCGAAAAACGCCGGGGCGGTCGATAGCCGCGGTTTTCTTGCCAACCCTTACGCCAGTGAAAAACCGTTGTTCATCATCAAGGCGGCCAACGTCGAGCAATACAAGGACAAGCTGGCGCCTGGCCAATACGCCATGTTCAAACGTTACCCGGACAGCTACCGTATCCCGGTTTATCCGACTCATCGCGGTGCCACAGTGCCGGATGAAGTGTTTGCTGCGATCAAGAGAAACGCCACCACCAGCAAGCTGGTCGGTGGCGGCAGTGGTCTCGAGAATTTCGATACGGCTGTTCCGTTCCCGATTCCTGCCAGCGGTGTCGAAGTCATCTGGAACCACATTACCCGTTACCGCGGCGGCAGCGTGAAGCGTCTGGTTACCCAGGCTACTCCGCAGCCGAACGGCTCCTACAGCCTGGTGTACTTCTCCGACCAGTTCGTGTTCCGCGACAAGATGAGGGATTTCGATCCGAAAAATCCAGGCAACGTATTGTTCTACTTCAAGCAGGAAGTGACTGCCCCGGCACGTCTGGCCGGTGGTGTGCTGCTGGTACACGAAACCCTGGATCAGGTGGCCGAACCTCGCTCGGCTTGGCTGTACAACGCCGGTCAGCGACGTGTGCGCCGCGCGCCGCAGGTGTCCTACGATGGGCCGGGCACGGCGTCCGACGGGTTGCGGACCTCCGATAATCTGGACATGTACAACGGTGCCCCTGACCGCTACGACTGGAAGCTGATTGGCAAGCAGGAAATGTACATCGCAGCCAACAGCCACAAGCTGGACGACCCGACGCTCAAGTATGCCGACATCATCAAGGCCGGCCATATCAACCAGGACCTGACACGCTATGAACTGCGCCGCGTCTGGCACGTGACCGCCACCCTCAAGGAAGGTCAGCGGCATATCTATGCCAAGCGTGACTTCTTCATCGACGAAGACACCTGGCAGGCTGCAGTCATCGACCATTACGACGGGCGAGGTCAGCTATGGCGCGTGGCTGAAGCGCACTCCGAAAACTACTACGACAAGCAGGTGCCGTGGTACGCGATCGAGACCCTGTATGACTTGCAGTCCGGTCGCTACGTGGCGCTGGGCATGAAAAACGAAGAGAAGAAGGCCTATGAGTTCGGCTTCACGGCCGGTACCAGCGACTTCACCCCCAACGCGCTGCGTCAGGAAGGCGTGCGTTGAGCAGAGGGTTGTAACGCAGGTCGATACAGGCCGCAGGCCGATCAGTGACCGATACACAGGAAGGCCCCTTGAATGGGGCTTTTTTGCGCCTGTGTATCGGCCTTATAAGCTGTAGGAATTTTGTTACAGTCTTTTCGGTGATGAACTTTCAAAAGTGCAGATTTAACCGCTAGTCTCCGAACACCGCGATGCCGAAACACTGATCCCCACACGAGCCGGCCATGACTGATCTGTCCCGAATGCAAGGGTTCACAGACAGCGCGATTCCTGCGTTGGAGGGGCGTTTTTTTCGCCCACCACTTCCCGAAGGTTACGTTCCCCGTTCCCGCCTGTGCCAGCGCCTCGACGAGGGGCTGGGCGGTCGGTTGCTGCTGGTGTGCGCCCCGGCCGGTTTCGGCAAGAGTTCGCTGGCAGTCGAGTTCTGTGAGGGGCTGCCGGGTAAATGGCAAAACGTGTGGCTCGGACTGAGCGCACGCGACAGCGACCCTGGCCGTTTTCTGGAGCGGCTTCTGGCTAGCCTTCAGCAGTTGTTTCCACAGTTGGGCGCCCAGGCGATGGGGCTGGTGAAGATGCGTCAGCGTCATCAGCCGTTCGCATTCGAAGAATGGCTCGACAGCCTGCTCGACGAGCTGGCCCTGCATTTGCTGTTGAGCAAACCGCTGTTGCTGGTGCTGGATGATTACCACCTGGCTCAAGGCCCGGTGCTTGACCGCTGTTTGCAGTTCTTCCTCAACCACCTGCCGGTCGGCCTGGTTGTGATGGTCACCAGTCGGCAGCGTCCGGAGTGGCACCTTGCACGTTTGCGTCTGACCCGGCAGTTGCTTGAAATCAATGAACAGGACCTGCGCCTGACCCATGCGGAGTCCGTTGCCGTGCTGGCCCGGCCAGGTCGTTCGCTGGACGGCGAGGCGCTGCAAAGCCTCATTCAGCGCAGCGAAGGCTGGGTGGCCGGTTTGCGATTCTGGTTGCTGGCAGCTTCCGAAGCTGACGACGAAAGCGCCTTGTCGCAGGCGCTGCGTGGCAGTGAGGTATTGATTCGCGAGTACTTGCTTGAAGAAGTGATCGACTGCCTGCCAGCCGATGTTCAGGCTTTTTTGTACGACACTGCCTGTCTGGAGCGTTTTTGCGCCGAGCTGTGCAATGCGGCGCGGGACACCCATGACAGCGGCGAAATACTGCGCTACCTGCAGGCGCATCAAGTGTTTCTCGTGCCGCTGGACGAGCAGGGCCACTGGTTTCGCTATCACCACCTGTTTTCCGATCTTTTGCGCGCGCGACAGGCAGCAGGCCCGCAGCCCACTCGTCTGCACCTGAATGCCTGCCGCTGGTTCAGTGCTCAGGGCCTGCTCGACGAGGCGGTCGAACAGGCCCTGCGCGCAGGGCATCT
>NZ_LJRO01000001.1 GCF_001401155.1 Pseudomonas tremae
ATCGGACACAGTCCAGGTTGCACGAGGGTATGCCTCCTGTCGGCAGTGCTTAACGTACGATTTTTTCCGAATTCTGCGGGCTCCCCTATCTGACCAAGCGAGCTGTCTGCGGATCGTACGCAAAATCGGTAATCGACCCATCCCGAATGCTCTCAACCGCTTCATCAATGACATGCAGCGGTACCAGGAACCATTCCCTCGGCTTTACCGGATTGCCGAAGCGGTCATCAATGGTTAAATCTAGTTGGGCTGCGCCGAACAAACGGTGGAAAATGCTTTCAAGCTTGGTACGGCTCAGGTTGTGTAATTTGTAAGTAGCGACCACCTCTACATCGGCCAGCAGGTAGGTGGCGTCTTTGTTTGCGCCGGCAATGCGGGTTTCTACCTTGCCGCCGGTAACGCCGATCTTGTGGATCAACTCGCGGTGCTCAGCAACGAATGGATGGTTGGACTGACTGCGCAGTATGCGGATTCCACGGCAATCC
>NZ_LJRO01000355.1 GCF_001401155.1 Pseudomonas tremae
AGGGTCCGAAGAGCAATGGAATAGCCAACCAACTTAAGCAGCATCGAAGCATGAATACCAGCACTTAACTGGAACGCTGGAGTGAGCACTACGCTAGTCCAGTTTGGGGATATTCTTGCCGTGCGTGGACGACGTTCACCACTTCTATGCGCGTTGAGGTGACGCGATAAAACACCAGGTAGTTAGGATGGGCCACAATCTCGCGCATTCCTGGAACGTGGTCACTTATCGAATACAGATAAGGATGTTCTGAAAGGGGCAGAACGATGCCACGCAATCGCTGCCACAACCTTTCGGCAGCAGCTATATCACGTAAACCGATGTATTCGATTATTGCCGCCAAATCGTTGTCCGCTGATTCTAACCAAAAAATGGGTAGCATCAGGACGCCCGGCGATGGCGCAATCGTGCCAACCGCTCTGCCATCCTTCGCTCGACTTCATCATGCGGGATAGCAGGGCGCGAATCGGCCA
>NZ_LJRO01000164.1 GCF_001401155.1 Pseudomonas tremae
CGTGGACTACGACATTGATCGCCTGACCAAGGTATGGATCGCTACCAACGATCAGGACTGTACCCTGGTGGAAGGCACGCAGCGCGGTGTGACCTCGCCCTCCTATGAGCCAGGCCCGTATTCCGAAACCGCCGAGACCGGCGTCTGCCAATTCGATGATTGGTACTGCGCCACCATGATGGAAAGGATTAAAGGTCCGATTCCTTTGAAGTCTGTTGGCTAGGAGAGCAGATTGATAGGTGAGCCTTTGGCGCGTGTAGTGGAGTGGACAGCAGATACCTCTACCTGGTGAGTATTCTCGCCTTAAAGAAGTGTCGGGAATTATTAGTTCACTACACCCCAGCCTCGCCTATTACGCTGAATGCTACGAACCATGAGATCAGGACGCTTTGAAAGCCTTCAGGTCCATCTTGGCTTTAGCCATGAGGTCTGGAGTCATAGGCCTACCCTGGTTATCTAAAAGCACTGGGGTGCATGCACAGCGACAGCGCACACGGTTATCCCCCTCTGCCCACCAATCAAGCATCTCCTGCCCGGTGAAGAGCTCACCATGCCTTTCAACATGATGTTCTCTGCTGGTGGGTGTCAGAGCCGACAGGTGCATGAGCTCCTCGTTAAGACCCTCATCAAGTTAATAGACCACTTAATCAACTCACGCCACCCTTCGGAATTCGATATGAGTCAGCGCCACCAGATATTGGTAGGCGACGGCATCGAT
>NZ_LJRO01000476.1 GCF_001401155.1 Pseudomonas tremae
ACCGAAGCGCCGACGGTGAGAATCCTCTTGAAAGGGGATCGCTCGTTCGTGCAGGAAGAATATGACTACGGTTACATTCCCGCGATGAAGGATGTGACGCTGAGCTGATCGCCAGCCTTCAACCGGAAAGGCCTGCCCACGCAGGCCTTTCTACGTTTCTATCCCAACAGCTCGCTCATCGCGATAATCTGCTCGGCTACCTGAATCAGCTTCTGCTGGCGACTCATCGCCTGGCGCCGCATCAGTGTGTAGGCCTCTTCTTCGTTGCACGCCTTCATTTTCATCAGCATTCCCTTGGCCAGTTCGATGCGCTTGCGCTCGGCCAACTGCTGATCTCGTGCGTGCAACTGCGCACGCAGCGCCTGATCGCTCTCGAAGCGGGCCATGGCCACCTCCAGGATCGGCTGCAGTCGTTGGGCCTGAATGCCCTCGACAATGTAGGCGCTCACGCCAGACTTGATCGCCTGACGCATCACGCCCGGATCATGCTCGTCGGTGAACATCACGATGGGGCGCGGCTGGTCGCGGCTGACCAGCACGACCTGTTCCATCACATCGCGTCCGGGGGATTCGGTGTCGATCAGGATGACGTCCGGGCGCACGGCTTCGACCCGGGCGGGCAGGTCGATGATCAGTCCAGACTCGTCGATCACTTCAAATCCGGCCTCGGTCAGCGCCGACCGGAGACGCCCGACTTTTTTGGCGGTGTCGTTGATAAGCAGGATACGCAGCATGATCAGGTCTCCTTCAACGGCTGAAAGCGGCGGGCGCGGTATCGGCCAGCGAGTGAAGTTTGAAGCTGCGTGCGTATCCAGCCGGATCGCTGCCGTCCCAGACCTTGCCGTCGATCAACTGACTGCTGCGCAGGCTCGTCGTCGGGACGCTTATGCTCAAGGCTTCGGCTGCCTGACGATAAAGCTTCAGTTGCTGAACACGACTGGCGACCGCCAGGTAATCAGGGTCTTCGCGCAATAACCCCCAGCGTCGGAACTGAGTCATGAACCACATGCCGTCTGACAGCCACGGATAGTTGACCTGCCCTTGATCATGAAAACTGACCGCATGAGGGTCCTGCCACTGGTTGCCGAGGCCGTCGCTGTACTGACCGAGCAGTCGCGGCTCGATGCAGTCCAGCGAAGTGTCCAGGTAATCCGCACCGCTCAGCAGCTGTGCGGTGCTGCGCCGGTTGTGATCGCTTTGCTCGATAAAGCGGCTGGCCTCCAGCACGGCCATGATCAGCGCCCTGGCGGTGTTGGGGTTCTGCTCGACGAACTCACGGGTGCAGCCCAGCACTTTGCCAGGGTGATCCGGCCAGATCGCCTGGCTGGTGGCCATGGTAAAGCCCAGTTGCTGATGCACGGCGCTGGCCCCCCAAGGCTCGCCGACACAAAAGCCGTCGATGCGCCCGGCCTGCAGGTGCTGGGCCATTTGCGTGGGCGGCACCACCACGCTGTTCACATCATCGAGCGGGTGGATGCCCTGGCTGGCGAGCCAGTAATACAGCCACATCGCATGGTTGCCAGTGGGAAAGGTCTGGGCGAACGTCAGTCGTGAACCGCTTTGGTGCGCGCGCTTGTCGAGTGCTTCGGGAGTGATCACCCCGGCTTGTTGCAGCTCGCGGGACAAATTGATGCATTGGCCATTCTGGTTGAGACCCATCAGGATGGCCATTTCAGTCGCCGGGCCACCGCTGATTCCAAGCTCCACCGCGTAGATCAGGCCGTAAAGGCTGTGTGCTGCCTGGAGTTGCCCGCTGACCAGTCTGTCGCGTAACGCGGACCAGGAGGTCTGCCTCTTCAGGTTCAGGCTCAGCCCGTAAGGCTGGGCGAAACCCTGAGTCGCAGCGACCACCAGCGGGGCGCAGTCGGTCAGCGCCATGAAACCTACGTCCAGGCTGTTCATTTCCGGGGCGTCGCTGCCGCCTACCCAGTCCAGGGCGTTGCCGGTTCGTTCAGTCATGCCGCGTACTTCATAAAGATTCATCCAGAAAAAAGGCGTCGTTCTGCCCGATGCCAGTGCAAGGGGCGGAAGCGACGCCGTTGTCCATGCACCACTCCGTCGTTGGAATGAATGCCGATTACCGTTTAAAGCAAGGCATATGCCATCGTCAGCCGACAGGAAGTTTAACGTGCGCTCGCCTGAGCTGCCTGCACACGTCTATAATCGCCACCCTGAATTCAGCTGCTCACGAGCCTATCCCGCCATGTATAACCTGGCCCGCCAGTTACTGTTCAAACTTTCCCCGGAAACCTCCCACGACCTGTCGCTTGACCTGATCGGCGCAGGCGGTCGGCTGGGCCTGAACGGCCTGCTGAGCAAGTCGCCGGCAAAGCTGCCGGTTAACGTGATGGGCCTGGAGTTTCCCAACCCTGTAGGGCTGGCGGCCGGGCTGGACAAGAACGGCGCTGCCATCGATGGTTTTGCGCAACTGGGTTTCGGGTTTGTCGAGATCGGCACCGTGACGCCACGTCCCCAGCCAGGCAATCCCAAGCCGCGTGTTTTCCGGCTGCCGCACGCCGAGGCCATCATCAACCGGATGGGCTTCAACAATCTTGGTGTCGACAACCTGGTGTCCAGGGTCAAGGCGGCCAGGTACAGCGGCATTCTGGGCATCAATATCGGCAAGAATGCCGATACGCCGGTCGAACGGGCAGTGGACGATTACCTGATCTGCCTGGACAAGGTCTACGCACACGCCAGTTACGTCACGGTCAACGTAAGCTCGCCGAACACACCGGGTTTGCGCAGCCTGCAATTCGGTGACTCGCTCAAGCAATTGCTTCAGGCCTTGAGCCTGCGTCAGGGTGAGCTCACTCAGTTGCACGGCAAGCGTGTACCGCTGGCCATCAAGATCGCCCCTGACATGACCGATGAAGAAACCGTGCTGGTGGCCGCTGCGCTGATCGAGTCGGGTATGGATGCGGTGATTGCCACCAACACCACGCTCAGTCGCAAGGGCGTTGAAGGCTTGCCGCACGGTGACGAGGCGGGTGGGCTGTCGGGTGCGCCGGTGCTGGAAAAAAGCACCCATATCGTCAAGGTACTGGCCGGCGAGTTGGCGGGGCGCATGCCGATCATTGCTGCGGGCGGCATCACCGAGGGCAGGCATGCAGCCGAGAAGATTGCGGCGGGCGCCAGCCTTGTGCAGATCTACTCAGGTTTCATCTACAAGGGCCCGGCACTGATTCGTCAGTCGGTGGATGCCATTGCGGCCATGCCACCCAAGACAGACTGATTAGCAGGATGTGGTTCGACGGTCAAAAAAAGGGGCTCTTCGAAAGAGCCCCTGGGCCTCGGCCCGCCGCCCGGGTCGGGCGTGCATGGTGCAGGTGTGAATCAGTCAGTCATGTTGATAGCCCGATGGAGGCCTGACAGTCTTTGTGTCGCCTCATCCGACCGCGTGAAGTTCGTTGAGTCTGTGGATGCCCGCAGTGCCGGTCATACCGTCCCAGTTGTCGCCGCGTCCTTCGCGCCAGCCATTGATCCATGCCTGGCGTACTGACGGTAGAGTAAAAGGGCAAAGCTCACGGGATTTGCCATGAACGCCGTATTGATATCCGCGTAAAAATGCTCTTTCCAACGGATCACGCTTAAGTCTTCTCATAGGGTAATGCCCTCGTCTGTTGACTGTAATATCCCTGAGACCCCGTGATGAGGTCGGGCAGAATCTTCTGCCGTTGGTGCCCGCTGCCGGCGTGGCGGGCCTTGATGCCATCACCGTTGCAATGATGACCTGTGGTGATTTCTAACCAAACCACAGGGCGGTGTGAATGATCGTTTTGTCATAAGCACGTCACATTCAGGTCTGTCGAGCAATAAGCAGCGACTAACCGTTCGTGCGACTTTTGACCAATCCCTGTCGAATCGGGCACTTGAGCACGTATTGAGATCGCTTATCAGCCGCAGGTAATGGCGGTATGCCTTATGTAATTAAGCGACGAAGGGTCGTCAACCCACCGTAGAAATGTGACTTTTCAAATTGGCGTTATCCAGACGCAGCTTTTCATTGACGACGTCGTCGGCCCTGATATCTGTTCTAATACGCCCGAAACTGCCGCAATGAGATGACACAATCATGCGGTGGACCGGCACACATAACGTGCCACGCAGGCGCTCTCCACGAAAGACGCCTGTTCAAATCTGGCAGGGCAATGCGTTGCCCGCCGCTGACGGCTCAGGCCCTGGAATACACATGTCGGATCGCTACGAACTGTTCCTCACTTGCCCCAAAGGCCTTGAAGGTCTGCTTGCCGAGGAAGCCACTGCACTGGGCCTTCAAGAGACCCGCGAGCACACTTCAGCCATTCGCGGCTCCGCCGACATGGAGACCGCTTACAGGCTGTGTCTCTGGTCGCGCCTGGCCAACCGCGTGTTGCTGGTGCTCAAGCGCTTCCCGATGAAGGACGCCGAAGACCTTTACCACGGCGTGCTGGATGTCGAGTGGCATGACCATCTCGAGTCGGAAGGCACCATCGCGGTGGAATTCAGCGGGCATGGCTCGGGCATCGACAACACCCATTTTGGTGCATTGAAGGTCAAGGACGCGATCGTCGACAAGCTGCGCACGCCTGATGGCGAGCGTCCGTCGGTGGACAAGATCAACCCGGACTTGCGGGTACACCTGCGCCTTGATCGTGGTGAGGCGATTCTGTCGCTCGACCTTTCCGGTCACAGCCTGCACCAGCGCGGCTATCGTCTGCAGCAGGGTGCTGCGCCGCTCAAGGAAAACCTTGCTGCCGCGATTCTGATCAGGGCCGGCTGGCCGCGCATTGCCGCCGAGGGTGGCGCGCTGGCTGACCCCATGTGCGGTGTAGGTACCTTTCTGGTCGAGGCCGGCATGATTGCCGCCGACATTGCCCCCAACATCAAGCGCGAGCGCTGGGGTTTTTCTGCGTGGCTCGGCCACGTGCCTGCGCTGTGGCGCAAGCTGCACGACGAAGCCTTGGCGCGTGCCGAAGCAGGGCTGGCCAAAACCCCTTCGTGGATTCGTGGCTACGAGGCAGATCCTCGTCTGATCCAGCCGGGCCGCAACAACATCGAGCGCGCCGGGCTGAGTGACTGGATCAAGGTTTACCAGGGTGAAGTGGCGACCTTCGAGCCGCGTCCGGATCAGAACCAGAAAGGCCTGGTGATCTGCAACCCTCCTTACGGCGAGCGTCTGGGTGACGAAGCCAGCCTGCTGTATCTCTATCAGAACCTGGGCGAACGCCTGCGTCAGGCCTGTCTCAATTGGGAAGCTGCGGTATTCACCGGTGCGCCTGATCTGGGCAAGCGAATGGGCATTCGCAGCCATAAACAGTATTCGTTCTGGAATGGCGCCTTGCCGTGCAAGTTGTTGCTGATCAAGGTAACTCCCGATCAGTTTGTCACCGGCGAGCGTCGCACTCCCGAGCAGCGTCAGGTCGAGCGCGATAACCCGGTCGAAGTCGAAGAAGTTGAAAGAAAACTCAACAAGAACGGCAATCCGATCAAGCCAGAGCCGGTGGTCGTCGAGCAGGCGCGCCTGAGCGAAGGCGGGCAGATGTTCGCCAATCGCCTGCAGAAGAATCTCAAGCTGATGGGCAAGTGGGTGCGCCGCGAGGGTATCGACTGCTATCGCGTGTACGACGCCGACATGCCTGAGTACTCACTGGCGATCGACCTGTATCACGACTGGGTTCACGTTCAGGAATACGCTGCGCCCAAGACGATCGATCCGGAAAAGGCTTCCGCCCGGTTGTTCGATGCGCTGGCTGCTATTCCGCAGGCGCTGAACATCGACAAGAGTCGCGTGGTGATCAAGCGTCGCGAGCGCCAGAGCGGCACAAAGCAGTACGAACGCCAGAGTGCCCAAGGCCAGTTTCTGGAAGTCAGCGAAGGCGGCGTCAAGCTGCTGGTCAACCTGACCGACTACCTGGACACCGGGCTGTTTCTCGATCACCGCCCGATGCGCATGCGCATCCAGC
>NZ_LJRO01000291.1 GCF_001401155.1 Pseudomonas tremae
GGGTTCTTCACCGACTGACAGTGCCCTGCGCAGGTTGCTATATGACGCCGTCGGCGGTGCCACGGCTCGCGCCATCCTGGTCGAAGCCTTTCCCCAGGGCACGGCAGAAAAACTCATCGCGCTGCGCCAGACGCAAGTGGGTGAAGCGGATTCCAACAATGTGATTTGCACGCTGGCCAACGAGTTGATCAAACGGCGCGGCTACAACCTATAGCCAATAAACGGAGAGCACATTCCATGAATAACGAAAATGATTCCCTGCACGACGCTTTGCGTGAAGCGAGCCCGGATCAATTA
>NZ_LJRO01000369.1 GCF_001401155.1 Pseudomonas tremae
GTGTGCTGCCAATGAGCTGTCGGCGCTCGATGCTGATCTCAACAAGCAGTACAAGGCGCAGATGACGTGGCTGAAGACGCCGGCCAAAAAGCAGGCGTTCAAGGATGCACAACTGAAGTGGATAGCCCTGCGTGACGCCGATTGCCTGTATCAGGCCGGCAAGCCCGAGGATTCAGGCTCCATATGGCCGTTGCTGCAATCGCAATGCCTGGCTGACCAGACCCGCGTGCGCCTCAAGCAGTTGCAAGCCTATGTCGCCTGCCGCGAGGAAGGTTGCCCGCGTTGAGGCACGTCGGGCACGAGGTGTTCAG
>NZ_LJRO01000479.1 GCF_001401155.1 Pseudomonas tremae
TCTTCGCGGGCAAATGCCACCACTTCCATATGGTGTTCAGTGTGGTAAATCTGCGAGGCCATCGATTGATCGGACTGCCGATCATCGGTCACACATATCAGGTCTATATCACTGGCCGCATTAGCGATGCCATGTACGGGAGAGCTGCTGATCAGCGCCAGTTGTGCATCGGCATACTGGCGTTTTACAACCTCTTCCAGTTCAGAAAAAGCAAGTTGGCGCGAGGCCAGAAACTGCAGGGCGTTGCCTGAATAAAAAGCACGAAAATCCATGTACACCTTCCACTCGATAACGGTGACTTCATTGGGGCTGCTATTCGGCTTGCCGAGCAACCCCCTGCCTGATCCATGACCATGAATTACTTTGTCGTCGTTAACGCGAGCGCTGACGCAATGGAACAAGCCCCATTACTTCACGATGTTGTACCCAGCAAGTGGCGTGCCACCGTTATTGATCATCGTGTATTGGCAAGGTGCCAGATAATCGCCAACGCCGGCCTGAAGCGTGGCTGAAAGATCGGCAAGCCTTTAAATTAAATGACTTTTTACGCAAGCTTTCGAAATATGACAACTTTAATACATGTATCGAATTATGTATAAGCCACTTTTAGAAGTAGCAAAGTGCTATCCATGTTTATTATTTCAGGGCACGTAAGCAACTGCACCACGCCGACTCGATAGCGTCGAAATCGCACTGTTTTGGCTTATCGTCTTGTATACATGTTTATTAGATCACTGCCGTTAAGTTTGTTCAGCCGTCTGATAAAGCAGTGGCACGAAGCTTGCTCAAGCTCTGCTCACACTTCGAAGCCAGGGAAGTTCAACGTGGACACACTTCTTGCACAATTAGCCGACGACACCAACGACACCTTCTATAC
>NZ_LJRO01000003.1 GCF_001401155.1 Pseudomonas tremae
GGCTGGGCCTGTCCGGCGGGCAGCGGCAACGTCTGGCAATCGCCCGGGCATTGCTGGTCGATGCGCCTGTTCTGTTGCTGGACGAAGCGACCAGCGCACTGGACGCGCACAGCGAGCATCTGATTCAACAGGCGTTGCCCAGTCTGATGCAGGGTCGTACCACGCTGGTGATCGCCCATCGGCTGGCGACGGTGCAGAATGCCGACCGGATTGCGGTCATGGACCAAGGCCGGCTGGTCGCCGTCGGTACTCATCAACAGCTGATTGCCAGCAATCCGCTGTACGCGCGTCTGGCAGCCCTGCAGTTCAATGCGGCCGCTGAATAAGCGCGGGAGGTCACACCTCCCGATTCATCGGGGTCAGCGGTATTCGCACAGATAAGCAGTGTCGACACTG
>NZ_LJRO01000174.1 GCF_001401155.1 Pseudomonas tremae
CCTCTTTACCGGGTTAAGGTGAATGTAATCGAGCTTCTGCCGCATAACCTTTTCGCTCCACACCAGTTCGGCATGGGCTCCTTCCTGCCAAACCTGATAAACCCTGTCACTCTTGTGCAGACGCTTGACGAATCGCAGACGCTCCAGCGTGCTCTCGGCGTTGGCGTTCTCAAGTGCTTCGATTATCTGTCGAGCCGTAAACGACTTGAAACTACTAACACATTTGTCCAGAGCGGGCGCTTGGGCCACGAAGTGCAAATGGTTTTCCAGTACGACATACCCGAAGAGCTGCAGCCCTTGATGAGCCTGTTGATAGCGCCAGGCATTCAACAGAATGTCCACCAGAACAGGCCGGGTAAAAAGCGGTAACCACTCCACCACTGTGCAGGTCAGGAAGTGAGGCTTTTCAGGTTCGGTGATGGTGTACCGGCTTCGGCCCATGAGTTCATCCTTGAATCATCAGAGGCCCGAACGGTACATCCCGATTGAGTGGGTGGAAATGATGAAAGTGTGACCAGCTTTTTGCTCTACTTGGCAAAGAGGACGCAGAGCGTC
>NZ_LJRO01000375.1 GCF_001401155.1 Pseudomonas tremae
ACGCTGCATCATTCGATTTTAAGCAAATAACGCTGTTTGCCGAGTGGATTTTCGACTTGCCGCTGACGCGCGACAAGTTGATCGGAGCATCCCAAGGGGGGCTGTCGGTCAGCGCTCAAGCCCGAAGCGATCGCGTGCAGTCTGGTGCGCTTGCTCGGCATTGAAAAACCCTTGGCTACTCACTTTCGGTCTAGCCAGACTTAAGATTCCAAGCCGCCCATACCTCACCTACGATGTGCGGTTAATGACCTGGGGCAACTGAGGCAATGAGTCGTCTGTTTCTACCGGGGTTCAAGTACAGTGAGGCTGAGATGCTTTTGCAGGATCTGCGACAGTATCGCGAATTTTACGAATGACCTGTTCGCGGCGTCGCAGTCGGCATCGTCGGAGAAGGTGTTGGGAGTGCTGGATGAGATCAATACACGCTGGGTTAGAGGGGCTTGACGATCATTTATGGGTTGTGAATGGTCTATAGGAGCACCTGGAGCCTCTGTGTAGCGGGTTCGCTTGCAGCCCCATTCATCCGGAAACACTGTCGAACCGGACGGCTAAGCGGCATGTATCAGTTGTCCAGTTGTCCGTTTTGAGCTTGATTTCAAAGGGAGTTGAGTTGAATATACCAAGCTTAGGGGTATAGATTGATATCAATACTGCATGCTTCAGCCGACCAGACTAGGTGACACATGAGCACAGACGCCAATACGGATTTACGCGGAGCAGCGCGTTTTGGTCACGTGCTCGGTCATGGTCTGCGTCGAATACTTAATGTTGAGCGCGCGTTCTGGTCGCTTTTCGACCGCACCGGTGTGCCCAGAGTGATCGTCACTCCAGTCAAGTGGTGTGCCCGTGCGGCGGTGATCGGTACTGGCGCATTCTTCGTGGCTTGGGGATTGTTGTATGTTTTGGCGGTTGTTTGCTTTATAGCAATCGCAATCGGTTTCGTCACAAACCCTGATATTGAACGCGCTTTGCGTGGTTCTCAGCTTGTTCATTTTGATGGGGATGGATTTGGTGATGAAGAAGATCTTACCTCCAGCAAGGTCAAACGCAATGGCGTAGATGGCTTCGGTAACTATATTGGTGGTGTTCGTGTTGATTAGAGTGCCGAATCCGTTAAGCGCAGCACCCTAATCAGCTGATGCTAAGGTTTTTTTTCCATTGCTGCTTTAATTTGATTAGCACCTTTCGATGATGCTTGCCTCGCACTATCAACACCGTCGGTCAGTCCGCTCATAAGTGAGCCAAGCTTCATTCCGGTCCAGCCGAGCGCAACGACCCAGAAACTTGGCAGGACGATGAACATTGCCCCTATCACGAAGTCCAGCAGCAGGTCTCCCTGTGCATTGCTGGCTCCAAACACTGGGTCGAAGTTGGAATGAGGTACGTCACTGCCGATCCCGTTGCCGTACAAGGCGTCCAGTATCGTGCTGTCCACCCAGCGGGCCAGTTGGAACCAGAAGTCGACAAAAATCAGTGCAAACTCGGCGAATGTGATCGTCATCACGACCTTCAGATCAAACATTCCGAATACTAGGACAAATGGAATGCAGATGATCAAAGCCATCTTCAAAAAGGCCATTACCATGGGGGCTGCCTGACGGACGCTGTCCATGGCGGGGTACATCGCCAACGATCCTGCTGCCTGACCGACGGTTGCAGTCAGGCGTGTGAAGTCATTCATCACTGAACCACCTACTTGGCCGCCGTAGTCGGTATACACCTGTCCCTGGGTCAGTTTCTGCTTCCTCGGAGAAACCAGATCGCGAATGACCGAGTCACTCACCTCTGTCTGGGTCATGAACTTTGCCCACTGTGCAAGCTTGCTCAGCAGATCTGGACTGACCTGTTCCAGCAGCCTGGCTCGTAGGCCAATGCTGCTATCTGACCACCACTGCGTGCAGGTAGGGAAGCCACCCCCACCGGTGGTTTGGGGCAGGCCTGCATCGCGAGTTGTGTCATAAGGCCATTTGGTTCGAGGCGTGTGTGATCTAAATCCAGAGAAACCATCATCGTAATACCCTGGCGTCTGCAGAAAGAACCTCGAGCCGATCCAGTTGACGTCGTTGAGTTGATCCTTACTCAGGGTAGGCTGGGTCATGAACAGTTTTGCACGCGCCCGTGCATAGCAGTCGTTCGTGAAGTCAGCGACCTCCTGGGCAAGCAGCGGGTCTTTGATACGTGCCCTGTTCACATCCATCCGTACCTGTTGCAGGTCCACTCCGCAAGGAATCGCCGTGATGGAGGCTGCTGTCGCGGCCTTGGACATCGCATGCACAAATAACCACCACACCGGCACTACGGCGCTCTTGCCGTTCAACGTACTGAATGAGGTGTTCCAGCCCGTATCGGCAGGGTTGGGTACCAAATACTGACACTGCTCCGAGCGGCTTCGATCAAACTGCAGCGTGTCGATGCTGACCGTCACCAAAGGCATACAGCAGACAATGATGACCAGAATCGCGGTGTAGAAGCGGTTCTCCACTCGAGCCAGCGAGAGTACGCCTTTGTTACCTTCGTCGGCACCCTCAGCACGTGCTTTGAGCCATTCGCTGATGATGATGGCGGCAAACGGCGCGGCCACCAAGCCGCTGTCCTCAATCATGTTCCAGACGCCGCTGTTGATGATCCAGCCCACCAGCGTGAGGTAATACTCCAGATAATCATTGGTGTGTAACATCATAGCGTACTGACTCCCTCAAGTAGGCCGGCACGCCGTAGCTCCATCAATGCAATCAACAGCAGGGCGATCACCTCACATCGCATTAGACCTGCGGGAATATCGGACGATGCCTGGTGAACCAGGTGCTTCCTAACTCTGAACCATGTTAACGCTAGCGCCGTATAGACCATTAACCTCCAGGCCAGCATCGCTCCGTAATGTGCCTTCTGCCATTCACTGAAACGCTCCAGATCACCGAACACTATGTTGACGAAAGTCAAAAACACCACGACCAGCAGCACCGTCAGTAATGTCAGTGATAGAAAAGCCAAAATCGCTTTCGCTGTTTTTTTAAGTCGTCCAGGCTTTAAAACGGTGGATATCATGGTGCGTTTCCTTTCGCAGGATTTTGCAACTGGTCAAGACGATCAGGCGTCGGGTCGCCTTGGAAGATGCCTTTTGAACCGTCTCTCCTGATTTGAGCCCGTTGGAGAATGGCTGTCGGAGAGTTGCTGGCCAGATTGCGCCGCATGTCCAGCTCGGTCTTCAGGTTGTCAATTTCCTGTTGCAGGTTGTTGTTCTGCTGACTGACCGCCTGCTGGGCCACATCATTGGCGGCGATGTTCGGTTCCTTGCTCCCGGTAAACAGGGTGCGTTGAAGCAGCAACGCTTTGCCCAGCACATCCGATAAAGCGAGCTCTGAAGCAAGGCGTTTGGCCAATATGTCCTGGTCGTGTTCGGAACGAAGGGCCTCGACCACGCTACGCGTCACAGGTAGAGAGCTACTGCTGGCTTGCGACAGGTTCTCCTGCGTGAGGGACTTGTTGCCTGAAATGAGCTCCTGCAGTGCCTTGAGTTTTGAGTCGTAGGACTCTTGAATGAGGGGCGTGAGTCCAACGCCGGCAGTGGAGGTGGTTTTGGTGCAACCCTCACACGTGCGCTGTTGCTGCTCTCCCAGAACACGGTTGGCGAATGTGGTTGCATCCTGCGGCGAAGGCCAGGTAGAGCACACCATGCCGTTGTTGCAGCTCGATGGGCTGATAGACGCTGTATCAGCGGCATTACGTCCGTTCAGCAGGTTGTATCCTGCCCGAGTGACATCGCCTACGACCTTGATCGGTTGCTGGCCCGATCCGCCGGCCTTGCTTCCACCCACCCAGGTGATACCGTCATTCCCACCTTGCTTTTCGACCTGAGCAACGGCCGAGACCGCGTCTGTGTTTCCGGTTTTCACC
The DNA here is from genome assembly GCF_001401155.1 of Pseudomonas tremae. Lineage (GTDB taxonomy): Bacteria > Pseudomonadota > Gammaproteobacteria > Pseudomonadales > Pseudomonadaceae > Aquipseudomonas > Aquipseudomonas tremae. The sequence goes on from NZ_LJRO01000375.1 coordinate 3,895, forward strand.
GCCTGACTCATGGCCTGGCCTTCGGCGATCTTGTCCCAGCCCATCTGCCCTCCCGCGACATCGAGCATCTTATCCGCTATGGCGCGGCACGTGCCTTTGGAGCGGTCGAAATCAAGACGGCCTTGCAGGATACCGTTGGTGAGCAGGTTGTAAAGCGCCGGATTGGCGCGCTGGATAATCAGCCCTGGCAATGAAGCCACCGCGCTGGTGGCGTTGGATATCATCGAGCCCATGATCGTCTGAAAGCCGGAAGTGGCACCGTTCAACTGATTCTCCAGTGTATTGTTCAGGCTCATGTTTCCGCAGACCAGGTTGCTGTTCCAGCCACCGCCAATGCTGATGCTGTCCATGTTCCCGGCGCTTCCCATGGTCACGGCGTTGCCGCCACCGACGCTGTACAACACATCATCACCGATGACGCTGCCGGACGAGCTGGCACTGATCCCTGGCGTCTCGGCAAGGGCGCTGTTTACCGTCAGGGCGCTCATGATTGCGATAGTCAACATGGCGGCGCGGCGCATGATTGAAGTCCTCTTGATCATCATTGAAAGTCCGTGCTGCCAAGAAAAGTTTGTCCTTGCCGCTTGCAGCAGGAATAGGGTCGCCATAGCGCCCAGGCATAACCGTCATCGGTCGCCTGCACACGGGGCTGCGAGTTCGGGAATACCGCACAGCTTTGACTGAGGGTCGGCGTGAGCTCTTGCCACTTACCGGTGTTGGCGTCGGTCTCGATCAATTCCCCAGCAGGCCAGTAGCCTGACTGAGGTTTTGCCAGAAGGGGTTGATAGACGTGGACCTGACCGCTGCGAGTGACCACGTCACCTGCACGCTGCGCCATCACGGCCGCTGCCTTGTAATCGTCGGCTTGATGGATAAAGCCGCTGCGGGGGTAGACGCTTCCCCACATGTCCCCAGAGGTGAGACCACCCACCTCTCGCCGACCGGGAATCAGGGCTTCGGGATAGGCTGATTCTGGAACACCATAACGCCAGGCGATGGTGTCCAGCGTGCTCAGCAGGTAAGGCATGTAGGGGGTCGCAGCACCCTGACAGGCATACCCTGAAGCGCTGGCAAACTTACTGAACGTAGCTCCCCCGGGGTGGCCAATGACGTCAGCGTTTTTGAATTTGGCCAGGTTGTCTTCGTTGTTGTGGTTGGTGGTTCCGTCGCCGCCATCCTGGGCGAATGAGGTGGGTGAGCTCAGCGAAGAGACTTCGACCCAAGGGTTTTCGCCGGTATTGGAGTAGCTAGAAACTACCGCGTCCGGTACGAAGTGGCGAACCTTGGTCGATGTCTTCACCTTGCAGCCAAACGGGGTGCAGAGCAGCCAGTAGCAGATTCCGACCACCTTGTACTCCAGGCAGTCAGGCGACAGGGTTGAGGCGGCGAGGGTGGTCGATGTCACTATACCGGCGGCGGCTGGCCAAGTTGTGATCGACAGCGCCAAGGCCGTCCAAGCAGGAGGCTTGCGCAGGTTCATTGCGGCATATCTCCCTGACCAGCGTCGTTTTGATGTTGGGCTGCAGTACGCCACTGGGCAATGCGATGTTCCGCCGCCAGAACATTGGTTTCGCCATACACAACAAACGTGCGGTCGACCACCACTGCTGGGACCTTCGTGACCCCAATGCTCCAGGCGTCTACGAGGTTTTGTTGAGCTAAGGCCAGGTCGCGTTGCAAGCGCTGCGCATCGGCGCTCTTGAGGCGCTGCTGCATGATGGCGATGGCTTGTTGCTGATTCGCTGGCAATCCTTCCGAGAGCTTGGTCTCAAGTCGCTCTTGCTCGTCCAGGATAATCAGCCGGACATGTGCCGGTGCTTGAACGGGATGGTTACGGTCCGTAATGACCCACGTCTCCGCGTGGGCGAGGGTGATCTGGGAGGCCATGACCAGGCTCAGGAAGCCTAAAAGGCTACGTTTGGATCTGAAGCGATAGGTTCTGGAGGGAAGCATGTGGCAGTACCTGCAGATGGTGTCAGGTACAGGAAACGCGATTGATGAAGAGCCGTCAGTAGGAAACCGTTATCGGGACGGTTGGGGTTTGGTGGCGCCTGTCTGGGCCGTGCGGCTGCCATCGAGCAGCAGGCGCGGTAGCATTTTCTTATAACGCCGCTGGTGGTAGGCTTTCCCGGAGGCCTGCTGCTGACTCTCTTTGGAACGACAGCGAATTTCCGCCAATCCTGATAGAGAGTTCCACTACAGCCAAGATCCGTCGTGCAACATACCTTCGACGTGGTCAAATCAAACACCTCATAAGAGTGGCTTCGATGACAGGCCGCATGCCAGAGCGGACGTGCTGCTGCTTTGGCTCACTCACACAGTTGGCCTGCGCGTCACAGAGCTGGCCCAGCTTGAAACGTCGCTTTTACCGCCAAGCAATCAATCCCGGTCGAAAAACGCGATGATTGCAGG
>NZ_LJRO01000491.1 GCF_001401155.1 Pseudomonas tremae
GGGGTTTTTTGTTTTCAGGCTGTACTACCTCCCTCGTTCCCAGATTTTTCCCTTCCCCGACTCCGTTTTTTCCGCAGTCGAAGATAGCTGGCCGGTCAGAACTAGCTGAATTGATCCGGGATTTTTGAAGTGTTCAGGCGCTCGTTCCGTTCATGCAGCACGCGGACGATGAACACGACCTGGCTGCGAACCACATAGCTCACTAAGAAGGGGTAGCGAGTAAGTACCAGCTCGCGTACGTCCGGGGCTTGGGAAGGGCGTCCCATACCTGTAAACGTTGCGAGCTGCTCAATGGATTCCAGAA
>NZ_LJRO01000303.1 GCF_001401155.1 Pseudomonas tremae
CCGGGTTACTCGTCCTTCTTCATCAATCCCGCCAGCGCAGCGAACGGGTTGTGGGTTGCCTTGGCGGTTTTCGGAGTGCTCAGCGAACCGTCGGCGAAATACTGCTGATCTGTGTAACGCGAGTGCTCGTTGTCGTGGCAATACAGGCACAGCAGCTCCCAGTTGGAACCGTCCTGCGGGTTGTTGTCATGGTTGTGGTCGCGGTGGTGCACGGTCAGTTCGCTGAGACGTTTGCCAGCGAACTCGCGGGCGCAACGGCCGCAAACGTGCGGGTACATGCGCAACGCCTTGTCGCGGTAACCCATTTCTC
>NZ_LJRO01000021.1 GCF_001401155.1 Pseudomonas tremae
TGATTACGGTCGGCACCCTGCTGCAGAAAATTCGCAGCATGGCCGAGCATAGCGGCGGCCCCGGCGTCACACCTGGCTGGGAAGAATGGACATACGCTTGGCGCGTCGGCTGGCTGGGGCGGTTTTTCATCTGGCCCTACTACATCAACCTGCACTTGCAGCACCACCGAACCGCCAGCATAGCCTGGCATGCCTTGCCCTCTGCAGTTCGAGCCGAGGAACAGCTCATGGCATCCCGCTCGCTTGCCTCGTTGATGTGGTCGAGGCTCAAGCAGAAATACTGATACTTGGCTGTATGAGCATCTTCTTCAATGCTCACTCATGAGCTGAGCTCATGAGCCTATCCCGATAACACCCCATTGTTGACCAAATGACAGCGCTATAAGGTGATCCGGACATCACGCAGCGAATCTGCACACGCGGATTCGCTCGCGTTTCACCGAGGAACTGCTCATGAAAGACCCGAGAAAAGTCACCGTAGTCATCGGTGCCGGCTCCATAGGGC
>NZ_LJRO01000052.1 GCF_001401155.1 Pseudomonas tremae
GATCAGGACAGTGATCAGGTGTCCCCAATGACATCGGTCTCAACAGCCAACGCGTCACCTGCGGCGGCTGCCTCCGACCCGGCAAATGCTCCCAGCGCTACTGATGCCGCGTTTCTCGATAACTCCGAATACTCTTCGCCCGAGGCCCTCAAGCGCTGGGATCCGATGGTCGCCCATCTGCCGCCCGAAGAACGCGAGCAGGCGGCAAAAGAACTCAACCGGCCGATTGCGGCCGCCTGGATGGCCAGAGAGCACGGCCCCAATGCTGACAAGGCGATGGCGTTCATCAACGCCAACCCTGCGTTGAAGACGGCTGTGGACGTCGGCAAGGATGGCGGTAATGCGGATGGGAAAATCACCAACAAAGACCTCAAGGCGTTCGCCAAAAATATGGAGAAGGCGGCCGACAATGCCGACAAGGACTTGGCCAAGTACATGGAAGATAACCCCGGCGCTGATCCTCAATCCCTTGAAATGGTGCGCAGCGCAGCGGTGA
>NZ_LJRO01000424.1 GCF_001401155.1 Pseudomonas tremae
ACCCAGACCTTCACAGTTTTGGCTCTTCGTCACGCACCGGATGCGGCGCTGGCGGAACATGATGAGCCGCCTCGCCTTCAGGAGCGCGCGGCGCTGGCCAGTCGGCGAAGGGCCAGGGCTTATGGTCGCTGTGAAACGTCCCGAAACGACCAATCTGGGCCAGGTACTGGCTGATACTGTCGCCGAAACTCATCAGGCCGCCATTCGGCGCGCCATAGATAAGGCGATAAACCAATTGCACCAGCACTACGCCCGCCAGAATGATCTGTGCAACGTGCCATACACCCAGAAACAGCAGCATCCATAGAATGCGCAGCAGGATCGATTCGTTATGCTGGATTTTCGACTCGTTCAAGAC
>NZ_LJRO01000081.1 GCF_001401155.1 Pseudomonas tremae
GGAAACTCTGAAAAAGACTTCCTAATTTGGCAAAATCTCCGGACACCAGTCGCCGAGCTTTTCGATGATGAAACAGATGACCTTCGCCGACGCCGAGTATGCCGGCAAGCGCAAGCAGACCCGTAAGGAATTGTTCCTGATCGAGATGGATCAGGTGGTGCCCTGGAAAGGTTTGATTGCCCTGATTGAGCCCTATTATCCAAAAGGAGAAGGTGGCCGGCCCGCCTACCCACTGATGGCGATGCTGCGTGTTCATCTGATGCAGAACTGGTTCGGCTACAGCGATCCGGCGATGGAAGAAGCGCTGTATGAGACGACCATCCTGCGTCAGTTTTCAGGCCTGAGCCTGGAGCGCATTCCAGACGAAACCACCATTCTCAACTTCCGTCGTCTGCTGGAAAAGCACGAGTTGGCGACCGGGATTCTCGGCGTAATTAATGGTTATCTGGGCGACCGTGGCTTGTCGTTGCGTCAAGGCACCATCGTCGATGCCACGCTGATTCACGCGCCCAGTTCGACCAAGAACAAGGATGGCAAACGCGATCCTGAGATGCATCAAACCAAGAAAGGTAACCAGTACT
>NZ_LJRO01000307.1 GCF_001401155.1 Pseudomonas tremae
GGAGATGTGTATAAGAGACAGGACCTGCGCCCGGACCTGACGCTGGTGTTCGATCTGCCGGTGGAAATCGGCTTGTCACGTGCTGCGGCACGGGGGCGGCTGGATCGTTTCGAGCAGGAAGGCCGGGCTTTCTTCGACGCGGTGCGCTCGACTTATCTGCAGCGGGCGAAGGCGGATCCTGCGCGGTATCGTCTGGTGGACGCGGCCCAGCCGCTGGCTGACGTTCAGGCTTCCCTTGATACATTGCTGCCGCAGTTGCTGGAGCTGCGACGTGGCTGAAGCCTACCCCTGGCAGGCATCACTCTGGCAGCAGATGGCCGGTCGTGCTCAGCACGCTCATGCCTATCTGCTGCAC
>NZ_LJRO01000185.1 GCF_001401155.1 Pseudomonas tremae
GGCGGCCTCTTTTTCGCCCAGATCACAAGCTCGGCGGACACATCTGACCCGGCGATAAATCAGATCGATACTAGGTACATTTATGGAGCTGGGTGGGCTGAGAGGACTCATGCCCCTTTCGCGTCCCCCTAGGCCGCGCTTACTAAATAGGCGTTCGGCATAAGCCTCGATATCGAGCCAACTGGGGATCCTTGTCCATAAAGGCATTCATCGCTCCTGCGTTCGGGGGGAGAATTTGGAAAGCTAAACTTTGTGCCATGTTATGTCAAAAGTGATTTCAAGGGATCCAAACCTTTAAGGTAGCGGCAGTCGAAAGGCACGTGCCAGAAGATTACCGCTTCCCTGTGGTTCAGGCAGTGCGATGCAGAGTCAGGATACTCACGTCGGACGTCTAAAAATTTACCTGCTAGATGACTTCGCCAGACGCATACGCTACAAAGGCGCTTTCACCGATCAATCTTCCCGCTGTTTTAGAAAACCGACTTTTTCAACAGAATCGGCTATTAGCAGACGTTTGTAGGGAACACGGATGCGCCGGATTCAGCCTGGTTGCCCGCTCAATCCTTACCAGCTCTCTGCATCAGGGTTGACCGTCGCACCTTTTTCACCCGTGCGGGAAGCTATGGGATTGCCTGAAACTCGCCTTTGGCAAACCAGTTGCTCTCCTTGATTCTAGCCAGTGCCGCTGCAGGGTCGGACGACCAGAGCACAAGGGCAAGCGACTCCTGCGCGCGGCTGCAGGTTACGTAAAGCAGCCGCAAGGTGCGGTCGATAGTCGTCTCTTTGCCCAGTTCTACGTTCTCTTTGTCCCGCTTGCTAAGCTCCACACCACCAAAAATCTTGTCGTAGGAAATAAGAAACCCACCTGCAAGGGCGTCATCCATCACAACCATGACGTGTATAAACTCGGAACCCTTGACCACCTGATGCGTTGCGAGAACTGAATCCCCTGCGAGGTAAGTTCGGTACAGTCTGAGTTGCTTCCAGGGTGCGGCGAACAGCGCACACCACCCGCGACGCATCCTGGCCTGTTTGGATTCCTCCTCACCTCGACCCGGTGCCGGAAGATGTGGCGACTTGTCGGCATAAGCTTCCGAGAGGCGATGATCGATTTCAAACAAATTTGCGCCCAAGACCGGTGCGAGCACTTCCGCAACAGTTGACTTCGGATTGGCGCAGGCGGTGGCAAATGCTGTGATGGCCTTCAGCATCTCCTCCACGCGACTCGCTCGCGCGGCACACTCCTCCGGCATATTGTCGAGGCTTCCATACCGACGAAATACCTCTGTGGCCTTGAACTCGTTCACTGCACCGTTGATACCTACGCACGCCTCTAATTGAGCAAGCTCGTTGAGGAGAACCTGTACGGCAGAAGGCCCCTTGTTATCACCACTGCCAGAAGGCGCTGCGGCGTCAGGATCTAGCAGGACCATTGCCTCATATACATCGAGAAACGAGCCGCGAGTGGCAACGAGCTTGTGCTCCAGCGCGAGCAATTGGTATTGACCTTGATTCCAGGCGGCTGCCCCAGTAGCTTCGTGCATCCGATCTGAGCACCAACCTTCGCCGAGCACTTTGTCCTCAGGAGAACGCGAGGTATCCCCCACGAAGAGCCGAACCACGCCTCCGGCCTTTTCAGTTCTAGGATACTGCTCCACACCGTTTGTAGGTTGCGTCCGACCTTCAAGCTCAGCTTCCCAGACTTTGTTAATGAGCGTGACGATTCGGCGCTGGCTGCGATGGTTCATCTGCAACTCTGGCGTTGCCCAGTTCTGCGGGACAAGACTTGGAAGATCGGCGTGCCCGTGCGCATAAATGCGTTGTCGGTGATCACCGAGCAGCCCAAGAGTCAAGTCGCTCACCCCCTGCTCTGCAAGCCCCATCAAGGCGTTCAGCATGCCTTTCATTGTGTCCTGCGACTCATCAATGAGAACTATGGGGTGACGATCTTTGAGAATGGTTTGGAGCGTAGGTTTATTTCGGAGTAGCCACGCTGTCGCGTCGAGGACGTAGTTGTGTGCAAGCGCGCCAGGGCCGTACGTGTTGCGATCGGGATGGTAGATGAACACATCGGTCGCTCTGAAGGCCTCGATATCATCCTTGATTTCGTCAAGATCTCTCTGTTTAGCTGGCGTGATGCCTTTCGGCTTCGCTTGCGCCTCGGCGGTCTCTTTCGCGAGTTGAGCTTCTTTAACGGCAATAAGGGCCTCTCGAATGTCATCGTTGAACCCGTTGATGAGTTCCCAGCAAAACGAGTGGATCGTCGATACGCTGACTAAGTCGTTGTCGCCGAGGCGTCCGTTGATGACCGAGACGGCATTCTTGGTGTATGTCACCACCCTAATCGAACGCCCGTACATTCGCAGACGTCGTGCTAACTGCTCGCCTTTATCGTGCTCAATGACGCCGGTAAGCCGCCGAAGAACTTCAACCAGAGTACGCGTTTTACCGGAACCGGCACCCGCAAAAAGGAAATAGCTACGCGGTGGCTCTTCAGTGAGATAGCCGCAGATTTCCTCAACTACGCCGGCATCGCGGTCGTTGTCGCCAAGGATCGGCACCGCGGTCATGACATCAATTCCGGGTTGGGATCCAGCTGTGTTTGAAGCCATTCCAAGGCATCCGCAATGTACTTAGGACAGGCAATTGGTTCGTCCGTCGCGACCATCTCAAAGATGCTTGCGGCGAAGTCTCCTTTTTTGAACGAGCCGTGCATGAGTTTGTGCAGAGCTGCGAGCAAGTCCGAAATATTTCCATGGTGGGCAACCCGTCGAGCTACGGAGCCAAGCGTGCCTTTTGGCGGCTTTGTTTTGTTGCCATCATCGTCGACCTTCTCATCCATAAGGCCTTTGAACCAAGGAATGTTCTTGAGAATAAGAGAGTCCTCAAAGGTGCTAGGCCAATGGTCACCCGCTTCAGCCACGGGCAGTTGCCAAGCGAAACGCACTAGGCATTCAGCGACTTCTTTCCAAACAAGTTGTACCTCTGCCGGGTTCTTGAAATCTTCGAGCTGTTGCAGTTTAGGGTGCCATCCGCGCAGAGTCGGATTCCCGCATTGCAGCCCGGCTTGGCCAGTATTAGCGACTGCAACTAGAGTGGTGGTCGGCTCACCATCCTTAGTTGGCTTGCCAGCTCTCTCTTCAACGGGGTCGACGTCGGTGATGATGACCGTGGGAATACGAAGCTTTTCCACGAGCGGCTTAAGCCGATGAGCGTGACTACCGCCAATGTCCAGGAAGGACAGATAGCGGCTGTTGAGCATTTTGAAATCTCGTTCGATGAAAAGCGGTACCAGCATGCGCTCAGCAACGCCTTCAACGAAAATTGCAGCGTTGGCAAACAAAAGGTCAGTATGCTGAACGCGGAAATACCGCTCTGCGAATTGACGGGTCTTTTTGTCATCACCGAAAATTTGCCCAAGATTGACCACCTCGGTGGTCGGCATGAGATTTTCCGCGCTCTTCGCTATGCGACGGACGTACCGTAATCGGTCAAAACTCTCCGCATGCGCGAGATGGCTGGAATGAGTACTAATAATTAACTGGCTTTTAAGCCCTGATGCGTCTTTGTCGTTCGGGCTGATCAGCTTGTGGGCTTTATCTGGGAAGATGCGCTGCACTTGGACATGGAGATGCGCCTCAGGCTCCTCAATCAATACCAGATGAACGGGTACCGGGGCGCCCTTTTCAGGCTTGAGTCGGGCGGCTTTGAAAGAAACCAGTTGATAGCTGAGCGATTGGAGATTTTGGTATCCGAGCCCAATGGAGTATTCGGGAAGAAGCTCTTCCAGTGAGTCCTTCTGCATGCTGTATTGAACAGCGGTCCCGTGGTCGAGCAAATCAGCTGTCTGTATGCGCGTGCGGAAGCGAATCTCTTGGGGATCGTGCAACCCTGGATACCCGAGCTCTTTAACCTCTTCCACCGACGGAGCGATCGCCTCGTGAATCTTCTTGTCCAGCGCCTGCTGCGCCTCAGCGACCGCCTTAATAAGATCTGCGCGATGCCCATGACCTGTTGTAGCAACATTTAGATGCTGTCGAGCAAACTTGAGAAGTTGATTGGAGAACATACCGACACGGTGGGGACCAGAAGCAGACCGAGAATCAGCTTCCTCACTGCCAAGACCCCGCTGCGCGGCAACGAAGTCAGCGCGAATCAGTTTCTGTAAATTTTTGCGCTCAATTGGACTGGAGTCTGCCGGCAGAGTCTGAGTCGCATAGGTCTGTAGCCCTTCCAGAGGGTTGTTATCGGCATCCAGTTTGTATGCACGGACTTGACCCAACTTGTGCGGCTCGCGCAACCAAAAGTCGAGGAGGTCAATGGGCCAGGCAAGCGAATCCGCACCCATATCCTTCACCGGCAGTCGCGCCGTGTGATATGCCCAAGCCAACTGCTTCAACTCGTCAGCGCTTGCAGCGGGCTCCAAACGCAACCGTAACCCAACGGCTCCGCCTTTCCAGCTGAACTTGGAGAGAAACGGGGCGACATAGTGGAACATGCCAGCCTCCGCATCGAACCAGAGGTCCAACGTCGGCATAGCCGAGTGGATGATTCCGAGCTGCTGCATCCATTGCTCTTCGGACCCGGTCACTGTCGACGGGTCTTCCTCTAGCACCTCCCAAGATTTACCAAGCGCTCGTAACTTTGGCCACTGCGAGAGACTGATATCGAAAGCACCAAATGGAGAGCCATCTGAAAGGAAGTGGCGTAGCGCTGCAAGAACCGATGTTTTGCCGCTATTGTTGGCACCGACAAGAATAGTAGTCTTCTTGTCGACATCGAGTTGGACCTTACCAAGTCGACGGAACTGACAAATTTCTACGAATCGAAGTGTGATGTTTCCGGCTATCGGCGTGGTGACGAGCGCTTCTGGCATTGTGGTTCCTCTCAATCCATGGGGGGGCGCCAATTCAAAATAGTATATCTAATCGTCCGCTTTTGGCCGATTCTGTTGAAAAGTTCGGTTTTCTAAAACAGCGGGAAGATTGATCGGTGAACGGTATCCGCGTCACAAGCCCCACCTAGCAAAAAATGAGGATCTGGTTTACCGAGGCATCTCTGGCGAGTAGTTCCACGGCAACAAGGCTTCGTAATCTTCTACCGAGGCAGCATGCGGCAAACGCTCAAGTACGTGGCGCAGCCACGTATAAGGCTCTTGGCCGTTGAGTTTGGCAGTCTCGACCAGGCTGTAGATCTGGGCGCTGGCCTTGGCGCCTTTGGGCGTGTCGCTGAACAGCCAGGCTTTTCGCCCGATGGCGAACGGTCGGATCTCCCGTTCGGCAGCGTTGTTGTCGATGGGTAAAAAACCAGCCTCGATATAACGCTCTATCCGGCTCCAGTTGTGGGCCAGATAATTTACCGCTTTGCCCAAGGCACTTTGCAACGTGACCTGCGGCTGCGTTTTTTCCATCCATGCTTTCAGCTCCGCCAACTCAGGCAGGCTCTTTTCCTGACGGCCGATGTAACGCTGCTCATCGCTGTCACCCTTGTCAAACTACCCAATGTATTGACATCCTATTGCAGCCTTAGGCCAAGGGCAGAAATCGGCCAAAATTGGCCGCTCGGCGTCATCCCTCGTGCGCACGTTTTTACTCCCCCCGGCCAATGCGTACTGGCCAAGAAGCATTCCACATCGACTTCTTGGCGAAACCTAGCTGCATGCGCTGTTATCTCAAAGCTTTCTCGACCCTCGAGGATCCAACAAAATTATATTTGACGCAGGCAACTGCCGCTCAAGCTCAGCGATACGATCATACAGTTCAATGATTTTCACATCTGCTTCGCTCAATAAACTTGCGAGTTGGTCACGCTGCCGGGCAACTTGCTCAATCCGATCACGCAGGGCGCGAGTTTTCTGGCGGGCGAGAATATTTATCTTGTTTAACGAAGGAGGTCGCTCCTCCGTATGTTGCTCCACGTAGGTTTTTATCTCTGCGATGAGACTTGGGAAACGAGATTTCTTAAGCGCCGACGGATCGCTCCCGGCCTCTTTGGCCACGTTGTTTTGAGTGACCGGTGTCCCCTTCGGTAGAAGCTGTGGCCTATTGAGCTTCAGGCGCTCAAAAGCATCACGATACTGATCAGCTGCGCTGCGGCGGGCAGGGAGTTCAACGTCCATTTGCGCTCCCTACGACACGACGAAAGCTCTCTACGCTTCGCTGTTGGGCCATCAACGATTCCATTAGCGGACTCCCATCCTGAGCAGTAGCAAGCCGCTCTTTGAGTACATGTTCAAGATCATCTACCGCACCCAGTCGCTCTGAGTCATACAGCACATCAGAGCAAGGTTTTGCATCCGCTGAATCACCGCCCCCGCAATGGGCAATGTTGTCAATTCCGCCGTACGGACAAGGCTCACGACTCGAACAAACACCAAGAATGATCGGGCGACAGGCGACCGCGCCTTTCTTTGCCAAACCAATCATCTTCTTCGCATCCTCTGGCGAAATCAACCGAACGATCTCAGCCTTTCGTTTCTGTCCATGGGGACTGACAAAGCGCTCACTCGTAAGCTGCTGTAACTCTTTTCCAAGCGTCTCGTACATTGTGCGAACGTACAGAGTGTGAGCCTTCTCCTCTAGACGAAGCTGCGAGTGATTTTGTCCGTAGTAAAGGCTCATTGATCGAGTGACGTGCTTGAGCTGGTACTGAAGCGAAGCATCACTTACGAGCCCGGAAGCTTGCATGTTTACCGCACCAGTTCTACGCAACTGATGCCACGCCAACGGCCATACAGTTCCTACGTCATACTCCTTCGGCAGTGTAGGGGTAGCTAACCGAGCCAATTTCAAATCCTCAGTCGTGATACGCAAACGTTCTACGTCGAAGAGCTTCCCGTACCGCATCAAAAGGTCGGCATATGGCGGAATGCTCGGTCTCCGTGAGTGATTACCTTTATTGCGCAATGAGCTCCAAGGCTCGTAAGAAAAATCGGTCAAATAACGCCCGGCGATAACTCTCGCGGCATCCTGAGGTGCGTGTAGTGAGCGAAACAGAGAGATGACCTCCATCGCCTTCACGGCGACCGCCACAGATGGTGATGTGATCCACAGGGCGTCACTATCAGAGAGCGTTTTTGTCGTCTGCCCATGCAACAAAAAAATGTCGCCGAAGCTCTTGTCGCGCTCGATGTCGAGGCATCCGGCTCGAAGATTCCATGCTTCCTCAACCCGCATGAGGCTGAAGTTTAGGATGTAAGCTAATCCTGCGCCGGTGACCAGTTTCAGATAGCTAGACAGTGCTCTTACTCGCAAGTCGCCGCCTCGCCCCACCCAACGTTCAAGTAGCTCAAAGACGCCGAAGCGTTTCGCGGTATCCGCAAACGCACCGAGAAGACGAAGCCCCGTTTTAGTGCCTGACAACTGCATGTTATGGCCGCAAAAAGGCGGAGCATTTACGCACGCCGTTCTATCCGAAACCCTCTGGTTATGTTCGTAAGCAGCGAAGCAGAACCGGTAACAAGCTTCAACCTGTTCTCGATGGGATAGGAAGTCATCAAGGCACTCCCGGAGCCTATTAATTTGATAGCGCCAAATGCGTGGAGGAATGTAAGGTGTTTGAGCTGTATGGTGAGTTGGGAAAAGCGCAGCCAGACGGGTTAGCGAGCCTGGATCCAACAACGTAAACCCTACGGCATTTCTGGACGCGTAAAGCTCATGCATTAACGAAAGAAATTCGGTTTTTCTTGAGGTACGAAGAAAGGCAGGGATCCGTTGGCATACGCGTGGAAAATGGCCTAATTCGCTGGCAATTATTCCTTCCTCTTCGCAAAGCACAAATAGGCGCCGCATCTGGTCGAAACGTGTTTTAAGGGAGCTGGCACCTCGAGCACCATACGGCCCGTACAACCACCAGCCTATGATAATACGGAGCAGGTTAGCGTTAGCCGAGCTAATGGGCGTTGCTGTTTTGGTAGCTGGGCCATCCCCAAAATTCAGCGTCAGCGCCCGCTTGGCCCATGGATCAAGCCTCCAAACTGGATCGCCCCAACGGCTTATTACTTTGCCTAGTGCATCAATTACGACCGGCCAATCAGGTGGCGGAGGCCAGCTCTCTGGGCGGTAATTCGATGCCCCAGGAACGGCGAGAGGCGACTCGATAGAAAGCCCTAACGTCGTGAGCATATTCATAGGTAAGCCTCCCCTGTAACTTCCGCAAGCCGAATAAATCCGTCCCAAGCTGGGTGATAGTCCTCCTCGGCTATGCGTGCCAGTGCCTCATCTACCCAAAGCCGACGCACTTCGCTACTTTCCTGAAAGAACCGTAACTTTGCACTCAGACGCTCTACCGCAAGCATAGCCGGATGGTCAGCCTCGTCAGATCTATCCGTGCACGCTGGGCGATATCTAACTAGCTCCAAGCACTTGAGCACTCGCAAACTGCTCAGAGACCAGACGTGATCCTCACTTTCAATATCCCGATGATTGACACAGAAAAGGCAACCCGCTGCGTTAATACAATCGGGATCAGGAGCATTAATCGGAGCATCCACGACCGATTCTGGTATCGGCGCCACACAAGTACCTGGAGCAGGTGAGCAAACGACGGGATCTGCTTGCCGATGAAATCGAGTGATTTCAATCATCGCAATTTGCGGATTGGGCTCGGCGTACACACGGATCAAAGTTTCAGCAGTGTGCTGTGCGATTTCCGCCACCAGGTCGGGGCGTTGCGATTCACGTAACAGCCAATTAATACGCGCGCCCCGGAGCTTACGAGGTCGAACGAATCGAACACTGGAATCGGCGCAGACGCGCGCAATAGCCGTGAACTGGGGAGCCGTTAAAACGAGACGTCCCCCAGGGCGGACGAGAGGGAAAAGAAGTCCCTCTAGATCGTCTGGAAACCAGATGTTTCGCCACTCAATGTAGCGTTCGAACCACAGCTTATAGCTTGAGAAAACGTCAAACAGCACTTCACCCTGACGGCGATTTTTGTAAGACCTCACTTGGTAACCATCAAGATGACTCGTGTAATGGTATTGGTCAATTCGAAGCTGATGCGCCTGGGATAAATTCATGCCGGTTTGTGCGATGAACATAAGCAACTCGGCTTCGATTCGTAGATTCACCGCTGGGTATCGAGTCTCGATTGAAACGTCAGCGTTCCGAAGTTCGCGGTTTCGAAGGATGTCCGCAATCTGGAATTTGGTTTGAGGTCGAGTCCGTCGTGACGCTTCCTTCTCTGTATCGCGCAAGCGGCACCAGATAGGCAGCGTCGAACCCGACCGCAATTCCACGTGAATGGGAAGCGGCCCCGTCACAGCTTCATAGGTAAGGGACGTACAGAGGTCGGCAATGAATTGCCCGAATAAAAAGCTCTCTTCTAAGCTTTGCTTACCAGTACTCCCATTACCTGCCCTTCCGTTGCCTCTTGGTTTGCGAATTCGGGTGCTGTACAGAAGCGTCGAGCTTCGACCCAGAACTCGGTCGAGCATTGTCGCGGTTAAACTTGCCGTGTCGTATAACGATCCGGCGGTTAGATATTCTTCCACGCGGTGACGCTGTAGCAGATGCTCAGCCCACCCCAGGTATGCTTCTGCGACCGAATCAACACTCAACGGACGCCCGCATTGATCCACCCACTGAAAAAACTTCCTCAACGCACCGATCTTGTTATTCGCCGAAAAGCGGCTTCCTCCGCCGGCAAGGTCATCGGTCAAACAATCATGGAGCCCCTTCACAAGCGCTACCCGCTCCAGCAAGGGATCACCCAGAGCGCCTGATGTGATTTCACTGCGTACAGTCTTCATTTTTGCCTTAGCACCACCGCTGTATAAAAGTGGTGCCATATCCCAGGGCGTCTCATTTTTCGCGTACTCAAGCATTGGAAACGTTAGGTCTGAAAACGTCAGATTATTCATCGCTTGCTCCCTGCATCGAAGCAATCCCTGTAAACGCAGCCATGAAGCTGTTCGCAATGGCCTGCTTAGCGGGTGCGGCCTGCACAAACCTGATGTATTTGAAGGTGGTGGCCTCCGAGTTTCGACCGTGAAGCAATGCATTGCTTACCATCGCAATCACTATCGCCACATCAGTGCAATTTGCTAAAGCGCACCTAGCTAGCTCAGTTCCGAAGGTGCACCTGGATTGGTGGAAGCGAAACTTCCTGAGCGCTTTGATGCCCGACGCGATGCCTAATTTTCTAAGCGATGACATCTCAACGTTTACGGCCGAAGACTGATCACTGTTGCGACGTCCGAAAGGGTTTCCGAAACGCGTCAGGAACACTAGGTCTTGATGCTCACCAGCAGCAGATGCCTCGCGAGTCAACCTGCGAAGACCCTTGGCGTACTCCAGGACTTCTGAACACAACGCTTCGGGAATCCATACCTGGCCAGTTACTCCAAATTTGGTATGCACGGGCGGGGACGCACCTGGCCCTACCGAGATCCGAAGCAGACCTCTAGCAGACGGATCAGGTAGGGCTCGCTCCAACGTATCGATACGAAGGTCACAGATCGTTCCCAGTCGCATACCCGTAAAGAAACCTAGAGCCAACATCAGATAAAGCTCGGGTGAGGCGTTCTGTTTAACGAAATCAAGAATGGCGTCTCGATCAACCGCAGACACAGGAAGTAGCCCACCTTCCAAAATGCCCCCAATGCGTTTTCGATTTGGAATACCCAGATCGGTGGTGGTGCCAGCTAGCGTTCGCTCGAAGCCGACCTGATCAAAGTATTTGATGAGATAGCGCTTGTCTTTCCACAGCGGCAATAGCGAGTTTAGAAGGCCACGCCTCCTAACCCACCGGTAGAAACCGATGCAGTTACGCATGTACTCGGAAGCCGTGGCAGGGCTGATATGACCGGTATCACGAGCCTTGATAAGCGCCCCACGGTACTGAACAAGACAGCGATCAGCCTTTCGAGACGGGAACTCAAACCACTGAAGCCTGCGACTCTCCAAAAATTTCGCGTAGTTCAAAAGCCCGTTCAGGTTGCTAGAAACGGTCTTAAGGATTGCCTCACCATTGGTGACTCTCTCCATAGCCCAGAGGTTCGCCTCTCTCCAGGGCAAGCCGTCCTCCCAGAAGATTTGTGGTAGCCCTTCGATTACTACGCGGGAGCTATTCGACGAGTAGGTAACCAAGCGGTCTTTGACAGAAAGGTCATGCGGACTGAAATGAATATGTTCAACGGTAGCCAAGGGATATCTCTGTAAGAGCAAGCGTCAATGTCCATGGGCGCCCTATCTAGCTTTGGGCGTCCACAGTATGCAACTTATTCTTATCGATGCTGTATACCTCGACGGCAGGGACCATGGATTCAATGATGGCCATCACGCGCTGGCTTATGTCGCCGTAGAGTGCAAAATTACTGCTGAACGACTGGATTCCGTGTCGACGCAAAACATCCTTGATCTGGAAATAAGGCGCGCCCATTTTCACGTAGGGTTTTGCATCGTAGCTGCGGGCAATAACGCAGCCATCGTTATTGCTGAGCACCACAATAGGCACCTTGGCCAAGTCAGGTCGGAAAACGCGCTCACAGCTGGCGTAGAACGAATTGCAATCGACCAGGCCAAAGACCGGCGCTGGCTTGTTACTCAAAGCTTGTGACGCCATGTCGCACAACGCCCCATATCGACAGCTCTTCACCTTCCAGGATATGCCGAGGCGGATAGGCGGGGTTGAACCCGCACGAATCACAATCTATCGCATACAGGTAAGCGCCTTCTCTGCGACATGGGCAGTGCTGGACGGGCGCTGGGTTGAGAACATACCCAACCCAAGCTGGACACTTCCTTTAATGAAAGCCTATGGCGTGAGGGGGCCGGTGCCTTAGCACCCCGTCTTGTACGAGAAAAGCCACTGCTTCAGCGTCCGCTGGTGCTTGTACGAACTGAGCAAACCGCTCCGTACGCTCGTAGCAGACCTGGTTAAAGGCTATTCGACGGCGTTCGGCCATCCCTGCTAGCAATCCCCTACTGGGAGCGACCAGCTCTGTCCACAGCCGCAAGCGCAAGTCATTGCCAGCAGCCTGGGGAAGAATTGCCCCAGTCGCGGTGTAGTTGAACGCAAGGCGCAGATAGTAAGGTGCTCGGAGAACTTCTCGCACACCACCGTCCCTAGTCGTAATGTCTTCAAGAGCCGTTCCGGTCACTGCCGAAGATATCTCAGCATCTGTCAGCAAAGGGACGTCGACAACTTGGTACGAGAAATCGGCGAGGAAGATGGAGTAGAGAGCGTTGAGAGCATAGGAGCGGGTCGTCACGCACAACCTCACTCCTTTGTGCTGGCGAACAAGCGCCAGCAGCTCTTCAAGCGCACCCGGGCTCCTGGCTTCGAGCACTTTTTCCAGCGAGTCGATGACGACAGTTGGTGTGCCGCAGCGCAATAGACCCTCCATGCTGAGCACAGCATCCGGCATGCTACTAAGTGACTGAACTGCGGCTAGGCTTGGCTGGTTGAGCTCGTCGGCTCGAAAGAAGAACAGCGGGCCAGACTCATGAAGGAGTGGTGCGAGTTCTGCGATGACTGCTGACTTACCCGCACCAGGGCCGCCTGTGACTATGACGAGCTGTCGCTCATCGAAGCCCGACAGCACTTGGGCAACGCACTGGCCGCGGGGAATGTGGGTGCCGTTCGGAAGCTTCGTTGAGATGAGCGAGAGCTGATGTCTAGCCCGATCTCTGAATTGCTCGGCAATGCTGCCAAGGCCACCTCGACGAGTGAGGCGGCTGACAGCTTCTTGGATGCCAACTTGCGCAGTCGTTTTCCAAGTCTCAGGTGTAATAGTACCGACACTGATGCCTTGTTCTAAGACATAGGAAAACAGCCCGTTCCATACCTGCTCGCCGGAATCTCCAGGCTGGTTTGAAGCCAATAGGGCTTGAACCAGACTTAGCTCTTGCGAGCCCTCGGTTCCGAGGTCATGTATGTCGACACGTAGCCGTAGCAATAGGTCGAAGACAAGCTCGTCGGAGTACTTGTCGGCTAGCGTGTTCCTTGAGACCTCCTTGAAGGCACTCCACGTACGCTTGTGCTGTGCGTCAAAAAGCTTGGAATCGAGCTTTTGGAGGAAGTCGGCCAAGTTCAGTGAAGATCGAGATAACTCACAGAGCCGTTTGGCTGCTTGGTTGGCGGGTGTCGCTGGTGCCACGGTAGCAAGGATCAGAACATCACATGCTCGATCAAAAGGGCTGCCTTCTACTCTTAGATAGTCGCGCCAAGCCCCCTGCAAACCATCAATGAAGTCTTCGTCGCTAGCTGTAGCATTAAGGCCGCGCTTGCACTGGATGAGCTGAAGTCGGGACCGCCCACTGTGATTAACCTGGCAATAGATATCGTCGGTGTGAGCGCCTGTGTAACGTGCCTCAAAGCGAAGGGTCTCTACCCGGGTGCCGTGCAGCCCAAAGGCACTCGGCACCCCTGTTAGCATGTTTGCGAGATACAAGGCGCCAACTCGCGCTTGGAATACCCCGCCGCCGCCGCCAGTAGCAATGGTGCTAATGAGCTGGGTGCCCTGAAGGGGCGCACGTTTCGGTTTTTTTTCTTTGCTCATCCGTAAATACCTTCGCCGCTCCTCGGCACATCCGTATTAAGCATAAAGGTTCTGTAACCGTCACTGCTAAAATGTCTACTCTGTGTGCCCGGCAGGTATTGGCTCCAGACCTTAGCAAGGTCCGCTTCTGGCCGCTCTCTGCCAATCATGGTTACCAAGCGTGCTGGTCAAGTCGAATGCAAGCGGGTGTTCAAGTGGAGTGCAATTTCGCAATTAACACCCTTTGCGGCGACCGACAGCGGCGGTATCGCATCAGTGAACATTCTTGCCTCCTTGTCGGCGCAGATAAGAAATCGTCTGATAGTTTGCGCGAAAAAGTCGTTCATGAAAGCCACCACCCCGCATCAGCTCCTCGCGATGTTCGACTGCAAATCCTAGCCTAGCTAATTCAATATCGTCACCGTGAGCCACAGCCCGATTGGCGGATCTCATCAGCGCGTTAGCTTGCTGTAGCCGCAAAATGTCAAACCGAAAACCCGGCGCTGCGATAAGATGAACAGTTTCCATGACCAACCTCCATATTCCTACGATTTAACACAATAACTCAGTTATTTACTGAACCTTACGATTGCCGCTTTCAGCTCAGCAAGGAGTTCGGCATATTCTTTTGAATGCCTGCCGCCATCTTCCTTGAACAGATGTTTTTGCAAACCACCCAGACGTCCCCAACTCGTTGAGGATGTGGGCATCGACTTTGCTTTGAGTACGCCGGCCTAAAGCCGCTGCAAGCATGAACTACCCAGTGCTTTTTCCGCAGTCATAGGCTTTCTCGCGAACAACCGCTTCTTCATGCCCAAAACACCTAATAGATGGTAACCATTTGGTTCGACGCTGTTGGTCGTTAATGCTCATAGGCGGGTACTGCGCTGTGTGTCGTTCCTAGAGCTTTCGGCCAGCTCAGCGAGGAGCTCAGGCCGCAATACCAAATCTTCCCTGTAGGTGGCGCAGCGGGTGAACTCTTTGACTTTCCTTGTAGATTTCCACTGCCTCCACAATCTCCACAGATTCCAGCGGTTACCGTCCTTCATCGTCTGTACCCTCTCTGCGGACTACTGAACCGTACAACCAAGATGGTTAGCCTAGCGTTAAGGTACGGGACCGCCTATCGCACTAGCGTAGTCTAAGCAGTTGCGTTGTGGCGATCAAAGCAAGCTCGCAAATGAGCAAAAGGGGTCTCGGGGCGCAGCCCTGAGCAGGGAGGTAGGCATCGCAAGGGAGTGAAACGACTGCAGCGAAGCCGGTTGTACGTACACCATTTATGGCGGGAGTACAAACCCTACCCTGTCCCACGTCCAAACGCGTGTTTAGTAACAATCTTGGGTTGATCTGAAAACGACTATTCTGAGAACCAGTAGGGGATCAGATCGGCAACATAAACAGGACAAATCGATAAACGATTAGAGAGGTGACCGGCAAAATAGTCGGGTGAACCATCATCGTTGGCGGGGTAGACGTTCCGGGAGAAAGAGCCGAGTTAAAAAAAAGATGCTAATAGGAAGATTGGAATAACGCCAAGTGAACTTTTAGCAGCGGCATTTTGATTTGCGATCCTGACAAACGGGGATGTCGTAATTAAGGAGTACGTATGGCAAGGAAGACGCAAATTTTTGGCAACGGTCTCGGGATGGCTCTGGACCATCGACATTTCTCGTTAGAGCGCGCGCTTGAGGACGTGTGGAACCATCCGCAGCACCTATCGGCTGATGCGGTGGTCGCGTACGCAGGTCTGACTTCGGGCTGAATACTTATGGGACAACGCCAAGTCGGCAACAGGGTCAATTCTGCATCAGCGATAGCACACTGATCGTGTACGTCGCAGAAGCTGAGCGAGCAAAGGAAGGGTTGCGAATTCTGTTGCGTCTGTGGGTGTTCTATAGATTGCCCAGTCACGATCGTTAAACTGATAGGCAAATCAATCAAAAGGAGACGTTTCGTGAAGTTTGAGAATATCTCACCCGGCCCCTTAGTCGGCGCTGATGCTTACAAGGTCGGCCCTCGGGTCGGCATGGCCGTACTGGCAATTTTTGTGTTTTATGGATTGCAGATCGGCGTGTTTTTCGCCGTTGGTAAGGAAAGCTGGAACACCATGTGGATGTTGGGTGCGCACGGCGTTACCGCTGTCGCGTTGTTCTTGCTTGCGCTGATTCAGTTGCGCAACAGGGGGGGAGCACGCGCTCTGGTCGGTCATAACGTATTGCCAGCACTGAAGATCTTCTTAACGGCGGTGCTCGCCGCCTATCTAGTGTGCGCAGGGCTTGATATCGCGTTTGGGTTTGGTCGCGAGAATTTCATGGTGCAGCTCTTCGTCGGAATGTCCGACGTGCAGAAAGCGCTGTGCTTGTTGATGCTCGTTTTGTTCCCACCCGTCAGTGAGGAGTTGCTGTACCGTCACTTTGTCATTGGAGTGTTCCCTCTTCATCACCGCACTTGGCAATGGGTCGCTGTCTTGTTTACTGGCGGCCTGTTCGTGGTTGCGCACTCTCAATACGATCACTGGCCAACGATCTTGCTGATTGCTGTCCTTGGCGTAATGTTCGCTATCGCACGAGTTCGAACTGGTGGGATCCTTGTGCCCGTGGCGATGCATTGCGCTGCTGAGGTCATTGGTATGAGCACTGATTGGGCGCTGGGGAAGTTGCTTTAAACCCCCACCTGGGGGCGAATTAAGAAAGGCGCTAACAGAGGTATCAGTACTTGCTCCTCAAAAGCGTGGAACCTGTATGAGAATGCAGCTGGAGCTGCGAATTGCAAGGCGCTGTTGCCACTCTGCACCCAGCTGCTCGTCGACCAGCGGATAAAGGGTATCAATCAAGGGTCGTAGCAACGCATGGCGGGCGCCTCGGCCTTAAGCACTTGTTGCGTAGCGGCTCGTAGCCCTAATTTGCTTTAGAGAGCGGCTTGTCGACTTGGGTGCTCCTTGCAAGGGATAGCGAATGGCGAGGCCAGGGAAGCAGTTCGCCTTTGAAGTGAGCAGCGCAATAAGCAAAATGAAGGCTCAGGTCATCTACTGCTTACGCCGCCATCGACTTCCATGGGGTATGGGCCTTGCATTGCAACAAAAGCGTGAGCAAGTAGGAAAATCCCGCCCAACGTCTTCCACATCCCTCACCCAGTCAGGATGGTTGCTGTGCAGTCTCATGAGCTTTGAAGCCCTGGATGATGGTTCCTGTCGAGAGTGCCAAGCGTAGATGGCTTGTGTTGGTCTCTACAAAGTCCAGGTCGCGATAGTAGCTTGCAGCCTTTTCGTCCTTGGCATCGACGATGATGAAAGCCACGCCAGTATGCTTGGAGATCGCGTACACGCGTCGGAAGAAATCGACCATTAGGCGCTTACCGACTCCTTTGCCTTGCTGGCCTTTGTCAACAGCCAGGCGGCTGAGCAATACTGCCGGCATTGGGTAGCGGGGCATTTTTTTCATCTGATCTTCGCTGAGGTCGGACGCGACGACGGAGGCGTTGGCCAGCGTGTAGTAGCCTATCAACTGGCCATCCTCAACAAGCATGAAAGTCCTGGAGACGTTACGCTTTTCGTCCTGAGTGGCCTGTTGAGCGATATAGGTATTAAGGGCAAGGTGAATACCGCAATCAAAAGCTTTGCGGTCTATCGACTTGTCGTACGGGACAGTGCTGAATTCCATTTCCTAAGCCTTAGCGCAGTGCGAGCAAGGCCTGGAGTTTGGCGTTTGGCGGAGGGGGATTGTCGAGCATCTCACGAGCGACAGCCGAGTTCATAACGGTGAGGCCTTCCAGATCCACCAAGTCAACGACCACAGCTTCTTGTTGGGTGCGCACAATACCGTCCATCAGGGCCTGCATCTGTTGCTGCAGCTCCTTGATCTCCTTCTGCATCGCTGCCATGGACGGCTTTTCGACATGCTTGACCTTTGTCCAGCCTCGAAAGCGTCGGAAAGCCTTCCCTCGCTTAACCTTGACCTCTTCGTGCTGCGAGGGGTCACCAGAAAATGCGAGCGTCACAAAGCTACCACTGCCAGCTTCCTGGAACAGGGGCTGGCCTTTTGTGGTTGGTTGAGACTTCGATTTATTGGTCATGTAAACACCTCATTTGTGCCAATACTACCACATAAAGCTTGACATCGCTTTGCCTGAGGATGGTACGAAAAGCAGGGGTCCGGACGAGCTATTAAGCTTTTTACGGGCAGACATGGGGCTTAAGTGCACTTTCTGTTCCATTATTGCCCAACCCCTCTTGTTGTCCGCATGACTATTCCCTCACCGAGCGTTAGGCGAATCACTCTCACCGCGGCAGAGTAAAGCAATGCTCTGCCTTCATGACGTTTGGTGTAAACCTCTATGTCGTACACGCCCCTGTACAAACGGAAAATGTCGGCGATATACGACTATTATCAAGAGCCGAGCACAACGTAATCCCGGCCCCGTGACCCGCTCAGAAATCAGACCTTCGATCAGCTGACAAACAGCCAGAGCACTTACAGAACTGTGAATTTCTGAGACTGGCTCCCTATGACTTCAATCTTCGTACTGGTCCCGCGCACGGTCAAGGACAGACCGCCCCAACGCGGGGCCACCGGTTACATTTGCCTCACGTATCCAAGCACCAAAGCAGCCTTGCGCTGCTTACCGTTCCCGGCCGTTCATGACTGGCCTGCCTTTTCTGCATGCAATCGCTCGATGGCATCATTCAGCGCGCGCAGGGATGTTGTGGCCAATGCTCTGCCTTTCATGACATTTGGTGTAAACCTCTACGTCGTACACTCCCCTGTACAACGGAAAATGTCGGCGATATACGACTATTATCACGGGCCAAGAACAACGTAATCCGGCTCCCTATGAGAACCTGATTTGCCACAAATTTGCCACACTCACCCCGCTAACCAAGGCGAAAACCTGCTAACCCCAGCTAACACAACCCGTTGATTTCCCAGCTAATCCCCGCTAACGTATTGATTCTAAACGTCGACTTTTAGGACTCCGAAGGCAGGGGTCGTGGGTTCGAATCCCGCCTGGTGCACCATATTTTGCATTCTGGATATGTCTTGAATTGTGGACAGTCTAGGAATACCCGGGGCCCGCCTTGTGCGGGCTTTTTTTGTTTTTTGGCTCTAGGTTTTGTACGAAAAGTATTGCCGCATACAAACAACGTAGGCTGCAGGCCAGCGTGACCATGGCTGCGTAGGTTTTGGCCAGCTTGTTGTAGCGAGTGCCGATTCGGCGGTTCTCTTTTAGCCAGCCAAACATCCGCTCAATGATGTTGCGCTCCCGATACTTTGGACGATCAAAGAGTCGGGGCAAGCCAGGCCGGG
>NZ_LJRO01000119.1 GCF_001401155.1 Pseudomonas tremae
GAATGTGTTCGTCTCTCGTGTTCCCGCCATGGGCCGCGACGAGAACCTGGCCTACTACTGCATAAGCTTCAACTGATCAAAAGGCAGCGGTCTGGCCTGGATACCAGATCAGTCTCGCCGCTGCCACATCCTGCTCTTCAACCTGAAAACCCAGCGCCAGATATTGCTGGCGAGCATGCGGGTTGTTGGCCCAGACCACTGTTGCCACCGGGCAGCGGATCTGTTCGGCGGCTTGCTGCACACCCTGCAAAAGGTTGCGCCCGTAGCCCTTGCCGCGCGCTGCCGGAATCAACGCCAGATACAGCACGCGTATCTCGTTGTGGCCGACCTCGGTGACCAGCGCGCCG
>NZ_LJRO01000273.1 GCF_001401155.1 Pseudomonas tremae
CCGACAATAAGGGTGATCAGTGATTTGTTACTCATCAGCGAGTCTCCCTGGTACCTACTTCACCACGCTGCTGAGCCTCATTCGCCCGGGCAGCGGCGGCAGCGGCAGCATCATTAGCCGACTGCGATGGCGTACCTGAATTGGAGCCATTGCCGTTACTGCTGCGGCTGCTCTCGATCATCTTGTCGAGCGGCAGATAAAGCAGATTGTTCTGCCCCTTGTCGCCGGTCACGAGCACCTTGCTGGTATTGCTGAAGACTTCCTGCAT
>NZ_LJRO01000002.1 GCF_001401155.1 Pseudomonas tremae
AGTATCTATCAGGAATTCAAAAAGATATCCTTAAAGATATCCGCAGTGAATTCTTTATGAATTCATTCGGATATCTATCCTGCTATCCTGCTATCCTGAACGATATCTCAAAAGAATTCAATAGAAATTCATAAAGAATTCCCAAGGATTTCTTTATGAATTCATTTAGAGATTCATTGAGGAATTCAAATATGAATTTATGCAAATAGGGGTCTAGGGCGTAACGGAACAGAAACCAGCGTAAGACCTGCCTCGGGCTTTCGGTATGGCTCAACATGGTGGTTCTTTCTAGGGGTCGGTTCCGGCTGGG
>NZ_LJRO01000415.1 GCF_001401155.1 Pseudomonas tremae
GGCCGAGCGCTCGGCCCACAGGCCCCAGGCCAGGGCCACTGCGGGCAAGCCCAAGTGGCGACGATGGTGGGCGAGGGCATCGAGGAAGGTGTTGGCTGCGGCGTAGTGGCTCTGGCCCGGCTGGGGCAGCAGGCCGGCTGCCGAGGAATAGAGAACGAAGGCAGCCAGGTTTCGATGGCGGGTCTGGAGGTGGAGTTGCCAGGCCGCGTCCAGTTTGGGCCTTACCACCGCTTCGAGCTGTGCGGGGGTGAGTTGCAACAGAGGCGCCGGCTCGATGACGCCAGCGACATGGAAGACGGCGGTCAGTGGATGCCGTGCGGGCAGGCCGTCCAGCAACTGCGCGAGGGCCTGCGGGTCGGCGACGTCGCAGGCGGCGACCGTGGTGGCGGTCCCCTGTTCGGCCAGCTCTTCCACCAAGGCGGTGGCCTCGGGCGCGGCGGCACCGCTACGACTCACCAAGAGCAGGTGACGTACGCCGTGCTTGGCGACCAGGTGACGCGCGAGGGCCCGACCCAAGGTGCCGGTGCCCCCGGTGATTAGCACGGTGCCCTCCGGATCGAGCGAGACGTCCGATCGTTGCTCGGTTGCCGGCTCCACGCCACTGGATCGGACCAGTCGCGGTGTCAACAGACGCCCCTGGCGCCATGCCAATTGCGGTTCGTCGCCCTTTGCGGCTGCCAAGGCGCGCGCGAAGTCACGCGGGGTAGCGTGTGCGGTATCCAGGTCCAGCAGCAGGATACGGCCGGGGTGTTCCTCCTGTGCGGTACGCACGAGTCCCCAGAGCGCCGCCTGGGACAGGTTGGGCACGTCTTCGTCATCGGCGGTGGCCACCGCCCGGCGGGTTGCCACCAGTAACGGATGCCTTGCCGTCCGCTCATCTTCCAGCCACTCGCGTAGCGTGGCCGCTAGGTCTTGCAGGGCGCGGTTCGCCGCGGCCGGCGTAGCCGGGGGTACTGGCGGTACAAGAACGAGCGCCGTGCCGGGTGGCGTCGTTGCCAAGGTGGTGATCGCGTCGGCCAGGTGCTGGTAGGCAGCGCTGACGCAATCGCTCGGCAGGTCGTCCTTGGCGCCCAGCCAGAGCGCTTCGTGCGGGTCAGCCACGTGGTCGGGCGATACCTCGCGCCACAGTACCCGGTAGCCGACGAGGCGGCGTGGTAGGACGCCTGTGCTGGCCGACTTCAGCACCATTGAGTCCAGGGTGACGACGGCCCGGCCTTGGTAGTCCGCGAGGCGCATACGGTAGTCGCGGGGCGCGGTCGGCGAGGTGGGCCGCGCCTTGAGTTGCAGCAGGCCACGTAGCTGCGTGGCACCGGCTTGGTACAGGCGCATGCCACTCATGGAGAATAGCAGGCGTGGTGCGGCGGCGGAAGACGCCGCACCCTCGACCAGCAGGCCCGATTGCAGGCCTGCGTCCAACAGCGTCGGGTGCAGGGTAAAAGTCGAGCCTGGCTCGCTATGGGCACGCTCCGCTTCTACGTAGATGCCTTCGGGGCTCTGCCAAGCGCGGACGATCCGCCGGAAGGAGCCTTCCAGTACCACGCCCTGTTCGGCCAGGCGCGCATAGAGGTCGGCGAAGGCCGTCGGCTCGGCGTGGGCTGGCGGCCAGACGGCGGTCTGCAGGTCAGGCCAGAGCGGTGGCTCGGTAGGGTCGGGCAACAGCTGGCAACTGGCAAAGTGCTGCCAGCCACCCGTGGCATCTGGCTCCGCCGGGCGATAGTAGGCCGCGACGTTACGTACACCCTGTGCGTCGGGTACGTCGAGGTAAATCTGGATATCGACCGCACCCTGCTCCGGCAAGGGCACCAGGCGTTGCAGTGTCAGGTCCTGGAGCCACGGACAGCCCAGCCGGTTGCCTATTGTCAGGATGCACTCTGCGGTCATGGCGCCGGCACCGTACGCCTGGCCACCGACGCGATGTTCCAGCAACCAAGGCTGGCGGGAACCATCCAGTTGCCCCCAGAACACCCAACCTTGGCCATCGGCACGTTCGAGCCCGTGCGCCAGCAGTGGATGCTCCAGAGCTAGCAGGCCTGGCATGTTGCCCGCGTGGCCGTTCGCGCAGGAGCGCGGCTGCAACCAATAGTGCCGGTGTTGGAAAGGATAGGTGGGCAAGGCCAAGGTGGGGGCGGGCGGCAGCAGGCGGCGCCAGTCCAGCGCGGCGCCGCGGGTGTATAGCTGGGCGAGCGCTGCGAACAGCGGGCGAGAATCGTCCTTGTCGCGACGCTGGGGGGCGATCCACTGCGCCGCCGTATCACCGTTGGGATGGTGGCTCGCGTTGGTCCGGCCGAGCGCCGTGAGGACAGCATCCGGCCCGATTTCCACGGCCGTGGTCAGGCGATGCTCCAGCAGCCAGCACAGCGCAGCGGCGAAGCGTACCGGTTGGCGGGCCTGGTCGGCCCAGTAATCGGGCGAGCGCGCCTGCTCGGCGGTCAGCGGCATACCGGTGACGGTCGAGACGATGGGCAGGGTGGGGGCGTGGAAGCTGAGCCCTGCCAGGGTTTGGCGCAGTTCTGCGAGGATGCCGTCGAGGTGCGGCGAGTGGAAGGCATGGCTGACCCGTAACATTTGGGTGCGATGCCCCCGTTGCTGCCAGTCCGCGGCCAGGCGCTCGACCGCACTGCGATCGCCGGAGATCACCACGGCCGTCGGCGCGTTCACGGCGGCGATGGCGACGCTCTGTTCGAGTCCGGCCAAGGTGGCCCTGACGTCCTGCTCGCTCGCTTCGATGGCGACCATCGCGCCCTCATGGGTGATGGCTTGCATGAGGCGGCCACGCACGGCGACAAAGTGTGCGGCATCGGCCAGCGCGAAGACGCCAGCGACATGGGCCGCGGCGATTTCGCCGATGGAATGGCCCAGCAGCACGTCGGGGACAATTCCGAAATGCCGCAGCATCCGGTACAGGGACACCTCAAAGGCAAACAAGGCTGGCTGGGTGAAGTCGGTGCGATCCAGAAGCGCGGCGCGGTCGCTGCCCTTGTCGGCGAACATGACGTTCTTGAGCGGCTGCGCCAGCAAGGGGTCGAGGGCGGCGCAGACCTCGTCCAGCGCTGCGGCGAACGGCGGACAGAGGCGGTACAGATTACGGCCCATGCTCGGCCATTGCGCGCCCTGGCCTGAAAACAGAAAGGCGGTCGTGCCGCTTGGCGAGCGCTTGCCTTGGATCAGGCCCGGGGCATGCCGGCCTTCGGCTAGCGCGCGGAGTTGCATCAGGGCGTCTTCGCGCTGGGTGGCCAGAATCACCGCGCGATGATCGAAGGCGCTGCGCTGCAGTGCCAGCGATGCATTGAGCGCGGCCAGGTCGGTTGTCGGGTTTTCGAGCAGGGCGATGGTCTGGCGCGCCTGGGCCCGCAAGCCTTTCGCACAGGCGGCCGACAGCGGGAAACTGATGGCTGGCAGCCCTTCCAGCTCGGCGACGGTCGGGTGACAGGCAACCTGCGTGGCCGGTGGCGCCTGTTCGAGGATCAGGTGGGCATTGGTGCCGGAGAAGCCGAACGACGACACTCCGGCCCGCCGGGGCCGGTCGGTCTCGGGCCAAGGACGCGCCCTGTCGAGCAGGCGCACGGTCTGCTCCGACCAATCGATCTTTCGGGAGGGCTCCTGGGCATGCAGGGTCTTGGGGAGCACGCTCTGGTTCAGCGCCATCACCATCTTGATGACGCTGGCGACGCCCGCCGCCAACTGGGTGTGCCCGATGTTGCTCTTGAGCGAGCCCAGCCAGAGTGGCCGCTCCGGCGGGCGTCCGCGCCCATAGGTGTTGATCAGCGCGCCTGCTTCGATGGGATCGCCCAGCGCGGTACCGGTACCGTGCGCCTCGACCACGTCGATGTCGAGCGAGCGTAACCGCGCATTCTGTAGCGCCAGTTGGATCACCTGCTCTTGGGCCGAGCCACTCGGCGCGGTCAGGCCGTTACTGGCGCCGTCCTGGTTGATTGCGGTGCCGCGGATCACCGCCAGCACCGGATGACCGGCGCGCTGGGCGTCGGCGAGCCGCTCCAACAGCAACACGCCGGCACCCTCGGCGAAGCAGGTGCCGTCGGCCTGTTCGGCGAAGGCCTTGCAGTAGCCATCGGCGGCCAAGCCGTTCTGCCTGGTGAATTCTGCGAAGACCTCAGGCGTGGCCATGACGGTCACCCCGCCGGCCAGCGCTAGCGAGCACTCGTGGCTGCGTAGCGACTGGACCGCTAGGTGGATGGCGGTAAGGGAAGCGGAGCAGGCGGTATCGACCGTTACCGCCGGGCCTCGCAGGCCGAGGACGAAGGCGATGCGTCCCGAGATGATACTGCTGAGTCCTCCCTGCAAGCGATAGCCGTCGGCAGCCGGGTTACGCCGTTGCAAGTCGGCGAGATAGCCGTTCTGAGTCGCGCCGAGAAACACGCCGGTGGCGCTGTTTTTGAGGGTGTCGGGCACGATGCCGGCCCGTTCCAGAACCTCCCAACAGACCTCCAGCAGGAGTCGCTGCTGGGGGTCCATCGCCAGGGCCTCACGGTCGGAAATGCGAAAGAAGGCGGCGTCGAAGCCGGCGACCTTGTCGAGAAAACCACCCCGCCAGCCGGCAACGCGTTCGCGGAGCGGCGAGTCTGCGGGGAACAGGCTGTCTAGCTGCCAGCCCCGGTCGCTCGGCAAGGCGTTGCTCAAGGCCTCTCCCGCTTCGACGAGGCGCCACAGCGCCTCCGGTGAAGCCAGGCCACCGGGCAACCGGCAGCCCATGGCGACGATGGCGATGGGTTCCTGGGCGGCGGCCTGCAGCTCGTGGTTCTGCCGCTTGAGCGTTTCGTTGGCCATCAGACTAGCCCGCAGGGCTTCGGTCAGCCGCTCGCTGTCGGTGTTCTTGGTCTCGGTCATGGCGCTTACTCCTGGGTTCGCAGGGCGAGGGCAACGAGCTCGTCCGCGCTCGCCGTCGCGAGGTCGGCGGCAAGGGGCGGCGCCTTGACAAAGGGATGCTGGGCAAGCTGCAGCAGAGGGGCGAGTAGATCGGCTTCCCGCAAGGCGCTCAGCGACAGGCTGGCGAGCAGCGCCCGCACCTTAGGCTCGTCTATCGCCGCGGTGTCCGCGTCGGGGGCGCCGCCGTCGGGGAACAAGGCGTCGTTCAGGTAGGCCGCCAAGGCGGCCGGTGTCGGCTGGTCGTAGGTAAGGGTCGCCGCTAGCCTTAACCCCGCGGCGGTAGCCAACCGGTTGCGCAGCTCGAGCGCCATCAGCGAATCGATGCCACTCTCCTTGAAGGTCGCCTCCGGTAGCACCTGGCCCGGATCGTCCAGGCCCAGGATAGCGGCGACCTGGGTCGCGATGACGGTCTGCAACTGCTTGGTTCGTGCTTGAGGATCAAGTCCAGCCAGTAGCTGGCGCAGGTCCTGCACCTTTGCCGGACCCTCGCTGCCCCGCGCGCCGGGGCTGCCCCCCCCCAGACGCTCGAACAGCGGGTGCAAGGTACCCGCCTGGGCATTCTTGCGTAGCGTCTGCGGATTGAGCGGTGCCGCGACGAAGAATGCCTGGGGCGCGGCGATTGCCGTGTCGAGCAGCGCGTGACCATGCTCGGGGGTGATGGGCGCAAAGCCCGTGCGGGCGATCCGAGCATTATCCGCCGCCGTGAGGCGGCTGGAGAGCCCGGTGACCGGCTGCCACCAGCCCCATGCCAGGGAGGTCGCCGGCAGCCCCTGGCGCTGCCGCGTCTGCGCCAGAGCATCGAGGAAGCGGTTGGCCGCGGCATAGTTGGCCTGGCCGGGACTGCCCAGTGTGCCGGCGCTGGAAGAGTAGAGGACGAACGCCGCCAGATCCAGCTGGCGGGTGCGCTCATGCAGCATCCAAGCGGCGTCCGCCTTAGGCACGAAGACCCGCTCCAGCTCCTCGGGGCCTAGGTTGGGCAGGGTGGCATCGGCTAGGATCCCGGCGGTATGGATGATGGCGGTCAGCGGGTGCTTGGCAGGCAGCGAGTTGAGCAAGCGTTCGACGGACTCGGGATCGGCTAGGTCGCAGGCTGCCAGCCGGACCTGGGCGCCCGCGGCCTCTAACTCCTGGCGCAGCGCCAGGGCGCCGTCCGCTTGGGGGCCACTGCGGCTGGCCAATACCAGATGCCGGGCTTGCCCGGTGACGACCAGATGGCGTGCCGCCAGGCTACCTAGGGTGCCGGTGCCGCCGGTGATCAGTACCGTGCCGTCCGGGTCCAGGGTGCGCGGCAGGGTCAGCACCACCTTGCCGGTGTGGCGCCCCTGTTGCATCCAGCGCAGGGCCTGGACAGCATCGCGCAGGTCGAAGGCTGTGACCGGCAGGGGCGTCAGTATCCGGTCGCACATCAAGCCGAGCAACTCGTCGAGCATACGCCCGGTGTCCTGTGGATCCTGGTCCGGTCGGTCTAGGTAATGATAGTGGCGTCCGGGATACTGAAGCGCGACCGCGGCGGGCTCGCGTACCTCGGTCTTGCCCAGTTCGATGAAGCGTCCGCCGCGACCGAGCAAGGCCAAGGAGACGCCGATCGCCTCGCCGGCCAGGGAGTTGAGCACCACATCCATCCCCGCTTCGCCAAGCAGGGCGCCGAAGCGGCCGGCGAAACTCAGATCCCGCGAAGTGGCGATATGATCCTGGGCGATGCCCAAGGCCTTCAGGATCGGCCATTTGTCCGGGTGGGCGGTGGCGAAGACCTCGGCGCCCAGATGCTTCGCCAACTGGATTGCCGCCTGGCCGACACCGCCTGCGGCCGCGTGGATCAGCACCTTGTCACCGGGGCGCACCTGGGCGAGCCGGACCAGGCTGTAGTAGGCGGTCAGGAACGCTACCGGGAAGCCGGCGGCCTGGGCGAAGGTCCAGTCGGCGGGCAGTTTGCGCGCCGTGCGCTGGTCGGCGACCAGCAGCGGGCCGAAGGCGCCTTCGCTCATTACCAGAACACGATCGCCGGGCCGCAGGTCGGTGACGCCCGTGCCGACTTCGGTGACGATACCTGCGGCTTCCGTCCCCAGTTTGTGTTGCGGCGGAATCAGCCCTAGGGCACAGACCACGTCGTAGAAGTTGACCCCGGCGGCGCGCACTGCCAAGCGTATCTGGCCGTTTTCCAATGGAGCATCGGCCTGGGGTTCCGGTTGCAACGCCAGGTCGTCGAGATTGCCTGCACGCGTGATCTCTAGCCGCCAGGCGCCACCGCCAAGCGGCGGGGTGAGAACGCTGTTCGGGCCGCTGCGGGTAAGGTGCGGAACCAGCAGCTGGCCGCGCCGCAGGGCCAACTGGCGCTGGTCGCTGGCCAGCACGGCCTGCAATGGTGCCGGATCGGCCAAGGGCCCCTCGGTGTCCAGCAGCAACAAGCGCCCCGGATTCTCGTTCTGCGCGCTGTGCAGCAAACCCCAGAGGGCAGCATGAGCCGGATCGACGGCTTCACCGGCGACCGTGGCGTTGGCCTTGCGGGTCACTACCAGCAGCCGGGTATCGGCCAGACGCTCTTCGGCTAGCCAGACCTGCAGTTGGGCGATCACCTCGACGCATAGCTGGCGGGTCGCCAGCGCGCTGTTCGCGCCCTGCACCTCGGGCAAGGGCCAGACCAGGACATCGGCTGGTGTGGTGCTGGACTCCAACGCTTGGCCGAGAGCCGTAAGAGAGGGATAGGTCGGCGCGCTGCTGAGCCCTGGCTCGGCAGTGCCTATCCGTACCCAGCGCGTCACGGCTCGCTGCACGCGCGGTCGTGCCGACAACTGACTCCAGGTGAGCCGCAGCAGGTCATGGGCGGGCTGGACACGGGCCAGATCTCGCAGGGTGTCACGGGAGGCCGGGCGCAGCTGGAGCGCGGCGATGTGCAGCAGGGCGTTACCCGTCTCGTCATAGGCGCTGACCGAATAGGTCTCGGCCTGAGTGCGCTGCAGCACTGCGCGTAGCTGGCGCGGGCGCTCCGCGGTCACGCTGACGCCTGAGAAGGCGAAGGGCAGCCGTAATGGCGCGGCGGCTTCTTCGTCAGCCAGTGCCAAGGGATGCAGGGCCGCATCCAGCAGGGCGGGGTGCAGGACGTGGGTGCCGCTGGGCAGGGTCTCGGGTAGTGTTACCTCGACGTAGGTCCGTTCGCCGTCCTGCCAGGCGGCGGTTAGCCCCCGGAAGGCCAGGCCGTACTCGTAGCCGGCCTCGCTGAGCCGTTGATAGAGCGCGGCGCTGTCCAAGGGGATGGCGGCCGTCGGTGGCCAAGCCTGGTCGAGCGGAATAAGTGTCTGGGGGGGCATCGGCACCAGCTGCGCACTGGCGTGCAGGGTCCAACCGGCGGTGGCATCGCCATGGCGTCGCGCATGCAGGCTGGCCTGGCGCAGGCCTTCGGCTTCCGCTCGGCTCACCGTGAGCAACAGGTCGATCTGCCCCTGCTGCTCCAGCACCAAGGGTGCCTGTAGCGTCAGCTCCAGCAACTGGGTGCAGTCGGTCTGGGCCGCAGCGAACAGCAGCATGTCCAGGTAGGCGGTCCCGGGCAGCAGTACCACGCCGGCCGCAGCGTGATCC
This sequence comes from Pseudomonas tremae, assembly GCF_001401155.1. Lineage (GTDB taxonomy): Bacteria > Pseudomonadota > Gammaproteobacteria > Pseudomonadales > Pseudomonadaceae > Aquipseudomonas > Aquipseudomonas tremae. The sequence goes on from NZ_LJRO01000415.1 coordinate 8,458, forward strand.
GCCAGCCACGGATGGGCGCCGAGTCCGAGGGTGCCGGTCAGCAGCATGCCACCCTCGGGTAGATCCACGGCCGCGCTCAGCAGTGGGTGCTGGGTGGCTCGCTGGCCCGCACCGGTGACATCGGTCGGTCCTTGTCCGGTAAGCCAGAACGGCTTGTGATCGAACGGATAGGTGGGCAGTTCGACGATGCGTCCCTGGGGATACAGCGCCCGCCAGCTCAACGGGTGACCCTCAAGGTAGAGCTGCGAGAGGCCTGCCACAAGGCAATCGACCGCAGGCTTGTTGCGTTGCAGCGAACCGAGGCTGCTGGTCTGGTCGCCAATCGTTTCTTCCAGTGGTGGCAAGAGCACCGGATGGGGACTGCATTCAATGAAGGTGACGTCGCCTGCACTGCTCAGCGCCTGGACCGTGTCGGCGAAGCGCACTGGCAGGCAGAGGTTGTCGCACCAATAGCCCGCGCCCAGCTGGCGGCCATCCAGGGAGACGGCAGGATTGTGTCCGGCGACGGTGCTGTAGAAGGGGATCTGCGTCGCCTGGGGTCGCAGGTCGGCGAAGCGCGCCAGCAACTGGGGACGCAGGACTTCGATCTGTGGGGAGTGCCCCGCCACGTCGACCGCGACGCGCCTGGCTACGATGCGTTCTCGCTTGCAGGTTTCCAGGAGCCGCGCGATGGCATTGGTGGCGCCGGAGATCACCGTGCTGCTAGGACTGTTGAAGACCGCCAGCGTCAGCGAGGCGTCCACCCGCGCGGCCAGTTCGGCGGCCTGCTGCTCCGGCAGGACGACGGTAGCCATGGCGCCGGTGCCGGCCTGGGCCAGCATCAGTTGCGAGCGGATGGCCAGGATCTTGACCGCATCCTCCAGCTTCAGGGCCCCGGCGATATAGGCCGCGGCGATCTCGCCCTGCGAGTGACCAATCACCGCGTCCGGGGTGCAGCCCAGCGACTGCCAAAGGCGGGCGATGGCCACCATCACCGCGAACAGGGCGGGCTGGACCACGTCGATACGCTCAAGCGAAGGTGCACCTTCCTCGCCACGCAGCACCGCGACCAGCGACCAGTCGACATAGGGCTGCAGCGCGGTCTCGACCTGGTCGATGGTTTGGCGATAGACGGCGAAGGCGGCGTACAGCTCCATACCCATGCCGGCCCACTGGGAGCCCTGACCGGGAAAGATGAAGACCCGCTTGCGCGCCCGGACCTGCGCCGTGCCCTGGAGCAGGCACGGATGGTCCGTACCGCTCGCTAGCGCATGCAAGGCTTCCAAGAGTGCCTCGCGCGAGGTGCCGCGCAGAGCGGCGCGGAAGGGGAAGCCGCTGCGTGAGATGCCTAGGGTGTAGCCGATATCGTCCGGCGCCAGGTGCGCTTGCTCGAGCACATGGCCGTGCAGGCGTGCGGCAACATCGCGCAGGGCTTCGGTGCTCTTGGCTGCCAGCGGCCACAACGGAGCCTGGGTCTCGGGCACCTGGCAGGCGCTTGTAGCCGCGGGGGCGACGTATTCTTCGACAATCAGGTGCGCATTGGTGCCGGAGACCCCGAAAGAGGAAATCCCGGCGCGGCGCGGCCGGTCGGCTACGGTTGGCCAAGGGCGCCGTTCGCTGAGCAGCTCGATGGCACCGGTCGACCAATCCACCTCGGTGGAGGGCGCGGTGATGTGCAGGCTGCGGGGCAGGGTGCCTGTGCGCAGGGCCATCACCATCTTCATCAGGCTGGCGACCCCGGCGGCGGCCTGGGTATGGCCGGTGTTCGACTTGATCGAGCCCAGCAGCAGCGGCCGCTCCGCCGGGCGCTGGCCATAGGTGGCCAGCAGGGCATTGGCTTCGATGGGATCGCCGAGGCGGGTGCCCGTGCCGTGGGCATCGACGGCATCCACGTCCTCGGGCTGCAGACCCGCATTGGCTAGGGCGTGGCGAATGACCTGTTGTTGCGCGGTGCCATTGGGCGCGGTCAGGCCGTTGGAGGCGCCGTCCTGGTTGACGGCGCTGCCGCGGATGACGCCGAGGATCAAGCGCCCCTTGGCTTGCGCTTGGGAGAGGCGTTCGAGCACCAGCATGCCCACGCCTTCGCCCAGGCCAACGCCATCGGCCGACGCCGAGAAGGCCTTGCAGCGGCCGTCCGGGGCCAGAACCCGCTGCTGGGAAAAGTCGATCAGCACCCCGGGGGTCGGCATGACCGTGACCCCGCCGGCCAAGGCCAACTGGCAGTCGTTGCTACGCAGCGCTTCGCAGGCGGTATGGATGGCCACCAACGAGGACGAACAGGCGGTATCGATCGCCAGCGCCGGTCCCTGCAGGCCTAGGCAGTAGGACACCCGGCCCGCGGCTACGCAGGTGGCCGTGCCCATGTAGCCATAGCCGGTCACGTCCTCCGAGGCGTGCTGGATCTGGGTACCGTACTCCGTCCCCATGATGCCGGCGTAGACCCCGGTCAGGGAGCCGTGCAACGAGGCCGGGTCTATTCCAGCACGCTCTAGGGCCTCCCAGGAAACCTCCAGCAACAGGCGCTGCTGAGGTTCCAAAGTGAGGGCTTCACGCGGCGATATACCGAAGAAGGCTGGATCGAAGGCCGAGGCATCATGCAGAAAACCACTGGTGCGGGTGGATATCTTGCCGAACCGTCCGGGCTCGGAATCGTAGAGCTTGGTGGTGTCCCAACCGCGGTCGGTCGGGTACTCGCTGATCGCGTCCCGCTCTTGCATCAACAGCGTCCAGAGCGCTTCCGGGCTGTTGGCGCCACCCGGATAACGACAGCTCATGCCGATGATGGCGATGGGCTCGTCATGGTGCGCGCCCGTCACGATGGGTGCGGCCTGGCGCTGGCTCGGTGACTGCAGCCCAAGGACGCCGCGCAGATAGGTGACGACGGCGCGAGGGGTAGGATGGTCGTATACCAGAGTCACCGGCAGGCTGACGCCGACCGCGGCCGACACGGCCTGGGCAAATTCGACCACATGCAGCGAGGTGAAGCCGCAGTCGCGAAATGCCTGGGTCTCGCTGGCAAATGGCTGGCCGATCAGCGTTTCCATCTCCTGCGCCAGCAGCTTGAGCAGCAGCCGACACTGTTCAGGCTCACCGAGTTGGGCGAGGTTCGCCGCGGCGAGGGTATCGTCACCTGCCGTTGCGGCGGTGGGCGCCAGCTGCGCTGACATCGACCCTTCCGGCAGCAACCGCTCGATCACCTGCGACCAGTCCACCGGGGCGCCGTGCACGAAGGCATGGGCCATGGCCTGCAGCAGGCTTTCACGATCATCCTTGCGCTGGTCTAGGGTAGCCACGGCCCCGTCGACGACACCAGCGCCACGTAGGGCTTCGTCGATAAGCGAGGTCAGCACCGGATGCGGGCTCACTTCTATGAACAGGCGGTGCCCATCGGCAATCAACGCCTGCAGGCTATCCTGGAAGCGCACGGTTTCGCGGAGTACGCGGAACCAATAGTCCGCATCCAGATGCTCGCCGTTTTGCCGTCCGCCGCTGACCGAGGAATAGTAGGGAACCTGTCCGTCCATGACTTTGGCCGGGGCGCGCGACGTTACGGCGTCGCGTAGCTGCTCCACCTGCGGCCCATGACCCGCCACCTGACCACCAGGTACGCGCCAGGCCCAGAAGCCAGCGTCGGTGAGTCGCGCCTGCAAAGCATCGAGGGCCATCAGGGTGCCGCTCAACGTCACACTGCGCGGCGCGTTGATGGCCGCGACGCTGAGGCTTTCTTGGTCGTCCAGCAGGGGCTTGATGTCGTCCAGCGCTGCGGCTACCGACAGCATTCCGCCCTGGCCTTCGATGGCGGTGAGCGTCTCGCCCCAGAGCACTGTGAGCGCGGCACCGCTGGCCTCGTCCAGATAGCCGCCGACGTGGGCGGCGGCGGCCTCGCCCACGGAGTGACCGATCACGGCAGCGGGCTCGATCCCGAAGGCCCGCCAGGTTTCTGCCAAGCTACAGGCCAGCGCGAATTGCAGCGGTTGGATTCGCAGGAGGCGCTCGATTCCCTCGCCCTCGGCGAGGGCCCGTGCTGGATTCCAGCCAATACGCGCCTCTATGACATCGCCATGGCGGTGCAGGGCCTGCTGGTAGCTCGGCAGGGTCGCGCTCAGTCCGGTAGTCATCCGCGGCCATAGCGGTCCTTGGCCTGGAAACACCAGTACCGGCTGTCGCAACTGGTCGGCGCGGCCCAGCACCAGATGGCGCGAGGCTCGGCCGCGGGCCAGCATATCCAGCCCTTTGAGTAGGCTGGCTTGATCGGTGGCTAAGATGGCCGCGCGGTATTCGGCATGGTCGCGTGTCAGTTGCTGTCGGCAGAATACTTGCCATTCGGCGAAGGAGCGCGTCTCGTGCTCGGCGCGCAGACGTTGCGCGGTAGCGGCGAGTGCCGTGGGGCTTGCATCCGACAGAATCAGGGGCACGGTGAAGGTGGTCACGGGCAGACTCCTGCAGAAATATTGGAAACGATTAACGGCGGCCTTTTTGCCAGATGGCGTGCTGCGCGAAGGTGACGTCCAGTCGATCCGGTTGCTCAGCGCGCAACAGGATCCCGGCAAGTTGTTGCCGTAGCGCTTGTTCATTGAGATCGGGGTCCTGGCTCTGCACATCGAGGATCAGCGCTACCTCGTCGTTCGGCCCGGCGTTCGGCCGTACCCAAGCCTCGGCACTGACGATTCCGGGCAGGCTTTCGACGATTTCGCAAATCGAGCGGGGACAGAGCTTTTCCCCTCGGCGCATGACGAACGTCGGGTTACGCTGGCGGAAGAACAGATAGCCATCCGCATCGATATGGAAGTGATCACCGGTGGCGACCAGGCGCTTCTGGCCGCGCAGCGGCGGCAAGCGGTCCGTTTCACCGGCACGGATGCGCCGCTGCATGGCGGTGTCTGTGACCACCAACAACTCCCCTTCACTAGCACCCGGCGCTCCTCCCAGCTCGACCTCGACCTCCGGTAACGGCCGACCGACCGACGCGTGCCGTTCGGCGGGCTCGAGGTGCGCGGCCAGCGTCGCTACGCGTGGGCCGGCCTGGGTCAGGCCATAGGTCAGATAGAGCTCGAGGTCCGGGTTGCGGGCCAGCAGCCGCGGCACAAGATTGGCGGCCAAGGCGTCGCCACCGATCGTCAACCGGCGCAGTGAGGGCGGCAGCCCATCCAGGTCCGCCGCACACAACGCCGTAACCATCACGGGCGTCAAGGAAGAGAGGGTGATGCCAAGGTCCAGGAGCGTGCGGTGATAATGGATCGGAGTGAACGGCGGCGTAGCCAGGACCACCTCGTTGCCCAGGACATAGCTGCTGAGCAACTGCGCCACGAAGGCGAAAGAGTAGAATAGCGGCAGGTTGATCAACAGCCGATCGGCGGCGCTTTGGCCAATGGAGGCGGCATGTCGCCTAGCGTTGAGCAGTAGCGCCGCGCTGTCGAACACACAGCCGCTGAAGATGCCGGAAGTCCCAGAGGTGAGCAGCACCACTTCGCCTGGTTCGTAGGGCAGGGTGACGATGTCCTTCAGTCTGGCCCATTGCAGTTCGCTCGATAGCCGTCCGGCCTCCCGCGCGTCGAGCGCCTTGATGGCGGCGCCGCAGGGCAGGATCAACAGGTCGGCGCCTAGTAGTTTGGCGAAGCGGCGAATACGTCCAGGCGGTGCTGCGTAGGGCAAGGGGGTCGGTACCGCACCCAGCAGCAGCAGCGCAAACAGCAAGGCCACGAAGTGGGTCCCGTTGGGCAGCGCCACCAGCACCGCGCGTCCGGGCTTGACCCCGAGGCGCTGCAAGCCCTCGCACAGGGTGGCGAATCCCTCAAAAGGCTCGCGTCCGCTGCCCGCTTCCATAGGCAGTACCCGCTCGAAGAGCGCCTGGACGCCTTGGGTGTCGACAACCACATTCATGGGCTCACCTGCTCGGTCTGCAGTTGCAGCAAGGTGCAGCGCACTCGATGCTGTGCGCCGTCCGTGTCGTGGGCACTCACCAATACGTAACTGGCAGCGCCGCTATCGAGCCAGTCCCGGGCGAGTAGGGCGGCCGGCCTCAGGCCGCCCTGGGGGGGCATGGACAGGACCAGGCTGGGACCGCTAAAACGCAGCAGTTGGCCTGGCAGGCTGCAGACCAGTCCCGGACAGGCACCGGAAAAACGTAGCGGCGACAGGCGATTCCTACCCAGATCGCGGGCGATATGCTGCATGGTGTGCAGGGTGCAGACGTCGCTCACGACAATGTGCCCCACCGTCTGGCCGGCGGCCAGCACCGCATCGCGGCAGTTGTCCAGGACGTAATCCACGGCCTCGAACACCAGCCAGGAGAGTGGATCGGCATAGGCGGAGGCTTTTTGCGCCGCGCCTCCCTCCGAGCCAAGGGCGGCCACTGACTCCGCTTGACCAAGGGCGTTTAGATGGTAGACGCTCCAATCGAGGTCGGTCATCGCATCGCCTCTCGTGCACGTTGAAAGACTAGGCAGGTATCGAAGCCACCGAAGCCTAGGGTCACGCTGATGCCGACCTCGGCGGGACAGGCAAGCGCCGTCCGCATGGCCAAGGGCAGCGCTATCCCTGTCAGGGGATTTTCCAGGCCGACGATTGGCGGTACCTGCTGGTTACCTAGCGCCAGCAGGAGACTGATAGCCTCCAGCGCGCCGGTAGCCCCGAGCGTATGCCCGAAGGCGCCCTTGGTGCCGAACAGCAGTGGAAGGCGTGGCGAGCTGGCGAATAGATCGCTGTAGGTTTTGGTTTCGACCTCGTCGTTGAGCCGCGTGCCGGTACCGTGGGTACTGATGCAACCGACTTCGTGGGCGGTAAGGCCCGCGTCGCAAAGAGCGCGTCGTACTGCCAAGGCCAGACAGTCGCCCGACAGGTCCGGCGCGACCGCGCTCACGGCGTCGTTGGCCGAGCCAGCCCCGGCGAGGATGCCGTAGGGCCGCGCGCCCCTGGCCAGTGCGGCGGCCCGCGTTTCCAGCACCAGAAAACCCGCGCCTTCGCCCAGTACGGTCCCGCTGTGCGCGCGATCGAAGGCACGCAGACCGTCCGCCGACAGCGTACCCAGTTGCGAATGCCCGAGCCGCTTGGCCGGGGTGAGGATGTCAGCACCGCCGCACAGGCAAGTATCGGTGAAGCCCCTGCGAATCAGGCTCAACCCCAGCAACAGCGCATCGGCCCCTGCCGAGCAGGCCGTGCTAACGGTGATCGGCGCGTGCTGGCAGCCTGCCTCTCGCGCCGCCTCCACCGCCCAGCGGGAGAGCGATTCGGTCTCCGGCACGTCCAGATGGTGCCCATAACTGGTGGCCAGGACCGGCACCACTTCCTCGGTAGCTTTCGCCAGTCCAGCGTCCTGCAACGCCCGGCGCAGGGTCGCCACCGTCAACCGGTGCTGACGCTCCGGCAGCGGCAGGGCTGGGTCTAGGTCGGGCAATGGCGAAGCCAAGGGACTGCGCAGCGCAACAGGGAAGTCAACCGAGCGGATGCCCGAACGTCCGGCGAGCAGGCTTTGCCAGACGACTTCCAGATCGTCGCCCAAAGCGGTTGACCAAGCCATCCCCGTGACCCATACCTCCACGGGGCGGCTCACCATAGGTGCTCTCCCAAGTCGGCGAGCGACTTGCGGACCAGCGAACCCTTGAGCATCCCGACACTGCGACCGTCCACCGTCGCTCGGCAACTGAAAGTGAAGAAATCCGGCCTCAGGCTTTCGCAATCGAGCTGGAAGATCACCAGGTCGCCCGGTACCACGGGGCGGGTGAAGCGCGATTTGATCGAGCCGACCAGCGTCATCTCATCGCCCGCCAGGCGCGAGGTCGATAGCTGGAACAGTATGATCGCCGACTGAGAAATGGCCTGCATCAGGTGGCTCGCCGGGTAGATCGCCCGTTCCGGGAAGTGGCCGGCGAGCGCGTCGGTCTGCCCCGATACCGCCATCAGCGTCTTGATCTGGACGCCTGGCTCGTAGTCGAGCACACGATCCAGGTACACCATTGGATGGCGATGGCGCAGCCAGGTCTTGAGTTCGGTGAAGCCCATAGTGCGTTGTGCACGGGGCTGCTTATCGCTCTCGGGAAGGCTCATGGCGATAGCCCTCACTTGGCCTGCAGGGCGGTCAGCAACTGGGCCAGCGTGTGGACCGAGTCGAAGTGCTTCGGATTGAAGTCCTCGTCCTCGATTTTGACGCCGAAGGCGTATTCGCACTGGGCCCGCAATTCGCTGAACCCGAGTGAATCCAGCCCCAGGGCGTTGCGTAGGTTGGCGTTGAGGTCGATATCCGCGCGGGGCGTGCTGATGAACAGGTCATCGACCAGAATGTCGACGATGGTTTTTTCGATCTCGTTCACGTTGAGAGCTCCAGTGGTGGGCAAAGGGTTGGTATCGGGGCCGGCTGTAGAGCCGGTCCCGCAGGCAACGCGCGTCACTGACGGGGCTAGGTCGATGGGGCGGCGCCGAGGATCTCTCGGTAGTCGCTTGCCAATTGTTTACGGCTCACCTTCCCCGCGGAGGACAGCGGAATACGTTCGACGAACAGGTATTGGCGGGGGTGCTTGTATTCTGCGATCAACGCCTTCAAGTGCTGCTTCAGCTGTTGCGTGGGAAGCTCCCGCCCACTGGTAGTACGCAACAGAGCGACTGGGCGCTCGCCGATGGTGGCATCAGGAACACCGAACACCACGGCTTCGGCGATGTCGGGCAGCTTGAGCAGCTCCTGCTCGACTTCCACGGGGGAGATGGAGTAAGCGTCGCATTTCAGCATGTCCTTTTCCCGACCGATGATGAGATAACCGCCATCGTCCTGGCGCTGCACCAGGTCGCCCGTAGCTATCCAGCGCGCAGCAGGCAGGCGATCTGCATCCTGGCCGTTCCACAGTCCCGGGGTATTGGCTGGCGAGCGAATCAACAGCTCGCCGTTCTCCGTCTGCTGCAGCGCGACGCCAGGCAGCGGCCAGCCGATCGATGACTGCTCGGTGGCGGCTACATCGGGTTGGCAGAAGATCGGGCCAGACTCCGTCGTACCGTAGGAACCACGCAACGTGCCGCCCCATAGGTTGTGCCAACGCCTACCCAGCTTCGGAGGGCAGGGGTCACCGCCGCTGACGCTATAGGTGCTCGTCAGAGAGGGAAGGGGGGTGGCTGCCGATGCCTCGCCTGCAGCGAGCAGATTATTGAAGTGCGAGGGAGCGCCTTTGAGAAAACTCAGCGGCAGTCGTTGTAGTAGCGCCAGGGTCGTCTCCGCCGTAAGTACGGGTAGCAACACGACGGCCCGCCCCAGACGGTGCGCGGCCAGGATCATCAGGATGCTCCAAGGCACGATCGCATCCATCATCGAATGGACGGCCCCCGTGTCGAGGGCACCTTGGGCCGTGCGGGGTGGCATCATAGCCTTCATCAGATCGACGGCCTGCGCCAGGGTCGCTTGGGAATGCACGATACCCTTAGTTAGTCCTGTGGTGCCGGACGTATAGAAAATCGCCGCGAGCGAATCCGCGTGGCTAGGCGGCCGCTTACTTGGCGACGAGACGAGCAGATCGGACCAGGGCAGATACTGCTCCTCCTTGAGCGCTTCCTCGCCCGCGACGATCCAGGCCCGTTCCACCGTGGCACTACCCGCGATCACAGCGGCGTAACGGCTGTAGGTCTCCTGGTCGCCGATGTAGTAGCGGGCGCCGCTGTGGTGGAGCAGATGCTCAATTTCGCCGGTGACGAGGCGCCGATTGATAGGCACTGTCACTGCGCCGATTTCCAGGCAGGCATAGTACAACGCCACCAGTTCCAGCCGATTACCTAGGTGAATAGCCACGCGATCGCCCGGCTGCAGGCCCGCTTGCAACAGCCCAGCGGAGACTTTGTCGGCCAGTTGTGCCAGCTCTGTGAAGGAAACCGCGCGCTGATCTTCCACTACGGCCGTGGTATCCGGCTGCTGGGCGACGACGCTGCGGAACTCAGAAATCAGACTCATGCTAGATCACCTTTTTTTGCACCTGCGTGCAGATCGGAAAATACGAGGCGTGTTGTGAAGCTGCGTCCCTAAGCAGGACCGGATTCAAGGGCCTCCGTACGGGAGGCCGTCTTACAGACGTACCGGTCCGCTAATGCTTGGTTTTGGGAGGGCCCACAGTCGCGAGCAGCGCATGGTGTCGGAGCATAAAGCGCTGCTGCGGAAGCGTCGGCTTCATTGATGCTGCCCGGTCAAGGAGCAGAGGCGGACAAGTCTGAAGCCCCATTGGGAAGGGGGAGTGGATTAAGTCCGCTTGGCGTAAGGCACCTGCAAAGCCGTTTTCTAGAACGGTTCTGTAACGCTGAATGACTGATCGCAATGAGGGTAACCTTCGCCAAAGTATTATCATCGGGACGCAAACCATCTGCTCGTTCAGGGAGATAGCCCACGCTCAACCACGAACCTACGTTAAAGGCATAATGGGCTAACGCCCATCGTCCATTTTGACCAAAAGCTCCCTAGGCGTAACGACCTGCAATCTGAATGGCCTCGACCTGCAATCATCGCGTTTTTCGACCGGGATTGATTGCGTCTATCCGATCCGGCAAACCGGGATTATTTGCGAATGAACCTGCACTCATCTGGTTAGACCTGCTAGCGACCGGCATGAACCAGAATTAGTTGCGAGTGACCACTCGCCTTCTAGAGCTTAAAGAGACAAATTTGACGATGGCCGTTTACGGATACACTCGTGTTTCCACAAGCGATTAAGATTTCGTTCTGCAAGAAAAACTTTGCGTGAAGCGGGTTATGATGTCGCGCGCGCCGAGAAAAAAGGCGGGGCTAGCCGGGTTGGTCGGACGGATTTGAAAACACTGCTCGATTTTCTACGCCTTGGCGATACGTTAGTGGTGACGCGTGTTGATCGTCTCGCGCGGAGCATCAAGGATCTTCAAGACATCGTTTATACATTCAAAGAACGTGGGGTTAGTCTCAAGAGGACGGAGCAACCAATCGATACGCAGAGCGCAGCCGGAAAAGCATTTTTGAACATGCTGGGCATGTTTGCTGATTTTGAAACTCACCTGCGACGCGATCGGCAGCTGGAAGGAATTGCTGACGCTAAAGCTCGTGGTGTTTTTACCGGGGCCGCAAACCGTCGATTGACCCGCTGTAAGTTCAGCGCTTATGGACCGAAGAAAATCTAGGTGCCACAGAAATTGCTCGAAAGCTCGGCGTTGGTCGTGCTTCAGAGTATCGAGCTCTAGCTCAAAATGGACGCCAAACGTAGTTCCATTCCTGTTGACTCGTTGCTGCAATTACGGCAACGGCTTGACCGCTTACCGAAGAAAAGCCCGGAGCGGGCTACACAAGTGGCCGCGATAGCTGAGTTGTATGGCGTGTCCCCCAGCGCCGTGTACCGGGCGCTGAACCTCATTTATAAACCCCATGCGGTCCAGCGTGCCGATCGCGGTAAGTCGCGTGTATTGCAGCAGGCCCAGCTGGAACGCTAATGCGAGCTGATCGCTGCGCTCAAACTACGTACCACGAACAAGCAAGGGCGTCACCTTTCCACTCTGTTGGAAGATTAAGGAGTGGAAACTGAGCAAGGCTTGGTCAGGGCACCTGACCGGCGAGAAACCTGTCTCAGCTGAGTTGGTGGAGTCCGTGCTGTCGCGGCAACTGGATGATTTGGAGCCTACCCTGACGCGCCATGGCTGTCGCATCAAGGATCTGGTCGAGCGGTTCTGTGCGGGGGGGCGGCAGGTAACTGCTGTTCCTACCGCGACCGACCCGGTTCGATCGGCTGCCAGTGCGCCCATCATGTGGCGAAAGACAGGGTTGTTGATACCGCCCGACCCAAGCACGTCGCAGTCGATGCGCTGGAGCAGCACCGCGAGATTCTGCGGGGCCACCATCTCGAATGGCCTCTTCCAGGCTTCCCACGTTGCGGTTGCAGAGGGATGGCGAGACACCCATTGGTTCAGGGCATTCAAGGTTGAAGGCGGCAGATCAACTTCTGCTGCCATAGAAGGGATTCGATCAATACCTGACCTTCTAGCACACCTCTTTGTAATGAGCACCGTGGATAGGATCTCGAAGGGCTTGATCCCACGCGACGAAATCAGCGCTTGAGATGTTCTTGAAGATTCCAAAGCACTGTTTGATCGCCATTCCAACTATCGAGAAAGCCAACCTAGGTTCGAGACCATTTATTCCATGCTCCAGTGCCGGGCTCTAAGTCGAACGCAGCCGGAAGGAATGCCCAGGGTAGACATTCTCCTGATGCGACTCGTCCGGGAAATGACGACGCTGAATCCCCAGAACACTGCCGATACCGAAATTTAAGCAAAGGTAAAGCAAGCAGCGGTGATCGCATTGGGCCTCTCGCGCCGGTAATCCGTGCATTCCAGTCGAAGACGCCATCCCTGAGCCACGCCTTAATATCTCCACCCCAAGGCAAGAGGACGACCTGGTGTGCAGATGGGATGGGCTTGGCATACACGGTCACCAAGACGGCTAGCTTAAATACCAGATCAAGCATACCCGCCCACACTAGAAGCACTTTTAGCTCCTGATCCGCACCAGCCTGACACGACACCCCATCGAAGCACAGATTTCCCTGCCTTTGCGCAGAAGCGAGCCATAGATCTCGCCGTCTTGGTCGCCTGGATATATCTGCAGAAACCCCTCGCCATTCCTGAAGTACTTTTCGCTTATACGTCGCTCGATATCGTCCATGCCGCCCCCGTTCCCTTGATGAATGGTGGCGCACATAAAAGCCTCCAATGGTTATATGCCACAACCCATTTACATCGTGCTACCCGCAAAAAACAACCTACTCGGTCGTCGGCGAAAACAGCCACTAATTAACCTTGAACCAAACCGTGACATTTCTCAGCTCCACCGTATGCGCTTGCCGAACTCACCCTCTGACCTCCAGCGCTTAGGGCGCTTGATTTTCGGTTTAGCGATATGGACGATTCATAAACGATGAATTTATGTAACCGTCCGTCCGGGCCATCTTCGAACCTCGCTCGGGCGGGGGATCAAGCGTCGGGTTGGCTGATGAGGGTGGCCGTCACAACCGAGTTTGAGCGTCGCTTAGCTGACCTCTCAAGCGGTTTTGCTGAGTCACTCCTTGTCAGCTTTCAGCCAATACCGATCAACTGTGCTGAGTCCAACGCCAAGTCTCCGAGCGACTTCTGTTTTCGTAGATCCCTCTGCCTTCAAGGCTTGAATAGACTTTCGGGTGATCTCAGCGCGCTTGCCGCGAACCCCCTCATGCACTTTTGTGTCGGCAGTGTTGCGCAGTCTCTCAGCATCAACGTGTGCTCTTATTTGGTGGTCCTGCCTTGTCCGGTAGTCCTCCAAGCTCAAAGCGGCTAAGCGTGCTTCTGCTGCAAAAAGCACCAAGCTTGGTGTTATGCCCAGACAGTCACAGATTGAGTGAAGCTTCTCAATAGAAATGCTTCGCTGGCCTCGTTCGACGCCGGCAAGGTATTCGCGACTAAGAGCTGCCGAACAATCCTCCCTACGTAATCCTGCTGCCACTCGAATTTCTCTTAACACCTGTCCAAGGGCTTCCCGATATTCCATGAATAATCCGTGGCCTTAAAAGAAACTATAAGGCCACGCTTTGACACCCATCATCGTGTACCTATAAGATTACGAAGTGGTGATGTTGTGAGATTTAGGCTTCTTTTTTGATCGCACGAGACCGTCCACTGCTCATGGTGCAATTCCCCAACTCAAGTGGTTTAACGTGCTTGGCTAGCGACACACAATGGTGTAACCAGTGATATACGTGCTTGACCCCGTCACCAAAGACGTCGATGCAAGGTCGCACTGCGAAGTTGAAGGCCTATGTTTCTTAGCAACAATTACGTGCATCCAGACAGGGAAGCGAGACAGAGCTGCAATCGTTCGTTGCGCCTATGAGCTTCAGGCGTACCTCCTCAACGCTGAAGACGTTGTGATCGAAGGAGTCCAGATGCTATGCCCGCCGGCTTTGACCGGTAGAAGCGTCTGGAGTCTGGAGGAACTGGTAGAGATCATCTTCTTCAATGGCGTGGATATTGATGAATCCGCAGTGATTTATCGGACATCAGGAGGGACATACAAACTAGGTGATCTCGATCTTCGTAGAAAGAAAACATCGCGCGCTTGGTTCTCCGAGGCACAGGTTCGCTCCCGTTTGCCCCGAACCTCTGATCGTGCGATCGAGCTGAGCGAGCAACGTCTTTATTCCGCGAGGCGATAAGGCGAATTTTTGAGTCGCTTTATCCGAGGCGAGCTGCTGATAACAACGAGGAATCCGATGGCGGTTTTGAGACTACCTGCAGAGGCGTTGAAGGATGCCAGAAAAATTGTCTGCTTCTCTGGTGCAGGGATTTCTGCTGAGAGCGGCATTCTGACGTACCTAGACCAGATGCCTAAGTTGTGGGCACCTTATGACCCTCGTGCGCTTGAAACAGCCAACGCCTTCCGCGAAAGCCCAGCATTGGTTTGGGGCTGGTACCTATGGCGACGGCGCCAGGTAGACCGCGCCCAACCCAACGCAGCACATTTAGTGTGGCCTCAAATGGTTAATCTTGGCTACGAGGTTTCTGTCGTCACTCAAAACGTTGATGACCTTCATGAACGAGCCGGGTCTACAGATGTGATTCATCTCCATGGCAGTCTTACGATGCCCAAGTGTTTCGCTTGCCATCGACCAGCCGAGCTGACATCTGATCAGATGGAAATACCGGATGAAGGAGCGCTCGTCGAACCTCCCCGCTGTAAAAGGTGTCGAGGCAAGTTGCGTCCTGGCGTTGTCTGGTATGGAGAGGATCTGCCACCGGGCACATGGAAGAATGCAGTTTCACTCGTGAAGAACTGCGATGCTCTGATATCTGTGGGTACCTCTGGAGTAGTTACTCCGGCTGCTGATCTCCCCCACATTGCACTGGCGTCGGGAGCAACGGTTATTCATGTCAATACTGTTGATGTCGGAGCGCAAGCGGCTAATGAACTCATGCTCGTAGGTCGGGCTACCGATGTGCTCGCGAAGATTCACGAGTCTCTGTCGACCGGGAAGAACAATGACAATGGTTGATGAGCGAACCCGTAGCGTTGTTCAGGCGGGCGAGTTTCTGGCTGAAATAGTTAAAGACACTGCGTTGCCAGACTTCATCCGTAATGAGGCCAAAAGGCTGTTACGTCATTACCCCAGTGCACACGAAGTCTGGCTGGCCGGGCGTCTCGAGCTGTTAAGGCAAAATGAAATCCTTCAACTCTCTACTACGCCCGTGCCTTTGCCAGCAGTCCTCCTAACCTGGCCACTCTGCGAACCGTTTTTTTGCGATTCTCAGGACAAAATGTGACCGTCAGCCGTGCCGGTGTCGACCTGATGCGATGGGGATTGAGAAGCCTAAACCCACAGGTGGCCATCACATGACGAAGCGTTACGGCTCGATGTATGGGGAAGTCTCTTAGTCTCTTTTTGAGCACATACCCGCGTTGATTAAGATGCAGGCTTGGTGGGGGTAAGGTTGTGAGTCAGAGCTCATTTCCCATTTTATGACGATGTTGGAGCTGTCCTATCTCATGCCTGCCATGAGGAAGTGTCAATCCTGTCACGCCTACCCGGGAAGTCGCGCTGGATCGAGTGTCAATCAAGCGGTATTTCAGTCTAGTTACTGTCAATAAAGCGTATATGGATTGACGGTCAACCAGTGTCACGAGCATCTCTCATGGAGTATATATTTTACTGGTTCTGGAGCCTGTCAATCTTCAGAGCACTCACGTGGTACAAATCATTACTGGCCGGATGATCCGTTGGTTGCGGAGGCGACGGCTAGGGTGAAGCCGCGGGGGACGTAGTACTGAGACGGCTCGAAATCGGAGCTGTATTGTCCGAACTCTGAGGCGTCGGCATCCGCGTGTCTCAAGATGCTGCAATGGTTCATGAAGAGATTCTGAAACGTTGAGAGAGGTCGAGGCTCTCGCAAGGAGATTCTGTAACGTGACCCGAGACGGATAACTGCACCCGCTAGCATCACTCCTCATCGTTATGAATCACGACCAGCAATTGCGCCTGCTTCTCCCCAACCGAACGTAAACGATGCGGTTTTTGTGCATTGAAATGCAACGCATCCCCGCAACTGAGAATCACCCTTTCATTCATAAAATCCACCTCGACTTCGCCCTCGTGGACGAATAAGAACTCCTCACCAAGGTGCTCTTTGAATGTCGAATCGTCGAAGGTCGTAGGTGGGCGAATGATGAATGGCAACAGCGTGAGGTCTGCGATTCTGTGGGCTAATACAGCATAGTCAGCCCTGTGACCGTTATACGGTAGGGACTGGCGCTCGTTGCTTCTGACTAGGCTATAGCTGGCGTGTGAAGTCGATCTTTCCGTAAAAAGCTCTTCAACACTCACGTTAAACGCCGTTGCAAGCTTTAAAGCTGCTGCAATCGAGGGCGTGTTCAACCCTCTCTCCACTTTGGACAGGTAGCTCTTGGTCAAGCCTGTTTTTTCGGAAAGTGACTCAAGGGTCATTCCCAGCCGTTTTCTTAACATTTTCAGTCGGATAGACATCTACCATTTCCGTAAAAAGCTTTTTCCAGTTGACAATGACACAATGTGTCATATATCTTCATTTGTGTCATATGCATTCTACCTGATCATCAGCGACACATCAGGTGGAACCTTTGACGGCATATTTCAGGTGGCTTCTAAGGACGGACATGGCTAAGACATTAGCATTACCAAAGGATCAGCTTGTCAAGCAGGCCCTTGAAAAGATGCAAAGCAACCTCGCTGACAACACATGGACTGAGCGGGAGAAGCTGGCATTGACGTGCCGTATTCTCTATGAAAACGGCCATGATTCTGGACTCTCTGGACAGATTACGACTCGTGGCCCAGAGCCTGGTACTTACTACACCCAACAGTTAGGTATGGGCTTCGACGAAATAACAGCAGGCAATTTGCTTCTGGTAAATGAAGATCTTGATGTCCTGGAAGGCAGCGGTATGCCTAATCCCGCTAACCGTTTCCACAGTTGGGTATATCGCGGCCGCACAGATGTGATGTGCATGATTCATACCCACCCGACTCATATTGCGGCGCTCTCAATGCTCGAACTGCCTTTGGTCGTTTCGCACATGGATGTATGCCCGCTGTACGACGATTGCGCCTTCTTAGAGCACTGGCCGGGTATACCGGTAGGGAATGAGGAAGGAGAACTCATCACGCGTGTGCTCGGGGAGAAGCGGGCGGTTTTGCTTGCCCATCACGGTCAGTTGTCGACAGGGCGAACAATCGAGGAAGCTTGTGTTACCGCACTGCTGATCGAGCGCGCCGCTAAGCTGCAGTTGCTGGCCAGCGCAGCAGGTGAAATCAAGCCCATACGACCGGAATTAGGGCAAGAAGCTCACGACTGGATTTCCAGGCCCAAACGGCACAGCGCAGCATTTAACTACTATGCGCGGCAAATACTGCGTCGGCATGCCGACTGCCTGAACTGAACTAAGCCATTTGCTTTACTGGAGAGACATGATGTCTACCCCTTCCATACACGGAATAATCGGTTACACCATTACCCCCTTTACTTCTAATGGAGAAGGCATTGAGCTCGATGCGCTTGGCCGCTCAATTGATCGTCTGATCAGCGGAGGCGTTCACGCAATTTCCCCGTTAGGCAGCACTGGTGAGGGGGCTTACCTGAGTGATATGGAGTGGAATCAGGTCGCTGAGTACAGTCTTTCTCATGTTGCCAAGCGCGTACCTACTATAATCAGTGTGTCGGACTTGACCACTGGTAATGCTGTAAGACGGGCGCGCTTTGCAGAAGCCCATGGCGCTGATGCCGTCATGGTGCTCCCATCATCATATTGGAGGCTGAGCGAACAGGAAATCCTGCAGCACTACCAAACTATTGGTGACTCCGTAAGTTTGCCAATCATGCTTTATAACAATCCGGCTGTCAGCGGTACCGACATGCCGGTGGAACTTATTTTACGGATTTTCGATGCCGTGGAAAACGTTACGATGGTCAAGGAGAGCACTGGCGATATTCAGAGGATGCACAAAATGCACCTTCTCGGAGAAGGCCGGGTGCCATTCTATAATGGGTGTAACCCTTTGGCGTTGGAAGCGTTCGCAGCTGGCGCTGTAGGTTGGTGCACTGCGGCGCCCAACCTGATTGCTGACTTGAATGTAGCACTGTATAAAGCCATTCTTGGCAATGAGCTGCGTAGCGCCCGCGAGCTATTTTACAGGCAGCTTCCATTGCTGGACTTTATACTAAAAGGCGGATTGCCGGCGACCATCAAGGCAGGTCTCCGCATGTCCGGGCTAGAGGTTGGAGATCCACGGTTGCCGGTGTCTGCATTAAGTGATGATGCCTGTCTTGAGTTGCGCGCCTTACTGGCTAACGTGCGACAGGAAGATGTTACACGCTGAGTGAGTTGCCGTCTGAGCCTTATGTTGTCTGGCTTCGCCGGCCTCAATCACAAAAGAATTAGGCCGGGCGGACTCTATCACGCTGACATGAACGATTGCTTGGATCTAATTTGATCCGTTTGCCCATGCTTGCAACGCCAGCGAGCAAAATGGAATTTTACCTCCGCCCGAAAAATCAGTGTGCTGCATATTTATGAAGCTCCCTTGTTTTGCGTGGGCATGTTTTTTATATAGACTGAAGATGGGAAGTAACAGTGACGTCGCTTAATCAAAGCTTTGGTGGGAACAATAATGTGGGCGCGATGCTCAACAAGTTATCAGATCTTTGGGCCAGTAGGGCGGCTGTAAATAAGCCCCCCTTGATTTATTCCGCACTGGCATTCGACCCTGGCAAAGCTGACTACAGCGAGTCGCTGCTGCCCTTCAAAGAGCATCAGGTATGGCTCGACGCACCGGCGCACATTCGATCCAAGTGCCTTTCTTATGCTTGGATCATTTACAATATGAAAACTATCTACATCGAATGCGATATAGTTACGCCCGTGTGTGAGGACCTGATCAAATCCCCTCCCTCCAACTCGAGCAATAGGGAGATTATTCAGGACGTTATGGCCGAAGCATTGCTGGATGAAGCCCTGCATACGAAAATGTCACTGTCCGCCTGTAACTATATTTATAAGCTGCGCGGTATCGACTATTTTGAGTTCACAGATTTCAATTTGGTGAAATGGCAGCGGGATATTTTGTCATCTTGTACGGCAGCTTGGGAGCGTCGGCTAACCCGATTCGGGATTGCCTGTGCCAGCGAAACATTAATAACGGACTACCTGAAAACCATGTCTGAAGATACGTCCATTCAGCCCATCTGTCATGAGGTCACCCGCGCTCACGCTATGGATGAATGGAGTCACTCAAGCGTGTTCAGCTTGGTCGCCACCGACATCGTCCAAGGGTTGAGTCGCAACGAACGAGACTACCTCCGAGCCATCATCACAAAAACGGTATGCATGTTTGCCGACAATGAGCTCGGCGCATGGGAGAAAGCATTCTCTGTGATTGGCCTGCAGGGTTACAAGGAACTGCTACATGATACGAAGTCTCTGGATGGCATAAACATCTACACGGGCTCTGTTGAGTCGTTGATTGATCGTATAGGGTTGAACTGATAATGGATGCTTTACATTTCCACGAAATGTTTGGGGTTTCTGTCTATGTTGTTCTTTTTCTCATCGCTGGCGCCACGGTTGCCGGGTTTATTGATTCGATTTGCGGCGGAGGCGGTCTGATCTCTGTTCCGGTTCTGCTGCTCGCCGGATTTACACCCGCTGAAGCCATAGCAGCCAATAAACTTCAGGGTACATTGGGCGGCCTTGCTTCAACCCACTATTACTTAAATAAGAAAATAATCGAATGGGCTGTGCTGAAAAAGATGACCCTTGGTTCCCTCCTGGGTGGGACATTGGGCACATTAATGGTCTATTTTGTAGGCAACAGTTTTATGGAGGCCGCGCTGCCAATAATGTTGGTGGCCATGGCATTCTATTTTGCGTTTTCTCCCCAAGTCAGCGATGTCGGCGGAAAAGCGGTTATGCCTATATCGATGTTGGGGGCATCAGTCATCCCTTGTATCGGTCTCTATGATGGGTTCTTTGGGCCGGGAGCCGGTACGTTTTATTTGATGGCTTTGGTGTCGCTGGGCGGGATGGCTATGACTCACGCGGTTGCCTATTCCAGAGTTTTAAATTTGTTTAGCAATGCGATATCTCTGCTGATCTTTATTTTGCTCGGGAAGATGGTATGGGTCGCCGGTTTCGCCATGTCTATAGGCGAGGTTGCAGGTGTTTACTTGGGCTCACATCTGGTCCAGAAGAACGGCACGAAACTCGTTAAACCGTTAGTTGTTGTGGCTTGCATTGGCATGGCCGTAAAATCCATTTATAGTTGATGACCTATGCACAACAGAAGTTTTTTACGCTGTGAGAACATTACTCAGGATACTGCCTCGGTCAGAACATACGCTTTGCGGGTGCTCGCGAAGGAAATGGTCGAGCAATGTGACATGGGGAGGTATTTGATTTTAGAGCTTCCTGATCATGAGGGCGTTATTCAGCAGCGTAATTATTCGATCGTCGGCAGGCCCGAAATGGACTTGGTCGAGATATCGGTCAAGGACACCGGCAGGTCAGGCATATCAAGTCAGCTTCATTCAAACGTGGTTGTAGACTCACTGCTGCTCTCTGCTGGGGTTGGAGGCGCTATCACGATAGAGAGCTTGGCGGATGCGCAGAGCGTTGCCATGTTTGCTGGGGGTATTGGTATAACTTTACCCATGGCGCTCATACGCCAACTGGACAAGCGGGCCAAGCAAGAACTGCGGACGCCGAGCGTTCAGCTTTTTGTGTCAGTGCCCTCGCTTGTAGAACTTCCCTATTTGGATGAGCTTTTGGCGATGTCACTTTCGAGCGTATGGCTCGACGTGAGGATTTTTCTAACACAGGAAAAGTTCGTCAGTGACTCCAGGCTTTTTACCTCGGGTAGGCCGTTGCGAGCAGATTACAAGGAAGTGAGTGTTCCGGATATTTCCGTGATTTGTGGGAGTAAAGGCTTTGTTTCGGAAAATCGTGACGTCCTGAATCACTTATTTCCGGAAACAAAATTACTGATAGAGAATTTCACGCAGGTCTTTGACTCAGCAAGCAGTTTTGCAGGCTGTGATGAAACCTCGTGTAATGTCACTGTCTATGGAGCCGATCAGCAGCATCAGGTTTCCAGAAGTGCTACGCTACTTGGCGAACTTTCTCGATGCAATCTCGAAGTCAAAAGCCAGTGTAAATCCGGTATTTGTGGCAGTTGCAGGGTGAGGCTGAGAAGTGGGTCTGTACGAAGCGACGGCGATTTTGCATTGACCCCTAGAGAGAAGGAGAATGGATATATACTGTCATGTTGCTCTTATCCGACGAGCGAAAGTATCTGCATAGAAATATAGCCACCATATGTTGGAAGTACAGTACCCCGACCAAAATACCTATCAAAGCAATCGGGATATAGGCTGTCGCGTGGATATACTCAGGTGGGACTTGTTTTGATGACCGTCGATATACTGCTGCAGCACCCGCCATTAACAGGCTGTTAGGGATGCTCCGAGCAACT
>NZ_LJRO01000053.1 GCF_001401155.1 Pseudomonas tremae
AAGTTGAGGTTATCGACCGCCTTGAAGCCATCGAACGACACGGTCAGGTCTTCGACACTCAGTAACATTGCGCTCATGACTGCGCCTCCTTGTTGCTCAGGCGTTGCAACAGCCCGGCCAGGCCGGTCGGCAGAAACAGCACCACCGCCATGAACAGAAAGCCGATGAAGTATTGCCAGAAGCTGACGAAGTTCTCCGACAGGTAAGTCTTGGCTGCCCCGATCAGCAGCGTGCCGTATACCGCGCCAACCAGTGAAAGGCGACCGCCCAACGCGGCATAGATCACTATTTCCGTGGACGGAATGATGCCCACCAGCGATGGCGACGCCAGACCAACCTGCAGGGTGAACATCACGCCGCCCAGCGCTGAAATAAGGGCCGCCACGGCGAAGATGAACGCCTTGAACAACGCAGTGTTGTAGCCGGAAAAACGCACCCGGTCTTCGCGGTCACGGATCGCCACGACGACCTTGCCCAGGCGGCTGCGCAGAATGAAACCGCACATTGCCACACTG
>NZ_LJRO01000263.1 GCF_001401155.1 Pseudomonas tremae
AGACAGCAACGCTCGACTTCTTTTCCAGGCGGCAGCAGTGCTCTAAGTTTCAGGCACAGCATGTGAAATGCTGCCTTTAACTGTTATGGAGCCTTATCTATGCGAACCCGTATCTTCAGTGCTTTGATCTTTGCCTTGCTTACCAGTGCCTCGGTTGCGGTCAACGCCACTGCGGCACCGTCTTCCTCCGCCGTGTCGCCCGCCACCATGGAAAACGCAGCGCCCGCGGCCGTTCACGAGCAACGTAACGATAAGGTCAACCTCAATACCGCTGATGCGCAAATGCTTCAGAAAGAACTGGCAGGTATCGGAAAAAACAAGGCCGATGCCATCGTTGCTTACCGGGACGCCAATGGCGAGTTTACCTCCATCGATGAATTGATCGAAGTAAAGGGCATTGGCAAGGCTATTCTGGAGAGGAATCGCGAGAAGCTGGCAATTGATTAAGCCTCGCTCTATCCATTAAAAAAACAGGCCGATCAATGATCGG
>NZ_LJRO01000349.1 GCF_001401155.1 Pseudomonas tremae
TTTGGTGCCGAACCACCGGCTGCCGAATGGGGCACGCTGATCGCCAATGGTCGTCACTTCCTGATGACCGCGCCCTGGGTGTCGCTGCTGCCGGGCCTGTTCGTGGTTGGCGTAGTGTTCAGCTTCAACCACATCGCCGGCACTCTGGAAGAGACTCAACGATGACCGATACCGCCCAACTGATCGACATTCGTCATCTGAGTGTCGCCTACCGTTTCGACGGCCAGACCAACCAGGCCGTGCGCGGCGTCTCGTTTCAGGTGGCCAGGGGTGAAACCGTGGCAATTGTCGGTGAATCCGGGTCCGGCAAGTCGACCCTGGCCAACGCCATACTCGGCCTGTTGCCAGACAACGCG
>NZ_LJRO01000033.1 GCF_001401155.1 Pseudomonas tremae
TGCCTGGCCTGAAGAAGAAGCCTTCCACGTCCGAGCTGGTGGACTGGCTGAAGCTGCTGATGGCCGACAACATCGGTGAAGCCGTGCTGCGTGAGCGCGACCCGACCAAGGCGATCCCGCCGCTGGCCGGGGCGCTGGTCAAGAACGAACAGGATGTGCATTTGCTGGAGCGTCTGGCGTTCATGAGCCGCCGCGGCAACCGTTGAGCGCCTTCATCCACCCCGTTACGTAAAAGGGCGACAGCCATGCTGCTCAACCGGTTCAACGAAATGCGCGCGGCCAGAGTGCCGGTGTCTCTGCGTGAATTGCTGGACCTGATCAATGCGCTGAAACAGCGGGTTATCTTTGCCGATATCGATGAGTTCTACTTTCTTGCGCGCACGACTCTGGTCAAGGACGAGCGCCATTTCGACAAGTTCGACCGGGCCTTCGGTGCGTATTTCAAAGGTCTGGAAAATCTCGACGATCATTTGC
>NZ_LJRO01000402.1 GCF_001401155.1 Pseudomonas tremae
GGCTATCAGCCCATCACAGTCACTGAGTGTCAGGCCGCAGTTCAAGGCAAAACGGCTTTGCCAGTCCGGATGCGCAAACTGCCAGGGGTTGCACCACCATTGAACCCAGTGGTCCTCGGCAATCAGCTCCATCAGGCACGCGCCGGTACGGTTGAGCGACTCCGCGCGCCGAACCCGATCCGACGAAGCAGCGCGGCACGCCAGTCACTGCGCAGCAGCAGCGCAATAATCAGCAGCAATACGACAACACCGGCCGGTACCAGCCAAAGCATCAGGTGCCAGAACGGCAACTCTTCGCTGTCGAGCTTGAACGGTCCGAAGCTGGCCCATTGCGTCGTTTCCTGAAACTCGGTGGCCGGTACAAAAACGATGGAAAATTTCTTCGATTCTGCCGATTGCGCAGAC
>NZ_LJRO01000383.1 GCF_001401155.1 Pseudomonas tremae
CTTGGATTGGATCAAGGCAAAGGATTTCGACAAGGCCAGTCAGGCCTTTACCGCTTTCCTGCGCAAATACCCGAACAGCTCGTACGCGGGCAACGCCCAATACTGGCTGGGTGAAGTGAATCTGGCCAAAGGTGACCTTCAGGGTGCCGGTCAGGCGTTCGCCAAGGTCAGTCAGCAGTATCCGAAGCATGCCAAGGTGCCTGACTCGCTGTACAAGCTGGCTGACGTCGAGCGTCGTCTCGGTCACACCGATAAGGTCAAAGGCATATTGCAGCAAGTAGTCGCCCAGTATCCGGGCACCTCAGCTGCACAATTGGCGCAACGAGATCCTCAGCGTCTTTGATGTTCTGACCCCGCTGAT
>NZ_LJRO01000048.1 GCF_001401155.1 Pseudomonas tremae
GGGACTTGTTCGGAGATTCCCTAAAGGGTCAGCGTCTGTAGAGTCGAATAATTGGAACGCTGGGGCAGAGCAGGGCCTCACATTAGGACATTTACATGTTCCAGTGAGGCTCTATGTGCATTCCTACGTAGCGCTGACGGACGCGACGAGGACTTTGCGTACTGGCGCGGATGTTGATTGGCCTGCCTGCAGACCGGGGAGCGCCTAATGCCCTTCGGGCAGTCGAGGTATGACTACCTGATATGAACCTCAAGCCAGCCGTTTG
Source organism: Pseudomonas tremae (assembly GCF_001401155.1). GTDB lineage: Bacteria > Pseudomonadota > Gammaproteobacteria > Pseudomonadales > Pseudomonadaceae > Aquipseudomonas > Aquipseudomonas tremae. Next base: position 266 of record NZ_LJRO01000048.1, read on the forward strand.
AAATAGTGCGAACGTTCCTCTCAAAATTATTAGAACCTAGATTGAAATTACGTTCGACGCCTAAATCAGGCCCATCAAGAAGCAGAACAACAGCGTGATCAGCATGTTCAGATCGAACATGATGACCAACATGAACATAAAGGGTGCCGCCTACACGGGTGCGGACCGCTATGGCAGGGACAAAATCCCAGCCTTGAAGGTCATATTTGACATGTACAGAATCGAGAAAAATGTCGCCATCCTTGAGATTTTCGCCGCTGAAAGTGACATTCGCCTTGCCATCATAGCTGCTCATTTTTGAGGTCCTTTGAGTACAAAAAGCAAGAGTAGCAGTCGGATGAGTGAGAAAGGTAATTGCATACCCTATGTTGACAAACGGTAATAGCTACATGTAGCGGCTCGCGTTTGAAACACGCGTGCTCGCAATCAGCGCCTTTTTCGGCTCAGATTATTTGCGTGTATCCGGTGCAGTTGGCTCAGATTAACTGCATCCCAGCTCACGATATTTGCGACCAGCTCAAATTGCAGGTTGCCCGGCTCACGCTTTTTGAAACTGAATGTGAGTGCAGAAACTCGTGGTAATACACATTTTCTAGAAGTTGAAATATGTACAGATTTGCTGGACTCGGTCACCCCAGCCCTACCATGCCTGCGCCTAGAGAGCGGTTTTTGTCCAACAAACCCTCGTTTGTTGGACGTGCTAACCGGTGCTGGTTCAGTTGCAGCTAATGTGAGCCGGAAACGATGGAATGCAAGTCGATGCGGCTGAATGCAAGCTCGCTCGCAATTAATCTGAGCCAGACGGCTCCGTCAATCGCAGTTAACCTGAGCCGAAAATTGCGATGATTGCGAGCACGGCTGTTTTCGATTGCAAGCCGCTACACCTAGGCCCTTGTGGATAGGTCGCCTATCGCCCCTGATTAGGGGCTGAGGGAATGATCATCGCGATGAAAACCTTACAACTGAAACTTGCTCACTTCCTGCTGCAGGCTGATGGCGAGGCTCTTCAAACCTCCGCTGGTTTTGAGCAGCTCCTGAACCGACAAGTTGTTTTGTTCGGACATCTGCGCCGACCGCTCTACATTACGTGCTACATCCTGGCTGGCTGCAGTCTGCTCACGTAAAGCGAAGGAAATCTGATCAACCACTTGTAGTACTTTGCTTGAACTGTCACGGATCTCGATGATGGCCTGACCCGCAGTCCCGGCCATCTCGACGCCCTGGTTCACTTCCACTACACCAGTGCGCATGCTTTCGACCGTCTCCCGGACACCCGCCTGAATTTTCTCGATCATGCCAGCGATCTCTTTGGTCGACTTGCCGGTGTTTTGAGCAAGCAGGCGCACCTCGTCGGCAACCACAGCAAATCCGCGACCTTGTTCGCCGGCACGAGCAGCTTCAATGGCGGCGTTAAGCGCCAGCAGATTGGTCTGATCGGCGATGCCTTGGATAACACTGACAATCGACGAAATATGCTCAGAGTGCTGACCCAGATCTGCAACTTGAGCAGATGAGAGCTGCACAGTCTTGGCTATGCCATTCATGCTCGACAGGGTATTTTCGATGACCTGTGCACCATCTTGGGATTGCTGACCTGAGCGGCTGGCAAGCTGGTGAGCCTCATCGGCGTTTTCAGAAACGTGATGAATACTGACAGTCAGCTCTTCGATGGTAGCAGCCATCATAGAGGCCGACGTTGACTGCTCTTGAATCGCTCCGGAAAGTTGCTCGGACGCCCCGGAAATCTGCTGCACGGCAACTACCAGTTGATTGGCTGCCTGGCTTATCTGTTGAATCATTTCACGCAAGCGGATTTGCATGCGGTCGAAGGCTTTGGGCAGCTCATCATGACTACTTGTATCGATCACAGTATCCAGTTTGCCGTTTGCAATTGCGGTGGCAGCATCAATCGCCAGTTGCAGGCGTGCTGTAGTGCTGCGCCCCAGTGCAGTAGCAAGGATTGCAGAGAGCAGCGCTGCTGCAAGGCCACCGTAGATCAATACCATGATGGCAAAATGTTTGGCGTCGACCATTTCCTGGCTCCTCGTCACAAGCAGCTTGTTCTCCGCAGCAGTGATCTCGGCAAGCGTAGCTCGCATGCCGTCCATCTTCGCTTTATCGGCGCCTGATGTAACGAGCTTGTCCACTTCGTCAGAGGACGTGTTGCGCGCGGTCAGATCCCTGCGCATGGCGAGGATTTGATTGATATCTTCATCAAGCCAACGTTTCTGTGTCTCGCCAAGCGAGGCAAGTCGTCGCTGTTGCTCTGGATTATCCGCCGTCAAGCGCTTGAGCAAGTCAAACTCTTCAGAAAAGCGTTTTTGACCGGATATTAACGGTTCCAGAAAAGCATCTTTCGAAGATATGACAAAACCTCGCATACCGGTTTCAATATTTACAAGCTGCTCAAGTGCCGACTGTGACGCGGCAAGAACCTTATAACTATGAACATTATAGTCGGTCGCGTCTTCGACCTGTCCAAATCCTCGATAGGAGCTTGCGACCAAAGCGGCTATGAAGACGACAATGACGGTAAAACTAAAGTAAAGCTTTTGCGAAATACTAAGTTTGTCGAACATTATATCAGTCCTGAAAAACGAGCCTTTCCCTGGCATGATTAGAGTGTTTTAGTCATGCAGCGGCTACGGACTTCATTCCCTGCAGAGATAATGTCACTTGGCTATCATTATTGTGACACTTCTTGCTGCCACTGTGAGAAATTAATGTTTTCATGAGGCTAATTAACGCCTAATATCACAATAACTACTTGATATTTATAGCGATATATTTTGTATTAATGTAGTGGTCCGGTGGCGTTCGTTGGTCACAAAGTAGGAAAAGAGCAGAGCTTTGCCAAGACGTTATCCACCAGGACACTGCCCAAATGAATGCTCCGGCGGCCACCTTGAACGACAAATGATTGTGAACACCGGGTTGATGGTTCAGCTTACTGAGAGCGTGCAAGCAGAAATCGCAGCACACGGCGGTACGGATCAAGGCTCGGCTTTTGGGGTTCGGCCGTGCGAGGACAAGGTTGGACCTGACAGAAGTGCGGCTGAGGTGCCGTGGGTTTGTTGGCTGCTGTAATCCAGGATGACGAGTCACCCCATCCACCATCAGCTCCATTAACAACAGGAAAATTGTCCAGGTACACCTCGAACCGCGCCGGTCATAGAGGGTGGAACTATCCTCCCACACGAAGCCACTTAGCATCTCCATGATCACTGGATTACCGCCATGACGTCGTTGAAAACTCCTTGAGAAGTTTTAAAATCGTCACCTGATTTTTAGATTAACCCACTTAACCCCAAAGGAAGTTCATGATTACTTCATCGCGATACCCAGGCATCTATATTGCACCTCTTAGCAATGATCCTGCTGCAGCGCACGCATTCAAAGAAAAGGCAGAGGAGGCTCTCGACCTTATCAGCGCCGGTCCCTCTGGCGATAAGCTGTTGCGAAAAATATCTACCCTTTACAGCCAAAAAGAAAGAAAAATTACCCTAAAAGAGATAGAAATAAATAACCAGTGCTATACGGAACCAGTTCTGAGCAGGAGACAACTGGAAAAATACACGCCAAAAAATCATGACGAAAATACGTTCATTGCATCACACCTTTCACGAAAGGGGACCTTTACAAAGGGCGAAGGAAGCAACGCGATTATCGGCTGGTCGCCAGACAAAGCAAGCATCCGCTTAAATCAGAATGGCTCGCCTTTACACCTTGGGATGGACAATGCGGACAAGATAACGTCCTTGGCTCATGAACTCGTACATGCTCGACATATTTTGAGCGGCAGCTCCTTAGCTGATGAAGGGGATCGCTATAATCCTCGCACTGGCTCTGGCAAAGAGGAGCTCCGTGCCGTTGGACTAGACAATTATCGTTATTCAACTACAAAGAAACCTTCAGAGAACTCCATCCGTGCCGAACACGGGCTGCCTCTGCGAATGAAGTACAGGCCACATCAATAGCCAAATTTAATTGAGGCTGATATTTCGCTGATCGCACTGATATTCAAATCTCCTTTGCGCGGTGTGAACAGCAAAGCAGCGCAATTTGCACGATTATCCAATCAATTAACGCGGCCGTCGTGCCAATGATGATTACTTCAACTACAGGGAATCGTATGCTCCTTCTGACTCGCCGTGAGGGTGAAAATATTATGATTGGCGACAAAATTCAGATCCAAGTCCTAAGCGTTTCAGAGGACGCTGAGGAGGTATGTATCCAAATTGAAGCCCCGAATGTCGTTGCGGCCCAGTGCAGAGACGTTGATAGCGAAGTGACTGATCGAAAGCCGAGTCCTGTCATTACTCATAAGCGCCGGTGGCGTTCGTCGTTCACCAAATAGCAGTAAATAGCAGTCTGTAGCATGTGGTGAAAGTCAATATTTCACCTTATAGGTTGGCGAATCCTCGGGTCTGTTCTCCCGCCGATCATAGATCTTGGTTGTGCTGATGTTGGCATGGCCCAGCCAAGCCTGGACCTTGGCAATGTCGGCTTCATGCTCGAGGGCATTGGTCGCCGCTGTTGCACGGAGGCCATGCACGCCCAGTCCGGCGACCTGTCCCCCTGCCTTTTTGACATAGGCCTCGACCACGGTATAGATCCCGTTGGCCGAAACCCCGGCGCCTGTCAGCCTACCGCGTAGCGGTATGAACAGCGGCACCTTCCTGTCAGCCAAATGATGACCAGAACTTTCCAGATACAGGTGAATGCGCCCGGCCGCGATTGGATGCAGCGGTAGGTAGCGCACCTTTCCGCCCTTACCATGGATTTTCAAATGCTGAATACCGCGTCTCTCCTGGATATCGCTTACCTGCAGCTGCGCTGCTTCTTCGCGGCGCAGGCCGTGGTAGAGCAGCACCGCCAAAATGGCCCTATCGCGCAGGCCTTTCAGCGTGCTTTCGTCTGGGGCCTCAAGCAACGCCTTGGCCTGGTGATCGCCCAAGGCCGGAGTCTTGCCTTCGTTGCTTTCGATCTTCGGTCGTTTGACGCCATGGACCGGGTTACCGCCCGTGACTGCATTGCTGTCCAAGAGGTGATCAAAGAGGCTGGCCAGCGCGGCCAGTTTTCGGCGGATGGTGGCCCCGGCCAGGCCGCGTTGTTCCAGATCGGCGCGCCAGGCCAACACGTGCGACCGGGTGACCTGGCGAAAGTCGTCGGCGCTGGCCAGCCCTATAAAGGCAGAGAAATCGGTCAGGTCATTTTGATAGGCCCGGCGTGTGCGAGGGTTGTCAAGGTTGGCAAACCACTCGACCGCTGAGGGTACAGCCGCCAATTGCTGAAATTCGACGGCGGTCAGCCTGCGCGAGTCGTTTAAGACGACTTTCGTCACATCCTGCATGTAAATCCCTCGGTAGGGCTATCAATGATCACGAATTAAGATTTTAGTCACCAAAACGACGCCGCTGGTGAGCAGCGTACACCATCAACAATACGCGTCAATAATTGGTGATAACGTATTTTATCACCACTTTAAGGGCGGGTTTTGAATGATCGTCTGAAAATCCTGCATGAAAAGGCTAAGCGACGAAAAGCGAACAAATGGACTACAAGAGGATTTAATTTGGACTGAATGTGGTCTATGATGCGTTGTCGTTCGAGATTCAGCTCGACATTCACTTTTAAAGTTGCAAGCGTGGTGCCCTGGCAAAGGGCGCCCCTAGGAAGGAACTCATGCGAGTTGAAACAATTAGCTATCTGAAACGCAACGCAGCCGACCTGCCTCTCGATGAGCCACTGGTTGTCACGCAAAACGGTGTCCCGGCCTACGTGGTGGAGTCTTACGCGGATCGTAAGCGCCGCGATGAGGCCATTGCCTTGGTAAAGCTCTTGGCCATCAGTTCCCGCGAGTACGCCCAAGGCAAGCACTGTTCCACTGACGAACTCAAAGCCCGATTGAGCAGGAGGTTTGCTCACAAATAAATAGGAGCATAAATGAATACGTTTGCACTACGCTTTACCGAGGTTGCCCAGCAAAGCATTGAAGATCAGGTCGAGCACCTGGCTATCACTCAGGGATTCTCATCAGCTGCTCAACGCATAGATACCCTACTCGATGCCATCCAGGACAAGCTCCTGTCCACGCCGTTGGGCTACCCGGTCAGTCCTCAATTGAGTGAGCTGGGTGTACTGCACTATCGTGAGTTGAACACTGACGGATACCGGATCTTTTACGAGGTCATGGATTCTGATGGTATTACCGACATCGCCGTATTGCTCGTATTAGGCGGGAAACAAAGTGTGGAGCAGGCTCTGATCCGCTACTGCCTGCTCCAGCCGATGTAGCTTTATATGGTATCGAAAAATTGCACAAATATTTTTTAAGGAAGCCCGATCGACAGCCGACCGGGCGGGATTCCTATCTGTGCAAACTTATGTTTGGTAGATAGGTTAATTCGTCGTTATGGACGAACTAACATACAGATCAATATCTAATGAAGCACCTATACAACCAAGCCAATGAGTAATGAATTTTTCAAAATTCAAAGGTGGTGCACCGTTGGAGTAAACGGCACATGTAAGCTGGATTTCACATTCTGGGATTTCAGAAAAGCTTAAAAGCTTATCCTCTAGACCATTAAAGGTACGTATCATCCATTCGATATGGGTCATCAAATCTAAGTTTTTTGGTAATTTAGACTCGATGAACAAACCATTCTCGGTCTCAAGGATCTCAGTTTTCGATCTCTTATCGCCAGCAGCCCACATCTGGTCACCTTTAACTCCTATTGAGACAGAGATCTCGTCTGGCCGAATATTCTTGCTTGTAAACACCAAGCGGACATGATTTTCCAATGCTCAGATCCTTGAAACAGGGAGTGCTTATCGAGATGTGCTCTGCCGAGTGAGCTCACGTCCTTGAGTGTCATAGCTATATACAGTAACGCGGTTCGGTTCAATTACCCTGATTGGCAGAAAACGATCAGGGTCCCATTCGGTCGTGGTAGTGCGTGCCAAAGTAGTACCGCTAGCTTCGGTGCGGCTGATTTCCAGGCCGCGGTCGTTGTAGGCGTAGGTGCTGATTAAGCCTATGGCGTCTGTTTTGGTCAGTACGAGGCCACGGTCGTTGTAGGTGTAGCTGGAGTTGCTGGCTTGACAGCCCGGTGAAGGCTCTCCGTCAATTGAAGTTACTCGCTTAACACCACCAATCTGTTGGTACCGATAGAGCGTTGTTTTACCCAACTCATTGGTTACTGTACTTGAACCGTCGGCATTGTAAGTGACCTGTGTCAACCCGGCGGCTCCGCTGTGCTGACTGCTGATGGCTCGACCTTGATCATCATAGTTCCAAGTGGCAAACCGGACGCCTCGCTCGTCAATGATACCCGTAAGCAGCTTCTTATTCTCAGCCTCATATAGAAACTGTCGCACATCCGTGTGACCGCGGGACGTTACCTTCCTAGCCTTAAGTTGATCGCCATTGTATTCGTATTTGATTTCAAGCTCACCAGCAAGAAGACGTACTGGCTGCCCACGCAAATCAAGTGTGAGAGTAAGTTCGTGTCCCGCCCCCTGAACCCGAACCGAATCTTCACCATAAATGATATTGTAGATATCCCTATTCGGAGTTGAGAGTTGCGTCAAGCGCCCCTTTGAATCAAAACTCATGTTCCTTCCAGAGGATGAGGAGTAGGTCCAAGCACCGCCCTCTTTTTTAAGCAGGCCCAAATCGCTTGACTCTTGAACAATCACATCTCCTTTTACTTCGTAAAAAGTGGTAGTGCCATCTGATTTCACCAGACTGACTTTCGCTCCACCGTCAGTGAAAGACAGACGATCAGAAAACGTTGCCCGCCACAATCCATCCAGTGAATTATAACTCCTGCCAAAAATTAGGCTTCCATTTCGATAATCAACCTCATGCTGAAATTTATTTCCGGAGACTACGGAGATCGGATTACCGACACAGGCCAAATCTTGGGGCTTCCCTTTATCCTTGCTTTGTCCACACTCTCCGGAAATAAAATCGTAAGTGTGCCCTATCGCACACCCATCTCCGTAGCGAAGCGCCGAAAAATTTTCCGTAGTGTGAACTAGATCATATCCAGCATTTACTTCAGACACCAGTCTAAACGAAAAACGACATCCGACAGTCGCATCCCTATAAGAAGGATAAGTCACAGGATAGTAAATAGGTGTCGCCGTTATCGATCCCGGCACTAAAAGATATTGAGATCCCTCATAAGTGGTACGCTTCTCTACAATATGACGGCATGCAGCCAAAGTAGTTGAATAGTGAAATGCATCTGAGTCACTCCACGAATACTCTTCAGAAACTGCACCAAGAGAAAAAATAAAGCATACTAAACCCGCAAAAAATCGAACAATCAACATTTCAATCTCACTCTTAAATAAAACACTATCTCTAGCATGGCTCAGTTCAAGCGTATTTGCATTTCATGAAATAATTGTATTTAGCTATCTGCGGATAGCGCTGTCTTTATTTGAACCGGGCTCCACAGCGCGAAGTATGCGGCAGGCTTTCTATTTTGAACAATCTTTTTTTGGCAAAAATTACATTTCGCACATAGGCTTAGGCTGGTATCGATCCAGCGTTTTTTAGTCACCTTTCCATCGAAAGTGCACCGCTAGGTCTCAAGTTCGCCGGCAGCTTGCACGGTTCTTGGTACTTTTCCATCGACAGATAAGCCACCCTCTAGCCAAAACCGTTATGGTTGAATGAATCTATAGTCATCAGCGTAACCGGGCGACATTGAAATCCTAAAACTTATAACTTTTTCTTGAGAATTTTAATGAATATATCAGTAACGCAGTAGACAGAGATTCAGCTATCAGAAGCACTATGTATACACTTCTGTAGGAGTGCGTTAAAAATGCGAATAGTGCATAATGTATTAATAGTATTAAAACTCCCGCGGCAAGCGGTGTAGTAAGATTTCCTTTTCGCGCGTAGCGAGCAATAAACACCCACGTTAGCCAAGGAAAAAAACCAGCACCGAGTACTGAGAACTCAAAAAATTCCCACACCGTTCCATCTACCTCACGCCATCCAATATATCCAGAAAGCGATAGAGTTAGAAACACTGAAGTCGCTAGTGTTATGCAAATCACGCGTAGAAAAATAGTTATCTTCGCCATCAATTTTGTCCACTACGTGGGACTGGGTTTGGCGGAATACCTTGTGGCCATAAGTTACCGCCGTAAAATAGTGGGCCAATACCCACATCACGAAAAACATCGTTATGGTATGCATCGATCATATCACCAGTGACACCGTTTGACCCGCTATTAGAAGAAACATTTTTATCGTTAGATATTAGCTCAGCGCGAATTTTGTTGTAGATATCGGATTCAGATAAATCCGTCGTTCCACGTATCCAGGCGCTGGCTATGCCGACAGTAAGGAGACTGTTCACTGCACGATCTTCACCTTTACAAATATCTTCTGCTCGCTTGTAATAGTCACTTAGGTCGCCGGTGGTTTCGCATACTCGCTGCTCATAATAGCTGCAGACTCCCGTGTTTCCTCTCCCATTCCAATCCCAAGGAGCTAGCCCTCGAGGATCACTCCAACGCAGGGGGTTCGCACTAACATATCCGAATGTGTTGAGCCCACCACCCAATCCAATCGGATCACTCTGCACATACCGTCCTGTGTCCGGATTGTAATCCCGGTGATAGTTATAGTTCAGCTGCGTTTGCGCATCGTAGATCTGTCCTGGAAACCGCAGCACGATGCTTGTAGCCTTGCCATCACCGTCCACATCCTCTTCAGGCGCGCGTACACCATACGCATCGCTGTTCCAACCCCACAGCAGTGCCTGGGAGCTGTCTGTCGCCAATCTTGGTGTGTTCAGGTGATCGACATGCAGGTAAATCAGTTTGCTGCTGCTCACCTCGCCCAGCGTTGAGAAGTTGGCCGTCAACTGAGCCAGCGGCATATTGTCCAGCCAGAACCAATACTGACCACTGGTTTTCTGGCCGTTTCCATCGTAGAACGTTTGGCCGAGCAGCTTGCCGCTTGGGTCGTACAGGTAGGTGGTTGTGCCCGCCAACGTCTGGCTTCCCATCACGTAATCGCGTTTGATGATTCGCTGGCCTAGTGCGTTGTATTTGTAGTCGGCAATTTTGTAGATGTTTGCCTGATAAACCTCGCTCAGACGGCCTTGGCTGTCGTAGGTGAATCGACGGCCATTGATCTGCGTGTGGTTACCCGCAGCGTCCACAGGCAGTGTGGAGCCATTGACGCTGGTCAGCCGGTTGCTGTCGCTGGCATAGGTTAAAGACTGAGTCTGCGTGGCATCACTTGTGGTCAGGCTGGTAGTGGTACGCTGAGTCCTGTTGCCTGTGGCGTCGAAGCTGTAGGCCTTTTTGAGGCTATTGGTCTGCTCCTGCGTCAAACGACCCAGCGCATCATATTCATACTGCACAGCCCCCCACAGACTGGTGGCTGTCTCGGCGATGTTACTGTCAGCGTCGTACCGATAAGTTGTTTGCCAGTTGCCGACTTGCTGCTGGGTCAATTGATAGTCCTGGTCATAGGTTCTCGACAGCAGGATACCGTTGCCCCAGGTAAGAGAATTGACTGGACCAAAAGGCTGGTAGGAGATGTTGCTTGCCAGTGTTGCTGTCTTGTTACCGATGGCGAGTTTGATGCCCGTGACCTGTGCCGCGCTGTTACGCGTGTAGGTCAGGTTGATATTCGATGGATAGCCGATCTGAATCAGATTGCGGGCGGCGTCATAACCGTAATTCAGCGTTTCGTAATAGTCGCCGCTGTTAACGCCCACCGAGCGATACTGCCTGACCAGATTGCCCTTGGCGTCGTAGGTATACGTCAGAACCCCGGCACTGTCCTGTAGACCTGTGAGGTGGCCAATTCCGAGATTGCCATCAGCAGTCTGATCATAGAGAAACTTGATGTTAAGCGCAGGCGTGGCTGGATAGCTCTTACTGGTAAGGCGATTGAGCGCGTCGTAGGCGTACTCAGTCACAACCCCACGTGCATCAGTGCTGCGAATGAGATTGTTGGCCTCATCGTAGGCGTAAGTGCTGGTGCCGCCATCGGGGCTTTTGCTGCTGATGCGATTGCCTAAGCTGTCGTAGGTGTACAGCGTCGTCACGCCACGCGGGTCAACCACTTTGGTGACCTTGTCGTCAGCGTTGTAGCCCAAGGCAGTTACACCTTGCAAAGGGTCGACGATCTTGCTGACCCGATTCAAAGCATCAAACGCCTGCTGCGTTTTATGATTACGCGGAGTGGTATCGCTCGACTGATTGTCGTTCAGGTCATAGCTGTAGCGCTGCGTCTGATCATCAGCACCGACTACCCGGATCAATCGACCTAACTCATCGAACACCCTTCGCTGAAGGTGGACCACTGCGCCATTCGCGTCCTTGGTCCGCTCCGCCGTCCGGTTACCCATTGGGTCGAGGGTGTAATTGATGCTTTCACCAAGCCGATTGCGCACCCCGATAAGCCTACGGGCATCGTCATAGCTGTACTTGACCCAGTTGCCATCCGCCGTGGTCACTTGCAACAGATCACCGACTTCGTCGTAAGCATACTGGGTTGTCGATGAATCAACAGTCAGGCTGGCCAGCCAGCCTTGAGGGGTGTAGCTGAGGGTCGTCACCACCCCGTTTGGGTCAGTGACACTTTGCGGATTGCCGTAGCTGTCGAAACTGGCAAGCGTATACACCTGACCCAGCGCATTGGTCACCGTTAAGAGGTTGCCTTGAGCGTCGTAAGCGTATTGAGTGACGTCATTCACGTCAGTGCGTGCGCCATCCACACTCGCAACCTGCCCGAGGGCTGTGTAGGTTCGGCTGATCGTGCCTGCCTGGGCAGAACATGCCAGCCAGGCGCAGGCAATACCTACTGCAGCCTTACGCAAGAAAGAAACGGTCATGCTCAGATCCTTGAAATAGAAAGTGCTCATCGGGATGTGCTCTGCCGAGTGAGTTCACGTCCTTGATTGTCATAGCTATACACAGTCACGCGATTGGGTTCAATTACCTTGATCGGGAGAAAACGATCAGGGTCCCATTCTGTGGTAGTGGTGCGCGCCAACGCAGTGCCGGTAGCCTCGGTACGGCTGACTTCCAGGCCACGGTCATTATAATCGTAGGTGGTAACCAAGCCTTTGGCGTCTGTTTTGGTCAAAACCTGGCCTCGGTCATTGTAGGTATATACCGAGTTGCTTGCAGGACAATTGGCCGAGGGTTCACCTTCAATAGAGCTAATACGTTTAACGCCCGATATGTTTTTATATCGATAGACCGTTTTCTTACCGAGCTCGTTAGTAACAGTACTCGAACCGTCAGCATCATAGTTTATCTGTATTAGGTTGGCCCCACCGGCATGCTGGCTCATTGTAGACCTGCCTTGTCCATCATAAGCCCAAGTCGCAAAGCGAACCCCTCTTTCGTCTGATATTCCAGTCAACCAGCCAGTATTACGCTCATCTTCATAGTAATATTTTCGGCTCGACGATGCACTGTTTTCTGTTTTCACGACCTCGATCAATCTGTTATACATATTGTATTTATAGTCAATACGCAGATTATTAACTGCCACAAATCTTAATTGACGCAACGGTGTTTCCATGAACTGAATGGATTCCCCCATTGTATTACTAATCACGACACTGCGATCAAAACCAGCCGCGGCGTAGGCTAAATTATACTCCCCACCATGGGATGCGGTTGTTTTAACCAATCTTCCGTCTTCAGAAAAAAATAATACATTATTTGATGGATCAGTATAGCGCCAGCCAGACTGTTGTAGCTCCGTTAAAATACCTGAATCGGTATCAGACTTATAACTACCATTCACCATATAAAAAACGGCTTCTCGCCCATCGTCATGAATCAGCACCACAGACTCGGAACCGAAGTACAAGGAAGAAGAATAACTATGCCTCCAAAGGCCATCAAAACTGTTATAAAATCTATCTATCAAGATCGGACTCAGCACTCCAACGCTTAAATCATGCTCGTGTTGAAACTTATTACCATTAGCTGAGTTGATAGGATTTCCTACTTCGCTAGAGGGATTGCTACACAAAAGAGGTTCTAACGGTTTACCTTTTTGAGCGGTTTCTTTACATCTTCCTGTAGAGTGATCCAGCGAAGAGCCCGGTTTACAATCTATTACCATGTGACTAGAGCCACCAAAAAAAATATCACTAATTCCATCATTCCCCCCACAGGCATAAAGTTCTACATCACCTATTTTTCCATTGTATCTATTGAGCTCTGGCTTATAAATTAGATCCGGGTGCATAGAATATGTCAGCTCGCAAACCTGTGAAGGATTATCAAAAACAACATACCAGCTAGAAGTCCAGAATGAAAACTGTTGCGCTTGCGCGGGAGTCAGCGAGAAAAAGGATATTAGCAATAAAATAACTTCTGCTCGATTGTTTTTGACTTTCTTGTTCATGTAAATTCTCCATTTTAAAACTGTAATTCTTATGAAGGAAACCGAGCTTATATACTTAGATATCGATAGGTGGCTCTCTCTGTTTTTTCAAAGGAACTACTCGCACGTAGAGTTTTCACTCAATATTATCCCTTCAACTTAGGCGTCCACTTTTCTTTCATTTTATCAAAATGCATGCCCCGAATATTTTTCGTCATTGTTTGATGACTTGTTGTTTTTTTCGGCACATAAATTGAACAGCCGCGCTGCCCAGCCGATCGAGTTACGCTTCTGTCGTAACTCGTGCTACCAGAATAAACGCACCCTCTACAAGGTAATTTTTCTTGATGCTCAAAGCCTACACGTAGGTATTCGGACCTCCCATCCGATCATCATGCATATTTCGCCCGGCGTCCAGATCGTTTTTTGAAAACAGTTATAACTATTCTTGCGTTGGGCCAGGTGAGCAGAAGCAATCGCAAACGCGCGTTTCGACACCGATATAGCCCGCATCGGCGCAGACCACTTTTTCAACACCGTGTAGCAGTTTGTCAACCTGCGTTTTGCCGTGGTGCTACTTACCCCCTGACGATGAGGGCTGCGCCAAGGGCGCTACGCCGGTACCGCGAGCCCGACAGAACGTCTTGTTAGAGCTGGGTTATTTCCTCGGTCGTCTCGGTCGCGACAAAGTGTTTGCGCTGAAGCGCGGCACTGTGGAGATCCTCAGTGATTTCGCGGGTGTCGTTTGGGAGGCCAGGGACGGCAATGGGTGGAAGCAAACCTTGGGCCGTGAACTCGAAGCCGCCGGACATGCCATCGATTGGAACAAGGTCATGCGAGCGTGAGCCAGCCGCTTGCTCTGTCTTCGCCAAGTATTAGCCTGCCGGCCATTGTGACAGGGGAGTGGGCGCATGCATGGCCGGCGCCGCGCCTAAATCAGCTTTGATGAGGTGGAGCGCATCAGGGGCTGGAGCATCTGGTGCTAACGTCAGAATCCTCCCTCAAGCAGCGCCGACATGGGATGGCCGAACACGAGATCCTGGTACTAAACGAAATTCCCACCCAACTGGGATAAAAAAACCGGGCCTTGAGCCCGGTTTTTTTTATCCCATCGCGGTTATCAGCTGCGATGTGATACGTTCCATATCGTGCGTTCGCACGGGTATGGTTATTGATGGATAGTCATAATTTCTAAATCGCAATATGACGTACTGGAAGTGCTTCTCTGAGGTTATATCGGTGGCCCACTCTGTGATTTCTGAGAGTGGCATGACTTTTTGGATACCGTTGTAATCGTCGATCAAGACAGCCGTGCCTGCTTTTGGGTCTATTCCCACGTAGCGACGGCCCGCTTCATCAGAAATCTGGACCTTGGCTGAAAAGCCCGCCGGAGCGATTGACATAACTATCTTATGCAGTCGCTCCGCGTAGCGGCTCTTTAAGGTTTTGATGAGCAAGCTGCCTCCAAACATCCAGACAAAGGTCAGGCCGATCAGCCCAAGCGGCCGCAGGGCGTGGCTATTATAGATAATTACAATTGCTACCCAAACTATGATTAGGCTTAACATATTTCCTAACCAATGAATAATCTTAATTAAAGAAAGCATAATTAACTCCCCTAGACAATATAATTAATGAGCACATTAACCGTGCATGCCGTCTCCACCACTAGGCTTGCTATTGCCCGGCTTCCTACCTGGCATGCCAGACTTAGGTGCCATGTGCTCTAGTTTTCCAGCGAAAACCGAGATAGCCTGTCGTGTTCGGTCATTGTCGTCCCGGCCTACAGTAGCGGATGCCTGACCACCTACCCAGTTTATGACCTGATCTGGTACGATAAAAATCAGGTTGAAACTGCTATGAATTAAGTTCAAACACATCGAGCAATAAACCGCGACAAAGAAAAGAGCGCTGAAAATTCCTGTCATGGAGTCGTACTGAACATTTGCTATGGCTATTCCAAATAGGTTGTTTAGTAGCGTGCCGCCCGCAACCACAATAGCCCCGCCCAAGAAAAATCCGACTACCATCAGTGTGGGTCGAAACATACAATTTAAGAGGAAGAGATAACCGTGTGCCGTTCTCTGTCCCATGCCGTCACCTTCACCGCCAAGATGGGTAAAAGCCCAAAGCGGTGCTGCAATGATTGCTTCTCCAACGACAACAAGCCAATTAATTGCTGCGCCGAACCAAATAATGAAAGGCGTCATTGGTAAGTATATTGATAAAGTCGCGCCTAGTAGAAACAATGCGAAGGTCGCCATTATGATAAATGGAGACATTGCATCAAGTAAACCTTTACCAGCATCCAATCCTCCTGAGAAGAAGTTTACAAACTTTGTCGTTAACCCCACAGCGTTATTACCATCGGTAACCCTTTCCAAAGCTTTTAAACCACCGTATGTGGCTACGGCAACTTCGGCTGTTCCCATGAGCGTGTCACCAAGGTTCTTCATCTTGATGAGCGGGTTAAGCTGACCGCCTTGCTCTCCATTGAAGTTAACATCCGTTACCAGTGAGGCTGTTATTTTCTGCATTGGAGCAAAAAGGTGGCTCATCACTTTGCTTGTTTCGGTTCCCTGTGAACCGCTTGCGCCCAAAGGATTTGCATTAGTATTTGTACTCTTTTGCACCGCGTAGGCGTCCATCGCGCCTTGAAAAAGATTGACGACAGCAGGGTCTCCACCCGATGAAGGGCCGTATGAGCCAGCTTTGGCGGCAACGGCATCAGTCAGTTTTGTATTGGCCTGGGCAAATGTTTGATACCAAGCGCCTAGCGACCACCACCCTGCCTCTTTGATGCTCGTGCTCATCTGATTTGAGAGCGCTTCAATATCTCCCTGCTTAGTACCGACGCTTTGGTTAACTGTGATTTCGTAAGCCTGAGCTGCGGACTGGATCACCCCTTCGACATCCGAAATATCTCCAGCGCCATTTTTTTTCTGAACAACTTCATTAACGAAGCTGAGAGCGGAATTGGTAATCGTATTTTGCATTGCCACCAAAGCGTCGAGATGCGCTTTACGGATTTGTGAAGTATCAATCGTGCTGGAAAACCAGTTTGACGATGACGACTGGGCTTCGAGATCCGCATTGATGTCGGCTCCACCACATATGAAGCTTTTGTTTTTTAGGACGAAACCGGAGCTCGTCGGCACCTGCTGGACGTAGCCGCCTTGTGTGACAAGTCCGCCTTGTGCAGCGGCCTCGGCGAGACCGGCGTTTATGCCGTGCATGCAGATATTGGCCTCAAATAAATTATGGCCAAGCTGGAGAGTGCTTGGCATGGCCGGTTGCACCACCATTCCTTTCCCATCTTCAAAGGCACTAATGGCGGCATCTGTACTTAAATTGGCAATACCTATACCCATAGTGGATGCGGACCAAAGCATGAGCAATTGCGAAAGAGACCATCCGTTGGCGGTAGGTACTAAGGAAACAAGCCCCCACACTATTCGTACAGGTCCCCACACTGTTGTATTTTGCTTGTCAAACACATCGCCATCATGAGCCGTGCGAGTTAACTTCCGAAAGATGATATAGCAGGCCCATAGTGACACAACGACCAGGAGAGCGCCGTTAAGTACTTGAAATATGCTAGCTAGAATAGTATCGACGCCGCCAGTCTCGCTGGAGGCAAGAGGGTTGTTAACCACGTCGCCATAGATCGTCGCAAGAGCTTGACGGGACAAATCGTCAGTTTTTTTGGATGCGGTAGTTATTTCACCGATTGTTGTGCCTTCCGCAAGCACAGGCAACACAACAACGCAGGAGAAAACAAAGGCAATACAGGCAAACAGTCTGGATAGTTTCACTTGTCTTCAGCCTCAGTTTCTGGGGATTCCCGCTTAATTTCCCAATTAAAGACGTGAAGCCACCAATGCTTCCGCTGGTAATAATCTCGTGGTAATTTTCCTGGGTTACGGAGCAACCAGAGATTGCCATCTGCCGCGAATGCACACCCGATAATTCCCAATGTCATCACGGCCCAAAATGCTTTGTATTTCAGCATGATGAATACGTGAGGAGTTGCGAACGGCCACCCGAATATCAGGCCAATTGTTGAGAATACAACAAAGAATAGGATCACCCTTTTTGATGTTTCTTGATGATTTATCTGTTGCTCGCGATTGTCCATTATTTACCCCTGGTATTGGAAACAGGTCGGTATAGATTTCTTTATTGTAAGTTTCTTGAGTGTTGCTATACAAGTATGTCTGGAATGCATATTTTTTTATTGTTAATGAGTTTTCGTATAATTGTAATGTGCGAAATTTAAATCCGCTTAGAACTCCGGTTTTGCAGGGTTTGGTCTAAATTCATTTGCTTTCCTTATTTTGTACTCATGGCATAATACGAAAATAGATTTATGAGTTTGATGGGAATTGCCGGTCTCGAGTGCTCTAGCTAAGCTTCAGGAGCTTAAGTTCATCGGTGACCTATTGAACGCGATCTGCTGCATCCGAATCCTGTTGGGTCGTGAGGAGCATGCTGCCTAGGAACGGCGTTCCGGCTGATATGATTTTTTCTCTTCTTGTATGGGTGACTGTCTGTCACCTGAAATCAGGTTGCACATGCCACACAGTCACCTGAAGCGAGGCAATGCATGCCAACCTGTCAGGTGACTGGCAGTCCTGTGTATAACTCATATCTTGGTAGTGTTTCGCTCACGGATCGAGCTCCGGATAGACAACAGCTTGTTGTAGATGTCCGGATTGCTCTCGGCCAATTGGTCCAAGTCAGCTTGGCTGATCTGGAACCCAATGTTGGTCTGGTTCTCGATGATCTGTAGGTTTTCGATGTGAATACCTTGGCCGACTGCCTCCCTGTTGAAGAGCATACGTTTCAGCTCCTCAACCGTGCTTTTGATCTGGGCTGGACGGTACTCCCACTGTGCTTGGCCTCTGGGTCTGCCTTGCGAGTCGCTAATCGCAATCTTTTCCGTGAGCTTATATTCGTTATGTTTACGGGACCGCGTCCTGCTGATGTAGCCTCGGGCTTCAAGAGTTTTGATCTCACGCATAGCCTGGCGCGAACTGATCCCAGCTTTGCGAGCGATGGTTGGGATTGAAGGAATCGACAGTCCCGTTTTGAGATCGCAGTGGGACTTGATCACACAGTAAACCGCGAATGCATACGGTCCCAGCTTTGCCAGTTCGTGATCTACCATGGCCTGGAAAATGTGAAACCAATAGGTGTTGGATTTCAATTGATCGTGTGGTTCCTGCCCGGTGGCGGCATCAACCGATAATTCCAGCTCACTCATTTCCGAGCCTCCACCTGCGCCTTCTTGGTAGGGCGTCCGACTTTATGCCGACCTTCGGTAGAGGGTTGATTGATGAGAGGCGCTGATTTGATTGACCCGGTACGCATCCACTGCCTCAGGTCACCCAGTCGCCACCTTAAGCGTGAGAGGCCGGGTACGGGTTCAAGCCCTGGTAATTTGCGCTGACGTACTGTCAGTACGCTGAAGCCTGTTAATGCAGCGACTTCGGCAACACCGATCAGTACGTCATCTGCGAGTTTCTGGATTTTCTGAATGGTTTCGTAATCGATGCTCATTGTGACTGTCGCTCGGCTGCTGTGAACTGCATCGAGTGTTAGCTAGGAGGCATCCCACGATCTAGGACACTTTTTTGACAAGCGCGGCTGTTAGCTGAAGAATGGTTGCATGCAAAAAAAAGAATCAGAAGCTTTGGGTGTTGAAGAGTATGAGGCCTTCGAGCTTGTTGCTCGTGAGCTTCATGCCCATTTCGCAAGCGAACGGAAAAATTTCGCGGTGCGAGTACCTCTCAATTTGGTGAGCTATCTGTTCAATGGGATTTTGCAGAAGTCGCAGTTTTCGAAAATCCAGCTCGAAAATGCTGTCTTGGAATTAGGGTTTTCCGTCGAGGCAAGGACGTTGCGGCGGTATATCAGCGGGCATAGCAGAATGACATGGGGGACGTTTCAGCAATTAGTTCTCTGGGCGCGATCTCAGGAGTGGATAAGTGCTTGGATGTGCCGCGATTTGATACTGAGAGCACAGGTTTGTGAGGCGGCCCAGCTGAGTGCGCGTGAGCTTCTTAACAAGCGCAAGCGGCTTTTTTCCCCAAGCGGAATACGCAGAGAACAAGCGATTGATTGCTTTTATGCAAACCTCTCGATTCTGGATCTCGAACGAGGTGAAAAGGCAATGAAACAGGTTCGTAGACATGATCAAGTCAGGGAGCTTGCCCGCTCCCTGGGTCTAAATACACCTGATGATTTTTAAGCGAGCTTCGCGGCTAGCTCTTCCGCTGTGATGTTGTAATAACGCTTGAGCATGTTCACCTCCCGATGCCCCGTCACGCTGGCAAGCTCGATCAGATTCGGCAGCTTGGTCGCAAGCCGACAGGTCGCTTCATGCCGTAGATCGTGAAAGCGCAGATTGATCAGGAAGTCTTCCCGGGGTACTAACTGCGTCATCACGCAATCTTCCAAGTATTTCAGCCTCGCTCGCTCCAGGCCTCGTACAAAGGCCTTCTTGAGCGCATCAGCGGTGGTAGGGAAGACGCGACCGCACAGCGAGCGCGGCAAATCCTTCAGCAACTGGGTAGCCTTCGGCGAAAGCGGGACGGTTCTCGGTAGTCCGTTTTTGGTTGCAGGGAGGTGCGCGGTCCTACGATCCAGGCTCACATGCTTCCAACGCAGCTCGAAAATCTCGCCACGGCGCATGGCTGTCTCAATCGCCAGTTGGACAATGGGCCGTATCCATGGGTTGTGTGATGCATCGGCGTAGGTGCCGTCAGCACATCGCTCACGAAGCTCTAACGCGCTGAGCATGTATTGCTCTTCAATCGGGTCGAGCCGTCGCGAGCGCTCGTCGTTATAGCTTGGACGACTAACCATCCTGACCGGATTTTCAGCGAGATGAATTCCCCACTCGCGGCGAGCGACCTCGATCACGCACTGAAACAAAGCCAGCTCACGTTTCACCGTATTGCCTTTGCGGATCTTCAAGCGCTCGTCACGGTAGCGGGCAAAATCTGAAGAGGTGAGGGTCGCAACGATGCGTGTCGCCAGCGGATGACGCTTGAGTGCTTCCAGGCGTTTGATTTCCGAATACGCGCCTTTGTGCTTCGGAGCGATCTCGGAGATGTAGCGATCAATGAGTTGATGAAAGGCAGTGCGTTCAGCCTCGACGCGAGAGACAAATATGCCTCGGTCGATTTCGCTTTCGATCATGCGTGCCCAGGCTTGAGCATCGGATTTGGTTTCGAAGGTTTTTCGCTGGGCTGGATAGCCCTTACGGCGAATTTGAGCTTCCCACTGATACTCGCCGCGATTCCTGATTGTTGCCATTTCGACCATTCCCGCCACACTTGAGTGTGGCAAATTTGTGGCAAAAACGACTTTCAGGACTAGGACATGTTTCTGACAGTGAAGCTAACCCCTTGTTATACAAGGGATATAAGGTGGTGCACCAGGCGGGATTCGAACCCACGACCCCTGCCTTCGGAGGGCAGTACTCTATCCAGCTGAGCTACTGGTGCAGCGCGGGCGCCATGATACTCACATGGGTACGGGGCGTCCAGTTACAGGCGGCTTGCAACGCAAATCATCCTGCGCGCCCCGCAGACGGGCAGCCATGAGCATGCTTCGCTCCATATCTACTGACGCTCACACCGGTATAAACGGCTGCTTCCGGCACTGCCGTCGGGTGGTGCATGATGCAGCCAATACCGTCCAGCAGATCGTTCTAACCGGGGGCACCTTATCAATCAGTTCAAAAGCATCGAGCGCAGCCCGTGCCGCGTTCTTATTACCGGGGCCAGTATCGCGGGTTGTGCCGCGGCCTGGTGGCTGACGCAGCGCGATTGCGATGTCACGGTTGTCGAGCAGGCGCCTGCCTTTCGCGATGGCGGGCAGAATGTGGATGTGCGGGGCGCGGCTCGGGAGGTCTTGCGCCTGATGGGGCTTGAGCAGGCGGTGAAGGGCCTCAACACTGGCGAGACGGGGCTTGCGTGGGTCGATGAGGATAACCGCACGGCGGCGCGCATTGATCTGGCTGGTCTGGACGGAGACGGCCCGACGGCCGAGCTTGAGGTGTTGCGCGGTGATCTTGCGCGTCTGCTTTATGAGGCTTCGTCGGCTGACGCGTTTTATCGCTTTGGCGACCGCATTATTTCGGTCGAGCATGATGAGGAGGGTGTGTCGGTCACGTTCGAGAGTGGTGGCGTAGAGCGTTTTGATCTGTTGATCATTGCCGAGGGTGTCGGCTCGCGCACGCGGGAATTGGTGTTCCCCGGCGAGAATCAACCGCGCCGGATGGACCTGGCCAGCGCGTTCTTTACCGTGCCTCGTGCGCCGACCGATAGCCAGACCGCGCGCTGGTATAACGCGGTGGGCGGTCGCAGTGCGGGCGTTCGTCCGGACAATCGCGGTACGACGCGTGCGTTCTTTAATGTGCAGGGCCGAAGCCACCTGACTGTCGGCAACAGCGTTGCCGAGCAGAAGGCGTTTCTTCAGGCGTCGTTTGCAGGCGCGGGCTGGGAGGTGCCTCGTCTGCTTGAGGGTATGGAGGCTGCGGACGACTTCTGGTTCGATGATTTGCGCCAGGTGAAGATTGATCGCTGGTCGAACGGCACGGTGGTGTTGCTGGGCGATGCGGCGTGGTGTGTCACGCCCTTGGGCGGGGTCGGCGCTTCGCTGGCCCTGATAGGCGCGTATGTACTGGCCGGCGAGTTCACCAAAACTGACTCTATTAAAGAGGCGCTCGCCGCCTATGAGTACGTTTTACGGCCTATGGTGAAAAAGTCGCAGAGCGTGCCGAAGCTTGTTCCGCGTCTGGTTCATCCTCGCAGTCGTACCGGTGTTACGATCCTTCGTGCCTTGCAGCGTATCGTTGCAACTCCCTTTATCAGCAAGCGTGCTGCCAGGGCGCTGACGCCGGCAGTCCAGTCGTTCACGCTGCCAGACTATCGATAGCGCTACAGGCGTGCGTTAAACCTGCGCCACTTGGAGAGTAAAAATGGAATCGATACATCAGTGGCTGAGCTTCGCAATGATTGCCATGCTGGTTACGCTGACGCCCGGCCCGGCGGTGGTCATGGCGTTGTCGAACTCGATGAGCCACGGCGCGGCCCGGGCGATGATCGGTTCGCTCGGTAACGTGCTCGGGTTGATCATTGTTGCAACGTTGGTAACTGCAGGGCTGGGCGCGGTGCTGGTGGCGTCCGCCACGGCGTTTCTGGTCCTGAAGGTTGCAGGCGCGGGGTATCTGGTTTATCTGGGGATCAAGCAGTGGCGCAGCGCGCGAAGTGCATTCGATGAGCTGGCGACCGTGCCTAATGCGGTTTCTGCAGGCAGCCTGTTTGCAAAAGGCATCTCGGTGGCGCTGACCAACCCCAAGGCGATCCTGTTTTTCATCGCGTTTCTGCCGCAGTTCATCCAGCCGGGCAATATGCAGATGGAACAGACCGGGGTGTTGATCCTGACTTTCGCCGGTTGCTCAATGGTCGCCCATGCCTTTTATGCGCTGCTGGCACTCAGGCTCAAACGTCATCTCAACTCCGCGCGTCGGCGCAAATACGTCAATCGGGTGTTCGGCGCGTCGTTTATCGGTTTGGGGTTGAGCCTGTTCACATTGAAGGGCAAGGCTGCCTGAGCAAAATCGGGCTGCAAGATACCTTTGCGCCCAGGCTCGACGCTGATCAGAAAACCACACAACTCTATAGGGCCGTTCTTTTTTTCGAACGGCCTATTGTCCTTTGCCCCCGCAATGCCTAGGATTCGTTTGAGATTTCAAACGCTCTTGTTCGGTCTTCCTGCTTTTATGCGCTGTGCATCGCTGGAACCCGATGGAATGTTTTCCTGGCGATGGCTTCCAAATGAGGTGCATCGATATTCAATTGTTCGCGCCGCCTGTGGGCGGTGCTGTTTAGGAGGCCGACATGCAGCTCAAAGATTCCACCCTGTTCCGCCAGCAAGCCTACATCAACGGCCAGTGGCTGGACGCGGACGGTGGTCAGTCGATCAAGGTCAACAACCCGGCCAACAATGAAATCCTCGGCACTGTGCCAAAAATGGGCGCGGCCGAGACGCGTCGGGCGATTGAGGCGGCTGACAAGGCGCTGCCGGCCTGGCGTGCGCTGACCGCCAAGGAGCGTGGCAATAAGCTGCGCCGCTGGTTCGAGCTGATGATCGAAAACCAGGACGACCTGGGTCTGTTGATGACGCTGGAGCAGGGCAAGCCGCTGGCTGAAGCCAAGGGCGAGATCACCTACGCTGCGTCATTCATCGAGTGGTTCGCCGAAGAAGCCAAGCGCGTCTATGGCGATGTGATCCCTGGTCACCAACCGGACAAGCGTCTGATTGTGCTCAAGCAGCCGATCGGTGTGACGGCGGCGATTACGCCTTGGAACTTCCCGGCGGCAATGATCACCCGCAAGGCCGGTCCTGCGCTGGCGGCGGGTTGCACCATGGTGCTCAAGCCTGCGTCGCAAACGCCGTTTTCTGCACTGGCGCTGGCTGAACTGGCCGAGCGTGCGGGCATCCCGGCGGGCGTGTTCAGTGTGGTAACGGGCAGCGCGGGCGATATCGGCAGCGAGCTGACCGGTAACCCGATCGTGCGCAAGTTGTCCTTCACGGGCTCGACCGACATTGGTCGTCAGTTGATGGCTGAATGCGCCAAGGACATCAAAAAGGTGTCGCTGGAGTTGGGCGGCAACGCGCCTTTCATCGTGTTCGACGATGCCGACCTCGACAAGGCAGTCGAAGGCGCGATGATTTCCAAGTACCGCAACAACGGCCAGACCTGCGTCTGTGCCAACCGAATCTATGTGCAGGACGCTGTGTATGACGCGTTCGCCGAGAAGCTCAAGGCCGCAGTCGGCAAGCTGAAGATCGGTAACGGTCTTGAAGAAGGCATCACCACCGGCCCGCTGATCGATGACAAGGCTGTGGCCAAGGTCAAGGAACACATCGCCGACGCGGTCGCCAAAGGCGCGACGGTGCTGACCGGCGGCAACAGCCTGGAAGGCTCGTTCTTCGAGCCAACCATTCTGGTCAACGTGTCGAAAGATGCCGCCGTTGCCAGGGAAGAAACCTTCGGTCCGCTGGCTCCGCTGTTCCGCTTCAAGGACGAGGCCGAAGTGATCGAGATGGCCAACGACACCGAGTTCGGTCTGGCGTCGTACTTCTATGCGCAGAACATGAGCCGCGTGTTCCGGGTCGCCGAGGCGCTGGAATATGGCATGGTGGGTATCAATACCGGCCTGATCTCCAACGAACTGGCACCGTTCGGCGGGATCAAGTCTTCGGGTCTGGGCCGTGAAGGCTCCAAGTACGGCATTGAAGACTACCTGGAAATCAAATACCTCTGCCTGTCGGTTTGACTGACTGACTCGGTCAGAATGACGCTTAGGCAGTGCAGCCGATGGCGCGCGAGAGCGACGTGTCATCGGCTTTTTGCAGCATCGCAGTTTCTTGGTGGCCTGAAGGCTGCAGCAGTCGATCATCGTATGCTGTTGCAGTTGATCCAGCCCGCTTGATCCTTGAACCACGCCGACCGATGAGCGGCGAATGAGGAATACATGAGCAAGACTAACGACTCCCTGATGCAACGCCGCCATGCCGCCGTACCACGCGGCGTTGGGCAGATCCACCCGATCTTCGCTGCTTCGGCGAAGAACGCCACCGTAACTGACGTAGAAGGTCGTGAATTCATCGACTTCGCCGGCGGTATTGCGGTGTTGAACACCGGTCACCTGCACCCGAAGATCATCGCCGCCGTGCAAGAGCAGCTGACCAAGCTGAGCCATACCTGCTTCCAGGTGCTGGCGTACGAGCCATACGTCGAGTTGTGCGAAAAGATCAACGCCAAAGTGCCAGGTGATTTCGACAAGAAAACCCTGCTGGTGACCACGGGTTCCGAAGCGGTGGAAAACGCCGTCAAGATCGCCCGTGCTGCCACTGGCCGTGCCGGTGTGATCGCGTTCACCGGTGCTTATCATGGCCGTACCATGATGACCCTCGGTCTGACTGGCAAGGTCGTACCCTACTCGGCGGGCATGGGCCTGATGCCGGGCGGAATCTTCCGCGCACTGTACCCGTGCGAGCTGCATGGCGTGAGTGTCGACGATTCCATCGCCAGCATCGAGCGTATTTTCAAGAACGACGCCGAGCCGAAGGACATTGCGGCGATCATCATCGAACCCGTACAGGGCGAGGGTGGTTTCTACGTCGCGCCTAAAGCATTCATGCTGCGTCTGCGCGAGCTGTGCGACAAGCACGGTATTCTGCTGATTGCCGATGAAGTACAGACCGGCGCTGGCCGTACCGGCACGTTCTTCGCCATGGAGCAGATGGGTGTTTCTGCCGACCTGACTACTTTCGCCAAGTCCATCGCAGGCGGCTTCCCGCTGGCGGGCGTGTGCGGCAAGGCTGAATACATGGACGCCATCGCCCCTGGCGGTCTGGGCGGCACGTACGCCGGTAGCCCGGTGGCGTGCGCAGCAGCGCTGGCGGTTCTGGATATCTTTGAAGAAGAGCATCTGCTGGAGCGCTGCAAGGCAGTAGGCGAGCGTCTGGTGACGTCGCTCAAGGAGATGCAGGCCAAGTACCCGGTGATCGGCGAAGTGCGAGCGTTGGGCGCGATGATCGCAGTCGAGCTGTTCGAAGACGGCGATTCGCACAAGCCTAACGCTGCTGCAGTGGCTCAGGTGGTCGCCAAGGCGCGCGACAAGGGCCTGATTCTGCTGTCATGCGGCACCTACGGTAACGTGTTGCGTGTGCTTGTACCGCTGACCGCCGAAGATGAATTGCTGAACCGTGGCCTGGCCATTCTCGACGAGTGCTTTGCTGAAATCGCGTAAAAAGTGTGAGGTCACGAATTGATTGATTTTTGACCAAACAGACAAAAAAAGCCCGTTCCGACGGGTTTTTTTTGGTCTGGAGCATGGTTTTTCGCTCTTTTGGCTATATCCGGGCGATTGCATTGGCTAAGGTGAGCGCATCGACATCGGAGAGTCATGATGACTGCTGTAGTTTTGCCCGCCGTACCTCGCGTACTGATTGCCGAGTCTGATCCGTGGGTGCGCGAGACGCTCAGCGACCTGGTGCTGGGTGTGCGTGGGGATGTCGAGCTAGAGATGTGTACCGATGGCAGACAAGCCGTCGAATGGATGAAAAAGCAACTGCCGGATCTGGTGATTGCCGCGCGCGAGTTGCCGGGCGTGGACGGTCTGAGCCTGTTGCGTGGCGTGCGCAATTTGCGTCGCCAGCCTGCCATTCCGTTCATCCTCATCAGCAACCGCAACGACAGCGCAAGCGTGCGTGAAGTGTTGCCGCTTGCTCCGACCGCTTATCTGACCAAACCACTGAACACCGAGGGGCTGCGTCAGCGTCTTGAAAGCCTGTTGCTGGAGCAACGCGCCGCTGCTCCGGGCGAGGTGCCAGCCCTGACGCCCGGGCTGACGCTGACCAAGTTTCTCGACAAGCGCCGAGACGTAGCCGACGGCGCGCCGCTGTACGTTGACGTAGCGACGGCAGTGAAGCTCAGTCAGACGCCGGGCGGCATCGACGTGGTGCTGCTCGAGCAGGAATTGCGCAACGATCCTCATATAACCGCGGTACTGATTGCTGCCGCCAACAGTGCTGCCCAGCACCTGGGCAAACCTGTCCAGACCATGGCAGGGGCGCTGGCTATTCTGGGGCCGGTGCAGGGCGCTAATATCGCGTCCGGGCTGGCGAAGAAACGCATGGCGGTGCTGACCGACGACGCTTTGCTGGCGCAGGCCCATGAGTTCTGGACGATGTCGCAACGCACCGCCGACTACGCACGCATTCTGGGCAGCATGCTGGAGCTGGATGCAGAGCGCTGCTTCTGTGCCGGTCTGCTGCAATCGTTGGGCGACCTGGCGGTATTGGGCTGCTTGCAGGAATGGCTGCTGGCGGGTGGCGAGCTGAATGAGCAGGTTATCCGGCAGTCACTGGAGCAATACTCGGCAGCCTTCGGTTCCGCGCTGCGCACCCGCTGGCGCTTGCCGCTGGAGCTGCGTGAGCTGATCGCTGCGGTGTATCAGTACAACACTGGCATCTTCACCCGCGAAGTGCTGGTAATGAACCTGGCGGGGCAGATGGCGCGTCTGGGTGAGGAAGAGAGTGTCACGACACTGGTCAAGACCAAGTCGGCGAAGTTATTGAAGCTGAGCGTCGGTGATCTGCAGCGCTTGCGCAAGAAACTGACCGGCGTGACTGACCCGAGCTTGCTGATACCGCTCCCGGTCGAGCCTGAAGTGGCTGCCGATGAGGTTAAGGAAGATGAGCCCGATTTGCTGGACCTGACGCCAGAGGCGCCTGCCGCTATCGAAGATTCTGCAGCCGCTGTTCCGGATTTACCGAAGAAATAAGAGCGTGACCAGCGTCAGGAGCGGACGAAGAGCGTCCAGAACGGCATGCCCACGCGGGGCATGGGCACGATAGTGATCTTACCGACGATTATCGTTCCGCACGCTCCAGCGTGGGAATGTCTTAGGTGAAGCTCTGCGTCACAAATCTGCGCCGCGCCGTTTGGCTGCCAGTTCTTGGCAGTTCGTGGACAAGTCCACTCCCACATACAGGCGGTTCCACATACTGGAGGTCACACAGTCCGGGAGATCGTGGAAAAGCGGCGCGTCGCCCGGCCCACTCTTGCAATCCCCGGCTGATTCAAGCCGGTACGATCTGATTCTTGCCTTGGCGCTTGGCTTGATACATCGCCGCGTCGGCGCGGCCGTAAAGGGCTTCGAGGCTTTGGTCTTCGGGGCCGAGGTTGGTCAGGCCCTGGCTGGCGGTGATGCTGAACGTCACGCCGCCTGACTGGAAATTCTGGCGCTGAATCTCGCGTTGCAGGCGCTCGGCGATCTGCATGGCCATATCCGGCGCGCAGCCGGGGAATACTGCGGCGAATTCTTCGCCGCCAATACGCCCGAACAGATCGCCACGCCTCAAGGCCGAGCGGCCGCTTTCCGCGATGCGTTGCAGGACCGTGTCGCCTTCTTGGTGGCCGTAAGTGTCGTTCACCAGCTTGAAGTCATCGATGTCCAGCAGCAGGAAGGCCAGCGGCGTACCGTTGAGGCGCGCCAGCTCGAATTCTCGCTGGGCGCATTCGAAGAAGTGCCGGCGGTTGCTGCTTTGGGTCAGTACGTCGGTGGTGGCCAGGCGCTGCAGCTCATCCTCGAGGTGTTTCTTCTCGGTGATATCTTCGGCAATGCCCACCACGATCAGGCGCTGGCTGGCATCGGCCCTGTGGCTGACGAAGCATTTGTCGCTGAGCCAGCGTACTTCGCCATCTGCGCGAATGATCCGGTACTCGCGATCCTCGATCGAACCCTTCTCGATAACCTCGTTCAGGCTGCGCTCGGCGTAGCTCAGGTCGTCCGGGTAGATGCTGTCGCGCCACTCGCTGTAATCAGCCAATAGCAGGCCCGCCGAGCGTCCGAAGATGCGCTCGTAGGCAGGGCTGACATAAATCATGTGCTGGGTTTCCCAGTCGAACGCCCATAGCACTGCGTTCACACTCACAAGCAATGAGCTGAACAGTTGTTCACGCTCGCTCAGGCGTGCGACTTCTGCCTGTGCGTGCATCAGGGCTAACAGGGTTTCTGTGGCTGCGGGCATATCAGTGATCGGCGTGCCGGGTAGGGCTGTGGGAGACTGCTTTTCCATAAGAACCATCTCAAGCGTTTACGGCCAGTGCCGCGCCCTTTCCCGATTAGCGGGGAAGTTGGTGAGATAGGTCGGGAGGGGGATAAGTTCCGGGACCGGCGCGCCTGCGGGAGGCGCGCCGATCAACGGTATCAAGCGTGGGCGGGGCGCAGCGAGTAGGTTTTCAGCTGATCGGCGAAGTCGCGCAGGGACTGGATGCCACTGGCCTCGGCCTCGTGAATCCACTCTTTCATGGCAGACAGCATGTCATGACCGTTGCTGCTGGTCTTGACCCAGATCTGTTGCAGCGCCAGGCGCTTCTCGTAAATAACTTTCAATGCATGGCTGTGTTCCAGCATGGTCTGGATACGCAGATGGTGCTTGTCATCGAGCAGGCTGGTCTCCCGCGACAGCAGCCGTTTGGCGCGACGGAACTGGTGACGCACCGATTCGTCGGCCTTGCTCAGTTCCTGGGCAACCAGAGGCGCGATGACCAGCTTGCGATACTGGGCCATGATCTGGAAGCGATTGTTGAGAATCGCCATGGCGGTGTCCATGTCCATGCTGCCCTTGCCTTCGACCCGATGGGCGATGGGCGCGACCCGCTGGACCTTGGCCAGACCCAGAAAACTGAACACCTTGATCCACGCCCAGCCCATGTCGAACTCCCATGGCTTGACCGAAAGCTTGGCCGAGTTGGGGTAGGTATGGTGATTGTTGTGCAGCTCTTCGCCGCCGATCACGATGCCCCACGGCACCAGATTGGTGGCCGCGTCCCGGCATTCGAAGTTGCGATAACCGACCGCATGGCCCAGGCCGTTGACTACGCCGGCGGCCCAGAACGGAATCCACATCATCTGTACGGCCCAGACGGTGATGCCGAGCGCGCCGAACAGCGCCAAGTCGATCACGGCCATCAGGGCGATGCCCAGCAGCTTGTAGCGCGAGTAGAGGTTGCGCTCGATCCAGTCTTCCGGGCAGTTCTTGCCGTAGATACGCAGTGTGTCCTGATTCTGCGCTTCTTCGCGATACAGCTCGGCGCCTTTGCGAAGGACGGTGGACAGACCTTTGACGACCGGGCTGTGCGGGTCATCGACGGTTTCACATTTTGCGTGGTGCTTGCGGTGGATGGCTGTCCACTCGCGGGTGTTCTGGGCAGTGGTCAGCCAAAGCCAGAAACGGAAGAAGTGTTTCAGCCCCGCATTGAGTTCAAGCGAGCGGTGGGCCGAGTAGCGGTGCAGATAGACCGTGACGCCAATAATAGTCACGTGAGTCATCACCAGCGTGACTGCTATTACCTGCCAGACGGAAAGGTCGAGCAAACCGTTGTACCACATAGGCTGTTTGGCCCTCGTAAAAAAACCGGTAAAGAAAAAAGTTGCCGGAGCATTATCACTGACATTACAAAGAAAACCAGTCACCCTTTCAGATAAGAGTCGCAGGATGTTTCTTGCTTTATAATCCAGACCTTTCGCAAGGCATCCCGCTTTTATGTCCGATTATTCCCGAGACGCGCTGCGAACCGCCGTCCTGTATGGGGTGCTGTCGGTTTTGTGGTTCGCGACAGCCGACTTTCTTCTGCCCCTTTTCATCGTCGAACCGGCTCGACTGGCTATTGGCCAACAGATGATCGGTTACGGCTGGGTACTGCTTAGCGCCGTCATGATCTTCATTGCTCGTGACAGATTGATGAGCATTATCGGTGGCAAGGCGCTTTTCGAGCGTCGACAGCAGGACTACGAGCGGCTGTTGCTGGCGGCTGTGGTGTTCGACAGTACCCGTGAGGGCGTGCTGGTCAGCGATGCGCAAGGCCGTATCGTCCACGTCAATCGTGCGTTCATGGACATCACCGGCTATCAGGCCGATGAGGTGTTGGGCTTCAACCCCAGCAAATTCAAGTCGGGTCGGCACGGGCCTGAGTTCTACCGGCAGATGTATCACTCGCTTGTCAGCGCCGGGCAGTGGAGTGGCGAGATCTGGAACCGGCGCAAAAGCGGTGAAATCTATCCTCAGTGGCAAACCATTCGCAGCGTCAAGGGTGAGGACGGTCAGGTCCGGCATTTCGTGGCGGTGTTCTCCGACATCACTGCCATCAAGCGCTCCGAGCAGGAACTGGCGCAGCTGTCGCACTATGACGCCCTGACCGAACTGCCCAATCGCCTGCTGCTGACAGACCGTATCAGTCAGGCGCTGACCTCGGCGCGGTTCAGCAAGCGCGGCTGTGCGCTGTTGCTGGTGGATCTCGATAACTTCAGGAACATCAACGACAGCCTTGGTCACAACGTGGGCGATGAGGTGCT
Source organism: Pseudomonas tremae (assembly GCF_001401155.1). Taxonomy (GTDB): domain Bacteria; phylum Pseudomonadota; class Gammaproteobacteria; order Pseudomonadales; family Pseudomonadaceae; genus Aquipseudomonas; species Aquipseudomonas tremae. The sequence continues at coordinate 31,613 of NZ_LJRO01000048.1, forward strand.
CAAGGCGGCTGCCGAGCGACTCAAGAGCGTGTCTGACAGCGAGATGACAGTGGCGCGTCTGGGTGGCGACGAATTCGCGCTACTGGTCAAGAATTGTCCCCAAATGGTGCATGCAGCGGCTCTGGCGCAACAGGTGATCGATGCATTCAAGGCGCCGTACGCCATCGCTGGTCATCAGTTGTTCGTTTCTGCCAGCATCGGTATCAGCCTGTTTCCCGGCGATGCGCTGACTGTCGAGCAACTGTTGCGCAACGCCGACTCTGCGCTGTTCAAGGCCAAGGGCGATGGCCGTGATGTGTTTGCTTTCTATACCGAGGAGCTGACTGCTCACGCCCAGCAGCGGGTGCAACTGGCCAGCGAATTGCGCCAGGCCATCGCGCAGGCAGAACTGCGGGTTTTCTATCAGCCGGTTCACGACCTGGCGACTCGGCGTATATGCGGTGTCGAAGCGCTGGTGCGCTGGCAGCACCCCTCGCGCGGGATGGTCTCGCCCGGTGAATTCATCCCCATTGCCGAGCAAAGCGGGCTGATCGTCGATATCGATGCCTGGGTATTGAATACGGCCTGTCGGCAGATGAAAGCATGGCTGGCGGAGGGCGTGCCCATCGAATTTGTGGCGGTTAACGTGTCCAGCCGCCTGTTCAGCCGGGGTGATCTGGACCTTCAGGTTGCGCAGGTGTTGCGTGACACTGGGCTCGAGAGTGCGTTTCTGGAGTTGGAGGTCACTGAAAGTGCGGTGATGGAGAACCCGGATCAGGCCATCGAGCAATTGCACCGATTGCGCGAGATGGGCTTGAGCCTGGCGATTGACGACTTCGGTACGGGCTACTCTTCACTGCTGCGGCTCAAGCGCATGCCGGTGCAGAAACTCAAGATCGATCAGGGCTTTGTAGCTGGCTTGCCGAATGATCGTGATGATATCGCCATTGTCCGGGCCATCATCACACTGGCTTCCAGCCTTGGCATGCGCGTGCTGGCAGAAGGCATAGAGGAGGCCAGTCAGGCTGCATTTTTGTGGGAGAACGATTGCGAACTGGGGCAGGGCTACTGGTTTGCGAGGCCAATGGTCGCTCAGGCGATCGACTGGGCGCATGCTCCGGTTTTCGACCAGCAAAGCGGGTGAGCACAGCACGCGTGCCGGGGTGCGCAATGCACCTTGGTTTTGCGCCATTCCGCTAAAGTCATTTTGGTTATATCTGCATTCTTAAATAGTCTTTTTAAGAATATCTGCGCCTCACTATCATTGCGTCACCGCCATGGCCATCGACCCCAGTCGCGACGGCAGGCTTCTCACATGTCAAGGAATAAGATAATGAGCGCATCTCTACGTAGTGTTGACGGTCAGGACGAAGCAGCCATTCTGCGTGAGATTCAGAGTGCGTTGCGTGACCTGCGTTTTGGCGCCGTCGAAATCACTGTTCATAACGCGCAAGTAGTACAGATCGAGCGAAAGGAAAAATTTCGGTTGCAGAACTCTACTCCGAAGCAAAGCTGAGGCGACACCCGACTGGTCCACCGGAGGGCTTCATTCCAACTCCTGATACACCCTGAAAAGCAGCTCGCCAGCACGAATGCCGTTCTGACGCGCGAAGAAGAATTCAAACAGCCGACACACAGAATTTCCAGGAGCTTCAATCATGTCCATTCGCTATTTTGCACTGGCGGCTATCGCCAGTGCTGTTTTCGCAGGTTCGGCTGTTGCCAAGGATTACGAGCTGCTCAACGTGTCGTACGATCCGACACGCGAGCTGTATCAGGATTACAACGCAGAATTCGTCAATTACTGGAAGAAGTCGCACCCGGACGACAAGGTCGATATCAAGCAGTCCCACGGTGGTTCGGGCAAGCAGGCGCGTGGCGTGATCGACGGCCTGCGTGCCGACGTGGTGACGCTGGCGCTGGCCGGTGACATCGACGAAATAGCCAAGCTGGGCAAGTCCCTGCCTGAAAACTGGCAGACCCGCCTGCCGGACGCGAGCACGCCGTATACCTCGACCATCGTGTTTCTGGTACGCAAGGGCAACCCGAAAGGCATCAAGGACTGGGGCGATCTCACCAAAGAGGGCGTGTCGGTGATCACGCCCAACCCGAAAACCTCGGGCGGTGCGCGCTGGAATTTCCTCGCCGCTTGGGCCTACGGCCTGAAAGCCGGCGGTGGTGACGAAGCCAAGGCCAAGGAGTACGTGCAAACACTGTTCAAGCACGTGCCGATTCTGGACACCGGCGCACGCGGTTCGACCATTACTTTTGTCAACAACGGTCAGGGCGATGTGTTGCTGGCCTGGGAAAACGAAGCGTTTCTCGCGCTGAAGGAAGACGGCGGCAAGGACAAGTTCGACATTGTCGTGCCTTCGCTGTCGATCCTCGCCGAGCCGCCAGTGGCTGTGGTCGACAAGAATGCCGAGAAGAAGGGCAACACCGAGATTGCCACCGAGTACCTCAAGCACCTGTACAGCAAGGAAGGTCAGGAAATTGCTGCAAAAAACTTCTATCGTCCACGTGATGCCGAAGTCGCTGCCAAGTACGAGAAGCAATTCCCGAAACTCGATCTGGTGACTATCGACAAAGACTTTGGTGGCTGGAAGACTGCTCAGCCGAAGTTTTTCAATGACGGCGGCGTGTTCGACCAGATTTACCAGGCGCAATAAGCCGACTGCGGGTGCTGCGCGAGTGGCATCGCAGACAGGGTAAAGCAGCCCGGACTGACGTCCGGGCTTCGTGCAAGTGAAACCAGGGACTTTTATGTCGCGTCGTATCTCCCCCGTCATACCCGGCTTCGGGCTGACGCTGGGCTACACCTTGGTGTACCTCAGTCTGATTGTGCTAATACCGCTGGCCGCCATGTTCGTGCATGCCGCGCAGCTTACCTGGGATCAGTTCTGGACCATCATCACCGCGCCTCGCGTGATCGCTGCCCTCAAACTGAGCTTCGGCACTGCCTTCTATGCGGCCCTTATCAATGGTGTGATCGGCACGCTGCTGGCCTGGGTGCTGGTACGTTACACCTTTCCCGGTCGCAAGATCATCGATGCGATGATCGATCTGCCGTTCGCCCTGCCGACCGCTGTGGCCGGCATCGCCCTGACAGCGCTGTACGCACCCAATGGCTGGGTCGGCCAGTTCGCTGCCGATCTGGGCTTCAAGATCGCCTACACGCCACTGGGCATCACCCTCGCGCTGACCTTCGTCACGCTGCCGTTCGTGGTGCGCACGGTGCAGCCGGTGCTGGCGGATATCCCCCGAGAAGTCGAAGAAGCCGCTGCCTGCCTTGGCGCCCGCCCGTGGCAGGTATTCCGCCACATTCTGGTGCCGGCATTGCTGCCTGCCTGGCTGACCGGGTTCGCCCTTGCGTTTGCCCGTGGTGTTGGCGAGTACGGCTCGGTTATTTTCATCGCCGGCAACATGCCGATGAAAACCGAGATTCTGCCGCTGCTGATCATGGTCAAACTCGACCAGTACGATTACACCGGCGCCACCGCTATCGGCGTGATGATGCTGGTGGTGTCCTTCATTCTGCTGCTGCTGATCAATCTGCTGCAGCGGCGCATCGAAACCCCATCCTGAGGAGGCGCAGAACATGTCTTATTCATCTGTTTCAGCCGCCGCCTCAGCCAACGACGCCCGCCGTGGCAGCAAGGTCTCGCGGCGTATCCTGATCGGCCTGTGCTGGCTGGTGTTCGTGCTGTTTCTGGGCTTGCCACTGTTCATCGTGGTGTCTCAGGGGCTGAAGAACGGCCTGGGCGCTTTCTTCACCGCCATTCTTGAACCGGATGCCTTGTCGGCCCTCAAGCTGACGGTGATTGCGGTGCTGATTTCGGTGCCGCTCAATCTGGTGTTCGGCGTCAGCGCCGCATGGTGCGTGAGCAAATACTCGTTCCGCGGCAAGAGCATTCTGGTCACGCTGATCGATCTGCCGTTCTCGGTCTCGCCGGTCATCGCCGGGCTGGTCTACGTGCTGATGTTCGGCGCGCAGGGCTTGTTCGGGCCGTGGCTGCAGGATCACGACATCCAGATCGTATTTGCGCTGCCAGGCATTGTGCTGGCGACCATTTTCGTCACCGTGCCGTTCGTGGCACGTGAGCTGATCCCGCTGATGCAGGAGCAGGGCACGCAGGAAGAAGAGGCAGCGCGGCTACTCGGCGCCAATGGCTGGCAGATGTTCTGGCACGTCACGGTGCCGAACATCAAATGGGGCCTGATCTATGGTGTGGTGCTGTGTACCGCGCGGGCGATGGGTGAGTTCGGCGCTGTGTCAGTGGTGTCCGGGCACATTCGCGGCGTTACCAACACCCTGCCGCTGCACGTCGAAATTCTCTACAACGAGTACAACCACGTCGCAGCCTTTGCCGTGGCGAGCCTGTTGCTGATCCTGGCGCTGTTCATCCTGCTGCTCAAGCAGTGGAGCGAATCGCGCATTAACCGTCTGCGCCATAACGCGGCGGAGGAATAATCATGTCGATCGAAGTCCGTAACGTCAGCAAAAATTTCAACGCTTTCAAGGCTCTGAACAACATCAGTCTGGACATCCAGAGTGGCGAGCTGGTCGCTTTGCTGGGCCCTTCAGGCTGCGGCAAGACCACGCTGCTGCGCATTATTGCCGGTCTGGAAACCCCGGACGACGGCAGCATCGTCTTCCACGGCGAGGACGTTTCCGGTCATGACGTGCGCGATCGCAACGTCGGTTTCGTGTTTCAGCACTACGCGCTGTTCCGCCACATGACCGTGTTCGACAACGTCGCCTTCGGCCTGCGCATGAAGCCCAAGCGCGAGCGCCCGAATGAAACGCGCATCGCTGAAAAAGTCCACGAACTACTGAACATGGTGCAACTGGACTGGCTGGCGGATCGTTACCCGGAGCAGTTGTCAGGTGGTCAGCGTCAGCGTATCGCCCTGGCCCGCGCGCTGGCGGTAGAGCCCAAGGTGCTGCTGCTGGACGAGCCGTTCGGCGCGCTGGACGCCAAGGTTCGCAAGGAGCTGCGTCGCTGGCTGGCGCGCCTGCATGAAGACATCAACCTGACGTCGGTGTTCGTGACCCACGATCAGGAGGAAGCCATGGAAGTGGCTGACCGCATCGTGGTGATGAACAAGGGCGTGATCGAACAGATCGGCTCGCCGGGCGAGGTGTATGAGAAGCCCTCCAACGATTTCGTCTACCACTTTCTCGGCGACTCCAACCGGCTCAGCCTGGGCGACGAAGGTCAGGTGCTGTTTCGCCCGCATGAAGTGTCGCTGTCGCGTCAGGAGCTCGAAGACCATCATGCCGCTGAAGTCCGCGACATCCGCCCGCTGGGTGCAACCACGCGGGTAACGCTGAAGGTCGAAGGGCAGAGCGAACTGATCGAAGCCGAAGTGGTGAAGGATCACGACAGCCTGGTGGGCCTTGCCAAAGGCGAGACATTGTTCTTCAAACCGAAGGTGTGGCAGAAGCTCTGAAGCGGTGGAGTGAGGGCGCTCGTTCCGGAGTGAAGTCTCTCGTTGCTCACGCAGCAGCCTTGCGCACGTTGCGCCCCGCTGGCCCGGAGCGTTCTTCGATAGCGTGCTGCAAGGGTTTGCGCAGGCCCATCAGGAACGCCAGTTCCGCGACCACGAACAGCGGGCCGATGATCAGGCCCGTCAGGTCATCGATGAATGCCGGTTTGCGGCCTTCGAAGTAATGGCCGATGAACTGGATAACCCAGCCGACCACAAACAGCCCGACACCAGCGCTCAGCCAGACCATAGTGGTCTGTTGTGCAAGGTTCGCCCCGGCCCAGAGGCACAGCGCCAGTGATACCGCCATGACCGCACCCAGCGCCCGGTCCAGCCGTAGATAGAAAACAGTAGAACCCAGCGCCAGCAAGGCCGCAGGCGATACCCAGACCACGCCGATGTTCCAGCCAGGACGCGATAAAAGTACTGCCACTGCCAGCACTATTAACGGGATACCCACGAAGTGCGTCACGATATTGCGCGAATCACGGTGATAAGCGGCGTATTGGCTGAGATGATCGACAAGGGTTTTCATTATTATTCCTGCCTGAGACGTTAAGCCGGTCGAGCTGACGTTGTTTTACAACATGCAGGCCTGAGATAAAAGGGAGCACACATGACAAACGGAGTGTCTTGGCGGCCAAGGCTGCTGTCCGATTACTGGTTCTCCCATTTGCCTGCAGGTTTGCAGGATAGCCTGCTGGGGGCAGCGCACCAGTTGCGCAGGACGCCTGGCAGAATGCTGTTTAAAAAAAGGCGATCCGCCGTGTGGCATTTATGTACTGCTGGAGGGCAGCGTGCGTATCGGCGCCCCCCGGGAGCAGCGTCTGCTGTCGCACATGCAGCCTGTATGTCCACCCTGCTGGTTCGGTGAAGTCTCATTGTTCGACGGGTTGCCGCGCCGTTTCGAGGTCCGTTCGCTGGAGCAGAGCATTTTTCTGCATTTCCCTCAGCAATTTCTGATCGAATTGCTCGACCGACAGCCGGAATACTGGCCTTCGTTTGCGGCTCTGCTCAGCCGAAAAATCGGTTTGCCACTGCAAAATCCGGAAAAAATGCAACAACTGCCTCCCCGGGCTCGTGTCGCGTGGCGTCTGCTGATGCTGAGCGAGGGCTATGGTCCGCTGAGTCATGCCCGGCGTGTGATAACGCTGAATGACATTCAGGCGGTACAACGTCTGGCGCTCTCGCCTCCGGCCCTGGCTGAGGTGCTGCAGGACCTGCATGAGCGCAGGATTGTGCGCCTTGATGAAGGGCATCTTGAAGTGTTCGACGTGGAAAGGCTGCGCAGAATTGCCAACTTCTCCAGAGCGAAAGCGGTGTGCTGAGCAAGCTGGAAACATCCGGTAATGGCTCTGGCGCCTCTTCGATTGAGATAGCAAATGGGATTCACTATCATCTCGCCTCATTTGCGAACGCGAGATACCCCGATGCAGGCAAGCAAGCATCTTCTGGCTGCCCTGACACTGACTTTACTGGGCAGCACCGCCCAGGCTGCCGATGAGGTGGTGGTGTACTCCTCTCGTATCGACGAGCTGATCAAACCGGTTTTCGATGCATACACCGCTAAAACCGGCGTGAAGATCAAGTTCATCACCGACAAGGAAGCGCCGCTGATGCAGCGCATCAAGGCCGAGGGCGAAAATGCGACCGCCGACCTGTTGCTGACGGTCGATGCCGGTAACCTCTGGCAGGCCGAGCAGATGGGTATCCTGCAGCCGTTCACCTCGCCTGTTATCGACGCCAACATTCCGCCTCAGTATCGCTCGTCCACACACAGCTGGACCGGGCTTAGCCTTCGCGCACGTACCATTGCCTACTCCACTGACCGGGTGAAGCCAGCCGAGTTGACGACGTACGAAGCGCTGGCCGACAAGCACTGGGAAGGACGCCTGTGCCTGCGCACTGCGAAGAAGGTCTACAACCAGTCGTTGACCGCCACCCTGATCGAAACCCACGGCGCCGAAGCCTCCGAGAAGATCCTCAAGGGCTGGGTGAACAACCTGTCCACCGACGTGTTTTCCGATGACATCGCAGTGCTTGAGGCGATCAACGCCGGGCAGTGCGATGTGGGCATCGTCAACTCTTACTACTATGGACGCCTGCACAAACAGAAGCCGGACCTTGCGGTAAAACTGTTCTGGCCGAACCAGTCCGACCGGGGCGTACACGTCAACCTGTCGGGCATCGGGCTGACCAAATATGCCCCGCATCCGGAAGCCGCCAAGGCGCTGGTCGAGTGGATGACCGGTCCTGAGGCCCAGACGATTTTCTCCAGCGTCAATCAGGAGTTCCCGGCCAACCCGAAGGTGTCGCCCTCGGAAGAAGTGGCTAGCTGGGGTCAGTTCAAGGCCGACACCCTGCCGGTTGAAGTGGCAGGCAAGCGTCAGGCGGAAGCGATACGCATGATGGATCGTGCCGGCTGGAATTGATTTAATACCCACCGCATGATCGCTCCCATGCTCCAGCGTGGGAGCGCTGTTCTGGACGCTCTGCTTCCGGTTTCGATAGATGTATTACTTAGTGACGTATCACTCCTGACTTCGAGAATCCCTTGGCCCATCCCGTCCAACGCCGCTGGTACCCGCTGGTTTTTGCCATCGCGGCACTGGTATTAATGCCACTGAGCGTGTTGCTGCTGTCGTGGGAGACCGTCGACACACAGATCTGGTCCTACCTGCTTGAAACCCAGATGTCGCGTCTGTTGAGCAACACGCTGATCCTGCTGCTGGGGGTCGGTGTCGGCGTCACGCTGTTGGGGGTTAGCCTGGCCTGGCTGACCAGCCTGTGCGAGTTCCCGGGCCGGCGCTGGCTGGACTGGGCGCTGATGCTGCCGTTCGCAATCCCTGCTTACGTATTGGCATTCGTCTTTGTCGGGCTGCTGGATTTTTCCGGGCCGGTGCAGAGCTTGATGCGCGAATGGTTCGGTTCAGGCCTGCGCCTGCCGCGAGTGCGCTCTACCGGCGGGGTGATCATCGTGCTGGTGCTGGTCTTCTACCCCTACGTCTACCTGCTGGCACGCACCGCCTTTCTGGCGCAAGGCAAAGGGTTGATGGAAGCTGCGCGGGTACTGGGCAACTCGCCTCTGCAAGCGTTCTGGCGCGTAGCGCTGCCCATGGCCCGTCCGGCGATCGGTGCGGGTGTGGCGCTGGCGCTCATGGAAACGCTGGCAGACTTCGGCGCTGTCTCGGTGTTCAACTTCGACACTTTCACCACCGCCATCTACAAGACCTGGTATGGCTTCTTCAGCCTGTCCAGCGCTGCTCAGCTGGCCAGCCTCTTACTCCTGGCGGTGCTCATTCTGTTGTACGGCGAACGCCGGGCCAGAGGTGCAAACCGACCCGCCAGCGAACGGCCTCGGGCTGCCGCGCTCTACCCGTTGCGGGGCCTCAAGGCGTGGGGCGCGAGCGCCTGGTGTGGACTGGTGTTTATCTGTGCTTTTGTCGTGCCGGTGCTGCAGTTGATCATCTGGGTCTGGCAGCGAGGCCGTTTCGATCTGGACGAGCGCTACACCGGGCTGATTCTGCACACCCTCTATCTGGGCGGCATGGCGGCGCTGATCACCGTCAGCGTTGCGCTGGTTCTGGCCTTCGCCCGACGCATGGCGCCTACGCCTGCCATACGTTCGGGCGTCAGCCTCGCCAACCTTGGCTACGCGCTGCCGGGTTCGGTGTTGGCGGTGTCGATCATGCTGGCATTCAGTTACCTGGACCGTGCGCTGGTCGTCCCGCTTTCGGGTTGGCTGGGAGGCGCAGGCAAGCCGCTGTTGCTGGGCAGCCTGTCGGCTCTGTTACTGGCGTATCTGGTGCGCTTCATTGCGGTGGCCTTCGGTCCGCTGGAGCACAGTCTGTCGCGCATTCGTCCTTCCTTGCCCGAAGCGGCTCGTAGCCTCGGCGTCAGCGGGCCAAAGTTGTTTCTCAACGTGTATTTGCCACTTCTGGTGCCTGGCGCGCTCAGCGCAGCGCTTCTGGTGTTCGTGGATGTGCTCAAGGAAATGCCTGCCACCCTGCTTATGCGCCCGTTTGGCTGGGATACGTTGGCCGTGCGGATCTTCGAAATGACCAGCGAGGGCGAGTGGGCGCGAGCAGCGTTGCCAGCTTTGTCGCTTGTGCTTGTAGGATTATTACCCGTCATTGTGTTGATTCGGCGCTCTGCCCGTCAGATTGGTTAGGTGCGGGTCCCGCACCTTGCGGCTACAATGCGCCGCAATTGGTGCGGTCTGTCAGATTATTCGGTCAGCTGTAATGTGCTGCAAACTCCGGTTTATTGGGGGGCTTGCCGATATTTTCTGCCCGCACCTTCGCCACGCCCGGAAGGAGAAACCCATGGGACAGCGTACCCCCCTGTTCGACCTGCACCTCGCTCTTGGGGCGAAAATGGTCGATTTTGGTGGTTGGGACATGCCATTGCATTATGGATCGCAGGTCGAAGAGCACCACCAGGTGCGTCGCGACTGTGGGGTCTTCGATGTCTCTCACATGAACGTGATCGACGTGCTCGGTCGTGATGCCCGAAGCTGGCTGCGTTATCTGCTGGCCAACGATGTCGACAGGCTCAAGACACCGGGCAGGGCGCTTTACAGCGTCATGCTGGACGACGCAGGCGGCATCATCGACGATATGATCGTCTACCTCACGGCCGAGGGTTATCGTCTGGTGGTCAACGCCGCAAATGGCGCCAAGGACCTGGCCTGGATGAAGTCACAACTGGGCGACGCCGAGGTGCAGCTGAACGAGCGGAGCGAGATGGCGATTCTGGCTATTCAGGGGCCACGCTCGCGGGCCAGAATTGCCGACCTGGTGACCAGCTCTCGCGCCAGGTTGATCAATGAGCTTAAACCGTTCGAAGGTCGTGATGACGCTGACTGGTTCATCGCGCGTACCGGTTATACCGGCGAAGACGGTCTGGAAATCATGCTGCCGGCCGAGCAGGCGCCGAGCTTTTTCAATGATCTGGTCGGTGCGGGCATTTCTCCCATCGGCCTTGGCGCCCGTGACACCTTGCGCCTCGAAGCGGGTATGAACCTTTATGGTCAGGACATTGGCGAGGGTGTTTCACCGCTGGTGTCGAATATTGCCTGGAGCATCGCCTGGGAGCCTTCCGAGCGTGATTTCATTGGGCGCAAGGCTCTGGAGCGCGAACGCGTTGACGGCATTGCCTCCAAGCTGGTCGGTCTGGTGCTCGAAGAGCGCGGCGTCTTGCGGGCGCATCAGGTTGTAAGAATCGCAGAAATTGGCGAAGGTGAGATCACCAGTGGTAGCTTCTCTCCTACGCTGAGCAAATCCATTGCCTTGGCGCGTGTGCCGATGGCGACTGCTGACCGGGCCGAGGTGGAAATCCGCGGCAAGTGGTATCCGGTGCGTGTCGTGCAGCCGGCCTTCGTGCGGCATGGCAAAGCCTTGATTTAACCTATGGCGGGTTTTCCGCTGACCCGATGTTGAGGATGACTAAATGAGCAATATTCCCGCCGAGCTGCGTTTCGCCGAAAGTCATGAATGGGCACGCCTGGAGGCTGACGGTACAGTGACCGTCGGTATCTCGGATCACGCACAGGAAGCGCTGGGCGATGTGGTGTTCGTCGAACTGCCGGAGATCGGCAAGGTATTCGCTGGCGGTGATGCCGCTGGTGTTGTCGAGTCGGTCAAGGCTGCCTCGGATATCTACTCACCGGTTGCGGGTGAGGTTGTCGCGGTCAACGAAGCACTGGGCGACTCGCCCGAATCGCTTAACAGCGAACCTTACAGTGCCTGGATCTTCAAGCTGAAACCTGCCAACGCTGAGGCTGATCTGGCCAAACTGCTGGACGCTGCAGGTTACAAAAGCGCCATCGGCGAGTAATTGCCGGATAAAAAAATGCCGCTCATCGAGCGGCATTTTTTATGCGTGACGCTTACTGGTTTTCAGCGACCAGGTTCTTGTCCAGGATCGCGTTGGCCAGCTCCATGTCCGTGGCTTTCAGGCCCGGATTTTCTTTACGCACTTGCTGGATAGCGGCTTCGAGGAACGGGCCGCGGATGTCGCCATTGCTGGCAACGTAGCTGCCGGCGTCATCTTGAGCGGCAACGATCAGCTTGTGATCCTTGAAGGTCAGGTAAGTCGAGCCAGTGGTGGCGCCCGAGGACAGCACATTACGCCAAAAGGTGTCAGCCATCGCTGAACCCATCGGGATGGAAAGCAAGGCTACGGTGGCGACAGCAAACTTGAGACGCATGATTTGGTACTCCAACTGTGGTTGTTCTGAGGGGTTGGATAGCTAAACCCACGAACTAGTTCAATCAATGTGTACCGGCTAGTTCACTTTAGCGGATTTTCCTTAACAAGCCTGTTGGCACAGCCGCTGAAGAGGGCGCTCAACCCGCTCAGCGCTGCTCGCTCTGCGGCGTCACCCTCAGCACTTCTTCCAGTGTAGTCAGCCCAGCCGAGACCTTTTGTGCACCCGACAGGCGCAAGCTGCGCATGCCTTCCTTGAAGGCCTGACGGCGCATGGCAGTGAGGTCCAGGTCTGCGGAGATCAATGCCTTGATGTTGTCTGACATGACCATGATCTCGTAAACCCCGGCGCGGCCCCGATAGCCGGTATCGCGACATTCCACGCAGCCAACTGCCTGATGCGCACCAGCCGGTACGGGGGCTTGCCAGGGGCGTGTCAGGGTTTGCCAGTCAGTCTCGTTCAGATTGATCGGCGCCTTGCAGTGCGGGCACAGCGTACGCACCAGGCGTTGGGCCATCACGCCGAGTATCGTCGCCTTGAGCAGATAATGCGGTACTCCCAGCTCGAGCATGCGGCTGATGGCGCTGGGCGCGTCGTTGGTGTGCAGCGTCGACAGCACCAAGTGACCAGTCAGTGCCGCCTGAATAGCCATTTCAGCTGTCTCCAGGTCGCGAATTTCGCCGATCATGATGATATCAGGGTCTTGCCGCATCAGGGCGCGCACGCCAGCGGCAAAGCTCAGATCAATGTTGTGCTGCACCTGCATCTGGTTGAAGGCGGGCTCGACCATCTCGATAGGGTCCTCGATGGTGCAGAGGTTGACCTCAGAGGTCGCGAGCTTTTTAAGAGTGGTGTACAGCGTGGTGGTCTTGCCCGAACCGGTCGGGCCGGTGACCAGAATGATGCCGTTGGGCTGGCGGGTCATCTCCTGCCAGCGACGCAGGTCATCACTGGAAAACCCCAGCTGGTCGAAGTCCTTGAGCAGTACTTCCGGGTCGAAAATCCGCATCACCATCTTTTCGCCGAATGCTGTGGGCAAGGTCGACAGGCGCAGCTCCACTTCACGATTTTCGGGCGTGGTGGTCTTGACCCGACCGTCCTGCGGTTTGCGCTTTTCGGCGACGTTCATCCGTCCGAGGCTCTTCAGGCGGCTGACAATGGCCATGATGACCTGTGCCGGGAACTGATAGACGTTGTGCAGCACGCCGTCGATGCGAAAGCGCACGGTGCCTTGTTCACGGCGCGGCTCTATGTGGATATCGCTGGCCCGTTGCTGAAACGCGTACTGGAACAGCCAGTCGACGATATTGACGATGTGCGCATCGTTGGCGTCGGGCTCCTGATCACTGGCCCCGAGCTTGAGCAACTGTTCGAAGTTGCCCATGTTGCTCATTTTCTGTTCGGACGCATTGGCGCCGCTGACCGACTTGGCCAGCCTGAAAAACTCCATCGCCATGCGCTGGATGTCTGCCGGGTTGGCGACGACGCGTTTCACCTGAAGCTTGAGCACATGTGAGAGGTCGGCTTCCCACGAGCGCACGTAGGGCTGGGCGCTGGCGATGGTCACTGATTCACGATCGACTGCCACGGCCAGAATCTTGTGGCGCTGGGCGAATGCATAGGACATCAGCGGCGTGACCGCTGCGACATTGATCTTCAGCGGATCGATACGCATGTAAGGCTGGCCACAGATTTTTGCCAGCCAGGCAGTCAGGGTTTCTACGTCCAGCTTTTTGCCGGGACGCTTCAGGTCGTCGAACTGCAGCGACGCCAGAAATTCGAGCGGGTGCAGTTGAATGTTTACCGCGCTGCGACGTTGCGCGAGTGCGGTCTCCGAGTCGTCCTGACTCAGGTAGCCTTCGGCAACCAGGTCACGCAACACATCGTTCAGATCGAGCCAGCGATCCTGTGAAGAAGGGGACAGGGCTGCCATGCGCGCTCCTTGGGGCAATTTGGTCATGTGACGCTGAACAAGCGTAGACGCCAAGCGTGACAGCGTTACTCGTTCTGTGCGACCGGGAATTACCGAAGCAGGCGAATTGATTCAGCCGCGGGCCAGCGCGACGTGAGTCTGTGGGGTTTTGAGAGCGTCGGTTTGTTCGACATCCACCGAGCAGACGTCGATCAGGTTGCGCATTTTTTCACCAATGACCTGGGCCCGGTGCCAGCTCAGCCTGGCGACGTGGAGGTCGATGACCAGCGTGCTTTCCTGCTGCACGACGCTGAGCTGGTGAGGAATCAGGTACTGCATCGCAAACAGGTTCAGCACCTGGCAAAGCAACGCTGGCTCGGCTTCGGCAACAATCCGATAGCGCGCGCAGCACGAAGCATTGCTGGATGACCAGCTGTCGGGGCGTTGCGAGAGGGTGGTCACGGCTTCGAGGTTGGGCATGCTGATACTCCAGAACGATGGTAGAAATCCTTACATGCGGCAAAAGAAATTTCTGGTCCATCATCAACTGGATTAGTCTTGTTAAGACTTGTTAATGCGTCAGTGGCTGCTGCGGAAGAATAATTATGCAAACCGAGCTGGATGTGTACGACCGCAAGATTCTGGCTTTGCTGCAGGAGGACGCTTCGCTTTCCAGTGCGCAGATCGCCGAGCAGGTCGGCTTGTCGCAATCTCCTTGCTGGCGTCGCATTCAGCGGCTCAAGGATGAGGGGGTAATCCGGCGCCAGGTCGCGTTGCTGGACCGCAAGAAAATCGGTCTGAACACGCAGATTTTTGCCGAGGTCAAACTCAATGCCCACGGGCGCTCCAACTTCACCGAGTTCACCGATGCGATTCGTGGTTTTCCAGAGGTATTGGAGTGCTATGTGCTAATGGGGTCGGTGGATTTTCTGCTGCGCATCGTGACGCCGGACATCGAGGCTTATGAGCGGTTTTTCTTCGAAAAGCTGTCGCTGGTGCCCGGTATTCAGGAAGTGAACTCGACAGTGGCACTGTCAGAGATCAAATCCACCACCAGCCTGCCGCTATTGCGCCAGGGAGGCTGAATTCATGACCTCTTGCCAATTGCCTGCCGCGCCGCACACCCAAAGCAGGGCGCAGGGCGCAGGGCGCAGGGCGTCCGATCTTGAGCCAGCGGCGTGGCGCAGGTTTGTGACGCAGGGCGTCACCCAAGGCATTCCCGCGCTGTAGAGTGCGGAACGATAGTTACACGAGAGAACACAGCTCCAGCCTTACAAACGCAACAAGGTCTTCCATGCGCGGCTCTGGAAGACGGTGATGGCTTGCTGAACACGGGCATCGAGTACTTCGTCGCTGATGTCCAGATGGGCCAGTTCTTCCAGTTTGCGCATTTCGCCGTACAGGCGATCGAGCTCTGGCAGGTCCAGCGCGGCGCGTGCCCAGTGCAGCCAGGCTTGCATGCGTTCGATCCGTGGCAGTTGCTCGGCCAGGTCTTCCGGTTGCTGCTGATAGCGGCTCAGTTGCAGGGACGTCGCCTCTTCGCCCAACAGGCGAGGCAGCCAACTGCTCAGCAGGGCAGCGCCCTGGCGGTTGCCGCGCGTGTTGCGCTCGGCGGTCCAGCTGCGGGCCAGCAGCCAGCGCGACGTGTTCAGTGAAAACTCGCCCCAGCGGGTGTCCTGCAATTCTTCAAGGAACTGCTCGTGAGCAGCGCCACGCACATCACCATCTTCCTGACCAGCCTGAACCAGTGGGCGCCAGTCTTCCAGCAGCGCGTCCAGCGAGGTACGTAGCTGGGCCGTCGAAGTGCGTGGTGCGGCCTGGCCGAGGCTGCTGGTCAGTGCGCGCAATTCGGCGAGCATCTCGACCCAGTCCTGCAGCAAACGCCAGTGGCCGTTGAAACGGTACTGCTCGGCCAGACGCTGGCTGCTGCCCAGCAAATGCCAGGCCAGCGCCGAGTAAGCATCATCCAGCGGCGTTTCTGCGTTCAGAACAGGCGCCGGGAGGCTCAATGAGTAGCTGCTGGCGTCGAGCAGGCGATAACCGCGCTCAGCCTTGCTGATGTCGCAGGGCATCAACGGCAGCGTTGCAGCCAGTTCAGCGGCCAGTTCCAGCAGCGCCGCAGGGTCGCCCTCGCGCAGCTCAAGCTCCAGCTCGCAGATTTCTTCCTTCTGCTTGCCTGCAACCACCTGGCCCAGGTCCAGCGCGGCTTCGATCACGACTTTGGTTTTGCCACGACCCCAGGCAATTTCGGCTTTTTCACGCACAAAGTCGGTAGTGAACAGCGGCTTGATGGTTTTCTTGTCCAGTTCGGCCAGTTGCTCGGGCCAGCAGTCGCCTTCGAGTTTTTTCAGGTCCAGCTTGGCTTTGGGCAGATCCCAGTTGTATTCGTTGCGCTCGGACAGGCCGGCCACACTTTGCCCGCGAGTCTTCATGGTCTGGATGATCTGATCGCCATCACGACGGATGCGCAGCGCCACTTTGGCGTGGGCCAGTTCGCGTTCAGGGGTATCGAAATACTGGTTCGACAGTTCCAGGCGCTCCCAGCCACTTTTGTTGCGCTTCTTGAGCAACGGGTGTTCGCGCAGTGCAGCGAGAGTCTCGCGGCTGACGCGGAGTTTGATTTCTGTTTCTTTTTGCATGGCCGGGGGAATCCAAACGCTGATACTGATAACGGAAGCGCAGCCCATGACTGAACGGCTGCTGATGGCGTCAGTGTACAGGACATGGCCCGAAACGGTTTATTCCTGGGTTGCTATGGCCCTATGATGGGCTGTGTTTCGTCTTGATTACAGGAAGCGTCCATGCCGTTGCCGTCCATGAAAGACCAGTTCGCCGCCTTGATCGCTGCGCCTTCGGTGAGCTGCACTCAGCCTTCCCTGGACCAGACCAACCGTCCTGTCATTGATCTGCTGGCCGGCTGGCTTGGGGATCTGGGTTTTGCCTGTGATATTCAGCAGGTGTCACCCGGCAAGTTCAATTTGCTGGCCACCTTCGGCACCGGGCCTGGCGGTCTGGTGCTGGCCGGCCACAGCGATACCGTGCCGTTCGACGAAGCGCTGTGGAAAACCGATCCGCTGAAGCTGACCGAAGTCGATGGCCGCTGGGTCGGGCTGGGCAGTTGCGACATGAAAGGCTTTTTCGCACTGGTGATCGAAGCCGTACGCGGGTTGCTTGATCAGCCGTTCAAGCAGCCGCTGCTGATCCTCGCCACCTGCGACGAAGAAAGCTCGATGGCCGGAGCCCGTGCGCTTGCAGACGCCGGACGCCCGCTGGGCCGCGCAGCGGTAATCGGCGAGCCGACCGGGCTCAAGCCGATCCGCATGCACAAAGGCGTGATGATGGAGCGCATCCATATTCTCGGGCGCAGCGGCCACTCCTCTGATCCGAGCCTGGGGCACAGCGCGCTGGAGGCCATGCACGACGCGATCAGCGAACTCAAGGGCCTGCGCACGCAATGGCAATCGGAATACCGTAATCCGCAGTTCACTGTGCCGCAACCCACCCTGAACCTGGGCTGCATTCATGGCGGCGACAACCCGAACCGCATCTGCGGCCAGTGTTCGCTGGAGTTCGATCTGCGCCCGTTACCGGGCATGGACCCTGACGTATTGCGTGCTGCGATCCGGCACAAGCTGCAACCTTTGGCTGAACTGCATCAGGTGCAGATCGACTACGCTCCACTGTTCCCCGAGTGTTCGCCGTTCGAGCAGGTGGCGGATGCCGAACTGGTGCGCGTTGCCGAACGACTGACCGGCCACACAGCGGCAGCAGTAGCATTCGGCACCGAAGCGCCTTATCTTCAGCGCCTCGGTTGCGAAACGCTGGTGCTGGGGCCTGGCGATATTGCCTGCGCGCATCAGCCGGGGGAATACCTCGAAATGTCACGTCTGGACCCTACAGTGCGTCTGTTACGTCAGTTGATCGAAC
Organism: Pseudomonas tremae; assembly: GCF_001401155.1. GTDB lineage: Bacteria > Pseudomonadota > Gammaproteobacteria > Pseudomonadales > Pseudomonadaceae > Aquipseudomonas > Aquipseudomonas tremae. The sequence continues at coordinate 49,132 of NZ_LJRO01000048.1, forward strand.
AATATTGCCTGACGCCTCAATGAGTCAGGTTCCACAAGAGCCGAATACAAGGAGATTGCGCGTGCCAAGCCTGTTCCGACGATAACCACCACACCGTTGTGCGTGCTTTTTCTCTTCGTCCATTTTTCTACAGGCTCTTGTTGTCATGCCCGAATACGTCAACTGGCTACGCGATGCATCTCCTTACATCAATGCTCACCGCGATTGCACCTTCGTCGTCATGCTGCCCGGCGACGGCGTCGCACACCCCAACTTCGGCAATATCGTCCACGACCTGGTGCTGTTGCACAGCCTTGGGGTGCGGCTGGTGCTGGTGCATGGCTCGCGTCCACAGATCGAGAGCCGTCTGGCCCAGCGCGGGATTACCCCGCGTTATCATCGCGATTTGCGCATCACCGATACCGAGACACTGGAATGCGTGATCGATGCCGTCGGTCAGCTGCGCATCTCGATCGAGGCGCGTCTGTCAATGGACATGGCTGCTTCGCCCATGCAAGGTTCGCGGTTACGCGTCACCAGCGGCAACGTGGTGACCGCCCGGCCTATCGGCGTGCTGGAAGGTGTCGATTATCAGCACACCGGCGAAGTGCGCCGGGTTGACCGCAAGGGTATCAATCGTCTGCTGGACGAGCGTCACATCGTACTGCTGTCGCCGCTGGGCTACTCGCCGACCGGCGAAATCTTCAACCTCGCCTGCGAAGACGTCGCCACACGCGCCGCTATCGATCTGGCCGCCGACAAACTGCTGCTGTTCGGCGCCGATGAGGGCCTTTTGGACGAGCAGGGACGGCTGGTACGCGAGTTGCGCCCTCAGCAGGTGCCTGCCCATTTGCAGCGCCTGGGCAGCAACTATCAGGCGGAATTGCTGGATGCAGCGGCAGAAGCCTGTCGTGGTGGTGTGGCCCGCAGCCATATCGTCAGCTATGCCGAGAATGGCGCACTACTGACCGAGCTGTTCACCCGCGATGGTGGCGGCACGCTGGTGGCGCAGGAGCAATTCGAGTTGGTGCGCGAGGCGGCCATCGAAGACGTCGGCGGTCTGATGGACCTGATCACCCCGCTGGAAGAGCAGGGCATTCTGGTACGCCGCTCCAGAGAAGTGCTGGAGCGCGAGATTACCCAGTTCAGTGTGGTCGAGCGTGAAGGGATGATCATTGCCTGTGCCGCGTTGTACCCGATTGCCGACTCGGAGTCAGGCGAGCTGGCGTGTCTGGCGGTCAACCCCGAGTACCGGCATGGTGGTCGCGGTGACGAGTTGCTGGAGCGTATTGAAAACCGTGCCAGGGCATTGGGCATCAAGACCCTGTTCGTCCTCACCACCCGCACTGCGCACTGGTTCCGCGAGCGCGGTTTCGAGCCCAGCAGCGTAGATCGCCTGCCAAGCGCCCGCGCCTCGCTGTACAACTATCAGCGTAATTCGAAGATTTTCGAGAAGGCTATATAAGCGCTGGAGCGGACGCAGAGCGTGGGTACGATAGGTGTTCTTAAAGACACCTGTCGTTCCTCACGCTCTGCGTCACCTGCGCATCAGTTGCTGATCGACAGAATGCTCGCCTGATACGAGCCCACGAATGTGTCGAAATCCACCACTTCTTCCGTCGCTTCCAGCTCGGCCTGTTCCTCAAGGGAGGTTTTGGCCAGGGCTTCGAAGTGTGCCTGTTCTTCAGCGCTCAGCGGGTGAGTGCGGAAGTATTCGGCGTGGACCTGGCTTTGGCGAAGGGAGAACGCCGTGAAGCCTTCGTTGTGCGCCTTCATGCTGGCCAGCACCTGGGCTGAAGGGGTCAGCGCAGTGTCGTTGATCTTGGCCTGTTGCACGTCGATGGATTTGACGTGTTCATCTATGCCTTGCGCCTGATCCAGCAGTCGGGCGATGGGCGTGATTTTCTCCAACAGCTCGGTCGCCCATGCCTTGAGCTCGACAGGGCTGTTGTCGCGCAGCAGGTTCAGGCCCGGACGGCGACCTTCCTTGACCACCGAGAGGAAGTTCGAGCTTGCATTGGAACACTCGTGGCCAGCCAGTTGCTGGCTTTCCTCAAGGGCGCAATACAGCACGAACGCGTCGATGAAGCGTGATTGTTCCAGGCTGATGCCGGTCGGCAGAAACGGGTTGATGTCCAGGCAGCGTACTTCGACGTACTGCACGCCGCGGGCCACCAGCGCCTGAATCGGGCGTTCGCCGCTATAGGTCACGCGCTTGGGACGTATGTTGGAGTAGTACTCGTTTTCAATCTGCAACACATTGGTGTTGAGCTGAATCCATTCGCCGTTCTGGTCATGAGTACCGACATCGACGTACGGCTGATAAGGCGTTGCCACAGCCTTGCGCAGGCTGTCGGTGTAGCTGACCAGATCGTTGTAGCACGGCGTCAGGTCAGCCTGAGCGTCACTCTGATAACCCAGATCGCTCATGCGCAGGCTGGTGGCGTACGGCAAGTACAACGTGTCGGCGTCAAAGTGTTCCAGCTGATGCTCACGGCCGCGCAGGAAACCTGCGTCCAGCGCCGGTGATGCACCGAACAGGTACATCAGCAGCCAGCTGTAGCGGCGGAAGTTGCGAATCAGCGCGATGTAGGAATGCGACTGATAGTCCCGCGCGTCGCCGGCAAAGTCTTCGGTCTGCTTGAGCAGCGCCCAGGCGTCTTCCGGCAGCGAAAAATTATAGTGAATACCGGCAATGCACTGCATGGTCTTGCCATAACGCAGCGCCAGACCCTTGCGATAGACGTATTTGAGTTTGCCGATGTTCGAGGTGCCGTAATACGCGATCGGTATGTGCTCTTCGTCGGGCAAAGGGCACGGCATCGAAGGGCTCCAGAGCAGCTCGTTGTTCAGCTTGCTGTAGGCGAATCGATGGATCTTGTCCAGGCTGTCGAGGGTCTCGGCCGGGTTCTTTAGTGCGGGCGTGATGAACTCCAGCAGTGATTCGGAGTAATCGGTCGTGACCTGGCCGTTGGTGAGTGCTGCACCCAGAGCTTGAGGGTGGGGCGTGCACGCCAGTTCTGCCGTTGCAGTAACGCGCAGACATTCACGCTCGATACCGTGCAGGCACTGCTCCAGCAAAGAGAGGTTGTTGCGCTCGCCAAGCAAAGCAAGACGGCGGTTTAAAAGTTCGCTCAAGGTGTAATCCTTCACGCATCGGTCGCCCCGATATGGGGGTGGACTTGATGGTCTGCAAGGGTGAGGAGAGGAACTGGCGTGGTCGCCTGGTCGGGTCGTTGACGCCAGTTCACAATCATTGCTCTTCGTCGTACCACCCAAATGGACTCGGCACCACGCTAATGGTGCCGAAATTAACTCAAATGATGTCGGTACGGCTAGGTCCACTTCGCAATGACTGATTGCATCAGCCTCTGAGCGAGTCTAGATGACTGCAAATGTGCCTTGGGCTTTTGCGACGAGCTTGTCGCCCTGGACAACTTCCGCTTCTACCACCAGCGTGCGGCGACCCGCGTGCAGGACCTTGGCGATGCACAGAACTTCGCCGTCCGACACGCCACGTACATAGTTGATCTTGCACTCGATGGTCACGCTGCGCTGGTCGAAACCATGAACGCTGGAACAGGCCAGCCCCATGGCAATATCGACCAGACTGAAGATTGCCCCGCCGTGCATCACATTGCCGCGATTGCGCAGATGCGCTTCCAGTGGCAGTGCAACTTCGGCAACGCCTTCGTCAAGACGCCGCAGCTCGCAGCCGAGCATCTTGAAGTAGGCGCTGTGGGTCAGATCCTCGGGAATGTCCATCAACGCTTCTTCAACTGCTTGGCGTTGGCAAACAGCGACGCCATGGCATTGTTGGCCGGTGCAGGTGCAGAGGTTTCCTTGCGCGGGGCGTTGTTCTGCTGACGCGGTGCCGAGCCTGGGCGCGCGCCACGCGCACCATCGATTTTTTCGCCGGGTGTGTCGCTCATGCGCATCGACAGACCGACACGTTTACGCGGGATATCGACTTCCATGACTTTCACTTTCACCACGTCGCCGGCCTTGACTGCTTCACGCGGGTCTTTGATGAATTTCTCGGACAGCGCGGAGATGTGTACCAGACCGTCCTGATGCACGCCGATATCGACGAAAGCACCGAAGTTAGTGACGTTGGTCACGACGCCTTCGAGGATCATGCCCAGTTGCAGGTCCTTGAGGTCCTCGACGCCATCCTGAAATTCGGCGGTCTTGAACTCCGGGCGTGGATCGCGGCCAGGCTTCTCAAGCTCTTGCAGAATGTCCGTCACCGTCGGTAGACCAAAGGTCTCGTCAGTGAACTTCTTCGGGTCCAGACGCTTGAGAAAGCTGGCATCACCTATCAGCGAACGGATATCACGATCGGTTTCAGCCGCAATGCGCTGTACCAGCGGGTAGGCTTCAGGGTGAACGGCGGAAGAGTCCAGCGGGTTGTCACCGGTCATGACACGCAGGAAGCCTGCGGCCTGTTCAAACGTCTTTTCGCCCAAGCGACTGACTTTCTTCAGCGCTGCGCGTGTCTTGAACGCACCGTTTTCATCGCGATGCGCGACGATATTCTGGGCCAGCGTGGTGTTCAGGCCGGAAATGCGCGCCAACAGCGCCACCGATGCGGTGTTCACGTCCACGCCTACGGCGTTCACGCAATCTTCAACCACGGCGTCCAGGCCGCGAGCCAGCTTGAGCTGCGATACGTCATGCTGGTACTGACCGACGCCAATGGATTTCGGGTCGATTTTCACCAGTTCGGCGAGCGGATCCTGCAGGCGGCGGGCAATCGATACCGCACCACGGATCGACACGTCGAGGTCCGGGAACTCCTTGGCCGCCAGTTCCGAGGCGGAGTAGACCGAGGCGCCCGCTTCGGAAACCATGACCTTGGTCATCTTCAAACCTGGGTATTTCTTGATCAGCTCAGCGGCCAGCTTGTCGGTTTCGCGGCTGGCGGTGCCGTTGCCGATGGCAATCAGATCGACCGAGTGCTTGGCGCACAGGGCTGCCAGCACGGCGATGGTCTGGTCCCACTGGTTTTTCGGTACATGCGGATAAACGGTCGCGTAGTCGAGCAGCTTGCCGGTGGCATCCACCACGGCGACCTTGCAGCCGGTACGCAGGCCCGGGTCGAGGCCCATTGTGGCCCGCTGGCCAGCCGGAGCGGCGAGCAGCAGGTCGTGCAGGTTATGGGCGAAAACGTTGATGGCTTCGGTTTCGGCGCCTTCACGCAGCTCGCCCAGCAGGTCGGTTTCCAGATGGCTGTACAGCTTGACCTTCCAGGTCCAGCGGACCACTTCGGCCAGCCATTTGTCGGCAGGACGGTTCTGATTCTGGATACCGAAACGCTCGCCGATCATCAGCTCGCAGGGGTGCATGGTGCCCGGCAGTTCTTCACCGACTTTCAGTGCGGAGCTGAGGAAACCTTCGTTGCGCCCGCGGAAAATCGCCAGCGCACGGTGTGACGGCATGCTCTTGAGCGGTTCGTCATGTTCGAAATAGTCGCGGAACTTCGCGCCTTCCTCCTCCTTGCCAGGCACCACCCGAGCGCTGATCACCGCTTCCTGCTTGAGGAAACCGCGCAGCTTGTCGAGCAGTGAAGCGTCTTCGGCAAAGCGCTCCATCAGGATGTACTTGGCGCCTTCCAGTGCGGCCTTCACGTCGGCCACGCCTTTTTCGGTGTCGACAAAGCGGGCTGCTTCTGCTTCAGGAGCAAGGCTCGGGTCGTTGAACAGGCCGTCGGCCAGCTCGCCCAATCCGGCTTCAAGGGCGATCTGGCCCTTGGTGCGGCGCTTCTGCTTATAAGGAAGATACAAATCTTCAAGACGCGTCTTGGTGTCGGCCAGCTTGATGTCTCGGGCCAGTTCCGGGGTCAGCTTGCCTTGCTCTTCGATGCTGGCAAGAATGCTGACGCGCCGGTCGTCCAGTTCGCGCAGATACCGCAGACGCTCTTCCAGATGGCGTAATTGAGTGTCATCCAGGCTGCCGGTCACTTCCTTGCGATAGCGGGAAATGAAGGGCACGGTCGAGCCTTCATCCAGTAGTGCTACGGCCGCTGCGACCTGTTGTGGGCGTACACCGAGTTCTTCGGCGATGCGGCTGTTGATGCTGTCCATAAGACCACCTGGAGTTGTGAGCAAAAAACGGGGCTCGTACGAATTGTCTTGCCTGGATTTCGTTCGCCAGCATTTATATGCATGGCTGGCGAACCGCCATAAGCACGGCTTTGCCTGACTTTGAAGGCGGCGCATTATACCCGGCAAAGGCGGATTAGGGGATTGGTCGATAAACGAGCTGTTTTTGAGCGAAAAGACAGGCGCAAGTGTCGCCCCCAGTAAAATCTGCTAACAATGCACACGGTGCGCATCACCGCAGCTACGCCATAATGCGCCCCGAGATCAGAGGAGCATCCGATGAGCAGCACCGCACAAAATGCTGAAGGCGAAAAAATCCTGATTGTCGATGACGATCCTGGGTTGAGCAGTCTCCTGGAACGGTTTTTTACCAGCAAGGGCTACCGCGCCCGCGCTGTGGCAAACGTGGAGCAAATGGACCGATTGCTGGCCCGTGAGGTTTTCAACCTTGTGGTGCTGGATTTGATGTTGCCTGGGGAAGATGGCCTTTCCGCGTGCCGCCGGCTGCGTGCCGCGAACAATCAGGTGCCGATTATCATGCTGACCGCCAAGGGCGATGAGCTGAGCCGCATCAAGGGGCTCGAACTGGGTGCCGATGATTACCTGGCCAAGCCGTTCAACCCGGATGAGCTGATGGCGCGGGTCAAGGCTGTATTGCGTCGTCAGGCAGCTCCGGTGCCGGGTGCGCCCGGCAGCGAGGACGAATCAGTCAGTTTTGGCGACTACGTGCTGTCGCTGGCGACACGCGAACTCAAGCGCGGTGAAGAAGTGCACATGCTCACCACGGGCGAATTCGCAGTGCTCAAGGCGCTGGTGATGCATGCTCGGGAGCCACTGACCCGGGACAAACTGATGAACCTGGCCCGTGGCCGCGAGTGGGATGCGCTGGAACGGTCCATCGACGTGCAGATATCCCGTCTGCGTCGCCTGATCGAACCAGACCCGTCCAAGCCTCGTTATATCCAGACAGTCTGGGGCGTCGGCTATGTATTCGTTCCGGATGGTGCCGGAAATCGCTGACAGCCTGGCTGTCAGCACAGAAATTCGTCATCCCTGCCAGTTACGTCAATAACCTTTCAGGAGGTTATCGACGTGCTGGTTTTTTGCGTTCGTCCATCGGGTCTCGCCCGCGTTCGGCAAACCTGCGAGCCTCGCTCGCCTTGCAAAGTGTATGGCTGCAGTTATGAAGACACCGCTCTGGTTCCCGCAAAGCTTTTTTTCCCGCACGCTCTGGCTGGTGCTCATCGTCGTGCTGTTTTCCAAGGCATTGACGCTGGTTTATCTGTTGATGAACGAGGACGTGCTGGTCGACAGGCAATACAGCCACGGCGTTGCGCTGACCCTGCGCGCGTATTGGGCTGCCGATGAAAATGATCGCGAAGCGATTGCCGAGGCGGCCGGCCTTATCCGGGTGGTTGGCGGGGGCGTGCCGGAAGGCGAGCAGCACTGGCCGTACAGCGAGATTTACCAGCGGCAGATGCAGGCTGAACTGGGGGCCGACACCGAAGTGCGTCTGCGTGTGCATGCACCGCCTGCACTTTGGGTACGAGCGCCGAGCCTGGGGGATGGCTGGCTGAAAGTACCGCTCTATCCGCATCCGTTGCGCGGGCAGAAAATCTGGAGCGTGCTGGGCTGGTTCCTGGCTATCGGGTTGTTGTCCACCGCATCAGCCTGGATCTTCGTGCGTCAGTTGAATCAGCCGCTCAAGCGGCTGGTGTTTGCCGCTCGACAGTTGGGGCAGGGCCGCAGCGTGCGTCTACCGGTCAGTGACACGCCCAGCGAGATGACTGAAGTGTATCGAGCCTTCAACCAGATGGCCGAAGACGTCGAACAGGCAGGTCAGGAGCGCGAACTGATGCTGGCAGGTGTGTCCCACGATTTGCGCACACCGCTCACTCGTCTGCGTCTTTCTCTGGAGCTGATGAACGACAACGAGTTTTCTGAAGGCATGGTGCGTGACATCGAGGATATGGATGCGATTCTCGATCAGTTCCTGGCATTCATTCGTGATGGGCGTGACGAAGAAATCGAGGAGGTCGATCTGGGCGACCTGGTTCGCGATGTCGTTGCGCCGTTCAACAACGACGAGGACAGCATCCGACTGTGCCTGGAACCCATACCGCCCTTTCCGCTACGTAGAGTGTCGATGAAGCGTCTGTTAACCAACCTGATCGGCAATGCCCGCCATCACGCAGGTAACGGTATCGAAGTGGCGGCTTATGTCTCAGGCGACAGAAATGCGCCTTACGTGGTGTTGAGCGTGCTGGACAGAGGGGCGGGTATCGATCCGTCCGAGCTGGACACCATCTTCAATCCGTTCATCCGGGGCGATCGTGCCCGTAGCGGCAAAGGCACCGGTCTGGGGCTGGCGATAGTCAAGCGTATTGCTGCCATGCACGGCGGTAATGTCGAGTTGAGAAACCGGTCGGGCGGTGGACTTGAAGCGAGAGTACGGTTGCCGCTTGGGCTGATGTTGCCGAGGGATGCCATCTAGGGCTAGTAATTCGGGGGAAATATAAAGCGCCATGCATGGTGACAGAAGGGCGCCTGATAAATCGAGGTGGCCTTATGGATGTGCATGGCGGCTTGCCTGACCCGGCCCATGATGGAAGTACTCCCTGTACTCCTAGGTCACGTCGATCCTTTCGATCAACGCATCCCGGCCCCCTGGTCATGTGCGTACCCTCTTCAGGTCGCACAACGCAGAAAGGCAGTGGCTTATGCAGTCACTGCCTTTCTGGATGAATCAATACCAGTTCGGGTCTTTGCGCAATTGCTCTTGCAACAGACCTTTCATACCTTCGTCAGGCTTACCCAGGTAGCGATAAGTCGCATGACGTGTCGGCGATTTGTCTGCAGGAAGACCCGCAGGCACTTCGACCAACATGGCGTAGGCATCTTCCTTATCGAGGCTCACAGCCACGATCAGGCGCTTGCTTTTGCACGTATCGGCGGTTTCGCAAAGCGGCCCCACCAGATAATTGTCACCGTCCTCGGTAACTGCCGTCATTTGCTGCTCGGAGGCACCAGACAGGTTTATCACCCACTCCGGCAACCGCTCTTCCTTCTTGACGACTTTCGTCCAGGTTGTGCGGTACTCAGGGGCAGAACTCAAAAGCTCATTGACCCTGGACTGCCCATCGTTGGCAGCCATGGCCATGGCACTGCCGCCCAATAGCAGGGCGGCGGCCAGCGTGCGAAATGACGTGTGCATCTTTAGCCTCGACCACGACGACCGAAGAAGAACGACACCACGAACATCACCAGGAATACGACGAACAGGATCTTGGCGATACCGGTTGCCGTGCCTGCGATACCGCCGAAGCCCAGTACTGCAGCGACGATGGCGATGATCAGAAACGTGATAGCCCAACTCAACATAGTGATACTCCTTTTTGATGCCGTTTTAATTAATAAAGGGTGCTGCGTTTTTTTCAAATCGGGTCAAAAAACCCATTTTTGCTGTGGCGCGACTTCATCCACCGAAACCAGGCCGTCTACAGGACGGACGCTCGAAGACATATCCTTGTTCGCAGAAGCGCTTACTTCGCGATAGGAAATGCTATTGCTATGGATGAACGGCTGAATGGTTTGAGCTGCTTCGCTGGATGGATTCCAGCGCTGGAACTGCTGAATGGCGATCAGAGTGACAAGCAAGGCCAGCAGCAAGAACAAACCTTGCTGAAGGTGCAGAGGGGAGATACGAAACTGTGCAATACGCTGGCTGTTCATCTGCAAACTCCCTTGGCCTGTGCTGGCTTTCAATCTGATGGGTCTAGGTACAACGACCTCGTTGAAAGGGATATTGCAGACTGCATGCCAACTTCATAATCGTATTTAATATCAACTAAATCAGTGGCTTACGAACTAATCGCCAAGCCTTCTGCAAGCAAGCTGCACGATTACACCTTTGTAATCGTGCGTTCTGCACGAAGGAAGCGTTGAAAAGCCCGCTCGGTTCAGCCTGCGCTGCGCGCCATGACTTTCAATGCGTCACCGTTGACGCCTTTGACGCCGCGAATATTTCGCGCGATTTCAACGGCCAGTTCTTTCTCGGCGAAGTTGGCGACCACGCCGTTGAGGCTGACGACACCGGCTTTGGTGTCCACCTTGATATTCATCCCGTCCAGATTCCGGCTGTAGATCAGGCTCGCTTTCACCTTGCTGGTGATCCACGCGTCACTCATTTCTTCAGTCGGTGTCAGCGTTTGCGGCTGAGCTTTCGCGGCAATGGAATCGGCAGCACTCAGGCTGATGAGGTTGTTGACGCTGACCACACCGTCGGTATTGCTCGCCAGACTGCCCGCCAGTTCCTTGGCCTCCGGGCTTTGCGCACGTCCTTTGAGGGTCACGACGCCGTCCTTGCTGTCGACGTCGATGTTCAGCGCCTCGGTGACGCTGCTCCACAGCAGCTTGGACTTGACCGTCGCGACCAGCGTCGCATCTTCGAAACGCTGGGCCATATTGGTTCTGGAGCCAGGCTCGCTGGCGACGGAAGGATCAATCTCCAGCTGATTGTCGACTTTTTCAATACCCTTTGTGTCTAGCGCGATGCGCTCGGCCAGCTCGCGATCAACCTGATCCTCGACCTTGCCTTTGAGAATGGCTGTGCCTTGCTCGACATCCACTTCGATCTTGAACGGGCTCAAATGTTTGTTCAATGCGAAGGCTGTCCAGATAGAGCCTTCCTGACGCGCCTCGCTGAGCTGGGTCTGCAGGTCAGTCTGGGCGAGAGCGGGGCCGCTGCCAAGCAGCGCAGCGCACGCGGTGATCAGGGCAATCTTTTTCAATGAGAACATGTGAGCTTTCCTTTTGAAGTGGGTTGTCGTTTCCGGATAGACGGTTTCAACGGCATAAACGCAGATTAATCGGCTCGTTCGCCATTGGGCGAACAGAGAGCTACCATGCATGCCGCAGAATCAATCAGAATTGACCATGCAACTTGCCCGATGATTCCGAGACTAACTGAGACAATTCATTAAGGAGCGTAGGAAAAATGGAAGCAGCCACTGAGAATCAGGGCCGTATTCTGCTTGTGGACGATGAGTCCGCCATCCTCCGCACCTTCCGGTACTGTCTGGAAGACGAAGGTTACAGTGTCGCCACTGCCAACAGCGCAGCGCAGGCTGACACGCTTATGCAACGCCAGGTGTTTGACCTTTGCTTTCTCGATTTGCGTCTGGGCGAAGACAATGGCCTTGATGTGCTGGCGCAGATGCGTATTCAGGCACCGTGGATGCGCGTGGTCATCGTCACCGCGCACTCGGCGGTCGACACCGCGGTGGATGCCATTCAGGCCGGCGCAGCCGACTATCTGGTAAAGCCCTGCAGCCCTGATCAATTGCGTCTCGCGACCGCCAAGCAGCTGGAAGTACGTCAGCTGTCGGCGCGTCTCGAAGCGCTTGAAGGCGAAGTTCGCAAGCCAAAAGACGGCCTGGATTCGCACAGCCCATCCATGATGGCCATTCTGGAAACGGCCCGCCAGGTGGCGGTTACGGATGCCAATATCCTGATTCTGGGTGAGTCCGGTACCGGTAAAGGCGAGCTGGCACGGGCGATACACGGCTGGAGCAAGCGGGCCAAGAAGTCTTGCGTCACGATCAACTGCCCGTCGCTCACTGCTGAATTGATGGAAAGCGAGCTGTTCGGTCACAGCCGCGGCGCGTTCACCGGTGCCAGCGAGAGCACGCTGGGTCGCGTCAATCAGGCCGATGGCGGCACGCTGTTCCTTGACGAGATCGGTGATTTCCCGCTGACGCTGCAACCCAAGCTGCTGCGTTTCATTCAGGACAAGGAATACGAGCGAGTGGGGGACCCGGTGACCCGTCGTGCAGACGTGCGCATTCTGGCGGCCACCAACCTCAATCTGGAGGACATGGTGCGTAGCGGGCGCTTCCGCGAGGATTTGCTGTACCGGCTGAACGTGATCACCTTGCATCTGCCTGCCCTGCGCGAGCGCAGCGAAGACATACTGACCCTCGCAGACCGTTTTCTGGCGCGTTTCGTCAAGGAATACGCGCGACCGGCCCGAGGCTTCAGTGAAGAGGCGCGAGCCGCGCTGCTCAACTATCGCTGGCCTGGCAACATTCGTGAGCTGCGCAACGTGATCGAGCGAGCCAGCATCATCTGCCCGCAGGAGCGTGTCGAGATCAGTCACCTCGGCATGGCTGAGCAACCGACGAATAATGCACCACGAGTGGGTGCGGCGCTGAGTCTGGACGAGTTGGAAAAAGCTCACATCGGGGCCGTGCTGGCGACCAGCGAAACCCTCGATCAGGCAGCCAAGACACTGGGTATCGACGCTTCGACGCTTTACCGCAAACGTAAACAGTACAACTTGTGAATAATTTCTGATGAAACTGGCCATGAAGCTGCGCACACGCCTTTTTCTGAGCATCTCGGCCTTGATCACGGTCGCGCTGCTCGGATTGTTGCTGGGGCTCGTCAGCGTCATGCAGATGGCCCGCACTCAGGAATCATTGATTCAGCACAACTTCGCCATTCTGGATCTTGGCCTGAAGCTGCGTCAGAACCTGGGCGATCAACTGGTGTTGATGACCGGCTCGCAGCGCAACAAGCCCGAACTGCAGAAGATGCAGGCACAGTTCGAAGAGTTGCTGGAGCAGGGTTCGGTGCAGGATCCGCAGCAGAACGTGCGTACCGGGTTCGAGTCCACCAAACGGGACTACCGGCACTTCATCGAGGTCTGGAACCGTCTGGGTGACGACCCGCGCGGTATTCGTGGTACGCCGCCACTGAGCGAAAGCTTCAATGCGTTGCGCAACGGGCTGCTGAACGTGCATCGCAAGGCGCTGGAAAACATCAGCAATGCCGAGATCAACTCGCGGGACCGCGCTTTGTGGATCGCGGGCCTGCTGGGACTGGTCGGGCTGGCAGTGCTGTGTATCGGTTTCGTGACCGCACACGGTATTGCACGTCGTTTCGGTGCGCCGATCGAAGCCTTGGCCAAGGCGGCTGATCGCATCGGCGAAGGCGACTATGAGGTCACTCTGCCGATATCTTCGGCTGCAGAAATGAACCTGCTGACCCGACGCTTCGGCATCATGGCTGAGGCCCTGCGTCAGCATCAGGCGACCAATGTCGACGAGCTGCTGGCGGGTCAACAGCGCTTGCAGGCGGTGCTCGACAGTATTGACGATGGCCTGTTGATGATTGATCGCCAAGGGCATCTGGAACACTTGAACCCGGTGGCCCAGCTTCAGCTCGGGTGGGATGAGAGTCGCCTCGGCGAGAGTCTCGGCGCTGCACTGAATCGCCCCGAACTGGATGAGCAATTGCATCTGATCCTGCGTGGCGGGACGCTGGAGCGCGCGCCGGAAGATCTGGCCATCGACATTGATGGCGAGTCGCGATTGCTGACCTATAGCATGACGCCGGTGAGCCACACCAAAGGCCATATCCTGGGTGCAGTGATGGTGCTGCACGATGTTACCGAGCAGCGGGCTTTCGAGCGAGTACGCAGCGAGTTTGTGCTGCGCGCTTCGCATGAGCTGCGTACACCGGTCACCGGCATGCACATGGCGTTCGGTCTGTTGCAGGAGCGCCTGCATTTCGCCCCGGAATCGCGCGAAGCGGATTTGCTCAATACGGTGACCGAAGAAATGCAGCGGTTGATGCAACTGATCAACGACCTGCTGAATTTCTCGCGCTATCAGAACGGTCTGCAGAAGCTCAAGCTGGCGCCGTGTTCCATCGAAACGTTGCTGGAAGAGGCCAAGGCGCGCTTCGAAGATCAGGCTCTGGAGCGGGACATCGTGCTGATGCTGGACATCCAGGAGCCTTTGCCACGCCTGCATGCCGACCAGTCTCAACTGGAACGTGTTCTGGACAACTTGCTGGATAACGCCCTGCGCCATACGCCGCCCAAAGGCCTTATCCGTTTGCAGGCCAGACGCCACGGCGAGCGGGCGATCATCAGTGTCGAAGACAACGGCGAGGGCATTGCCTACGGGCAGCAGGGCCGGATCTTCGAACCCTTCGTTCAGGTCGGCCGCAAAAAAGGTGGTGCCGGCCTGGGGCTGGCGCTGTGTAAGGAAATCGTCCAGCTGCACGGCGGCCGAATGGGCGTCTACTCAAGGCCGGGGCAGGGCACGCAGTTCTACATGGCATTGCCGCTTTAAGGGGTTAAGCGGCAACACGCTGTTGATTGCGCCATGCGGTCAGTTCGAGTGGTTAAGCACCTGCAGAATTGCCGCGCTCTGGGCGTCAGGTTCGCCTTCGAAACGGGCAGGGCGGTAGTGCATCTGAAAGGCGGCCAGCACCTCGCGTGTCGCGACGTCGAGCTCTCCGGTCTGCGGTGTGCTGTAGCCCAGGCGCGCGAGCTGTTGCTGAAACCAGCTAATGCTCGGCAGATTGACTGCCAGCAGCGCCTGACGTTGCGCAACCAGTGCTTCATCGGGCCAGACGCCAAGCCCTTCAGCGGCCAAGCGTTTCCACGGGAATAACGGACCTGGGTCTTGCTTGCGCAAGGGTGCAATGTCGCTGTGACCGATCACGTGCCTGGGGTCGATTTTGTTGCGCTTGACGATGTCTTTGAGCAGCACCGTGATCGACTGGACCTGTGCCTCGGTGTACGGATACCACAAGCGACCTGTCGGGGTGTCCTTGAAGCCCGGGTTGACGATCTCGATGCCTATCGAGCTGGAATTGAGCCATGTGCGCCCTTCCCATTCGCTCTCGCCAGCGTGCCATGCCCGGGCATTTTCATCCACCAGCTTGTAGATCGTGGCCTGCTTGTCGTCGCCGATCAGGTAATGAGCGCTGACCTCGCCGTGGGTCAGCAATTGCAGGGATCGCTCCATCGACGTCGAGGTGTAGTGCATCACGACATACTGAACCCGGTTGTCGAAATTCGCCGACGGATGACTGGTGTCCAGCTTGGGGCCGCTGGAGCACGCCGTGAGGATGAGCATGAGGAGTGCAGAGAGATACAGCTTCATGGGATTGGCAGCGTCGGGAGGTAATGAAACATCATAACAAAACGCAGAAGAAATGCTTCACCGTCGAAACATTCGTTCAGTCAAAATGTTTCAGTCAGCCTTGCTCTACCCGGTTGCGACCGTTTTCCTTGGCTTTGTACAGCGCCTGATCAGCGCGTTTGATAGCCGTATCGCTACGTTCGCCCTGTCGCAGCGCGGTGACTCCGAGGGATACGGTGATCGTGACGCGTTCGCCCTTGAAGTGGAACGGGCACTCTTCGACCGCCGTGCGCAGTTCGTCAAGCAGCGTCAGCCCTGTGCCGATAGGTGTGGCGGGCAGCAGCATGACGAACTCTTCACCGCCGAATCGGGCCATGAAGTCGTTCGGCCGCAGACGTTTTTTGAGGACGTTGGCGACAATCTTCAGCACCTTGTCGCCTGCCAGATGGCCGTACCCGTCGTTGATGCGTTTGAAGTGATCCAGATCGAGTATGCACACCAACAGGCTGTTTTTCGCTTGTTGCCACTGGGTCATCTCGAGTTCGAGGCGCTCGCCCCAGGCGGCACGGTTGGCAAGGCCGGTGAGGGGGTCAATCAAGGCTTTCTGGCGCTGTTCTTCCAGGTTGCTTCTGAACCCCAGTGCTTCCTGTTCCATGCTCGCCACACGAGCCGAAAGGCTTTGCAGTCGGGATGCAACCTCTTGCTCGCGGTCGTCGCGTTTACGCTGATAGTGGTCCATGGTGCTGAGCAGGCCTTCCAGGCGGTTATCCAGCACCTGCTTCAGACTGGTCAGGTCGGAGGCGTCCTGAACGCTGGTTTGCAGGCCGCCTACCTGTTCGCGCAACTGTTCGCTCAGGTCACGAGCAGTGGACTGAACCTCGGCGTGGTCCTCACTGGCGGCTTGCAAGTGGCTCTGGAATGATTCGAGCCGCTCGTTGAGCTGCTTGAGGTAAATACCGAATTCCTGCTGGCCACCGTTATTGATCGCCAGCATGAGCACGGCCAGGTCATCCAGAATAGGCAGCAGCTCATACCAGTTGAGCCCATGTTTCAGGCGTAGCTGCATATCCTCGACCTGCGGCCGAAAATGCTCCGACAAGGTCAGGTCGTTGAGCAGGCCCAGCAGTGTTTCTTCAATGTGAGAAGCTACCGAGCTGTAGCTGGGCTCGGGGGAAGAGGGCAGCGCGTAACCGTCATCGTCTTCAGCATCTTCCGGGTCTGGTGCGGGGGCTTCTTCATGCTCGTCGAGTGGCATGACGACCGGCGCCGGGCGTTGCTGGTAAGGCACGCTCGGTATGGGCGCGAGCCTGTCCGTGAAATCGACGGGTTCGACGTACGCATAGGCGCTTTCAGCGATCGGCACGGCAGCGACTTCGGGTGCTGACGGAGCAAAAGGCTCGACAACCGGTGAGGGCGCATCAGGTTCGGCGAGCGCTACGGTGGCCGGTGGGGCGGTTTCAGTCACAGGCTCAGGCACTGCCGAGTGTTCGATGACAGGCTCTGCGATCTCTACCGGCGCTGGCGTGAGGGGCGGTGGGGATGCTGTTGGCGCAGTGGCCGATTCGAGCGCTTCAGGCGTCTCTTCTCGAGGTTGTGGCGCAGGGGCGGGCGTATCGGTTTGAACGGTTTCAGCCTGCGCCGCTTCAGAAGGGTGTTCACTACCGTGCCCTTCCCGAGTGCCGAACAAGCGTTGCAGCAAGCCCTGGCGCGGCCCTTCTTCACTTTTTTCAAGCTGGCTGAGGGCCTGTCCCTGCAGGTTGCTCAACTCGCCGAGCAGCAGGGGCAGCTCGCGTGCCTGCGAGGCTCGCTCTTCGAGGTCTTTGGCGAAGCGCTTGAGTGGCTTGCGCGTCTCTCGTGACAGAGGAAGTGCCTGCAATTGCGCAACCAGTGCAGTCAGTGCCGAGCTTATCTGCCCGACCCGCACTTCACGGCGTTGCTCGGAATCCAGCACTGCTTTTTCAAGGCGCGGGATCAAGGCCGCAAGGCCGGCGTCCATGTCGTCGGTGCGGACGATTTCGCGCATTTCCTTCAT
Source organism: Pseudomonas tremae (assembly GCF_001401155.1). GTDB lineage: Bacteria > Pseudomonadota > Gammaproteobacteria > Pseudomonadales > Pseudomonadaceae > Aquipseudomonas > Aquipseudomonas tremae. The sequence goes on from NZ_LJRO01000048.1 coordinate 66,186, forward strand.
GCATTCATCGACCGCCCGGTCAGAGCCTTCTGCCGCGAGGCTGCTGCGCACCAGACCGCGACGCAGCAAGTCGAGCCGCGCATCCCAGCGCTTTTCGAGCCTGTCCTGTTGCTCGATCCCTTTAAGGTATTTCTCTTTCCAACGCTCCGCGTCGTCGCTCATGCAAGGCTTCCACCAGAGGGCACAGGCAGTGAGTCCCCACGCAGTGAAGCTGGCAGGCGAATCTCGACGGCAACCGGCAGGTGATCGGAAATGGGTTGGGCCAGCACCTGCACCCGTTCGAGCGTCAGGGTAGGGCTGAGCAAAATGTGATCAAGACAACGTTGCGGTCGCCAGCTTGGAAAGGTGGCTTCGATCTGCGGCGCCAGCAGGCCCAGATCCCGCAGCGGCGAGTGTTCCAGCAGATCATTGGCGTGGGTGTTCATGTCGCCCATCAGCACTTGATGACGATAGCCGCCGATCAGTTCGCGAATGTAGGCCAGTTGCCGAGTGCGCGTGCGCGTGCCGAGGGCCAGGTGCATCATGACCACCACCAGCGCGTCCTCGCCCTCGCCGAAACGTACGAGAATGGCACCGCGCCCGGCAGGGCCGGGCAGCGGGTGATCCTCGATCTTGGTTGGGCGCAAACGGCTCAGCACGCCATTGCTGTGCTGGGCAAGGCGCCCGAGGTTGCGATTGAGCTGTTGATACCAGTACGGGAAGCCGCCTAGTTGAGCGAGATGCTCGACCTGGTTGACGAAGCCGGAGCGCATGCTCCCGCCGTCGACTTCCTGAAGTGCCACCAGATCGAAATCGTTGATCAGCTCACCGATTTTCTGCAGGTTGCCGGCACGTCCGCCATGCGGCAGCAGATGCTGCCAGCTGCGCGTCAGGTAATGGTGGTAACGCTGTGTACTGATGCCGACCTGAATATTGAAGCTGAGCAAACGCAGCCTGCCGTCTTCCGGCAAGCCGTTTTGCATCAGATGATGTTCGTTGACCTGCGGATCATGCAGGCCAACGATACGCGGGCTACCTTTGCCCCAGCGGCGCATGACGAGCGCTTACTTGGCGGCTGCAGCAGCCGCCCGCTCTTTGGCAATCAACTGGTCGGCTACCTGCAAGGTCGCTTCCGGACCACCGGCAGAGCCCAGGTCAAAGCGGTACTTGCCATTGACGATCATGGTTGGAACGCCCGTCACTTCGTACTTCTTGGCCAGTTCCTTGTACTGCGCGATCTTGCCTTTTACGGCGAACGAATCGAACGTCTTGAGGAAGTCTTCCTTGTTGACGCCCTGAGTGGCGACGAAATCGGCCATGTCGTTCTTGTCGGTCAGACGCTTGCCGCCTTTCTGGATGGCGTCGAACACCGCAGCGTGAACCTTGTGTTCTACGCCCATGGTGTCGAGGGTGATGAACAGTTGACCATGAGCATCCCACGGGCCGCCGAACATGGCCGGGATACGGACGAAGTGTACGTCGGACGGAAGTTTTTCAACCCACGGGTTGATGGTCGGCTCGAACGCGTAGCAATGCGGGCAGCCATACCAGAACAGTTCGATGACTTCGATCTTGCCCGGCTCGGCCACAGGCACAGCGCTTTTCAGCTCGGCGTATTGCTTGCCGGCCTCGATAGGCTCGGCGGCCTGGGCGGACATACCGAACAGACTGGCGGCAACCAGTGCGGCGCTGATGATCAGATTACGCATGCTTTACTCCTGAGCAGATTGGATCGCTTTCAAGCGACGGTGTTTCGACCGGGCGCGAAAGCCTGAGTTCGTTAGTGTAACGCTGAGGTTGTAAAAATGGGCGGCCTTGGATGGCCTTTTTGCATAAGGAGTGAAGCAGGTCATGTCTGAATGTTCCAGGCGCCCGCCAGAGCATTGTAATAAGGGGCGTCGAAGGTTCTGGGCGGGTGCCGCATTGCCCCGGCGGACCCGATGCTCAGCAAAAACCTTTCAGGATGAAAGCAGACTGCGTTCTAATGCGCGCATATGTCTTGCTTCGTCGTTGTTGTCGTGCAGACGGCAGGCGAAAACACACACAGAATTTGCAGCACTATATACTCTGCGCACCCCAATGAAATCGACACCTCTTGCCGCACCCTTTGCAGGCAAGGCCTTCACCGGAAATCACATGCAACTCAAAAACCCTATTCTCGGTCTGTGCCAACAGGCCACGTTCATGCTCAGCGCCGCCAAGGTCGACCAATGCCCCGATGACGAAGGTTTTGAAGTCGCATTTGCCGGTCGCTCCAATGCGGGCAAGTCGAGCGCGCTGAACACCCTGACCCACGCCAGCCTGGCGCGAACGTCCAAGACGCCAGGGCGTACGCAGCTGCTGAACTTCTTTGGGCTGGACGAAGACCGTCGTCTGGTCGACCTGCCGGGTTATGGCTACGCCAAAGTGCCGATCCCGCTCAAGCTGCACTGGCAGCGTCACCTGGAAGCCTATCTGGGCAGTCGCGAAAGCCTGAAGGGCTTGATCCTGATGATGGATATCCGTCATCCAATGACTGACTTCGACCTATTGATGCTGGACTGGGCGATCGCCAGCAACATGCCGATGCACATTCTGCTGACCAAGGCCGACAAGCTGACCTATGGCGCAGCCAAGAACACGCTGCTCAAGGTTCAGGCCGAAATTCGCAAGGGCTGGGGCGATGCTGTGAGCATCCAGCTGTTCTCTGCGCCCAAGCGCATGGGGCTGGAAGAGGCCTACACCGTTCTGGCCGACTGGATGGCGCTGGAAGACAAGGTGCCTGCGGAGTAAATCGCAGGCAAAAAAAGACCCCGGACTTCGCATGGGGAGGGGGAAGTTCCGGGGCTTAAGGTCCAGACCTTAGGGTGGGATCTGGATATATGCCAACACTTAACACAACTAGGAGCACGATGGATTTTTCAATCAATCGGAACCTCTGACTGCTCTGCAAAAGGTTAAGTTCCAGCAGTGAAGAAAAGTTCACATTTCCTTCAGGGTTTGACGAACCTTCTTACAGGTTCGTCTTTTCAGGCTCAATGTGCCTCGTCCCAATTGTTGCCGACACCCACTTCCACCAGCAGTGGAACGGCCAATTCTGCCGCACCGCTCATGTGCGGACGGATCTGCTCGCTGATCTGATCGACCAGGTCTTCGCGAACCTCCAGTACCAGTTCGTCGTGGACCTGCAGAATGACCCGCGCATCCAGGCCGGACTCTTCCAGCCAGCCATTCACCGCCACCATCGCCTTTTTGATGATGTCTGCCGCCGTGCCCTGCATCGGCGCGTTGATTGCCATGCGCTCTGCGCCTTTGCGCAGGGACGGGTTCTTGGCGTTGATGTCCGGCAGGTAAAGGCGACGACCAAAGATGGTTTCGACAAAACCCTGCTCGGCAGCCTGGGCGCGAGTGCGCTCCATGTAATCCAGCACGCCAGGGTAGCGGGCGAAATAGCGGTCTACATAGGCTTGTGACTGCTTGCGGTCCACGCCGATCTGCTTGGCCAGGCCGAACGCGCTCATGCCATAGATCAGGCCGAAGTTGATCGCCTTGGCGCTGCGGCGCATGTCATTGGTGACGCCTTCCAGTTCGACACCGAAGACTTCCGCCGCTGTCGCCCGGTGAACGTCCAGGTCGTTGCGGAACGCATGCAGCAGGCCTTCGTCCCTGGCCAGGTGCGCCATGATCCGCAGTTCGATCTGCGAATAGTCCGCTGCCAGCAGCTTATAACCCTTCGGCGCCACGAATGCCTGTCGGATACGACGCCCTTCGGCGGTACGAATCGGGATGTTCTGCAGGTTCGGGTCGCTGGAGGACAGGCGTCCGGTCACGGCCACTGCCTGATGATACGACGTATGAACACGGCCTGTACGCGGGTTGATCTGCTCGGGCAGGCGATCTGTGTAAGTGCTTTTCAGCTTGCTCATCGAGCGGTACTGCATCAGTACCTTGGGCAGCGGGAAGTCCTGCTCGGCCAGTTCGGACAGCACGGCCTCGGCAGTAGAAGGCTGGCCGGTCGCCGTTTTGCTCAGGATCGGCATGCCGAGTTTCTCATAGAGAATCACGCCAAGCTGCTTGGGCGAGCCCAGGTTGAATTCTTCACCGGCAATCGCGAAGGCTTCGCGCTCCAGTGCGGTCATCTTGTCGCCCAGTTCGACGCTCTGGATGCCCAGCAGGTTTGCATCAACCAGCGCGCCCTGGCGCTCGATACGGGCCAGCACGGGCACCAGCGGCATCTCGATGTCGCTCAGTACCGGCTGCAGGGTCGGGATCGCTGCCAGGCGCGTTTCGAATACTTCATGCAGGCGCAGCGTCAGGTCGGCTTCTTCAGCGGCATAGTTGCCAGCCTGCTCGATGGCAATCTGGTCGAAGGTCAGCTGCTTGGCGCCCTTGCCAGCGATGTCCTGAAAGTTGACCGGTGTGTGCGTGAGGTACTTGGCTACCAGGCTGTCGCGATCATGGCGGGTCGCGGTGGAGTCCAGCACGTAGGATTCCAGAATGGTGTCGAACCGCACACCTTGCAAATCGATGCCATGAGCCTGATCGCCGCCGATCGCGCAGTTGGCGAGCAGGTTGATGGCGAACTTGGCGTGCTGACCGACCTTGGTCTTGTCCGGGTCTTCGAGCAGCGGCTTGAGCGCCTTAAGCACGGTGTCCCGATCCAGCTGCTGCGGAACGCCCATGTACGAGTGGGTCAGCGGGATATAAGCCGCTTCGTGGGTCTGTATAGCAAAAGACAGGCCGACCAGCTGCGCGCGCTGGGCGTCGGTGCCGTTGCTCTGCGTCACGAAGGCGAACAGCGGAGCAGCCTGAAGCTTTTTCAGCCAGGCATCGAAACGGTCCTGCTCGAGGATGACTTCGTATGCGGCTTCTTTAGCCGCCACGGTGGGCTCTTCGACCACAAGTTCCTGCCCGGCACGCTTGGCTTCGCGCTGCAGGTCTTCGATCCAGCTCTTGAATTCCAGCTCGGCGTACAGCTCCATCAGCGTGTCGCGGTCGGGCTCGCCGCAATGCAGCTGGTCCAGCTCGATTTCCAGCGGCACGTCGATCTTGATGGTCGCCAGCTCGTATGACAGGAAGGCCATCTCACGGTGTTCTTCGAGTTTGGCGGCGAGGGTCTTGGCGCCCCTGATCGGCAGGGTCGCGACCTTCTCGAGGTTGTCGTAAAGCTCCTTGATCCCGCCACCGACGCCGACCAACAGGCCGACTGCGGTTTTTTCACCGACCCCGGGCACGCCGGGGATGTTATCGACCTTGTCGCCCATCAGCGCCAGGTAATCGATGATGTGTTCCGGGCCGACGCCGAACTTCTCCTTCACGCCGGCCACGTCCAGCACGCTGCCGGTCATGGTATTGACCAGCGTGATATGCCCGTCGACCAGCTGCGCCATGTCCTTGTCGCCGGTGGAAATGACCACCGGGCGATCCGCCGCCGCGCTGCTGCGCGCCAGGGTGCCGATCACGTCATCCGCTTCGACGCCTTCGACGCACAGAAAGGGATAGCCCATGCCTTTGACGCAGGCATGCAGCAGATCGACCTGCACACGCAGGTCGTCCGGCATGCTGGGACGGTTGGCTTTGTAGTCGGTGTACAGCGCGTCCCGGAAAGTCCCGCCCTTGGCATCGAAGACCACGGCCAGCGGGCTTTCGGGGTACTGGCGGCGCAGGCTCTTGAGCATGTTCAGCACGCCCTTGACGGCGCCGGTCGGCAACCCTTTGGACGTGGTCAGGGGAGGCAGTGCGTGGAAGGCGCGGTAGAGGTAGGACGAACCGTCCACCAGGACGAGCGGCGCTTGGGTCATGAGCAGAATCAACCTTTTCGGCGGGGTCGGCGCTAGAATGCACGGACCATTGACGACAAAGGGACAAGGTTATCATGTGCAAGGTAAATCGACTGTTATTGACCGGCCTGTTGGCGCTTTGCCCTTTGCTTGCCGTGGCAGCGGAAGATCCGCCGTCGGCAGCGCCGGACGTTACCATTCGCACCGACGGCGACAGAACCATCAAGGAATATCGCCAGAACGGCTTCCTGTATGCGGTGAAGATCACCCCGAAGCACGGCAAACCCTATTTTCTGGTGCGCGCCGATGGTACAAGCCCTAACTTCATTCGTTCGGACCAACCGGATATGCTGATCCCTCAGTGGGAAATATTCAGCTGGTAGCACCCTTACATTCACTTTAATTGTTGGCAGTCCTGATATGTCCGTTTTTACCCCACTGGCTCGGCCCGAGCTGGAAACATTTCTCGCCCCTTACGGGCTCGGCCGTTTGCTTGACTATCAGGGCATTGCTGCCGGTAGTGAAAACACCAATTACTTCATCAGCCTGGAGCAGGGCGAATTCGTCCTGACACTGGTCGAGCGCGGCCCTGTCCAGGAAATGCCGTTCTTCATCGAGCTGCTCGACGTGTTGCACGATGCCAGCTTGCCGGTGCCCTACGCTTTGCGTACCACTGACGGTCAGGCCCTGCGCGAGCTGGCGAACAAGCCTGCGCTTTTGCAGCCGCGCTTGCCGGGCAAGCATATCAGCGAGCCCAATACCCAGCATTGCGTACAGATCGGCGAACTGCTGGCCAATCTGCATCTGGCGACCCGCGAGCAGATTCTGGAGCGCAAGACCGATCGAGGTCTGGAGTGGATGCTTAGCGAAGGCCGCAATTTCCTGTCGCACCTGGGGGATGCCCAGCGCACGTTGTTGGAAACCAGCCTTCAGGAAATCGAAGACCTCAAGCCGCAGATCATGGCACTGCCGCGCGCCAACCTGCATGCCGACCTGTTTCGCGACAATGTATTGTTCGAAGGGACGCACCTGACCGGGCTGATCGACTTTTACAACGCCTGTTCGGGGCCGATGCTCTATGACTTGGCGATCGCGCTCAACGACTGGTGCTCACGCGAAAACGGCCAGCTCGACGCGGTCCGCGCGCGCGCCTTGTTAGGCGCCTATGCCGGCTTGCGTTCGTTCACTGCTGCGGAATCAAAGCTTTGGCCAACCATGTTGCGCATAGCTTGCGTGCGTTTCTGGCTGTCACGTTTGATCGCTGCCGAGACATTCGCCGGGCAGGATGTGCTGATCCACGACCCTGCGGAGTTCGAGCGCCGCCTGGCTGAGCGCCAGACGCCACACATCGCTTTGCCGTTTGCGCTCTGACTGACGTCCAGGCAACTGAATGATCGTCCCCACGCCCCGCCTGCTTGCGAAGACGGTGTGTGAGTCGATGTATTTTCGTCGATTACACAGTCCCCTTCGCGAACAAGTTCGCTCCCACAATGCCCTGTGAGCAACTTGTGGGAGCGGACTTGTCCGCGAATAGGGCAGTACATTCACTGCATTTTCTGTGTCTGGCTATCGCCTTCGCGAGCAAGCGAAGCGTTGCCCGGCTCGCTCCCACGACCTCCGGCCAAAGTCAGAGGCGCACGCTGCGCCTCACATTCAAGCCTTCAAAGACTGCTCAGGCAACCCGCCAGATCATTCGCCAGCTTTTCCAGCATCTGCTCGTAACCCTGCGCAGTGGCCGGGGTGTAGCCGCCCAGCCCGTCGAGTTCCGCAAGCTTGACCGGCAGGCCTGCGCTCAGGGTCTCGGCCAAGCGTGGGCGCAGCGGCGGTTCGCTGAATACGCAGGTCTTGCCCACCGCCTTCAGGCGCTCGCGCATGGCGGCGACGTGCTGTGCGCCGGGCTGGATCTCGGCTGCGATGGCGAACACGCCCGCGTGCTTGAGCCCGTACGCTTCTTCGAAATAGTCGAATGCCTCGTGGAAAACGAAGTAAGGCTTGCCTGCAACAGCACTCACGCGACCCTTTATGCGCGCGTCCAGCGCATCGAGACGCTTGCTGAACGCTTCGGCGTTGCTGGTGTAGCGAGCCGCATTGGCCGGGTCTGCAGCGCTCAGGTCAGCAGCCATCTTCGCTGCGATGACCCGCGCGTTTACTGTCGACAGCCATAGGTGCGAATCGAGACTGCCAGGTCGGTGATCGTGGTCATGCTCGTCTGCATCGTGGTCATGGGCATGATCGTGATCATCGTGAGAAGCGTTGTCTTCACCAAAGTGGCGCAAGTGCATGCCTGGTAGCGATTGCACGGCTACCGAAGGCAACTTGCGGCCCTGAAGCACGCGCGGCAGGAAGGTTTCCATGTCTGGGCCGATCCAGTAGAGCAAATCGACTTCCCCGACGCGCCGTACGTCGGACGGGCGCAGAGCGTAGTTATGCGGTGATGCTCCGGGCGGCAACAGCACCTCCGGCTTGCCGACACCGTCCTGCACAGCCGCTGCAATCAGCTGCAATGGCTTGATACTGGTCAGTACTCTGACCTCGGCCTGAGCAGGAGCAACGATCAGCAGGCTGACCCACAAAACAGCAAGTAGATTGAAAAGACGACGCACGCGAATCACTCATATAAGTCAGGAACAGGTAACATAATAACGTCTCTAGCCAATATCGTCGCTGCTCATGCCCAATACCCCCCTGGCCAGTCGCCCCCATGATCATTCCCACTGCGTTCATTCGGCGCTCGCCGAAGCCGACGCTTTGTGCATAAAGCAGGGGCTGCGCCTGACTACATTGCGCCGTCGCGTGCTGGAACTGGTGTGGCAAAGCCACAAGCCACTGGGTGCCTACGACATCCTGGCGGTTCTCAGTGAAGAAGACGGTCGCCGCGCTGCACCGCCTACGGTTTATCGCGCGCTGGATTTCCTGCTCGAGAATGGTCTGGTCCATCGTATTGCCTCGCTCAACGCCTTCACCGGCTGCAATCACCCGACGCACGCGCATCAGGGCCAGTTCCTGATCTGCCGTGTGTGCCATGCCGCTATCGAGTTGCAACACCCCGCGATCAGCAATGCCGTGGTCGACGCGGCTGCCGGCGTGGGCTTCGCGGTTGAAGGCCAGACGGTCGAGATCGTCGGCGTATGCTCCGGCTGCAAGGCCGCCTGATGACAGATGCATTGATACGTCTGGAGCAGGTTGCCGTCACGCTGTCCGGGCAAGTGGTGCTGGACAACATCCAGCTCAGCGTGCGCCCCGGTGAAATCGTCACCTTGATCGGCCCTAATGGCGCAGGCAAGACCACGCTGGTGCGCGCCGTTCTGGGGTTGCTCAAGCCCGATTCGGGCACGGTCTGGCGCAAACCGAAGTTGCGTGTCGGTTACATGCCGCAAAAGCTGCACGTCGATCAGACCCTGCCACTGTCGGTGCTGCGCTTCCTGAGGCTGGTGCCCGGTGTGAGTCGTGCTGCCGCACAGTCGGCGCTCGAAGAAGTCGGTGCCGAGAAAGTCATCGACAGTCCCTTGCAGGGCATTTCCGGTGGTGAGATGCAGCGCGTCTTGCTGGCCCGCGCCCTGTTGCGCGAGCCGGAGCTGCTGGTGCTCGACGAACCCGTGCAGGGTGTCGATGTGGCCGGGCAGGCCGAGTTGTACAGCCTTATCACCCGGCTGCGCGATCGCCACCGGTGCGGTGTTCTGATGGTGTCCCACGACCTGCATCTGGTCATGAGCACGACCGATCAGGTGGTGTGTCTGAACCGCCATGTGTGCTGCTCCGGTCATCCCGAACAGGTCAGTCATGATCCGGCGTTCGTTGAATTGTTCGGCAAGAATGCGCAAAGCCTGGCGATCTATCACCATCATCACGACCACGCTCATGACTTGCATGGTGCGGTGGTGACTGACGCCGCTACGCACCCCCACACTCACGTTCATGGAGACAACTGCAAGCATGGCTGATTTTCTACTGTATGCCTTGCTCGCAGGCGTTGCCCTCGCTGTAGTTGCTGGTCCGCTCGGGTCTTTTGTGGTCTGGCGGCGCATGGCGTACTTCGGCGACACACTGTCCCACGCCGCGCTGCTCGGCGTGGCGCTTGGTTTTTTGCTGGACATCAGCCCGACCATCGCAGTGACATTCGGTTGCCTGTTGCTGGCAGTGGTGCTGGTGACGCTGCAACAACGCCAGCCGCTGGCGTCGGACACATTGCTGGGTATTCTGGCGCCAAGCACCCTGTCGCTCGGGCTGGTGGTGCTCAGCTTCATGCACGAAGTGCGTATCGACCTCATGGCCTACCTGTTCGGTGATTTGCTGGCGATCAGCCCTGATGACCTGGCCTGGATCCTGGGCGGCAGTGCGCTGGTGCTGGTGCTGATCGTTGCGCTGTGGCGACCGCTGTTGGCGATAACCGTGCATGAGGAACTGGCACGTGTCGAAGGCCTGCCTGTCGCCGCACTGCGCATGGCGCTGATGCTGTTGATTGCTGTGGTGATCGCGGTCGCGATGAAAATCGTCGGGGTCTTGCTGATTACCTCGCTGTTGATCATTCCGGCAGCTGCGGCACAACGTCACGCTCGCTCACCGGAACAGATGGCATTGGGCGCAAGCGTGCTGGGCGTGATTGCAGTATGTGTCGGGCTGTCATTATCATGGTTCAAGGACACCCCGGCAGGACCGTCTATAGTGGTATCCGCTGCGGCGTTGTTCTTGCTCAGCTTTGTTCTACCCAGGCGAGCGGTGTAGACTTGCTCGTTTTTTGCGCAAACTAGAGAATCGCAGGAATGAAGCCGCTCGCCCCACGCTATCTGCTGCTGGTCGCATTTTCCATCCTGTTGGGTGCCTGTCAGAGCGCGCCTGATGCCGAGACGCCTGCGTCCGATGTTCAGCCTGATGCCTTTGCGCAACTGGAACAGAACATCGCCAGCAACGAGCTGGCGACCGCAGAAGATCAGCTCGCTACGTTGCAGGCTGCCAATGCTTCGGACATCCGTCTTGAGCCTTTTCAGCGCCGTCTGGCAGAGGCATACCTGAGTCGCAGCCAGATCAGCCTGCAAAAGGGCGACATGAACGCAGCGGCCAGTGCGCTGAGCCGCGCCCGAGCATTGATGCCCAAGGCGCCGGCGCTGACCAGCGGAGTCAACGGCGCTATTGCCCATGCGCGCAAGGCAGAGCTGGAGAAAGCCGAAGCGGATTTGAAAGAGGCTGAAGCCCGAAGAGTGGCCAAGCTTGTCGATCCGTCTGCAGAAAGCACGACGATTGACCTGAAAATCGGCGATATGCGCGCACTGCGCCGACAGCTGGACGACATCGCGGCAGATACCGTGGCGTTCAATTGTGATGTGCTGCTAGTGGTGCCGCGCACCGAAGATTACCCGTGGCTGGCTACATTGCTGACCAAGCGGGTGGTCAAGGCCAATCCGGATTTTGAGCTGCAATTGCGCCGGGAAATCGAGCGCAATGAAAAAGCGCATATTATTCTGACACCTGCCAAGTCCTGACCTGCTGTTTCAAAAGCGGACTTTCAGGCACTTATAGTTCCTCACGCTCCGCGCGGAAATACCGTGCGTGACGCTGTGCATGGCAAATCTGCGTCCATACTCAAGATCGGACGCAGACCATCCAGAAAAGCGTCCCCACGCTGGAGCGTGGGGACGCTAATCTAGCCACTCAGGCGTTTAGATCAAGCCGGAACAGCCTTGGCTTTCACTTCACGATCCCATACGCGGTGTTGTGCCATCGCATCGAAGAAGGTTTCGAACGACTTGCTGTCGGACACAACCAGCAGTCCTGCGTCTTCTTCCAGTCTCAGCAAGCTCAGCAGATCCTTGGCTTCCCCGGCAACGGAGATGGCCTTGAGGTGCTTGTAGGCTTCCAGGATGAAGTGCAGCGCTACGCCATCGGTGCTAAGGGCTTTTACCGAGCCCGCGCCGCCTGGTACGAATACCGCGTCGAATGCTACCGAAGGCAGGCCTTCCGCCGAAGCGTCCACTGGCAGGCTCTTGCCGTCAGCAGTCTTCACCGGTGCGGAAGTCGGACCAAGTACTTTGGCGTGTGCGCCCTTGGCAGTCAGCGCGGCTTTCATGGCTTCGACCGCCTTGCCGTCTACGCCATTGGCCACGAGGATGGCAACTTTGCGCGAAACGATATCGCCAGACAGCAGGTTGACCTGACTTAGCGCCGGCGATTCTTTCACCGAGGTCGAACGTGCAGGCACGGTTCCGGCTGTTGGTGCCGGCAGGCCCAGGTTGGCTGCCACTCGGCTGGCCAGTTCCAGGTCGATGTTGGCCAGAATCTCGTTGACCTGGCGGGCACGGATGTACTCGCGCTCGACCTTGCCCAGCTCGAAGCTGTAGGCCGCGATGATGTGCTCTTTCTCGTGGTGGCTCATGCTCTGGAAGAACAGGGTGGCCTGAGAGAAGTGGTCGCCGAACGACTCGCTGCGCTCACGTACCTTGTGCGCTTCGACGCGCTCAGGGTAAGTCTCGAAACCACCGTCCACTGCGGCCGCTGGCGTTTCTTTCGGCCAGCCGCCATCGATCGAGTTCGGCTCGTAGGAAGCACGGCCCTTGTCGATGGTGGTGCGGTGCTGGGCGTCGCGCTGACCGTTATGGTTCGGTGCAATCGGACGGTTGATCGGGATCTCGTGGAAGTTCGGACCACCGAGGCGACTGATCTGCGTGTCAGTGTAGGAAAACAGTCGACCTTGCAGCAGCGGATCGTTGGAGAAGTCGATGCCTGGCACGATATGGCCTGGGCAGAAGGCGACCTGTTCAGTCTCGGCGAAATAGTTGTCCGGGTTACGGTTGAGCACCATTTTGCCCAGCGGGGTAACCGGCACCAGCTCTTCCGGGATGATCTTGGTCGGATCAAGCAGATCGAAGTCGAACTTGTGTTCGTCTTCCTCGGCGACGATCTGCACGCCCAGTTCCCACTCTGGGTAGTCGCCCATTTCAATGGACTCCCACAGGTCGCGGCGGTGGAAATCGGTGTCCTTGCCGGCCAGCTTCTGTGCTTCGTCCCAGACCAGCGAGCACACGCCGAACTTGGGCTTCCAGTGGAATTTGACGAAAGTGGATTTGCCTTCGGTATTGATCATGCGGAACGTGTGGATACCAAAGCCCTGCATGGTGCGCAGGCTTTTCGGGATGGCACGGTCAGACATGGTCCACAGCACCATGTGTGCGGATTCCGGCACCAGCGACACGAAGTCCCAGAAGGTGTCGTGCGCCGAACCACCGGTAGGGATTTCATTGTGCGGTTCTGGTTTTACCGCATGCACGAAGTCAGGGAACTTGATCGCGTCCTGAATGAAGAAGATCGGCATGTTGTTGCCCACCAGATCGAAGTTGCCTTCGTCGGTGTAGAACTTGACTGCAAAGCCACGCACGTCACGCACAGTGTCGCCCGAGCCACGGGGGCCCTGAACGGTCGAGAAACGTGCGAAAACCGGGGTTTTCTTGCCCGGATCACGCAGGAAGCCTGCTTTACTCAGTGCGCCCTGGTCTTCGTACGTCTGAAAGTAGCCATGGGCTGCGGTGCCGCGGGCGTGGACGATACGCTCCGGGATGCGCTCGTGGTCAAAGTGCGTGATTTTTTCACGCATGATGAAGTCTTCGAGCAGCGAAGGGCCGCGGCTGCCGACTTTCAGGGTGTTCTGGTTGTCGGCGATCTTGACGCCGTGGTTGGTGCGCAGCGCCTGGCTGGTCGCGTCCGAACGAAACTGCTCAAGGCTCTCGAGCTTGGCGTTGGTGTTGCCCCGGTCCAGTGTGTCGGTGCCTGCCATTTCGCTTTTGGGTGTAGGGGTAATGGGCGGATTTTTCTCGCTAGCCATCAGAAACAACTCCTTATCTGGACCCAATCGTTGAGTTGGGTTCGCTGATTACGACTTCCCTGATGCAAGCGGGAAATCACGGTATCGAGAAAGTGACAGGTGCAGGAAACAGCCGTTCAGTTCAATTGAGCGCGTTTAGTACCAACGGTCGCGTTATGCCCAATACACAGACCCGCTTGCAAATAAATGCTAAGCACAGCGGGCAGGACAGGCTAAAATGCGCGCCCGGCTCAATCTGGCCGAGGTAACGAAGCAGGTGGAGCATGATCCACTGCGCTGATTTTTTAACGCGCCCCCACAAGGTTCGCTCCGTGATCGAGTTTCATAACGTCCACAAAACCTATCGGGTGGCAGGCAAGGAAATACCGGCCTTGCACCCCACCAGCCTGCGCGTCGACGACGGCCAGGTATTCGGCATCATTGGCCATTCAGGTGCTGGCAAAAGCACCCTGCTGCGCCTGATCAACCGGCTCGAAACCCCTAGCGGCGGGCAGATCGTGGTTGATGGCGAAGACGTCACGGCACTCGATGCCAATGGCCTGCGCCGCTTTCGGCAGCAAGTCGGGATGATCTTCCAGCACTTCAATCTGCTGGCCTCCAAAACCGTAGCCGACAACGTTGCGATGCCCCTGACCCTGGCGGGCGACATGCCGCGCAAGCAGATCGATCAGCGCGTGGCCGAGTTGCTTGAGCGGGTCGGGCTGTCCGATCACGCTAAAAAGTACCCGGCTCAATTGTCTGGCGGTCAGAAGCAGCGCGTCGGCATTGCCCGCGCCCTGGCGACCAAACCCAAGATCCTGCTCTGCGACGAAGCCACCAGCGCGCTGGACCCGCAGACCACTGCGTCGGTCCTGCAACTGCTGGCCGAGATCAATCGCGAACTGAAACTGACCATCGTGCTCATCACCCATGAAATGGACGTGATTCGTCGCGTCTGTGATCAGGTGGCGGTCATGGACGCAGGCGTCATCGTCGAGCAGGGCAGGGTGGCGGATGTGTTCTTGCACCCGCAGCACTCGACCACCAGGCGTTTTGTGCAGGAAGACGACCAGATCGATGAAAACGAACAGCGTGACGACTTCGCTCATGTAGAGGGCCGAATCGTGCGCCTGACCTTCCAGGGCGAGGCAACCTACGCGCCGCTGCTGGGCACCGTAGCGCGTGAAACCGGTGTCGACTACAGCATCCTGGCCGGTCGTATCGATCGCATCAAGGACACCCCTTACGGCCAACTCACGCTGGCGATCACCGGTGGCGACATGGACGCTGCCTTCGCGCGGTTCACCGCTGCCGATGTCCATATGGAGGTGCTGCGCTGATGGACGCTTTTCTGAACCTGTTTTCCAACGTCGACTGGTACGAGATATGGGTCGCCACCGGCGACACCATGATCATGCTCGTTGTGTCGCTGGGCTTCACCGTCCTCTTAGGCCTGCCGCTGGGCGTATTGATGTTTCTGACGTCGCCTCGTCAGTTGCTGGAACACAAACAGCTGTACGCCACCGTCGGCCTGATCGTGAATATGCTGCGTGCTTTGCCGTTCATCATTCTGCTGATCGTGATGATGCCGCTGACTGAAATCATCACCGGCACATCGCTGGGTATTCTGGGCACGTTGCCGCCGCTGATCGCAGGCGCCACGCCGTTTTTTGCGCGTCTGGTAGAAACCGCGTTGCGTGAAGTGGACCGCGGCATCATCGAAGCCACTCAGGCTATGGGCGCCACCACCCGGCAGATCATTCTCAAGGCGCTGCTGCCAGAAGCGCGGCCCGGCATTCTGGCGGCGATCACCGTGACCGCCATTGCGCTGGTGTCTTTCACCGCGATGGCAGGTGCGGTTGGCGCTGGCGGGCTTGGTGACCTGGCTATTCGTTACGGTTATCAGCGTTTCCAGAACGATGTGATGTTTGTGACGGTCGTATTGTTGCTGGTGCTGGTGCAGATACTGCAAACCATCGGCGACAGGCTGGTTGCGCACTTTACGCACCGCTGATCGAATCAGTTGGCATCGGCCCGTTACGTGCGGGCCTCAAAGGAGTTGTTGCATGAAAAAACTATTGGCCGTACTGGCCGCTGTTACTGCCTTGTCCGCGCAGGCCAACGAAACCCTGACCGTGGCTGCTTCGGCCGTGCCGCATGCCGAAATCCTCGAGTTCGTGAAACCGACGCTCGCCAAAGAGGGCGTAGACCTGCAGATCAAGGTATTCAACGATTACATCCAGCCGAACGTACAGGTTTCGCAAAATCGTATGGACGCCAACTTCTTCCAGCACCAGCCGTATCTGGACGAGTACAACAAGGGCAAGAATGCCGATCTGGTGGCTGTGGCCAAGGTTCACATCGAACCTTTCGGCGCGTATTCGGACAAGATCAAGTCCCTCGCAGACCTGCCAAGCGGTGCCAACGTCGCGTTGCCTAATGATGCCACCAACGAAGGTCGTGCATTGTTGCTGCTCGCCAAGGCGGGTTTGATTACGCTGAAAGACCCTACCAACATCCTGTCCAAGCCTTCTGATGTGGTCAACAACTCGAAAGACCTGAAATTCCGCGAGCTGGAAGCCGCTACGCTGCCGCGTGTGCTGACTCAAGTCGATCTGGCGCTGATCAACACCAACTATGCGCTGACGGCCGGGCTTGACCCAACCAAGGACGCGCTGATCCTCGAAAATGGCGATTCGCCTTACGCGAATATTCTGGTAGCCCGTCCGGACAACAAGGACTCGGACGCCATGAAAAAGCTGGCCGCCGCTCTGCAAAGCCCGGAAGTCAAAACCTTCCTCGCCGAGAAGTACAAAGGCGCTGTGATTCCGGCGTTTTGATCTGAACTGATCGAGGCTGGAGATTCGGACGCTTTAATCCTTCTCCAGCAACCCCGGAAGCTGTTTCACCAGTTTTCGGGTATTCAGCGGGGCGCGAATAAAGCCTCGCTGAGTGCCGTCCGGGCCGATCAGGGCCAGGTTGCCACTGTGGTCGACAAAGTAGTTCGGTTTGCTGGTATCGGCGGGTATGAACGGAATGCTCACGCTGTTGGCCAGTTTCTGGATGTCGGCCACCGGCCCGGTCAAGCCGACGTAGTGCGTGTCGAAATAGCCCAGATATTGTTTGAGCTGCTGCGGGGTATCGCGGGCGGGATCGACACTGACCAGCACCACACGCATTCGCTTGACGGTTGCTTCAGGAAGCTCGCTGCGAATCTGCTTTATCTGCGCCAGGGTCGTCGGGCAGATATCCGGGCAGAAGGTGTAGCCGAAAAACATCAATGTCCACATGTCTTTCAGCCCATCAAGGGGCATGGCAGCGCCGTTCTGGTCGATCATGCTCAGCGCTGGCAGTTGCCGGCTTTTCGGTAGCAGAACAATACCTGCGTCATTGAGCGCTGCCTGGCTGGCTGGTCCGTCATCGGGCAGCAAGCGGCTGACGATCAGCCCCAGAATGAGCGCAACCAGCGCGGCAACGATAAAAACGGTCTTCTGGGTTCTGGTCATGGCTTTGGCTGGATGGCGTGGGTTGGGAATGATGGACTATATCCAAGGCAGAACCTAGGGCGTGGTGACGTCGAGCAATGTATAGGCAAGCGTCAATTGCCTCACATCGGCAGGCAGATCGCGATCAACGATGAAACGCACCGGCATTTCAATGCGTTCGCCTGGCTGCAGAGTTTGTTGGGTGAAACAGAAGCATTCGGTCTTGTGAAACCAGGCCGCTGCCTTGCCGGGTGAAATACCCGGTATTGCCTGGGCCTTCATCGGCTTGTCCGTGGGGTTTTGCGCTATGAAGATCATTTCATTGATCGCGCCCGGATGCACAATCATCTGCCCGGCACGCGGATAGAACTGCCAGACCATGCCCGCTGCAGTCGTAGCGGCAAAACGAACCTCGACCTGACGGGCTGCATCAATCGGCTGGCTGTAGGCATCGGCGGTCTTGTCATGTCCGCTTACGGCTCGTATCAGCCAGTCATAAAGCGGCGGCAGTGCATATCCGCACGTGAACATGATGATCAGCAGCAGTATCAGCCGGCCAGCGAAGCGGCTTCGCGAAACAGATCGAGTCATGCGGGCTCACTTTTACATCAGTCTGTGTGTCGGGAAAGGGTTGATCGACATCAGAATAGCCGGTCTGCGCAAAAGGTAAGGCCGGCCATTGCCTCCGGGCCTTGCAGCAATTCTGAGCATGCCGTTTATAACCAATCGGGCGGCCAGAGCCCTGTTCGATATAGCCGATATATATAAACGTGCACCAGTTATGACAAAAACGTCTTAAGCATTTAGTTAATCAAGCTAACGTATGACTTTCCTTAACCAAACCACGGGGTTCAATACCCTCGGGAGTGCCTGACGCCATGAACACCGCCGCATTGCGCGAGCAGATACAACAAGCCCATCAACATGAGGCCCGAACCGGCCACCTATTGCAGCAACTGGAACAAAAGCTACCCCATCTTCATCCAGCCATCCACTTGCCGGATGTCGATGCAAAAGATGTTCTGACGCGGTTTGTCACCGCTTATATCGATCTGGTGCCGGACCTGCTGGACGCCGCTCATGATGTCGCGGTGGAAGCCGGGATTGAAGGGCAGATCAAGCCGGTGTTGAAGATTGCCGAGCAATTCTTTGCCGCCCCGCCAGCCTGTATGACCGGGCATGAGGGGTTGGAAGGCCTGCTGGATGAGGCTTATCTGGCGCACAGGCTGGTCGAGGAAGTGAACGATCTGTACATCAAGCATTTCGGTCAGCCGCTGATACCGTCCAACACCACGGTGGCCAGCGTGATCGCGCATCAATTGATTGGCGAGCAATTTGCCAACCAGCTTGACGAGGCGGTCCATCATGCGGTGGATCAACTGCTCGATGAGGACAGTTTCGCACTGGACTCTGTGGAGGCGTATCGCGAGAAATTGATAAGTCCTGATACGGGAGCCGCGTGGAAGCGTTGGCCAAGCCTGTCCCGACAACTTGGCATCGGTCTGGAGCTGGAACGCTCCGTCGTCTGACTCAGGCGCCCGACTGAATGTCTTCGCCAGCAATGGAAGGGGCCCAACAGTGCTCCGCTGCTACGCGAAGACCCATCCGACCCCCATCATTCCCAGGTAGCGGCGATCAGCTTGCGGCTGAACCGATACCCGTTGTCGTGTGGATGCGCCCTTCCAGACGACGCTTCAAACCGCGCGGCTCGATGACCAGTCGGGTTCCATGAGCGGCGTTGGAACGCCCCCACTCTTCCAGCAGTTCAAGGCAAGAGTGATCGATATAGGACAGGTTGCCCAGCGGCACATGCAAGGTGCTGCCTTGCGCAATCGTGCCCAACGCCTTGGTCAGTGCCGGCACCTTGAGAAAGGTTGCTGCACCTACCAGACGCAGTTCGTAGTCTTTCTCGCCTTCCAGTTTCACTACATTGATTTTCAAGCGTGACGCCTTGAACGCCAGCTTCACCAGTGTCATGCCGAAACCGACCAAAACGCCAGTCAGCAAATCGGTGAAGATGATCGCCACAGCGGTTGCTGCATAAGTGAACATCGGCATCCGGCCATAACGACCCAAGCCACGAAATGCCTTGAGATCGACCAGTTTCAGACCGGTATAGACGAGTACGCCAGCCAGACTTGCGACCGGAATGCTTTGCAGTACGCTTGACAGCAGCAGCACGAATGCCAGCAGCCATGTGCCGTGAAGGATGGTCGAGTAACGGGTTTTTGCGCCGGCCTGAACATTCGCCGAGCTGCGCACGATAACGCCGGTCATCGGCAGCGCGCCGAGCAGGCCGCAGAGCATGTTGCCCACGCCCTGAGCGCTCAGTTCCTTGTCGAAGTCGGAGCGCTCGCCGCTGTGCATGCGATCGACCGCCGACGCAGACAACAGCGTTTCAGCACTGGCAATGAATGCCACCACGACTGCAGCAATCAGGATTGCCGGGTCAGCCAGGTTCATCAGGTCCGCCGGACGCAGCCAGTCAATAGCGTCGGCCAGGTTGTCCGGCACTTCAACGCGCTTGATCTGCAGGGCCAGGAACAGGCTTATACCGGTTGCGATACCGACACCCAGCAAGGCGCCGGGGACGAAGCGCAAGGATTGAGGACGAAATTTTTCCCAGCTCCACATGATCAGCATGGTGCCCAGACCGAGCATGCCGGCTTGCATGCCGGTGCCTGGCCCGATGGCCTGCATCACTGTGGCGGGGAAGCCGATCAGGTTATGCAGCCCGGAAGGTTGCGGGCCGCTGTCGAACATCACATGAGCCTGTGACAGAACAATCAGAACACCGATACCCGCCAGCATCCCGTAAACCACCGCGGGTGCCGTGACCCGGAACCAGCAGCCCAGCTTGAAGCGTCCGGCGAGCAACTGGAGCAGCCCGGCCAGCAGCAGGATTGGCCCCAGCATGGCCATGCCATGCTCACGCACGACTTCGAAGACCAGCACCGCCAGACCTGCGGCAGGACCACTGACCTGCAACGGCGAACCGGCTATCCAGCCGACGATCAGACCACCAATGATGCCGGTGATCAGACCTTTCGCTGGCGGCATGCCAGAAGCGATCGCGATCCCCATGCACAGCGGCAAAGCGACCAGGAACACGACCACGGAAGCTAAAAGCTCCCGTGGCAAGGCGGATTTCAGTTCTGCAATTCCCATGACGCTTCTCCGTGATTCCTCAGGCGAGGCAAGGCTGACGGCGCGCATCATGCGCAGCCGTCACCGTAAAAAGAGGTGCTTGCCTTCAGTCGTGAAGGATATCAGTCGACTGAAAAGCGTGCTTTCGGGGAGGCCATAGGTGCCGGGCCTTGGCCATCGAGGGGTACGAAGCTGTCACGCTCGGCATCGTAGGCCAGGATTTCGCTGGTTTCGATACTGTAGACCCAACCATGAATGAACAGCTGACCGCTGGCCATCTTCGCCGCAACCGAAGGGTGGGTACGCAAGTGTTGCAGCTGGGAAATCACGTTTTCCTGAGTCAGGACCTGCATGGTTTCCAGCTCGCCGCTGCAATTGCAGTTTTGCTCGACCACTGTACGGGCGACTTCGGCATGACGCAGCCAGGCTTTTACCGTCGGCATCTTGTCCAGGCTGTCCGGGTTGAGCACGGCACGCATGGCGCCGCAATCGGAGTGGCCGCAGACGATAATGTGCTGCACGCCCAGCGCAACCACGGCATATTCCAGCGCGGTTGAAACACCGCCGTTCATCTGACCGTATGGCGGCACGACGTTGCCGACGTTACGCGTCACGAACAGGTCGCCAGGCGAGCTTTGGGTAATCAGCTCGGGCACGATGCGCGAGTCGGCGCAGGTGATGAACATAGCCCGTGGCGACTGCGCGGTGGCCAGCTTCTTGAACAGTTCTTCCTGCTGGGGGAAGACCTCGTTACGAAAATGTACAAAGCCATCGACGATTTGTTTCAACGCTACGTCGGCGCTACTCATTTGGCTGTCTGTGCTGGACGACGTAGCCGAATGCTGGTTATCCGTGTCTCTCATCTGTTCATCCTCTCTGACGGATTGATGTGGATTTCTCATGCCTGTTTGACCAGAGCCGGATGTGATCCTGTAACAAGGAATCACGAACAAAATCCTGTGAGCGTTATTGCTGGTGACACTCAGGGTTACAGACTAATCGTCCAAGCTTAAGCGAAACTGAATGCGATGGCTCTGGCTCGCGGGTTTGCACGATAGTACCAAGTTGTTACAGCAGTGACATTTGCCCGCCGGGAGGGCAGAACGCTTCGCAATCCAGTGCGAAGCTTTCCCGACGGTTCAGCCCAAGACGTTTGACCGCCATCGCGTAACGCTGTGCCAGCAGATCGGCAAACGGTCCCTCACCGCGCATCCGGGACCCGAACTCGCTGTCATAAAGCGCCCCGCCGCGGCTTTGACGTATCAGGCTCATGACATGATCCGCGCGTTGCGGGTAATGCGTCTTCAGCCACTCGTCGAACAACGGAGCTACCTCGAGTGGCAGGCGCAGCATCACGTAACTTGCGCTCAATGCACCTGCGGCTTTCGCCTCGCTCAACAGTGCTTCCAGTTCGCTGTCATTGATCATCGGGATCATTGGTGCGCACAGGACGCCAACCGGTACTCCCGCCTGACGCAATACGCGGATGGCGCGCAGACGGGCCTTGGGTGCAGCGGCCCTGGGCTCCAGAATGCATTTGAGTTCGTCGTCCAGCGTCGTCAGGCTGATGAATACCGATACCAGCCGCAATTTTGCCATTTCCGCCAGCAGATCCAGGTCCCGCAGGATCAGTGAACCTTTGGTAATGATGCTGACGGGATGACGATAACGCAGCAACACCTCAAGTGTGGCGCGTGTGATCCGGTACTCGCGCTCTATCGGCTGATAGGGGTCGGTATTAGCCCCAAGCGTGATGGGCGCGCAGCGATAGCCTGGCTTGGAAAGTTGCTGCTCCAGCAGCGCCGCTGCATTGGTCTTGGCGATCAGTCGGGTTTCGAAATCCAGGCCCGGAGACATATCCCAATACGCATGGCTGGGCCTGGCGAAACAATAGATGCAGCCATGCTCGCAGCCTCTATACGGGTTGATCGAACGATCAAAGGGAATGTCTGGAGAACTGTTGCGGGTGATGATGCTTTTGGCGGTCTCGTGGGTGACCTGTGTGCCCTGCGTCAGCGGGACTTCCTGATACCAGCCATCGTCCTCGGCCACAGACTGGCTGGGCGCAAAGCGGTTATGCGGATTGCTCGCCGTGCCACGACCACGGAATGGAGAGGGGCTGGACATCTGGTTATACTCAAGTACTGTTTATGCATACAGTACAGCATAAGCCGAATTGGATCGCCACGACACATGTCGTGATTCACCGCTCGCCTGACGAGTGGTGAATCATGAGCGGGCTGATCAGGCATCGCTCTGTTGCGTCAGCTCTAATACCCGGTCAACCAGCTTGTTGATGCCGGCCGCGGCCTCGCCGATGCTTTTGGCAACCATGTAGGCGGGGGTGCTGACCAGCTTGCGTGCCTCGTCCTCGACGATGTCATCAACCGCGCATTCAATGTGGCTGCCGCCCATCCTGGTGATGGCTGCAGCGGTTTCGGCGTCGTTGCCGATGGTGCAGGTAACGCCCGGGCCATAGATCTTGGCCGCCAGGGCTGGCGTGATGCAGATCAGTCCGACCGGTTTGCCGGCTTCGGCGAACGCCTCGGCCAGCTCCAGCAGCCCGGCTTCCACTTGGCAGGCGTGACCTTGCAGGGCGAGGTCAGAGAGGTTTTTTGCTGCGCCGAAACCACCGGGGATGATCAGCGCGTCAAAATCTTCGGCGTTCGCCTCGCGTATGTCTTTCACTTCGCCGCGGGCAATGCGCGCGGATTCAATCAGCACGTTGCGCGATTCAGGCATCTCTTCGCCGGTCAGGTGATTGATGACATGGTGCTGAGCGATGTCCGGTGCGAAGCACTGAACCTGCGCACCACGTTGATCCAGGCGAAGCAGGGTCAGAACGCTTTCGTGAATTTCGGCGCCATCGTAGACACCGCAGCCGGACAGGATTACAGCCACTTTTTTCTGCATCGATTCGGCTCCTTGAGCGTCGGCAATCTGGGGCTTCTTTTAATTTGCCCTACCATTGATCGTTTTTGGGGCCGAGTGTTCAGTCAGTCGGTGAAGGCTGTGGGGGTCGGGCGAGGGCTGGAGGCGTTGGAGCGGGGGGCTGCATAACGTGTTCGCCGAGCGAGCCCGCCGGGGCTGCACTCGGCACACAACGTTACGTTATTCTATTCGTCGGATTTTTTCTTCAGGTCGACCGGCACGGCAGTGGGCATGTCCAGGTCCGAAGCGGCTGCCGATGCGCAGAAGCGGCTCTTTTCTTCACGTTCTTCACGGGCGATGCGTGCGTTCTTGATGCGCCTGCGTATCCACAGGGCCAAGCCGAGCAATATCAGAGCGCCCAGCACCCAGAGTTCGTATTTCTTGACGTTGCCCAGCAGGCCTTCGAGAACCGCACCGAAGTGGTAGGCCGCCGAGCCCAGCGCCGCTGCCCAGACCGCAGCGCCGATGCCGTTGAGCAGCAGGTAGCGCCCGGGCGGATAGCCGGACAGGCCGATGGCTACCGGCATGACGGTCCGCAGGCCATAGACAAATCGGAAGCCCAGCACCCATATGTCCGGATGCTTGCGCACCAGCCTGAGCGCCTTGTCGCCCATGAGTTGCCAGCGCGGCTTGCGCGCCAGCAGTTTGCGTCCGTGCTTGCGCCCCATGAAGTACCACAGCTGGTCACCCGCATAGCTGCCAAAAAAGGCGACTACGATGACAATGTTGAGGTCCATGTAACCGCGAAACGCCAGAAAGCCGGCAAGAACAAGAATGGTCTCGCCTTCAAAAAAGGTGCCGAGGAACAGGGCGAAGTAGCCGAATTCGTTCAAGAAATTCTGGAGCATTGTCTGGATGCTGGCGAAATGAACGCGCAGCCTAACGCGCCGGACGGAATCATGAAAGTGTCGATATGTGTCTCGACGTTAAAGATTCTTGCAACCACAATGGTTGCATCCCCTGTAAGTCTGTGACCGCGACGTGCAGTCGCAGGTCGAACCATGACTGTCACACATTGGTCATAATGGCGGCTTATAACTGTCGCGCTTGCCCGCGTAAGCGGGCTCAGGAGTCTCGCCGTGAGCTTTACCCCCGCAAACCGCCTGTTTCCTCTCACTCGTCTGCGCCGTAATCGCCGCGACGACTTTTCCCGTCGGCTGGTGCGTGAAAACGTTGTCACCGTTGACGATCTGATTCTCCCCGTATTTGTGCTCGATGGTGAAAACCGTCGTGAGTCCATCGCATCGATGCCAGGCGTCGAGCGTCTGAGCGTTGATCTGCTTCTCAAGGAAGCCGAGCATTGGGTGGCGCTGGGTATTCCCGCGCTGGCGCTGTTCCCGGTAACACCGCCGGAAAAGAAATCCCTCGACGGCGCCGAAGCCTGGAACCCCGACGGTATCGCCCAGCGTGCAACCCGCGCCCTGCGTGACCGTTTCCCAGAGCTGGGCGTCATCACTGATGTGGCGCTGGACCCGTTTACCACCCACGGTCAGGACGGCATTCTTGACGAAGAAGGCTATGTGCAGAACGACATTACTGTCGATGCGCTGGTCAAACAGGCGTTGTCCCACGCCGATGCCGGTGCGCAGGTTATTGCGCCTTCGGACATGATGGACGGCCGTATTCAGGCCATTCGCGAGTCTCTGGAGCTGGCAGGGCACGTTAACGTACGAATCATGGCTTACTCGGCCAAATACGCCAGCGCCTACTACGGTCCGTTCCGCGATGCGGTGGGTTCTTCACTGAACCTGGGCAAGGCCAACAAGGCGTCTTATCAGATGGACCCTGCCAACAGCAACGAGGCGCTGCACGAAGTGGCGGCTGACCTTGCTGAAGGCGCCGACATGGTGATGGTCAAGCCAGGCATGCCTTATCTGGACATCCTTCACAGGGTCAAGGATGAGTTCAAGGTGCCGACCTTTGTCTATCAGGTCAGTGGTGAATACGCGATGCACATGGCAGCAATCCAGAACGGTTGGCTGAGTGAAGGGGTGATTCTGGAATCCCTCACTGCCTTCAAACGCGCAGGTGCCGACGGCATTCTTACTTATTTTGCCGTTCGTGCCGCTCAACTGTTGAAGGGGCAATAGCCTCACAGGAACATTCATGAATACCGAAGCACTCATCGAAGCCGCTGTTGAAGTCGATGCTCAGGAGGCAACACCCTTGGTTGAACCTGATATCGAAGTAATCCCGGCCATCGAGGCGCCTGCCGCTCCGGTGCCCGCCATTGTCGCTCCGAACCTGGACGACAGCAGTCTGTATATCCACCGCGAACTGTCCCAGTTGCAGTTCAATATCCGGGTATTGGAACAGGCGCTCGATGAGTCCTACCCGTTACTGGAGCGGTTGAAGTTTCTGCTGATCTTCTCCAGCAACCTTGATGAGTTCTTCGAGATTCGTGTTGCCGGCCTGAAGAAGCAGATCACGTTTGCCCGCGAGCAGGCAGGGGCCGACGGTTTGCAGCCGCATCAGGCACTGGCCAGAATCAGCGAGCTGGTTCACGGTCATGTGGATCGCCAATACGCGATTCTCAATGACATCCTGCTGCCCGAGCTTGAAAAGCATCAGGTACGTTTTATTCGTCGTCGTCACTGGACCGCCAAGCTCAAGGCCTGGGTGCGTCGCTATTTCCGTGACGAGATTGCACCGATCATCACGCCGATCGGCCTGGACCCTACCCATCCGTTTCCATTGCTGGTCAACAAAAGCCTGAACTTCATTGTCGAGCTTGAAGGTATCGATGCCTTCGGTCGTGATTCGGGCCTTGCGATCATTCCCGCACCGCGCCTGTTGCCGCGCGTAATCAAAGTGCCGGAAGAGGTGTGCGGGCCTGGGGACAACTTCGTGTTCCTCTCGTCGATGATCCACGCGCATGCCGATGACCTGTTTCAGGGCATGAAGGTCAAGGGCTGCTATCAGTTCCGCCTGACCCGAAACGCCGATCTGGCACTGGACTCGGAAGACGTGGAAGACCTGGCGCGTGCCCTGCGCGGCGAGCTGTTCTCGCGTCGTTACGGCGATGCGGTGCGTCTGGAAGTGGCGGATACCTGCCCCAAACACTTGTCGGATTACCTGCTCAAGCAGTTCAACCTCAACGAGTCCGAACTGTATCAGGTCAACGGGCCGGTCAACCTGACGCGCCTGTTCAGCATCACCGGTCTGGACAGTCATCCAGAACTGCAATACCCGCCGTTCACCCCGGCTATTCCCAAGCTGCTGCAGAACAGCGAAAACGTTTTCAGCGTGATCAGCAAGCAGGACATTCTGTTGCTGCACCCTTTCGAGTCCTTTACTCCCGTGGTGGACCTGCTGCGTCAGGCCGCCAAGGACCCGCACGTTCTGGCGGTACGTCAGACGCTGTACCGCAGCGGCGCGAACTCGGAAATTGTCGATGCGCTGGTTGACGCCGCGCGTAACGGCAAAGAGGTCACCGCAGTGATTGAACTGCGTGCGCGGTTCGACGAAGAGTCCAACCTGCAACTGGCCAGTCGTCTTCAGGCTGCCGGTGCGGTGGTGATCTATGGCGTGGTCGGCTTCAAGACCCACGCCAAGATGATGCTGATCCTGCGCCGTGAGGCGGGCGAAATCGTGCGTTACGCGCACCTTGGCACCGGTAACTATCATGCCGGCAACGCGCGTCTTTATACCGACTACAGCCTGCTGACCTCCGACGATGCGCTGTGCGAAGACGTCGGCAAGCTGTTCAGTCAGTTGATCGGCATGGGCAAGACCCTGCGTATGAAGAAGCTGCTGCATGCGCCATTCACGCTGAAGAAGGGCATGCTCGACATGATCGCCCGCGAGACGCAGTTTGCGCTCGACGGCAAGCCTGCGCACATCATTGCCAAGTTCAACTCGCTGACTGATCCGAAGATCATCCGTGCGTTGTACAAGGCGAGTCAGTCCGGTGTGCGCATCGATCTGGTGGTACGCGGCATGTGCTGTCTGCGTCCGGGTATTGCCGGGGTCTCGCACAACATCCATGTGCGCTCGATCATCGGTCGCTTCCTGGAGCACACGCGGGTCTTCTACTTCCTCAATGGCGGCGACGAGCAGATGTTCCTGTCGAGCGCCGACTGGATGGAGCGTAACCTCGACAAGCGTGTCGAGACCTGCTTCCCGGTAGAGGGCAAGAAGCTGATTCTGCGCGTCAAGAAGGAGCTGGAAAGTTACCTGACCGACAACACCCACAGCTGGCTGCTGCAGTCAGACGGACGTTATGTGCGCAGTACGCCGACTGGCAATCAGAACCCGCGAAGTGCCCAGGCGACCCTGCTGGAGCGCCTGAGCAACCCTGTCCTCAGCGTACGCTGAAGACGATGCCGACTCGGGTCAGCCACTCCGCTTCCAGCGCGAAGTCGGCCTGAGTCAGCTGGTTGTTTTCCAGCCAGCCTTTCGGGAACTCGGCGTCCAGATTCGGGCCGTCGGCACGTAACACCACACGCGGCATCTCCTGGGTGCCGCGAATGTGGTGAAACAGAATCGCAAAGCGCAACAACACGCACAGACGAATCAGCTTGATGCCTTCCGCGCCGAACTCGGCGAACTTGTCCTTGGGAATGTTGCGGCGATGACCGCGTACCAACAGGGCGAGCATTTGCTGGTCTTCGCGTGAAAACCCGGCAAGATCCGAGTGCTCGATCAGGTAGGCGCCATGCTTGTGGTAGTGATAGTGGGCGATGTCCAGCCCGATCTCATGCACCTTGGCGGCCCAGCTCAGCAGTTCGGCGTAGCTTTCGTGCTGCAGCTCCCAACTGTCGGCAACCTGCTCCAGCGCATGCAGCGCCTTGGCTTCGACGCGTGCCGCCTGTTCCAGATCAACGTGATACCGCTCCATCAGCGAGCTGAGCGTGCGCTCACGCACGTCTTCGTGATGGTGACGGCCCATCAGGTCGTACAGCACGCCTTCGCGCAATGCGCCTTCGCAGTGATCCATGCGCTTGAGTTCAAGCGCGTCGAAGATGGCTTCGAGAATCGCCAGGCCCGC
Organism: Pseudomonas tremae; assembly: GCF_001401155.1. Classification (GTDB taxonomy): domain Bacteria; phylum Pseudomonadota; class Gammaproteobacteria; order Pseudomonadales; family Pseudomonadaceae; genus Aquipseudomonas; species Aquipseudomonas tremae. The sequence goes on from NZ_LJRO01000048.1 coordinate 94,266, forward strand.
CGGGAAAATGGTGCGGCGGTCGGGCTTGATGCCGTCGAAGTCGATTTTTTCGACGTCACCCAGTTTGAACAGTTTGCGCTTGAGCCATGCCAGGCCTTCGGCGTTGACCTCGCCTGCACCGTAACCATTGGCTTTGAGCGCCACACCGATAGCGCGAATGGTGCCCGATGAGCCGATGGCCTCATCCCACTTCATGCGATGCAGCGCGTGTTCGATGCTCATGATTTCAAGCCGCGCAGCGGTGTAGGCCTGGGCGTAGCGCGCGGGTGTCACCTTGCCGTCGCGGAAATAGCGCTGAGTGAAACTCACGCAGCCCATCTGCAGGCTTTCACGCAGCAGCGGCTCGAAGCGTTGGCCGATGATGAATTCGGTACTGCCGCCGCCGATGTCGGCAACCAGGCGCTTGCCAGGTGTGTCAGCCAGCGTATGCGAGACGCCCAGATAAATGAGGCGCGCTTCTTCGCGTCCGGAAATAACTTCCACCGGATGGCCGAGAATTTCTTCGGCGCGGTGAATGAAATCGTTGCGGTTGCGGGCTTCGCGCAGGGCATTGGTGCCCACGATGCGCACAGCGCCGAGCGGCAGACCGTTGATCAACTGGGCAAAGCGTTTCAGGCAGTCGAGACCGCGCTGCATGGACTCTTCAGTCAGCTGGCGCTCTTCATCGATGCCGGCTGCCAACTGCACCTTTTCGCCCAGGCGCTCAAGAATGCGAATTTCGCCCTGATTGGCTTTCGCCACAACCATATGAAAGCTGTTTGAGCCCAGGTCGATGGCGGCGATCAGTGAAAGATTCTTGGGTGTTGAATGCGGCATGGTCAGAAAATCCAGTTCGATAACCGCACCATCGTGCCACGATCCATGTCTGTCGCCAACGCGAAGCTGTTCAGGCAGCGGAAATACCCGGTATTACTCTCGGACGTGGCTTATGGCTATAGGGTCGACGTGAGGGGCCTGTAACTATCGCGCCCCGCTCTGCGCAGGCAGTGGCGTGGCGCAGATTTGTGACGCAGAGCGTCACCCAAGGCATTCCCACGCTGGAGCGTGCGGAACGATAGTCTTCATGCAGATCACTATCGTGCCCATGCTCCGCGTGGGCATGCCGTTCTGGGCGCTCTGCGTCCGGTTTTGACTACGCGTGCTCCGCAGTGCCGATGAAATTCGCCAGTTCGGGGGTTTTCGGGTTGGCGAAGAGCACCTTCGGGTCGCCCACTTCGTGCACCTTGCCCTGATGCATGAACACCAGTTTGTCGCCCACTTCACGGGCGAAGCGCATTTCGTGGGTGACCATGATCAGGGTCATGCCGTCAGCAGCCAGTTGGCGAACCACGCTGAGTACTTCGCTGACCAGTTCCGGGTCCAGCGCCGAGGTGATTTCGTCACACAGCAGCACCTTGGGCGACATCGCCAATGCCCGGGCAATCGCCACGCGTTGCTGCTGGCCGCCAGACAGGCGATCCGGGAAGGCATCGAACTTCTCGCCCAGCCCGACGCGCTCCAGCATCTTTTTCGCCAGCCTTGCGGCTTCAGCCTTCGGCACCTTCTGCACGACCTGCGGCGCGAGCATCACGTTTTCGCCCACGCTCAGGTGCGGGAACAGATTGAACTGCTGAAACACCATGCCGACCTTCTGGCGCAGAGTGCGCAGGTCGGCGCGTGCTGCGTCCAGGTACTCGCCATCGACCTCGATCACCCCATCATTGATCGACTCCAGACCATTGAGCGTGCGTAGCAGGGTGCTCTTGCCCGAACCACTGCGACCAATGATTGCCACGACCTGGCCTTCCTCGACCGACAGATCGATGCCCTTCAACACGTGGTGATCGCCATAGTATTTATGCAGGGCGGAAATTCTAAGCAGAGGCATGCAGTCTCCTTTCCAGGTAGCGCGCGCACAGCGACAAGGGGTAGCAAAGGATGAAATAGCCCAAGGCGACGAAGCCGTAGACCATGAAAGGTTCGAACGTGGCGTTGGCCAGCATGCTGCCAGTCTTGGTCAGTTCGGTGAAACCGATGATCGAGGTCACTGCGGTGCCTTTGACCACCTGAACGGAAAAGCCCACGGTCGGTGCTACCGCGATACGCAGTGCCTGAGGCAGGATCACGTAGCGCATCTGTTCGAGTGGACTCATCGCCAGGCTGGCGGATGCTTCCCACTGACCCTTGGAAATCGACTCAACGCAGCCACGCCAGATTTCGGCGAGGTAAGCACTGGTGAACAGCGTCAACGCCAGTGCAGCCGCTGCCCAAGGAGAAATGTTCAGGCCCATCAGGGCGACGCCGAAGAACACCAGAAACAGCTGCATCAGCAGTGGTGTGCCCTGAAACAGCTCTATATAAAGCTTGGCCATCACACGCGGCCCGGACTTTTCCGAAGTGCGCATGACCATTATCAGCAAGCCGATAAGCCCGCCGCCGATAAAGGCCACCAGCGACAGGGCCAGCGTCCATTGCAGACCGATCAGCAAGTTGCGCACGATGTCCCATAGGGTGAAATCCATCAGTGGCTCCTCGAGATGTAACGTCGTCCGATCCAGGCCAGCAATTGGCGGATCAGCAGCGCCATTGCCAGATAGATCAGCGTGGTCACGATGTAGGTTTCAAACGACCGGAAATTACGCGACTGGATGAAATTGGCGAAGAAGCTCAGTTCTTCTGTGGCAATTTGCGAGCAGACCGCCGAACCCAGCATCACGATGATGATCTGGCTGCTCAGCGCTGGCCAGACCTTGCCCAGCGCTGGCACCAGCACCACGTAACGAAAGGCTTCATAGCGATTCATCGCCAGCGCCGCCGATGCTTCAAGCTGACCTTTGGGGATCGCCTGAATACCGGCCCGCACGATTTCGGTCGAATAGGCCCCCAGATTGACAACCATCGCCAGCACAGCCGCCTGCCACTCGGTAATCTGCACGCCCAGCGACGGCAGACCGAAGAAGATGAAGAACAGCTGGACCAGAAACGGCGTGTTGCGGATCAGCTCGACATAGATGGCGAAAATCGTCGCAAAAGGCTGGATCTTCCAGGCCCTGACGACGGCACCGACGATGCCGAGGCTGACACCGAGCAGCGTGCCGATGGCCGTCAGCTCCAGCGTGAACAAAGCCCCGCGCAACAGCACGTCGAGGTTTTGCAGGACCGGTGTAAAGTCGAAGTGATAAGCCATTGGTGGATCCTGTGACCGAAAAGCAATAATCAGAGATCGGCAGGCAGCGGTTGCTTCAGCCAGGTCTCGGACGCTTTCTCCAGAGCGCCGTCAGCCTTGGCAGCGTTGAGCATTTCGTTGACCTTGCCCAACAGCTCTGGCTGGCCCTTGTTGACGCCAACGTAGACTGGCGAATCCTTCAGTTTGACTTTCAGCGCTGGAATGCGCTTGGGGTTGCGCTCGCTGATGGCGACCATCACCACGTTGCCGCTGGCGATCAGGTCGGTCTGACCTGCCAGGTAAGCCGCGATAGTCGAATTGTTGTCTTCGAAACGCTTGATGGTAGTGCCTTCAGGCGCCACGGCCGACAGCTCGATGTCCTCGATCGCGCCACGGGTCACACTGATGGTCTTGCCTTTCAGGTCAGCCACATCCTTGACCGGAGAGTCGGGCGGACCGAACACCGCCAGATAGAACGGCGCGTAGGCACGGGAGAAATCGATGACTTTCTCGCGGTCAGGATTCTTGCCCAGGCTGGAAATTACCAGATCAACCTTGCCTGTGGTGAGGAAGGGGATGCGGTTGGTGCTGTTGACCGGCGTCAGCTCGAGCTTGACCTTCAGCCTGTCAGCCAGCAGTTGCGCGGTGTCGATGTCCAGGCCACGTGGCTTCATATCCGGACCGACCGAGCCGAACGGCGGGAAGTCCTGCGGTACGGCGACCTTCAAGGTGCCGCGCGCTACGACGTCGTCCAGCCCGTTGGCGTGGGCGGGTGTCTGGCTCAGCATCAGACTGGCAAACAATGCAGTAAGCAGGGCGCTGTAACGCTTGGTCATGTGAAGTCTCCGGGCGAAACGAAAAGTGTTGGCCATTCTCCAGTGCACAGCGCATGCCATCCGCTCATTGCTGCCGCAACTCAAGGTGTTCCGCACGATTATGGTCTTACTGGTCTGACCAGTTGATGCTCCGTGCGCCCTGCTTTGGCGCGCCGGAATGCCCGGCCGCCCCAGTGCTGGGCGTCGCTTGCCGAATCTGCGGGATGGCGATAAAAGGGCTTTTTACTGGACTGACTGGCCTGAACAGTGATGCCGCATACTTCACTCGCAGTACCCGAATCGGCCCTCAGGGCCATTCGCAAACTGATTGCCGAGCAAGGCTACAAACCCGGCGAAAGCCTGCCGTCGCAACGCGACCTGGCGGCGTTGCTGGGTGTCAGTCGTGCATCGCTGCGTGAAGCCTTGTCCTCACTCACAGCCTTGGGCGTGGTCAGTGTCCAGCCGGGAAAAGGCGTGTTCGTGCAGTCGATTTCTGAACCAGAACAGCGCACGGGTGGATTTTCCTGGCCATTTGAAGCCCGGGTTTCGCCAGCAGACACTTTTCAATTGCGCTATGCCCTTGAAGGTTTTGCCGCAGGTCTGGCCGCAGTCACCCTGACCGCTGACGAGCGCGATGTGCTTGAAGACAACGTCGAAGCCATGCGTCTCGAGTTACGTGGCGGCGACTTCGAGGCTGCAGCCAGGCTGGATTTCGAGTTTCATCGGCATATTCTGGTTGCCAGCGGTAACCAGGCGATGCTTGGGATAGTGACGGCAGGTGCCGATATTTTTCTTGAAAGCCAGAAGATGCCATTCATCCGTGCGGCGAGGGTCATGGAAACCTGGCAAGAGCATCGCAAGATCCTGCGTGCGCTGGCCCGCCACGCATCAGGCCCCGCACAAAAAGCCATGCAGGAGCATATTCGCGGCGCAGCGCTGCGCACCGGCATCGTTTTTGTCTCGCCATCAAGCTAGGCATCCCTCATAACTCCAGTCATGCGCCACCATAGCCAGAGTCAATGAAGCATCGCTTCCTGAATAGCATAAGGGGAGCTATGATGATCGTCTTTTGTAGCCTATGACCTCGGAGACTTCCATGAGCAACGACCTGATCAAAAACGTCACCGACGCCACTTTCGAAGCCGAAGTACTCAAGGCTGATGGTGCGGTGCTTGTTGATTACTGGGCTGAGTGGTGTGGCCCGTGCAAGATGATTGCCCCGGTACTGGACGAAATCGCCACTACCTACCAAGGCAAGCTGACTGTCGCCAAACTGAACATCGATGAAAATCAGGACACCCCGGCCAAGCATGGCGTGCGTGGTATTCCTACGCTGATGCTGTTCAAGAACGGCAATGTTGAAGCGACCAAAGTGGGCGCGTTGTCGAAGTCGCAGCTGGCTGCATTTCTCGACGCCAACATCTGAAGCACTTCAAGGCCCCGCAAATAGCGGGGTTTTTTTCAGGCGTCATACTAGACGCCCGGAAAATCAGGTGGTACATTCGGCCCCGCAACGGCTTCTCCGTTGCCCCCTGCAAGCCGTCGCCGACGCTCTCCTTATCGATTTAGTACGCGATCCTGTCGCCTTCTCTGCGGCGCGGCCTCATTAAGCCAAAAGCTTAATTCCCCCTCCATACACGATTACGTCATTCCCCATATGAACCTGACTGAACTCAAGCAAAAGCCGATTACCGAATTGCTCGAAATGGCCGAACAGGCTGGCATAGAAAATATGGCCCGTTCGCGCAAGCAGGACGTCATTTTTTCCCTGCTTAAACGGCACGCCAAAAGTGGCGAGGAAATATCCGGTGATGGCGTGCTGGAGATTCTCCAGGACGGCTTCGGTTTCCTGCGCTCCGCAGACGCTTCCTACCTGGCCGGCCCGGATGACATCTACGTCTCCCCTAGCCAGATCCGGCGCTTCAACCTGCGTACCGGCGACACCATCGTTGGCAAGATCCGTCCACCAAAAGAAGGTGAGCGTTATTTCGCTCTGCTCAAGGTCGACACGATCAACTACGATCGTCCGGAAAACGCCAAGAACAAGATTCTGTTCGAAAACCTGACGCCGTTGTTCCCGACGATCCGCATGAAGATGGAAGCCGGCAACGGTTCCACCGAAGACCTGACCGGTCGTGTGATCGATCTGTGTGCACCGATCGGCAAAGGTCAGCGTGGTCTGATCGTTGCTCCGCCGAAAGCGGGCAAGACCATCATGCTGCAGAACATCGCGTCGAACATCACGCGTAACAACCCGGAAGTGCATCTGATCGTACTGTTGATCGATGAGCGCCCGGAAGAAGTAACCGAAATGCAGCGCACCGTGCGCGGCGAAGTGGTCGCTTCGACATTCGACGAACCGCCAACCCGTCACGTACAGGTTGCCGAAATGGTGATCGAGAAGGCCAAGCGCCTGGTCGAGCACAAGAAAGACGTCGTCATCCTGCTCGACTCCATCACCCGTCTGGCTCGCGCCTACAATACCGTCATCCCGAGCTCCGGCAAGGTACTGACCGGTGGTGTCGATGCTCACGCACTCGAGAAACCAAAGCGTTTCTTCGGTGCTGCGCGAAACATCGAAGAGGGCGGCTCGTTGACCATCATCGCCACCGCGCTGGTTGAAACCGGTTCGAAGATGGACGAAGTCATCTACGAAGAGTTCAAGGGTACCGGCAACATGGAGCTGCCTCTGGATCGCAAGATCGCAGAGAAGCGCGTGTTCCCGGCCATCAACATCAACCGCTCCGGCACCCGCCGCGAAGAGCTGTTGACCGCTGATGACGAGTTGCAGCGCATGTGGATCCTGCGCAAGCTGCTGCACCCGATGGACGAAGTCGCGGCGATCGAGTTCCTGATCGACAAGCTCAAGCAGACCAAGACCAACGACGAGTTCTTCCTGTCCATGAAACGCAAGTAACAGACAGGCTGGCTCAAAAAATGGTGTCCTTCGGGGCACCATTTTTTTTGCCTGTGCGCCGCGGATTAGCTGCCTTGAAGGGCTGGAGCAGGTAGGATGTGTGTCTATTTGGATAAATGGCCGGGTTAATGAAATTCAAAGATCTAAGGGATTTCGTGCAGCAGCTTGAGCAGCGCGGAGAGTTGAAGCGCATCCACATGCCTATCTCCCCAGTGCTGGAAATGACTGAAATCTGTGACCGTACCTTGCGCGCCAAGGGGCCGGCCCTGCTGTTCGAAAAACCGGTCGGCTTTGATATCCCGGTGCTGGGCAACCTGTTCGGTACGCCCGAGCGCGTCGCGATGGGCATGGGCGCCGAGGCGGTCAGCGAGCTGCGCGAGATCGGCAAGTTGCTGGCGTTCCTCAAGGAACCCGAGCCGCCCAAGGGCTTGAAGGATGCCTGGTCCAAACTGCCGATTTTCCGCAAGGTCATTGCCATGGCGCCCAAGGTCGTCAAGGACGCACCCTGCCAGGAGGTTGTCATTGAAGGTGACGACGTCGATCTCGGCATGCTGCCTGTGCAGACCTGCTGGCCGGGCGACGTTGCACCGCTGATCACCTGGGGCCTGACGGTCACCAAAGGTCCGAACAAAGAGCGCCAGAATCTCGGAATCTATCGCCAGCAAGTCATTGGCCGTAACAAGATCATCATGCGCTGGCTGAGCCATCGAGGCGGCGCGCTGGACTTCCGGGACTGGTGCGCAAAGCACCCCGGCGAACCTTATCCGGTTGCCGTCGCGCTGGGCGCCGACCCGGCGACCATTCTCGGTGCCGTAACACCCGTGCCGGACAGCCTCTCCGAGTATGCCTTCGCCGGCCTGCTGCGAGGTTCGCGCACCGAGCTGATCAAATGCCGTGGCAGCAACCTGCAGGTGCCTGCCAGCGCTGAAATCGTGCTTGAGGGCGTGATTCATCCGGGCGAAATGGCTGACGAAGGGCCTTACGGCGACCACACCGGTTACTACAACGAAGTCGACAGCTTCCCGGTGCTGACCGTCGAGCGCATAACGCACCGCATCAAGCCGATCTATCACAGCACTTACACCGGACGGCCACCGGATGAGCCTGCGATTCTTGGCGTCGCCCTGAACGAAGTGTTCGTGCCGATCCTGCAAAAACAGTTTCCCGAAATCGTCGATTTCTACCTGCCGCCGGAAGGTTGCTCGTATCGCATGGCGGTGGTGACCATCAAGAAACAGTATCCCGGCCACGCCAAACGCGTGATGCTGGGCGTATGGTCGTTCTTGCGCCAGTTCATGTACACCAAGTTCGTGATCGTCACCGACGACGACATCAATGCGCGCGACTGGAATGACGTTATCTGGGCCATTACCACCCGAATGGACCCCAAGCGCGACACGGTCATGATCGACAACACACCCATCGACTACCTCGACTTCGCGTCTCCGGTCTCGGGGTTGGGATCGAAAATGGGGTTGGATGCCACTAACAAATGGCCAGGCGAGACTACGCGCGAGTGGGGCAGGGCGATCGTCAAGGACGAAGCCACCACACGCCGTGTGGACGAGATCTGGACTCAGCTGGGAATAGATTGATGCGTGTAACCTTGCAGCCTTCAGGGGCAGTGCTGGAAACCCTGCCGGGCGAGCGGATCCTTGATGCTGCACAGCGCCTGGGCCACGAATGCCCACAGAGCTGTCGCAACGGCAATTGCCATGTGTGCTCGGCCTTGCTGGTCGAAGGCCGCGTGACACAGTCGGGTCAGGTTCTGGATCACGGCGAAATTCATACCTGTGTGGCCGAGCCGCTTGAAGATTGCGTGGTGCTCTGGGATGGCGTGCTGGCCAAGGGCGAATTACCGGTACGCAGCTTTGCGTGCCAGGTGAGCGAGTGTGTCGAGGTGGGAGGCGATGTCTGGCGTGTCGGCCTGCGCGCTCCTGCAGGCAAGTCGCCGCGTTATCACGCGGGGCAGTACCTGATGATCGAGCGGGATAATGGCGACAAGTCGGCATTCTCCATCGCCTCTGCTCCGCACAACGGGCGTGATCTTGAATTGCATGTACTGGCTCGCGAAGACAGTGCGCGCAGCTTGATCGAGCAGTTGCAACGCAACAAAATGGCGCGCGTCGAACTGCCGTTCGGTGACACCCACCTTGCCGAGCTGCCTGAAGGGCCGCTGGTCCTGATCGCTGCCGGTACGGGCATGGCGCAGATGAACAGCCTTATCGAACATTGTCGTTCCCGGGGCTTCAAGTACCCGGTACACCTGTATTGGGGCGTGCGGCGGCCTGACGATTTTTATCAGGTCAGTCACTGGGATGAGTGGGCGAAGCTGCCCAATCTCTTTCTGCACATGGTCGTCAGCGATGTGTGCGGGTGGGAGGGGCGTTGCGGCCTGCTGCACGAGGCCGTCTGCGAGGACATCAAGGACCTGTCCGGCGTGCATGTCTACGCCAGCGGCTCGCCTGCGATGATTTATGGAACGCTCGATGCGTTGGTCAATGCCGGTATGGACGCCCATCAGATGCGCGCAGATGTATTTGCCTACGCACCTCGTCCATGACGCCGGACTGACGGCAACACAACTGGAGTGTAAATTGCTTCAACTTTTTGTAGTTTCTGGCGATGTCATTGAGTAACCAGACGATTTTTGGCAAGACAGGCCTTCGGCCTTGAGCGTTAACCGAACCACGATACCTTGATGCCGCTCACCCACGAGCGATTCAGCGGGGCTCGGTAAAGACTGACAGTCAGCCTGTCAGGGAGGCAAATGGAGAATCCACTCAACGAATTGGCCGCTGCGGTACACGACGGCCTTGGCCTGACGTACCCGCCCGTTATAGATATGGGCCCTCAGCTTACTCGCGAGCAACTGCTCGCATCCATGAGCGCCACCATGCGCAGCCACAAGGGTGGCCCGGTCTGGCTGTTCGCTTACGGCTCGCTCATCTGGCGCCCTGAATGCACGGCCGTAGAAAGCCAGCGCGCTCGCGTGCACGGTTATCATCGCGGCCTTTACCTGTGGTCCCATGAACACCGCGGTACGCCGGAAGCGCCTGGCCTGGTATTCGGGCTGGATCGTGGCGGCTCATGCACCGGTTTCGCTTATCGCTTGCCGGATGAGTGCCTGGAAAAATCGCTGCTGGCCTTGTGGGAGCGCGAGATGCCTTATCCCTCGTATCGACCGCACTGGCTCAACTGCCGTCTTGAAGATGGTCGAAAAGTGCAGGCGTTGGGGTTCGTGCTGGAGCGGCATTTGCCCAGCTACGCGGGCAACTTGCCAGACAGCGTGTTGAGCCAGGTGCTGGCCACCGCCAGCGGGCGCTATGGAACCACCCGCGAATACGTTGAGCAGACTGCCAAGGCACTGCGTAGCCACGCCATGCCAGACCTGAATCTGGAGGCGCGGCTCAAGCGCTGCTGGTCAGAGACTGCCTGACTGGCCCTTGGTTTCGGGTGCGTCTCTGGACGTACTGGCGACCTGCTTGTGCCTCAGGGTCGGCGCGAGGAACACCATCGCCATGATGCATGCGCCGATCAACAGCACGAAGCCGCCATCCCAGCCAAAATGGTCCACGGTGTAGCCCATCGCCGCGCTGGCCGCGACCGAGCCGCCCAAGTAGCCGAACAGTCCAGTAAAGCCAGCCGCTGTACCTGCTGCCTTCTTCGGCGCCAGTTCCAGCGCCTGCAAGCCGATCAGCATTACCGGGCCGTAGATCAGAAAGCCAATGGACACCAGCGCGATCATGTCGACGGTCGGGTTGCCTTCAGGGTTCAGCCAGTACACCAGCGTGGCGATGGTCACCAGAAACATGAATACCATGCCGGTCAGGCCGCGATTGCCCTTGAAAATCTTGTCGGACATCCAGCCGCACAACAGCGTGCCCGGAATGCCCGCCCACTCGTAGAGGAAGTAAGCCCATGAGGTCTTGTCGACCGTGAAGTGCTTGGCCTCTTTCAGGTAAGTCGGTGCCCAGTCCAGTACGCCGTAGCGCAACAGATAGACGAACACGTTGGCCATCGCGATGTACCACAGGAATTTATTGCGCAGCACGTATTTGACGAAGATTTCCCTGGCGCTGAACTCTTCCTCATGGCTTTCATCGTAGCCTTCCGGGTAGTCGTTCTTGTAATGCTCGATAGGTGGCAGGCCCACTGATTGCGGCGTGTCGCGCATCGTGGCGAAGGCGAAGACTGCGACCAGTAACGCAACAGCCGCCGGCACATAGAACGCCGCATGCCAGTCATTGGTCCAGCCCATGCCGAGCAGGAACAGCGGGCCGATCAGACCGCCACCGACGTTGTGCGCCACGTTCCAAACCGACACCACGCCGCCGCGCTCTTTCTGCGACCACCAGTGGACCATCGTCCGCCCGCTCGGTGGCCAGCCCATGCCCTGTGCCCAGCCATTGATGAACAGCAGCACGAACATGATCGTGACGCTGGACGTTGCCCAGGGTGCAAACCCGAAGATGAACATGATCCCGGCAGAGACCAGCAGGCCGAACGGCAGGAAGTAACGAGGGTTGGAGCGGTCCGAAATGATCCCCATAAGGAATTTCGACAGGCCGTAAGCAATTGCGATGGCAGACATCGCCACGCCTAGCTGACCACGCGTATAGCCTTCGTCGATCAGGTACGGCATCGCCAGCGAGAAGTTCTTGCGCAGCAAATAGTAGCCGGCGTAACCGATAAAGATGCCTGCGAAGATCTGCCAGCGCAGGCGGCGATACGTGCTGTCGACTTTTTCTTCGGGAAGGGGTGTCTGGTGCCTGGCGGGACGGAAAAAACCAAACATGGAGATGCTCCTGATTATTGTTTTTCTTGCGAAAGCGAATATTACATTTTCATTACAGAAAAAAGCAGTGCCTCCCGGCTGATTCTTTGCAGGGATTACGGACGTTTTCCTGTTCTTTTATGAACATTCGGCAAATGTTTGTTTGTGTATCAAGAGTTTGGGATTACTCCTACAGGTCTATCGGAAGTCGCGCGCTGACTGGCCGGCCGACAGCCTTTTACCATCGTCGTCATTGCGCCAACGGGGCGCATCAAGACAATGAGCCCATACAACAATGAGAATTTCCGCGTTCATGATTGCAGCAGCATTGGCCCTGCCTGTCAGCGCAGCCGAGTCATTTCTGGTGCCGATGCACACGCCGACACCGGTTTTTCCCGCCGAGCTGATCAAGACCCGCTACGCCGGCAAGGTTCGGGCGCAACTGTGGATAAAGTCCGACGGCCAGATCCGCGAAGTCAGGGCCATCGAGAGCTGCCACCCGCAGCTCACCGAAGCGGTAGAGCAAACGCTCCGCCAATGGCGCTACAAGCCCTGGATCGGCACCGTCCCGGTGATTTTCGGCTCCCACGGCTATCGGCGTTTCAACACCGAAGTCACCGTCGGCCTCGGCAACATTCGTTGCGGCTACCTCAACCACGAAGTGAAATCCGCCCGCCAGGGCTACCCCAAAGAGCCGCTGAGTAAAGTCGACGTGTTTTCCTATACCGGGCAAGCCTTGTTCGGCAGCCATGTTGCGCACCAGCGCACTGAACCCGAGCGCAAAGCGTTGCTGGAACAACTGGGTGCAGCGATACCGACAGTGGTGAGCAACTACAGGAGCAATCCTGACCACCGGTATGGGGATTATCTGCCAGCACCGGTGAGGGTGTTGATGGCGGGGCTGGCTGAGGGTAGCGAATGAGCCGCGGGCTGAGTGTGATTGTGCTTGCGGGGTTGCTTTGGGCGGGGGCAGCACAGGCGTTGCCGTCGTATCCGGTGCCGTTGTACATGCCGGAGCCGGACTATCCGGTGTCAGTGCGTTATGCCTTGGTAAAAAACAGTGTCACCGTCAGGATTTTCATTCAGGCCGACGGAGGTTTGCGCTTTCTTGAAGTGCGGGGGGCAACTGATCCGAGGTTCATCAGCCTGACCCGAAGTGCTGTTGAACAGTGGACCTTCGAACCCTGGGAGCCACCGGACTCTCATCCCGAGGGCGAAGCAGTCACGGTCACGTTTACCTTCACAGGGCGACCGCACAGCAACCCGCCGCTGACATCCAATGCCGAGCTGAAGCAGGAGTTGTGCTGGCAGTTGAATATGGAAATGTTCGAGGGTCGCAAATGGCGCAAGGACATCAAGCCGGACGTGATAATGCGAACAGAGCTGTACCTGTCGAGCGGTCCGGTCATAGAGCAATTCCTCACCCTGGACGAGCGTCAGGCACTGGTTCTTGAACTGCTGGAGGCGGTGCAGAGTATTGTCGCTCAATGTCAAAAGAATCCGATGCGCAGGTATGTTGATTATTTGCCGGAGAATGTGAGGAATGCTTTGTAACAGTCTGGTTTGTTTTGAAGACTTGCATCAGTTCCACTTGATGCACAGTGTCGGGGCCAAGGCATCATCGCCTTGGCCCCGGCCTTGTCACAAGAGATTAGTGAGTAGTGCTCATATTCTGAATCGTTTCAAGCTGGCTCATGTCGAGCGCGCCGTGAGGGTTGATCGCGTTCGAGAAGTCTGTGATCGCGATTTCGATAGTGCCTCTCAGTACTTTGATCGCGTCATCGATTTCTCGCGATGCCTCAGGTCCAAAAGTCACCTCGACCGCATGGCGGGATTCGGCCTCTCTGGTGCGAGCTTCCTCGGCGTTGCGTAGGGCCAATGCGTGCTCCGCTTCTTCGACCTGACGCTGTGCAAGTTGTAACGCAGCCTCTATGGCTCGCTGCTGCGCTGCTTGTTCTTCCGCGAGTCGTCGAGCTGCCGCTTCAGCCTCGGCTCTTGCGCGCGCTGCTTCTTCGGCTTGGCGTTGTGCGGCTTCTTGGGCCATGCGCTCTGCGTGTTGGCGTTCTTGTTCTTTTAATCGAGCGAGCAGTGATTCGAGGCTGATCTTGAACTCACCCAAGAATCGAATGCTCTGCATATAAAAATCAGCGTCAATCGTCATTGAAAAAAGTCAGTTTGCCCTCCACCTGGCATGTTGCGGATCAATGCCCTGTTTTCCATATCTTGTTTTGAGGATCCGGTGTCGCCCCACATGAATGTTATGTTGTCAATATGGTCTTGGCGCAAAGGGACGCGCTTACTAGTCATAAGATGATGCGTAGCATTAATATAACGCTCTACTACGTGTGACGGCGGTTGTCCGTCAGTATTTCCAGCATGATGAGAAACCTCCAAATGCAGGAAGTCGGGAAGTTGATTGAGGTGATGAGTTAATTCGTCCATGGATAGTGTTCCTTTTATATTGAAATTGATAGTCGACTATGAGGTGGCAGATGTCTTGAAGCCTGGCTTGCCATTTTGAACTCGCCATTCTTTGATTACCTTCAGAACCCCTTAAGGGCTGTCCTCTTGGCCTTCCTCAGGATAAAATATGACGTCTGACTGTGCGGGGTGTTCGGTCACTTTAATGAAATGCTGCAACAACACGTCGACATATGCCCCATATTCTTTCCCTTCAAGCTTGTTGCGCTCGGGAGAGAACTCCCTCAAAAAATCAAGAAACTCTTCTTCAGTGTAATCTTCAATTTTTTCTTTCATAATCATTGTGAACGGTTCCTATGATGCTCTATATGTTGTTTTGGTGTCATGATGACTAGGTTGTCCATGTTATACACCGATCCGCTGTTTGCAATTTCTTCCTTGTGATGAATCTCGAATTTCGTACGCCGTCCTACCTGATCTTCTAATTTTGGATGCGGCGCGTTACCGGCCTTCATTAATTGCAGGTTCCGCTGACTAAACTGTTGACTGATTTCTGAGTCATTTGCCACATCTTTCCAGATGGCTTCTCTCTGACGGCCGAAATTGCTGAAGCGTACCCCACGCAATTGATCTGCAACTTGAGAAGGAATTGGAGCCCCCTCAGCCCGAGTCCTAGCGTCTAACCAAGTGTTTGTTATGCGCTCACCAAACCCACTCGCAACCCCTGGAATCGACCTCGGGTCCTTGAACAGTAGATAGCTATCGGGCAGCCCGGAATCAATCGGCGATATGAGAATGTAGTCATCAGGATCATCTCGATCAATCGCCGGGTAAGCTTCAAGCTAGGGTACAAAAGGTGTCACCACGTTGCCTGGATCTACCGGCAAGGCTGGCGGCCCGACGGGTGAGCTTGTCGAGCTGTCCGCCGGTCGTGCTATTGGCGTCCATATCAGTGCTGGTGTGGACTCTCCGTCTCGGATAAATTCGTAGGAATTGTTCTGTGCGTTGTAGGTGAAACTTCTTACACGCACCTTGGTGCCGACTGTCACACCGTCCGCAGCCACCCAGCGCACAGCGCCGCTTGTTCCGGCTTCGCGGGACGTCAGCCGATGAGGCACATCTAGCGTGCCTTTGACGTTGGCAAGGTATTGCAGATCGATATGCGGTGGCAGGTTGAGCTGCGACAGAGGTGTGGCGATCACAGCAGGCGGCAGCTCTGAGTCGCCCAACGGTTGTGGATACATCGCCAACAACGTGACCAGATTGCTGCCCAGCGTTCTGGTCGCAACCCTGACGAGTTGGTCTTTCACGATGTTGGTCGCAATGGTTCTGATGCCCGATGCTGCGGTGGTGGTTGCAGCGGGGGCAACAGCTGACCACAGCTTGTCGATGCCAGCGGCCTGTCGTACTGATGCCCGCTCTGCATGCTGACTCGCCGCCTTGTTGGCCAGCGACAATTCAGCATGGCGCATGGAAAGCGCTGCTGATTGCTCATTGAGAAGCGTGACCGAATCGGCAAGAAGCTTTGCTTCGTAGGTTTGAGATAAAGCGTTTACCCACGCTTCATGGGCCTGCTGCACACGTTGAGGATCCCCCTGACTGTAGTGCACCAGATAGTTCAGGTGGTCTTTTTGTGTGGAATGATCAAGTTCTTGGCCGGTGAGACCAAGAGCCTGAGCGCAACGCTCTTCCAGTAGCGAATTTTTGGATTCAATTAAATAATTTATCCTGGCCTTTTCCTGAAGTATCAGGTCGCGAATTTGTTGTTCGTTTGAGTAGTCGACATTATGATCGAGCTTCGACGCTATTTCTTCCTGAATAGAATTCGGCAGCCTTCCAGATGTCTGCGAATAGTTTTGTGCCAATCCAGATTGTAAAGATGGATAGGCATTTGTCAGCGTTTCAAGAGCCTGTCTATGGGCCTGATCTGTTTCGGTCTGCGAACGTACTTGCGCTTCAATGCGTGCTCGTTCTGCAGCTTCTGTCTGCGCTCTTGCTTGAGCCGCTGCATGTTCTGTAGCCTGCCGCTCTGCCTGCGCTTGAGCTTCAGCATATGCTTGAGCTTGTGCTGCTTGCTGTTGTGCTCGCGCCTTTAATCGCCTGCGTCTTCGCTTACTGCTTGATGCTCCTGTATTGGTAAAGCCCCTCCGAAGAAACCAGTATTTTGAGGCTTGGTTGAGCTACCGTGACTTATGTTTACAGTTCCATTTGTCTGGTCATGCAATATATTTGTTCGTCGCTTTTTTCGTGTGGCCATACAGTTCTCCTTGTCTGTATGGCTATGTTGTTTCAGTCCTCAAGTGTTAATGACATACATATTATGTTGCCTGGTTTTCTAGTTGGGTTTATGTTTTTTTTGGTGCGGTGCCTATTGCAACCACCACCTTCCCCACAGTCTTCCGCCCCCCCCAACAAATCAATCGCCTCTCCAGCCCTTTCCAGTGGATAAACCGTCGATACCAGCGGCTTCAACTTCCCTTCTTCAAACCATGCAAACAACTGCGTGAAGTTCGCCGCATTATCTTGCGGTTGTCGCTGGGCAAACAAGCCCCAGAACACGCCAACCACCGAAGCGCCCTTGAGCAGGGCGAGGTTGACGGGCAGTTCCGGGATGCGGCCGCTGGCGAAGCCGACGACCAGCAGGCGGCCGTTCCAGGCGATGGTGCGGATGGCCTGGTCGAAGAGGTCGCCGCCGACCGGGTCGTAGATCACGTCGGCGCCGTTGCCGTTGGTGAGGCGTTTTACTTCGTCCTTGAGGCTGGTTTCGCTGTAGTTGATCAGTTCGTCTGCGCCTGCGTTCTTGGCCACTTCAAGTTTTTCGGCGCTGCTGGCGGCGGCAATGACGCGTGCGCCGAGGGCTTTGCCGATTTCGACGGCTGCCAGGCCAACCCCACCAGCGGCGCCAATCACCAGCAGGGTTTCGCCGGGTTGCAGGTTGGCGCGTTGTTTGAGGGCGTGCATGGAGGTGCCGTAAGTCATGCTGAATGCAGCGGCGGTGGTGAAGTCCATGCTTTCCGGGATCGGCAATACGTTGTAGTGAGGCACGGCGACCTGCTCGGCAAAGCTGCCCCAGCCGGTGAGGGCCATCACGCGATCGCCGGGTTTGAGGTGAGTGACTTTTTCACCCACTGCCGCTATCACGCCGGCTGCTTCACCGCCCGGTGAGAAGGGGAAGGGTGGCTTGAATTGATATTTGCCCTCGATGATCAACGTATCGGGGAAGTTGACCCCGGCAGCGTGCACATCAAGGAGGATTTCATTCTTTTTGATCTCGGGGCTGGGCGCGTCTTCGAGCACCAGCGTGCTGGCAGGACCGAAGGCTTTGCATAACAGGGCTTTCATCGGGCTATTCCTTTTCCGGTAATGGCCGATAAAGTCAGTTAAGTGGGTTCTCGGGTCAACAAGCATGGCCCTGCCTGATAAGCACACATAAGCTGTAAGCTACGTGGCAAACCGTATTAAGGAGTGGACTGTGAAAGCGTGGATTCTGTTATTGCTGGCCTTGTCATTGCCCGTCATGGCGCAGGAAGAAGCTAAGGAAGAAGGGGGCCCGCCCAAAGCGGCATATGTGTCGCTGACGCCTCCATTCGTGGGCAACTACGCGCTGGATGGCGGCCCCAAACTGCGCGTCTACAAAGCTGATATCTCCTTGCGTGTGACCGGCGCCGATGCCGAAGCTGCCGTGAAGCGCAACGATGCCTTGATCCGCAATCAGTTGGTATCGTTGTTCACGCAGCAGACGGTTGACTCCATGAGCAGCGCCGAAGCGAAGGAAAACATTCGTCAGGAAGCGCTCAAACAGGTGCAGCGTGTCATGAATGATGAAGAGGGCAAGCCGGTTGTCGAAGACTTGCTGTTCAATAACTTCATCGTTCAGTAAGCCCCTGTCAGCGTAATGCCAGGATCGCCGCCCATTGTTCGGCGGTGACTGGCATGACTGAGAGCCGACTGCCTTTTTGCACCAGCGGCAATTGCTCAAGCTGGCTTTGTTGCTTCAGATAACCCAACCCCAGCACCTTTTTGAAGATATCCACAAACTCGACGTCGATGGCACTCCACGGGTTCTTCTCCTCAGTGGCCTTCGCGTCTTGATAGTGGCTGTCGGGGTCAAGGGCTGTCGGGTCTGGATACGCAACTCGAGCTATTTTGCCGATGCCGGCAATGCCCGGCTCCGGGCAACTGGAGTGATAGAAAAAGAATTCGTCCCCTGCGGCCATCGCCCTCAGGAAGTTACGCGCCTGGTAATTGCGGACACCGTCCCAGCGCGCTTTGCCCAGTCGTTGCAGGTCGCTGATCGAGAATTCGTCAGGCTCGGACTTCATCAGCCAATAGGCCATCGTGCATGCTCCAGAGGCAGAAAGTTCACGTAAGCAAAAAAAGTTGTATGACAAACCGACAGTCGGCTGGCGCCACTATTTGCGTACTGGTTCACGTTACCGCAAAATGCCGACCTTTCAAGTTCCACGCTGCTGCACGGTTGCTCAGGTAACCGGTGCGGACAGTGTATTGATTTGCCTAAGGAGGGCAGTCATTGAAGCGCAAGCCTGATTTACTCTGGATTCTGGTTATTTTGTTTGGCTTGGGTATCGTAACAACGGGTTATGCGCAGAGCTTGTGGACCACCAAGGACAACGCGCCTGTAGAGATCACTCAGCAACAGCAGAAAGTCCCCGGCAGGCATTAAGCCCTGTTGATACTCTGATCGTTGAATGCCTCGCGATCAGAGTGCGCTTTTCAGATACCTTTATTCAAATACCAGTTCCTGTCCGACACCGTGCCTTGTAGCGGTACGTCCCAGCTGGCCTGTGCCAGCCGATCCACTTTCTGACATTCGTGAGCAAGTCCCAGCAGAATCGGCTTGCGCCAAGTCTTTCTGCGCGCCAGGTAAGCCAGGCTGCGGTCATAGAAGCCGCCGCCCATACCGAGGCGACCGCCTTCGTCATCGAAACCCACCAGTGGCATCAAAACCAGATCGAGTGCCCAGACCCTGCGTTGCTTCGCACGGTTGATGCGTGGCTCGGGGATGCGAAAGCGATTGGGGACGAACCGTTCGCCGGGTCGCACGCGCTGAAACACCATGCGCGTGCGCGGCCATGCGTTGAGTACCGGGAGATAAGTTGCCTTGCCACGACGTTGCGCTTCGCGCAGCAGAAGGCGCGGGTCGATCTCGCCATCCATCGGCACGTACAGCGAAACGTGCCGGGCGCGACGAAACAACGGGTGCTGCGCCAGCTGATGGAAGATGCCACGGGCGGCCTGGCGCTGCTGGACTTTACTCAGCGCCCTGCGTGCCGTGCGTAGCTGGCGACGCAGTTGCGGACGTGTGAGCGTTTGAGCGCTGATCATGAGAGAGGTCATGCAGGCTGATCCGAGAGGTTGAAACCAAAGCTGGATCGTCGTTGCCAGGCGGGTTGCCAGGCAACGTGTTGAATATGGACTCCCCGACGTACCGCTGTCGGTGTAGCCCTTGAACCCGAAAGTTCAAGGTGGAGATTGCAGGAGGTTTTAAGGCTTTCCGTCTAGCGGACATGCACACCAACCCCAACGTGCAACCCCCGTGGTTGTGCGTATCGGCTCAGGGACATGACCGACTGGCAAGCACTCCAGGGAGCGGCGCAAGTATACAGAAATGCCCCGAAATAATCAGCCCCGAGTTGAATCCGGTGTGCCGGGCGTGTCTGTGGCCAGCACCAGATCCACCTTGTCGAGCAGGTCGCGCACCTGTTCACGGGTCGAGCCGCTGGTCTGCACGTCAGGCACGTGCTCCTTGTGCAGCAGGTCGTGAGTGATGTTCAGGGCAGCCATCACGGCGATGCGATCGGCCCCGATGACTTTGCCGCTGCTGCGGATTTCACGCATCTTGCCATCCAGGTAGCGGGCGGCGCTGACCAGGTTGGTGCGCTCTTCCTGAGGGCAGATGATGGAGTATTCCTTGTCGAGGATTTGAACGGTAACGCTGTTGCCATTGCTCATGAGTCTTGCTCCAGGGCTTTGAGGCGCGAAATCATTGACTCGACCTTCTGCCGGGCGATTTCGTTTTTTTCAATGAGTTGGGCGCGTTCCTCGCGCCAGGACTTTTCCTGAGCTAATAGGAGTGCGTTTTGGCCTTTAAGTTGCTCGGCGTACTTCAGGAGCAACTCCACACGTTTCATCAGCGCTTGCAGGTCGGTGTCTTCCATTGTTTTCCACTGGATACTTTCTGATGAATGGCAGGGGGGAGCGATGCTCATGCTCAAGCTCGAACCGCCGTCCGGGTGATCTTGTCGCGCGGATAGTCTAGGATACAAGGCCTCCATTCTAGACATTGCGCCGTTTGGCGACTAGCTACCCATGCCCATTCAGAATTCTCCGTACAAAGCGTTTGCCACTCTGCTCAACAGTGGCGGTCACAACGTATCACCTGCCGAGCTGCACGGCCTGCTGTTGGGCCGCAGTTGCGCGGGGGCCGGCTTCGACAGCGAAGGCTGGTTCGCCGATGCCTCGATGCTGCTCGAAACCGAGCCGCAAGATAACATTCGTGCTGCGCTGGTCGGTCTGCAAGAGATGGCCAAAGGTGAGCTCACCGGCGACGACATGACTGTCGTGCTGTTGCTGCCCGGTGATGACGAGCCGCTCACCGAGCGCGCCGCCGCACTGGGCCAGTGGTGTCAGGGCTTTTTGTCGGGCTTTGGCCTGGCCATCGGCGACAAGGAGCTCGGCAGCGAAGCAAAAGCGGTGCTCGAAGACCTGGCTGCCATCGCCCAGGTGCAGGATGCGCTGGAAGAGTCCGAGGACGGTGAGACCGATTACATGGAGGTCATGGAATACATGCGCGTGGCACCGTTGCTGCTGTTCACCGAGTTCAACGAACCTGCCGCGCCGGAACCAAAGCCTTCCCTGCACTGACCGATAGCGACTACTGCGACACCGGCGCGGGCTGATACCGCCTGCGCCGGCAGACTCCATCAGGACTCATGCTGCCAATGATTCAAATCCCGAAGTCCGAATACGCCCGCCGCCGCAAAGCTCTGATGGCTCAGATGGAGCCGAACAGTATCGCGATACTGCCGGCTGCTGTGGTTGCCATTCGTAATCGCGATGTCGAGCATGTCTACCGGCAGGACAGTGACTTTCAGTACCTGAGCGGCTTCCCCGAACCAGAAGCGGTGGTGGTGCTTATTCCCGGACGCGAGTACGGCGAGTACGTGCTCTTCTGCCGCGAGCGAAACCCCGAGCGGGAATTGTGGGACGGCTTGCGCGCCGGGCAGGAAGGCGCGATTCGGGATTTTGGTGCGGACGATGCGTTCCCGATAACGGATATCGACGAGATCCTGCCGGGGCTGATAGAAGGCCGCGACCGGGTGTATTCGGCGATGGGCAGCAACCCCGAGTTTGACCGGCACCTGATGGACTGGATCAACGTGATTCGCTCCAAGGCGCACCTGGGCGCCCAGCCGCCCAAGGAGTTTGTCGCGCTGGATCATCTGCTGCATGATATGCGTCTTTACAAGTCTGCAGCAGAAATCAAGGTCATGCGGGCGGCGGCAGGTATCTCCGCGCGTGCTCATGTGCGTGCGATGCAGGGCTGTCGCGCCGGTCTGCACGAGTTCAGCCTGGAAGCCGAGCTGGATTACGAGTTCCGCAAGGGCGGCTCGAAGATGCCGGCATACGGCTCGATTGTCGCTTCGGGCCGTAATGGCTGCATCCTGCATTATCAGCAGAATGACGCAGCCTTGCGGGACGGTGATCTGGTGCTGATCGACGCAGGGTGCGAAATCGATTGTTACGCCAGCGACATCACCCGCACCTTCCCGGTGAATGGCAGGTTTTCAGCCGAGCAAAAAGCCATTTATGAATTGGTGCTCAAGTCCCAGTACGCAGCGTTCGACGCCATCGGCCCCGAGAAGCACTGGAACCAGGCGCACGAAGCGACGGTCCAGGTTATTACTGCGGGCCTGGTCGAGCTGGGACTGTTGCGCGGCGATGTCGATCAATTGATCGAGACTGAGGCCTACAAAGCGTTCTACATGCACCGCGCCGGCCACTGGCTGGGTATGGATGTGCATGACGTCGGCGAATACAAGGTCGGCGGCGAATGGCGAGTTCTGGAGGTTGGCATGACGCTGACCGTCGAACCCGGGATCTATATATCCCCCGACAATCTGGATGTCGCGAAGAAATGGCGAGGTATAGGTGTGCGAATCGAGGATGACGTGGTTGTAACCAGGCAGGGCTGTGAAATCCTGTCCGGCGGCGTGCCCAAGACCGTCGCCGAAATCGAGGCGCTGATGGCTGCTGCACGGGGGCAGGTCGCATGAGCCGGTTCAATATCGCGATTGTCGGCGGTGGTCTGGTTGGTGCAAGTCTTGCGCTTTCGCTTCAGGCGGGAGCCAAGGCGCGCGGCTGGAAGATCGTGCTGATCGAGCCTTTTGCGCCTGGCGAAGCCTGGCAGCCCAGTTACGATGCCCGCTCTTCGGCGCTGTCGTTCGGTGCCCGGCGTATCTACGAGCGGCTGGGTATCTGGCAGCAGATTTCCCGCCGCGCCGAGCCGATCCTGCAAATTCAGGTCTCGGACCGGGGCCGCTTCGGCGCCACCCGTTTGTCCGCGATCGAAGAGGGCGTTCCGGCGCTCGGCTATGTGGTGGAAAACGCCTGGCTCGGACAGGCTCTCTGGGCCGGGCTCGATCGGGATGTCGTCAGCTGGCGGGTGCCGGCAGAGGTCAGGCAAATGCAGCCGCTGGCTGATGGTTATCGTCTGACGCTGAACGATGACTCCGAGCTGGAGTGCGACTTGGCAGTGCTTGCCGACGGTGGTCGTTCCAGTCTGCGTGACCAGTTGGGGATTGGTGTGCGGCAGCGTCCCTATGACCAGAGCGCGCTGATCGCTAACATTTCGCCGAGCGAAGCCCATTGTGGTCAGGCGTTCGAGCGTTTTACCGATGACGGGCCGATGGCCCTGTTGCCGTTGCCTGACAATCGCTGTGCGTTGGTCTGGACGCGTCCTGGCAACGACACTCAGCGACTGGCCGAACTGGATGACCGCAGCTTTCTCGAAGAGCTGCAGGGCGTATTCGGTTATCGTCTGGGTGCATTGCGTCAGGTCGGCGCGCGCCATGTGTACCCGCTGGCGTTGGTCGAGGCCGAGGAACAGGTGCGCTCGCATCTGGTTATTCTGGGCAACGCTGCCCATAGCCTGCATCCGATTGCGGGGCAGGGTTTCAACCTCTCATTGCGCGATGCCGATGCACTGGCCGAGACATTGCTGAACAGCGACGCACCGCTCGGCGACCTGCCGACGCTGGAGCTGTACCGCGAGCGTCAGCGGCAGGATCAGCAGTTGACCGTTGGCTTTTCCGACAAGGTGACGCGCCTTTTCGGCAGCA
This sequence comes from Pseudomonas tremae, assembly GCF_001401155.1. Taxonomy (GTDB): domain Bacteria; phylum Pseudomonadota; class Gammaproteobacteria; order Pseudomonadales; family Pseudomonadaceae; genus Aquipseudomonas; species Aquipseudomonas tremae. Next base: position 117,703 of record NZ_LJRO01000048.1, read on the forward strand.
GCCGGTCGGCAGTCGCCACTGGTCGTAATCTTGGGTTGCTGGGGCTGGACCTGCTGCCCGTTGCCAAGCGCTGGTTTGCTCGTCAGGCCATGGGGTTGGGGACGCGAACCGATGTGTGAAACAAACAATTTCAATAACCGGCTACGGCCGCAAGCGAGAATAGTTTGACCATGGAAACGCGCGCAGATGTGCTGATTGTCGGAGCCGGAATGGTCGGCAGCGCTCTTGCGCTGGCCTTGCAGGAAAGCGGGCTTGACGTGCTGGTGGTCGATGGTGGCCCGATGAGCGTCAAGCCGTTCGACAGGCAGTCAACGTTCGAGCCGCGGGTCAGTGCCCTGTCGGCCGCCAGCCAGCGGATCCTGCAGCGCCTCGGTGTGTGGGAAGGTATCGTGTCACGTCGTACCAGCCCGTACGCGCACATGCACGTCTGGGATGGTAGCGGCACCGGGCAGATTCACTTTTCTGCCTCCAGCGTGCATGCCGATGTGTTGGGTCATATTGTCGAAAACCGTGTGGTGCAGGATGCGCTGCTCGACCGGCTGCATGACAGCGATATCGGGTTGCTGGCCAATGCGCGTCTCGAGCAGATGCGTCATTCCGGTGATGACTGGCTGCTGACGCTTGCCGACGGGCGCCTGCTGCGGGCGCCGCTGGTGGTTGCGGCCGATGGAGCGAACTCGGCGGTGCGCCGTCTCACCGAAACACCAACCCGGGAATGGGATTACCAGCACCACGCGATTGTCACCAGCGTGCGGACGGCCGATTCCCACAGAAAAACCGCATGGCAGCGTTTTACCGACGACGGCCCGTTGGCTTTTCTGCCGCTGGATCGCGAGGGTGAACACTGGTGCTCGATCGTCTGGTCGGTCACGCCGAGCGAGGCTGAACGCTTGATGCTGCTGGATGACGAGCCGTTCTGCCGCGAGCTGGAAAGCGCGTTCGAGGGCCGGCTCGGTCAGGTATTGAGTGCCGACGCACGCCTGTGTGTGCCGCTGCGCCAGCGTCACGCCAAACGCTATGTGGCCAAAGGGCTGGCACTGATTGGTGATGCTGCGCACACCATTCATCCGCTGGCGGGGCAGGGTGTGAACCTGGGGTTTCTTGACGCTGCCGTGCTGGCCGAGGTGTTGACGCACGCTGCACTGCGCGGCGAGCGCGTGGCGGATACACGTGTCCTGGGTCGCTACGAGCGGCGCCGCATGCCGCACAATCTGGCGCTGATGGCTGCGATGGAAGGCTTCGAGCGTCTTTTCCAGGCCAACCCGCTGCCTTTGCGCTGGTTACGTAATGCCGGGCTCAAGATGGTCAATCAGATGCCGGAAGCGAAAGCCCTGTTCGTGCGCGAAGCACTGGGGTTGTCCGGCGACTTGCCTGAGCTGGCGCGTATCGACGCCCGCTAGGCTCGACGCAGAGCGATAGTGTCCACCCGCACTTATCGTTCCTCACGCTCAGCGTGGGAATGCCTTGGGTGACGCTCTGCGTCACAGATCTGCGCCGCACGGCCTGTTCAGGATTGGACGCAGAGCGCCCAGAGCGTTATGCCGACGTGGAGCGTCGCACGGTAGTCGGGATCACCGCCCCGATGCACTTCGATACTCCTCGGGCGTCAGTCCTGTCCAGCGTTTGAACGCGCGGCTCAGGCTCTCGGTATCGCCGAAACCCAGTAGCCAGGCAATCTCGCTCAATGAAGTCTGTGGCTCGCTCATGTGCAGCAGCGCCAGATTCTGTCGGCACTGGTTGAGCAGCAGGTCATAGCAACAGCCCTCATCTGCCAGATGGCGCTCCAGACTGCGGGGGCTGAGGTGCAGGGCTTCTGCGATGTTTTGCGCAGTGGGCTCGCCATCCGGCAGCAACGTCTCGATGGCCGAGCGCACGCGTTGCTCCCAGATCAGCGAAGGTAGAAGATCGCTGGTGCTTTCCTGCTCATTTACCTGCATCGGACCATCGTCCAGATGACTGTCGAAATCTTCGCCGCCAAACACCAACAGGTTTTCGTTTGCCGAGAAATTCAACGGCGAACGGAACAGGTCTTCCCATGGTCGGGGATCTTCAGGCGCGGGGCGTTGCAGGTGTATGGCCAGAGGGGCATAGCCTCTGCCCAGCCGGTTGCGACAAGTGCGCACGTAAATGGCTGCGAAAGCGTCCAGCAGTTCATGAACCGGCGATTGGCACGACTTCGGTGTGCCGAAGCGGAATTCATAGCGCTCGCCGACTGTTCTGAAGTCCAGCTCCAGAGAGTCCTCAGCCGTCGAGCGGTAACGCACGATTCTCTCGAAAACCTCCCGCAGTGAACCGCTGGCCACCAGCGTATAGCCCAGCGCATGGAACGCAGTGGGGCTGACAAAGCGCGAAACGCGCAGCCCGAGCGCCGGATCGCGGCTGGATGCAACCGCCAGTTGCCAAAGCCTGGCGGTGACGTCTGCCGGAAATTGCATGCTCGCGTCGTCCAGCGACTTTGGGTCTATTCCGGCCCTGCGGCACAGCGCTTCGCTGTCCGTGTCCACAGCGTCAAGTTGCTTGCGCAGAGCGCGGTTCCAGCTGGCGAGACTGCTTGGTTCAGGCATGCGGGCGCCTCTTCCTTGGATCGGTGGCAGTTAACACCGGGTCAGGCCCGGACAGATGTCGCCAGCAGTTCCATTGCCTGACACCAGCGCCAGAATGAGATCATTTGTGACCGTTGTGCAAGCGCCTGAAGAGGTTTCTTGCATTCGGTCTGAAATCTTTTGGCACTGCCCGCTGGAAGTCGGCAGCCATAAGGGCGATGCGCCGCCCAAAATCGCCGGTTTACGCTAGTTGTCGTATAACGCGAAAGGCTAGCCGTGATCGAAAAACCCTTCGGGCGTCCGTACAGCATGGCCGAGCACCGTTTTGACAATTGACAGCGTCATGGCAAATGACTATAACTGCGGCATGTTGTACGACAACATAAGACTTCGATAAAATTGCAACCATAAAAATAATTCAAAGAGTAACAAGTCTATGGTCAGTCTTTTCCTTCAGGCAATAAGTACGCCTGCGTTACGCAAAAAATCTTATTTTTTGCACGAAAAGCTGCGATCAGTGGCGTTTTCCCTCCCTGTACAATTGAAATCTGACGTTACATAAATCCAGCCGCCTCTCGGTTTCGGCCGCGGGACGCTCATCGCCAATCTAAAAATAATCAGGTGAAGAGATGAAGATAAAAGGCATTAGGTGGTGGATGGTGGGCCTGGTCACGGCCGGCCTGGTCGTCAACTACCTCGCACGTAACACGCTGTCTGTCGCAGCGCCGACGCTGATGAGTGAGCTGAGCATTTCCACTGAGCAATACGCGCACATCGTTGTTGCCTGGCAGCTCTGCTATGCCGTCATGCAGCCGGTGGCGGGTTACATCATTGATGCAATAGGCACCAAGATGGGCTTCGCCATTTTCGCGGTGGCCTGGTCCGCAGCCTGTGCGGCAGCAGCGTTCGCAACGGGCTGGCAGAGTCTGGCGATTTTCCGTGGTCTGCTCGGCCTCACCGAAGCTGCCGGCCTGCCTGCCGGCGTGAAGACCACAACCGAGTGGTTCCCGGCCAAAGAGCGTTCGGTCGCCATTGGCTGGTTCAACATCGGCTCGTCGTTCGGTGCATTGCTTGCACCGCCGCTGGTGGTCTGGGCGATTCTGCAAAGTGGCTGGGAGCTGGCGTTTCTGATCGTGGGTGGACTGGGAATAATCTGGAGCGGTGTATGGATGCTGCTGTACAAGCATCCCCGCGATCAAAAGCTGCTGAGCGACACTGAGCGCGATTACATCCTCAGTGGCCAGGAAGCACGCCTGAAGGATGCTCCCGCGCAAAAAGGCAGCTGGAAGCGGCTCTTCAAGAACCGCAACTTCTACGCCATTGCTTCAGCGCGCATCCTCTCCGAGCCTGCCTGGCAAACCTTCAACGCGTGGATTCCGCTGTACCTGATGACGGAGCGCCACATGAACATCAAGGAAGTCGCGATGTTCGCCTGGCTGCCGTTCCTGGCGGCTGATGTCGGCTGCGTGCTGGGCGGTTACCTCAGCCCGCTGTTTCACAAATACTGCAAGGTATCGCTGTTCACTTCCCGCAAGATGGTCATGCTGTTCGGCTGCTCCTGCATGATCGGACCCGCCTGTATCGGCTTGGTCGAGAGCCCTTATACGGCGATCGCATTGCTGTGCATCGGCGGCTTCGCACACCAGACCCTGTCAGGTGCGCTGTACTCGATCACCTCGGATTCGTTCGGCAAAAACGAGGTCGCCACGGCCACCGGCATGGGCGGGATGTTCGGTTTTTTTGGTGCGGCGGCATTCACGATGGTGTTTGGCGTGCTGGTCACCAAAATCGGTTACAGCCCACTATTCGTGGTGCTGGCGGTGTTCGATCTGATCGCTGCGATCGTGGTCTGGAACGTGGCTCGGGAAGTCCCGCAGACCGACGCGTTGGCGATGCCGGAGACCTGCCAGTCAGGCGTGCGTCCTGTGCCGGCGACATGAGGTCCGTCGTATTCCTGTAACCAACGACGAGTAGTCTTTGCTCTGAAAGTGATTTGTTAGGGGCTGTTCCTTGAAGGCAGGGTGCAGTCCCTTTTTTTTTGCCTGTGAATTAATATTCCTTTTGGGAATTAATAAATACCTTCTTATTCCTTAGAGGATTACGCTTCGATCCTTATACTCGCCTTATGAACGCATATGTGCAGGAGGCGAATCCATGCATAAAGAGTCGATCCGGTATCTGATCGTGCCAGGCTGGCAAGGGTCTCCTGATGATCATTGGCAAACCCATTGGCAAAACAGCCTGCCCAACAGCACACGCGTGGAGCAGGCCGACTGGCTCAAACCACGCCGTGAAGACTGGGTGGGCGAATTGCAGCGCACGATTGCGGCCGACAGCACGCCGGTGATCCTGATCGCTCACAGCCTGGGGTGCGTCACGGTCGCGCACTGGGCACAGCTCGCGCCGCTGGAAACGCTACGCCAGGTGCAAGGCGCACTGCTGGTCGCGCCCGCCGATGTCGAGCGCCCTAATTGCCCACCCGCGTTGCGCAACTTCGCCCCGATTCCTGGTGACCTGCTGCCGTTTCCTACACAGATTGTCAGCTCCGACAACGATCCTGCCGTCAGCTCCCAGCGTGCTATCGAAATAGCGCGTCACTGGGGGGCCGAACTCGGCTTTCTGAGTCAGGCCGGGCACATCAACGTCAAGTCCGGCCATAAGCGGTGGGAACAGGGTTTTGCCTATCTCTACAGGCTGCAAAATCGTCTGGAGCAACGCGCGCGCCGTCGCGCATGACCGGACTACCTGTTTATCGGGCCTGTCTGGCCCTGTTTTTTTAACGCGTCAGCCGTCGCAAGGGCTCGCGCGGGAGTGTGTCATGAGCCTTCACGAAACTTTCGGCCAGCCGCTGCTGACCTTTCCCGATGCGGAAAAAAGCCCCCTCAGTATCCGCGCCAAGGCGCTGGTTTTCATCGATCCGCGTTCGCGTCGTCTGCGCGAGGAGATGGAGCAATTGGCGTCTCGTTCGCTGCCTGTTCTGATCCGCGGCGAGTCGGGGACCGGTAAAGAATTGCTGGCACGGCATATTCATCGCGGCAGTGATCGCGCTGGCTTGTTCGTGTCGGTTAACTGCGGAGCGATCAGCCCGACCTATGCCGACGCCGAACTGTTTGGCTACGCAGCCGGAGCCCACACTGGAACCGTCAGCAGCCGGGCAGGATGGTTTGGTTCTGCCAATGGCGGCACCCTGTATCTGGATGAGATCGGCGATTTGCCATTGCCCATTCAGGTCAAGCTGCTCGCCGCGCTCGAAAATCACGAAGTCACCCGTGTAGGCGCACACCAGCCCAGCCCGGTTGATGCACGCCTGGTTGCCGCCACCAGTATCGATCTGGCGCAAGCGGTGGCCGCCGGGAAATTTCACGAGCGGCTTTACCATTATCTCAGCGAAGGGCGGCTAGACCTGCCTGCATTGCGCGAGCAGCCGGGCAACATCCTGCCGCTGGCCGAATACTTTGTCGGCATTTATAGCCAGCGCCTTAACCTGCCAGTGCAACTGATCAGCGAAGACGCGCAACGCACGCTTGAAGCACACAGCTGGCCCGGCAACACTCGCGAGCTGGAGAACGTCATCCACTTTGCCTTGCTGGTCAGCAGCGGCGACGAGATTCAGGCCGAAGACATCAACTTGCCGGACATCGCCACCCCGCTGACGCTGATCGAGCGCCAGGCGCGTCTGCTGCTGCAGAAAGGAAACCGCGAACAGCTTTCCGGGTTACGCAAACTGCTGGAAGCCGTCACTGCACAACTTGACCAAAAGACCGCCTGACAAATCGGTGGCGGGCCCACTCAGACATGCACTGCGCGAAAAAGCATAAGCATTCGCTTAAAAAGTCTTTTCTCGGAATATAAAACATCGGTAATGTCTACATGATGTCGCAGCACTGGATAAGGCTGCGGCAAACCCCTGAATATTAAGGCGCCATCTTTTGATGACGCTCCTGGATCTTGCTAAGGACACCGCATGAAAAAGACGTTTCTGATGACCGCACTGGCGGCAGTATTCTCGATTGGCCTGGCTCATGCCGGCGAAAAGCTGGTGGTCGGCGCGACGCCGGTGCCCCATGCGGAAATCCTTGAACTGATCAAACCAACCCTGGCCAAGGAAGGTGTGGACCTGCAAATCAAGGTCTTCACTGACTACGTACAGCCGAACGTTCAGTTGAGCGAAAAGCGTCTGGACGCCAACTACTTTCAGACCAAGCCATACCTGGATGGCTTCAACAAAGGCAAGGGTACTAATCTGGTGACTGGTGTTGGTGTCCACGTCGAGCCGTTTGGCGGCTATTCCCGAAAGTACAAGAACCTTGCCGATCTGCCTAAAGGCGCAACCATCGCCATCCCAAATGAAGGCAGCAACGCTGGGCGTGCGCTTTTGCTGTTGCAGAAGGGTGGTCTGATCACTCTGAAAGATCCGACCAACGCACTGTCTACCCCGAAAGACATCGCGAGCAACCCGAAGAACTTCAAGTTCCGCGAGCTGGAATCGGCGGTACTGCCGCGCGCACTGGATCAGGTTGATCTTGCGCTGATCAATACCAACTACGCGCTGGAAGCCAAACTCAATCCGAAGAAAGACGCGCTGATCATCGAAGGTGCGGATTCGCCGTACGTGAACTTCCTCGTCACTCGCGAAGATAACGCCCACACCGACGCCATCGAAAAGCTGTCGAAAGCGCTGACCAGCCAGCAAGTCAAAGACTTCATCAACAAGAAGTATGAAGGCGCGGTATTGCCTGCGTTCTGACCCACTGATTATCGCTCCCGCGCTGAGGAACGATAATCTCAACTATTGTGCGACGCTCAGCGTCGCATGCCGTTCTGGATGCTCCGCGTCCGATCTTTTACACACGGAGCGTCACCCACGGCATTCCTACGCTGGAGCGTGAGGAACGATAAGTGCCTGGCTCAAGATCAGCGCTGGCGCATCGCCCCAATCGCCCCACAGTTCCCCGCCATAAACTCCCCCGAAAACGCTTTCTCGACAAAACGTGTCGAGTCCGGCAGAGAGCCGTTCACAGCCCCCGAATGATCCAGTTGCGAATAGTAATGCCATTCAACGCGGTCACCAGCGGCGCACGCATCCTTGACCAGCGCGATCTGGCTGCGGACCGGTGAAACGACATCCTTGCCGCCTGTACCTATAAAAATCGGGATGTCCGACGTCAACGTCGGGTAGGACGACTCGCGGTTCACCTGATCAAGCGCAGCCTCCGGCGAGCGCCTGAAACTGTTGTTGAACGTCAGCCCATCTGCAACAACCTCACGCTCAATGGCATGCAGGCAATCACGCTGACTGACTCCAAACGCAGGCAGTGCACGGTCGCTCAGATAATCAGTGGGCACGAACGACGGGTTGATCAGCCCGGCAGTGCTCAGCCGCAGCAGGTTGTAAGCCAAGGATGGCGTGACCTGATCGCGTGACGTGTCCCGCCCGATAACCCCCGCATACCCTGAAGCCATCGGATAAGGCGTCCCGGTCGCAACTACACCGACAATATTCAACTCCGGTGCGTAGGTTTTCTTGTAGGCCGCCGTCGCAAACGCAGCACGACCGCCCTGCGACTGACCAAACACAACAACCCGCGAAGACAGATTGAAATCCGCCCCCTGAACCGCACGAATGCTGTCCAGAACGCCGTAAGCCAACGGGCTGCTCAGCCCGAATGGATGCAGCCCCGGCGTCCCCAGACCCTCATAGTCAGTGGCCACAATCGCGTAACCGCGCCCGAGCCATTCATTCAGATAGCGCGTGTCGCGACCACTGCGCCCGGCAAAAGAAGGCGCGCAGACATCCGCACTACCAACCGTGCCATGCGCCCACGCCATCAACGGCCATCCACCGTTCGGCGGCGTGCCCTTGGGAGTGAACAGTGCGCCGGAGACTACGACTGGCTGGTTGTTGAGCCCATCGGTGGAGGTATACAAAATACGGACATTCTGGCCAGCATTATCAAGGCTCTGAATGGGCGTCAGTGGCTCGGCGCGCAGCATTCGTCCGGGCGTTGACGGCACTTTATCTGTCCATGCGTAAAACGCGGGAACACCGCCTTCGCCTGGCTGGGTAGCGGCGACAGTTTTCGCGCTAGTGCCTGGTGCTCCGCTACAGCCTGTGAGCAGAGCTATCAGCAAGGCGACCAGAGCGGTCGAGGATCCTGGCGACGAGTACATGAATATTTCTCCGCACGTTCACAGGAGAGGGTGTATCAGTGTCTTCGATAGTAAGCCGATTGAAGTACCAGCGTCACTGAGTGCAGCAGGTCCAGTGCATGAATCGAGCGATGTGAGCAAGCCTGCTATTCTATTCGTACTTTTGAACTAAGACCCTCATATGGATGGATCCTGACATTCGTCGGTGACAAAACACCGGATCCAATACCTTGATTTTTCTTGACAGAAAGTGGGGTTAGGTGTAGATATTTCGCCCGCTGCAATCCGTTTATTAGGCTGTTAAAAATGGATGCGACACGACTAATAATAAAATGGATTTTAAATGATGCCCTATTGTCTCGATCGCCATCTTCTATTCGCTACAGCGCTTCAAAGTCCATAATATCATTGTTGGTATTTGCAGGTCGCGCCGGTAGCGCGAAACAATGTGTTGTACATTGACCTCTAAAATGGACAGGGAGTTACTATGAGAGTAGTGGACAGTTCCGTTCTGAAAAAGTGGTACGACAGCGAGTACAGTGCGTGCAGTAGTGGTACTTTGTTTGGCGAGTTAAGGGAGGAGTTAAAACGGTTTTTATCAAACTTGCCTGATGGTCCTGGTGATGTGCTGGAGCTTGGCTGCGGAGACGGTCGCAACCTCGCGGCTTTGGCGCTTAAAGGCTACAGCCTTAGCGGCGTGGACATGGTTGACAGCACGGTACATAGCCGCCAGCTCAACCCATGGCTAAAGGACATGAATTTTCAGCAAGCGAATATCCTGAACTACACTCCAGCACCTGAAGGTTACGACGTACTGGTGTGTTCTGAAGTGCTCCACTTTTTCACTAAAGATGAGCTTCAACAGGTCATGCCGAAAATAATCGGTGCAGTGAAACCCGGCGGGTATATCGTTCTGGACTTGTTGTCCGACTTGACTCGTTTCTTTCAAGCTACGGGAGAGCCGTTTATCTGGGATAAAGAAGCCGGGCTCTCCATTCAGGACAGCGAGGGCTTTTTTGATCGATGGCTTAGTGGATTCGATATTGTTGATTTTAGTCACTTTTTTGATAATCAAAGTTGGCCACTTACCGACTCCGTAAGCCTGCCAATAGAGCCTTATACTTGGCAAGGTACTTATGTGTCGGTGTGTGCTAAAAAACGTAAGTGATGCCAGGGATGTTTCGCTTAAAAGGAAGTTAAACGATGCAGTTATTTCATCAGGTTATCGCAGATAACGCCAGTCGATATCCGACCAAGCCGGCCATTATTCTAGACGGGCAAGCGACTTCTTATCGGGAATTGCAACAGCGGGTAGATGACATCGCGTCGTTGCTTGCAACGCTCGGTATCCTCCCTGGCGACCGTGTAGGTCTCTATGCGCCTATCTCCATTGACCTGATTGCAAGCTATCTGGGTATGCTGCAAGCCGGAGTGATCAGCGCTGCGACTCATCACACCCTCAGCCGTACCAAGCTGATTCATCAACTCAAGCATTCCGGTGCCCGTGTGTTGATCACCGACTGCACTGATGATTTGCCTGACTTGATCAATGAGGCCGGTCTCGAGCTTGTTTTGCTCACCGTCCCGATTCCAACAGCAATACCTGGGGTTATTCAACTTGCCGAGGCTGTCTCGGGGTACCGCGAGGAAGTGAGCGCCGTAGCCTCATTATTGACCGATGACCCTGAACGCCCCACATCGATATTTTATACCTCGGGATCGACCTTCAATCCGAAAGGCGTACTCGTCAATCACCGCATCATGTTGGCGGCCAGCAGTCGGGTCACGGCTTACCTGGGTAACGAAGCCGATGACCGAATCCTCAGCTATTCAACACTGGCATCGGACTACGGCGTCTATAACGTAATGATGCCGTTGTACGCAGGGGCTACCAGTGTCATTGAGAGCCGGCCTGCAGGTAGTGCAGAAGAAATACTCGCGGTCGTCGAACGCGAGGCGGTGACCGCAATGCATGTCTTTCCTCCGGTATTTTTCCTGCTGGCCAATGCCGGATCTGAGTGGCAGGCACGGGTACCTGCCTTGCGTTATATCTCCAGCAGCGGACAGGCCCTTCATAGCCGTCACATTCAGCGCATTCGCCAGGCGCTGCCTCAGGTGCAGATTTTCTCTAACTACGGACTCACTGAATGCAAGCGCGTGAGCTACCTGCCCCCTGAGGAAATTGATCGACGGCCAACGTCTGTAGGCAAACCTCTGCCCGGTGTCAGTCTGTACTTGCTGGACGAGCATGACCGGGTGATCGACCAGCCTGGGCAGGTTGGCGAGCTGCTGGTGACAAGCGACTACCTGATGCTTGAGTACTGGGACATGCCTGAAGCGAACGCCAGAGCCTTTGTTCACAATGCTTTCGGTCACTCGCGGCTGTACCGCACGGGCGATCTGTTCAAGCAGGACGCAGAGGGCTATCTCTACTATGTTGCCCGCAAGGACGACGTATTTGCGCGCAATATCTGGAACGTGAACCCGCGGGAGATCGAGCAGTGTCTGGCTTCGCACCCGGCGGTTGCCGAAGTGCTGGTGGTGCCGGTCGCTGACGAGTCGGCCGGGCATGTGCCCAAGGCTTGCATCGTGCTTGATAGCGACCACCGTCAGACCAGCGGACAAACGCTGATCGACTATTGCAAGGCGCATCTGGATTGGCACATGGTCCCGACTCAGTGCGTGTTTCTTGAGGCTCTGCCAAAAACCGATTCGGGCAAGTTTTCCGCCAAAGGACTAATCTGATAGAAGGAGCTATGCCATGAAGACGTCACTCCAGCCAAATGTCGACACGCCCCTCGACCGTGACCTGCAACAGAGTGCGATGTTGAAACTTTCAGGACACTTCCACAGTTTGGCAACAGGTGCCACTCAAGTGCCCTTGCAGTCCCTGGACAGTCATCTACGGTGCGAAATCCAGGACCCGCAGGTCCTTGATTACCACGATCGACTCATCTCGGGTGCCGGGCCATTATTTTCCCACTTTCTGGCCAGCGTGCCCTACATCCTCGAGGAACTGGCCAGAGTCGGCGTTGCGCTGACCCGTTTTGCTCAGCTAAATAGCAGGGAAACAGGTCAAACCTTCAGCCTGTTCGAAGTGGACGCCTTTGACGGAAGTAACGGCCGCGCACTCGCGGGTCATTCGCATGGCTTGATTCAAAGCTTTACGTCCTCTCCGAACGCAGCCAATCAGATTACCTTCAATCGGCATGCCGACCCGGCGTTGTCGTTGTTCTTTGCGCAGTCGGTGTTCAAGGTAACAGGCGCTCTGTTGGCTACCCCCGAATACGATCGCTTCAGGGGGGGATTCGACTTCATCTATGAGATGGCCGCATTCCAGTTCTATACCCGTGACCGCGTTGGCCAGATTTCCCACATCAAGCAATTTCTGAAGCCGGGCGGCCTGGTATTTTTTCTGGAGAAGCTCGATCACCCCGATCCGGAAGAATACCTTTTGCGGGAGCGGATCAAGGATGAGCTGTTCAAGACCCGCTACTTCAGTGAAGAAGAGATACGCTGGAAGCGCCAGCAGATGCTCGAACACATGCAAAACGGTCAAGTCGCGCTGGAGGTGCTGGTGAGCGCTCTTTGCGCTCGCTTCAAATGTGTGCACCTTCTATGGAGCAGCAGCAACTTCTGTGAGTTCGTTGCCTCGGACGACCCGCAACAGTTAGAACAGTTTCTGGATCTACTGGGCCCGACAGTCCAGCCAGCGGATTTTTGCTTTGAACGTTCGCGTCTTGGCGCCATAGCTCCTTCGCAAAAAGGTGTTGTGGAGTTTGGCGATGCTTGAGCCTGCCGAGCAAGCGTTCCAGCGCAACGTAGTGTCCTTAATGTGTCAGCGGGCGGCCGCGTATCTGCCTTTGTGGCGAGAGCGGGCTGCTGTGGCCGAAAAAAATCGCCGGCTGAGCAGTAGCACATTCGACGAACTGTTTACCGAAGGCTGGCTGGATCTGATGTCGCCACGCGCGCCTGTCACACGTACGGGTCACTGGCCCACTCTGGTAGAAAGCGCACGGATTGCGGCTCGGGCGTGTGCCTCTACAGGCTGGATGCTGGCGTTGGTGGGTGGTCACGGCTCAATCGCCCGGCGACTGCCCCCCTCCTGCGTAGACCAGCTTTACAGGCATGGTCCACGACAGTTGTTCGCTTCAGCATCTACCAGTACCGATAGCCTGCTGTCCTTTGAGCCAGAAGGTGTTCGGGTTGACGGGCGCTGGCGCTTCAGTTCGGGCATTGAGGATGCTACCTGGTTAATGCTCAACGCCCCCTGCGCTGACCACCCCGAAGCCGCTTGCACCCCGCGCTTTCTGGTGCTGGTCGCCGCCAACGAAGTGGAGAGGCTTCACAGTTGGGACAGCTGCGGCATGGCGGCAACCGGTTCTCACGACGTGCTGCTCCGGCGGTTGTTGGTGCCGCATGACCGCGTCTTCGCGCTGCACGAAGTGTTTGCGCAGGACCCGCTTGCATTGGCGTGCGACTACATCGACAGGTTGCCCCTCGTGCCCTATCTGACCACCTCGATCATTGGCCCGCTACTGGGCTGTGCAGAGGGTGCTCTTGCCGCGTTTGTAGCTGCCTTCAACAGTTCATGGGCGGTAAGTGATCCCCGGATCGCCGAACAGGCTGCTCACTCGGCCGCACAGCTCTACAGCGTCGAGCTGTTGTATGACTCGTTGATCTCCCGGCTGCACGAGGCGGGACTCAGTGACCGGGTTCTGGACGCAGCGCAATTGTTGCAGCTCAAGCGCGACCGCGCCTATCTGGCGCAACAATGCGTGCATGCCGTGCACCGGTTAGTGGAAAGGCTCGGTGCGTCTTCCTTGGTCGCCAGTAACCCGCTTCAGCGTCACTGGCGTGATATCCAGGCGATGGCCGCGCACCGAGACGTGGCCTGGAACGAAACGATGCAGGCCTGTGGCGACGCGATTCTGCGGCCTGCCACTGACAACGCTCAAAAGAATTGAGTTTCCCCCCGTCGGCCACCTCAGAGAGATTTCACATGTTTGTTCGCAACAAAACCGATGTCGAGAACACCCCTTATTTCGTCGAATGGGGCGCCGGAACCAGTCACCGTCTGCTCACTGAACGTGATGCTATGGGCTTTACGCTGTGCCACACCATTGTCCGCGCGGGCACAGAGTCGCTCTTGCATTACCGTAATCATCTTGAGGCGTGCTATTGCATTGGAGGCGAAGGCGAAGTCGAGGACATGCAAGGCAACGTATTTCCGATCCGGCCTGGGGATGTGTATGTGCTTGACCAGCATGATCGGCACTTTCTGCGCGGAGGCAAGGAGCAGGACCTGATACTGGTCAGCGTCTTCAATCCGCCTTTGCGTGGGGACGAGCGACATAACCTCAATGACGGTACGGGATCCGCCTACTGATGTTTCTTCTGGCCGCTATGCCACACTGCTTACTGATAGGAGTTCTCCATGCGTAAGGATTACCTCGCTTTTTTTATCTCGCTTTTTCTATCGAGACTGGCGGATCAGATCCTGTTGTTTATCGTGCCGCTGGTGGTGTTCCAGACCACCAACAGCGCCTCATGGGCCGGGCTGGCTTTCTTTGTCGAATCTTTACCGAGATTTCTCGCGTTTCCGTTGTGCGGTGCCCTGTGCGACAAGTACTCGCCTATCAGAATTCTGCACATCAGTCAGGTCTACCGGGCATTGCTCTGCGTGCTGGCGATGGGGTTCTACGCAATCTTTGGTGGCATTGGATGGCTTGTGGTGCTTTCGGCATTGTGCGGGGTGTTGACCACGCAAGGCATCATGGCTCGCGAAGTGCTCATGCCCCATATCTTTCAGCACTACAGCTACACCAAAACGTTGTCCTATTCCCAGATCGCCGACCAAACGGGGCTGGTGCTCGGGCCTCTGGTGGCGGCTCTGATGCTGGAGGTATGGGCCTGGCACTGGGTGGTGCTCTGGGTCGCCGGATTATTCCTGCTGGCAGACCTGAGTATGTTGGCGTGGCAACGTCTTAGCCGTATTACGCTTGCGGTGTTCGAGCAGCATCAGGACATCTGGCTGCAACCTTTGCGGATTGCTGTTGGGCACATCCGTGGCCTGGCGGAATTGAAAAAGATCATCACGCTGGCGGTAGGGGTCAACCTGATCGTCGGTGTGACGTTGGCGACCTCGGCAGCCATGATGATCGGCGAGTACAGCGCAGGCAAAGACAACTATGCAGGACTGCAGGCGGCGGGTGCGGTGACCACTATCGTGATCCTGTTCTTTCTGGCCCGTGTCGTGTTGCCTCTGCGGGTTCTGGGTGGGGTCGGGTATTCAATGATTGCGATCGGGGCATTTATCAGCGCCCTGAGCCCTAACCTGATCGGCTATGCGGTGGGGTTTCTGTTGATCGTCGGTTTCGACAAGATGTTCAACGTCTACATGCGCACTATCCGGCAGCGGGTGATACCGGCCCAGGACTTCGGCAAGACAGTGGGCGTGATCACGTTGCTGAACAACCTGTCCCAGCCTTTGGCAGGTTTGCTGGTGGCTTTGCTGGCCGCACCCTTGGGCACCCAAAAGGTAATCCTGATACTGGCCGTGCTGACCTCCATTCTCGGGGCAGGCGCAGTGTGGTGGTTTGCAAAGGCCCACGCGCCATTCCCGCCCTTGATGCTTGAGGCTGATCGGGATGCCGGAAAATGAAAAATAGGGCTGACTCCGTTTCGCCGAATCAGGCGAGAGCCGGGGCTGAATCCTTAAAAAAAGCACCGTTTTTGTCCATTACGCAATCCGGGTCAATACCTCCGTGAGCGCTGATCCGTTGGGGGATTCAAACGTCAGGAAATCCCCAATCCTGAAGTGGCGAGAGCTGAGACAGGAATGTTAAGTGCTCGATGGTTTTTACTTTTTGTAAATTTTCTAATTCCATCGGTCCGCCGAGTGCCAAAGCAGGAACGAAACCGTACATTTCATCACTTTTTAGTGGGCCGAGTTTTTCTCGTGCAGGCTCAAAAAAGCCGTCGATGTCGTTGTGATTAGGGCTCATCGAAAAGAAAAATGCATTAACTCCTGCATCCAGCTTTTCTCCTGTAAATCTGGAGATGCGAGAGGAATACCGCGCTCGATAAGATGATATGGTCAGACAATAGCCTTGCTCTTGACCCCATACATAAAGAATGCCGAATGCGCTGCGGGCAATCACATAATAGTTGTCGTTTTTAGGAAGGTTAGTTTCGCTAAGCCAATGGCTAAGTATAGTTTCGTATTCTTGCGGGTTAACGGTCCAGAATATTCCGTCCGCATAACCGCACCATCCGTACTCTTTCCAATATTCAAGCAGCTGGGCGGGTAGTTTTTTCTCGTATCGATCAATGCTTGATTGCGGGACTTCTTGGCGGTCAGTTGTCGGGTTAAAGTCCTTAAGGAATGATGCATAGTGCTCGTCCATTACACAGTCCGTGCTAGCAGAGTCACGAAGAAAGCCAAGTTTTGGTTCCCGACTTTAAACATCAGGAAATCCCCAGTCCTGAAGTGGAGATGTTTGAGATAAAAACGCAAGGTGCTCAATGGTTTTTACTTTTTGCAGGTTTTTTAATTCCACTGGTCCGCCGAGCGCCAATGCGGGTACGAAGCCATACATTTCATCCGCTTTGAGCGGGCCAAGACTTTTTAGCGCGGGCTTGAAAAGGCTGTCTAAGTCATTATGCTCAAGCTGCATTGATGAGAAAAATACTTTAATTCCAAAGTCCAGGTTTTCGCCAGCAAATACTGAGCTGTTGGTAGAGTAGCGTGACATATAGCTGGTTATTGACAAGCTGTCTGCGCTTTTTTCTCCCCAAAGATACAGCTCTCCAAAAGCGCTGCGAGCGATGACGTGGTAGTTGTCACTTTTGAAAGCTTCTATACCTGCAAACCAAGTGTTGAGCAGGCTCTCGTAATCCAGCGGATTCACAGTCCAAAACAGGCCTTCAGCGTATCCGCACCAGCCAAAATCTTCCCAATAATTTAATAGCTGTTCAGGAAGTTTGTTTGTGTACCTGGCAATGCTTGGCGCTGGAACCAGCTGTCGTTCAACTGCAGGGCCAAATTTTTTGAGAAAAAAAGCATAGTGCTCGTCCATCATGCAGTCCAAGCTAGCATTATTACAAAGAAAGCCAATTTCTGGTTCCCGAATTCAAACATCAGGAAATCCCCAGTCCTGAAGTGGAGAGAGCTGAGATAGGAATGTTAAGTGTTCGATGGTTTTTACTTTTTGCAGATTTTTTAATTCCATTGGACCACCGAGTGCCAACGCAGGAACGAAGCCGTACATTTCGTCACTTTTGAGTGGGCCGAGTTTTTCGAGAGCCGGTCTGAATAGATCGTCTAAATCGCTTTCGTCAGGTTTTTTTGACGAGAAAAAAACTTTTATGCCGAAGTCAAGCTTTTCGCCTGTAAATTTAGAGGTTCGTGGAGTGTATCGGGCTAAGTAGCTGTTAATGGTCAGGCAACTACCTTGTCTTTCACCCCACACATAAAGCTTGCCAAAAGCGCTACGGGCTATAACATGATAGTTGTCCTGTTCAAATATATCTGTGCCCACAAGCCATTGTTCAAGTAATTCTTCATAGTCTTGAGGGTTGACCGTCCAGAATATTCCTTGAGCATATCCGCTCCAGCCATGATCTTTCCAGTATTCAAGTAGCTGATTAGGTAGTTTGTTTTTGTACCGATCAATACTTGATGTGGGAACCTCTTGGCGGCTAAATTCTGTGCCGAATTTTTCTAGAAAAAAAGCGAAATCCTCATCCATTTTTAACCCCTTTCTTATCACATCTTTCAAGTTTCGCGTTAATCTTCGTGCTATCACGAATTGACTCAGGAATATCGTTGGCAGCGCTGTCCAATCCGCCTATACGGTTCGACCACTGAGGGCCTATGCTTGAATTGATCCGTTTGTCACCAAAGCCCCCGATAATGTCTTTTCCTCCGGCAAATAAGTCAGGATTATGCAAGGCTGCTAATGTAGACATTTTTTGTGCGGCCAGTAGCTCTGCTTGACTCTCTGCTTCCGATGCACTTATATTTTTTTGACCTTAGTTCATCTATGAAGTCTTGTTTTAACTTTTGTCTAAATTCATTGCGTGCATCCCTCGCCACCTTAGGATCCCTTACAACATCGCCATCCGTAAAAGCCTTCCGCCCTTTCAGGTACTCATCCACCGTCAGGTCATTCAGCCCATTTTGCTGAGCTTCTAGCTGGTCATCAAACTCTTTAGCAAGGTTGCGGTGCTTTTCACTTAATCTAAAGCATGGCACCTCATGCTCCGCCATACCCAACGGTTTCTTCGGCTCAGGCTCGTCCGCACGTCGATTGGGTGGTGGAGGCGGGGGCGGTGACTCCGGTTTGTCCAGCGCCCCTCTACGAGGGCCGGCGTTTTGCAGGTCGGGGTGTCTTTTCAGGGCTTCTTCGTGCTGGAGCATCCATTGGCCCAGCTTCGCACCTTTTGAACTGGCCTGCATTTCGCTGGCAAGCACGCTTGCATTGCCTCGGCCGCGCGTCAGGTAGGCGACGATGGCGCCCAGTAGCAGTATCACCACTTCTTCGTGGCCTTGGGCGATGTGATAGGCGGCGCGGTCAACAACCTGGGGATCATCGCCGCCGAAGGGGTTGAGGCCAGGCTCGCCACGGGTGCCTTCCCAGGCGACTTTGATGCCACGCACGTAATGGTCGAAAATCTGCGGAAGGCCGTCGACGAAAAATTCGGCAATGGAGGCCAGGCCGAGAATCGCCAGGATCCAGGTGCTGACTTCCAGGCCGATTGCGGCACCTGCTGCGCCAGAAGGAAGCGCGCCGATCCCAAAGAAACCGAAGCCGATCCCTGCACCTATCGCGCCTCCGACGAGCGTACTGCCCGCGACGATCATGGCCATTTGGCTAACCACGTCTATCAGGTCGTTGATGATGCTGGCGATGTCGATGGCTGCGAAACGCCGCCCAAGTCGGCGGGCCGCTTGCCATTCGGCGCGGATGAATGCGGTTCTGATATTGCTGATACGGCGAAGGTTGAGCTGTAACGTCGAAACAGGCTCATTGTTGGGGCTGCGCTGGAAGCTGGCTCCAGGCTGGTAGCCCATGCTTCGGCTAAAACGTCGTTCTATATCGAACCACGTTGGCACAATGCTCCATAACGGCATTCGGCGTCTCCCTGACTGCTCCGGCTGGTAGGGGCACGATAGAGAAGGCCGATAATGAAGTCAAAGCGACCTGAGGTTTTCTGATGGGTCCTACACATTGAGTCGCAAAGTCCTGCATGCAGTGCAGCTCTCTGAACTTGCAGAGCTGCACAGTTGGGGATTTTCAGTTTTAAAACGCCAACGTCACCCGCGCATTCAGCGTCTGATCAGACGCATCGCTGCTCACTTGTCCGTTGTAGCTCAGCCCTACGCTCAGCGTGTCGCTCAACCCCAGATCAACACCTGCGCCGAGTACCGCTGCGCTGCGTGCGATCGGTGCGCCGGAGAGTTCGAAGGTGCTGCCGCCGCTGAACGCTGCACGGCTTTCCGGAGTGACGTCGCCATAAGCTCGACGCCAGCCCAGTGTGGCGTTGGGTTTGACGGCGACGCTGCCGACACTCAGACGCGTGGCTGCGCGAAGGCCGAGGGTACTAAAGGTGATGTGATTGTCCTGAGACTTGTTCTCCAGGCTGATCGCGTTGCTGTTTTCATCGAACGCGTCAGTGTCCAGCCGTACGTGTGCGAGGTTGGCGAAGGGTTCGAGCTGCGCGTTACCCATGTCGATGGCGTAACCCAGTTCGCCGAAGACCTGATTGGTCGCCGCTTTGTAATCTTCCTTGAAATGCTCGGACGAGCCCGGCAGGTCCAGCGTGCGTTTGGCTGTCAGTTCATGCCAAGTGCGCACTGCACCGAGGCGCAGGCCCAGTTGGCCCCACTTGGCCCCGGCATAGACACCCAGATGGTAGTTGTCGCTGTCAGTGGAGCCCGACGCATGGCGCAGGTCGAAGCTGCTGTTGCTGAAACCGGCCATTGCGCCCAGGCGCCAAGTGTCGTCGAGCGGCACGTCCGCGCCGAACAGCAAACCGCTGGTGTGGGTGTCGAGGCCCGAGACATCGCGGGTGCTTTCAGTCTTGCCGGTAGCACCGATGGCTTGAGTCCAGACCACGCCACGTGAAGCGTCGCCGGCGAGGGTTTGTGTCGAGCTGCCGAAAGCCTGTGCGGACTGCGCTTGCTGCATGCGGTCATTCAGGGCGTTGCGCACCAGCCGACTGTCTTCGATCAGCGCAGACTGCGTCGATGCATGCAGTTCGTTGGACAGCGCCTTGAAGGTGGCTTGTGCCGTGGAGGCGTCGGACTGCACCACCTCACGCCACAGCGCGTTGTTTGCGCCCGAACTGTCCAGGCCTTGCGCGACGGCGCGGGCGTTGCCGGTGGTCGCCAGGCTGGAAAAGCTCTGTGCGTTGCGATCCAGCGTCAACCCGACATCGGTCGCGGTGTAGTTCAATGTAGGCGTAAGGAACGCAAAGTTGGTTTGCACTGCTGTAAACGCGCCGCTCACGCCGCCGGCTGCCGAGATGATCGAGTAACGGCTCGCGGCCAGCCAGTTGCCGCCTTCGACCAGTGACAGCGTGCTGTTATTGATGGTTGCGCGGCCACTGGCGACAATGCGGTCGGCGTTGCCGTTGGCGTCAGACTCTACCTGGTAAACCGCGCCCTGAGCGAGGTTGACGTTACCGTTCACGTTTAACTGGCCTACCGAATTGCCAGGTGCAACCACGCCGCCCTGAGCGACGTTGATGCCGCCGACGGTGCCGTTGCCACCCAGCGTTGCGCCTTGTTGCACGCTGACGATGGAGTTGCCCAGGTTGCCGTTTACCGCCAGGCGACCCGCTTGCACAGTGGTTGCACCCGACAGGCTGTTGTTGCCGGTCAGGTTCAACGAACCGGCACCGCGTTTGATCAACGCACCGCTGCCCGCCAGGGTGTTGGCGAGTGTGTCGTTCGTGGACTGATCGACCACCAGCGTCGCGTTGTCGGTGATCGTCCCGCTGCCGAATGCCTGGGCATGACCGGTAAGTACGCCGCCGTTGATCACGGTGCCGCCCGTGTAAGTGTTGTTGCCGGTCAGCATCAGGTTGCCGGTGCCGTTCTTGATCAATCCGCTACTGCCGCTTATGTCGTTGCGCCATGCGTCGATGGCGTTGTAGCCGCCAAGGCTGGCATTCATGTTAACCGTGACATTTGAGTTGAACGCCGCGTAACCGTCGCCCGCTGCGTAAAGGTTCAGGCGGCCGTAACCACCAGACTGGTCGATGACTGCATAGCCGGACGAAATCTCGGTGGTCGCCAGAATCTCGCGGCGCTGGCTGGCGTCCAGGTACGGGAAGCGGGTTTCCAGCAGGACTTCAGCGTTGGTCGGCACCACTGGCGCCAGGTTGGTCGGGCCTACCGGATCGAAGCCGTACGTCATGCGCGAGGTGTACAGCGCCTTGTCCTGTGCGTGTTGGGACGTGCGATCGGTGGCCGGGTCGATGCTCGCCATGCAGTTGTTGACGTCGCCGCCGCACTGCGTCGTGAAATAACTCAGTGCCTGCGCACGGGCGTCGGCGCGTAACTGGGCGTTAGCCGGGTTGGACAGGTTGTCGATGGCGAAATAGGTTGCGGTAATGCGCCCGCCCATCACGTCGAAGGGCGAGTGCATGCCGGCTTCGATGCGGTTGTCGCCAATTTCCGAAGCGCGCAGCATCAACTCGCTGAAACGTTCGGGAATCGCGTAGGCCAGTGCGTAGGAAGAAAGATAAGCCGCGTTGGTGTGGCCACTGGGGAAGCCCGAGTCGCTGGCTGGCGTGGTGCTTTCGGCCGGGCGCAGGGACGGCGCAACCACGAACGCCAGGTTTTGACCGTCCAGGCTCTGTCGCCACGGGCGTGGGTACAGATAGTGGGATTTGGCCGGTGTGGTGGATGCATCGTTGCGCACAGCACCTACCAGATCGACCACCTTGCCCAGTGCCGAAGTCGAGCTGCCGGCGCCGTTGCCTTTATCGTCGTACTTGACGGTTTTGTTGCTGTCATCGAATTGAGTGATGGTTGTGAAGGCACCCGCGCCGGTCTTGTAGGCTGCACTCAATGAACCCAGACCGCTGATTGCGCTGTAGCTTTGATCGCGGCGGTCGTCAAAATAGGCGGCTGTTTCCTGCGCCAGGGTACGCGAGTTCGCGCGATCGACCACGATCTGCAGGTTGCGCCGAAGCAGGCTCTGGCCCAAAGCGGTCGGCGTGCCCGTATCCCAGGTTGCACCGGTGGTCCACAAGGTATTGAACCCGGAAAGCAGGTCGACACCGTTTATACGGTTGTCACCTGAACGGCTTGCCGCCTGAACGGATACGGCGAGCAACGAAAGTATCAATGACGACACTATTACATGGGCAACCGGTTTATTGGATCGCATAGCGGGCGCTTCACTCGATTCGGATGAGGCGCCGACCCTAGCAAGCAGTTCTGACACTTCGATGTAACTGTCATGACACATTTATGGTGAATCAGGCCTGCGTGAAATGGGTATGAAATATTCGGCGCTATCGATATTCCCTAACGGTATTTAAAAACTCTTTCTTATGCCTATAGAGTTTCTTCTTTCAGTCTTGTCTGTTCTGGAGTCGGAGTTCTCATGCCAGCAGCCTCCCTCGCTTCATCGTCCGCTCACATCGCCTCGCAATCGTTTGATGTGCGTCCATTCACCGACAAGGTGGGCGCTGAAGTCGTCGGGCTGGATCTGTCCAGACCTTTAAACGACGCAGACTTTGCACGTGTGCATCAAGCGCACCTGAATCATCACGTCGTGGTCTTCCGCGACCAGCACATCACGCCGCAACAGCAGATCGATTTCAGCCGTCGCTTTGGCGTGCTGCAGATCCACGTGCTCAAGCAGTTTCTGCTGCCCGATCACCCGGAGATCCTGATCGTCTCCAACATCGTCGAAAACGGTCAGCCGGTAGGTTTGGGCGATGCCGGTAAATACTGGCATTCGGATCTGTCCTATAAAGAACTGCCGAGCCTGGGTTCAATGCTCTACGCTCAGGAACTGCCCAGTGAGGGCGGCGACACGTTGTTCGCGGACATGCACCAGGCGTGGGACACATTGCCGCAACATCTGCGCGATGCCGTTGAAGGCCGCTCGGCGGTTCATAGCTATACCGCGCGCTATGCCGAAGGCCATAACGCCGCCAGCTGGCGGCCGACCCTGACAGCCGAGCAATTGGCTCAGGTGGTCGAGGTCAGTCACCCGATTGTGCGCACTCATCCTGAAAACGGTCGCAAGGCATTGTTTGTCAGCGAGGGTTTCACCACGCGTATTCTCGGCCTGCCTGAAGCTGAAAGCCGGCAGATTCTCGACGAAATCTACGCCCACAGCGTGAAGCCCGAGCACATATACCGGCATCAGTGGCAGCCCGGCGACATGGTGTTCTGGGACAACCGGTCCCTGATTCACCTGGCTGCCGGTTGCCCGGCCCATCTGCGACGCAAGCTGCATCGCACGACCATTCAAGGCACCGCGCCGTTTTGAGTCAGGAGAGCCTTTCATGAATGCTGTCGCGCAAGGCCACACGGCCAGCACGAGCGCCCAACTGCAACCGGTTGTTCAGCACACCGCCGAACCCTTGCTGCAGGTTCGCGGCGTCAGCCTCGAATACCGCACGCCAGAACGTGTGGTGCGGGCAACGCATCAGGTCAGCTTCGAGGTCGACCCGGCAGATCGCTTCGTGCTGCTTGGTCCATCTGGCTGCGGCAAGTCCACTTTGCTCAAGGCGGTGGCCGGTTTCATTCAGCCCAGCGAAGGCGAGATTCGTCTGGCTGGCAACCAGGTCACCGAGCCCGGTCCGGATCGCATCGTGGTGTTTCAGGAGTTCGACCAGTTGCCGCCGTGGAAAACCGTGATCGAGAACGTCATGTTTCCGCTGCTGGCATCGCGCACCTTGAAGCGCCCTGAGGCGCTGGAGCGCGCACGTTATTACCTGGAAAAGGTGGGCCTCAGCGCGTTTGCCGACGCCTATCCACATACCTTGTCCGGTGGCATGAAAGCACGTGTGGCGATTGCCAGAGCCTTGGCCATGCAGCCGAAAATACTGCTGATGGACGAGCCGTTCGCCGCGCTGGACGCACTGACCCGACGCAAGATGCAGGAAGAGCTGCTGCAGCTGTGGGAGGAGGTGCGTTTCACCTTGCTGTTCGTCACGCATTCCATCGAAGAGGCGCTGGTGGTAGGTAATCGCATCCTGTTGCTGTCGCCGCATCCGGGACGTGTGCGGGCGGAAATCAACAGCCATCAATACGATCTGAAAAGCCTTGGCGGCGTCGGCTTTCAGCAAACCGCCCAGCGTATTCATCGCCTGCTGTTTGACGAAGGTGAGACTGAGCCGGTCGATCGGGAACTGAACTTCCAGGACATCCGGATCGCTTATTGATACGCGCTTCTGCCCGCAGGGGCGTGGGAGCGAGCTTGGTCGCGAAGACGGTAGTTCAGACGATGCATCTTCAGAGAGTGCACCGGCCCTTTCGCGGACAAGTCCGCTCTCACAAAAAAACCGTTTCCCAGAGCGCTGTGTATACGCTTTTTACGACTACCGAGAAACCCAAACCATGAGCCTCGCACCTCCTGCTCGCGAAGAGTACGAAATCACGCTGGAGCCTTTCACTCAGGAAGACCTGGCCCGAGACCTGCCGCTCGCGCAGCGCATCTGGCAGCTGAGCTGGGTGCGCAAAAGCGTGATCATGATCGCCCTGGCCGTTATCTGGGAGCTTGCCGCGCGGCTGCAGAATAACGATCTGCTGCTGCCGAGTTTCCTGCAGACGGCCGCCGCCTTTTATGACGGACTGATCTCCGGCGAGCTACCGGGCAAGGTGTGGATCTCTCTGACGGTGCTGATCCAGGGCTACCTGATCGGCATCGTACTGGCGTTCGCTCTGACCACACTGGCAGTGTCCACTCAACTGGGCCGCGACTTGCTGAGCACGTTGACCGCCATGTTCAACCCGCTGCCTGCCATTGCGCTGCTGCCGTTGGCGCTGTTGTGGTTCGGACTGGGGCAGAACAGCCTGATCTTCGTGCTGGTGCATTCGGTGCTGTGGGCGTTGGCGCTCAATACCTACGCGGGCTTTCTCGGCGTTTCGGAAACCCAGCGCATGGCCGGGCGCAACTATGGCCTGAAGGGCTTGCGCTTCGTCTGGCACATTCTGATTCCTGCTGCCCTGCCATCGATTCTCGCCGGCCTGAAAATCGGTTGGGCCTTTGCCTGGCGCACTCTGATCGCCGCCGAGCTGGTATTTGGTGCCTCGTCCGGCAAAGGCGGGCTGGGTTGGTACATCTTCCAGAATCGTAACGAGCTGTATACCGACAAGGTTTTCGCTGGCCTGGCTGCAGTGATCCTCATTGGGCTGCTGGTCGAGAACCTGCTGTTTGCCAACATTGAGCGCCTGACCGTCAAGCGCTGGGGCATGCAGCGTTGAAACGCCTTCTTCTTTCGAATAATCAGGGTGAGAACCACATGACAACTGCATTTCAACGCCAGGCACTGACTGTGCTGGCAGCCGCTCTCGGCTTGTGCGGTGCCTTGCTCAGCAGCGGCGCGCAGGCGGAAGGCAAGATCAGCATCGCTCAGCAATTCGGTATCGGCTACCTGATCCTCGACGTGGTGCGTGATCAGAAGCTGATCGAGAAACACGGCAAGGAGCAGGGGCTTGACATCAAGGTCGACTGGAACAGCATTTCCGGTGCTACGGCAATGAACGAGGCGCTGCTGGCCGGTGCTCTGGATGTTGTATCGGCAGGCGTGCCACCGATGCTGACCATCTGGGACCGTACCAAGGGCAAGCAGAACGTCAAGGCCATCGCTTCGCTGGGATCGATGCCCAACTATTTGCTGACCAACAACCCCAACGTGAAAACCATCAAGGATTTCACTGACAAGGACCGCATAGCCGTACCTGCTGCCGGCGTGGGTTTTCAGTCGCGCACCTTGCAGATCGAGACCGCCAAGGTATTCGGTAACGACAACTACAAGAAATTCGACAACATCTCGGTGAGCCTTGCGCACCCGGATGCAACGTCAGCGTTGATTGCTGGCGGCTCGGAAATCAACTCGCATTTCTCCAGCCCGCCGTTCCAGTATCAGGCACTGGAAAACCCCAATGTCCACAAGGTGCTCAGCTCTTATGACGTGCTGGGTGGTCAGGCGACGTTCAACGTGCTCTACACCACCGAAAAATTCCACGACGAAAATCCCAAGACCTACAAGGCGTTCTACGCCGCACTGGCCGAAGCCGAGAAGATCATCAAGGCCGACAAGCCGGCTGCCGCGCAGACCTACATCCGCGTCGAACAATCGAAATTGCCGCTGCCGCTGGTAGAGAAAATCGTCTCGGACCCGGAAATCGACTTCACCATCACCCCGCAGCGCACCTTCATCTACGCCGAGAAACTGCATGAGCTGGGCGTGCTGAAAAACAAGGCCGCGAGCTGGAAGGATTACTTTTTCGAAGAAGCGCAGGGTACTGACGGCAGTTGATCAGTGTATGAAAACCTAGCAACTCTACGAGTAGCGGATGCCTCTTCAACCCTTCACTGTGAGGAGCAGTGAGGCGTACCTCGCTTTACCCACCGCTACCTGGTTACTCGCCATGCCTCAGCAAATCAGTCTGTGCCGATACCGTTACGACGCGCTTGACCGTATCGCGACCCGCACACCGCTCGCCAAGGCCATCACGAAGGTATCCCGGCAGTCCGGCCCGCTGCCGGGTTTCAATGGCGAATTGCTTGATTCCATTACCGGTCACTATTTGCTGGGTAATGGCTACCGCGCCTACAACCCCGTGTTGATGCGCTTCAACAGCCCCGACAGTCTCAGCCCATTCGGCAAAGGCGGGCTGAATGCGTATGCATATTGTGGGGGGGATCCGGTTAATCGCGCTGATCCGGACGGACGTGAGTTCATAGATGTATTACTCTCATCTGTCTATATCGGTGGGGGTCTTTTCACGGCAGGCATTGGTCTGATGCTTAATCGTTCATCGATAAGAGCGGTGATCAAAGGAGTAAAGGTGAATTCCGATCTGGATGCACCTCCCGGTCAGCTCGTCACGGTGCCCAGAAGAAAGGCAAATACGACGGAGAGAATTTCAGCTGTTGTTGCGATAGGGGCGGTGGCAAGTGGTATTACGTGGGCCTCTTCTTTTGTTGTCCGAAATGTCGATCCTGACTCAGCTGTCGCTCTCCCATTGACAGCGGTCGCTGTAGCTTTTTTTGTTCCAACTGTAGGCATGCGTAGCTGGGGTTTTGCGCGTACAGAAGCGGCAAAGCGCGCGGCACGCCGAACTGCAAATATCCGTAACGAAGATGAAGTGACCCGCTTATAGGTCATACGTATCTGAGCGCTGATCTAAATACCTATCGACGTTGATAGTATTTTCTGACAACCCCTCGTGCCACTCTGACGTTCCCTGCAACATGCTGCGTCATGTTGCGCTAAACGGAAGTTTGATGGTTGACAGCACGGAGAGGTCATGAATATTAAGACGGCGGTATATATAAAAAAAGGGTGCAGGCCGCACAGTACTCTTATCAAAACGATAGCGACGGTGACAGTACTGTCGACATTGCTGGGCTGTCAGCCTCGCATGACCACCCCGACAGTACCTCTTGAGGTGCCACACTCTGCCGGCAAAGCCGCTGCACTGGAATTATGGCAACGAGACAAGAATGCTCCTGGCGGGTGGAAAATGACCTGCAGCATTCCGTGGGGTCAAAAACTCGTTCAAATGGGCGGCGACTATTCATGCGACAATGATGCTGCTACTGCCTACAGGTTAAGCAATGTTTATCCTCTAGACGGCACTCCGACCGTCATCGCTTTTTATGACGATAGATGCAATGACGGCAATCGTTTTGACGACGATTATTATAAGTACAAATTGACCAAGTCTATAGAGAATTTCTGGCCTAACTCTCTAGCGCCGGACCTTCCGCCGGGTGATGTAACAGACGGGCTGGAATATTTTGAGGGGCTTTATAAAGACGGTATTGACGGGAAATTATCCTGTGTGAATATCTACAAAGAAAGCGCTGAATAAAGATGTGTGGATTTAAGGGGCACTGTGTGCGGCTGTTCATGTTGCACCGGTGACCCCGCGTTTCCCAGCCGGCGTCTCTGAGGGGCATCGGAGGGTAATCCTCCTCGTCAGATCACTCATTCTTGCTCTTCGGCTCAAAAAGACATCGCAGGTCTGGCCCACGCCGGGTTATTCCAGTGCAAAAGTTCTTCGCCCAATGAACCCTGCCCCTCGCGCAAAGTCGCATGCTCACGTTATTCTCTCCTGATATCTCGCCCACCCCTGGCTGCCGCACAAGGAGTCTGCATGCCCGTTCGTCCTTCTAGACTGATTACATTCGGTCTCGCTGCTGCCTTGGCGATGCTGGCGGGGTGTGGCGAGGAAAAGCCGCTCGCTCCGGAGCTGCCAAGGGTTTATGTGCAAACGGTAAAAAGTGCCGACTTCGCGGCCAGCGTGGCGTTGACGGGCGATGTTCAGGCCCGTGTGCAGACCCGCCTGTCTTTCCGGGTCAACGGCAAGATCGTCCAGCGCAATGTGGATGTCGGCGATCGCGTCACTGCCCGGCAGGTGCTGGCCCGACTTGATCCCAAGGACCTGCAGATCAATGTCGATTCCGCCGCTGCCTCGGTGGCTGCCGAGCAGGCTCGCGTGAGCCAGACCCGCGCAGCTTTCGTCCGCCAGCAAAAGCTGTTGCCCAAGGGCTACACAAGCCGCAGTGAATATGACTCTGCTCAGGCGGCTGTGCGCGGTAGCGAGAGTTCGTTGAAAGCGGCGCAGGCGCAGCTGGCCAATGCTCGCGAGCAACTGAGCTACACCGCGCTGATTGCAGATGCGCCAGGGGTGATCACTGCGCGTCAGGCTGAGGTCGGACAAGTCGTGCAAGCTACTGCACCGATTTTCGATCTGGCCCGTGACGGCGAGCGCGATGCGGTGTTCAACGTGTATGAATCGCTGTTTGTCCAGCCGCCTGTCAATCAGCCGGTGCAAGTCACTTTGCTCGAAAACCCGAATATAAAAGTCAGCGGCAAGGTGCGCGAAGTGACGCCTGCCGTCTCGGCGCAGACCGGCACGTTGCAGGTCAAGGTCGCGCTCGATTCGTTACCGCAAGGCATGGACCTGGGGTCGGTGGTCAGTGTGGCGCTGAGCGCACCTGCCAGTGCCAGCGTAGAGTTGCCTTGGGCGGCGCTCACCAAGGACCTTGGCGAGCAATTAGGCAAGCCCGCCGTGTGGGTGGTGGACGAGCAAGGCAAGGTCAACTTGCGCAAAGTCACTGTCACCCGCTACCTGACCGCCAAGGTCATCATCGGTGACGGGCTCAAAAATGGAGAAAAAGTTGTGGTGGCAGGCGGACAGTTGCTACATCCGGACATGCAGGTCGAAATTGCCGAACAGCCTGAACAGCAAAACGCGCAGGTGAAGCCATGAAACGCCTGTCATGTCTGTTGCTGGGCGGCCTTTTGTTAAGTGGTTGCGGCAAGGATGAAAAGCCCCCCGAGCCGGTACGCCCTGTGGTCTTCGTTGAGGCATTGCCTGAATCGAATCTGGCTTTCGGGCGTTTCGCCGGCAACATTCAGGCGCGTTACCAGAGTGTGCTGGGTTTTCGAGTGTCGGGACGTATCGCCCGGCGTAACGTCGACGTCGGCAGCGAAGTGAAGAAGGGCGACTTGCTCGCCACCCTCGATCCGACCGATCAGCAGAATAACGTACGTGCCCGGCAGGGCGACCTGGCCAATGTTCAGGCGCAGTGGATCAACGCGCAGGCCAATGCCCGTCGTCAGCAAGAGCTGTTCGACCGTGGCGTCGGTGCTCAGGCGCAGCTGGACATCGCACTGACTGACCTGAAGACTGCCAGCTCGTCGCAGGAGCAGGCCAAGGCCGCTGCCCAGCAGGCGCGCGATCAATTGAGCTACAGCGAGCTGCGCAGTGATCACGACGCCGTGGTTACCGAGTGGAAGGTCGAAGCCGGACAAGTCGTCACCGCAGGTCAGGAAGTGGTGACTCTGGCGCGCCCCGACATCAAGGAAGCTGTTATCGACCTGCCCGCTGCATTGGCGGAGCAATTGCCTGACGATGTGGTTTTCACCGTTGCCAGTCAGTTGAACCCTGAGATGAACACCACGGCGATCATTCGTGAAATCGAACCTCAGGCCGACAGTACAACGCGCACACGCCGCGCGCGGCTGTCACTGACCGATACCCCGCCAGCGTTCCGGCTGGGTACCGCCATCAGCGTGAAGCTCAGCTCGACCATCTCGCCGCGTATGCGTTTACCGATCAGTGCCCTGCAGGAAGTCGATGGCAAACTTCAAGTGTGGATCGTCGACCCGCAAAGCCAGACGGTGAGCCCCAGAACAGTGAGCATCATCAGTCGTGACAACGACAGCTTTCTGCTGGCAGACGGTGTCAAAGCGGGCGAAAAAGTTGTAAGCGCAGGCGTCAACAGCCTCAAGCCGGGTCAGCAAGTCAAAGTCGATGGGGAACGCTCGCGATGAAAGGGAATTTCAATCTGTCCGAGTGGGCCATCAAGCATCAGTCGTTTGTCTGGTACCTGATGTTCGTCGCGCTGTTGATGGGCGTGTTTTCCTACATGAAGCTTGGGCGCGAGGAAGACCCGTCTTTCACCATCAAGACCATGATTATCCAGACCCGCTGGCCAGGCGCGACGGTGGACGAGACCCTGGAGCAGGTCACCGACCGCATCGAGAAGAAGCTCGAAGAGCTGGACTCGCTGGACTACGTGAAGAGCTATACGCGGCCGGGTGAATCCACGGTCTTCGTTTATCTGCGTGACACCACCAGTGCCAAGGCGATACCGGAGATCTGGTATCAGGTGCGCAAAAAGGTCGACGACATCCGCGGCCAGTTCCCGCAGGGGTTGCAAGGCCCGTCGTTCAACGATGAGTTCGGCGATGTCTACGGCTCGATCTACGCGTTTACCGCAGACGGCTTCTCGATGCGGCAGTTGCGTGACTACGTAGAAAAGGTTCGTGCCGACATCCGCGAAGTGCCTGGTCTGGGCAAGGTCGAGATGATCGGCCAGCAGGATGAAGTGCTCTACCTGAACTTCTCCACGCGCAAACTCGCTGCGCTGGGCATCGACCAGACTCAGGTGGTACAGAGCCTGCAATCGCAGAACGCGGTGACGCCTGCGGGGGTGATAGAAGCGGGGCCAGAGCGGATTTCCGTGCGCACCTCTGGGCAGTTTGCTTCCGAGAAGGATCTGGCCGCGGTCAACCTGCGGATCAATGACCGTTTTTACCGCCTGAGCGACATTGCCGACATCACGCGCGGTTACACCGATCCGCCCAAACCGCTGTTTCGCTTTGACGGCAAACCGGCCATCGGGCTGTCTATCGCCATGCAGAAGGGCGGCAACATTCAGGCGTTCGGCAAGGCGCTGCATGAACGCATGGACGCCACGACCGCCGAGCTGCCTGTTGGCATCGGCGTACACAAGGTATCGGATCAGGCCGAGGTGGTGAACAAGGCGGTAGGTGGCTTTACCAGCGCGTTGTTCGAGGCGGTGATCATCGTGCTGTTGGTCAGCTTCGTCAGCCTCGGGTTTCGTGCGGGACTGGTGGTTGCCTGTTCGATTCCGTTGGTGCTGGCGATGGTATTCGTGTTCATGGAATACAGCGGCATTACCATGCAGCGGATCTCTCTGGGTGCGTTGATCATCGCCCTAGGTCTGTTGGTGGACGACGCCATGATTACCGTGGAGATGATGGTCACACGGCTGGAAATGGGTGAAACCAAGGAGCAGGCCGCGACTTACGCCTACACCTCGACAGCGTTCCCGATGCTCACCGGTACACTGGTAACAGTGGCCGGTTTTGTGCCTATCGGTCTGAACAACAGCTCGGCGGGGGAGTACACCTTCACGCTGTTTGCTGTGATTGCTGTGGCGATGCTGGTGTCGTGGGTGGTTGCCGTGCTGTTTGCGCCGGTGATCGGCGTGCATATTCTCAAGGCCAATATCAAACCGAAATCCGAAGAGCCCGGCCGCATTGGCCGTGCGTTCAACGGCAGCATGCTTTGGGCCATGCGCCATCGCTGGCTGGCGATCGGCATCACGGTAGGGTTGTTCGCCGCGTCGCTGTTTTCCATGCAGTTCGTGCAGAACCAGTTCTTCCCGTCTTCGGACCGTCCGGAAATTCTGGTCGACCTGAACCTGCCGCAAAACGCCTCAATCAACGAGACGCGCAAGGTAGTGGACCGCTTTGAAGCGAGCCTCAAGGACGACCCGGACATTGAGCGCTGGAGCACCTACATCGGGCAAGGTGCGGTGCGCTTCTACCTGCCGCTCGATCAGCAGCTGGAAAACCCGTTCTATGCCCAGTTGGTGATTGTCAGCAAAGGCCTGGAAGAGCGGGGCGCATTGACCGCTCGGCTGCAGACGCGTCTGCGCGATGACTTCGTCGGCATCGGCTCCTACGTACAGGCGCTGGAAATGGGCCCGCCGGTGGGTCGTCCGCTGCAGTATCGCGTCAGCGGCGAGAATATCGACAAGGTGCGTCAGCACGCCATCGAGCTGGCCACGTTGCTGGACCAGAACCCGCATGTGGGCGAAGTTATCTACGACTGGAACGAGCCAGGCAAGGTCCTGCGCATTGACATCAATCAGGACAAGGCCAGGCAACTGGGGCTGTCGTCCGAGGACGTCGCCAAACTGATGAACACCGTGGTCAGTGGTTCTACCGTGACTCAGGTGCGTGACGACATCTACCTGATCAACGTGGTCGGACGCGCTGAAGACGCCGAGCGTGGTACGCCGGAAACCTTGCAAAATCTGCAGATCGTGACCCCGAGCGGTACCTCGATTCCACTGCTGGCATTTGCCAATGTCGGCTATGAGCTTGAGCAGCCGCTGGTCTGGCGGCGTGATCGCAAGCCGACCATCACCGTAAAGGGCTCGGTGCGCGACGAGATTCAGCCGACCGATCTGGTCAATCAGCTTAAGCCGGAAATCGACAAGTTTTCAGCCGGTTTGCCGGTAGGCTACAAAGTCGCGACCGGTGGCACGGTTGAGGAAAGCAGCAAGGCGCAGGGGCCGATTGCCAGTGTTGCACCGCTGATGCTGTTCCTGATGGCGACGTTTCTGATGATCCAGTTGCACAGCGTGCAGAAGATGTTTCTGGTGGCCAGCGTCGCACCGCTGGGCCTTATAGGCGTGGTGCTGGCGCTGATTCCTACAGGTACGCCGTTGGGGTTTGTGGCGATTCTCGGGGTTCTGGCGCTGATAGGCATCATCATCCGCAACTCGGTGATTCTGGTGACCCAGATCGATGCCTATGAGCGCAGTGGGTATCTGCCTTGGGACGCTGTGGTCGAAGCCACCGAACATCGCCGTCGGCCGATTCTGCTGACGGCGGCAGCGGCCAGCTTGGGCATGATTCCCATTGCCCGCGAAGTGTTCTGGGGGCCGATGGCCTACGCCATGATCGGCGGCATCATCATCGCCACGCTGCTGACCTTGCTGTTTCTGCCAGCGCTGTACGTGGCCTGGTATCGCATCAAGGAGCCGACAGACGAACAGCGTAAGGACGCCGAGGACAAGAACGAGAGCGAAAACGCACAGCCTGCGCAAGGATGATTATTGCCCACGCCCCCGGTTTGATTATCGTCCCCACGCTCCGCGTGGGGATGCATTTCTAGACGCTCTGCGTCGCAAAGGGGACGCAGAGCGTCCTGAACTTCTGGCCAATGCGGCGCATTGACACGAGGCCTAGCGCCGCCACACGCTTGCCAGCCACGGCTGCTGTTCCCTCGGCAGCCCCGCTGGACGGTAGTAGTGTTCCAGCTCGGTAAACCCGGCTTCAGTCAGTAATTCGCGCCACGCTTGCAGGTCGTGATAAGCACCATAACGCTCGCCGTTCCAGCCTTCCTGGTTCTGACCGCGCGGGTTGGAGCTGAACAGCACGCCTTCCGGTTTGAGCGTGGCATACAGCTCGCGCAGCACGCGCGGCAGTTCCTGCTTCGGTATGTGGAACAACACCGCATTGGCGAAGATGCCATCGAAGCGGCCTTCCGGCAGGTCGAGTTCAAGGAAGTTTTGCTGAAACACTTCGCAACCGGTTTCGGCACGTGCCATTTCAGCGAAACGCTCGGAGCCGTCGAGCCCGACCGCCACATGCCCCATTGCCGTGAACGTCTTCAAATCACGCCCCGGGCCGCAGCCGAAATCGAGAATCTGCCACGGCTTCGGTCCGTCGATGTGGCGCAGCAATGCATCGATATTCTGGCTGACGTCGTGGTCGCGGGTGCCTTCGCGGAAGTCGTCAGCCACGCTGTTGTAATTACTGACGGTGGTCGAGGTAATCTGCGCAAGGGTCTGTGGGTCGAGTTTCATCAAAGGCGGTCCGGTAAAGGAAGACCGCCAATATACCCTCGGACCGCGCGGGCTGCTCAGCGTCTGTCGAAACTGCGCGCCAGCCGGTCACCGCCCAGTTGCACCAGCGCCACGACCGCCACCAGTAACACGATCACGGTCAGCATCACCTGTGTGTCGAAGCGTTGATAGCCATAGCGATAAGCAATGTCGCCCAGCCCACCTGCCCCGATCGCGCCGGCCATCGCCGACGAGTTGATCATGGTCACCAGCGTGATAGTGAAGCCGCCGACGATGCCGGGACGCGCTTCTGGCAGCAGCACATGCCAGATGATGTGCCAGCGCCGACAGCCCATCGCCTGCGCCGCCTCTACCAGACCGTGATCGACCTCGCGCAGGCTCACTTCAGCTATTCGCGCAAAGAACGGCGTGGCTGCGATGGTCAGTGGCACGACGGCGGCCCATACACCGTACGTGGTGCCGACGATCATCCGCGTAAACGGGATCAACGCCACCATCAGAATCAAAAACGGAATAGAGCGAAACAGGTTCACGAAACCGCCCAGCGCCCGGTTGATCGCTGGTGCCTCGTAGATGCCGCCTTTGGAGCTGGTGACCAGAATCACCGCCAGCGGAATGCCCAGCAGCAATGCGATCAATGACGACACGCCGACCATCAGAAAGGTGTCGAGGGTGCCTTGCAGCAAGCGATCAGTCCACATAGCCCAATACCTCCGCGCGCGGTGCCAGTGTGCGGGCGCGGCCCAGCAGTTCGTCGCGACCGTGCGGCGAGCCGGCAACCAACAGAATCATGTGCCCGATGGCCCGGTCCTGAATACGCTCGACACCGCCCTGCAGCAATTGCACCTTGCCGCCCAGTGTCGCAAACAGCGCTGCCAGGTCAGGCCCTTGGTTGCTTGTGCCGGTGAAATGCACGTCCAGCAACATGGCCGAATCCGGTCGTTGCGGCTGATCGCTCAGGCGCTCGGTCCATTCCTTCGCCAGCCCGAGCTGCAGCGGTGCCAGCAGGGTTTTGCTCATCTCGTGCTGCGGGTCGCCGAACACTTGCCAGACCGGGCCTTGCTCGACGATGCAGCCCTGTTCCAGCACCACGACGCGGTGGCAGATATCGCGGATCACTGCCATTTCATGGGTGATCAGCACAATGGTCAGGCCCAGACGCTGATTGATCTCGCGCAGCAGGGCAAGAATCGACTGGGTGGTTTCCGGGTCCAGCGCTGAGGTGGCTTCGTCGCAGAGCAGTATCGCCGGGTCGTGAACCAGTGCGCGAGCGATGCCGACGCGCTGTTTCTGCCCGCCGGACAATTGCGCCGGATACGCTTTGTGCTTGTCCTGCAAACCCACCAGTTCCAGCAACTGTGCGACCTTGAGCGCTCGTTGCTCTTTCGGCACGCCAGCGACCTTGAGCGGCAGCTCGACGTTCTGCCACACGGTCTTGGCCGACATCAGGTTGAAGTGCTGGAAGATCATGCCGATGCGTCGGCGCAGTTCCACCAGTTTGTCTTCGTTGAACTCGCCGATGTCCACCTGATCGATCAGCACCCGGCCGCTGCTGGGTTGTTCCAGACGATTGAGGGTGCGGATCAGCGACGACTTGCCTGCGCCGCTACGACCGATGATGCCGAAAATCTCGCCGCGCTGGATGGCCAGGTCTATATTGCCCAGGGCCTCCACCGGACCTTGCTTGCCGTGGTAGGTCTTGCCCAGGTTGATGAACCGCACATGGGCGCGGTTCAGCTCCGGGTGCAGCTCGGTGTGTTGCGCCAACTGACCTGTGCCAGTGGTGTCAAATGGTAGTTGCCGTTGCGCGGTTGCCGTCATTCTTTCCACCCTGCCTGGTAGAGCTTGCCGTTGACCTTGTCCAGCGCGGCGCGGACCACCGGCGAGTGCTGGTAGATATCGACGAATTTTGCCAGGCGTGGATCGTCCTTGTGATCGGGTTTGATCACGAACTGAATCACGTATTCAGGGTGATCCATGCCGTCGAACAGAATCGCCGAATCGGCAGGAAAGGTCTTGGCCAGGCGGATATAGGCGGGATAGCCCTGCACCAGATCAGCGTCATCGTAGGCGCGCACCAGTTGCACGGCCTCGACCTGAATGAGCTTGAGCTTTTTCGGGTTGGCGGTGATGTCTTCCTCGGTGGCCTTGTAGCCAACGCCCTCCTTGAGGGTGATCAGTCCGGCTTTGGCCAGCAGTTGCAGACCGCGTCCGCTGTTTATCGGATCATTGGCGATGGCCACGGTGGCGCCGGTCGGCAACTCATCGAAGCGCTGGTACTTTTTCGAGTACAGCCCGACGTTATTGATGATCCCCGGCGCATAAGGCACCAGACCGAAACCGGCGGCTTCATTGGCGTTGGTCAGAAACGGAATGTGCTGAAAGTAATTCACGTCGATATCACCTGCGGCAAGGCTGACGTTGGGCGCGATCCAGTCGGTGAACTCCACCAGCTCGACTTCAAGGCCCTGCTTGCCAGCCTCTTCGACAGCGGCTTCCAGCGGTATCGCAAAGGCTGCCGTGGTGCCGACCTTCAAGGGTTTATCTGCGGCGTAAGCGGTCAGGGTCAACAGCCCGAGGGCCAGTGCTGCGAGGGTTTTGGTCATGGTGCGGTCCTTTAAGAGATTCTTGTTCCTGCGTTCTACACAAAGTCCTGGGGTTCCTTGAATATGGAGCTTTGTGAGAGCTGTGTGTAACCAGCGTGGGAGCGCATGTCATCATCAAATATGTCTATGTGCCGCCCCCGCATGCCGTTCCGGTAAACGATCAGTACCTTCCGGAAACAGTTTTTTACGCAAGGTGCCGTCCTGATAAGCAATCTTGTATGACCCGCGGCGTTGCAGTTCAGGGATGACCAGATCGATGAAATCCTCATAGCTTTCCGGGGTGACGATTCGGGTCAGGTTGAAGCCATCCAGGCCGGTTTCCTCGATCCACGATTCCAGCTCGTCGGCGACCTGTTCGGGCGAGCCGATCAAGGTGATGTAGCGGCCACCCAGCGCGTGCTGGTCGAGCAATTTCTGGCGGGTCCAGTCGTTGTTCTGGAGGTTTTTGGTCGCGGACTGGATGGCATTGTTCTTCACGTACTGAATGGGTTCGTCCAGCTCGTATTCGGCGAAATCAATACCGGTCGATGCCGCGAAATGCGCCACCCCCGCTTCTGCGCTGGCATAACGGCGGTATTCAGCGTGCTTCTCGCGGGCCAGCGCCTCGGTCGCCGCAACAATCACGTTCAGGCCCATGAATACCTTGATGTCCTCCGGGTTGCGCCCGGCCTGTACCGCGCTGGCGCGCACCTTGTTCACTTGCTCGCGGGTCGCCGCCTTGTTCTGGCCGCTGATGAACACGCACTCGGCGTTCTGCCCGGCAAACTGAAGGCCGCGCTCGGAACTGCCCGCCTGAAACAGCACCGGCGTGCGTTGCGGCGACGGTTCGCAGAGGTGATACCCCTCGACCTGATAGAACTCGCCCTGGTGCCGAACCTTGTGAACCTTGCCCGGCTGGGCGTAGACGCGCTGCTGCGTGTCGTTGATGACCGCGTCGTCCTCCCAACTGCCCTCCCAGAGCTTGTACAGCACCTCCAGGTATTCATCGGCCTGGTCGTAGCGCCGGTCGTGCTCGTTCTGCTCGCTCAGGCCCATTGCCCGTGCCGCGCTGTCGAGATAACCGGTGACAATATTCCAGCCCACCCGACCACGGCTCAGGTGGTCCAGCGTCGACATGCGCCTGGCGAACAGGTACGGCGCGTCGTAGGTCAGGTTGGCGGTCAGGCCGAAGCCCAGGTGTGTCGTCACCCCGGCCATTGCAGACACCAGCAGCAGCGGATCATTGACCGGTAACTGAATGGCTTCCTTGAGCGTGACGTCCACCGAGTTCTGGTAGACGTCGTACACCCCCACGATATCGGCGATGAACAACCCGTCGAACAAGCCACGTTCCAGCAGTTTCGCCAGGTCGGTCCAGTATTCCAGGCTGTTGAATTGCGTGGAGGTGTCACGCGGATGCGTCCACAGGCCATGATTGATGTGGCCGATACAGTTCATGTTGAACGCATTGAAAAGGATCTTCTTGCGCGCCATCAGATCGTCCCCCGCAATGGGGGGGGCGTGTCATTGAGGTAGTAATTGCCAATGGCGTGAAACTTCCAGCGCACCGGGTCGTGCAGCGTGTGTACGCGGGCGTTGCGCCAGTGGCGATCGAGGCCGTGTTCCGCCAGGGTGGACTGGCTGCCGGCCAGTTCGAAAAGTGTGCTGCCAGCCGCCAGGGAAATCTCCGTGCTGATGGCGCGTGCCTCGGCCACGGCTATCGAGGCCGCCGCCACATTCTCGGCGTTGCTCTCGGCCTGTGCGATGTCCAGGAATTCTCCGGCCCGTTCCAGCAACGCTTCAGCTGCATGCAGGCGAATGCCGAGCCTGCCGAAGCTGTGCAGGGTCAGCGGATCGTCTACGGCCTTTTCGATACCCGAATCGATCCACGGTCGGGTGCGTGTGCGAACGAACGTCAGAGCGTCCTCGAACGCTGCGCGAGCTATACCGGTGTCGATGGCTGCGTGAAGAATCTGCGCCAGCGGGCCTACTGTCGTGGGGCGCTCGAAAGCGCTCTGGAATGGCACAACGTCGTCGGCGCTGACATACACGTTGTCGAATACCACTGAACCGCTGCCGGTAGTGCGCTGGCCGAAGCCGCTCCAGTCATCGATAACCTTCAGCCCCTCGCTGTCGTGCGCTACGAACACCAGTTGCTGCACGCCATTGTCGTCGATCACCGAGGTGGGAATGCGCTGGGCATACAGCGCGCCGGTTGCATAAAACTTGCGCCCGTTGATGCGATAACCATCGCCATCGCGTGTAAGGCGTGTGGTGCGGTCGTGTGCCGTCCTGGTTCCCAGTTCAGCCAGTGCGTTGCCAAAGCGTCGACCGGCCAGCGCTTCGGCGTACAGCCTTGCCTGCTGTTGCGCGCTGCCGTTCACGCGCAGCACTTCGAGCGCATAAAAATGGTTTTGCGGAATCTGTCCCAGCGAGCCATCGGCTTCGGAAATCAGCTGGATCACCTTGGCCAACGTCACGTTTGAAACACCCGCGCCGCCAAACGCTTTCGGCACGCTGATGCCCCACAGCCCGGACTGACTGTAAACGTCGAGTTCGGCATGGGGCAAACGGCGCTCGCGGTCGCGTCGGGCGCTTTCGGCTTTGAAAATTAGTGCCAGCTCGCTCGCCACGCGCAAAGCCTGAGCGTCACTGGTAATCAGCGCAGCGTTGTCACGCGCTTGAGTATTGAAGCTCATGAAGAGTGTTCTCCAGTGGTCTGGCTCAGATCCAGGAATGGCGAGCGGGCAGGGTACCGTTCAAATGCCAGGTGCCAACTGCGTGGTATTTCCAGCGCACCGGGTCGTGCAGGGTGTGGACGCGCGCGTTGCGCCAGTGGCGGTCAAGATTAAACTCGGCGAGAGTCGCGCGGCTGCCTGCCAGTTCGAAGAGCTTTTCGCTGGCCAGCAGTGATATCTCGGTGGTCAGCACCTTGGCGCGCGCCACGGCAATCGACGCGCGGGCTGCCGATTGCTCGTCTATGGGGCTGGCATTTATTTCGTCCAGCTCCTGTCCGGCTTTACGCAACAGGGCTTCGGCGGCATGCAAATCAAGCTTCAGCTTGCCGATATCGGCGATCACGTACAGGTCGTCGCTGGCACGCTCTACTCTGGCATCGATCCACGGACGGGATTTCTCGCGAACAAAGGCGATCGCATCATCGATTGCGCCCCGGGCAATACCAGCATCGATTGCCGCCTGAATGAGTTGCGACACGGCGCCCTGAATATTGGGTGTCAGTCCCAGACGCCAGTTGTCTATCACCTGTTCGGCATCCACCGGCACGTTGTCGAGCAGCACCGTGCCGCTCGCTGTGGTGCGTTGCCCGAAGCCTGACCAGTCGTCGACGATACTCAGCCCCGGCGAACCGCGTTTGACGAACGCCATGATCTGTTGGCCCTGGTCATCAAGCGCCTTGACCGCCACCCAGTGCGCAAACAATGCGCCGGTGGAGTAGAACTTCTGACCTGTGATGCTCAGGCGGTCGCCTTCAGTTGTGATCCGCGCCTTGAGTTCAAGAGTGTTTTTGGTGCCACGTTCAGGCCCCGCATTGCCGATACGCCAGCCTTCCAGCACGCTCTGGAACAGGGTGCGTTTCTGCTGTTCAGTGGCGCTGTTTTGCAGCAGGTGCAGAATGCCGAACTGATTTTGCGGGATCTGCCCCAGCGCCGGGTCGGCAGTGGAGATGATCCTGAACACTTCCGCCACCGTGACAAACGAGACCTCGGGGCCGCCATAGGCGCGTGGAATGGAAATACTGCCGAGCCCGCTGCGGGTGAATTGTTCTATTTCAGCCCACGGCAAAGCGCGTTGCTGATCGCGGCTCGCAGCAGTAAGGCGTGCAGCTGCTGCGAGTTCATGAGCGGCTGCAATAGCCTCGGCATCGTTGTGCAACACCGTGGCGGGTAACAGTCGGGGAGCAACGTCTGGCTCTTGTGGAGCGTTGACGGTGTGGGCAGTTACGTCAGCGGGATCAGACTCGCGTCGCTCACCGGCAATCGAACCAGCCCTTGGTTTATCCACAGGGGTAGTTGTGAAAGGGACCATCGGAACCTCGTAAAAATAGACCGCTGCGAAAGCGGCTGGGAAAAAATCACGATGTCCGGTGGTCCGGTGCATATACCCTAAGCGTGTATAAGGCTTTTTAAAACATGCTTTTTGGAATAAGCATAGACAGCTATCGCCAGCTGATAGCGACGTCCCGGCATTCACTTTGCGCTGAACACACTGCACATGGCGCCATAACGACGGCAGTGAACAGGATGAAGTGGTTGATGTGAGTAACAACGCACGTAGGCACACCGGGTGTAAGGGACGCTTGTATTAATCAACGCGAACTGATCGTGGTGTGTGGTTTTCCTCGTTAGCGGGAGGACCTTTAAACGACTGTTGGCATACAACCTGTTGCTGTTCGACGGCCCTTTGTCAATGCGTCAATTCACCCAGAGGCTGAACGTTAATGACCCGGGCCGGCGCCCACAACGAGTTGTTTCCTACCCTATCGATAATGCAGTAAGTCACGTCCACTTGTTGTTCGCCGCCGCCCTCCATGATCAGCGTAGGTGGCACGATCAAGTCGACGGATTCTCCGATATCCTCTGTGGTGAGGGGCGGCAGATCCATGCGCAGATCGCCCCAGCGCACAGTGATCTCGTCGTGAACGGCCATGTTCAGGTACGGCTCGATGGCCATCGGCAAACCGCCTTCAAGGTGCCTGCGGGACAGTCCGCGGCGTATGACCGATGGCGCGACATGGAGCGGCGCCAGCCCCTGATTTTCTTCGCTGCTGGCCCCGATCAGTTGTCCGCCAGGTGCGTTCAGCTTGACCCAGAGCTTGCGGCACGGCGAGGTGACGGGTGTCCCGCCTATTTTCATGACCCGGTAGTAGGTCCTCGCCTTGCCGTTCTGAAGAAAGCTTTCGGGCACACGTAGGGCGATGGCTTTGTCGATGTCGGATGGCTCTAAAATCGTTGACGCCACGTAACAGCCATCCCAGAACAGTTCGATAAGGTCCCCCTTATCCATGTTGTCGTAGGGGGCAACGTGAACCATGAGTTGAGACGCGATCCTCACGCCGATGCCGTGTCGGCTGGCCTGCGGTACAGAAGGGGGCTGGAGCCCTGGGCGTGCGGTAGTGCAAGTAGTGTGGCTCATGTTGAGGTGCTCCTGATAATCAGTAATTCAAGTAAAGAATCGTCATAAGTTGTCATGGTCAAGTAATATAAAGCCCGGTTCGGGCGGAGCGATAAGTACCTTAAATAACCAAGTCATGGCAAACATTACAATTGGAGGGAAAGTTTCACTTGA
This sequence comes from Pseudomonas tremae, assembly GCF_001401155.1. Lineage (GTDB taxonomy): Bacteria > Pseudomonadota > Gammaproteobacteria > Pseudomonadales > Pseudomonadaceae > Aquipseudomonas > Aquipseudomonas tremae. The sequence continues at coordinate 159,697 of NZ_LJRO01000048.1, forward strand.
AACTTGAGTGGTTGATCAAATGCCTCATTGAGGTGAGCTAATGTTCTTTGCGGGCACTTGTCAATATACGAAAGATGTTTAACGACTTTTTACTTGAAAAACGGACACTTCCTACACGCGGTATTTGGAAGTGTTTACCCACTGGCAAACAACTGTCCTACCACAAAGTATCAGTTATGCATGCACACGAAAGATGCCGTTACGACCGGGAGGGATGGGCTGTAAACAGGTCATCGTCGTTGATCACAGGGGCGCGCATCAGGCGCGGAGGCTGACGCTTTCAGGTTTTATTATTTCGATGAATTTTCGGAAAATAAGGCGGGAATTCAGCAAGGATCCTGAACGATTAAACCTTTCTGAAATGTAAGAAAAAAGCAGCGCCGGGACGGACGCTGCTTTCGGAGGGTGTGTAGCGGCTTTATCAGGATCGCGTGCGCTCAAGAAACTGCCTGGTGCGTTCTTCCCTGGGGTTCGCAAACAGCGCCTTGGCTTCGCCCTGTTCGACGATTACACCCTTGTCGATGAAGATCACCCGATTGGCGACATCCCTCGCGAAGCTCATTTCATGAGTGACGATCACCATCGTGCGGTTCTCTTCGGCCAGGGCGCGGATGGTGGTCAGCACCTCGCCGACCAGCTCAGGGTCCAGCGCCGAAGTCGGTTCGTCGAACAGAATGACCTGCGGCTCCATCGCCAGCGCTCTGGCGATCGCCACACGTTGCTGCTGCCCGCCCGAGAGTCTGCGCGGGTAAGCATCTTCCTTGCCGGTCAGGCCGACCTTGGCCAGCAATTGGCGACCCAGTGCTTCTGCCGTCGCCAGAGGGATCTTCTTGACCACCACCGGGCCTTCGATGACGTTCTCCAGCGCAGTGCGATGCGGAAACAGGTTGAAGTTCTGAAACACGAACCCGACCTGCTGGCGCAGTTGACGGATCAACCCTTGCTGCTGGCCAACCGAACGCGCGCCATCGATTTCGATGTCGCCGACCTTGATCCTGCCGGCAGTAGGCGTTTCCAGAAGATTCAGGCAGCGCAACAGTGTGGTCTTGCCCGAGCCGCTGGGACCGATGATCGCCACGACCTCGCCTGCTTCGATGCGCAGATCGATGCCCTTGAGGACTTGGTTACCGTTGAATTCCTTGGTGAGTTTTTCAACCACGATCATGCGTCAGGACTCCAGATCATGCCGGTTGACCCTCGCTTCCAGCCTGTTTTGCAGGTACGAAAGCGCAGTGGCAAGGATCCAGTAGATCAGTGCTGCGGCCAGGTACATGGTGAAAATTTCGAAGGTACGTGCGGTGATCAACTGAGCCTGGCGGAACAGCTCGGGCACCTGAATAGTGGCCGCCAGAGCCGTGTCCTTGACCAGCGATATAAAGCTGTTGCCCAGTGGTGGCAAAGCGGTACGTGCTGCTTGCGGCAGAATTGCCCGGCGCAGGGTTTGCCAGCGGGTCATGCCGATACTCGCTGCGGCTTCCCACTGGCCGCGCTCTATGGAGCCTATGGCCGAGCGGAGAATTTCGCAGGCGTAGGCGGCCATGTTCAGCGAAAAGCCGATCAGCGCTGCGGTCAACGGGTCAAGCTCGATGCCCAACTCCGGCAAGCCGTAGTAGATCAGGAACAACTGCACCAGCAACGGCGTGCCGCGAAAGAACGATACGTAGATGCGCGCCAGCCAGTTCACCGGCTTGAAACGCGACAGGCGCATCAGCGCCAGGCCGAAGCCCAGCACTAACCCGAAGAACATACCGCCCAGGCTGAGGAATACTGTGTAGTACGCTCCCTTCAGCAGGAAGGGCGCGGAGTCCAGCGCGAGCTGAAGGCTCTCTTCGATCATTGTGTGACGTCAGCGTTGAAATACTTTTTCGACAGTTTTTCCAGTGTGCCGTCGGCACGCAGTTTGTCGATCGCCTTGTCGATTGCAGCCTGCAGCTCAGGCTCGCCTTTGCGCATGGCAATACCGGATTCCTGACGGGAAAAGGCAACGCCGGCAGGCACGAGTTTGTTTTTGGTCTTGGTTGCCATTTCTAGGGCCGCCAGACGGTCAACGAGAATCACGTCGATACGGCCTACGCTCAGGTCCTGAATTTTTGTTGGGTCATCATCGTAAGTCCTGACGATGGCGCCCGGCACGTTCTCCTTGAGCCACTGCTCGTAGTTGGTGCCCAGGCCTACGCCGACCTTTTTGCCCTTCAGGTCGTCAGCGGACTTGATGGCGTCTGCATTCTTCTTCAGAACCAGCGCCTGAATGCCGGAAATGGTGTAAGGCTCGGAGAAATCGTACTTTTTCTTGCGCTCGTCGGAGATGGTGACCTGGTTGATCACCACGTCCAGACGCTTGGAGTCCAGTGCAGCGAGAATGCCATCCCATTTGGACGGCTGGATCTTGGCCTTCACGCCTAATTCCTTGGCCAGCGCTTCGGAAAACTCTACTTCGAAGCCAGTGAGTTTGCCGTTTTCATCTACGAAGCTGAACGGCGGATAAGTGCCTTCAAGGCCCACATTCAGAGTGCCGCTATCCTTGATTTTCTGCAGTTGCTCGCCAGCCATGGCTTGCCCGGCGATACCGGTACCAAGCATCAGGCCCAGTGCGGAGAAAAGAAACGTACGACGAATAGCGGAAATGTTCATGCGAGCCCCTTGTTGATACGAAAGTGTCTGGCTATTTTCTGACCCGACTGAAGCGACTTGGTGCTGAGGGTTTGGTTTTTTTTCAAGCAGTTACGTCACACCGATGTTCCGGGCGCGACTATATAGCCATCTTCTTATGAATAAAAATAACTAAAAATGCACAGTCCGCCAAAAAACGGAATAAAGACCTCGGTCAATTGCTGAAGGCATCAGGGTAGGCAAACAACGCGGGTGCGCCTCCGGTGTGCAGGAATATCAGCGGGCCGTCATTGAAACGCTGCCGCCCTATGCCGTCCAGCATGCCGGACATCGCCTTGCCGGTGTAGACCGGGTCAAGCAAGACACCCTCATGGCTGGCCACCAGTTTGATCGCAGACAGCGTGCCTGCGTTCGGTTCGCCGTAACGGGGGGCGAAATACTCGTCCCACAGCTCGACCTTGAATGTTTCCGGCAGCGCGATGCCGAGCAATTCGGCGGTGCGTTCGGCCAGGCTCTGTACCTTGGGCAACTGGTCCTCTTCACTGCGCGACACGGTGACGCCGATGACCGGCAATTGCGGCAGTTCATGGGCCAGCGCCAGCGCCAGACCGCTGTGTGTACCCGCGCTGCCGGAGGCCAGCACAACTGCAGCGAACTCAATGCCGGTCTGCTTGATCTGCTCGGCCAGCTCCAAACCGGCGCGCACGTAGCCCAAAGTGCCTATCGGACTAGAGCCGCCGATGGGGACCAGATAGGGATTTTTGCCACTGGAGCGCAGGCGTGCAGCCAGTGCGTGCAGCTGTTCATCCGCGTTATCGAGGTTTTCGACCAGCTCTACCCGAGCATCGAACAGCTCCAGCAGCAGGCGGTTGCCGTTGCTCAGGTAGTTGGGGTCTTCGCTGCCGATGGGGTTTTCCAGCAGGGCTACGCAGCCCATGCCCAGCCGCGCTGCCAGCGCTGCGGTCTGACGCACATGGTTGGACTGGATCGCACCGGCGGTGATCAGCGTATCGGCGCCCTGTGCCAGCGCATCGGCAGCCAGGTATTCGAGCTTGCGAGCCTTGTTGCCGCCCAGTGCCAGGGTCGTGGTGTCATCACGTTTGATGTAGATATCGCGGTCTGCCCAGGCGGACAGGCGTTCGAGCTTCTCCAGAGCCGTCGGCGCACTGATCAGGTCGAGACGATTGAAGCGGGCGAGCTGATGTTTGATCATGGTGATAGATAAGCCGTGTAAAGAGTCACCGGACTATAGGCAGACGTTTCCTACACGGCAACTTCTCTGTGTTTATCATCTGGTCAGCCTGTTCCTGTGGAAATTGTTGTTCTTTGCGTTCGAATGTTTGCCGTAGAGTGAAGGCATCAGCGGCCGTCACTGTCGGTCGACACCCTAATGTGTCAAGGAGAGATCAGCGTGAGTGATATTCCAGAAGCCTCCGCCGACGGCCGTTCCAGCCATTGGCAGTTGCAACGGATCGTCAGCCAGTTGCGCGGTGCGCGGGAAGACTGGCGGGCGCGCAACAGGCGAGTGAGCGGCGAGCACGGCGGGCGTGAGCTGCCTTCTCGTGCGGCCATGGGCGACATTCTCGAGGCGTTGAGTGGCGCACTGTTTCCGATGCGGCTTGGGCCGGTAGACCTGCGCGAAGAGAGCGAGGACTTCTATGTTGGCCACACGCTGGACGTGGCACTCAATGCGCTGCTGGCTCAGGCCCGGCTGGAATTGCGCTATGTGGCCCATCAACAGGGTGGCGACCTAAAGAACATCAATGCTCATGCGCTCAGGTTGATTCAGGATTTCGCCACGGCACTGCCGGGCATCCGCCTGTTACTGGACACTGACGTGCTGGCCGCCTACCACGGCGACCCGGCGGCGCGCAGTGTGGATGAAGTTCTGCTGTGCTATCCGGGCGTCCTTGCTGTGATTCATCATCGCCTGGCTCACCACCTGTACCGGGCTGGCCTGCCGCTGCTGGCGCGCATCAGCTCGGAAATCGCCCATTCGGCGACCGGTATCGATATTCACCCCGGCGCGCAGATCGGCCCGAGCTTCTTCATTGATCACGGGACGGGTGTGGTCATTGGCGAAACCGCCATTATCGGTGAGCGAGTGCGGATATATCAGGCCGTGACGCTGGGCGCCAAGCGTTTCCCTGCGGACGAGGACGGTCAGTTGCAGAAAGGCCACGCACGGCACCCGATCGTCGAAGATGACGTGGTGATTTACGCCGGGGCGACCATTCTGGGGCGCATCACGATTGGCAAAGGCTCGACCATCGGCGGCAATGTCTGGCTGACCCGCAGCGTGCCGGCAGACTGCAACCTGACTCAGGCCAACCTGCTGCAACAGGACGACTGCTCGAAAAAGTGATGCCTGCGTGAAGCTCAGATGACTTTCACCGCCCGCCCGATGAACTGAATCGGGCCGGTGGGTTTGCCGATAGGCGAGCCGGAGGATGTTTCCAGCGTCAGCTCGAACAACTGATTGGGCTGCAGCGGCGGCAGTTTATCCAGCGCAATGTTCAGGCTTTGCCCCGGTTTTACCAGCCCCAGAGAAACCGGGCCTTGCCAGTCGTCGCCTTTGGTCCAGAACTCCAGTGCCTTGTCAGCCGGAACCTCTACCACGCCCAGCGGAATAAGCTGGATTTCCTGCGAATTACTGGCCTGCACTACCCAGCCGGGCGACCTGTCCTGCGGCCCGACCAGAACAACAAGGTAGGAAGTCTGCGCCGGGGCGCGGGTCAGCAGGGTCATGCCTAATACCAGCGATGCCGCCAGCCCGGCCCCAGCCAGCCCGCGCCAGACCGACAGGTTGTCCCACCAGCGCACGCGCGGTCTTGGCGAAACACTGGCGGGCGCGGTGATCTCCAGCAGGTTGCGTTCGATTCGGTGCCACAGACCGGGCGATGGCGTAACGGGCTCGGCCAGTTCCGTCAGGGGCAACAAGCGTTGCTCCCAGGCATCGATGGCCGCTTGCAGGTCTGGCTCGCGGGACAGGCGACGCTGCACGTCGAGCCGATCCTGCGCCGACAGGGTGCCGAGCACGTACTCGCCAGCCAAGTCATGAATGTTGTCGTCTAAAGGCCGGGTCATCCCATGCACTCCCGCAAAGCCGTCAGGCTGCGCTTGATCCAGGCTTTGACCGTACCCAATGGCGCGCCGATTTTCTGCGCGATTTCCTGATGCGAATAGCCGTCTACGTAAGCATGAAAAACACAGTTTCGTCTTACCGGCTCCAATTGCTCCATGCATGAAGTAATCCGTCCTGGATTGACCCGCCAGTCAAAAGCATCCCCGGCTTCCTGCCAGCCTTCCAGGGTCGCCTGTTCATGATGATCTTCGCTGCCGTCTTCCTCGATACGTACCTCGCGGGCGGTGTTGCGCAACGTATTGAGTGCCAGATGCCGGGTCACGCTGAATATCCAGCCACGCGCCGAGCCACGGGAAGCATCGAAACTGGCAGCGCGGGTCCAGATTTTCAGAAAGGCGTCGTGCACGATGTCCTCGGCCAGAGCGCTGTCACGTACCAGCCGCTGGACGACGCCGAGCAATCGGGCGCTTTCCTGTTGATAGAGACGCTGCAAGGCCTGTTTCTCACCGCGAGCGCAGGCCTGCAACGTGGCTTCGTAATCAAAGAGAGATTCGTGCGAGGACAAGATGATCCGCCATCAATGGAAGACTACTGCCTCGTTGACATCACGAGGCTCCCGCGCAGCAGCATAGCTCAACCTCTGCGCGGTCACCCGGCTAATGGCCGCGATCAGCTCGCGGTCCAGAACAGGTAGTCGGCTTGATACTTGACCACTTCCTTCGCACCCTTGTTGCTCTCGGCGCAGGCTTTGGCCGGGGCAACGCCGCCTTTCAGGGCTACACGCTGGATGTAAGTCACGCCAGTCATTGCGCCTTTGCCTTCAGCCGGGTTGGCCTTGACCAGTTGATACGGCAGGTTGCCAGCGCTGGATGGTGCTACGGCCACCTGGGTGCCGGTCACTTTGGAGCCGTCTTTGGCTTCCCAGGTGGCAGGCGGGCCGTAGTAAGTACCGACCTGTTTGCCGCTCTTGTCGTTGAGCACTGCTTTGGGGCCGACGAACGCCCACTCCATTTCGCTAGGCATGTTGGCTTTGGCGCGGCACTCGTAGGTGATTTCGCCAACACCTGTGGTTTGCATGCCGACTTTGTTGCCAGCCGGCACGCGCACGCTTTCCGGAAGGTCGGTCTGAGCCAGGGCCACGGATGACAGGCAGGTGAAGGCCAGGGTAGTACCGGCAAGGCAGAGCAAGCGTTTTGCGTTCATGCAGAAATCTCCAGATTGTTTAACCGCGCTCAGCAACTCGAAGTGGCTGCTGAATGTACTACCCGCGAGAAATCCATCTGGATGCAGTGATTTGAAAATATTTTTTCAATGCCGGCTGAAACGGCTTCGCAATAGCAGTATTCCGGCAATGGCCGCGAGCCCCGAGCCGATCAGCACGCCGACTTTCACCTCGTCGATCAGGTGCTGTGAACCAGGGAATGCCAGGTTGCCGATGAACAGGCTCATGGTGAAGCCGATGCCGCACAGGATCGCCACGCCGTACAACTGCACCCAGTTGCTGCCTTCCGGCAAGGTCGCCAGCCCGGCACGAATCGCCAGTAGTGCGGCAAGGAACACACCGATCTGCTTGCCCGCGAACAGCCCCAGCGCAACACCCAGCGGCACTGGATCTATAAGGTTTTCAAGGGTGATACCGGCCAGTGACACCCCAGCATTGGCAAAGCCGAATACAGGCACTACCGCAAAGGCCACCCAGTAATGCATTTTTTCTTCAAGGAACAACAGCGGCGAGCGCGCCTCTTCCTCGGGTTTGCCCATCGGGATGCACAGCGCGAGCGCGACACCGGCCAGCGTGGCATGCACGCCTGATTGCAGGACAAAAAACCACAGCAATGCGCCGAGCAGCAGATAGGGCAACAGGCGACGGACATGCAGGCGGTTCAGTACGATCAGTACAGCGAGGGTCGCGAATGCGGCAGCGAGCATCGGCAGGTTCAGGCCGGAGCTGTAAAAGAACGCAATGATGGTCACCGCCCCCAAGTCGTCGAGAATCGCCAGCGCAGCCAGAAAGACTTTCAGTGATGTGGGCACTCGATTGCCCAGCAGCGAAAGCACACCAAGCGCGAAGGCAATGTCGGTTGCCGCCGGAATGGCCCAGCCGCTGAGGGTCTGCGGGTTGCCCCAGTTGATCGCGATGTAGATCAGTGCAGGTACCAGCATGCCGCCTGCCGCTGCAAAGCCGGGCAGGGCGCGCTGTCCCCAGGTCGACAGGCCACCGGCCAGCACTTCGCGCTTGATCTCCAGGCCGACCATCAGGAAGAAAATCGCCATCAGCCCGTCGTTGATCCACAGCTCGACCGACAGGCCCAGCCAGACGCTGTGCAGCATCGAGAAATAACTGGCGGAAAGCGCTGAGTTGGCAACGATCAGTGCCGCCAGCGCAGCCATCATCAGGACGATGCCGCCTGCTGATTCAGAAGCCAGAAAGCGGGCAAGAATGGCGATGGCGCGTGGTGTTTCCCGATGTGGAGCCTGAGTCATGGTCGTCCTTGAAACGAGAAGCTGTTTTTATTGTGGTGGCAGGCGGGCGGTTACTGGCCCGTGGCACTGAGCTCGATCAGGCAGCAGCGACTGACGCGAGGAGATTGCAGCTCTATTTCCAGCAAGCCGCCAGGGTTATCCACAAGCGCACAATCATGTTTGCCGAGGACTTCCCATGGCTGACTGTCGACGCTGATCGCCACTTGCGCGGCCATGCTGAACAGCACGAACGTGCTTGCCGAACTGAACAGCCGTTGCGGTTGGCGCACATCGATCCAGTGCAGGCGCGCAGTATACCGGTGTGGCGCATAGATGAGGTTGAAGTCGCGAATCGGGCCATCCAGCAGGGTGCAGCTGACTTGACTGTCGCCGCTGAAGGCAAACGGGTCGGATGGCAACAGCGCGCGACTGGTCATGCCATCTACCGCCAGTGTCATGCCTGCGCCCTGCAAAACGGTAATGATCCGTTGGTAGCCGACGAACACCGAGAAGCCCCCGGAGGTCTCGATGTCGGCAATCGACAGGCGCCAACCGAAACCGTCCAGATCATGACCTGCATCGCGGGCGATTTCTTCAGTGCTGCCGCCACCGTTCTTCCACGGCATGCGCGGGTAATCGGCAGCGCGCAGGAGTCGAGTCTGGCTCATTTGGTAAAGCGTCCTTCAAGGCGATGACGGGAACCTGGGTGTATCAGGCGCGCCGCCGTGACCGGCTGGCGACCTGACCAGGTGCGGCGGCGAATCAGCAGGCAGGGCTCGCCAGCCTCGATCTGCAACAGTTGGCACTCGGCGGCTTCGGCGAGAATCGCTTCAACCACGTGCTCGCCTTCGGTCAGCGGGGCGACCTGAGATAGATAGGCGTAGGGCGTCTGCAGGGTAAAGTCCTGCTTGAGGTAGTCCGGTGCTACCTGAGCATTTACGAAGCGGTCTTCGATCTGCACGGGAATGTCGTTCTCGAAATGCACGATCAGCGAATGAAACACCTTTTGGCCTTCACGCATATCCAGCGCCAGAGCGCGCTCGGAGCCTGCGGCTTCCTCTTTGAGCACCATGACCTTGCAGGTATGGCGATGACCGCGCGTGGCGATCTCGTCGGCGATGTTATGCACTTCGAACAGCGCAGACTGGCTCTTTGGCTCAGCGACAAAAGTGCCGACGCCTTGCATGCGCACCAGCAGGCCTTCGGCGGTCAGCTCGCGCAACGCGCGGTTGATGGTCATGCGGCTGAAACCCAGTTGCGTCACCAACTCGCTTTCCGAAGGCACGCGGTGATGCGGCGGCCAGGTGCCGTTTTGAATCTGCAGCGCGATCATGTGTTTGACGCGGGCGTACAAGGGTGCGGGACTTTCGCCCATCTGGGCAGCCAGGGGAGAAGCGGCGGGCGGAGTCGACACGGATGAGTCCTTGTTCGAGATGATTCAAATACAGCAAAGCGCCAACGCTAACCATTAACCCGGTACACGGCAAGCGTGCGAGCGGTTTACCACTCGCTGGAACGTCTGTATATGTATATACAAATTACCGTGATGAGGTGCCAAGTCAATGTCAGCCTTCTTTGCCGAGCGTGCGCTACTTCCCGACGGCTGGGCCAGCGATGTACGCCTGGAGGTCAGCCAGGAGGGTGTATTGACCCGTGTCGAAGCCAGTGCGCACCGGCAGGGTGCCGAACTCATCGGTGGTCCACTGTTGCCCGGCATGCCGAACCTGCATTCTCATGCGTTTCAGCGGGCAATGGCCGGTCTGGCCGAAGTGGCGGGCAACCCCAACGACAGTTTCTGGACCTGGCGCGATCTGATGTACCGCATGGTCGGGCGTATAAGTCCCGCGCAATTGGGCGTCATCGCTCGTCAGCTGTACATCGAGATGCTCAAGGGCGGTTACACCTCGGTGGCGGAATTTCATTATGTGCATCATGACGTCAGTGGTCTGCCTTACGCCGACCCTGGCGAACTTGCTTTGCAGATCAGCCAGGCGGCAAGCTCGGCGGGTATCGGCCTGACGCTGCTGCCGGTGCTTTACAGCCACTCCGGGTTTGGCGGGCTGGCGCCGAACGAAGGGCAACGCCGGTTTATCCACAGCACTGACAGCTATCTGGATTTGCAGGTTCGTCTGCAAGCTGTTCTGGCGGCCCAGCCGGCGCAACAGCTCGGCCTGTGTTTCCACTCGCTGCGCGCAGTCACCCCACAGCAGATCAGCGAAGTGCTTGCCGCCAGCGACCCGCAGTGTCCGGTGCATATTCATATTGCCGAGCAACAGAAGGAAGTCGATGACTGCCTGAGCTGGAGCGGTCGGCGTCCGCTGCAGTGGTTGTATGAAAACACCCCTGTGGATAACCGTTGGTGCCTGGTCCATGCGACCCACGCCGATGCGCACGAGGTGCAGTTGATGGCGCAGAGCAGTGCCGTGGCAGGACTGTGTCTGACCACTGAGGCCAATCTCGGCGACGGGATATTTCCGGCGGTGGATTACATCGCGCAGGGTGGGCGTTGGGGCGTTGGCTCGGACAGCCACGTCTCGCTCAGCGTGGTCGAGGAACTGCGCTGGCTGGAGTACGGGCAGCGGCTGCGCGACCAGCGTCGCAACCGGCTGCATCGCAGTGATCAGCCGATGGTCGGTCGCACACTGTACGACGCTGCACTCGCCGGTGGCGCGCAGGCGCTGGGTCAGCAGACTGGCAAACTGCAAGCAGGGCATCGTGCCGACTGGCTGGTGCTGGATGGCAAAGACCCATACATCGAGACAGCCTCCGGCGACGCGATCCTTAACCGCTGGCTATTCGCTGGCAGCGATCGGCAGATTCGCGACGTGGCTGTGAATGGCCGCTGGGTCATACGCGAAGGACGACACGCAGCCGAAGAGCAGAGCAACCGCGAGTTTGCACAGGTATTGAGGGAGTTGCTGGGCTGATGCAAGATCGGACGCAGAGCGTCCAGAACCGGTGTGCCCAAGCTGGAGCGCGGGCACCCTAGTAGTGCCCTTTTCACTCCCACGGCCTTCGGCCAGAATCAAGAGCGGACTTGTGTATAACGATGAGTGCTGGAGCGTGGGCACGATGGTGTTGCCAGCCGGTTCTCGTTCCTAACGATCGAGTCCAGACACCTGTCGTTCCTCACTTCGCGTGGGAATGCCTTGCATGACGCTCAGCGTCACACTTCTGCATGACGCTGCACGACGTAAGCCCCCTTACTTCTCGCCCTTGCCGATCTTCGAGTCATCCTCGCGCCAGATCAGGCGGGAGGTGTCGTAACCCTGCTGGCGAGCCTTGCTCAGCATGTTCTCTTTGTCTGCCTGAGAAACCACAGGCGTGCGCGACAGCAACCACAGGTACTTGCGATCCGGATTGCCGACCACGGCGGTGCGATAGCCTTCGCTGACGTCCAGAATCCAGTAATCGCCCTTGGCAACGCCAGGCAGCAACCGCGAGAACCAGTTATCGAACACAACCCACAGTTTGTCGGCCTTGCCCGGAACCTGCGGCGAGGCGGTGCCGGTGGCTTCTTCCCACTTGCCTTCAAGGGTGCGGCAGCGGTTGGTTACCGCAATATTCCCGTCGTCCTTGAGCGTGTAAAGCGCCTCTGACTGCGCGCATTTACGCTGGAAAAACATCGGCAGCCGCGCGATTTCGTACCAGGTGCCCTGATACTGCTTGAGGTCGACGTTATCAACCGTCTTCGGCTCAAGGTTGTCAGCCGAGTGGGCGAAACCGATGGCCAGAAAGCTGGCCATGACACAAATTCCAAAACGTACCAATAACTTGATCATGTGTTATTTGAGACCTTGACCCGAGAACAGTACAACCTTGTCTGCTGCGTACTGCACGCTGATAAAGGTGTTTTGATCGCCCCAGGTACAGCTGGACATCCCCAGCGCACCGGAACACTCGGTCGGGCTGCCCAGCAAGGACTCGACCTGTGCCTTGGGCATGCCAGCGGAAATTTTCGAATAGTTTTCCTGGGTGATCTTGCTGCAGGCAGCCAGAAAGACGCAGAACGAGAGTAACGCGACAGTGCGCAAGGACATGGATGTAGCTCCTGAACGGAAGGGGGTCGCGTCGCAGTGAAGGCCGATGCAGTCTGGCGCTGGCGCATTACCGCAAGCTTAGAAGAGAAAAAGGGGATCTGGTTCCCGCAGGGGGAAAGGATTTGTGCCGCAGGTCGGCAGATAGGGCTATAGACGGGTGTGGATAAGGCTCTCGATTGGCCGTTTTGCGCAGCTATATGCGCGCTGGCGATTCGCTCGGGTCGAATCGCCAGTGTGGCATCAGAAAGCGGTCTTACTCTTTGTGATAGGCCGTTGCGCGTTCCACTTCTTCCTTGGAACCCAGGTAAACCGCGACGCGCTGATGCAGGCCATCGGGCTGGATGTCGAGAATACGCTGATGACCATCGGTAGACGCGCCACCAGCCTGCTCGACCAGGAAAGACATCGGGTTGGCTTCGTACATCAGGCGCAGCTTGCCTGGCTTGGACGGTTCGCGGCTGTCACGCGGGTACATGAACAGACCGCCACGGGTGAGGATGCGATGCACGTCGCCCACCATCGCGGCAACCCAGCGCATGTTGTAATTCTTTTTCAGGGGGCCGTCTTCACCGGCCAACAGCTCGTTCACGTAGCGCTGTACCGGGGCTTCCCAGTGACGCTGGTTGGACATGTTGATCGCGAATTCCTGAGTGGATTCCGGGATCCGGATGTCTTCGTGGGTAAGCACGAAGCTGCCCATTTCACGGTCAAGCGTGAAGCCTTTCACGCCGTCACCCAAGGTCAGCACCAGCATGGTCTGCGGGCCGTAGATTGCGTAACCGGCTGCCACCTGCTCGGTGCCTGGCTGCAGGAACGCCTTCTCATTCAGCGGTTCGTTCTGGCTCAGGTACTGGTTCGGGCAGCGCAGCACCGAAAAGATAGTCCCGACCGGCGCGTTGATGTCGATGTTCGACGATCCGTCCAGCGGGTCGAAAACCAGCAGGTAGGCACCTTTAGGGTATTTGCCGGGGATCTGGTAGGCGTTGTCCATTTCTTCGGACGCCATGCCGGCCAGGTGACCGCCCCATTCGTTGGCTTCGAGCAGGATCTCGTTGGAGATCACGTCGAGTTTTTTCTGCACTTCACCCTGTACGTTTTCGGTGCCCATGCTGCCCAGAACGCCGCCCAGCGCGCCCTTGGAGACTGCATGGCTGATTTCCTTGCATGCGCGCGCCACAACTTCGATCAGGAAGCGCAGATCGGCAGGGGTGTTGTTACTGCGGGTCTGCTCAATCAAGTAACGACTTAGTGTGACGCGGGACATGGATAGCTCCGAAAATAGGGGTATGAAAACCCGCGCAGTTTAACGCGAGTGGTGACTTAATACTGCTATGAGACTGGCTTATGACTGTTTCAGTTCATATGCCGGGCGAACCGCGCCCGACAGCCCGCGTGTTTCAACGTTTTGAGGTGCGCAGGGTGCTGAAGGCCATCCAGCCCAGAAACAGCACCCCCAGAAGCAATACTGCCCACAGCCCCAGGCGTTTGAAGTCGGTCCCCTGTGGTGCCACCTGCACCGGTGCGGCAGCCATGTCGGCGATGCTCGCAGTGGCGGGTTTCGCGGTACCGAGGGACGCGAGTTTTGCCGCACTGTAATCGGGGATCAGCGTCGCCAGCGACAGGTTTGCCGCCTTGGCCGTCGAGTTGCCGACCGCCAGCGTGAACGGCCCATTGCCGCGTGCCAGAAACACTACCTCAGTGGCAGGCACTGCGACGCTCAACTGCGGCGCCTCGTTCCCCAGACCGCCGCCTCGGTCATCGACCACCAGCTTGAGCTGCTGAACGACGCGTCCGGGCAATTGCAGTTGGTCCTGCAGCACGTCGCTGTTGTTTTGCGACAAGCGATACAGCAGGCCGCTGCTGATGGGTTGCCACGGCTGTTTAGAGTCTGTCCGGCCATACAGAATCGCCGGTGCAAGGCTGTTGGGCTGGGTTATATCGACTTTTACTCTTCCTATCGGCAGGCCGGCCGGCAATTGCCAGACGTATTCGTTGGGGCTTTCAACAGAGCCTTTGACCGGTGGCGACCATGTCAACGGCGGTGTCGGAGTGTCGCTGCTGGCGCTCAGCAGGTGCGCGGAGATCAACAGCGGCGCGCTGTGAGGTGCGCGCCACAGCAGCCGCAGGTAGCGGGCGCTCTGGCCGGGCAGGCCGACTTCTCGTTGCTCGACCACTTCATCGGCAAATGACAAACGTGCAATTTGTCCTTCGCCCCAGTCTCGCCAGTGTTGCAGGTCGTCGCTGGCCTCGATGCTGAAGTTCTGAAAGCCTTCGCGCTCGGTGCTCCAGTCGATGATCAACTGCTCCAGTGGCGCCTTGATTGCGCTAGTGTCCAGCAGCCAGCCGCGCAGCACTTCTTCGCCAGCCTCGATATCGCTTTGTGGCTGGACCTCGATCACGCTGCCGCTGCTTGAGCGTTCGATGCGGATGACGGGCGTTGCGTCGCCTGATTCCTGGGTGCTGTAGAGCGCGAACCATTTGACCGGGATCGGTGCCGGTTCCTGCTCGCGCGCAGGTTGTCGCGGCGTGATTGCATACGCCTGTGGCTGGCCTTCGGCGTTGAACACGCGCAGGTCGCCCAGGTCAGTCTGTCGGGCATTCAGCTGGACGCCCAACGGCAACTCAAGGCGGTACCAAGGTCCTTCGCCATTCAGACTCAGCGGGGTCTGGCTGGCAAAGTCCGCTGGCTTGTCCTGAGCATTGGCGGTGATCGACGCGCACAATGCCAGGCCAAACACGGCGATTTTCATGGCAGGATGACTCAAGAACAGTTCCTCACGGAGTTTCAGGCGCGGCGATCGGGCCGGTGCCAGTGTCTTCGACAGTTTCTTTGACAGGTGATTTCGGCGGTAATGGTGCGAAATATCCCACCACCAGTAGCAGAATGCCAACACCGATAAACGAGACGATGCGCTCCATGCCGCCGCGATTGCCCAGTTCGACGAAGAACAATTTGATCACTACCACCCCGATCAACGCGGCACCGCCCAGCCATATTTCGCGTCTGGATCGTATGTGGCCACCGATCATCAAGGCCAGCGCCATCAACGTCCAGACGATCGACAGGCCAGCCTGAACGCGCATCGACTCGAACAGCGCCTCGGTGTACCACGGCACATCAGCCCAGTGATGGGCTGTGCGCATGACCATGGCCGTGACCAGTGCAAACAATGAGGCACCTGCCACCAGCAGGGTGCGCCTGTGCGCCATATGGTCGCGCATCCACAGGCATACCCCCGCCAGAGACAGCAGCAGGCCGACTTCGAGTGGATTGAGCAGCGGTACATAGGGCAGCGGATCGGCCGCGCCGTCGCTGAAGATGTTTGCCAGCCAGAACCACGCCAGCATCAACGCTGCCAGTGGCGCAGCGGCCCCAAGGTGATAAGCCTCAGGGCAGGCTGCTACTGGCCACGGCCATTGACGCCTGGAGCTCATCGCCAGCAGGAACAGGCTGGGCAGAATCGCCCAGCCCAGCCAGCGCCAGGCGTTGTAGTTCTCGGACAGCTGCAGCAGGCCGAAACGCAGCTCCAGCGCTAGCACACTGATGATCAGCAGACAGCCCACGGTGTGAGCAACGCGTTTTGCAAGAATGGACAGCAGGTCCGACACGTAGCGCAAGGTCAGCAGATGCACAGCGAACACCGCCAGCCAGGCCAGCCAGCCCAGATTGCCTGCCGGATTGTTTCGCAGGTTTATCGAGATCATCAGTACCAAAGCGCTGAAGGGCGTCAATGCGCTGGATAGCGTGGCCAGGTCCGGCCAGCGCAAGCTCAGGGCAAGTGATGCCCAAAGCGCCACACTGAGTGCAATAGCTATCAGGAATGCGGAGGCCAGATAGGACGCTTGCACATGCAGAACCGCAGCGCTGGCCAGCGAAACCAGCCACCAGAACGCGCCCCAGATGATCAGTAATTTCCGTGCGCGGACCGGGCTCATGAGTGCCAGCGAATTGAAGCGGAACACGCACCATGCACTGACCATCGCTGCAATCGCCAGAACCATCGGCGTCCAGTAATCGTTGGCGAAAGCCTGTGCCGAGCTGTCGGTGCCGCCGCTGAACAGAATCGCGCTTGCGCCCACTTGCAGCAGCAGGCCGAACGCCTGTGCCAGCCTGCGTTGCTGACGCAGGCCCAGCCACAAAACCGCCGCGCCTTCCACGGCCCAGGCGCTGGTTGTCCACTGTGAACCAAGGCCCAGCGGGATCGCCAGGGTGGCAAACACCACGCCAAGAGCCAGACAGGTTTCCATCAGCAATACGGTGCGTCCCGAAGTGTGCCCTGCCAGCCAGCGTGCCAGCCCCATGTAGATCAGGCCCAGCGCCAGCGCACTGAAGGCTGCGCCAAACTCCATATGCTCGACCAGCGCGTATTGCAGTCCAAAACCCGCGATGGGGGTACCGAACAGCAGCGTGCCATCGACGTAGTCGCCTTGGCGGGCAGACCAGCGCAGCATGGCTGCTCGGGTTTCATCCTGGGCCGCGTGGGTGAGCTGCAGCAGTTTTTGCCGGGCGAACAACAGGCCGATGGCCAGATACATCAGGAAAAACAGAATCAGGAACGGTTCGGTGCTCCAGAACAGTTCGGGCGTGTAAGCCTTCATGCCCCAGGCGAAGCCGATACCGAAGGTGCCGAAAAAGCCGATCAGGTTGAGGATGCGCCAGGCTTTGAACCAGGCGATGGCAAAAATGCCGGCGTTGAGCAGAGCGAAATAGCTGAACAGCGAAACATGGCTGCCTTGTCCGGTAGAGGCCAGAATCGGCGCCGCAAAACCGCCGAGCGCACCAGCGCAGGCCAGGGCCAGCGAGTTCTGGGTCAACGCCAGGACGGCCGAGAAACAGGTGATCGCGACCAGCAGCGCAAAGCCGAGGGTGGGGTCCAGCAAAGCGTGCAGTTTCATCGCGGCAAAAATGGTCAGGTACAAGACGCCAATGCCTGCACCTTGCAACATCAGCGCGTAAGGACCGTTGCGCAAGCGCAGCCACCAGCCCAGCCCCAGCAATGCCAGCGCACTCAGCGCGACGCCGGCGTAACGCGCTTCAATCGGCACGACCATCCCTTCGGTGGCATAACGCAGCAGAAAAGCCAGGCCGAGGAACAGCACCACGACGCCGACCCGCAGTACCGTATTACCGCCCAGCAACCAGTCCCTGGCGCGGCCAATGGCGCTGTCGAGCAGGTTGGGGCTGGCCGGTGCAGGCGGCTGGCGTGGTGGAATGGCCGGTATTATGTGAGGGATTGGAGTGTCGACTTGCAGTGCTTCGTCAGGCAGGTCCCAGATCAGCTCTGGCCCTTGGGTTGGTGCGTTGAGAATCACAGCGTCGGCTGGCAGCGGCGCGCTGTCCTGAGCAGGCGGTACGATGGACGCAGGCTTGCGTTCAAGCGCGCTCAGGCGTTGCTGAACGGAGTCGAGGGATTTCCGGGTTTCGAGGAGTTGCTGCAAATGGTCAGCAGATTGCCTGCCCAGCACGCGCACACGGATACCGGCCCACATCGCCATGCCCATGATCGCGCCAACCAAAGCGCCTGCCCACTCGTCGTAACTCAACGAGTAGCCCAGCAGTGCGCCACCCACCAGCAGACAAATCCAAAGCACGCGACGACATCCTTTTCGGTGTGTGAAGGTTCATCGTGCGCAGTATATAGGGGCGGGCGGGCATCGTTTGTAATGTTTTATGCAGAACGCGGCCAGTCTCTGCACCTTTCGTTCTTCACGCTAGCGTGGGGATGCTTTGGCTGACGCTCCACGTCATAGAGCCGCGTTACCACGCTGTGGAGCGTGGTAGCGCGAGTCAGGTTAGTGTGCGAGCTGGTCAGTCCAGTGCCTTCCAGATGTCCCCGGCGTATTCACGAATGGTCCGGTCCGAAGAGAACCAGCCCATGCGTGCGGTATTGAGCACCGCCGAGCGCCACCATTCCTTGGAGTCGTGCCAGCGTTCTTCGACCTTGGCCTGGGCTGCCCAGTAAGAATCGAAGTCAGCGCAGACCAGGAAGCGGTCGTACGCCAGCAGCTCATCTACCAGACCTACATAGCGATTCGGGTCATCAGGCGAGAACACCCCGCCGCGTATCGCCTGCAGAACATCGTTCAGACGTCCCGAAGCGGCCACGTCGCCATGAGCGCTGAAATCGCCGGCGCGCTTGCGTGCCTCGACCTGCTGCGACGTCATGCCGAAGATGAACATGTGTTCCAGACCCACTTGCTCGCTCATTTCCACGTTGGCACCGTCCAGCGTGCCGATGGTCAGTGCGCCATTGAGGCCGAACTTCATATTACTGGTGCCCGAGGCTTCCAGACCTGCCGTGGAGATCTGTTCGGAAAGGTCGGCTGCCGGAATGATGCTTTCCGCCAGGCTAACGTTGTAGTTGGGCATGAACACCACTTTCAGCAAGCCGCGAACCGTAGGATCGTTGTTCACGGTCCTCGCGATATCGTTGGTCAGCTTGATGATCAGCTTGGCCGAGTGATAGCTGGCTGCCGCCTTGCCTGCAAAGATCTTCACCCGAGGTACCCAGTCCGTGCCTGGCTCGGCACGAATGGCCTGGTACAGCGCCACGGTGTGAAACAGGTTCAGCAACTGGCGTTTGTACTCGTGGATCCGCTTGACCTGAACGTCGAACATCGCCGCAGGGTTTACTGCGATACCCAGTCGTTCGTGAATGATCGCTGCCAGCGCACGTTTGCTGTGCAGGCGCTGATCGGCCATCTGCTTGCGGAACGACGACTTTTCGGCGAACGGCTCCAGCTCTCTCAAGCGGGTTTCGGCGTTGTCCATAATGTCTTCGCCCAGCGCCTCGACCAGCATTTCAGTCAGCTTCGGGTTGGCCTGGAACAACCAGCGGCGGAAGGTGATGCCGTTGGTTTTGTTGTTGATCCGGTCCGGATAGATTTTGTGCAGTTCGGCGAACACAGTCTTGCGCATCAACTGGGTGTGCAAGGCCGATACGCCATTGACGCTGTGCGAACCGAGGAAGGCGAGGTTGCCCATGCGCACGCGACGACCGTTGTCTTCTTCGATCAACGACACCGCACGCAGGACGTTGACATCGTCGACGCCTTTGGCGCGCAGCGTATCGATGTGCTGCGCGTTGATCAGATAGATGATCTGCATGTGGCGCGGCAGCATCCGCTCCATCAAACCGACAGACCAGGTCTCCAGCGCCTCAGGCAGCAACGTGTGGTTGGTGTAGCCGAGGGTGCCGACGGTGATTTTCCAGGCGGTGTCCCACGGAATGTTGTGGTTGTCGACCAATTGACGCATCAGTTCGGCAACTGCGATGGAAGGGTGCGTGTCGTTCATCTGAATGGCAGCGTGCTCGGCCAGATCGGTCAGCGTGGCGTGCTGGTTCAGGTGGCGGCGCAGCAAATCCTGCAGGGATGCAGACACAAAGAAGTATTCCTGACGCAGGCGCAGTTCCTGACCCGCTTCAGTGGCGTCATTCGGGTAAAGCACGCGGGAGATACTTTCTGCACGAACTACCTCGGCAACGGCGCCAAAGTGGTCGCCCGCGTTGAAGCGCTCCAGGTGCAGGTCTTCTACGGCGCGCGCGCGCCACAGACGCAACGTGTTGACGCTCTTGCCACGCCAGCCCACCACCGGGGTGTCATAAGCGATGGCTCGCACCGTTTCGCCCGGACGCCATGCATGGCGCGGCTCGCCGGTTTCAGAAACAACGGTATCGACACTGCCGCCGAAGCCGATCGAATACACCACTTCAGGACGTTCGAATTCCCAAGGGTTGCCGAAGTCCAGCCAGTTCTCGGTCTGCTCCTGCTGCCAGCCATCGACGATGCCCTGACGAAACAGCCCGTGCTCGTAACGAATGCCGTAGCCGTGGCCGGCGATGCCGAGGGTCGACATGCTTTCCATGAAGCATGCTGCCAGGCGACCGAGGCCGCCGTTGCCCAGCGCTGCATCCGGCTCAAGCAGGCGGATACGCTCGATGTCCACGCCCAGCTCGGTCAGCGCCTCGCGGGCGACTTCCAGCAGGCCGAGGTTGCTCAGGCTGTCATACAGCAGACGACCGATGAGAAATTCCAGCGACAGGTAGTAAACGCGCTTCTGGACCTTGCGATAAATCTGTCGCGTATGGTCCATCCAGTGTTCGACCATGTGGTCGCGAGCCGCGAGAGCGACAGCTTCGAACCAGTCATGCTCAAACGCATGGGCGGGGTCCTTGCCCACCGAATAGGTGAGTTTGGCGAGCACAGCGGCGCGGAAAGCAGCCACATCAGCGTCACGAACAAGTGGTTCCTGAGACATCGATACAACCTCAAGTAGTCTGACGAATGGGATATGGGATTCTTAGACTGTAGGCGTGTCGTCAGTTATTTCCTGAAAAAAGAGAAATAAATCGGTTTACGACTCACGCTTCGACCCAGCTTAACGGCTCTGGTTCGCGAACTGTTCAAATTGGCAAAACGCTTGCATTGATCGTTCCATCCCGATCGATGACGTGCAGCATGCTCATTCTTCGTTTCGGGTTTATGATGCCCCACGGCAGAATAATAGAAGCCTCTGAACTGGACTTATGGAGCACTTATGCAGACCTTGTACCCGCAGATCAAACCCTACGCCCGGCACGATCTGGCCGTGGAACAACCGCATGTGCTTTACGTCGATGAAAGTGGTTCGCCTGAAGGTTTGCCAGTGGTGTTCATCCACGGCGGTCCGGGTTCCGGTTGCGACGCGCACAGCCGCTGTTACTTCGACCCCAACCTGTACCGTATCGTCACGTTCGACCAGCGCGGCTGCGGTCGTTCCACGCCTCACGCCAGCCTGGAAAATAACACCACCTGGAAGCTGGTCGAAGACCTGGAGCGGATTCGCGAGCATCTGGGGATTGAAAAATGGGTGCTGTTCGGGGGGTCATGGGGTTCGACGCTTGCGCTGGCCTATGCTCAGACGCACCCTGATCGCGTGCATGCGCTGATCCTGCGTGGGGTGTTTCTGGCACGCAAGCAGGAAATCGACTGGTTCTATCAAGCTGGCGCGAGTCGCCTGTTCCCCGACTATTGGCAAGACTACGTTGCGCCTATCCCGATGGATGAACGCGACAACCTTCTGGCGGCCTTCTACAAGCGACTCACGGGCCCGGACCAGATTGCCCAGATGCATGCCGCCAAGGCTTGGTCTACGTGGGAAGGTCGCTGCGCCACATTGCGTCCCAACCCGCAGGTGGTCGATAGATTCGCCGAACCGCACCGTGCGCTGTCCATCGCACGCATCGAATGCCATTACTTCATGAACAACGCTTTCCTTGAAGAAAACCAGTTGATCCGCGACATGCCGAAGATTGCGCACCTGCCGGCAATCATCGTGCACGGTCGTTATGACGTGATCTGCCCGCTGGACAATGCATGGGAGCTGCATCAGAACTGGCAGGGCAGCGAGTTGCAGGTGATTCGCGAGGCGGGGCATTCGGCAGCCGAGCCTGGTATTGCCGATGCGCTGGTGCGGGCGGCTGCACAGGTTGCACAGAACCTTCTCGATCTGCCGCCCGAAGAAGCCTGACAGTGTTGTTGTCTTTTGTTTCCAGTACGGAAAGGTATTCATGAAAGGGTTGCTGCAGCGCGTGCGAAGTGCGCGTGTCGAGGTGGCGACAGAGGTCGTCGGAGCTATTGATCACGGCATATTGGTGCTGGTCGGAATAGAACCTCAAGACACGCGTGCCAGTGCCGATAAGTTGCTGCACAAGCTGCTCAATTATCGTGTGTTCGGCGATGCTGAGGGCAAGATGAACCTGTCGTTGCGGGAAGTGAGTGGCGGCCTGTTGCTGGTTTCGCAATTTACGTTGGCGGCCGACACCAAAAGCGGGTTGCGCGCAGGGTTCTCGAAAGCGGCTGCTCCAGCGCTGGGGGCCGAGTTGTTCGACTATCTATTGAGTCAGGCCAGAATCGCGCATCCCGTTGTTGCTGCGGGCCAATTTGGTGCGGACATGCAAGTGCATCTGATAAACGATGGGCCCGTGACGTTTTTGTTTGATACGTGAACGTTGATTGCTTTTGATTTTTCCGAATTTATCTGTCGCAAGGCGGATAAATTTCTTTGTCATACCTGATGCGTTGTAACGCGCGCTGCTGGATAATCGCGCGTTACGGGGATCGGCACTGTTGGTCCATTTGTATGACAAAAGCGGTTCTGACGTCCGGTTGGGGAATCATTAAGCCCATTCGGAGTCGGAACAATGCTCGCCAACCCGGCATTCGATAGCTGGCCGTTGGTTTCTTCATCTGTTTTCGGCGAGGGTTGCTCGTGATTGTTAGTCCCTGTGATGCTCCAAAAACACCTGTCAAGCGGTTGCGCAATGCGCTTCTGGCTGGCTCGGCCCTTGTGTGTCTGTTCAGTGCAGGCCAGCTGTGGGCGTTCAGTCTTGATGATGTAGCGGCAAGGGCCAAAGAAATGGCCGGGCAGAAGTTCGAGGCTCCGCGGAGCAATCTGCCGAACGAACTGCGCGACATGAAGTTCGCCGATTATCAGAAGATCCGCTTCCGTGATGACAAGGCCGAATGGGCGGGCGAAAAAACGCCGTTCAAAATCTCGTTCTATCACCAGGGCATGCACTTCGATACGCCGGTCAAGATCAACGAAGTTACCGCGACCAGCGTCGACGAAATCAAGTACGACCCGAGTCGTTTTGACTTCGGCGACCTGAAGATCGACCCGAAATCCACCGAGAAGCTGGGTTACGCCGGTTTCCGTGTCCTGTATCCGATCAACAAGGATGATAAGCAGGACGAAATCATGACCATGCTGGGCGCGAGCTATTTCCGCGTGATCGGCAAAGGCCAGGTGTACGGTCTGTCCGCCCGCGGCATGGCCATCGACACTGCATTGCCGTCCGGCGAAGAGTTCCCGCGCTTCAAGGAATTCTGGATCGAGAAGCCAGGCCCGGATGACAACCATCTGGTGATCTTCGCGCTGCTTGATTCGCCACGTGCCACTGGTGCTTACCAGCTGACCCTGCGTCCTGGCACCAACACCCTGGTCGACGTCAAATCGCGCATGTTCCTGCGTGACAAGGTCACCAAGCTGGGTGTGGCTCCATTGACCAGCATGTTCCTGTTCGGTGCCAACCAGCCGTCGCGTGTGCCTAACTTCCGTCGCGAGCTGCACGACTCCAGCGGTCTGTCGATTCAGGCTGCCAATGGTCAATGGCTGTGGCGTCCGCTGAACAACCCTAAACACCTGTCCATCAGCAGCTTCTCGGTCGAGAACCCGCGCGGTTTCGGCTTGCTGCAACGCGGCCGTGACTTCAGTCAGTACGAAGACCTCGATGATCGTTACGACAAGCGCCCAAGCGCCTGGATCGAGCCGAAGGGTGACTGGGGCAAAGGGACTGTCGATCTGGTCGAGATCCCAACTGCCGACGAAACCAACGACAACATCGTAGCGTTCTGGAAGCCTGATACTTTGGCTGCTCCGGGCGAACAGATGAGCTTCGATTACCGTCTGCACTGGACCATGCAGGAAAACTCGATTCACTCCCCTGATCTGGGCTGGGTCAAGCAGACTCAACGCTCCATCGGTGACGTGCGTCAGTCCAACCTGGTTCGTCAGCCGGATGGCAGCCTTGCATTCCTGGTCGATTTCGTTGGCCCGGTACTGGCCGCCTTGCCTGAGGACAAGACCATCCGTAGCCAGGTGACCACCGACGACAACGTCGAACTGGTCGAAAACAACCTGCGTTACAACCCGGTCACCAAAGGCTACCGCCTGACCCTTCGTGTGAAGGTCAAGGATTCCGGCAAGCCGACCGAGATGAGCGCTTACCTGTTGCGTGAAATTCCTGCCGAACCGGGCAAGGAACCTGCGCTGCTCGTGGCTGACAAGGCCGAAGAGAAGAAAGCCGCCGCCAAGGAAGCAGCCAAACCGGCCGCCGTCAAAGAGTCCGCGACCGATCAGGTAGAGATTGCCAAGGCTGATGCGCCGAAGTCTGACGCCAAGCCCGAAGCTGCCAAGCCTGAAACCGGTAAAGCCGAAGCTTCCAAAGCCAGCGCCAAGGCCGACACTGCGAAAGCCGACGCCGCCAAGGCCGACGCTGCCAAGGCAGATGACGCCAAGGATAAAGACGCTAAAGAGAATAAGCAGCCTGAAACCGAGGCAGCGCCCACCCATCCGGAACCGGCCAAGACGCTGCAAGTCATGACCGAGACCTGGAACTATCAGTTGCCGAGCGATGAGTAATTCTCAACTGGTGCCTGTGTCTCTGAACGAGTACCTGGCACATCTACCGATGAGCGACGAGCAGCGGGCAGAACTTGCCAGCTGCAAGACCTTCGCCGAGTTGCATGAACGCCTGTCGGCGCAGCCGCTCAACGATCCCTCCGAGGCCGCCCAGGCTTCGGTAGGGCGTCGCCTCACGCTGTCTGCCGATGATCTGGAAGATGCCGAGATGCTCGGCGTCGATGCCAGCGGGCGTCTGTGCCTCAAGGCGACACCGCCTATTCGCCGGACCAAGGTTGTGCCCGAGCCGTGGCGTACCAACATTCTGGTGCGTGGCTGGCGTCGCCTGACCGGCAAGACCAACCCGCCCAAGCCGGATCATGATGATCTGCCACGGGATTTGCCGAAGTCGCGCTGGCGTACTGTCGGTTCGATCCGCCGCTATATTCTGCTGATCCTGATGCTGGGTCAGACGATCGTGGCGGGCTGGTACATGAAGGGCATTCTGCCTTATCAGGGCTGGTCGCTGGTTTCGCTGGACGAAATCACTCGTCAGACCTTCGTGCAGACAGCCTTGCAGGTCATGCCTTATGCACTGCAGACCAGCATTCTGTTGCTGTTCGGGATTCTGTTCTGCTGGGTGTCGGCCGGTTTCTGGACCGCACTGATGGGCTTTCTGGAATTGCTCACTGGTCGCGACAAGTACCGTATTTCGGGCGCCAGCGCCGGTAACGAGCCGATCGAAGCCGGTGCGCGCACAGCGCTGGTCATGCCGATTTGCAACGAAGACGTACCGCGGGTTTTCGCCGGTCTGCGTGCGACATTCGAATCGGTGGCGGCCACGGGCAACCTGGACCGCTTCGACTTCTTCGTACTCAGCGACACCAACGAGACCGACATTGCCGTTGCCGAGCAACAGGCCTGGCTGGACGTGTGCCGCGAAACCAAAGGTTTCGGCAGCATCTTCTATCGCCGCCGTCGTCGTCGCGTAAAACGCAAAAGCGGCAACCTGGACGACTTCTGCCGTCGCTGGGGCGGTGAGTACCGTTACATGGTCGTGCTTGATGCCGACAGCGTGATGAGCGGTGAATGCCTGACCAGTCTGGTGCGCTTGATGGAAGCAACTCCAGACGCCGGTATCATCCAGACCGCGCCACGTGCCTCGGGCATGGACACGCTGTATGCGCGCATGCAGCAGTTCGCTACTCGCGTCTACGGTCCGCTGTTTACCGCTGGCCTGCACTTCTGGCAGTTGGGTGAATCCCACTACTGGGGTCACAACGCGATCATCCGCATGAAGCCGTTCATCGAGCATTGCGCCTTGGCGCCGTTGCCGGGCAAGGGTGCGTTCGCCGGTGCGATTCTGTCCCACGACTTCGTCGAAGCTGCGCTGATGCGCCGCGCCGGCTGGGGTGTGTGGATTGCTTACGATCTGCCGGGCAGCTATGAAGAACTGCCGCCCAACCTGCTCGACGAACTCAAGCGTGACCGTCGCTGGTGCCACGGCAACCTGATGAACTTCAGGCTGTTTCTGGTCAAAGGCATGCACCCGGTTCACCGTGCGGTGTTCCTGACTGGCGTGATGTCTTACCTGTCGGCGCCGCTGTGGTTCTTCTTCCTCGTGCTGTCCACCGCGTTGCTTGCCGTGAACACGCTGATGGAGCCGACCTACTTCCTTGAGCCACGTCAGTTGTACCCGTTGTGGCCACAGTGGCACCCGGAAAAAGCCGTCGCGCTGTTTTCGACCACCATCGTTTTGCTGTTCCTGCCTAAACTGCTCAGTGTCATTCTGATCTGGGCAAAGGGCGCGAAAGGCTTTGGTGGCAAGTTCAAGGTCACGGTTTCGATGCTGCTGGAAATGCTGTTCTCGGTGCTTCTGGCGCCAGTGCGCATGCTGTTCCACACCCGCTTCGTACTGGCTGCTTTCCTGGGCTGGGCCGCGACCTGGAACTCGCCGCAACGCGACGATGACTCGACACCGTGGATCGAAGCGGTCAAGCGTCATGGTCCGCAAACGTTGCTGGGTGCTTGTTGGGCGCTGCTGGTGTTCTGGTTGAACCCAAGCTTCCTGTGGTGGCTGGCGCCGATCGTGGTGTCGTTGATGCTGTCGATTCCTGTGTCGGTGATTTCCAGCCGTACAGGTCTGGGGCTGAAAGCGCGTGACGAGAAATTCTTCCTGATTCCCGAAGAGTTCGAGCCGCCGCAAGAACTGATCTCTACCGATCATTACACCCATGAGAACCGCTGGCACGCCCTGAAGCAAGGCTTCATCCGCGCCGTGGTCGATCCTCGCCAAAACGCTCTGGCGTGCGCCTTGGCGACATCGCGTCACCGTCAGGCACAGCCGATCGAAGTGGTGCGTATGGAGCGCGTTGATCACGCACTCAAGGTAGGGCCGGCGAAACTCAGCAATCAGGAACGTCTGATGCTCCTGAGTGACCCGGTTGCCTTAGGCCGCTTGCACGAGCGCGTCTGGAGCGAAGGTCACGAAGAGTGGCTGGCGGCGTGGAGAGCTTCCATAGAAGCTGACCCACATGCGCCGTTGCTGCCTTTACAGCCACTGGGCAAGGCGTCCGAGCCAGTTCTGGCTTGACGTCCACTCAGCGGTAAAAAAGCCCCCGAAGCCTCGCTTCGGGGGCTTTTTTTATCCCGACAGCGCTCGTTTCACACGGCACTGACGTGGCCACAGCAGTGGCGTTCAGCTCACTCTGAATTTCCCCACCAACCCTTGCAGATGGGTGCCCAGCCTGGCCAGTTCGACGCTGGAGGCTGCTGTTTCTTCGCTGGCGGCAGCGGTTTGCTCCGAGATGTCGCGGACGCTGATCACGTTACGATTGATCTGTTCGGCCACCACACTTTGTTCTTCGCTGGCCGTGGCGATCTGTTCATTCATGAGCTGGATAGAGGCAACGGTGCATGTGATCTCCTCCAGGGCACTGCCCGCGCGGCGGCTCAGCTCGACGGTGTTGTCAGTCAAAGTGCGGCTATTGTCGAGTGTGGTTGCAACCTGCTGGGTGCCGGTTTGCAGGGCGGCGATCAGCTCTTCGATTTCTTCGGTGGACTTCTGTGTGCGTTGCGCCAGGCCGCGCACTTCATCAGCGACCACGGCAAACCCGCGCCCGGCTTCCCCTGCACGAGCGGCTTCGATGGCGGCGTTCAGTGCCAGCAGGTTGGTTTGCTGCGAAACGGATTTGATCACGTCAAGAACACCTACGATCTTGCCGCTTTCTTGCTTGAGCTGGTTCATTGACTGAGTAGAGTTTGCCACTTCGCGAGCCAGTTGCTCGATCTGCGCAATGGCCTTGCCGACGACCTCATCGCCGCTGCGCGCCTGTTTATCCGCCTGCACTGCAGCCTGCGATGCATTTTGCGCATTGCGCGCCACTTCCTGCACAGTGGCCGCCATCTGGTTCATGGCAGTGGCCACTTGATCGGTCTCATCTTTTTGGCTGTTGACCCCGGCGCATGTCTGTTCTGTAACGGCCGAAAGCTGTTCGGCTGCGCTGGCGATTTGCGATACACCATCGCTGATTCCGCCGATCAAACCGCGCAGGCTGACAGTCATGGCCTGCATGCTGCGCTGCAGCTGACCCATTTCATCATGGCGTGTGACCGACATATCCTGACTTAGATCGCCCTGAGCGATTCGTGCTGCCACCACCAGGGTCTGCTGCAAGGGAATGGTGATCTGCCGGGTCATGATCCAGGCGGCCGTCAATCCAATCAGTAGCGCCAGAGCCGCAATGCTGGTGAGGGTAGTCCTGGCGTTTGCCGCCTCGCTGTCACGTTGCGCAGTTTGCAGGCGGGTCAGTGTCGCTACCGATTCCAGCAGTTTCTCCCCGAGGACTTCCATGGACTGCTGATCAGCCTCGGCTTTGGTCTGTATCTGTTTGAAGTTGTTCAGGCTGTCCCGGTAGTCCTTCAGCGCTTTCGACGCAGGTGTCAGACCTTGAAGCTGGTCTTTACGCTGGTCCCTGGCTATCTCCTCGACTTCCTTTAGCGCTTCGTCGATGGCGTTGATGGCGGCGGCCTCATCGGCATCGTTGGTAGTGAATGTGTAGGTCTGCACCTGATAACGCGCAACCTGAATCTGCTGCCTCAGCTGCGATATGTTGGTGAATTCCTCCATTCGCTCGCTGCTTTCCTGCTCCTGGCTTACGCCCTTGAGCACTTCAGCTTCGACCTGCGCAACGGCTTGCGAGGCTTGCTCTGATTTCTGATCCAGGTGCTGGCGTATTTGCTCTCGGGTTTGTCGATTGATACGTACGTCGGCGAATGATTTCTCCAGTTCGCTCACCGTCTGAAGCTGCTCGTTGAGCAGGGTCATTGTTGCCGGCTCGGTGCTCTGCCGGTGCAGCGATGTCAGATGGGTCTTCATTTCATCGATTTTTCTTGTCACCTGAGCGCTTGTCTCCGGCGTTTTCTGTACACGATCGATGATCCGTTCGGCGCGCAAATCCTTGGTCAGGCTGGTGAGCTGGGCAACATCGGAAAGCGACTCGGATCGGTCAATCATCGTGTACAGGCCATACCACCCGGTAAACGTGATGATCAGCGTCAGTAGCAGCACCAGGCCGAAACCCAGTGACAACTTGAACCTGACGTTCATGTTGCCGAGTGCTTGATTGATCAGTCGGAACATTGGAATCTCCTGCAAATGAGCTAACAAAAGCAGGTCCCGAGCGAGTCAGGACGTGCGTTGTGAGCGCATCGGCATGGCGATCCATTGTGTGACCTGAGAAGGTCGTAGGAGATTTCCGAGCAGAAGGCAGCGGTGACGGGCGTCACGTTTAGCCGATGGGAAAGACCCGCGCCATTGCGCAGCGCGGGTCTGGCAGTTGATTATCAGACGGTGAAGCGGCTGACCAGCAACTGAAGATGGTTGCCCAGTCTTGCCAGCTCGACGCTGGAAGCTGCTGTTTCTTCACTGGCGGCCGAAGTCTGCTCAGAGACATCGCGCACATTGATGATGCTGCGATTGATCTCTTCAGCCGTGGCGCTTTGCTGTTCGGCTGCGGCCGCGATCTGCTGGTTCATGGCCTGAATCGCCGAAACGGTTCTGGTGATGTTCTCCAGCGATCCGCCGGCCCGGCGGGTCAGTTCCACGCTGCTGGCGCTCAACTCGCGGCTGCTGTCCATGACCGTCGCGGCTTGCTGCGTGCCGCTTTGCAGACGAGCGATCAGTGCTTCGATTTCTTCGGTGGATTTCTGGGTTCGTTGCGCCAGACTGCGTACTTCGTCGGCGACCACGGCAAAACCGCGGCCAGCCTCTCCGGCGCGGGCGGCCTCGATGGCGGCGTTCAGGGCCAACAGGTTGGTTTGCTCGGCGACCGATTTGATCACGTCCAGCACGCTGCCGATCTGGCTGCTTTCCTGTTTCAGGGCGCCCATCGCTTCGCTGGAGTTAGCCACGGCTACTGCAAGACGTTCGATCTGCGCAATCGCCTCGTTGACCACACGTTCGCCGTCGCGGGCTTGCTGGTCGGCGGCAACGGCTGCTTCCGAGGCCTCTTCGGCATTTCGTGCAACTTCCTGCACTGTGGCGGTCATTTCGTGCATGGCCGTGGCCACCTGATCGGTTTCGACCTTCTGGCTGTTGACCCCGGCGCTGGTCTGCTCGGTCACCGCCGACAGTTCTTCTGCGGCACTGGCAATTTGCGTCACGCCATCGCGAATACCGCCCACCAGCTCGCGCAGGCTGACGGTCATGCGCTGAATGGTGCTTTGCAGTCTGCCCAGTTCATCCTTGCGATCAACCCGCAGGTTGCGGCTCAAGTCACCCGCGGCGACACGCTCCACGACCTCGAGGGTCTCCTGGAGTGGCGTAGTGATCTGGCGGGTGATGACCCAGGCAGCCAGTATGCTCAGCACCAATGCCAGAACGGTGGCAACCACGATCATCATCACTGACTTTTCGCTGTCGATATTGCGGCTTTTGTTTTGCCTGGCGATCAGGTCGTTGCTTACGGCCAGCATTTCTGTGCCCTGCGCGGTCATCTTGTCCAGCGCAGCTGTGCTCGCAGCCTGCGAGTCGCGATATTGCCCCACCGCTTCGCGATAGCCCTTGAGGCCCAAGACTGCCTGTTGCAGCAATGGCGTGTAGTCGGAAGAAATGTCACCGGCCAGGGTATTGATCCCGGTGATGGCTTCGTCAATCGCCTGATTGGCGTTCTTTTCAAAATCGGGACGGCCACTGTAGGTGTAGCCGCGAACCTGGAAGCGTGCCTGCTGAATCAGCTTGCTGACACCAACGATACCGTTGAAGGCGAGAATGTCGTTCGCCTTGAGCAGTTCGGCTTCCACCTTGTCGGCCTGGGCCACCGCCTTGTCGGCATTGGCGCCCATTTGCGTGCGGCTGGTTTCACGGATGGCAATAGCGTCGGTCATGTCTTTGAAAGACTGGCGATAATCACGGGTCGTTTGAATCTGGCGATCCAGAAGCTGAATGTTTTCAGGGGAGCGCAGCAGGTTTCTGGCAGCTCCAAGGGCAGCGTCGAGTTGATCAAGGCTGGTTCTTACTGCCGCGGCGGCTTCTGCGTTAAACAAATCCTCGTAGCGCATGCGGTTGATGCGCAATTGAAGGGTCAGCTCGTTGACCTTGCCGATGGCAGTCACCCGGTCACCGCGATCTATCAAGGTCTGATTGCTGAACCAGCCAATTGCCGAGATCATTATGGTCATCAACAGAACGAGGCCGAAGCCACCTGCCAATTTAAGACTGACGCTCGCATTGGCGAGGCTTCCAGATAACCCACGGGACATGACTGCTCCTTTGTCTATTCGTTATAGTTCCACATGCATCGGCTGCGCTTCAGCTAACTGAAGCAGGGCGGGAACGCTATAGCGCCTAGAACAAACGGGCCAGAAGGGCGGTGACAGCGGTTTCGACGCGCAGGATGCGTTCTCCCAGTTGCACAGGCTGCAAGCCGGACTTCTGCAACAGGTCGATCTCGTAGGGTATCCATCCGCCCTCGGGGCCGATGGCCAGCGTCACGGGCTGTGTGACAGCGCGCGGGCAGGCAGGGAAGTCGCCGGGATGTCCGACCAGGCCCAGTGTATTGGCCGCCATTTGCGGCAGCCGGTCTTCGACAAAGGGTTTGAAGCGCTTCTCGATCACGATCTCGGGCAGTACACAATCGCGCGCCTGCTCCAGCCCCAGAATCAGCTGCTCGCGGATGGCTTCGGGTTCCAGAAAAGGCGTTTGCCAAAAGCTCTTTTCAACCCGATAGCTGTTCATCAGGACGACTTTGGGTACACCCATGGTCGCAATGGTCTGGAACACTCTACGCAGCATCTTGGGGCGCGGCAGCGCCAGCAGTAGTGTCAGTGGGAGCTTTGCGGGAGGTGCGGCGTTCAGGACGACACGCAGTTCTGCTTCATGGGGTTCAAGGCGCAGCAATTCGGCACTGCCCAGCAGGCCGTCGATACGACCGACACGCAGGCTATCGCCAACCTCGGCCCGATGCACCTCCTGCATGTGCTTGAGTCGTCGGTCACGCAGGATGACCCGGTCGGCCGCAATGAAATCGGCCTCCTCAAGCAGCAGCAGGTTCACGGAGTGGTCGCGGGCGGCTGGTCTTGCTTGTCGGCGTCTTCGGCCTGATCGTCCGGATGTTCGCCGCGCTTCTTGATCATCGTGCTGCACAGCACGCCCAGTTCGAACAACAGCCACATCGGCACGGCCAACAGCGTTTGCGAGAAGATGTCTGGCGGGGTCAGGATCATGCCGACCACAAAGCAACCAATGACCACGTAAGGACGGATCTTCTTCAGGTATTTGACGTCGACGATGCCGATCCAGACCAGCAATACCACCGCCACCGGGATTTCAAAGGCCACGCCGAAAGCGAAGAACAGTGTCATCACGAAATCGAGATAGCTGGCAATGTCGGTCATCATCGACACGCCTTCGGGCGTCACGCTGGCGAAGAAGTGGAAGATGATCGGGAAGACCAGAAAGTACGCGAACGCCATGCCTGCGTAGAACAGGATAATGCTCGAGACCAGCAGCGGAATGGCCACGCGCTTTTCATGCTTGTACAGGCCCGGCGCGATGAAACCCCAGATCTGGTGCAGGATAACCGGCATGGAAAGGAACAGCGCGACCATCATGGTCAGCTTGAACGGCGTGATGAACGGAGAGGCCACATCGGTGGCGATCATCGTTGCGCCTTCAGGCAGATAGACCCGCAACGGCGCCGAGACCAGGGTGTAGATCTTCTGCGTGAAGTAGAACAGACCGGCAAAAATCAGAAATACTGCCGCAACACAGCGCAACAGACGTGTACGCAGCTCGGTGAGGTGCGAGATCAGCGGCATCTGCTGATCGTTTTCCGGGATATCAGCGCTCATGGGGCTCGTGGTGGCAATGACGAATCGTGGGCGGGAGGCGTCGGAGGCGGTGCAGACGCATCGGCTGGCTTCGCGGTTTTATCGAGCGACAGCCCTGTTTCAGGCAGCGCTGGTTCTGCGGGACCAATGTGCTGAGGTGCGGGGGCTGCGGATTCTGTCTGCACCGGTGTCGATGCCGGGCTTACAGGATCCGAAGTGGTCCCTGGTTGCTGATTATGGGAGAACATCTTGCGCGCTTCGTCTTCAAGCGAAACGATGTGCTCGTTGTGCAATTGCCGACGAATCTCGTCGGCACCGATTTCACGCTCAACTTCCTGTTTGATCGCATTGAAGCTGCGCTTCAACCGACCGATCCATAAGCCTGCGGTGCGTGCAGCACCCGGCAGGCGCTCGGGACCCAGTACCAGCAAGGCAACCAGGCCGACGAGCAGCAGTTCAGAGAAGCTGATACCGAACATGGGCTTAAACCTGATCTTTGCGGAGCGGCTCGTCGACTTTGTGCGCCTGAGCGTCGATGGTGTGCGGCTGATTTAAAGGCGAGCCTTGAGGAGTGGGCTGTGCCTGTTGTGGCTGAGGCGCAGGTTGTTCTTCCGGCTTGTCGTCTTCATGCATGGCCTTGCGAAAGCCTTTGATCGATTCACCGACATCGCTGCCCAGACCCTTGAGTTTCTTGGTCCCGAAAACCAGCACTACGACGATCAGGATGACGATCCAGTGTTTCCAGTCAAAAATACCCATGAAACAGTCCTCGTAAAAGATTTCAAGCTTGAAAGGAGAGAGCGTTAATCTGCCGTGCGTGCGGCTTTTTCCGCGTGGCCGGACAAGCCGAAGCGGCGGTCCAGCTCATCGAGCACGGCCTGTGGGTGCTGACCCAGCGCGGCAAGCATCACCATGCTGTGAAACCACAGGTCAGCGGTTTCATAGATCACGTCACTGCAATCACCACTGACAGCAGCATCCTTTGCGGCAATGATGGTCTCGATCGACTCTTCACCGAGCTTTTCGAGAATCTTGTTCAGGCCCTTGTGGTACAGGCTTGCGACATAAGAACTGTCGGCAGCGGCGTCCTTGCGTGATTCCAGCACCTCGGCCAGGCGAGACAACGTATCAGTCATGGTCAGTGGCCTGCGTGGTAAATGGCATCAGGATCTTTCAAGACCGGGTCTACGGTCTTCCACTCCGAATTTTCGTACACCCGGTAGAAGCAACTTTCGCGTCCGGTGTGGCACGCGATGCCGCCGATCTGCTCGACCATCAGGATAATGACATCGGCGTCACAGTCGAGGCGCAGTTCATGGAGCTTTTGTACATGACCTGATTCTTCACCCTTGCGCCAGAGTTTGCCACGTGAACGCGACCAATAGATTGCACGATTCTCGGAGGCCGTAAGGCTCAGCGCCTCGCGGTTCATCCAGGCCATCATCAGTACCCGTCCGGTCTTGTGATCCTGAGCGATTGCAGGCACCAGACCGTCGCTGTTCCAGTGAATCTCGTCCAGCCAGTCTTTCATATCTACTCCGGCAGCCGGACTTCAGGCCCGGCGGATTGAACAGTGTGCCAGCGCCATACGCTGCTGGCTATCGGCGAACGATCAGATACAGGCCGGCGACCAGCATGATCGCCGCAGGCCAGGCGGTAAGCGTCAGCAACTGTGTGGCAGCCTCGCTCATCACCCAGCCCTGTATCGCGCCACCCACCAGCAGGGCCGCACCGATGAGCCGCAGGATAGGTTCGTCTTTGCGGTCGTGCCAGGGGCGTGGCGGATCGGACGCATGAGGGCGGGACATGCGCTCCAGCAGGTCACGGGTCATGCCCGCGATATGCGGCAGTTGCTCGACTTGTGACTGCAGGTTGCCGAGCAGCGTTTTGGGGCTGACCCGCTCACGCATCCAGCGCTCCAGATAAGGCTGCGCGGTGCTCCAGAGGTCCAGTTCGGGATACAGTTGGCGACCCAGCCCCTCGATATTGAGCAGCGTCTTCTGCAGCAGCACCAGCTGTGGCTGCACTTCCATATTGAAGCGGCGCGCGGTCTGGAACAGACGCATCAGCACCTGACCGAAGGAAATATCCTTCAGTGGCTTCTCGAAAATCGGCTCGCAGACCGTGCGGATCGCCGCTTCGAACTCATTGAGCTTGGTCTCTGCCGGTACCCAGCCCGAGTCGATGTGCAACTGCGCAACCCGACGATAATCCCGTTTGAAGAAGGCAAACAGGTTGCGCGCCAGATAATCCTGATCTTCCGGGGTCAGGCTGCCGACGATACCGCAGTCGATGGCAATGTATTTCGGGGCCCACGGGTTGACCGTGCTGATGAAAATATTGCCGGGATGCATGTCGGCGTGAAAGAAGCTGTCGCGAAAGATCTGCGTGAAAAAGATTTCCACGCCACGCTCGGCCAGCAGTTTCATGTCCGTGCGCTGGTCGGCCAGGCCGGCCATGTCGGTCACCTGCAGGCCGTAGATGCGCTCCATGACCAGCACCTTAGGGCGGCACCAGTCCCAGTACACCTGGGGCACGTAGAGCAGGTCGGAGCCTTCGAAATTGCGTCGCAACTGACTGGAGTTGGCTGCTTCGCGCAGCAGGTCCAGTTCGTCGTAGATGGTTTTTTCGTAATCCATCACCACCTGCACCGGGTGCAGCAGGCGCGCATCGGCAGACACGCGTTCGGCCATGCGGGCAAGAATGAACAGCCACGCCAAGTCCTGGCCGATGATCGGTTTGAGCCCCGGACGCACGACCTTGACCACGACTTCTTCGCCGGTCTTCAGGCAGGCGGCATGCACCTGTGCTACTGAGGCGGAGGCCAGTGGTGTTTCGTCGAAACGGCTGAATACATCACAGATGCGTGCGCCCAGTTGCTCTTCGATCAGCTTGATCGCCAATTGCTGGTCGAACGGCGGCACGCGGTCCTGCAGCAGCATCAGCTCATCGGCAATGTCCTCTGGCAGCAGATCGCGCCGGGTCGACAGCAATTGCCCGAACTTGATGAAGATCGGCCCCAGGTCTTGCAGGGCGAGACGAAAGCGCACGCCACGGTTCAGCTCGGACTTGCGCCGCGGCAGCCAGCGCCAGGGCAGCACGAAACGTACCGCGAGCATCCACCACGGCAGGGGCAAGGCGAACAACAGGTCATCGAGGCGATAGCGAATAACGACACGTTGAATGCGAAACAGACGTCGGACGGCAAGCAGCTTCATGCGTTATCGCTGGTATTGAGGGAGTGGGCAAGGCGTGCAAAGCGCGCCTCGAGACGTTCCAGATCCATTTTCATCTGATCGAGCTCGGCAAATCGGGCTTCGGCTTCGTGGTTGCCTACCAGCGCGCGCGATTCTTCGCTCAGGTAATCTGTAACGTTCTGGCTGAGGCTGGCGACGCTGTCGCGGGTCCAACGCCCCCGATTGCGCAAATGGCTGCCGAACATCTGGCTGGCGACCGGGCCAACCCAGCGGGACAGTTCATGCTCCCAGTCCAGCTCCAGGTCTTGCAGAATACCGACCAGTTCGAGCAAGGCACCGCTGTCACCGTCAATCTCGACATCCGGCCCGTGCAGTATGGCCGTCTTGTCCTTGCTCAGGGCAAGACGCATCAGGCTGGACGCTGGCGCGCGCAGGGTGCAATCGGCGTCAGCAGCCCAGTCGGCCGCCAGTAGCAGGCCTTCGTCACTGGGCAAAATGAAGATTTTCAGGGACGGGTCGCGACAGTCTACGGCAATGATGCGGCCGGACAGACGCGCCATGCGCGGCAGCGCCGTGCTGTCCAGGCGCAATACCCGATTGATGCCGTGCTCGATGCCGGCGAGCAGCCCCCGAAGCAACATCAGGGTTTGATGCCGCGATGCAGAGCAACAACGCCCGCAGTCATGTTGTGATAGGTCACGCGGTCAAACCCGGCTTCTACCATCATGGACTTGAGGGTTTCCTGATTGGGGTGCATACGAATCGACTCGGCCAGGTAACGATAGCTTTCAGAGTCGTTGGTGACCAGTTTGCCCATCAACGGCATGAACGCGAACGAGTAGGCGTCATAAGCCTTGGACATCAGCTTGCTGGTCGGTTTGGAGAATTCCAGCACCAACAGGCGACCGCCGGGCTTGAGCACGCGCAGCATGGAGCGCAGGGCGTCTTCCTTGTGCGTCACGTTGCGCAGGCCGAAGGCAATGGTCACGCAGTCGAAATGGTTGTCTGGAAACGGCAGCTTTTCGGCATCGGCCTGGACGAATTCGACATTGCCCGACACGCCCAGATCCAGCAGACGGTCGCGGCCTACCTTGAGCATGGAGGCATTGATGTCTGCCAGAACCACCTGGCCAGTCGGGCCGACCAGATTGGAAAACTTGCGGGTCAGATCGCCTGTGCCGCCGGCGATGTCCAGTACACGGTTGCCGGTGCGGACACCTGAAAGCTCGATGGCGAAACGTTTCCAGAGGCGGTGCATGCCGCCAGACAGCAGGTCGTTCATCAGGTCGTACTTGGCAGCAACCGAGTGGAAAACCTCAGCGACTTTCTCTGCCTTCTGGCTTTCCGGTACGTTTTTGTAACCGAAGTGAGTAGTAGGTTCGGCATCGCTGCCTTTGCGCTGATCGTTCATATCGTTCACCGGAATAGAGTGCGTGTCATTCTAATCGCCAAGGCTGGCTTTGTCTTGACAAGGCTCACTTGCAACGC
Source organism: Pseudomonas tremae (assembly GCF_001401155.1). Lineage (GTDB taxonomy): Bacteria > Pseudomonadota > Gammaproteobacteria > Pseudomonadales > Pseudomonadaceae > Aquipseudomonas > Aquipseudomonas tremae. The sequence goes on from NZ_LJRO01000048.1 coordinate 197,074, forward strand.
TTTCTTGGATGCGGACGGATGTATATAGTTGCGCCGCATTTCACAAGACGATCAAGGAACTCTCCGATGGCCAAGATAACCGTTGAACGCCCGCATACTCTGGGCCAGGAAAAGGCCCGCGAGAAGGCCGGGCAACTGGTGCAAAAGCTCACCGACAAATATGGTCTGGCTCACGAATGGGCAGGCGATACCGTGATGCTGAAAGGCAAGGGCGCCAAAGGCAAGGTCGAAGTCGAAGAGGCGATGATTCGTATCGAGATAGAGCTGAGCTTCATGTTGTCGACCATGAGCGGCCCGATCAAGACTGAAATCGAACGCGGGCTGGATAAGGCGCTGGCCGCCTGAGGCCACCTGGATACAGCTTCCGGCGTGCCGAAAAATTCTTGAATCGCATCCGAATTGTGTCTGGACATGACGTAGACACGCGCTCTGCTAAGCTCGTTTAACTGACAGCGTTATTGGGACGTGTCGGGCCTGAAACCTCAAACGCTCTGAGTCGAAATGACTCGAACGTTCCGAGTCTGGACAATAAGGAGAGCAGGATGGCTGGCAAGAAAAAAGTTGATAAGGATGGCGGCTCGTGGATGGGAGACGTCGAGAAATACTCTCGGCAAATCTGGCTGGCTGGTCTGGGCGCTTATTCCAAGATCAGCAACGATGGCAGCAAGTTCTTCGAGACGCTGGTCAAGGACGGCGAAAAAGCCGAGAAGAAGACCAAGCTCGAGGCGCAGAAGCAGCTCGACGAAGTGAAAGACGCTGGCAAGAAGTCCAAGTCCCGTGTCGATAATGTCAAAGACCTTGCGGTTGGCAAATGGAACGAGCTGGAGGGGGCTTTTGACGAGCGTCTGAACAGCGCTATCTCACGTCTGGGCGTACCAAGCCGCCATGAAGTCAAGGAGCTGCACAGCAAGGTCGATCAACTGACCCGGCAGATCGAGCAGTTGATGGGGCAAAAGGCCAAACCTGTTCCGCCGCGTGCTGCCGCCGCCAAGCCTGTAGCACCCAAAAGCGCACCCAGACCAGCCCCGAAAGCTGCTGCAAAACCGTTGGTCAAGGCCGCCGCCAAGCCTGTCGCCAAAACGGCGGATAAAACCGCAGCGTCCAAGCCGGCCGTGAACAGAACAGCCGCCAAGCCGGCCCAGGCAGCCAGCAAAGCCGCTACTGCAACCGCCAGCAAAGCGAAGTCAGCCGCCAAGCCTGCTGCAGCGAAAAAACCTGCGGCGAGAAAAACTGCCGCCAAGCCCGCAGCGGCTACCTCGGCAAACAGCTCGACTGCAGCGTCCGCACCTTCGTCCGCACCAGAAACGCCAGCCAGCCGGTCCTGACAGTCAGCTGCAACATCAAAGCCCGGCCTGCCAAGCAGGTCGGGCTTTTTCCAAAGCGTGCAGAGTGGCTCAAAGCATCAGCTTGACGACCTGCTCTGAAGGATCGCGGGACTTCCCGGCTTTCTGCAATTCCTGAATGTAGTCTTCCCACAGGGATTGCTGACGCCTGCCCAGCTCATACAGGTAGTCCCAGGTGAACAGTCCTGAGTCATGGCCGTCGTCGAAGGTCAGTTTCAATGCATATTGGCCAGCCGGCTCGACCTTGGTCAGGCCGACGCCCAGCTTGCCGAACTGCAGGATCGGCCTGCCATGCCCCTGAACTTCGGCAGACGGAGAGTGCACCCGCAGAAACTCCGCAGGCAGGTGGTATTCCTCGCCGGATGCGTACTTCAGCGTCAGGGTTTTGGAGGCCTTGTGCAGCTGGATGGCGGTGGGGAGCATGGGAAGCAGTCTCGGGTGTTGAGCTGTGAGCTTCAGGCAGAAGCAAAAAAGCTGCAAGAGTGAACGACCTCTTGCAGCTTTCAACTTACCGTCTGGTGCCGAAGTTTTAGAGAATGTAGCGGGACAGGTCTTCGTTTTCTGCCAGATCGCCCAAGTGGCTGTTGACGTATTCGGCATCGATTTCGATGGTGGCTGCGTCCGGGTTGATGGCCAGGTCACCGGCGCTGAACGACACCTCTTCCAGCAAGCGCTCAAGCAGCGTATGCAGGCGGCGAGCGCCTATGTTTTCAGTCTTCTCGTTAACTTGCCAAGCGATCTCGGCAAGACGTTTGATGCCCTCGGGCTTGAACTCGATCTTCAGACCTTCGGTCTTGAGCAGCTCGCGATATTGCTCGGTCAGCGAAGCGTGCGGCTCGCTGAGAATGCGTTCGAAGTCCTGCGGCGAAAGAGCCTTGAGCTCGACACGAATCGGCAGGCGGCCCTGTAGTTCAGGCACCAGATCGCTCGGTTTGCTCAGGTGGAATGCGCCGGAAGCAATGAACAGGATGTGGTCGGTCTTGACCATGCCCAGTTTGGTATTCACGGTGCAGCCTTCGATCAGCGGCAGCAGATCACGCTGCACGCCTTCACGGGATACATCGACGCCACCGGAATTGCCGCGCTTGGCGACTTTGTCGATTTCGTCGATGAACACTATGCCGTGCTGCTCGACGGCTTCCAGCGCCTTGGCCTTCAGCTCTTCCTCGTTGACCAGGCGGCCCGCTTCTTCCTCGCGCACCAGCTTCAGTGCGTCCTTGACCTTGAGTTTGCGGCTCTTGGTCTTGCCTTTGCCCATGTTGGCAAACAGGCTTTGCAGCTGGTTGGTCATTTCTTCCATGCCGGGTGGCGCGGAAATATCGACACCAACGGCTTCGTTGATCTCGAGTTCGATTTCCTTGTCATCCAGCTGGCCTTCACGCAGGCGCTTGCGGAACAGCTGGCGGGTGTTGGAATCGTTGCTCTGGGCCTGATCCTCGTTGAAGCCGACACGCGCAGGCGGCAACAGGGCATCGAGAATGCGGTCCTCGGCAGCATCTTCGGCACGGTGACGGACCTTGATGATTTCCTGCTCGCGCAGCAATTTGATCGCCGCGTCGGCAAGATCGCGGATGATCGACTCGACATCGCGGCCTACATAGCCAACTTCGGTAAATTTGGTCGCTTCAACCTTGATGAACGGTGCATTGGCGAGCTTGGCCAGCCGACGCGCAATTTCGGTTTTACCGACACCGGTCGGGCCGATCATCAGGATGTTCTTGGGAGTTACTTCGACACGCAGCTCTTCAGGCAGCTGCATACGGCGCCAGCGATTGCGCAAGGCAATGGCAACGGCGCGCTTGGCATCGTCCTGGCCGATGATATGGCGATCGAGTTCGTGGACGATTTCGCGGGGAGTCATGGACATGATTATTCACGGCCCTCTTGCGCGGTAAAGCCAATGGGGCCGCAGCATGTGCGGCCCGGCAAGGGCTTAACCGGCGAGGTCCTGCTCCTCAATGGTGATGTTGTGGTTGGTGAAGACACAGATGTCGCCAGCGATGTGCAGCGAAGTCTCGGCGATTTCGCGTGCCGACAGATCGGTCTTGAGCAGCAGGGCGCGTGCAGCGGCCTGAGCAAATGCACCGCCGGAGCCCATCGCGATCAAACCATCCTCGGGTTCGACGACATCGCCGTTGCCGGTGATGATCAGCGAGGCATCCTTGTTGGCAACCGCCAGCATGGCTTCAAGGCGACTCAGGGAGCGATCGGTACGCCAGTCCTTGGCCAGTTCCACGGCTGCGCGGACCAGATGCCCCTGGTGTTTTTCCAGCTGGGCTTCAAAACGCTCGAACAGCGTGAATGCATCGGCGGTGGCGCCAGCGAAGCCTGCGATCACTTCTCCGTGATACAGGCGGCGCACCTTCTTGGCGTTGCCTTTCATGACGGTGTTGCCCAGGGAAACCTGGCCGTCGCCGGCCATGACGACTTTACCGTGGCGGCGCACTGAAACGATGGTGGTCAAGGGAGAGTCTCCACACTGCGGGGCGAAAATGCCCTGATGCAAACTCATATGGGGGTGTGAGCGAGTATTTCAACCTTGGAGGTGAATCGGGGGTAACGACCGCGAGTTGATCCGAACCCTTGAGCGGCCGGGCGACGCTCAGATGATATTTAGGAGCGGACTTGTCCGCGATGGGCTGCGAAACGGCCCCAAAACAGGCTGCCTCGGATGCGCCTGATACTCCGATGTGGCTGGTTTTGCTGCCGGTTCCCTGCAGATCGCGGACAAGCGAAGCGTCGCCCGGTC
>NZ_LJRO01000280.1 GCF_001401155.1 Pseudomonas tremae
ATGCGTCGGAGAGTTCGTAAAGCGTTGCCATGCGGGCCTCCAGCCAATCATGGCGGCAACTCTACCCCTACCGACTTTTCGTACAAAACCTAATGGAGTTGAAGTGTACAAGCAAGGTGCTTTCCGACATTATCCGATTGTACGAGTTTTTGGCAGCGGCGAATCAGCCTGCTGCCCAAACATCGTGCAGCAACTAATCTATTGCCATGACTGCGCTGTTGGCCAATACACGCATTGGTGAGCGACTTGAAAAATTTGAACCGAGGGGATTTAAGCCGAATCCATATCAGCTGTCACGAGATGCGCTACTAGATAGTAGATTCGACTAAGTACCTGCTGTGCCTGTGGCACACACGCGATGACAGGTAACTGAAGCCCTACAAAGACTCGTAATAACCAATCGGTTGATTTTTCCCGGACTCTGCGGACTCCTTAAATGCATTTTCTGTTCCATTGCTAACCGAACCACGTTACATGCTGGCGAATTTCAACAGCTTGCCAGAGAGCAAATATTTCCCAGTAGGCTAGGAACTGCAAGCTGGTGCGGCTCCACTAAAACCTCCGTCCTCTCCACAAGCGTAAAAATGAGGACTGCAGGCCTGCTCCTGCACCGTGATTTTTTTGACAAAGAGGTTTTTCAATGAATCGCATTTCAACCAGCTCAGTAAATTCCAGCTTCAATTACACGGCCCCTACGAAGGAAGCGCAAAACCGCTTCGCCTCAGCGCCCGACAATTCCCCTCTAGTTGCCACCACAACATCTATCACCCAAACCCTCGTGCAGCCTGGTCGACTCGATAAAAACCACCGTCTGATGGACTCCAAAATCATCAATTTTTCAGTCGCATTTAATCTCGGTCGGACGCGCTCGATTGCTGGTGGCAGTGCATGAATGCAGGGTCTTTTGCAGTCAGTGCTGGTTCGCGGGGCCGGATAGACTCAATTAATGCGGTTCGAAAAACGCGATAACTGCAGGTCTAGGCCATTTCGATTACAGGTCATTACACCTAGGGATACTCTTTACAGGAGATATAAGTAGTCTATGCCGAGCTCTTCGATCTTGCTCATTGATGATCACGTCTTGTTCCGTTCAAGCGTGGCCCTGATGTTGGAAATAAGGCTGCCGGTTGGTACGACAGTCAGCGAAGCAAGTAGGATCGAGCAGGCGCTTGCCCAGGCGTTGCCGGCACCCGATCTCATCCTCCTCGATTTGCAGCTGGAAAGTGCCAACGGCCTGGAAGGCATCGCCTTGTTGCAAGAGCGCTGGCCCTTGGCGAGGGTGGTGATCGTGTCCGCCTTCGATCGGGATGCGATCGTGTGCGAGGCGATCCAGCGCGGTGCGGTGGAGTTTCACTCTAAGACAGAGTGTCCAGAGCATCTACTGCAGCGGATCCAGGCGCTGCTCTCTGGAGAGCCTCCCGAACCGAGGACTATCGCCTCCACCCCGTTGACGCTCACTTCACGCCAGCGCCAAGTGCTCGGGTTGCTGTGCCAGGGATTGACGAACAAGGAGATCGCCTCGCAGCTCTGGCGCTCGGAGCACACGGTCCGCAGCCATGTCCAGGCGATACTGACCATCCTCCAGGCGTCCTGCCGTACGGAGGCAGCCGATACCGCGCGCCGCCTAGGACTCGTCCTGTGAGGCACGACGCTCGCTCATACCAGGAGGCCCTGCGACTCATTCTGGTCGAACTCACCCAGTCGCTGGTCAAGACTACCCTGCTCGCTACCAGCCTGATCCTGACCTTCAGCCTGATCGACGGCTTTCAGGCCCGCGTGTCTTGGTCAGCCCTAGCGCAACTGAGCGGCGACTGGGACCCTGACGCCATCCAAACGCAATTGTTGCTTTGGTATGTCGCCGTCGTGAGTCTTAGGGTGGGCCAAGTCATCTATGCGCGTCAGGTATTGCTACTCCGCCTGGACGCTGGCCGGGTTAAGCCAGTGGCTCGGGTCCTAATGCTGGCCGGTATCTTGGAAAGCGTCGTCTGGGTAATACTGTGCGAAATTGCCCTCCAACAGGCCTTTCCTACGCCCTTCATCGGCTTGCTGTTGGTGCTGTTCGCCACGCTCGGCCATGCCATGGTGTCGCTGAACTGTGCCGTGCCCAGTCTTTATCTGGGACGCATCCTGCTGCCGGTGGCACTGATCGCTATGTGGTTTCTGCGCATTGGTGATGACCTGCACAGGATTCTGGGGATCACCGTGCTGCTTTACGGCTTGGGTCTCTGCCGATTGGCGCGCTCGGGTTGTCAGCACCTGGTGAAGCAATTGAAAAGGCAATTGCTTCTGGATGAAACCGCCAAGCGGGCACGCCGTGACCTGCAGCAGCTCCGCATCGCTTTGCAACGGGCGCGGCAGTCGAATACGGCGCGCTGTCAGTTGCTGGCTGGAGCCAGCCATGATCTGCGCCAGCCCCTGCAGGCTCAGGGCTTTTTTCTGGCAGCCCTGGCCGGCAGTCCGCTAGATCCCCAACAGCGGCAATTGCTGGTCAGGGCCCGAACGGCCGTCAAGACTACTACCGACATGCTGAATACCTTACTGGACCTATCACGCATCGAACTAGGAGCCTTGCAGCCGACATTGCAAGTCTTTGCCCTGCAGCCACTGCTGGATAAACTGGAAATGGAGCTTGCGCCCCTCGCCAACGGCAAGGGCCTCAGCTACCGCACGCTGGATACGGAGCTATTGTCTCTATCCGATCCAACCTTGCTGGAGCTGATACTGCGAAATCTCATCGGCAATGCGATCCGCTACACCCTGAGAGGCGGCGTCCTGATCGCTTGCCAGCGGCGCCATGGCTACCTTCAGATCGAGGTCGTCGACACCGGCGTCGGTATCGCTCTCCAGCACCAGCAGGAAATCTTTCGCGACTTTCACCAACTCGATCATCCGACCCGGAACAACCACGAAGGGCTAGGCCTGGGGCTTGCCATCGTTGCCAGGCTGGCTCGCCTATTAGGCCATCCGTTGACCCTGGCTTCCCGAGAGGGGCACGGCAGCACTTTTCGGGTGCATCTCCCCCTGGTCAGGCCGGTGAGAGCTGATGGTGAGACGGTCATTGTGCCCAATACATCCAAGACTGAGCGAGAGTCTTGTGTGCCGGCGCCGTTTTAGCGCACCTCAACCAAAGCCTGGCGCGGAGCGGCATCGTAGAGTGAGCGACAACGGAGTGGTGATGAGGGGCGAGGAGCCACAGGAGAGCAGCGCCTAGATCCGCTGTAGCAGGTGCTCTGGACATTCTGTCTTAGAGTGAAACTCCACCGTACCGCGCTGGATCGCCTCGCACACTGATCCCGTTCGAAGGCGGACACGATCACCACTCTCGCCGAGGACTAGCGATCTTGCAAGGCTATGCCTTCCAGACCGTGAGTACCTTTCATTTGCAAATCGAGCAAGATGAGATCGGGGGCCGGCACGCTTGGGCAAGCGCCTCCTCGATCCTGCTGGCTTCGCTGACCGTCGTCCGTGGCAGCCTCATTTCCAACATTAGGGCCACGCTGGAACGGAACAAGGCGTGATAATCGATGAGCAAGATCGAAGAGCTCGGCATGGACTACGTATACCTCCAGTAAAGCGTATCCCCGGGGCGCTTTTGGTCAAAATGGACGATGGGCGCTCGCGCGGTACGCCTTTAAAGTCGGTCCGTGGTTCAGCGTGGGCCATCTCCCTGAGCGAGCAGATGGCTTTCGGCGTGAAGCTTACCAATGTGCCGGGGAACCGGCTCCCTTATTGACGACGAGGCATGTAAACCATGAGCTCAGCAAAACTCGATCAGATCTTCGAGGCAATTTTTCAGCGTCCGGTGGAAAATGACGAAGATATCTTCGACCTGGGTGCCAATTCTCTTACCGCTATCCAATTGATTGGTCAGGTCAACGAGGCGTTTGGCGCCAATATCAATATGGAGCAGTTCTTCTTGACGCCCTGCAAGCAAACGGTGCTTGCGCAGTTGCAAGTCGCCGCTGCGGCGGATAAAGCCTGAGAGGGTTGCCATGCACAGCCTGTTCACACTAAACCTGGACCTAGAGCGAGCGGGCAAGGTGATCTGTGTCCAGAGCTTGCCGTTCGACACTGCCCGGGAAACCCTCCTATTGTTGTCGCCCGTGGGCACCCAGTGCTGCTACATGAAGAACGCTGCACTATTTTTGATCAGCCATTTCAATTTGATCATCCTGGAAAGCGACACCTGGCTGGCGTACGCCAACGAAGCCGGGGTCAATCCCGAAGAAGGCGTTGCGGACTTCATCCGCCAGTTCAATGCAGCGCTGCCAGAACCCGTGCGTGTAGATGCACTGGTGGGCTATTGCTCCTCAGCGCCTTTGGCACTCTTGGCAGCCAACCAAGGTGCTTGTCGCACCTTGCTACTGCTTAATGGCGCGTACTTTCTCAAAGACGACGGGGTGATCAAGAGCCAATACGAGCGCGACGTGGAGCGCATGATGCAGTCCATTCCCCAAGGCAATTGCGCCCAAGTCTACGAAGCCGTGAGTCTGTTGCACACCAAAAGCGCCTATACCCCGAGTGACTACCGCTACCAGCAGGTTCGCCCTCTGCGAGAACTGTCTGCGTTCCGCCAGTACCTTACGTTCCTCAACAGCTTGGCGAGCTTGGAATCGGTCAGAATTGCGCAGACCGTAAAGACCCCCACGCTGGTGTGGTGCGGCAGCCAGGACCGTTATACCGACACCGCATCTTCCCGGTACATTGCCCAGCTGCTGCCTCACAGTGAACTGGTGGAAGATCCTGATGGCCAGCATCACGATTTTGTCGATGGCCACGAACGTTTGTACCTGACGATGACCCATTTTCTGACCCGTCACAAGCAGAGGGCCATTCAATGACCTCCTACCATTCACATCCCCCCAAAGCCTACCGCCGATTTGAGTCGGTCTGCACGCAAGCGCCAAACGCAATTGCGGTGGTGGACGAAGGAAAACTAGTCACTTATCAACAGCTCCAGACGCAGGTGTTGGAACGTAGCGAAGCACTGATACGTCAAGGCCTGGCAGACCATCCTTACATGCCGCTGATGGCCAACCGTTGCCTTGAGTATCTGATAACGATGCTGGCCTGCTGCAAACTGGGAATTACCTACGTCTCCATCGAGCCAGGCACGCCAAGCAAACGCCTGATCGCCGTGCTGGAACAATTGGGCTGCAATCATTTGCTATTGCTCGGTCAGCCAACGGACTTGCGCCCTGACCCAACGCTGACATGCTTTCGCCTGGACGACTGCGGCACTCTGTGCTACGACGGCCCTGCCCTACGTCCGCCTATCCGAAGGCGTCTGGATGATGCCTCGGTGATAACCGTGATGTTTACCTCTGGCACTACCGGCCTCCCCAAAGGTGTACGCATCAGCCATGACGGGTTGCTGAATCTAGTAGACAACGTACAGCAACAGGTCCAAGGCAAGCCCCGCAGCTACGTACATCACTCGTCCATCGGCTTCGATGCTGCCTTGTTTGAAGTTTGGGTACCGCTGCTGACCGGCGCCTGCGTCACCCTGCAACCTGGCGCGTTCAATATAGATGCACTGGATCACTGCGTACGCGCGGCCAGCTGCGATGTGCTGTTACTGACCACCTCACTGTTCCACCTGGTGGCGCAACACCGCCTTTCAATGCTAGACGCTGTGCGCGTGCTCTATGTCGGCGGTGAAGTACTTAAACCGGTGCATGCCCGCGCGCTGCTGTTGGCCAATCCTCGCATTACCTTGGTGAATGGCTACGGCCCGACCGAGAATACTGTGTTCTCCACTTGGTACAGTCTGAACAAACCTGAGGACGCCGAGCGAGACGTAATGCCCATCGGGCAGTTCCTACACCAGGTGTACGGCAAAATCGTCGATGCCAAACTGCAAGAGGTGGAGGTCGGCACGCCCGGCGAGTTGCTGCTCACGGGTGCGAATCTAGCCCTAGGTTACCTCGACGACGCTTTGACCCAAACCCGCTTTCTACAACTGCCGGAAGGCACCTATTACCGGACCGGTGACTATGTCATCGAAGATGAGCACGGCATGCTTTTCTACCAAGGCCGCATCGACGAACAGGTAAAAATCAAAGGCTTCCGGGTGGAGATCGCCGAGGTCGAACATGCGCTGACCCAACTGCCTGGCGTCGCCCAGGCTGTGGTGCAGGCGCACGTCATGAACGATTTGGAAAAAAGCCTACACGCTTTCATCGTGCTCCGGCATGGCTCGCCAACTATCGAAGAAAGCAAGCTCATGAGCCTATTGGGCGACCGGCTTCCTCATTACATGGTACCGAGGCGGATCCACTACCTAGCGGAACTTCCGCTGACGGCCAATGGCAAGGTCGACAAGCGTTCCTTACAGCCACCGGAGAAAGCAGCGGCGGCGCCCCCTCAGGCCGGTTCGGCAGTGCTAGATATCTGGTCCGGCATCCTCGGCACCCGCAACCTGCAGTTGGAACACTCAATTTACGGCTATGGCGCCTCATCTCTGAGCGTGGTCATGGCCCATAGCCGCATCAACGAAATACTTGGCAGAACGACCCCTTTCGACGAAGTCGCCAGGCTGAGCACCTTTCAAGAGTGGGTGCAGTACTACGCAACACATGAAGACCCAGTAACTTCTCTCAGGAGCCAACATGGAAATGACTGACTTTTCGTTGACGAAACAGGAACTTCAGCAGTTTGATCGAGATGGGTTCATCGGTCCCTTCACGCTCTATGAGCCTGAAGAGATGAAACAGATGCATAAGACCATCCGAGCACAACTGTTCAACCGCACCCATGCTCCCTACGACGCGCCACTGGATGTCGCGATCACCAACTACGACCGGCACCTGGATGTGGACTTGCTGACCAGTCATGTGTTTCGCAAGGAAATCGTGCATCGAGTGCGAAGCATCCTCGGCCCGGATGTAATCTGCTGGCGCAGCGAGTTCATCCCCAAATACCCTGGCAACGAAGGCACTGACTGGCACCAGGCAGACACTTTCGCTCACGCCTCCGGCGAGCCGCAACTGGTGTGGCCCGAGGGCGAGCCGTTCGGCGGCGCTATTAATGTGTGGACGGGTTTCACTGATGCCACCCAAGAAAACGGCTGCATGCAGTTCATCCCCGGCAGCCACAAGCAAATGAACTACGACGAAACCAGAGGCATGACCTTCGACCCGGTCACCAACAATAATGTGGTCAAGGGGCAGTACCCACGTGGATTCAACGGCTACGACTACACCACTCTGCAAAAGGACAAGTCATGGAAGCCGGATGAAGCATCGGCAGTACCGATCGTGATGAAAGCGGGCCAATTTGTAATCTTCCGCTCGATGCTTATGCACTCCTCGCTACCCAATTCGACACCCGACAAGACCCGCCTGGGCTATGTGGCCCGCTACGTACCCGGACGGGTCAAGGTTTATCCAGATACAGATTACGTTAAGGAATTCGGGGGCGAGTATCGACTTGATCGGTTCGGCGTGGTGCAGGTGTCCGGTACCACCACCGACCCCAAGAACAGAGTGGCCCGCAAGAGCCTAAGCGGCATGGACCTGAAGCCCCTAGTCATTTATTGAGGATTGATCATGGAACAGCCCTCCTACCTGGCAATCGATCACATCGCGTATGCCACGCGGTCTACGGAGAAAACCTCGGAGTTCTTCACGGCCCTGGGGTTCGAGGTGCTGTTCCATAAACAGCCAATCGAAAAGTTTGGCGTGTTGATAACCAAGCTCCGCTCGCCAGCAGGCGAAATCGTGGAAGTGGTCGAACCCTTTCGACCTGACAGCGTGGTCAGCCGGCTGCTGGTGAATGTGGAGGCGTGTATCTACCACGCGGCCTTTAGGGTCCGCGATATCCAGACTACTCAGATTTCTCTGGCCAGTATGGGAGGCGTCTCGGTAACCAACCCCATGACCATTCCGTACCCGGCCACCGAGGAACATCGCTCGCTGACAACCTCGCACATGTTCCACCCCGCGGTGGGCCTGTTCGAGATCACCGGTTAAGGAGCAGCCATGGCCGATCCTTTTGTGGTGCAACGACCCTGGCTTGCACCACTGCCAGGCGCCCCTATGAACGCATGTCGCCTGCTGCTGTGTTTCCCCTACGGAGGGGGTGGCGCCTCAGCGTTCAATGATTTGAGCCGACTAGCCGATGTCGGCGTTGCGACATGGGCAGTGAAACTACCTGGACGCGAGGACCGAAGTATGGAAGCGCCGGTCACGCGGGTCGCGAATGTTATCGAGGCGATCGTCGATGCACTGCAAAGCGTAGGCATACCGTACGCGTTTTACGGTCACAGCTTCGGTGCCGGGTTGGCGCTTGATGTAGCCCACGCGCTAGCCGAACGCGACCGGCCGCTGCCGACGCATTTGGTCCTGTCCGGGCGCATGCCGCCCCACACCGGCTACTCACCGCTACTGGGTGCGATGGACGACAACCAACTGTGGCAGCACGTATGCTCAGAGAGCCTCTTACCACTGCCGACGGATGCCTCGTGCAGTTTTGCCAGACATGCGCTGGGCAAGCTCAAAGCCGATCTAGCGCTCAATGCACAACTCACTTATCGCTTTATCCGACCGCTGCCAGTGCCCCTTTACGTTCTCAACGGCCAGGACGACCCGTTGCTTGAGCTCCATCGCCTAGACGAATGGCAGCGCTACACCAGCACAAGCTTCCATAGCGAGTACGTACCCGGCGGACATTTTTTCTTCAACATCAATTTTCGGCTTTTGTATTTGCCTCTGTTAACCGCTCTAGATGAACAAGGCAGTTGAGCGTTATGGAACGTGCATTTTGGAACACCCCTTATCTCTCGTCCCTAGACGCCCGCGTGCTAAGTATTGACGGGCGCGACGTGGTGATCAGCCCGACGATTTTCTTCGCCGAATCCGGCGGCCAGGAATCGGATAAGGGTTGCATCAACCGTATCGAAGTCACCCAGGCCACGGTTGTTGACGAGCGCATCATCTATCGCCTTGCCGAAGATCCAGACTTTGCCGTGAGCGATCTGGTTAGCGTGGAGATCGATTGGCCTCGTCGGTATGCGCTTATGCGTTTGCACTTCGCCGCTGAAATTGTGCTGGAGTTTTTCTATAAAAAATTCCCAGACCTGGAAAAGATCGGTGCCCATATCGGCCAACACAAAGCGCGGATCGACTTCTCGCTGGAGGGTAATGTCAGCCAGTACTTTCCGGAAATCCTGCAGGGCGTAGAGCACCTCGTAGCCGCCGGCCTACCGATTGAAAGCCGCTTTACGGACACCAAGTGCTTGCGCCGTTGCTGGTACATCAAGGGGTTTTCAGAGGTGCCCTGTGGCGGTACACATCTGCGTACCACGGGCGAGGTCGGGCGTATTCGGCTCAAGCGCAATAACATCGGCGCGCACAAAGAGCGTGTCGAAATCTACCTAGTGGATTGACCGCCCAGGAGAGCTATCATGTTCAACATCATGTCTGTACTTGGGTTGCTGCTCTTGATGCCAGGGCCCACGAATACATTGCTGCTGCGGTCTGGAGCACTGAGCGGATTCCGACACGCCTGGTCTTTGAGCCTGCTGGAGTACTCGGCCTACCTGCTGCAGATTTCCTTTTGGGGGTATCTGCTCAGCCATATCGGTGACAGCGCTCCCTGGTGCCTGCAGGTGGTACAACTGGCGTCGATGGCTTATCTGTTCAAAACCTCACACCGGCTATGGCGCAACCCCGATAACCCTTACCATTCCTCACCCAACGTGCATATCTCCAGAATGTACTTTTTTCGGCTGACCCTGATCAACCCCAAGGGTCTACTGGTGGTTTCGTTCATCGCTCCCGAGCAGACCTTTACCGATATCAAGTTGTACCTGTATTTTGTCGCGCAACTCAGTATGGTGGTAATCCCGATTGGCTGCGCCTGGGTGCTGCTTGGCGCATACATCAAACGCAGCGGGCATGCTTGGCTGACAACGCTGAATATTAATCGCACAGCCTCGGTGATCATTTGCTGCTTCGCGGTGGCGATCCTTTCCCAATTGACTGACTCACTGATCAAGACCAAATTGGCATTTTAGGTGTTAGGGAAGCTCTGAAGTAGGCATCGATCATTGATGCCCTCGTGGCCTGAGATTCATAAAACGCACGCCCGATCAGATAATCAGACTTTTTTAGCTTTTAACTCATCGACTTTTCTTCAAACAGCACCTTTCCAAGGTGTTTTTCCGTATTACAGGCGCACCTCTCCTATCGCCAACAGCCGTTTTCGTACCATCCAAAGGTTCGACAAGGCAAACAGTTTGGCCTGTTGCGTGGTATTTTTAACGAGCCCGCGAAACCGCACTTTCGTATAACCAAACTGGCGCTTGATCGCACGAAATGGATATTCAACCTTCGCTCGCACCTGGGTTTTCGTGAACTCGATCTTGCGGCAACACATCAAAGAAAGGCTGCGAAATTTTGTAGATAAGTCCCCTGAAAGAATAGAGGTGGCCGGCATAAAAAAATCTGCGAACAGCAAGTATTATCCGAGCTGCCAAATCATCAGTTTTATATCCCTGGAGCGGCCTTCAATGAGTAAAGACAGACAACCCCCAAGACAAACTCCTCAGGACCCACCCAGGCCAAGGCCTCAAGATCACCCTAGGCCAGACACCGATCACGGTAAACGACATTTAGAGCCTGATAAACCTTGGCCAAGACGCTGATTTTTTATATAGAAGGTATGGAAAAATGGATTACGAGTCTCTGCCGAGCTCTTGGGTAATTGAGGAAGCACGTACTTTTGAGGGCTTCGCGGCTGCTTGAACAGAGCGCCTCTGATGGTGATGTAGCTCTATAGTAGCCAGCAGCGATGACCTCCGCTCTCGCGTCGGAACTGTACCTCAAGTCATGTCTCGTGGAGGCAGCCCCTTGTTCTCCAAGGACTGAAGACAATCCTGAGGGGCACCTCAGATTACTTATCGGTTTGCCTAGGCCGTCATGACATGACAGCGCTGCGCAAGGAGTTGGCTGAAGCTTACCCAAGGGGTGCGCGAGAAACTATCCCTACAAGGTTTGGTTGGTCAAGATTCGCCATCAGTTGGGCCACCCGCTGAATAGGCCGAAAGCAGATCCGGGGAACACTCAGCTCGACATGTTTAATCAAAATTAGGAAAGCGTTCAAATGCACTCTCAACCTCTGGCCTAAAAGTTGGGGCCGAGTATGTAGATAGGGAGGCTTTCCGCTCCCAGGATCGAGCAGCAAATTGGAGGCAAATGTGAAGGCTCGCAATGAATTGAATCTGAAGTTCACCACAGATGTTCGCACCCAGGAAGCCTGCAAGCTTGACCTGAGTTCGGGCGTGACAGCTGAAGTTTTTGGCGATCCTGAGAACGCTAGTTATGAATGGCGTCTCGTGCATGCCAACGGTTTGGTCGAGCAGCATTCCGATTGCTGCTATGGCAACCCTGCAATCGCGATGCGGGATGCCCTTGTGATCTTCTACGGACCTCCGCGATTTGGCGGAGACATTGTGGATCTTCGGCCTGCGGATCACGAACCAAACCATTGGGGAGAAGTAAAAGGCAAAGCCAGCTCTATCACAGTTGATCTGATTGAGGCTGCAGACAACGAACTGAACGCGCTGCGCCGAGACGCAGAGCTCTATCGCGTGTTACGCGAAAACTGGCTTCGGATCGAACAGGGATCGACTGTGCACCGTGCCGGTGGTCTGGATTTGTGGTGCGACGAGCGCCTGCCAGACTCAGATCAGTAATAAAAATTTGAAGGCAATCGTGACCATTGCACAACTGATCGAGGCGTTACGCTCGACCGCCGCGAAGTGGCGAGCAGGCAACCAGGAACACCGTGAAGGCGTCGTGCTGGTGTGGGACGGCGAGGTGTACGGCTGGAAGAATGAACTGCGCGACCCAGACAGCGACCGCCCAAGTGCATATGCCTTGGACAAGGCTGGGCTGATCTTCAGAGCCGAAGGCGGCGATGACTACAATGGTGCAAAAGCGTGGGTCGCGGTTGACCCTGATACGCAATAGGAAATCACAATGGACCACATCCATGTTGCGCATGCCTTCCGTGAAGAGCTTGAAAAGCAGAAGAGTTTGGATCAACTCCCGTGTCATTTGAAGAGTTTTCCCAGGGGCTGCTGTGGTGTGGTGTCGGAACTGCTCGGTGACTATCTGAACGCGCAGCTAGGCCTGCAGGTTGAGTATGTATGTGGAGAAAAGGACGGTGGCTCCCATGCATGGGTCGAGTTAAAGGGTGTCGTCATCGACATTACCAGCGACCAATTTGAAGGACGTCCGCCGGTCTACATCGCTGCTAGAGACAGCTGGTACACCTCTTGGGAGGAGGAATCGCGGCACCTTGCAGTTCATCATCCAAGCGCATGGACATATCGCGAAGAGCGTGAAGTGCTTCGAGCAGTTCTCAGGGGTGCCGGACTGCCCAACTCAGACTTATAGGAAATCGCTTCAGCAAGCACTACGGAAGCAATCCCCCCGCAAAGCGGTGCGATGAACTCGCTCAGCAAATCAAAGTTCGCTAATCCACACCACCTGACGGGAAAAGCGAACTCTGATCATGCCCCTTACGATGGTTTTCAGTTACATTGCTCCGCAAACCCCAGTTGCAACCCACAGGCCGCTTACAAACGCCTGAGCTGAAACGGTGTTTCACTTCGAGAAAACGCCGAAATCCCACCTTCTTCGATATCAGCTTCCGGAGCGGAGCGATGACGCAGGTTATTGACAGTACTGCGTAAGCTGGCACCGGTGCTGGAGATCGCCTCCCCGCTCATGTCCTTGACTGTTTTCGCCAGTTTGACGGTCTGGTCGGCAACATAGCTTGTGGTACTAGATGCGGTCGATTTCACCTTATCCTGTATAAACGACTCGGCTTTCTTAACCGCAGGGTCAGTCGCCAGTCCAGCGGTGGTCCAGCCTGCGAAAACGCCTACCGAACCCACCAGGTTGCTCAGCTGACTAACCGCAGCCTTGGTCGCCGAATCAGTGATATTTTTCGTCGCCATTTTCTGCAACTTACTTACCCCGGCGTAACCACCGGCTAGGGCCAGGCCATTTTTTGTCAGGCTGGTGGCCGACACCAGACTTCTCACCGCCTTGAGCCCGTCGGTCGCGACGTCCAGTGGCAGGCCGGCCATCCGCTTGCCCGCATTGAGCGCCGCACCTGAGTAGCTGGCCGACTTGATCGCTTTGTAAGCATCAAGCCAATCAGTTTCTTCACTCAACGCGGCCTTGGGCTCTTTATCTTTCATGCCAAGTACGAATGCCCCCCCACGCAGTTGATCGCGCGATTGCACACTGAGCATGCGGTCGCCAAAGCCTGCATTCGCAACCAAGCCACCCGCCGTAGATACGCCAAAATCAACAGCACCCTGCACCGACGGTCTGGACGCTAGTGCTGGAGCCAATACGGTACGCACCACATTTAGCGCCGAGAACGTCTGCACTGCAATCCCCATGTCCACAACCTGTCGACCAAGCGCAGGCGAGTGGCGTTTCACCGATGCGGCCATCGCATCATGCAACTTGTCCGGCGAAGTGCTCAGGTAATGCAGATCACCCCTCGCACGATCCATCATTTTGGTGCCCACCTGGTCCATGGCTCCCGACAGCGCTCCGGAAATGAGCGGGGTCAGCGGCTTGAGCGGCGTTGCTAGCCAATCGCCCTTGTTGATCGCAGGCTGCATGTACTGAAGCACCGAGGCAGCGGCAAATGGCGTGTTCTCAAAAGCACTTGATGCGGTCGTCGCCAAACGGTCGAACTTTTCCGCCTTGGCGAATGTTTCGGCGATGGTTGCGGGGGTCTCCCCTTCGGAGTAAAGGCGGTTGGCGCGTGTCTCTACCAACGCATCGATCTGCTCGTTGTGTGCAAGAGCGGCATCACGCTCATCCGGTGAGCCTATTACCGAAAACCTGTGCGCAGCGAACACGTGATGTTTCAGATAATCGGTAATAGCTTGTAGATCGCGGCACGAGGTAGTGCTGACAGACCGCACAGAACTCGAAGCAAGGGACGCGTCGGAAGCTGTCCGAAAACTCTCCATTGCAACGCCAGGCGGTTGTTGGGCGGATTGGTTGATGTGCATGGAAATTCTATCTCGGTCTACGGAAGTTTGAGCAGCTGTATCCTGAGTCAGGCTTGTCCGGAGCGAATGTTTGCGTGAAAGCAATACAGAGAAGTTTCGATCAAACAGCGCCAGAAACAGCGGAAACGTCAGGCTACACTCCAGTTGAACTGGATCTACAAAAAGCTGTGTAGTCGCTGGGCCGTTAACGGTTCCACTGCATGATCTACGCATGAACCGCTGGCTGCTCGAAGCGCTGTTTCGTCTGGCGGACGATAACCTGGGCTACGCCGCCAAACGGCACGGTTTGCGCGTTGTGATTTTCGGTGCGCTGCACACCTAGGCTTGGCGGCTCAACTGGCATCCCCACGCGCACCTCTCGATGTATACCTAAACGGGCCGAGCTTATCAGCCATGGCTCACTTGGTCTAAACGCCATCCTCAAGAGCCATTCCGGGGTGAGCTACCCTTTTGAGCTATACCGAACGCCCGAGGCAGGTCTTACGTTGGTATTTTGTTCCGTTGCTCCCCAAACCCCATTTCCTAATCCTGAGCAGTGTGGCCAGTGCGGTTACCATCGAGTCTGCCTCTACAGCCCTTGGTATGCAGGTGATGGGCAGGGTGACGTGTCGCGCTGGCTGTCACCAGCCACCAAGCCGTAGGCGCGGTAGCATTTTCCTATAACACCGCATAAACACTGGTGGTAGGCTTTCTCGGAGGCCCACTGCTGACTCTCTTTGGAACGACAGCGAATTTCCGCCAATCCTGATAGAGAGTCCCATGACAGCCAAGATCCGTCGTGCAACATCCCTTCGACCTGGACAATTCAAACACCTTATAAGAGTGGCTTCGGTGACAGGCCGCATGCCAGAGCGGGACGTGCTGCTGCTTTGGCTCACTCACACAACCGGCCTGCGCGTCACAGAGCTGGCCCAGCTTGAAACATCCAGCGTGCTATACCCATCTGGAGCCGTGCGCTCTGAAGTGCACCTATCTTCTACGATCACAAAAGGGTCGCGTGCCAGGAACGTCTACCTCACGCATACCAGGTACATCGATGCCCTAAAGCGTTGGTTGGATGTGCGATTGCAGCGTGGCTGGGTGGTGTCTGGATCTGACGATTTTCTCGGCCTACGCCCAAGCTCAAAACCCATTCTCAGCCATAAGGGTGAAGCGTTCGAGCTTGCATTCAAACATCGCATGCTCGACAGCGGTCCGGAGGTATACCGGTGCTGTGACACCCTGCAACAGACTTTCAGTCGCCTTTATCGTCAAGCGGGAATCAAGGGCGGATCGTCACACAGCGGTCGCCGCACGTTAGCAGCGAAGGTACTCGCCGCGACCGGCGATGTGGAGATGGTCCAGATGCTCCTCGGCCATGCTTGTCTCAGTCACACGAAGCCGTATCTCACGGTAGATCAAGGCACTTTACGACGCGCCTTTGAGCTGGCATTGTAGATACATTGTATAAACATATTGCTTGCTTTTTTTGAGAGTATATCTACAGTAGATCTACATTAAGAGGTGCTTATGATGGAAGTAAAAATTCAAAAGTGGGGCAACAGCGCTGCGATTCGCTTGCCATCTGACGTGCTCAAGCAAATGAGTTTGGCTGTTGGGTATGTGCTGAGCCTCGATTTCACGCCTGAATCAATGACGCTGAAACCTGCGAAAGCCAAACCACATTACAAGCTGGCCGACCTAATGTCTCAGTGCGACCTGAACGCACAGGAACCAGCAGAGCTTGCCGCCTGGAACGCTATGCAGCCGGTGGGGCGTGAGGCGTGAAGAGAGCGAAGTACGCTCGGGCCGACATTGTCCGCTTGAATCTGAACCCAACGTCCGGCCGTGAGCGGCAGGGCGATTTTCGTCCGGCACTGGTTCTCACGCCAGCGGCGTACAACGCCTCGGGGCTCGCAGTGATTGCACCGATCACACAAGGCGGCGACTTTGCCCGATATGCGGGTTTTGCGGTGCCGTTGAGCTGTTCAGGTACCGAGACTCAGGGTGTTGTTCTGTGTAACCAGATCCGCACTGTTGACCTTGAGGCCCGAGGCGCCAAGCGTATTGAATCTGTTCCCGAGGTGGTGATTGACGATGTGCTGGCCCGAGTCCAAGCACTCTTTGAATAGCAGGGAAAAATTGCCCATGGAACAGCTGATCGAGGCGCTACGCGCAACCGCCACAAAGTGGCGGGCAAGCAACCAGGAACACCCCGCTGGTGTTGTGCTGGTGTGGGAAGGCGAAGTGTATGGCTGGAAAAACGAACTGCGTGATCCAGAAAGCGAACGACCAGGCGCATACGCCGTAGACATGGCCGGGCTGGTCTACATGGCAGAAGGCGGTGATGACTACAACGGCGCGAAAGCGTGGGTCGCGGTTGACCCTGACGGACAGTAGGAAAGTCATTTATGGAAGCCGGAATGAATATGACCGAAGAAGAAATGCGGCAAGCACTGTTCGGCTCTTGCGGGTCTGCCGGACATTCAGCGACCCCACAGGCTCAAGCGCATGCTGTGGTCAGAAGGCCTGAGCATTCAGTTGATCGGCGGAAGGCGGCCAAGAATTTTGTATCC
>NZ_LJRO01000274.1 GCF_001401155.1 Pseudomonas tremae
CGGCAACAGCATGCGCAAGGTATTCATCCGCACCCCGGTAGACTTTGCCCGCATCAGCTCCATGTTCTCGATGGGTCGCAAACACCCTATCCTCAACAAGATCCGTGCGCACAAGGGCGTCGACTATGCGGCACCACGCGGTACGCCGATCAAGGCAACCGGCGATGGCAAGGTGCTGCTCGCTGGCCGTCGCGGCGGTTACGGCAATACGGTCATCATCCAGCACGGCGATACCTAGCGCACGCTGTACGGTCACATGCAAGGCTCTGCCAAAGGCATACACACCGGCGGAACCGTTAAACAGGGCCAGGTAATCGGCTATATCGTA
>NZ_LJRO01000045.1 GCF_001401155.1 Pseudomonas tremae
TTGCGCAAACCGCGCTCGTCGGCCAGCCGCGAGGCCAGCGCGTTGGCAGCGTCCGCGCAGTCCGGCGTGTCAGGCCATTTGCTCAGGGCATTCAATGTGTTTCCGAATTCTTGCGGTTTGAGGACGTAGCGCAAGTTGCGATCATTGGCCAGCCTCAAGGCCAGTGCGTTGGCGGCGTCCGCGCAGTGCGGTGTGTCGGGCCATTTGCTCAG
>NZ_LJRO01000093.1 GCF_001401155.1 Pseudomonas tremae
GTAATCAGTTGTGCGGTTTTTGCCGCTGGCCGGGGCACTCAGCGCAAACTGACCGATGCGGCGCTCAAGGCCGGCATAAAACGCTACCTGCCCTGGCAGTTCGGCGTTGACTACGACCTTATCGGCCGGGGCAGCCCTCAGGATCTGTTCGATGAGCAACTCGATGTGCGAGAAAAGCTGCGCGCCCAGCAGCAAACCGAATGGGTAATCGTTTCGACCGGTATGTTTACAAGCTTCCTGTTCGAACCCGCGTTCGGTGTCGTCGATCTGCAAGGCGGTCGGATCAATGCGCTGGGCAGCCTCGATACGGCCGTGACAGTCACGACCGCAGAGGACATTGGCAGGCTGACTGCTGCCATCGTGATGCACGAGCCGCGCATTGTGAATCAGGTGGTGTACACCGCTGGCGACACATTGACGTACGCCGGGCTGGCCGATCTTGTGGAGCGTGTCACGGGGCGCGACATCGAGCGGCACGTATGGAGTGTTGCGCAGTTGCAGGCCGATCTGACGGAAATGCCGGATGACAATCTGCGCAAATACCGGGCGGTCTTTGCCATGGGCCGAGGCGTGGCATGGGACGTCGCCCGTACCTACAACGCGAAATCAGGGCTGAGCGTCACCAGTGCCGAACAATGGGCCCTGGCCAATCTGGCTCAGACCTGAAGCAGCTCAAGCCCGGTCCGAACGATCAACAATCATCGAAAAGCAAACCTTCTCGCTACTGACCTGCACCTGCAGCGCCCGACCGGCACCCATGCCCGCGATGAT
>NZ_LJRO01000267.1 GCF_001401155.1 Pseudomonas tremae
CTACGTCACCGGGGCGCTGACCGCATCGGGTGGGTCATGGAACGCCAGCATCGTCGCTGAAGCGGTGTCCTGGGGTGATCAGCATCTGGAAGCGGCAGGGCTGGGTTCTTACATCGCCAACGCGACTCAGGCGGGAGACTTTCCACGCGTTGCGTTGGGCATTGTTGTCATGTCGATTTTCGTCATCGCGTTCAACCGGTTGCTGTGGCGTCCGCTGTACGGGTTTGCCGAGCGGCGTCTGAGTCTTGTGTGATTTTGATTGAGGAGGGCGCCATCATGATGG
>NZ_LJRO01000380.1 GCF_001401155.1 Pseudomonas tremae
GCGACCGATGCGCAACGCATTCTTGAGAGCATGGTGAGCCTCACCCTTGTTAAGGCCGATCTGGGCGCGCGCTGCATTTCCGTGTCTAGAATCCACTCTATAATAAAGAGTGTTCGCTCCACACGGCCAACTTCACGCAGAGCAACCGCCAGATCGTTCTGGCGCGGGTAGGAGGCGAGCTTGCGGAGCAACTGACTGGGCTTGATCTTTCCGGCGGTCATGGTAGCGGCGCAGCGGAATAAGTCAGGCCAGTTAGCAACGATTAGTTCCTCTCGGATTTTACCGCCGACCAGCTTGCGCAAATCCTTCGGCGTCTCTGCCGGATTGAACGTAACCGTCCGGCCAACACCCTCTCCTGACAGCCCTCCAAATTGACCAAGATAGTGGACACCATTTTAGTGGACACTCTCTTGAATACTTTTTCCCTAAGGAGACGCTGAAAAATTAACCCGTTCGCACCGTCTTCATTTCCAAGCCGGTTTTTTTCAACCTGCCGGCCTTGTTTTGCGTTTCTCGGGCAGATTTCTGCCCTCCTTTTGCTGATTGGCGGGCCAGTCCCGCCTTTCAGACGGATTTATCCTGCCGCCTGTTGCAAATACCGCTTGGCCAGCATCAGATTGGCCAACCCAAACAAACTGAACAACTGCGCTGTATTCTTTTCCAGCCCACGGTAGCGAACCTTGCGATGATTGAAGCGCACCTTGATTACCTGGAAGGGGTGCTCGACCTTGGCACGCAGTTGCGCCTTGGCATATTCAATTTTACGCTTGACCCGATACAGCACGCTGCCTTCGCCGTGCTGCTTGTAACTGCTTGGCCGTGCTGCAATCGACCAGATAACGTCCCGTTCAGCATGCTCCGGTCGCTTGGCCGCACCGGTGTATCCAGCGTCACCCGAAACATAGGTTTCGTCACCGTGCAGCAACTGGCCAACCTGGGTGACATCCGCCACGTTAGCGGCCGTCCCTACTACGCTGTGCACCAGCCCCGACGTGGCGTCTACACCAATGTGGGCCTTCATCCCGAAGTGCCATTGATTGCCTTTCCTGGCCTGATGCATCTCAGGATCACGCTTGCCTTCTCGGTTCTTGACCGAGGGCGGCGCGGCGATCAGGGTAGCGTCGACGATAGTGCCTTCCTTGAGCAGCAGCCCCCGGCTGGCCAGATGCTGGTTAATCGTTTCAAACAGCAGCCGCGTTAGCTGATGGGTTTCCAGCAAGCGGCGAAAACGCAGCAAGGTGGTGGCATCCGGTGCCGACTCGCGACCCAGGTCGATACCCATAAAACCGCGGATGGCCTGGCTGTCGTAGACGGCATCTTCGCAACCTTCATCGGAGAAACCGAAACACTGCTGCACGACGTACATGCGCAACATGCGCGACACCCCTATCGCAGGGCGTCCGCGCTTGCCTGCGGTGTTGCTATAAAACGGCGCCACTTGCGCCTCCAGCTGGGCCCAGGGCACCAACTGTTCAAGGTCAGCCAGGAAGCGATCTCGGCGAGTCTGCTTTTTCTTGCCGGTATATTCGAGTTCGGAGAAGGTTTTCTGCACGCGCGTAACGCTCACGGAGAGGGAGGCTGGTTGAAGGAACTTAGTGTGCCAAGGGTGGGGACAGTTGGCTATTTTTGCAGCGCCTCC
>NZ_LJRO01000346.1 GCF_001401155.1 Pseudomonas tremae
GAATGCATGGGGCTGATGACCCGCATCGAATGTGTCATTCGGCCTCTTCCCCACGATGGTGGACAATGGATGGTGCTCTTCGCAGCCGGCATGGCTGAAGAACAGCCCTCTGCGATCAAATCCCAAGGACCGTTCAACGGCCTGCCAGCGGCGCAGGCGGTATTGACGAGCATTATCGAGAGCCTATCGCTGCATGGTTATCAATGCGCCGATGATGTACCGATATGGACCTTGCATATTCAAGCCGAACTGCGACGCATCAACAGTGGCATGATGGTGTGTGAGCGCTCATCGCTTTTCTAGCCAGTCTGCGCTACGCATGCCGGTCTCCTGACAGTGCATATATGTGCGCTGTGCGATATTTTGTCG
>NZ_LJRO01000036.1 GCF_001401155.1 Pseudomonas tremae
TTGCTCGGAGCATCCCTAGGAATGTTATTTACAACTCGTAGATTCCGCTTGTTCGCCTGTTTTGCTTGCCTGAGCTTAGCTCGACGACTTTTCGTACAGAACTTAGGCCACTTTGCGCTGGTGCATCCCCTTGGCCTCCAGCGCCCGCATCGATTCTACCGAGTACAACGACTCGGGGACCAGTAGCAGGCGTTTTATGCCTATGGCCTCGCCAGTTTCCTGGCAAAAACCGTAGTCGCCCAGAGCGAGAATTTCCAGGGCCTTAAGCACATGGCTCAACGTCCGTCTGTCCCTTTCTATCATGCTTGCTGCCACCGCTCTGTTTTCCTCATCGGAAGCGAAGTCGGCTTCGTCCGGGTGACGCTCGATTTCGCAACTGGCCTGACAGCTGAGCAAGCGATCACGAAGCTCTGCGGCTTTAACCTCCAACCGATCTTTGAAAAAGACCAGCTGGTCTACGCTCATGTACTCGTCCTCTGCTTGATTCAGCAGTTGCTCGACACTCATCAATGCCATCTTGTGCTCCTGATCTGGTTGGTCATCCAAACTTCCTACTGAGTGACCAACGAACGCCACCGCCGCTTATGGGTAATAACAGGGCCAGGCTTGTGATCGGTCACTTCGTTCCCAACGGTTCTGCGCTGGGCCTCGACGACATCCGGGGCTTCAATCTGGATACGTACATCCCCAGTATCCTCTGAAACGCTTAAGACTTGGATCTGAATTCCATCGCCAATCATAATATTTTCACCTTCGCGGCGAGTCAGAAGGAGCATACGATTTTCCTCTTTACCTAGAAAACTGGATCAGCGCTCTGCCTCTGGCATAAACCAACGCTGTATCGAGCAACCAAAGGACAGCCACCACAGCTGCCAGGATGTTCAAGTCAGACGATAGACCTCGCCCAACTGACGAACAAAATCATGGCAGCTGTACCAAGGCACCGACCTGGCAAAGGGTGCCGGTCGATACGCTGAGCGTAAACCTAATACCAAAATGCATGAACGGGTCATCGCCCTCAACAGCGGTGGATGTAGCATTCCGATTAAAGCACGCAGCAAAACACGATGCAGCAACAGTGCGACTTTACGTTCGGTCGTTATCGCTGATAAGCAATGTCATTGGTACCCTCGAGCCTCAAATTTCATGTTTTTTTGATCCATATCAATAAAGACCCTCTGGGCCTATTGCTGATGGAACCAAATCGCTGGCTACGCTAACCAAGGCCTGTGTTACGGAAAAATTGCGAAAAAGAGACGATTTGTAGATGGTGGGTTTACAGAAGACCGTAATCCAGTTACAGCGCTTTGTGATCCTCAATGGAATGCAATGACTTAACCTTAGCGGATCACTAACACTTTTATTTAAGGAGAAGATCAATTAAAAGGGCTAATAATTGGAACAGCAATCTGGATGCCTACAGGATACTCCAAGAAGCGCAAAATTTTACTGCGGTGCCTCCTCACTTTGTTACGACTTTCCCAGTTCAGACATGAAAACATGGCGCCACCGGAGCATCACAACCATCGCTACTTTATTACACAAGAGGAACGCCTTGGCCGAGATCTTGCTACAAACAGGAATACGGGCCCCACCCTCAGCACGTGCGTTCGGAAACGCCAGAGATAACAGTTCGCGAAAACTGAAACAAACAGACTTATGCTTAAACGCTTCTGGATATTCGGTACGGAATTTGTATAGAAATCATCTTTTCCGCAGCGTCACCGTTCGATTTTCAAACTCTATCAGCAATCATGGAAGAAGCACATGACTAAATTTCTTTACCTCGTAACCCCCAATGATATTCGGATTGATCGGGAGTCGAGTCCACATACTGCTACAGTGCGAGGTGCGGGTGGCGAACCGGTACTGACAGTTCCCGCCAGCCTGCCTGACGAAGAAATAATGCATGTGGTAGACACGTTCAACCTTGTTTATGCGCAGGGATTTGAACTTACCAAACGGCAAGGAGGATAAGACGGCAAAGGTTCGTGTGTAGGAAACTAAAATCCTGCACATCGAGATTGAGACGGCAGCCAGAAAAAGCAGATGCTCCGTCACCGGCTCAGCAGACAGACATGACGGAGTGACTACCAAGCAGTGGAGGTGCAGCGAAATAAGAGCAGTAAGAGGGCCTGTTTCCTACAGGAAGTGCTGGCCGTACGGTTTGTCCCCGAATGCTGCGGGCTCCCTGCTGTCGACATAGCGTGACAATGCAGTATCTACATCGCCGATAGAAATTTTCAATGGAATTCAGCGCTTGGTGATGACCACGTATAGTTCTGTCATATGAACACATGGCTCAGCGCATAGGGTATGTATATGCAAATCAGGAACACCTACCTCTCTTCAGTGATAAGGCTTGAGCAGAATAGCTCTGATACCGAGCCCAAGTTAGAAGCACCACATAAGCCACTTTCACTGCACGAGTACCGTATTGGAATGTTTACAGGAGAGCAAAAGCTATGCGTTCCAGAGTTATAACTACATCGCTGGTAGTCATTATGCTCTCATGTGCATCAGCCGCTCCAGTTTGCTTCGCCGCAGACATGACTCCCGGCGTGTCAAACGAGAGCACGTCAGAGGCGGATTTTCAGCAATGGCTGGCTACTTTCCGCAACAATGCAAATACTAAGGGTATCGACACAGCCACACTTGATCTTGCCTTCCAAAACATCACGCTTGACCCGACTGTGCACCAGTTGGACATGGCGCAGCCAGAGTTCACGACGGCCATCTGGGATTATTTGTCTGAACGTCTGACTCCGAACAATATCCAGCAAGGACAGGTGCTTCTGCAAAAAGAGCCAGTTCTGAACGAGGTAGAGCGTCATTACGGTGTGAATGCGAAGATTATCGCGGCCATCTGGTGTATTGAAAGCGGCTACGGTAAGGATATTGGTAGTCGCGATGTGATTCGTTCCTTGGCCACGCTTGCTTACAAGGGCCGGCGGATGGATTACGGGACTACACAGTTGATGGCCGCCCTTCATATCTTGCAAAACAAAGACATCGCCCGCGCGCAATTGATTGGCTCGTGGGCTGGCGCGATGGGGCAGACGCAATTCATCCCGACGACCTATCTCGACTATGCAGTTGATTTTAACCACGACAATCGGCGCGACGTTTGGAGTTCCCGGGCCGATGCGCTGGCCTCCACTGCCTCTTATTTACAACGCAGCGCTTGGAACTCGCGCGTCCCTTGGGGACAGGAGGTGCAGTTGCCCGAGAATTTCGATTACGCTCAGGCCGACATTTCGATCAAGAAGCCCGTTGCCGAATGGCAACGGCTCGGGGTGATGGGAACGACGCACGCGATTCCGGGCGAGCTCGCACAGGAGCAAGCATCGGTCCTACTGCCCGCTGGTTATCGCGGGCCAGCATTTATGGTCCTAAGTAATTTCCGTAGCATCCTGCGCTATAACAACTCCACTGCCTATGCGCTAACGATCGGGCTACTAGCCGACAGTTATGTTGGCGGGACCGGCGTGTCTCACCCGTGGCCGACTGATAATCCTCCCTTGGGCAGCATTGCGCAGGTAACCGATTTGCAGAAACTGCTGGCCGCTAAGGGCTACTCCCTGGGTGCTGCTGACGGTGTGATAGGAGCGATGACCCGGGCGGCCATCCGGGCTTACCAGAAAGATCAGCATTTGCCACCCGACGGTTACGCCAGCACTGTACTACTGGAGCGCCTGCGCCGATAGGTGTACTCACTTCATAGGTTTAGCTCGCTATATTTTTTTTC
>NZ_LJRO01000088.1:0-271 GCF_001401155.1 Pseudomonas tremae
GAGACATCATCATGAAAACCACTAAATTGATCTTCGGCCTGGCTTTCTCTGTTCTGGCTTCCAGCGCCTTTGCACTTCCAGTCACAACTGTTCAAAGCGATATGTCCCGCTCGACCATCGTTGCTGAAGGCGGCACCAAACACACTAACGTCGGTTCAATTCGCGTAGCTGCTGACGGCGCAGACCGTGTCGGTCCAAATCGTCAGGCTGCCGATGGTGCAGACCACGTCGGTGCCAACCGTCTGGCCTCTGATGGCGCGGACCGTGTCGG
>NZ_LJRO01000088.1:297-480 GCF_001401155.1 Pseudomonas tremae
CAGACATGAAGAAGCCCGGCCGATGTCGGGCTTCTTCATGTCTGGCGCAGGCTGAAATACACGCTACTCTGGCATCCTCTGCAAATGCGCAGCACTATGTCCGCACCCTATAGAGCCCATCAGGAATCAAGCATGTCAGACGCTATTCACTCCTACGAGCCGTCCAAGGGTCACGGCCTGCCG
>NZ_LJRO01000282.1 GCF_001401155.1 Pseudomonas tremae
CTTGAAGGATGGGTCTTCAGCCACAAGGCGCGAGCGAATTTCCCACAGGTGCTCGACAGGAATCGCCCCCAGCCTGGGCGCGTTTTCGCCCAGCCAGTCACGTAGCGTGACTTCGGCACCGGCAATGGCAGGGGCGGTGTCCCAGAGCGTGTCGTCAAGATCAAACGTCACCAGCTTAATCATCTGCAGCTCCTTTACGTTTGGCTCGGGGATGGGCGCTGTCATAAACAGTAGCCAAATGCTGGAAGTCCAGGTGCGTATATATCTGCGTGGTCTTGATGTCCGCATGACCCAGCAGCTCCTGCACGGCGCGCAAGTCCTGTGACGACTCCAGCAGGTGGTTGGCGAACGAGTGACGCAGCATGTGCGGATGCAGGTTCTGCCCTAACTCCCTCTCACCAGCCGCCTTGAGCCGCAC
>NZ_LJRO01000436.1 GCF_001401155.1 Pseudomonas tremae
CGATAAACGTATGACGCACAAACAAAAAAACGGCCTGAGCGGATTCAGGCCGTCGAAGTGTTGCGGAAAGTTACTTAAGCACAGCCAATGCAGCGTCGTAGTCGGGTTCGTTAGCGATCTCTGTTACCAGTTCGCTGTGCAGCACTTTGTCGTTTTCGTCCAGAACAACCACCGCACGAGCGGTCAGACCTTTCAGCGGGCCGTCTGCAATTGCAACGCCGTAATGCTCGCTGAAATCGGCAGCGCGAAAAGAAGACAGGTTCTTGACGTTTTCCAGACCTTCGGAGCCGCAGAAGCGGGCCTGTGCAAACGGCAGGTCAGCAGAGATACACAGAACAACGGCATTGCCC
>NZ_LJRO01000470.1 GCF_001401155.1 Pseudomonas tremae
ATTCGGCATATGGTCGGCGGACATGCCGAGCGCGTCGACGATGAAGTGGTGCTGCGCTTCGAATTCCCGGAACGGCCGGGCGCGTTGTTCAACTTCCTCAACCGCCTGGGCGGCCGCTGGACCATTTCGATGTTCCACTACCGCAACCACGGCGCGGCGGATGGCCGGGTGGTGGCTGGTTTGGTGGTGCCAGAAGAAGAACGGCATCTGGTAGGCGCGGCGCTGGACGAGATCGGCTACCCGTACTGGGACGAGAGCGAGAACCCGGCGTATCGGTTGTTTTTGGGCTGATGCCGTGGATATCTCTCGTTCCTCACGATGCTCTGCGTCCCGCTTTGAGCGTGTGGTGCGGCGCAGATTTGCAACGCAGAGCGTCACCCAAGGCATTCCTAAGCTTGAACGTGAGGAACGATAGGTGTTTCAGGGCACGAATCCTGTGTCCGCGCTGCTAAACTCACTCAAGCCCGATTCCAGAGGAACACCGCGTCATGGAACCCATCACCACCCTCAATACCCTGCACATCGTTGCCCTGACGTTATTGCTGATCAGCGCGCTGGTATTGGCTAGCGGGGTCGTCAAGGTTCGTCTTGAAGGCGATACGACCATCCAGAATCGTCTGCTCAAGCGGCCTTTGGTGTTTTTCTGGCTGCTGATGGCCGCGTGTCTGGCGACGTTGCCGTTCAGTGGTTGGTGGTTGGTGCATCTGAAAGGGTTATCGCTGGGCCAGACATGGGTTCTGGGTAGCAGTCTGCTCTACACGCTGGGGCTGTGCAGCTGGATCTGGCTGGTGGTCAGGCTCAACCGGCTGCGCCTCGGTGCCAAGGGTGCCAAACGAGGGTTTACCCTTGCGCTTACTGTGATCAGCGTCGTGTGCTTTGTGGCGATGGCCGGTCTGATGGGCTTCAAACCGGCCTGAGCCTCAGTGCGGCTTAGCTGCGCAAGGTAATGACAGGCCAGCAGCGCCGCTCGGCTTCCGCGCGCAAATTGGCGTCCGGGTCCACTGCAACCGGGTTGGCAACTTGCTCCAGCAGCGGCAGGTCGTTCATCGAATCGCTGTAGAAATAGCTGTCCTCTAGACTGAACGCGTTGTCCTCCAGCCACTGATTGAGTCGTGTCACCTTGCCCTCGCGGAAGCAGGGGATATCAGTCGTGCGGCCCGTGTAACGCCCGTCGAGCATCTCGCACTCCGTCGCCAGCAGCGTATCGATCCCAAGGCGCGCCACGATCGGCGCAGTCACGAAGCGATTGGTCGCGGTGATGACCACCAGTTTGTCGCCTGCTTCCCGATGCTTGCCGATAAGCTCAAGCGCTTTGGGCAGGATCATGGGCTCGATACAGTCACGCATGAACTCGCGGTGCCATTCCTCAAGCTGAGCCATGTCAGTGTTGCCCAGAATCTCCAGCGTAAAATTAAGGTACTCGGTCATGTTCAGGGTGCCAGCCAGGTAATCCTGATAAAACTCGTCGTTGCGGGTCTTGTAGGTGGCGGCATCAAGGATCCCGCGCTGGCACAGGTAATCGCCCCAGGCGTGATCGCTGTCACCGCCCAGAAGCGTGTTGTCGAGGTCGAATAAAGCCAGGCGCATAGGGTTACTCGCTGAAATAGTTGAAAAAAGAGCCCCAGAATACGAGGTTTTCACAAGTCTTCACATAAGGTGATAAGCCTCGTTGCTGGTTTGATCGCCTTTGTGGAACAATGCGGCGACATGCGTTTGCGAGGTTGTTGCCGTGATCGACCCCGATGGTTTCCGTCCTAATGTCGGGATTATTCTGACGAACGATGCTGGTCAGGTCCTTTGGGCTCGGCGTATTAACCAGGATGCCTGGCAGTTTCCTCAGGGGGGTATCAACCCGCAGGAGACGCCGGAAGACGCGCTTTATCGTGAATTGAACGAAGAAGTCGGGCTTGAGCGACATGATGTGCAAATACTTGCCTGCACTCGGGGCTGGTTGCGCTATCGTCTGCCGCAACGTCTGGTCCGCACACACAGTCAGCCGCTGTGTATCGGCCAGAAGCAAAAATGGTTTCTCCTGCGCCTGATCTCCAACGAGCAGCGGGTGCGGATGGATTTGACCGGCAAACCGGAGTTCGATGGCTGGCGCTGGGTCAGCTATTGGTACCCGTTAGGCCAGGTGGTGACATTCAAGCGCGAGGTGTATCGACGCGCACTCAAAGAGCTTGCCCCGCGCCTGTTATCGCGCGACTGACACGGAGTTCGACCCCGAGCCATGCTCAATACGCTGCGCAAGATCGTCCAGGAAGTTAACTCCGCCAAGGATCTCAAGGCGGCGTTGGGCATTATTGTGTTGCGCGTGAAGGAGGCCATGGGCAGCCAGGTCTGCTCGGTCTACCTGCTTGATGCCGAAGTGAACCGTTTCGTTCTGATGGCCTCCGAAGGCCTCAACAAGCGCTCCATCGGCAAAGTCAGCATGGCCCCGAATGAAGGCCTCGTCGGTCTTGTCGGTACGCGCGAAGAACCGCTTAACCTCGAAAACGCTGCAGGTCACCCTCGCTATCGCTACTTTGCCGAAACCGGTGAAGAGCGCTACGCCTCGTTTCTGGGCGCGCCGATCATCCACCATCGTCGGGTAGTCGGTGTACTGGTCATCCAGCAAAAGGAGCGCCGTCAGTTCGACGAGGGCGAAGAAGCCTTCCTTGTCACCATGAGTGCGCAACTGGCAGGCGTTATTGCGCATGCCGAGGCCACTGGCTCGATCCGCGGTCTGGGTCGCCAGGGCAAGGGCATCCAGGAAGCCAAGTTCGTCGGCGTTGCCGGTTCGCCGGGTGCGGCAGTCGGTGTAGCGGTGGTCATGCTCCCGCCTGCCGATCTTGAGGTGGTGCCGGACAAGACCGTCACTGATATCGCCGCCGAGCTGGCGCTGTTCCAGAATGCACTGGAAGGCGTGCGCAATGACATGCGCACCCTGTCCGCCAAACTCGCCACTCAATTACGCCCCGAAGAGCGCGCGCTGTTCGACGTCTACCTGATGATGCTCGACGATGCCTCGCTGGGCAGCGAGGTGACCGACGTCATCAAGACCGGCCAATGGGCGCAAGGCGCCTTGCGCTC
>NZ_LJRO01000116.1 GCF_001401155.1 Pseudomonas tremae
AACATGCTGTTGAACCAGCGGAAAACGATGCCGTCGGAAGCATTCAGTGTGCACAGTACAAGCGGTCCCTTATCGAATTTCCCCGCGGGAGCGATCAGCATGACATTGGTCATCTTGAATTGATTGACAGTGAAAAACCTGACTTCGATGGCTTCATCTTTGATGGTTCGGCGCCCTTGCGGTGCTGGCGAATCCAGCACTGCTTTGATCCACTAACGACCCGCTGGCGCAAACGCCAGTTTTTCGATCTCCAGCAGCATCATCTTCATCTGAGCTTCCAGCATGACTTTTCGTGACTGCTTGAGTTGTTGCGCATACGCCGATGTTTTCAGATTTAGGTCGAGGTACTCGCTGAGGTGTTGGGGGGCCTCAATGGTTGTAACCAATTCCTTGATGGTGGCTTTGTCCAGTTTCCTGATGACTGCGCCTTCACTATCCATAGCCTGGATCAGCAATGCATCCTTAGCTTTGGCCCGGTAGGCATGGGTGTGTGCCAACTGCCATAGCGAAGTCTTCGCGGTCTCGGTTGCGGGCATCATAGGCGCGCCGGGAATATCCAGCACTTCAGTGCCGGTTGTATAGGTCAGTGAAACAATAATGTGCTGCGCTGCTACCTCCACTGAGGCTCGTT
>NZ_LJRO01000120.1 GCF_001401155.1 Pseudomonas tremae
GTGCTGGTGTCCAATCAGTTGTTGTTCAGCGACCTCGCGCCGCTGATTGGTGCGGACTCGAATGCCGCTCAGAAAAAACGCGGTGGCGAGAGCAAGCAGCCGTCGGGCAAGGTCCTGCCCGTAGAAGAGTTTCAGACTGACCGCTGGCGAGCGATGGATGCCGACGTGGAGTTCACCGGCAAGCGCATTGTGCAAAGCCCGGACTTACCGTTCACCGACCTGTATACCCATCTGATTCTCAACGATGGTCAATTGAGCCTGGAGCCGCTGCGCTTTGGAGTGGCAGGCGGCAAGCTGGATGCGGATATCCGCCTCGACGGCCGCAACAAGCCGTTGCAGGGCCTGTCTCTTATACACATCTGACGCTGCCG
>NZ_LJRO01000203.1 GCF_001401155.1 Pseudomonas tremae
CTCTATCATTTTCTTGATCAGATAACATCGCCAGGTGATGCTTCGGCGTTGATCAGCCAGCATGTCGAACAACTGAAGACCTACATAAAATCGTTTTATGACGTAAAACGTATCGTCTGACCCGGACGATTTTCAAGCAAGGCAGATGTCGATAAAATCGACATCTGCCTTTTGCCGTTACCCCAACACCACCAGCCGATTCGGCAGCTCATTCCTGCCGTGCGTCACTGGAACGTGATCGGCAAGCAACTCGCCACAGGCATGGATACAGCCAAGAAACCCCTGCAAGGTCTGCCCGTCTCTGACCTGCTGGGTAAATACGTCGACCATCGCTTTCCAGGTATCGTCATGCAGACGACTGGCAATGCCATGGTCAACCAGAATTTCGACATACCGTTCGGCCTCACTGACAAAAACCAGAATGCCGGTTCCGTCATGGGTCTTGTGCAGGTTTTGTTCAAG
>NZ_LJRO01000350.1 GCF_001401155.1 Pseudomonas tremae
AGATGTGTATAAGAGACAGGCTCAGGGCCTTGCCGCCCTCGAGCGCTTGAGTGAAGACGTCCAGACGGTTGCTGTAACGGTGTATCGACAGACCGATATCACTGAGGGTGAATAGGGTAGCCGGCTGCGAGTAGCTGTAGGTCCCCGACGCGCGCATGACTGCCAGATAAACACCCGGCTGTTGCAGAGGTTTGATACCGGCAATCGGTAGCAGCAGGGTTTCACGGGTATTGCGCGCAGGCTTGAGGTCGAAACGACCGCTGTGGACCAGTTCGGCCATAGGCAACAGCTCTTCGGAGCTGTAGCTGGACAGGCTCGACGCGCCGTCCCACTGGGCGAGGAAGTTGGGCATCGAGTCGGGTTTGACGCGAAAGAATTCGACATCCACCTTGTCGACGTTCAGGGCGATGACCGGC
>NZ_LJRO01000248.1 GCF_001401155.1 Pseudomonas tremae
CTCAGGGGCGGCACCGGCAATGTATCGGCAAGCTGTTGCAGGGTTGAGTATTTACTGGACACGACGGCCTCCTGCTATCAGTGGAAGGTCAGTGGCTCTCCGAGCGGGCCCACTGGCCAGTGCATCCGGGACTGCATCAACGTCCTCCTGGGCTGCCAGAACCGGAAACGGCGCGAGATTGGGCACCACCAGTGGCTGTGGGCGTGGCGTCTTTTCGAAATCCATGAATATGCGTGACGCAAAGGCTTCGGTCGCGCCCTGGTACTTCCCGGAATACAGCTCGATATCGCCTTTGACGTTCCAGAACATCATCTGACCGATGTTCATGCCGGGGTAAACACGGATGCGGTTCAACGCATATAACTGCAAGGTCCAACGTCCGACGAAACCAATGTCGCCCAGTGGGGCCGACAGGTTGATGAACATCCCCAGTCTTGCAATCGAGGAACGCGCCGCATAAGTGCGGTACGAAATGGGTGCTGCCCATGGTTTCTATGGTTGAAGCCAGGTACAGCTTCATCGGCTGCAATTCATAGCCTTCCGGGCCGATTTCGATGGTTCGGGTGGACGCCTCGGTGCGCACATCGATCACATCGTCTTCGTAGACCTTCATCTGGTCATGCAGGCGGAAGTTGTAACTGTTGGGATTGACGTTCTCATGGGAAAAAGGACTGATGACGATTTCACCCGAACGCACACGATTTTCGATTTCACTACCGGTCAGTATCATGGTCAATCCAGAATGATTTTCGAGGGCACGGTGCTCTTGGAGCCCAAGTAGCGTCCAGCATAACAGGTGGTCAGGCCGAAGTTTGCCCAGAAGCAGACCTTGGCCACTTTGGTGCCGGCATAGACCCGCACCGGCTGGGTAACGACGATCTCCAGGGTCCAGCTGATGGCCGCGCCGGTGTGGCCGAGCGGCGCACTGGTCTGAATGAAAACGCCACAGGACGCCGTGGAAACGTTGGCGTAAAGCTCACTGGCAAAATC
>NZ_LJRO01000223.1 GCF_001401155.1 Pseudomonas tremae
TCCGCGCTTTGATGGCGCAGGCCCAGCGTGAGCGTGCTGTCTTCGCTCAGGTCGGTTTCCAGAATGCCGTACAACAGCGGCGCAGTCTTTTTCAGGCCGTCGATGTAGTATCCACGGTCTTCGTAAGACGTGACAAAACGCCCGCGCACGCTGCCCGAGTCGTTGAGCTTGCTGCTGCCATCCAGATCGACCCGGTACTGGTCCCAACTGCCGGCGCGGGTGGTGATCGAGAACTGCGGTAAGGCGGTCGGCCGCTTGCGCACCAGATTGACCGCGCCACCGGGGTTGCCCGCGCCGATCAACAGC
>NZ_LJRO01000414.1 GCF_001401155.1 Pseudomonas tremae
CTTGTTCGGAGAATCCCTAGGCGTGCATGGTCAGCACGGTAGCTGTCATATGCCTTTACAGAAACCTCAGGGTGGAATCGAGTGGTCCGATAAGGGTTGTTGAACATGAAATGTTGCAGCGCTTCTTCTGGCATGTAGCGGCTGACCTGATTCAGCGAGAAACCATTACCTTTGCTCTTGGATATTTTATGCCCAGTCATATCTGTGAACAGGCCGTACCTCATCAGAAGTGGAGGTTGTACACCTAAGACCTTGCAGATATCACGCACCGTATTGGCTGAGTCTGTCAGGTCCTCGCCATGCATTTCAAAAGCGGTATTACGGTGGATCAATCGCATAGCCCAATCGGCTTTCCACTGCAATTTACAGTGACCGTCCAGTACAGAAACGGTGATGTTCTCGCCAATCGGTTCGTCTGCATAGTATTCCTGAGATGTGATGCTGTATTCTTCGCCAGGGCGATTGATCAGTAAGTCAGGTGGAATGGTATAGACAATCTCTCCACGGCTCAGATCCACGCTCTGGATGACAAGGTGTTCAATGACACGGCCAGAATGACGCGAGATGGGCATAAATAGGCTGTAGCTTTTTCTACGGTTCACCCCGAGGCGTGAGGCAATGACCTGATTGAGCGTGTCCATCTGCAGCAGGAATTTTCTGATCGTCGTGTTGTAGTAGCCCGACCGATAAAGTGAGCTGTTCTCAATTAATTGATAATCGAGTGTGTAAGGCGCTAATGCGCTGTCGAGACGCTTATTGATACCTGCTGATAGGCTGGACGCTTGCTGAAAGGGATCGGCTATGTCGCATAAAGGTACACCCAGGTAATTTTCAAGGGACACAGTCTTTGGGAAAGTCGCAGGTATCTTCCTTAATGCATCCATGTCGTCGGAGATAATAAACAGGCGAGTTTCTTTACCCGAAAGTCTTTCAAATGCTGTCTTCACAATGCTTACCCGCAGCACTTCACATAACGTGCCTATGTGGGGGAACCCTGAGGGGCCGAAACCTGCGCCCATTGCAACGATACTGTTATCGTCGGCAGTTCTTTCCTGAATTTTTTGGGCAATATGCTTCCACCACATGATGCGGACTCCTGTGTAACCAATCAGTAAATATGTTCGGTGCGATGACGCCCAGTTTGAGAGGGGTGCTCAAAGACATCAGGCAAGGCAAACTACCCAATCGATTGTCGGCACCGCAGCAGCTCTCTGATAACGGATCAGACTTTTAAGGATGAGGGGAGAATGTAAATGCAAATAAAATACAGCGGAGAAGGCTGCTCGCAGCGCGGCCATCAGCCGGAGCGTTGCCTGGGTGGGCATGTTTATTGAAGCGTGCGCAGGTGCGTATCAAAGGCATAGAAAGGTCACAACCAAACACTGGCAAATCTATTCTAAATAAATTTGCTTTCCTCTATTACTGATAGGTAACAGATAGTGAACACTCTGTACCCACCGCTCCTTGTAAGCATATGGCTCCCTGAGCCTGCTTGGAATTGCATGAGCGTTTTTCGTCGATCGATGCATTTCACGGAAATAAAATAGGTCACGTGCTGCCATCTGTCAAATTCCGCATTGTCTCGCGCTAATGACGATGCATGAATTAATAAGTTGTCGTTCTCATCACACCTTGATGCTCATCACGACTGCAAATAACTCAGACCGCAATAACCGCTGCAACCAGGCTCGCAGGGCAGGGTACAGACTTTGTTCGAACCACTCCGGATCAACAAAGCAAAACTGTCGTATGAAAGGGGCGATGGCGACGTCGGCCAGTGTCAGGTGTTCGCTGACCAGAAACCTTTGCGATTGCAGTCGGTGTTCCAGGATTTGCAGGAACACTTCACCCTGCTCGCGATAATGTTGCGGTGAGTGCTCGGGGTAGCGCACCGAATATTTATAGCGGTCCAGATGCAGCTTGAAGACCTCATCATTCTCTGTGATCAAAGCTGCGATTTGCGTTGGCCCTTGGGGATCATTCGCCAATAGCCAGTCATCAGGGTCTTGTTGGGCAAGTGCCCAGCGCATAATGTCCAGGCTCTGCTCGATCACCCAGTCTTCAAGCACCAGAACCGGGACGGTGCCCTTCGGCGATCGCTCCAGCATCTCGGCGGGCTTGGCTTTCAGGCTGACTTCATGGACATCCACCACGCAGCCTGCGTAATGCAATGCCATGCGTGCACGCATG
>NZ_LJRO01000454.1 GCF_001401155.1 Pseudomonas tremae
TGTGCGTCTTCACGTACCAGGCGCCATGCAGGTTTTCGGCCTCTGTCGGTTTGCTGTGCTCGCGCAGCGGCGTGGGCTGCGCAACGTGAGCGGCGTACAGCTCATCAATGGCTTCGTAGGAGCCCAGGGTTTCGTCAGCAAGACTCAGGAACGATGCCATCTGGCTGTCTGACACGTCGTACCCGTGATCCTGGGCGGCAATCAGAAAGTCGGCTTTGTCGGGGCGTTTTACGGACATGGTGTTCTCCAGATAACGGTAAGGGCCACCCGGGAT
>NZ_LJRO01000015.1 GCF_001401155.1 Pseudomonas tremae
CCCATGAAACGTTCATTGATGCGGTGGACCTGCTGGTGCCGGAACTTCAGAAACGCGGCGTCTACAAGACTGAATACGCCAAAGGCACCCTGCGCGAGAAACTGTTCGGCGAAGGACCACGCCTGGAAGCAGGGCACCCGGGCGCTGCCTTTCGCGACCTCGCTGCAATGCATCGCACTCGCCAAGCGGAGAGTGCCTGAAGTGTGATGGCTGCCCTTGCGCAGGCGGTGCCGCGCAGATTTGTGACGCGGA
>NZ_LJRO01000435.1 GCF_001401155.1 Pseudomonas tremae
CCTTTGATCAGCGGCGGCACCTGAAGGTGACGCAGAGCGTCACGAAATGCATGCCTACGAGCATTGGCACGGTAGTCATATCGTGCCAATGCTGCGCGGAGCGCTTATTGCACCTTCCCTCTCAGTTCCTTCACCTCTTCACGCACATCCACCGGCGTTGCAACATCTGCTGCAATGCAATGGGCGAACCCGCGACCAGCACCACACGCGACCAGAGGCGACGGAACAGGGTCTTGCTCGGGTCACGGCTGAAAAAGCTGCCCCACAACCCTTGTAGTGCCAGCGGAATGACCGGCACCGGGGTTTCCTCAATGATGCGGCTCATGCCGCTCTTGAAGCCGCTGATCTCGCCGTCGGTGGTCAGCTTGCCTTC
>NZ_LJRO01000190.1 GCF_001401155.1 Pseudomonas tremae
AAAAACGCGATGATTGCAGGTCGAGGCCATTTCGAATGCAGGCCGTTACATCTACTGGGTCAGTTTTCGGTCAGCGGCAACACTTCTCGCACAGATACAAACGCATGATGACTCCGATGAGGATTCGTGGCTCAAAGGAGAAAAGGTGCCATTGATCAGATACCGGCGCCTTAGAAAACCCTAAATTAATCCATTGGGGTTGTTTAATTGCACAGTGAGCAGGAGTCATGAACGAAACCTGCTCGGCCCCTGTTTTGCCTCTCTCAAGAGCCAGGTTGAAAACGAGGCGGGACAAGATATATTCTTAAATACGCTTGTATTCGTATGAGTCAATGCTCATTGCGATCATTCGCGTCTCATGTCAATCTCAATTAATTTGTCGTCTATAAACCTAAGATATTGATATGATCCGCCATTAGGGCCATAAACAAATATAGTTATAGTCGCAGCATTAAGTCTAGGAACTCCGTTGGGACGTTTGGCAGGACCCTCGCTGCTCTTTCTTAATGGTTGGCCACATTTTTCCAGGACAGTTGATATGGAGTCGCCCTCGCTGATCAGCGACGTGCCACACCTCATTGTCGCATTAGCGGTATTGATAAACGTGGTGAAAACAAAACCTGCGCTCAATAAGAGCATTTTTTTAATCAGCATCAGAATTTGCTCCTTCGGGTTGGCGCACCCTAGGCGCGCCACGTTCTACTATTAGCCAGCTGCTATGACGATGTCCAGATAATTTTCAACGCTATAGTTGGTTACCCCCACAGACGTAACAATAATTGAGGTTGTGGGTTGAGCCACTTCGATACCCCGAACGACGACATTTCCCTGAGCCTCTGTATCGGTCAATTGAGAACCGTTATAAGACAGCACCATGTTGGTATTGGTTGATGACTGTATGATTGGTAGTATGTAAGTTAGGGGTGGGTATTGCATCGTATTCACTGAAATAGTATGCGAAGTATTGGCGGCTGCCACTACTTGCTGGAGCTTGTCGCCATTGACTGGGTCAACCGACAGCTGTCGGCCATTGAACTCAAGAGTAAGTTTTCTATCCCCGTTGAGCGTTAATATCTCGAGTAAATCAGAAGTGGTTAAGACCTGAGACGTTGTCACAGTTATAGAAGTGTTAGGTCCTGCGGTAGCGATAAAGCTTTTGAGGTAAGGGACTGTGAAGTCGGGAGCATCAAATGTAATAGAAAATTTCTTCGTTCCAATCGAGGCTAGAATCTGCGACATTGCATCGGCATTAATGAATCGTGAGTTGGAGAGCGAGATATTTGAATTTTCACCAATCTTACCAATTGTTCCTATGATGCTGGTCGGTGTAGATAATGAGCCATCTAGGGAGATACTAAAAGTTTTGCTTCCAATGGCACTCAACACAATGGTTATTGCTTCGTCTGTCAGTGAGTTCAGGGAGTTAAGTGATAGAGGAGTGTTAGGATTGCTTAGCGCATTTATCAACGGCGGGGCCGTGGTTTGATTTACAGCACCACCGTTAATAGCGATAGGGTAAGGCTTGGCGCCGATTGCAGCCACAATTTGATCCACACTCGTAATCGGATAGTTGTTTAGCTCATCTATTGATATTACGGTGTTAGCTCCTGTTGCCGTGTTGACCATCTCGATAAGTCCAGGTGCAGAGATTGACCTGCCAGAGACTTGGAGCGCAAGTTTCTTAGTGTTCGCATTGGCTATCAAGGGTAGCATGTTCGCTGGGGGTAATGCATTTGCGTCGGATAATGAAATTGTAGAGTTGACGCCTGCGGCGTTGAATATAGTTTCAAACTGGTTAAAAGAAATTGATGTCCCCACGCACTGCATATTTACATTCATTGATCTATCCTTAGCAAACTAAATGAGGATTCAGCGTAGTAACTCAACTAAGGTCTGTCAACCATTATCGGTCAGTTGTTTCGCTTCGAAATCAAGCATTGTACGGAAGGCGGGTTCGCTAGCAGTAGCGTCCAAAATCATCGAGATCGATCTCTTTCTGTCTGCATCAGCAAGCGATTTCAGCCGTTCAAATGCATCCCATAAACGCTCAAGTGCTTCCCGACAAATGATTGGATCTGGTGAGGAAAACTTCGCCCGAGACTCTTCGAGACCATTGTCCAAGATCTTAACGCCTGTTCGGAAGACTGCTCTACTAAGTGTAACGGCCTGCAATCATCGCGTTTTT
>NZ_LJRO01000012.1 GCF_001401155.1 Pseudomonas tremae
GCTTGAACAACTCAAATACCTGGCCGCCAAGGGCGCAGGCTTCACAGCGCTGCAATATTCATTACGCATGAATAAAAAAGACGTTCGCCAACTGGCCACCGAAAACGGTGTGACGATCGCTGTCAGTCAGCCCATGCTCACCACCCGCAGGGACGCCCGTCATGACACTACGGATATCGACGACGTGGTGGCCGGCCACGCCATGCATTACTCGGCGCTGGGCTATACCGCAGCCGAGATTGCCCAGGTACTGGACCTGAGCCTTCGCCAGGTATGGAATATCGGCAAAGCCTATCGATTCGAGTTCAGGCAGCAACGCGATAGCGACACGCCCTGAGGCCAGACTCCAAAAAAAAGGTACCGAGTGCAT
>NZ_LJRO01000392.1 GCF_001401155.1 Pseudomonas tremae
CTCCAACCCCGAGGCTGGCCGAGTTGTTGGTCTTCTTCAGCGCATAGCGGTCCTGCAGAGCGTTGGCGAACATGGTGGAACTGCCGTCCTTCGCATCAGCGGCGCACACCAGATTGAAGCTGATTTCAATATGCGCATCGCCGGTCTGTTGAAAGCTCTTGCGACCGGCAATCATCTTCGGGTCGCTGCTGGTGATGATATAGCCCTGGCTCAACAAGGCACGCCGCCCCGCTTCGCAATAAGCCAGGTCGGTGGCGGGATAACTAGGGGAGAAGGTCCCGGCGTCATCGAAATGTTCGTGGTCATAAACCGCCTGCTTCGGCGATGAACAACCAGCTGCCATCAACACGGCAGAGATCCAGAATGCGGTACGAACGTTCAGTAGCTTAAACATCGAAAATCCTGAGGAAGGAAAAGA
>NZ_LJRO01000014.1 GCF_001401155.1 Pseudomonas tremae
GCCGAAGCCAGCAAAAGCCTCGACCTGATGGAATGGTTTGAGGTGACCGAAACCCGCGGCC
The DNA here is from genome assembly GCF_001401155.1 of Pseudomonas tremae. Taxonomy (GTDB): domain Bacteria; phylum Pseudomonadota; class Gammaproteobacteria; order Pseudomonadales; family Pseudomonadaceae; genus Aquipseudomonas; species Aquipseudomonas tremae. Next base: position 62 of record NZ_LJRO01000014.1, read on the forward strand.
ATATCGAAAACGGCAAAGTCGCGCATTTCCAGGTCACCTTGAAAGTCGGCTTCCGCATTACCAATAGCTGATGTCCTTCTGAACCTTTCGGCTGGCCGATTGCCATAACCTGCGCTACACACTCAGATATGGCCACACGGTTGATGTGTGGGCGTGGGGGTTTTCAATGGGCGCCTGTTCCGATGGCGTCTTCATTTGGCCGGAC
>NZ_LJRO01000220.1 GCF_001401155.1 Pseudomonas tremae
ATGCGTCGGAGAGTTCGTAACGCTTTGCCATGCAGGCCTCCAGCCAATCATGGCGGCAATTCTACCCCTACCGACTTTTCGTACAAAACCTAAGAAAACGACCATTTCTAGTGAATCAACTCTCACGAGCTCTTCAATAAAATCTTCCAGAACTCTGGCTCTTTTAAAGCACGAGCGAACTGTCTAAAAAGCTCTAAAACCTCAACTCCATCGCACACCAACACAACAAGAGCCATGCCTTGTATAACTAGCTCCTCGTAATTTAAAGCGCCGACGATAAAAACCTCTGCATCCAGTACTCGGCATTAATCCGCCAAGTGTTTCTCTTCACCCACTCCATTGACAGCCTCACCGACCATGAGCGAAACACTTGCCTCATTCCCCTCAAAACGTCGTATCGTAGCCAGTTCTCATAAATAAACAGTTTAACCCTTGGCAGCACCAACGTTTTACCCCAGAATTTCACGGCGTCTAAACGCTTGCTCGTGGCGTGAACGCTATTTGATATAGGGAAATATAATGGCGATGGTCTTCTGTCGTGCTTGTGCAAAGGAAATACATGAAACGGCGCTCAGTTGCCCACAATGTGGCGCCAGTCAAATCTCCGCAATACCCGCAAAACAGCTGCGCGACGCAGGCTCTCCGTGGATGGCTATCACCTCTCTGGTCTTGAGCATCGTCTGCACGCTGGCCCTGTTTGACGACGGCGAGTGGGACTTGGACACCATTGTCGGGCTCGGTATGTTCTCAATAGCCGGGCTTGTTCTGGGCGTCATCAGCATCAACAAAAAGAAACCCGGTAACGGGTTGGCGATTGCGGGGACTGTTCTATCCGCCGTGTCGCTACTGATATTCATTGGATTAATTGCTAACTGATTTAGGGAAGAATTGAGATGGTATTTTGTCGTGGTTGTGCAAAAGAAATCAGTGACGACGCTGACACGTGCCCGCATTGTGGAGCACCGCAGCTGGTCATTTCACCTGCCGGTACAAATACAGATACCCCACCTTCAGGAAACTGGTATTTCGAAGTTCTGAAAAAATATGCCGTATTTACCGGTCGGGCACGCAGAAAAGAATACTGGATGTTTTTCCTGTTCAACGTGTTGATCTCGATGGTCATCGGCTTTGTCGGCGGACTGTTCGGCGATGGCGGCATACTCACTAACCTGTACTCCCTGGCCGTCTTGGTCCCAGGTGTTGCAGTGGGTGTTCGCAGGCTGCACGACACCGACCGCAGTGGCTGGTGGTTGCTGGTCCCGATCGCCAACCTCGTGTTCCTGATTCAAGAAGGCCATCCAGGCCCTAATCGGTTTGGCCCAAGTCCTAAATAAATGCTGTTTGAGGATGTGGTCGTTTGACCGCATCCTCGCTCACACTAGGCTATTTGCGCGAGTACCCCGGCAAACAGATCAAAACTCGACCTGAACCCGGGCCCCTGCACTCAATCCTTAATTAGCGAAACTCGCTCTAAGGCGCTGACCCGCATATTGCTGAGCCTCCTGAACTTTCTCCATCACCGCAGCGGCGCCGAGAGCACCACCGTCGTATAGATGGCGGCCAGCGATTACCCAGCCTCCACCATGAAAATACAGCAACACCGGAAACGGTCCTTTTCCCTCAGCCGTATAGACAGTCGCGGGCAATGTTTCGGCAGCGCTCTGCACCATTGTTTCAATGGCTGGTGACACCCGATACCAAAGCGTTCGGTGAACTGTCGCACTTCATATCACCCAACACGCCTTTGTCTGCATCAGCGATGGTCGGCTGCTGGCAAGCCTCTTCGAGTAAGGTCTTTTCTATGCCTTTGGCATCGAGGCTGGCGTACTTTTTCAGGACGCTCTGCATACCCGAGTCAGTTTGCAGCATGCTCTTTGTGCCGCTTACTGCCAGTTCCTGCACTGAACGCCTTTCCGGATCGCGAGCGCAACGCGCCAATATCGTTGTGCCTACGATCATCAGTCTGAGCAGGTTAATAACAATTCGGTTTTTTTGCCGAGTGGTAATGCCGACTGCGGCCACTAACCCTTCAAACAACTTTCCAAATCTTCAATCAAACCTGGCCCATCGGGCTGCCATCCCAAGCGCTCGCGTGTCTTGTGACTCAGGCTGATCATGTCCTTGCCCACAAATGTCGACAGCCAGCCGAAGTGCGCGGCAGCCTCATGGGCGGGCACGGCCAAAGTGGGCAGACCGAGGCGTTCTCCAATAGCCTCGGCAATCAGGCGAAAAGCGATGCCTGATTCGGCAGTCGCATGATAACGAGCCCCCGGTCGATGCTTCTCCAGAGCGAGGCGGTAGAGGCGCGCCGTATCTTCAAGGGGCGCTGCGGACCATTGATTCAGGCCCCGATCAATATAGGCCGAACATCCTTTTTTCTGCGCGTGCTTGATGACTTCGCTGACCAAGCCTTGTTTGACGGGGTTGTGAATCTGCGAGAGGCGCATGACCACTACGTTGACGCCGCGTTGCAGCAACGCCTGCCCGGCGAGTTCCGACGCGACCCGGGGGTTGGAATGCATCGGATCGAAATGATCTTCATCTGCGGCCGGCCCTAGTGATGAAGAGCCCATCGCCGTGCTGGAGGTGATAACCAAAGGGCGATTCGAGCCTTCCAGCGCAGAACCTAATGCGTCGATAACGCGAGCGTCATTCTGGCAGTTGACGACGAAGCGCGCGAAGTTGTGATCAAAGGCTGTGTGAATCACCGCGTCGCACTTTTCTGCGCCACGTTGAAGGCTGGACAGGTCTTCGATATCTCCGCGATGGAATTCGGCTCCTAGGGCAAGTAGAGCTCGAGCCCCCTCCTCTGAACGTGTCAGCCCCACTACTTGGTGGCCTGCGTTGATCAGTTCCCGGATGACCTGAGTGCCAATAAAGCCTGTGGAGCCGGTTATAAATACGCGCATATTAAAATCTCTCTTTGCTTAAGTCGCCAGAGTGCGCGTAACGTTTATCCGGTAAAAGACGTGACGTTATCAGGGTATAAAAACCAACAGGATCATCATGACGAACTCGCTGGGAAAGTATTTGAAGGACTGTAGGGCTCGTCTGGACCCTGCGAGTCTGGGTCTTTCCCAAACGCGTCGTCGTACGCCAGGCTTGCGTCGGGAAGAAGTTGCCCAACGCGCCAATATCAGCGCGACGTGGTACGCATGGCTGGAACAGGGGCGTGGTGGATCACCGTCTGCCCAAGTCCTCGGACGGATCGCGCAAAGTCTCTTGATGACCAAACCCGAGCGGGAACACTTGTTCATGCTTGCATTTGGTCATCTGCCCGAAGTTCTCTACAGCGCGCCTGAAAGTGTGTCGCCGCGCTTGCAACGCATTCTGGATACGCTCGCGTTCAGCCCTGCTTTTATCAGGACAGCCACATGGGATGTTCTAGCCTGGAACAACGCTGCGGCGGCCGTGTTTACTGACTACAGCCTGCTGCCCCCAGAGCAGCGAAACATCATGCGTTTGATGTTTTGCAACTCCGCCACGCGGGCCAAGCAGGATGACTGGTATGCCGTCGCGCGCTTTATAGTCGCCGCATTCAGAGCAGACGCCACACGTGCCGGGGCCGCGTCGGAACTTCACGAACTCGCTGACGAGCTCTGCACACTAAGCGTCGATTTCGCGACGTTATGGCGCGACAACGATGTGCGCTCACAGGGCGAAGGCACCAAACGCCTGCGGCATCCGGATCATGGGCTGATTGAGCTGGAGTATTCGAGCTTCGCGGTGGACGGCAGGCCCGATCTGTCGATGATTGTTTATAACCCGGTTGCCACTGATGACGCGGAGCGAGTTCAGGCGCTGGTGGAGAGTTACTTACAGCGTTAACGCGGCTGGAGAGTCCTCAGGCTTTTCTGCTACCAGGCTGCCCTCTGCCCGAAAGATCGAACCGCCATCCCACCACGCACTCAGAAAGTATCTGACCTCAAAAAATCAGCCCTTTCCCGTCAATTGGCAACGACTTATCTGGAGCCCCGGTACAGCCGTCGCTTCAGCGATGATCGCCTTACTCCCGACACCCCAAACAGGTGTCGAGCACAAAGCTCCGGACCTCGCCAGTTGGTCAATCCGAATTCAAAAAGAGTAACCCTATGAGACCCCAAACCTCCTTCATCTTCGATCTCGACGGCACGCTGACTGACAGCGTCTACCAGAACGTCGCCGCCTGGAAAGAAGCTCTGGACGCAGAAAATATCCCGCTCGCGATGTGGCGTATTCACCGCAAGATCGGCATGAGCGGTGGGCTGATGTTGAAGTCGTTGTCACGTGAGACTGGTTTGAACATCAGCGAAGAACAGGCCGAACGGCTCAGCGAAAAGCATGCTCGGGCGTATGAGCGGCTTCAGGGTCAGATCATTGCGCTGCCTGGCGCCATCGAGTTGCTTGAGACGCTCGACAAGGAAAACCTCAAGTGGTGCATCGCCACGAGCGGTGGGCTTGATACGGCGACGATCAACTTGAAGGCGCTGAAACTGGACATCAATAAGATCAACATCGTTAATCGTGATGACGTCAGTTACGGCAAGCCTGACCCGGATCTGTTTCTGGCGGCAGCGGAGAAAATACAGGCGCCTATCGACGAGTGTCTGGTGATCGGTGATGCCATCTGGGACATGCTGGCGGCACGTCGCTGTAAGGCAACTGGCGTGGGCCTGCTTTCAGGTGGCTATGACATTGGCGAGCTTGAGCGGGCGGGCGCGCTGAGGGTTTACGAGGACCCATTGGACCTGCTGAACCATCTGGACGAGATAGCCTCTCGTCCCTGATATGGGAAAGGCAAAGTCAGCTAAAAACGCTGCAACTGTTGCCGCTTCTTAGATAACCGAATGTATTCCCCCGCTGCGAACGGGAGATACTTTTTATCGGCGAATCAAAGTTTGAATTGTGCAACCAGCGTGTTGAACGACGTGGCCAGACGCGACAATTCCTGGCTGGATGCGCTGGTCTGATTGGCACCCGCTGCCGACTGCGCACTCAATTCTTGAATGTTGACCAGGTTGCGATCCACTTCGCGTGCAACCTGGGCCTGCTCTTCGGACGCAGAAGCGATGACCATGTTGCGCTCGTTGATCGTCCCCACCCCACCGGTGATTTTCTCCAGTGCGGCACCCGCGCGCTGCGCCAGCTGTTGGGTGTTTGTGGCGGTCGCAAGGCTTTTGCTCATGGCAGCCACCGCGCCGTCGGCACCGGACTGCACGGTGCCGATCATGCCTTCGATTTCCACCGTCGACGCCTGGGTCCGGTGAGCCAGCGCGCGGACTTCATCGGCCACGACTGCAAAGCCTCGGCCTTGTTCGCCGGCACGTGCCGCTTCGATAGCAGCGTTGAGTGCAAGCAGGTTGGTCTGTTCCGCGATGCTGCGGATAACCTCAAGGACCTTGCTGATATCCCGCACATGGCCGGCAAGCGTCGTGACAGAACCCGTGGACTCGGTGATCTCGCTGACCATCGTGCCGATGCCTCTGACCGTGTCATCCACTTGCCCACGCCCATCAACGGCATCGCTGGCCAGCGTTTTGGAGACATCTGACGTGGACACCGCATTTCGGGCCACTTCTTCTACCGCGGCAGTCATTTCGTTGACCGCCGTAGCCGCTTGCTGAATCTCGTCATTTTGCCGTGTGAGGCCGCGCGTGCTTTCTTCCGTCACAGCACCAAGTTCTTCGGCAGCGGAAGCGAGTTGGTCAGATGCGCTGGAAATCTCCTGAATCGTTCGTTTCAGGCTGCCTTGCATGGTGCCGATCGCATTGAGCAAGTGCCCTGCCTCGTCGCCACGCGTACTGGAAATTGATTGGGTCAGATCACCTGAGGCGATGCGCTGGGCAACTTCGATCGCTGTTTTCAGTGGTCGGGTGATCATGCGGGTGATCATGATGCCCAGCATGATTGCGACCAGAAATGCGATGACAACCCCGACCGACAACATCGTGACCGAAGTACTCTGCAGCTTGTCAGCCTCCTCCGCGCCTTCTTTGATCTGACGTTTATTGGAGTCCGTCATTATCTGGAGATAGCCACGGGCTTTGTTGAAATCGCCTTCCGCCAGCTCGTTCAGTCGACTGCGAGCCTCCTCCAGATTACCGGCATCCTGCAGTGCGAAGATTTTCTGGGCGGCAGCGATATAACCCGGCATTACGGCGTCGTATTGATCGCCAGCGACACGCTCATCATCTTCCAGCGGAGTAGCCCGGTAGACCGCATAAACTTTCTGAGCGCGTTCCATTTCGCCATTGATGCTGTTACGCATCTTTTCTGCGGTGGGCTTGTCCTTGGCATCGAGCAAACGATAAAGGCCCCGGTTGTGAGTCGTCAGCGCGGTCAGGGTCTCGTTTGTACTGGCGACCGAGACCAGGTTATTCGAGAACGTCTGCTGCAGCGCGTAAGACAGCCGGTTGATCCCGAGCATGCCGAGACCGCCCACAATCAGCGTGATGATGGCGCAGGCGATGAACGAAGCCATGAGTTTGCTAGCGAAACTGGTGCGATTTATCAGGTTCATTGATTATCCATCATCGTTAAATGGTCAGTGCCATTCAGAAACCCTAAGGGCTTGAGGCGAGCACTACGAGGCTGCTTTTTTGCCTCGCCCTTTCATGATTCGCCCCACAGGCTGAAAGAATAGTCGTGCAATTCCTGCGTCACCGTTTAAATCTGGTTTCGATCCACGAAAGCAGCGGTGAGCGGGTAAACACTCGCGCCCAGACGACGAGCCTTGAAAACTTAGAGCCTTGAAAAACAGTCACCACGCTCTGGTTTTCGAGAGTCCTTAAACCTATCGGCGGGACTAAATCTTTCTTGATAAATCAACGTTTATATAACTAAAGCACTGAAATCCACGCCGAAAAATGGAATAAGAGCAAAGCCAGAACCGCGCGGAGATATTTGTAGTGATGAATAGATCGGGCAGCGGCGGGCCTTGAAGATGGCAAGGCACCGCCGGATGTTCTCGAGCACATAATGCGTCAGGAGTAGAGCAGGAAACGCTTGGCTGTTAACCAGGCGAAACGCCGCCGCCCTCATCCGCCACAATATCCGGATCGTCCGAATACACTTCCGGCTCATCATCCTCATAAGCCTCTTCGTGCTCGGTGCGCTTCTTCACTTCGTCACCCTGTGCCGAACCGACACCTGGCGTGTTCGCATTCATGGCGAGAACAGGATCGGCTTCGCGGTCGTACTGGCCCAGCATGGCGCTGGCAGGGTCTTCTTTCGGGACGCTGTTTGTGAGTATCGGATCGGTCGTCATGTCAGCCACCTTTTGGTTTGCCAAAGAAAGTGGACGCAGCAGGAGGCTAAGGGTTCGATTCAATTGACGAGCGTGGCGTCGTTCATCCGCTAAACGATGCATATTGCAGTGGCAGGCCGGTGGTGAACTTTATCTGTTCCATTGCAAAACTGGAGCTCACGTCGCTGATACCGGGAATGCTGATCAGCTGTTTATAGATAGCGTCGTAACCCGCGATATCGGCGACTACGATGCGCAACATGTAATCGGTGTCACCCGCCATGCGATAGCACTCGACCACTTCAGGCAGGTCACCCACGGCGGCGTGGAACTGTTCTAGCCATGCGGCGTTATGCTGGTTGGTGCGAATCGCGGCGAAGACGCTGACTGACACATTCAGTCGGTGCGGATTGAGCAGGGCGACGCGGCGGTCGATGATGCCGGCCTCTTCCAGCTTCTGGATGCGTCGCCAGCACGCCGTGCTGCCAAGGCCGATGCGCTCGGCAATGTCTGCGACCGAGCGCGTGCAGTCGGTTTGCAGGATGTCGAGGATTGCCCGGTCAAACTTGTCCATAAGTGATTCCTGATTCAAGTCGGTACTGATACTGATCGTTCCTCACGCCATGCGCTCAGCCTCGTGAGCAAGCTCACTCCCACAGGGACATGTACTCCACAAGAAGCTGGGGTATCAGCCCTATTTGCGGGCTTTTCATGACTTGCGTATAACGCCGGGCAATGGAGCGTGAGGAACGAGATTACTGCATGTCAGTGATCATAGAATTTTTAATCGCATTAATCTAACCATAAGCGAATAATTTTTCACATCCGCTGCCGACATTCAGGGAAATATCAAAAAATTTTCGCCTCGGGATCAGTAACCTTTTATGCCATCAGCCTTGCGAGGCTGGCCCTTGACTCTGACTCGATTACAAAGTGAATTGCCCATGACCACCTCTGCGCTCTACCTGGATTACGCCGCTACCACGCCTGTCGATGAACAGGTTATCGAAGCCATGGTTGCCTGCATGGGCCGCGAAGGTCATTTCGGTAATCCGGCGTCCAGCGGGCATGGCTACGGTCAGGTTGCGCGTCAGGCGGTCGAGCAGGCGCGCCGCCAGGTGGCTGACGCGGTGGGCGCACCAGCGGATACCGTGGTCTGGACATCCGGTGCCACCGAGTCGAACAACCTGGCGATCAAGGGCATTGCTCACGACAGTACAGCGCAGCGTCGGCACATCATCACCAGCGTTCTGGAACACAAGGCGGTGCTAGACACAGTCAGCACGCTGGAGCGTCAGGGGTTTCCTGTCACTTGGTTGAAACCGGACGCCAAAGGCCTGATCCAGCCTCACGCCGTACAGGCTGCCCTGCGCGAAGACACACTGCTGGTCTCGTTGATGCTGGTGAACAACGAGTTGGGCACACTGACCGATATCGCCAGCATTGGCGCTATCGTGCGTGAACACGGGGCGCTATTTCATGTGGACGCTGCGCAGGCAGTGGGCAAGGTGAAGGTCGATCTGTCCAGGCTCGACGTGGACCTGATGTCATTTTCTGCGCACAAGGCCTATGGCCCCAAAGGTATCGGCGCTCTGTATGTAGGACCGCGCGCGCATTCGCTGCTTCAGGCGCAGATACACGGTGGCGGGCACGAGGGGGGCTTTCGATCAGGCACGCTGGCAACGCATCAGATCGTCGGCATGGGCACAGCGTTTGCGCTGGCGATCAGTCAGGCCGATGCCGAGAATCGTCGTATCGAGGAACTGAGCCATCACATGCGTGAAGGGTTGTTGGCCTTACCGGATGTGCAACTCAATGGCTGTCCGGAACAACGCATTCCGCACACCCTGAACCTGTGCATCACCCGCAGTGGTTTCAGCAGCTCGCAGTTGTCACACAGCCTGGCGCTGTCCTCGACGTCGGCATGTAACTCGGCCAGCAACGCGCCCTCGCATGTGCTGCTTGCGCTGGGTATGGATTCAGCGAAAGCCTTGGCCAGCGTTCGCGTCAGCCTTGGCCGTTACACCACGCAGGCAGATGTAGAGCGCGCCATCGAGGTTTTCAGCAAGGCGCTCAGCGCACCTGCTACGTTCTGGTAGTCAGAGCACTACGCTTCGAGCCGCTCATCCCGTAGTGGCTCCCCCCCTCGCATTTCCTCCTGTCTGAAGCCCGCAAAGGCTGCCTGGCTGGCAGCCTGCCGCGCGCTTTTCATGAAAATGTACCTCTCCAGATACAAAAAGACACAAATTGGCACAGTTCTTTCAAGTGGAACTGTCGTGCCATCAACCAATGGTGCTCACTGCATTCAAAGGGGTGCTTACACGCACCAACGTGCAGTTTTCGGATGCCGACGCGTCCATTAACAGTGCAGGCAACAGATCAAAAGTCTCGTGCCTCGCCAGGAAAGGAATCTAGCTGTGACAAATGAGTACCGTTCAAGACCCGTGCCGCACCGACGACCAGCCCTCGCGCTAGTGTTTGACGTCGACCAGCCGCGCCCACCGGTTTCATCTTTTGCCGTACCCGTCGGTCTTTTATTGAACACCCGACACTTTTTTACGTAAGCGAATTCGCGCCTGCCTTAGGACGTTCTGATTGATTGATCAGGGCTGCGGGTAACTGTGCGCGCACTAAAAGTGTAGTGCCTGTCTGACTGACAGTTTCCGCAACTAACCAGCAAAAATTGTCGAACACTTTTTATCGGGACTCGTCCCTGTTGGCCATCTTATTTACGTGGCTATTTATTCCAGAACTTTATCGATCGCCGACACCCGAGGGGACCGCCCAGAACAAACAACCAACTAACGCACCAACCTGAACACGTGCATCCTTTATTGGTGCATACCGAAAAGTGACCCGCAGGTCATGCTTTTCCAATTCGTCTGAACAGTCAGAGGGGCTGGTTTCACCCCAGGATTTAGTTAAAGGATCAGCCTCAAAGTCAGTATTTAGTGATCGTGGCGCCGTATTCGATAAATAGTTGCAGGAATGCGACGCGCAAGCGTAATCAACGTGCAGCCCATGAGCCTTCTGGCACAACGGTTGCAATGCATCCACTCAGGAACACGACTGTACGTGCGCGTACATGACGATAAGAAAACAAGGATCAGCAATGGGAACGCCATAGTTTAGAACGCGCCACCCTCTGTGAACCTGCACCGTGTGCAGGTTCAGCGGTGTCATGCACCTGATTAACGTGCGGATAACCACACTCGAATATTCATGGAATATTCGAACGGCTTTTTATTGCCCTTCAACTACCCGAGGGAGCGTTAATGAATGATGCGGTAATAATGAAAGCGGTCCCTTCCCCCTCGCCCGATGATACTTCGACGGCGTGGCAGGGCATCCCTTTCAACGCCAATACGTCACGCCCGGGCGGCTTTAACAGGCCGCAAGTAATGGTATTGATTGCTGCGTCAGTACTTATTCACGGGGTGATCTGGTGGACCATGCAAACTGCCCAGCCAGCCGTGCCGGAAGTTGCGCCGCAAGTTCCGGAAATGACTATCGAACTGACCAGCCCGACACCGCCCGCGCCGGAACCGCCGCCGCCCGAGCCACCACCTCCGCCACCTCCCCCGCCGCCGCCACCCGAACCGGAACAACCGGTCGAGGACCCGGA
>NZ_LJRO01000452.1 GCF_001401155.1 Pseudomonas tremae
GGTCTAGGGCATGCAGATGAACTCGAACGGTTCATAGCCCAGCGCAGCCAGTGCCTTGAGCTGATCAGGCGTACCTACGCCACCAGTCATGGCGGTGACTGCCGCCGTCAGGCCGGCAGGAATGACTTCGCCATTGGTCTTGCCCTGGCGATTGAATTCCAGCTGGATGTCATTGCCGCTTGCCCCGCTCCATTTGCAGGAAAGGGTCAGCACACCCGCTTCGACAGCCGCGGTGATCGGCAGATCAAGTGTGGCGTTGATTTTCACCGACAGTGCCGTGGCCGCCTGGGCAGCGGTTGCGCCGTTAACGACAGTGGCCTGCACTCGCATGCCGCCGACATACAGATTCAGCAAACCGGCTTCGGTCGCCGCCCCGCTGAGGGTGACTTTCGCGCCGGCCTTGGCGCCTTCGGTATTGAGCAGCGGCAGGCACCAGACTTCGCCGGTGGGGTCC
>NZ_LJRO01000374.1 GCF_001401155.1 Pseudomonas tremae
GGTCAACGTTGGCGAGCCGCGCACCGCGCGCCTGAGCGCCAGTGTCACTTTTTAACCAGTTACAACGGAGCAGGCCTGCAACGGCCTGCTCCACGCCTAACCAATGGGATGAATCAGGACTTCATCCGATAAAAACTGATCAGCGTTTCATTGTCTTGAATGTATTCGGTCTTGCCAATGAAGGCGCTCTTTTCCAGCCATTCATTAGGCCCAAGGGAAACCTTGAAGCGCGGCGTGCATGTGCATTGGTAATGGCCGTCACTGATCGGCCAGACCCCGTTCTGCAATTCCTGCTGACCCACTTCGTCCATGAGCAGGACACCCTGGCTTTCAACGCTGATCAATTCACCCAATTGCGTGACCAGAGTGAAACGAGTGTCCAGAAAGGCAAGCTCGGATGACAATTCAACCTGCATACTGCTGCCGCCAGCCTGCACCGAACCGCTGAAATATTCGGCATGGAACTCTCCGCCCAGAAT
>NZ_LJRO01000404.1 GCF_001401155.1 Pseudomonas tremae
CAGAAGAACGCTGAAGCCGCTCAGCAGCGTACCAATGAGAACGCCAACAAAGCGCCAGAAGCAGCGCCAGCCACCAAGTAAGGCTGAAACGCTTACAGAACTAAAAAAGCCCGCTTAAAGCGGGCTTTTTCATTTAACTCGTTTCACTTGGCACGTAACGTCAGTTCGACATTCATCGTGTACCGACCTCAAGCCAGCGCCTCGCTGCGCTTGCCCATGAGCCTGTCAACGGCTACAGCGCCCGCCAGCGTGATTACCGAGGGCACCAGCCATGCCAGGCCTTGATCACTCAGCGGCAGACTGGTCAGCACACCCGGCAGATAGTCAGTAAAACCGGCACCCTTCAGCGCGTCGATCAGGCCAAAGATGAGCGATACCAGCATTACCGGTGCAACAACCCGTCCCTGGCTCTGCCAAAAGCCTTTGCAGAAGCTCAGCGCCACCAGCACGATACACGGTGGATAGATAGCGGTGAGTACCGGAATCGAAAACTGGATCAGCTTGGTCAGCCCCAGATTGGATACCAGCAGCGAGAACAC
>NZ_LJRO01000317.1 GCF_001401155.1 Pseudomonas tremae
GCAAGTTGATCGGAGCATCCTTAGGGAAGGTCTGAAGTAGGCATTGATTTTTGATGCCCTCGTGGCCTGAGGTTCAAAAAAGCTCGTCCGATCAGATAATCAGACTTTTCCCGTCGTTAACTCATCGATTTGCCTCAGACAGCACCTTCCCAAGGCGTTTTTCCGCATTACAGGCGCACCTCTCCTGTATTCAGCAGTCGTTTTCGCATCATCCACAGATTGGACAGCGCAAACAGCGTGGTCTGCTGCGCAGTGTTTTTCAGCAGGCTTCGGAAGCGTACTTTCGTATAACCAAACTGGCGCTTGATCACTCGAAACGGATGCTCAACCTTGGCGCGCAGTTGAGCTTTCGCGTATTCGATTTTGCGACGCATGCGCCCGATCAGACTTTTCCTTGCATGCTTTTTATAACTGCTGGGCCGCGCTGCAATCGACCATATCATTTGGCGATTTTGATGCTCGGGACGCTTTTCGACACCGGTATAGCCCGCGTCGCCAGAGACGTAAGTTTCTTCTCCGTGCAGTAACTGGTTGTTGCCGCTGACCGAAAACTGACCCAGTAGAGGCTCTTCTGCCGACTGAAAACTGACCCAGGTGTTCAACTGCTTCTGCTCACTTTTCGAGCAGGAGAACACAGGGTGATCAGCATGGAAATGTTGGGAAAAATCCGGCGGATGTACTTCCGCGACAAGCTCTCGCTGCATCAGATAGCCAAGCGTACCGGGCTGTCGAGAAACACCATCCGAAAATGGGTCAGAGCGCCCGAAACCAATCAACCAGCGTACCAACGGTGCGCAACCTTCAATAAGCTCAGCCCTTTTCACGAGACCCTGGAGCAGGCGCTCAAGGCCGATTCGTTCCGGCCAAAACACAACCGCAGGAGCGCCAAAGCACTTTTTGAGCAGATCAAGGCCGAGGGCTATGACGGCGGTTACAGCCAGCTCACGGCGTTTGTCCGCTCTTGGCGGTGCGAGCAAGGCAAGTCTGTACGCGCTTTTGTACCGCTGACGTTTGCCCTCGGTGAGGCCTTTCAATTTGACTGGAGCGAAGAAGGCCTGCTGATCGGTGGCCTGTTTCGACGTATCCAGGTCTCCCATATGAAGCTGTGCGCAAGTCGCGCGTTCTGGTTGGTTGCGTACCCCAGTCAAGGCCACGAGATGCTGTTTGATGCCCATACACGTTCGTTTGGAGCGTTGGGTGGCGTGCCACGTCGCGGCATCTACGACAACATGAAAACGGCTGTCGACAAAATTAACAAAGGCAAAGGCCGCACGGTTAACGCCCGGTTTTCCGTGATGTGCGCGCACTATCTGTTCGATCCGGACTTCTGCAACGTGGCCTCTGGCTGGGAGAAAGGCATCGTCGAAAAGAACGTGCAGGACAGCCGCAGACGAATCTGGCTCGATGCTCAAAATTGCATGTTCCATACCTTTTAGGAACTGAATGTCTGGCTCGGCCAACGTTGCCGGTCGCTCTGGAGCGAACTGGTGCATCCGCAGTACAACGGGCTGACGGTGGCCGAGGTCTTGGAGCTGGAGCAGGTCGAAATGATGCCAATGCCGACGGCATTTGATGGCTACGTCGAGCGTACCGTGCGGGTCTCCAGCACCTGTCTGATCAGCGTGGCGCGAAATCGCTATTCAGTGCCATGTGAGCGAGTCGGCCAGTGGGTCAGCAGCCGTTTGTACCCTTCGCGGATCGTGGTCATTGCCGACGAAACGGTGATCGCCAGTCACGAGCGCCTCTTTGATCGAGATCAGGTCGGTTTTGACTGGCAGCACTACATCCCACTCATCGAACGCAAGCCTGGTGCACTGCGCAATGGCGCTCCATTTGCTGATCTGCCAAAACCGTTACAGCTTCTCAAACGCGGACTGAGGCGTCACACCAACGGTGATCGAATCATGATGCAGGTACTGGCTGCTGTGCCAATTGCGGGTCTCGAACCAGTGCTGGTGGCGGTGGAGCTGGTACTTGAATCGGGAAGTCTGAGCGCCGATCACATCCTCAATGTCGTTGCCCGCCTGACCTCCACCGCACCACCTCCCTGTGTAGAAACCAGCCTGCAACTCAAAGTGGCGCCTGTTGCCAATACAGCACGCTACGACCGGCTCCGTACGACCGATGAGGAGAATCGCAATGCGTGACCTAATGACTGAACTCAAAGAACTGCGCCTGCACGGCATGGCCAGTGCTTGGGAAGAACTGGTCTCTCAAGGAACAGCGTCGACGGCTTCATCGAAATGGCTGCTGGAACATCTGCTTCAGCAGGAACATGCGGATCGCGCGGTGCGCTCGGTGAATCATCAGATGAACATGGCAAAACTCCCCATGCACCGTGACTTAGCTGGCTTTGACTTCAGCGCTTCCAGCGCTGATGCCCGGCTGGTCAGCGATCTATCCAGCTTGGCGTTCACTGAAACCGCGCAGAATGTCGTGTTCATCGGCGGCCCTGGAACCGGGAAAACACACCTGGCCAGTGCCTTGGCTGTATCCGGAATCACGGCCCACAACAAACGCGTGCGCTTCTTTTCCACGGTGGATCTGGTGAATCTGCTGGAGCGTGAGAAGTACGATGGCAAGGCAGGGCGAATCGCCCAGGCACTGCTGCGCACAGACCTGGTGATACTGGATGAACTCGGATATTTGCCCTTCAGCCAAAGCGGTGGCGCCCTGTTATTTCACCTGCTGTCCAAACTGTACGAACACACCAGCGTGGTCATCACCACCAACCTGAGCTTCTCGGAATGGTCGAGTGTGTTTGGCGACGCCAAGATGACCACCGCGTTGCTGGATCGGCTGACACACCACTGCCACATCGTCGAAACGGGCAACGAGTCCTACCGCCTACAACACAGCACATTGGCTGCCCAGACAAAGATCAAAACACGCGAACGAAAGCGAAAGGACGGAAATGATATCGAGGACGATGAGCCATTTTAATCCGCGCCATAAATGCCCTGCTGCATGCGGTGGGGCTTGATGCGTCTTCAATCGGAACACTGCTGCTAAGCTTATCCACAATTACTGGGGCAAAAATCAGCAATCCGTCCTGGGTCAATTTTCAATCGGCAGGGTGGGTCAGTTTTCAATCAGCGCCAACAATATCGCATCCGCTGGGTCCAGTTTCACCCAATTCGCAAGGTTTCGTTCGAAACGCTCAATTTCGCTGGCCTGCAAGGGGTGCTGTGGCTTCTTAGCTGCCATGCTCATTTTTCCTATTCCGCGTTGCAGGACTGAACGTCATCGATTGACGATCCACGACACGCCTCAGCCCTTCGCCAATTTCAACGTCCGGCATAAGACCAAAGCCATGTTTCCTGAACCACGGCCCGTTCCACAGTGGCTCGCGGAAGGTCGTCAGGCTCACAGCCTGAACCCGAAGGGCCTGCGCATGCGTCACAACGGAGGACAGCAGAGTCTTACCTACGCCATTGCCTGAAGCACAAGGAACGACGGCGATATTGTCCAGATACAACAAACCATCGAGTGGCAGCATGGCGGCGTACCCGATGACTTCATGAGTGTTCTGGTCAACAGCAACGACGACGCGGCAGGCTTCGAATCTGTCTGCACTCAGCGGAGGGAGGTCGGCGACATGCGCCAGAGACGGAATGGTTTTATAGCGATCACGGGCCTGCGCCGAGAGGCGTCTCAAGCCCGGCAGATCGCTATCTTTCGACAGACGCAGGTCGAACGCCACCGAGCCTCTCCTGCTAATTACCGTAACGGCTCAGGAAAATAGCCGCCCGTTTTGTTACCACGGGCAAAGAGCTCAGATCGATGGTTTCATTTTCACTATGCGCACCTTCACCCCAGGCGCCTAGCCCGTCCAGGCTTGCGGTTACATAGTTGTTCACATAGGAAATGTCAGCTCCGCCTCTTTCCGCTGACGGTGCCGATTCCAGAACAGGCCCGTCGAGATCCTGGCTGACCTGGCTGTAGGCTTCCAGTAGCTTGCGATTGCTCTCACGATCAGCCATGACCGGCATGATGGCTTTGATTTTCACATCGCTGTTGGTCAGAGGCAGCGGGTGACTGGCTATTTCTTTCAGCTGGTTTTCCGCGGTGACTCTCTGAGCCTCACTGCTGAACCGCAAATCGCCATGCACAGAAGAAATCCGGGCAACCGTTGTCTTTCTTCCAGAAGCAGTACCTTGTCCACTGGCGACATCTTCGACCGCAGTAGAGCCCCCCAGAATGAGTCCCGGATTGATTGTCAGGCCTTGCTCATTCGAAAGCTTCAGACGAATCTCATCAAGCACTCGAGCCGACTCATACGCCGCCCCGAAACCGGTTTCAGGCTGAAAAATAGTCGCTGAATGTTTGTCTACGCCGGTGCTGGTCAAAAACCACTCGCTCAATCCCCTGCGCTCGGTGATCAACTGGTTGGGCGACAAGGCGAATTCGAAACCCAGCGCAATGTCGCTTCTTTTGGCTTCGGCGATCAGCCATTCTCTGGAGATCTCCGTCGGTTTGGCCGCCAGCTCTTCATCACCGATCAGGACCACCGAGATATTCATGTTCTCCAGCGCGCCGGTGTGTTTCAGCGCCTGCAAGGCGTAGAGCATCGTGACCATGCCGCCTTTGTCATCGATGACGCCAGGGCCCTTGGCTTTTTTACCGCCCTCAAGGTAGGTGAATTTCTGGAAACTGCTTGTTTCGGGAAAAACCGTGTCCAGATGGCCTATCAGTAGAATTCGTTTCGCAGACTTATTGCCATCGTGGATCGCAACAAGGCTACCCGCATGATTCATTCCTGCAGGCAGGTCGTGCCAGGTTGTCTCGAAGCCAAGCGCCTCCAGCTCCGGCTTCATCAAATTACCCACTTTGACGACGCCCTCAACATTATCTGTACCACTGTTGATGTTGACGAGTTTTTCAAGCAAAGCGATCTGCTCGGCGCTGTGGCTATCGACATAGGACGCCATGCTTTGCTCATCACGTGCCGTTCCTGCCAATACACCGTTGCAGAAAAACAGAATCAGGAGCGAGGGGAGAAGACTTTTCATGCTGGATAGCGTCCGCTTTTGTGGTGTCGAGCCATTGTGCCCAAGAACCCGTCAGGTTATCCATGACGGGCGCTATTGTGGCGTCCTGAGTGGCAGGAAGCCGGGCAAGGTTCCTTGAGCGCCGCCAAAAAAGAGGGATATCAGAACCTGAGACTTTCCAGTCTCTGAAAGCAAGTCTGGAAGATAAGTCGACGATGATGCTCGTGCTGATCGGCAACAATCCCCACCCATCTCCCGCCAAATGTGGCTTACTGGGAAATTGCTACCGCGCCTGCGGCTTGGTGGCTGCTGCCGTCCAGCGCGACAAGTCGCCCTGTCCGTCACCAGCTCCAGGGAAGACTGATCACATGGCCACGGCCAGCCGATCTGCCGGGTACTGGTTCATGAAGGCTGCGCTCTGCTCCGGCCGCGCGGTCAGCCAGTCCGCATACGAGCCCTTCGGCAAAATCACTACCATGCGCTTTTCGTCCTGGGGCTTGTGGTACGCCTTCATGAAGTCGTGATCATCAGCATTCACAGTCAGCATGGTGTAACTGTGCAGGATCTGTTCGGTGGATGGATCGCACCACTGCTCCCATAGACCCGCAATGCCCAACAGTTCGCAGTCTGCACGGGCTATACGCGTGGCAACTGCCTTGCCCGAACGTCATTCAGGCTCGTAGATGGCCACCGCTGGGATGATGCAGTGTTGCGCGTGACGCCATGCATGCCGGAATGACTGCTTCTCGGCGACTGTCTCTGATCGAGCATTGTAGGTAAACGCTTTACCCATCTTTAGCCAAGTGGGGTGTTGCCGCTGATGCAGAATTGACCCAGCTGTCGAAATTTCGCTGACCCAAGCTTTTACTCCGTAAAGCGTTAGCAGGTCTGACTTTGGGCTGAATACTTATGGGGCGACGCCAAGTCGGCACATGGGTCAATTCTGCATCAGCGGTAACACTCCGCGGTCATCAGGGCGCAGGGAGAAACTGGACTGATCATCCTGATCAACTGGGCGATCTGGGCATTGCTGTAGTGCTGGATGATCTTTGTTGCAAGACCAAGCGGGTCAGGATCGACAGTCATGGTGGTAGGTCCAGGTTGATGAAAATCAAATCTACCGTAACCGCAACCACATGTAACCCGTATCAAGCCTCAGTTGTAGGCTTTACACGCGGCCATAAGACCAGTCCTGAGCGCAGGGAGGGGCCGCGCGCTGCGTTCAAGCGCGGCACGCCTTAATGTACGGACAGCTCTCGGAAAAAATCAGGATTTGCCTTCACCGTGGCAAGAACCTTGGCTGCAAGGCCCGTAGGATTACGCCGTCCATTTTCCCAGCTTTTCACCGTATCAATACTGGTGCCCAACACCTTTGCCATCTCACCCTGGGTAACATTCAACTGGGCTCGGATCGCTTTCACGTCGGCCAACTCGTATTGAGTTCGCCGAGCAGCCGGCTTAACACCGTTCTTGATATCCACGGCTTCTTCAAGAGAGGCCTTCAACTCGTTAAAAAAGCTCATATCACACCTCTTTTTTCAGCTTTTGAGTGAGCAGCTTCAGCTCTGTTTTTTCAGCATCAGTCAGGCTGTCTTTGGTGCTTTTCGGGTATGCCATCACCAGGTAGATCACCTCAGGTGTAGCCAAAAAATATATTACTCTCGCACTGCCGCTCTTGCCTTGGTTTCCCATGGCCATGCGTACCTTGCGGAGCCCTCCTGTGTTGGTGATCAAATCACCTTTGTCCGGAGACTCGATCAAAATCGCCTGAAGGCTTCTCAGTTCATCATCTGTTGCGAGAGCCTTGATCTGGCGTGTGAACATCGAAGTTTCGATGAATTCAATAGCGTTGCTCACAGATGCTATCCTTGTCCGCAGGAGTACATAGTACACCAAAAACAATGTCCAGCATAGGCCAGCAGCGTCATCCGGCCACACGCGTACCAAGAGCTGACCTGATTCCGCAGTCAAACAGGAAGTCATGGTGAATATCATCGGTAACACCGAAGCCGCTATCCGCCCATTCCAAAAATACATCGGCAGGCGCTATATGCTAGCTAATGATTCCTAACGCTCCAAAAGACTTCAGCGCCTGTAGCGCCGCTTCTAGCCACCGATACACATGTCAACTTAAGGTGTATCCAAAATGGCACTCTAGCGCTAAGAAAAAAATGTCACCACTTGTAACCTTTTTATCTCGTCACTTTTGGGTATACCCCAAGTGACACGAAAATCAGTACGACCAGATTTCAGCTTTGCGGACTTAAAGCACACCCAATTTGATACAATCATTAGACTACACCCAAAATGAGACGGATATACTGATGTTCATTCGTGCATACCTTCGAGCATCGACCGATGACCAGGACGCAAGTCGAGCGCGCGATTATTTGGAAACGTTTGTCTCCGTCTACGGCAAGGCCATCGCATCGTGCTACATGGAAAATGCCAGTGGCAGCCATGCCGACCGCCCGGAATTAATTCGACTACTCAAAGATGCTCGCCGAGGTGACGTGCTGCTGGTGGAAAGCATCGATCGGCTGTCGCG
>NZ_LJRO01000384.1 GCF_001401155.1 Pseudomonas tremae
TGCCCTCCCGGGAGGGCAGCCGGTCAAAGCGCTCTTCAGCAACGACAACAACGTGCTCAGCGCCCAGATCGAAGACGCCGAGGGCGAGGGCCTGATGCAGCTCAAGGCAGGTGAATGGCAACCTTTCGAGCAGCGCCCGGTGGCAGAAAATGGCTTGAACGATGGGTACTCGCGCATCAAGGGCTCAAACAAGACCTGGCGCCCAAAAGGCGGGATGACCGTCAGGATGGATTACAACTTTATGGGCCGCGGCGGCATGGAGAAACGCCACAAAGCCAGCTCCAGCGAATTCATGCGCGCCAACGTCGCCAAACCCACCCTCGCCTGGCCGCGCTGGATGAAGAACTCCGGTAACCATCTCAAGCATCGTTACCTTGGTCGCGTAGGCTTGAAAGAAGTTTATGAAAGCGAGTCGATTCTGTTCCAGCAACTGGAACTGATACATGAGGCGGGGGGAATGCCACCGGCGCCAGGTAAAGATCTGAAAACGCGCATTGCCGCGCTGGAAAAAAAACTGGGACCCGAAGGCGCCACGCTGATCAAAAAACTGGAAGCTCTGCGCGACGAGCTGGAAAATCACAGTTACACCGCGCTGATGTCTATCGGTCAGAGCTACGGCAAGTTAAAAAACCTCAGGCAGAGGGATGGCATTCTCAATCAGCATGGAGAGTTGGCCAAGCCGGCGGTACGCATGCAGTTTGGCAAGACGCTTGCCGCTAAGTGCGCAAAGCTCAACGTCAAAAGCTCTGGGCATGATTTAGTCAAAGAGCTGCAAGATGCCTTGACCCAAGTCGCTCCGTCCGCTGAAAACCCCACCAAACAATTACTCGGCAAACTCAAGTATCAAGGGCTGAAACTCAGCCATCAGAAAGCCGACATACCCATGGGCCAGCGCCGCGACGCCAACGAGGATCAAGGGTTGAGTAAAGCGCGTCTGGCGCTGGACCTGGTCACACTGAAGAACCTCGGCAATCTTCTCGACGAAGTGGAGAAGCCACAAAGCGATATCGACGTGCTGGAGAAGAAACTGGAGACGCTGCGTGATGTGACCTACGGGAAAAACCCGGTCAAGGTGGTCACAGATATGGGTTTTACCGATAACAGTGCACTTGAAAGCGGTTATGACTCGGTCAAGACATTCCTGAAAGCGTTTAAAAAACAGGACCATGCCGTAAGCGTCAATATGCGCGCAGCCACAGGCAGCAAGGACCAGACCGAGCTGTGCGAAAACTTCAAAAGCATACTCAAGCAACTGGAGCATGCCGACGACGAAATCAGTCTGCAGCGTAGTTATGGACTGAACCTCACCACCCCATTCATGATCCTTGCCGATAAGGCCACAGGCCCCTGGCCAATGGCAGGCGCCACTGCTAATCGTAATTACATACTCAACGCCGAACGTTGCGAGGGCGGAGTGACCTTTTACCTGATGAGCGAAGCTGCGGGGAGCATGAGTGGCGGTTTAGGCGCCGGTCACGATTACTGGCCGGGTTTTTTTGATGAAAAAGATCCTGCACGCAGTGTCGACGTCGGTAACCACCGTTCGCTAATTCCCAACTTTCGCCTGGGCGTAGACGTGACCGCCACTGCCACCGCCAGCCAGCGTGCCGGTGTGGTCTTCAATGTTGCGGATGAAGACCTCGGCTGGTTTGTCGACAACTTGTTCGCGGGCACACACAACCCGCTGAAAATGATGAAAAAAGCAGTAGACCATGAGGCCTATCAGGCGCGACGATTCACGTTTGATATCACCGGGGCCGGAACGGCAGAACTGCGCGCAGGTATCAACCTGACCCCGGATAAAAGCCCGACAGCCGACCCTGACAGCGATTCGTTTTCTGCAGTTGTACGCGCGAGGATCGCTGCAAACCTTACTGTTAATGCGCTGAACTACAACGATTACTCACTGATCCAGAAGAACGACAAGACTGAATTGCGTGAAGGCGGCAAGAACCGCCCTCGATTCTTCAATAGCCTGGCGGCGGGGGGACAGATTCGTGGCCAGATAGGCGCCACCCACACTGAATCTACAGGTCGCCCTGCCTCCACTCCCGGGCCGACAGCCGCCTCCCAGTCAGCCGCCAACAATTTAGGCGCAGCATTCAATTTCAGCGCCGATAGAAAAACTGTCAAACGGGTCAAGTTTCGCTACAACGTAGCCAAGCCGATAACCAACGAAGGTCTGACCAAGCTGTCAAAAAGCCTTGACGGTGCATTCAAGGACAACACGATCAAAGCAAAACTGGCCGAACTGGCCGACCCTCTGAATGCACGCTACACAGGCAAGAAACCTGACGAGGCCATTCAGGCATGGCTCGACGGGCTTGAAGAGTTGTTTGCCGATACACCACCGCCGAACGACGATGACAAGAAGTACAAGGCGCTCCGCCAGCTGAAACGCGCAGCGGTCGAGCATCGGGCGTCCGTCAACAAGCACAGCGTAATGGACAACGCACGTTTTGAAACAAGCAGAACCGATATATCGGGCATGACCAGCGAGAACATATTCACCAGGATCATGAATTTACTGGGCAGCGAGAGCGCTCCAGGTAACGCGACAAGGGTTATCGAACTCATACGCCACGACCCGAAACTTCGTGCCTTACTGAAGGAAATGGAGCACAGCGTCGGAACGTTGGCACGCGTACGACTGGAACCCAAGGACTCGCTAGTCGATAAAATCGATGAAGGCAGCCATGACGGCACCATGACTCAAAACGACCTCTCCCGTCTTCTGGAAGACCGCAACCAGATGCGCATCAAGCGGCTGGTGGTATTCCATACCGTGACTCAGGCTGAAAATTTCAGCTCACCTCTGCCCTTGGTCGGTTATAACAGTGGCGCAAGCTTAAGCATCACTAAAACGCTAGGACGCATCAACTTCATTTATGGCGCCGATCAGGATAAACCGATTGGTTATACCTTCGACGGGGAATTGTCACGACCATCCGCTTCGCTCAAGGAAGCAGCGGCCCAGTTGAAAAAAGCGGGGTTTGAATTGAAGAGTTGACAACGCAAACAGCGAAAAGCGCCGCATTGAAGCGGCGCTTTTTTATTCAGGCGTTTAGAAGAATACGTGCCTCGCGCGCCTGTGAAATAAACCCACTCGTCACGTCGCAGAACGCTGGCTCATCGAGCGCCCCCAGTTAACGCGGCGCACACAGCCGTAGTCACCCTGATCGACGGCGAACCAGCAACCGTGCAGGCGGACAGCAGGCATCTGCAGAGCTGGGCGACGATGTCTGCGCCACGACCTGGGGCTCATGTCGGCTGCGAAAACCCTTCATCTGAAACACTTCGGTCACTCCTTTTTCATGGAACCAGAGCCGCGCGTGCGCCACGCAGTCTTTGGATGATTTCAAGGACTCACCCAGGTATCGCTCGGCGACAGCGAGGACGAGGAGATTCAAAGTGCAGGCACCCACGATCAACCGGAACACCGGAAACGTTATTCAGGCACAGGCGGCTGCAGACCTTCGCAACTCATCCGACTTGCAGCAACGCGCCGAACAGCCCACCCAACGCTCATCACACTCGCTGGGGAGTCTGGGAAAACGAATGCTGAAAAGCGTCGGCAAAGTGTTTCAGAAATCCAGAGCACCGCAGCAATCAGCGGCCAGACCGCCCAGCACAACGAACACCTCAAGCTCACGCCCGCTTTCCAGTGACGCGGCCATCCAAAACGCCGCTCGGGGCTCTCGCCTGACGGGCGCTGACAATCCACCTAAATCAATCCTGCGCAACAGTTCAGATAAAGCGAGCAGCTCCGGGACAGCGGGGCCTGGCGCCGAAAAAGCGCTCAAGCAGACAGAGCCTGCCGACCGAAACAACCGCCGTGTGAGGTTCGACATTCCGGGAGAGCGCCTGGAACGCAGTGCTTCAGCCGAACTATCTGCAGAGTCAGCGGCTGATGAAGAAGCGGTCGCCAACGCTGTTCGTGAATCCCGACTTCCCGGTAGCCGTCTGCAAGGGCACGACGGCACGCGCCAGTCATTTATGGCTACCAATCCCAATCAGGCAAGCAGCTCCGGAACCAAAGTCGGCGATTTAGATGAGCCCGCGCGTAGGGCCGAACTATCTGTAGCGCCCATGACTGATGAAGAAGCGGTCGCCAACGCTATTCGTGAATCCCGACTTCCAGGTAGCCGTCTGCAAGGGCACGACGGCACGCGCCAGTCATTTATGGCCAC
Source organism: Pseudomonas tremae (assembly GCF_001401155.1). Taxonomy (GTDB): domain Bacteria; phylum Pseudomonadota; class Gammaproteobacteria; order Pseudomonadales; family Pseudomonadaceae; genus Aquipseudomonas; species Aquipseudomonas tremae. The sequence continues at coordinate 4,191 of NZ_LJRO01000384.1, forward strand.
CAACCCCAATGAGGCAAGCAGCTCCGGAACCAAAGTCGGCGATTCAGATGAGCCCGCGCATGATGCCGAACTATCTGCAGAGCCCATGACTGATGAAGAAGCGGTAGCCAACGCTGTTCGTGAATCCCGACTTCCAGGTAGCCGTCTGCAAGGGCACGACGGCACGCGCCAGTCATTTATGGCCACCAACCCCAATCAGGCAAGCAGCTCCGGAACCAAAGTCGGCGATTCAGATGAACCCGCGCATGATGCCGAACTATCTGTAGCGCCCATGACTGATGAAGAAGCGGTCGCCAACGCTGTTCGTGAATCCCGACTTCCCGGTAGCCATCTGCAAGGGTACGACGGCACGCGACTGTCGTTTATGGCCACCAACCCGAACGAGGCAAGCAGCTCCGGAACCAAAGTCGGCGATTCAGATGAGCCAGCGCAGGGTCCAAATCTGGGACGCAGCCGTGGCGGTCGCTTTGAGTTCAAGGACGAGCAATTGAGGCGCGATATAAAACCTCAAGGCACTATCAACCTGAATGCCAAGGGCAAGCCTGATTTCTCTACGTTCGTTACGCCAGGCCTGGACCTGTTGCTGAAGGATCTCCTTGCTAAATCGGGGCAAACCTATCTTGCTCGGCAAAGTCAGGATGGTGTAGCTGGGCACCAGTTGTTGCAATCAAATGGGCATTTGTTGCATCTGCTGCAGGACGACAGCTCACTGGCGTTGATTCGCAGCAGTGAGAAAACAATCTCGGTAGAGGGGAAAAAACCACCGGCTGTGAAAATGGAACGTTCGGGTGGCTATATTCACATTGACGGCCCTGGTGGACGCAAAAGCCAGGAGCTGCCTGGCAAGGCGCATATCGCCTACCTCACCGACGTACACCAGACTACCAACGGAGAACGCCTGCGTGTGCACGAGGGTCGTCTGTATCAGTTTGATCCGGTGACCACCCGCTGGGCTCCAAAGGACAGTGACGATGCTGCCTTCAATCACCTTACAACCGGCGGGAACGGCTCGGTCTACGCAAAAAGCGATGATGTCGTCGTCGACCTCTCCAGTACGTTCAAACCGATGGGAGAGGTCAAGGGCCTGAAGTCATTTTCGGTTGCGCCTGACAATACCGCCGCCATGCTCAGCGGCTCGGACGCTCAAACTGTCCTGCTGACCGACATGAGCCCGGTGGTCGGCATAATGACGCCGAAGAAGACCAAGACCCTGGAGCTCGACGGCGGCGACGCCCGGGCAGCAGCGGTCGGTCTGAGTAACGACAAACTGTTTGTAGCTGACACTCAGGGTAAGCTTTACAGCGTCGACCGCAGTGCATTCGAAGATGACCAACCGACGTTGCGCCTGATGCCAGAAAAGACCGGCTACAACCTGGCAGGTCATCCAATGGGCGGCCATGACAGCGTCACTGGGTTCATCAGCGGTGATGATGGCCGCGTCCATGCATTGATCAAGAACCGCAAAGGCGAGGTGCATTCCCATGCACTCGATGAACAGAACTCGAAGCTGGAAAGCGGCTGGAACCTGACCAATGCGCGGGTGCTGGACATCACTAGCGGCCTGACCGTTCCGGCAGCACCTGCCGCTGCAGACCGCCTTAACCTGGATCGCGGCGGGCTGGTTGGTCTGAGTGCGGGTCGTATTCAGCGCTGGGATGCGACGCCTCAGTGCTGGAAGGATGCAGGCATAAAGGGCATTGAGCGATTGCAACGTGGTGCCGACAGCAATGCCTATGTATTGAAGGGTGGCAGGTTGCTCAAACTAAACGTGGCGGCCAAGTACCCCAATATTGCCTTTGACAACAATACAGCCCTTGCCCCGGTAGAACGCTCGACCAAGATCGAGATGGGCAAAGAAGTCGAAGGTGTGGAAGGTCGTATAGTTACCGCCTTTGCCATGGTCAACGAGAAGCGCTTTGTCGCACTTGATGACCAGAACAGGCTGACCGCCCATAGCAAAGACCACAAGCCCATCGATCTGGACACTTCCGGAGTTGATGGTGAGATCAAAACGCTGGCGCTGGACGAAAAGCACAATCTTCACGCACTGACCAGTACTGGAAAGCTTTATTGCATGCCGAGGGCAGCATGGCAGGGGACCAAGCTGGGAGAACAGCTCAACGCTAAATGGACGCCCGTTGCCGCGCCAGGGGAGCAACCTGTCAAAGCGCTTTACAGCAATGACGACAACAGATTGAGCGTCCAGATTGAAGACACCGATGGGCATGGCCTGATGCAGTTTAAAGGTGACAAATGGCAGGCTTTTGAACCACGGCCCGTGGAAAAAAACGGCCTGACTGACGTTTACAACAAGATAGTGCGCAAGCACAAAACCTGGCGTATTCCAAAAACAGGTTACACAGCGAAACTGGAGGCCAATTTCTTAGGCCGCGGCGGCATGGAAAAAAGCTCCCGCCCCGCTCTCGGTGAGGCCATCCGCGCCAATGTTTACAAGAACACCCTGGAAACGCCTCGCTGGATGAAGAACGTCGGTAACAATATCCAGCATCGTTACCATGGTCGAGAGGGATTGAAGGAGGTCTACAAAAAAGAACTGATCCTTTTCAAGCAACTTGAACTGGTTCATGAAGCCGGGGGCGAGCCGCCTGCTCAGGGTAACGATCTGAAAGCGCGTATCGCACGACTGGAACTCGGCCCTGCGGGCGCTGACCTTTTGAAAGAACTAGAGACGTTTCGCGACGAACTGGAACAGCACGCGAAAACAGCACTGGAAAACATTGGCAAGGATTACGGCAAGGTCAAAAACCTGAGACAGAACGACGGCGTACTGAACCAGCACAGTGAGGCGGCGAAGCCGTCGATAAGAACTCAGATCGGCAAAAAGCTGACCAAAATGAATTCAACGTTGAACTTCAAAAGTTCCGGCCATGATTTTATTCAGGAGGTGGAAGACGCACTGTCGCGTATTGCCCCTTCGGCAGAGAACCCGACCGCCACAACGCTCAAGCTATTGAAGGAAAACGGAGTAAAGCTTTCTCACACCAAGACCGACATTGGTCTGGGGCAGCGTCGCGATGCCAATGACGATCACGGTTTGAGCAAGGCTCGCCTGGCGCTGGACCTTGTGACCCTGAAAGATCTTGGCACGCTGATCGACAAAGTTGAGCTGCTGACGCCACAAAGCGACATGTCCGGTTTGAAAAAGCAGCTGGAAACGTTACGCAACGTCAACTATGGAGAAAATCCGGTCAAGCAGGTCACCGACATGGGCTTTACCGATAACGCGGCACTGGAAGGCGCGTATGACGCGGTCAAGGCGTTCTCGAATGCATTCAAGAAACCCGACCACGCAGTCAGCGTCAACATGCGCGCGGCGACCGGCAGCATGGACCAGACCGAACTGGCCGACACCTTCAAGGCCATGCTTAAAAGCCTGGAACATGACGATGATGAAATAGGTCTGCAGCGCAGTTACGGACTTAATCTGACCAGTCCGTTCGCCATTCTCTCCGACAAGGCAACAGGCCCGTGGCCAAGCGCAAGTACCACTGGAAATCGCAACTACATACTCAATGCCGAGCGCTGTGAAGGTGGTGTAACGATGTACGTCATGAGAGAAGCGGCCGGTAATATCAGTGCCGGCGTGGGGGGCGGTAAAGACTTCTGGCCTACTTTTTTCGATAAAGACAGTCCTGCCCTCAAAGTCAACGTAGGCAACAAACGCAGCATGACACCGAACTTTCGTTTGGGAGGAGACCTGACGGCGACGGCGGCGGCCAGCCAGCGAGCCGGGGTGATTTTCAATATTCCGGACGATGAAATCGACGAATTCGTCGACGAACTGTTCGAGGGTAAGCTCAATCCTTTACAGTTATTGAACAAGGCAAAGGACCATGAAATCTATGCCGCTCGCCGCTTCAATTTCGACATAACGGCAGGCAGCAATGCCGAGTTGCGTGTCGGCTTTGGCCTGTCGAAGGACGGCAGTGTGCCGCTTTCTGCAGTGGCACGCATGGGCGTGGCTGCGAACGTCACGGTCAACCTGTTGAGCTATACAGACTATTCCCTGACTCAGAAGAACGACAAGACCGAGTTGCGCGAAGGCGGCAAGAATCGACCCCGGTTTTTCAATAGCCTGTCGTTCGGCGCCCAGGCTCGTGGGCAGCTAGGTGGCACCAATACCAATACCACAGCGACCCCGACATCCGCTGCCGGGCCTAGACCTGCCAGCCAATCAGCTGCCAATAACCTGGGGGGGACGTTAGGCGTGACCATTGATAACAAGACCGTCAAACGGGTCAAGTTTCGCTTTAACGTTGCAACACCGGTGAATGCCGAAGGCGTGAACAAAATCTCGAAAAGTCTGGGTGACGCCTTCAAGGATAGAAGCACCACAGCCAGGCTCGCAGAACTCAAAGACCCTCTGAGCAATCGGTACACGGGCCTGCGCCCGGACCAGGTCGTCCAGTCGCACCTTGATGGGTTGAAGGAACTGTTTGCCGACAGGCTTGCGCAGAACGACAAACAGTACAAAGCGCTTCGAGACCTGAAACGAGCGGATGCCCGACACGAAGCGTCTGCCAACAATCACAGCGTGCTGGACGGTGCCCGCTTCGAGACAAGCAGGGCCAACTTGGCCGGCCTTAGTCATGAAAACCTGGTTACCAGACTCAAGGCTCTGGTAGGAGAAGAACGCTCTAATGGCAACGCGACAAGGGTTGCCGAGTTCATGAAAAAAGACCCGACTCTCAGAGACCTTATCAAGCAGCTTGAGGGCAGCGTTGGCACCCTCGCCCGAGTACGACTTGAGCCGAAAGACGCTGTAATCGACGATATAGACGAGGGCTGCCGCAAGGGTACGCTTACACAGACTGAGCTCTCCAGCCTCCTGGAAAATCGCGACAACATGAGGATCAAACGGGTGGTGATTTTTCACTCTCCCCCACAGGTGGAGAACTTCATCTCGCCGACACCCATGGTCAGCTATAACAGCGGCGCGACGCTGGCGGTGACCAAAACGCTGGGGCGGATCAATTTCATTTATGGTCAGAATCAGGATACCCCCATCGGTTACACCTTTGACGGCGAGCTGTCGCGGCCATCAGAGTCACTTAAAGAGGCGACAGGTTTGCTGAAGAAAGCAGGCTTTGAAGTCAAAAGCTGATAAGTGAAACACATGAAAGCGCCGCACATAGCGGCGCTCTTCCTGATCGCAGGAGGAATATCAAGCGTGCAGAAAGGCACGCGCCTCACGTGCCTGTGAAATGAACCCACGCGTCACGTCACAGAACGTCGGCTCATCGAGCGACCCCAGTTCACGCTGCGCACACAGCCTTACATCACCCTGATCGACGGCAAACCAGCAACCGTGCAGGCGGGCGACATCGAAGTTAAGGCTCAGCAGGCGCTGCAAATCGGCAGAGCGCTCAGGGCAGCGCCCTACGCGGCAATGAAAAATGACCATCTCGCTATGCTCGGGCAACTCGATGACCGCAGCTTCGTTGTCCTGGCTGTCGTACAGGGCGCACACGCCGTTCTGCAGCATAAGCGGGGCGTCAAGCTGGGCACCAAGAGCACTGATAAAACGGGCGAAATCGGGTTGCGGGGTTTTCATCGTTATAGTCCTTTAAGGGGGGAAAGCGCTATGAATCAGCCGGGCAGCAGGCATCTGCAGCCTGTGCCCGGCTTCGGGTTTAACGTGAGGTGGGCAGGCCTTCTTCCATCGCGCGTAACTGCGCATCGTCGAGCGAAACGTCAGGTGCCTGCGGGCTGCCCGGTGGCGTTGTCTGCGCGACGACTTGGGGCTCATCGGCGGACGGGGGTTTTGCCGGGGTAAGCGCAGCGCGGGCTGACGACACTCCGTTCAGTACACCTTCCTCGACGACCCGAACCGTGTCCACAGCCATCTGGGTCGGCAATTGCAACGTACCTCTGCCCATGTGATAGGCGTTTTCCAAGGCTCTTGGAATGCCGCTCAACGTGCTCGGCTGGAACGTATGTGGCAGCGATGCCCTGTCCGGGTGACGGATATTGTTCAAGGCTGTTTCAGTACGAGCCAGCATCGGCGTTGCACCGCCCATGCCTGCCTCCTTCAGCGCCTTGGCTTCCGCCGTCACCGACTGGTTTGCATACAGGGTAGACAGGTAGGACACCGAACCAGTCGCAGCCAAAGCCATGTTACGCAGAATGGTTCCTGCACTCAGCCTGCCCTGCTCGCCTTTGGGCATGGTTGCCACTGGCGGCAATGAACTGGTCAACGCAGAGCTCTGGATGCCCGACAGAGCCTTGCTGTAAAACGCAGTGCGAACCGCGGGATCACGCGGGTCCAGGCCTTTAGCCAGATCCTTGGCCAGGTCGGCATTTTTTCTGTCTGGCGTGAAGACTGGAATCTTGCGTCCCTGCGGATCGACGTAGGTGGAGTTCAACTGTGCGATCGTTTGCGTAGTGGCCGAAATACCACCTGCCATCCCGGATGTGAGGCCTCTGGCAGCCAAGGTCTGGCCATTGATCTGATTGAGATCGTGAAGCATCTGGCGAACAGCCTGACCGCCACCGAAAGAGCTGTAAGGAATCATTTCACCCAGCGGGTGGGTGGACGTGACCTGAACTTTTTTCTGATTCAGGATAGCCCGCTCGTCTTCGACCAACGTTTTGTCATCGCTCATTTCCTGGGCAGTTTTCTTGACCAGCTTGCCGTTGTCATTCTTGAGTTCAAAAGGGTCCGGAATGACCGAGTTGGTGTCGATGCCCTTGAGTGGAACCATGTTCAAGCGCTCATTGAGGCCAGACGTCTGCCACCCGGCCTGAATCAAGGGTTTTACCAGATTGGTGACACCTTCATGAGCAACGCCTGCTACCAGCCCCACGACTGTGGCCTTCAGCATGCTGGCGTCGCTGCTCTTGCCGGGTACGGCATCTTTCATTAGATCGTTCATGGCCGAGCGGACGACACCCAGATGGGTCATTGACGCAATGAATTGCGGGATCGCGGCAGCCACAATCGGCCCGGCCCCCTTCCAGCCACCCACCGAATTGCGATCAGAATTTAGCGTCTGCACCAGAGTGTCCAGCTGCGCATGAGCGGCCACAGACTGAAGACGCTTGCCTTCCGGTGACTTGGGGAACCCGTCGCGCAGTTCGACCAGCGTAGCCTTGGCGTCGACCAGCGCCTGTTTGTCATTCTCACGAGTGAGTCGGCCACCGTCATCAGCATTTTCCAGCGCCGTGTTCAGATCCTCAATGTGGCTATCGATCGACGCAATACTTTTGCTCAGCCCCTCTTCGATGGATTTGCTGGCACGGCCCGCGTATTTACCCAGCGCTTCCTGACTGATAGCCAGAGCATTCTGGTCGCGCAGACTGACAGGCAGGCGCGAACCGTCAGGCCCGGATAAATTTGCCCGTGCGTCATGCATGAGCTGGAAGTGCTCCAACTGATCGGCGACTGACTGCGCAAAGCCTTTGATCAGTTGCCCGACTTCGGCCTTGTCGGGCGCCTGACCCGGCTGGGCAAACTTGCCTAACAGCTGCTGCAGGTCCGAGCCGTGAAACTTTTTAAGTTGATAGCGCTCAGGTGACAGTCTTTGAGCCATCTCTTCGAAGGGCACCTTTTCCGATCCCGGCCGAGATAGCGCACTGCCGATCAATAAAGCCGCACGCGGGCTGATCAGGGGCTCGCCACTTTCGGTTGAAGTCGCCGGCTCGGCCATGAATTCCTTCAATATTTTTTCGTGCTCCGGATCGACTTTGAGCCTTGCTGCGCCAGCCGCCGAGCTCTCTCCCACTTCTGCAATTGACTGGCGGGGAGTCAGCGGCGGGTTAGTGCCCGGGGTGACCGCATTAGGGTGAGGTGCAGCAGCAGGGCTTGCGGCATGTTGCTGGCTCCCCTGAACCATCTCGATATTGCCTGAGCCAACTCGTGTAATAGTCATTGGAACCTCCCGAGAGCAGAAGCACTTTCACGCTTTGTTGCTGAAGACACCGGCAGCGCTGCTGGTGCGCTCGCCGCGTCGGTCTGGCCCTGGGCCATGAAGCCATGCTCACGCCACTCTTTGGCCAGTTCGGCAAAAGATCTCATCAGCAGCAGAACGCCTTCGGCAGAGGAACGCTCGATCCCTACCGACCCCATCAGCAACACCCTGCCGGTCTGAGCATTAAAGGAAAATACCGGGCTGTGGGCACCGGAGAACATGTGAAAATTGATGTCCATCAAGGCCAATAGCACGGTGTCACGATTGCGTGAAGGCAATCCGCCCATGTCACCGTAGATCAACACAGCACTCCCCTCGTCGCGGTCCTGATATTGAAGGGTGAAATCCACGTCGCTGATTTTGAAATTGGCAGATTCGTAAAAGCGCTCGGGATTAGAGATCAGGCTGAGCGCACAGATCTCGTTGATAAGCGTGTGGTACTGATCATTGTTGGTCATCTCACGGCCTCCGGTTGGAATGAAGCCACGCCCTATTCGATGGGTGTGTTAGCACTGTGTCGAAGCCAATAGCATTTTGGTTCCTTGCGTTCGGCACCCTGACAAAAAACGCCGCAGCGCAGAAATTGTCATGCGATACCGGTGGAACCCATCATCTCGCGTTGCCACTCACCTCAGGCAACACCAAGGCGAAGTCCTCGTCGATCTATAGAACTGACAGCGGCACGGCGAACAACGCCGGTAAATCCGGACTACAACGCCGGTTCATCTGTCCATCCCATAGAGGTAAAGCACCATGACCATCGGCATCAACTCAATGCAAGCGTCAAACACGCTGGACTTCTCGGCGCTGAATAGAGAGGGGTCACAAAACAAGGCGCTTAGCGAGCAAAATACTCAGAAAGCCGTAGACCCAAGCTCGTTGCTGTTTGCCAGTGACAAACAGAAAGACGTCAACTTCGGACAGCCCGACAACTCTGTTCAAAATTCGCAGGACGGCGGCAAGGCAGGCGACAGCCAGTCGAAGATAATGAAGCTGCTTACCGAGCTGTTGCAGGCGCTGTCGGATATGCTCTCGGGCAAGGATAAAAAACAGGACGCCGGCCAAGAGCAGAACAATGGTGGTGGCGGTGGCAACCAGGCGCCCAGCAACAATGGCGGACTCGGTACTCCGCCAGCATCAGGCGGCGGTGGCGGTACTCCTGCTGCAGCGGGCGGCGGCAGCGGTGGCGGCGCACCTGCTGCGGCAGGCGGTGGCGACAGCGGCGGTGGTGCACCTGCTGCTGCGGGCGGTGGCGGCGCACCAGCCGCTGGAGGCGCTCCGCAATCCCTTGCAAGCGCTGACGGCCCTTCGAACAACACCGGCGATGCAGCCAAGGGTAGCAATCCCCTTGAATCTCTGCTCACAGAACTAGCGGCTAAACCAGGCCACGCTGGCTCGGCTGCGGAATTGGCAAGCGCTACAGATCCATCTGGCAAAGTCGATTCGGTAAAAGACGCTTCCAAGGCTGGTGCAGGTGCCGCAGCCACTGGGCACGGTCAGACCGAGCCTGTCGACAAGTCGGCGGCCAAGGGAGACCCTGCTGACAAGCAGAATACAGCTAACGTCGCCGCAGCCGACGCCAAGCCTGAATCCGACAAAGCCAAGGTAGCTGCCTGACAGGGAAGCCTTTCCGGTAAAAGCACCGGTAAATGAAAGGGGCGTATTCTTTCGAATACGCCCCTTTCCGTTAACTGCAATGTTTCAAAATGCTTATGATCGGCCTGGCTGGAAAGGCATTGCGCTCGGTGATCCTGCCGCGATACCGCCTTCTTCGATATCAGGCTCACGAACGTTTCGACGACGTAACGAGTCGCGCAAGGAAGTCGCCGTAGCGGCAATCATCTCGCCGCCGGCGTCTATGCGTGCCTTGGCCAACTGTACTGTCTGCACTGTCTGCTCAGCCACATAGCCTGTCGCACTGGACGCAGCGGATTTCACCTTGTCCTGTATGAACGATTCAGCTTTTTTGACAGCGGGATCAGTTACCACCGCTGCCGTGGTCCAGCCTGCAAACACCCCGACAGAGCCTGCCAGGTTGGTTGCCTGGCTGACTGCTGCCTTGGCAGCCGGGTGAGTGATATTTTTCGTCGCCATTTCCTGCAACTTGCCCACCCCGGCAAAGCCACCCGCCAGTGCGAGACCGTTTTGCGCCAGGCTGGTGGCCGATACCAGACTTCTCACCGCTTTCAAGCCATCGGTGGCGACGTCCAGCGGCAAACCGGCCACCCGCTTGCCTGCGTTGAGCGCTGCGCCGGAGTAGCTGGCGGACTTGATCGCGTTGTAGGCATCGAGCCAGTCGGTTTCTTCATTCAAGTCGGCCTTGGGTTCCTTGTCCTTGATGCCCAGTACAAATGCCCCGCCGCGCTGATGATCACGCGCTTGCACACCGACCATGTGATTACCAAAAGCTGCGTTGGCAGCAAGCCCGCCTGCCGCCGACACACTGATATCGACAGCGCCCTGCACGGCGGGGTTAGATGCCAGCGCCGGAGCAAGTACGGTACGCACAGCATTCCTGGCCGTATAGGTCTGAACGCCTAAGCTCATATCCAAAGCCTGCCGCATGACACTGGGCGCATGGCGCTTCACCGACGCGGCCATTGCATCATGCAGCTTGTCTGGCGATGTACTCAAGTAATGCAGGTCGCTGGTTGCTCGGTTCATGACCGTGGTGCCGACCTGATCCATGACCCCCGACAATGCGCCGGGAAGCAGCGGTGCCAAAGGCTTGAGCGGAGCCGGCAACCAATTGCCCTCGCTGACCGCAGGCCGAATGTATTGCAGCACCGACGCAGCGGCAAAGGGTGCGGCCCGCAACGCTGCCGACGCAGTGGCTGCCATCCTGTCGAATTTTTCCGCCTTGGCGAAGGTTTCGGCGATGCTTGCAGGGGTTTCCCCCGCATCAAACAAACGTCTGGCGCGCGAATCGACAATGTTATCGATCTGCTCGTTGTGAGCATGAACGGCGTCCTGATCAGCGGATGGATCGTTTAACGGCAGCTTGTGTGCAGCGAACACGTGATCTTTCAGGTAATCGGTAATGCCCTGCAGATTGGCATGCTCGGCCGAACTGAGCGACCGTACCGAACTGGAGGCGAAAGATTCTCTTGCGCTCTGAAAGTTCTCTATTTCAATGCTGGGGCGGGGACTGTCGGATCGATTGATAGGCATGGAAATTCCCTCTCTGTATGCGCAGGCTTTATGACGTCGCGCTGGGATGGGCTTATCCGGACGACTTGCATGCGTACAGGCAAGGCAATTAAGCGTCGGTCCAACGGAGACAGAGATTGCGAACGTCCGGTGCCCGTCAGTGAAAAGGACCGACGAGACTGTGTGGTTTCACATTCGTTGCAGTTCCACACCAGCGTGGTATGCCCCCAAAAGCGGTCTCGCGTGGCCTGCTCGAATTCATTTCAAAAACAATGAAGAATTAAGCGAATTTTAAGGCTGAGTGCGTAAGTTTGCGGCGTGGCGTGTTCATTGATCGCACACAACCTCTTCCAACCAGCAAAGGAGTGCCGCAATGCTTGGTCCTTACGAAAAAAAATGGCTGTGCATCACAAGAACGGTAACTTACGTTGGCTGGTCGCTGTTCTGGCTTTTGCTCTGGGACGTGGCCGTGACCGTAGACGTCATGCTGGTAGAAGGCGCCGGTATCGATTTTCCGCTGATGCCACTCACCCTGCTCTGCTCGGCGCTCATCGTGCTGATCAGCTTTCGCAATTCCAGTGCCTACAATCGCTGGTGGGAAGCGCGCACCTTGTGGGGCTCGATGGTCAACAGTTCGCGCAGCTTTGGCCGCCAGGTGCTGACATTGATCGACGCTGAACGTGAAGACCGCGATAACCCGATCAAGGCCACCCTGTTCAAGCGTCACGTAGCTTACTTGCGCGCACTGCGCGCGCACCTGAAAGGCAATGTCGGCACGGCGAAACTCGACGGTCTGTTGTCTCGGGAGGAAATTCACAAGGCCGCGCAGAGCAATAACTTTCCCAATGACATTCTCAATGGCTCCGCAGCGATCATCTCGCAAGAGTTCGCTGCCGGACGCATAGACAGCATCCGCCTGGCCAGGCTGGAGTCGACCATGGTCGAGCTGTCCAACTGTCAGGGCGGGATGGAACGCATCGCCAATACGCCGCTGCCCTACCCTTACGTCTATTTCCCGAAGCTGTTCAGCACCTTGTTCTGCATCATCATGCCGCTGAGCATGGTAACGACTCTGGGCTGGTTCACCCCGGCGATCTCCACGGTAGTCGGCTGCATGCTGCTGGCGATGGACCGTATCGGTACCGACTTGCAGGCTCCGTTCGGCAACAGTCAGCACCGGATACGCATGGAAGACCTGTGCAACACGATCGAAAAAAACCTGCACTCGATGTTCGAGACACCCGAAAAACAGAGAATGGTGATTGACCCGCAAGGTCGGGACGGTAGCGTGTGGCCAACTCATCGATTTGCCGTTTGATGATGCTCGCAGACATGCGCAGAAAGCCGAAAGACTCCGGTTGTTTCTGATCTAAGGTGCTGACGGATGTAGACGGTTCGGGGGTGAACCCCTGAACCTTACGGATCAATCAGAACGGCAGCTTAAAAAACAAACCCCTGACCCAGTTCACTTTCCATCCACTCAAGAAATCGCCTGACTCTGGGAAAGCTGGAATGGGCTTTGGGAAACACCAGATGATGTGCGGCTACCGGAGCAGTCAGTTCCTGCGGGGCCACTTCGACCAGTTCGCCAGTGGCCAGGTACTTTTGCGCCAGCAAAGTACTTTCCAGCGCAAACCCCAACCCGTGACTGGCCGCTTCAAGTGTCATGTACGATCGGTCAAAACTCAGCGCGTAGGGCTTCTCCGGGCGAGCCAGCCCATGTCGGGCAAACCATTCGGGCCACTTCAACAAAGTAGCTTCGGAAAGAATCAACTCGCGGTCGAGCAAATCAGCTGCGCTGTCCACCGTGCGGCGCGCCAGCAGGGTCGGTGACGCCAGTACGGCGAACTGCTCGTCGCGCAGAGTGCGAACTTCATAACTGGGCCAGTTTGGCCTGCCATGGCGAATATCGACGTCGATCTTATCCCGGCTGAAATGCAGCGACTCATACGAGCACGACAGGTTGATCTGGATATCCGGGTGGCTCACCCGAAATGCCTCCAGCCTGGGCATCAGCCAGAGCAGTCCGAAACTGGGCGCAGAATGCAGACGCAGGCAATCGAGACTGACGTCGCTGGCTGCACGCTCGGTGGCGACAGCCAGGCTGTGCAGCACTCCGGAGACGTCTTTCAGATACTGCTCACCAACCGGTGTCAGCGTGACCCCACGCGCAGCCCGGACGAACAGTTGCCGGCCAATCAATGCTTCGAGTCTGGCCAGTTGATGACTGATCGCTGAAGGGGTCAGGTCCAGCACTTCGGCGGCTCTGGCCAGGTTGCCGAAGCGGGCTGTCTGCTCGAAGGCCTGAAGCGCTTTCAGCGGTGGCAGGCTCAGAGGTGCATCGTCATCAGGCCGCATTGGCGCTCCGCTGTAACGGTTTATTTGAATTTCATGCATTCAACCACTCGCCTGACCGCTTGACGAGAGGTGAATTTTTTTCAGCATCCAGTGATTTTTGCGGCATTGCTCACAGCCCACACCGGGAACACTCTGAATCATCGATCACCAGAATCGACCCCATAAAAATAATCAGAGGTAACCCTCATGCTTCTTCAAGGCAAAATCGCAGTCATCACTGGCGCAGCATCCGAGCGCGGTATTGGCCGTGCCACCGCAGTCACCTTCGCTCAGCACGGCGCCCGAGTGGTAATTATCGATCTCGATGAATCTGCCGCACGTGATGCTGCCGCCGCGCTGGGTGAGGGGCATCTTGGACTGGCGGCCAACGTCGCTGACGAGCAACAGGTTCAGGCAGCCGTCGCCAAGGTCATCGAGCACTACGGCCGCATCGATGTGCTGGTCAATAACGCGGGCATCACCCAGCCCATCAAGACCCTGGACATCCGCCCTACCGATTACGACAAAGTGCTCGATGTCAGCCTGCGCGGCACCTTGCTAATGTCGCAGGCCGTGATACCGGCCATGCGCGCTCAGTCCTCGGGCAGCATCGTGTGTATGTCGTCGGTTTCCGCACAGCGCGGCGGAGGTATTTTCGGTGGTCCGCATTACAGCGCAGCGAAGGCCGGCGTACTGGGCCTGAGCAAGGCAATGGCCCGGGAATTCGGGCCGGATCAGGTGCGCGTCAATTCCATCGCCCCCGGCCTTATCCATACCGACATCACAGGCGGGTTGATGCAGGATGAGCGACGCCACGCAATCATCGACGGCATTCCGCTGGGCCGTCTGGGTGCAGCGCAGGACGTGGCCAACGCAGCGCTGTTTCTGGCCAGCGACCTGTCGTCCTACCTCACCGGTATCACGCTGGATGTGAATGGCGGCATGCTGATTCACTGACCGCGAGTAGACGGGCTGGCAGACAGTCCGTGTTTGTTCTGGATCCCCGATACTCCGGGCGGTTGCCTGGCGATCTATAAAAACAAGAGATCAGACCATCATGATAACCACCATGACGCTCGACGCGGCTTCGACCACGCGCGCAAATGCCTACCGCAAGACCGCCTGGCGACTGATGCCGTTCCTGATGCTGTGCTATCTGTGCGCGTACCTGGATCGCGTCAATGTCGGCTTCGCCAAACTGCAGATGATGAACGACCTGGCCTTCAGCGAAACCGTCTACGGGCTTGGCGCCGGAATGTTCTTCATCGGTTATTTCCTTTGCGAGGTGCCCAGCAACCTGATCCTTCACCGCGTCGGTGCCAGACGCTGGATCGCCCGCATCATGATCTCCTGGGGCATCATTTCCGCACTCTTCGCCTTTGTCGAAACTGCCTGGCAATTCTACGCCCTGCGCTTTCTGCTCGGGGTTGCGGAAGCTGGCCTGGCACCCGGACTGCTGCTCTACCTGACGTACTGGTTCCCCTCCTATCGTCGCGCGCGCATGACCGTGCTGTGGTTCATCGCCATTCCGCTGTCCGGCATGATCGGCGGCCCCCTTTCGGGCTACATCATGACCAGCTTTGCAGGTTTCCATGGCTGGGCGGGCTGGCAGTGGATGTTTGTTCTGGAAGCGATTCCTACGGTCGTTGTCGGCTTGCTGGTGCTGAGTTACCTCAAGGATGGCGTGCACCAGGCAACCTGGCTCTCGCATGAAGAAAAACAGCTGCTAAACAAGGAGCTGGAAGAGGACAACAGCCAGAAGGTGGTACACGCTTCAGTCGGAGCATTCATTCGCGACCGCCGTTTGTGGCTGTTGGCGTGCATCTACTTCTGCGTGGTGATGGGCCAGTACGCGATCACCTTCTGGCTACCGACGCTGATCCGTAATGCAGGCGTTTCCGACCCATTGCATATCGGCCTGATGACCAGTCTTCCCTATCTGTGCGCGATCATCGTGATGCTGTTGATGGGCCGCAGCGGCGACAAGCACCGCGAGCGGCGCTGGCACCTGGTCGGCCCGATGATTGCGGGTGCGTTGGGGCTGAGCCTGGCGGCGCTGTTCGGCGGCAATCTGCTGCTTTCGGTGCTTAGCCTGTGCCTCGCGGCAGCAGGCATCCTGTCTGCGTCCTCGATGTTCTGGATGCTGCCCACCACCCTGCTTGGCGGCGTGTCTGCCGCCGCCGGCATCGCCGGGATCAACAGCTTCGCCAATCTGGCGGGCTTCTACTCGCCCTACCTGATCGGCTGGATCACCACCACGACCGGCTCAAGCGCCATCGGCATGTACCTGATCACCGGCGTGCTGTTCATCGGCGCGTACCTGGTGCTGCGTATTCCTGCCGCCTCGGTCAATCGTTGAGTCAACGGAGTAACCAACATGACAACCCACGCTTTATCTACCCCCTCCAGCTCGCTGGCGCAGCGGGCTCACAATATCCGCCGACATGCATTGCGCATGGGCCAGGTCCAGGGCCAGGGTTATGTCGGACAGGCACTCGGCGCCGCCGACCTGCTTGCCGTGTCCTACTTTCACGCCATGAGCTACAAGCCTGAAGACCCTGAATGGGAGCTGCGTGACCGTTTTTACCTGTCGATCGGCCACTACGCGATTGCACTGTATGCAGCACTAATCGAAGCCGGGATCATCCCGCTTGACGAGCTGGAAACCTATGGCTCGGATGACAGCCGTCTGCCCATGTCAGGCATGGCGACTTACACTCCGGGAATGGAAATCACCGGCGGCTCGCTGGGCCATGGTCTGGGTATTGCCGTAGGTGCCTGTCTGGGCCTGAAGCGCAAGAACTCCCGTTCCTTCGTCTACAACCTGCTGTCGGACGGCGAACTGAACGAAGGCTCCACTTGGGAGGCGGCCATGTCGGCCTCGCACTGGAAGCTGGACAACCTGATCGCGATCATTGATGTGAACAACCAGCAGGCAGATGGCCACGCCAGTGAGGTGCTTGCGTTCGAACCCATCGTCGACCGCTGGCAGGCGTTCGGCTGGTTCACCCAACGGGTCGACGGCAACGATCTTAACGCGTTGGTAGCAGCCTTCGACGCGGCTCGCCAGCATCAGGGCGCGCAGCCAAGGGTAATCATCTGCGACACGAAAATGGGCAAAGGCGTGGCGTTTCTGGAAACCCGCGAAAAGACCCACTTCATTCGTGTGGACGAGCATGAATGGGACATTGCGCTGAGCAACCTCGACGAGGGGAAAACCGTATGAGTTCCACTGATCAAAAGGCGACACCGGTCGTCGTCGCGAAGAAAAAACTGACCACATCGGCGATGATTGCGTCTATCGCCTCAGAAGGCCAGGCCACTCGCCCGGCGCCGTTCGGGCATGCGCTGGCGGCACTGGCAGACCAACGCCAGGATATCGTCGGGCTGTCAGCTGACCTGTCCAAATACACCGACCTGCATATCTTCGCCAAAGCTCACCCGGAACGTTTCTATCAGATGGGCATGGCCGAGCAACTGTTGATGAGTGCGGCTGCGGGCATGGCGCGGGAAGGCTTTGTGCCATTCGCCACCACCTACGCGGTGTTCGCGTCCAGGCGCGCCTACGACTTCATCTGCATGGCAATTGCCGAAGACAACCTGAACGTCAAGATCGTCTGCGGGCTGCCAGGCCTGACCACCGGTTACGGCCCCAGCCATCAGGCAACCGACGACCTGGCGATCTTCCGGGCCATGCCCAACCTGATGATTGTCGACCCGTGCGATGCACTGGAAATCGAGCAGGCCGTGCCGGCAATCGCTGCGCATCAGGGCCCGGTGTACATGCGCTTGCTGCGCGGTAACGTACCGCTGGTGCTGGACGAGTACGGTTACACGTTCGAGATCGGCAAAGCCAAGACCTTGCGTACCGGTAACGACGTGCTGATCATTTCCACCGGTCTGATGACCATGCGTGCGCTGGAAGCAGCCAAGGCGCTTCAGGCTGACGGTGTCGATGTTGCAGTGCTGCACGTGCCGACCATCAAGCCGCTGGACGAGCAGACCATTCTGGCCGAAGCCGGAAAACCGGGACGACTGGTGGTGACCGCGGAAAACCATTCGATTATCGGAGGGCTGGGCGAGGCTGTGGCGACGGTACTACTGCGCAATGGCGTGACGCCGACCTTCAGACAAATCGCCCTGCCGGACGCCTTTCTGGATGCTGGCGCGCTGCCTACACTGCATGATCGTTACGGCATTTCGACACCAGCAGTCTGCACGCAAATCAAAGCCTGGCTTTAAACACTGACATGCGCAGGGATACTTTCCCTGCGCATCGGAGGTAACCGTTGGACGCACATGAATTGCTGGACCCGGCCTATCACTCGTTCATGGATGAGCCTTCGAGCAACTGGACATCTGAAACCCTGCCTGGCATCAGGACCAGGGTGGGCTCCGCATGGACGACGACAACGGCGTCTCGCAGTGAACAATACTGGACCGCCGGCGAGCCAGGCGAAGGTATCAGGCTGTGTATCTACAGGCCCGGCCTGCCGCCCGGCAACAGCAATAACAGCAAACTCCCGGCCATCCTGTATATCCACGGTGGCGGCTTTGTCCTGGGCAGCCCGGAGATGGCCGACGATTACCTGGCAGAGCTGGCAATAGAGCTCCAGGCCATAGTCGTTGCAGTCGATTACCGGCTTGCACCCGAGCATCCATTCCCGATCCCGCTCGAAGACTGCCACGCAGCGCTGGAATGGACATTCTGTAACGGCCCGAAACTGAATATCGACATCCGTAACGTGGTGATCATGGGCCACAGCGCAGGCGGCGGGCTTGCTGCCGCACTGGCGATTCTTGCAAGAAACACAGCTACCCATGAAATAGGCGGACTGGTCCTGATCTACCCGATGCTGGATCACAGAACAGGCTCGCCCGACTCGTCATCGCCCAACCCGACTACCGGCACGTTAAGTTGGTCGCGCCAGGCCAACCATTTTTGCTGGGAATGCCTGCGGGGCAGTTACGCACTGAATGACGATCGCGCGACACTGTTTTCGCCAGCGCTGGCCGACGATTTAAGCGGCTTGCCTGCAACGTTTATCTGCGTCGGCGCACTCGATCTGTTTCTGGAAGAGGACCTGGCTTTCGGGCTGACCTTGTCGCGCTCGGGAGTGCCCGTAGAGCTGCACGTCTATCAGGGCGTGCCGCACATGTTCGATCAACTGCCAGGGGAGCAGACCAGGCAGGCAACGCAAGACATTACCCGTGCGCTCGGCAGGATGATTGCCGCAAAACCGGCTTGAGTGGTGTAGCGGCCTTTGCTTGCGGCCCATGAAGCGTCCCCCTAACTTGCACCGTGCTCAGCGGTGGCTGGATCGATGTCCGAGCAACTGAGTAGAATGGCACTCACTCTGAATCAGTACGCGACAAGGGAATGTATGATCACGAGATGTCTGCTAATTTTCATGTTTTTATCACTCAGCGGCTGCTGGAGCCTGGCATATCATCTGGATGGTGAACGTTGCATCTACCCCGGTACACGACATGGATGGGCGTGGGGCACCAAAGATGTGGCGTCTACCTGGCCCTGGCTGATAGACGTACCGTTTTCTCTGGCACTCGATACGCTGTTGCTACCTTATGACCTCACAGCTTTTTTGCCCGATAACCTCGGCGGCGATGATCGTCGGTGTGAATTCAGTGACTCGCTGAACGTGTTGGGTTGATCTGCATGGCAGATGTCAGAAGCATCCCGGTCTAAACGTTCCCCTAGGGATGCATACTTCGCGGTTCGACAACAGGACGCATCTTCATGCCAGCTCCGGCACTTCACCTCATGTGCGGCAAGATTGCATCAGGTAAATCGACACTCGCAAAGGCACTTTCCGTAGAGCATTCAGCCATTCTGCTGAGCGAGGACAGCTGGCTTTCAGGACTTTACCCTGACGACATCAAGTCAGTGGCGGACTATATAAGGCTTGCACGCAGGATTCGCGATGTTCTCGGTCCGCTGGTCGTCAGCATTCTGAGATCAGGTGTTGCGGTGGTTCTGGACTTCCCTGCCAACACTGTCGCAGATCGCAAGTGGCTTCGCAGTCTGGCGGACGATGCGCAGGTGCCGCACTGTCTGCATTATCTGGACGTCGACGATGATGTCTGCCTCGCCCGGCTGCACGCCCGCAATGAGAAAGCCGAGCATGACTTTTCAGCCACTGACGCGGAGTTCAGGCTCATCACCAGCTACTTTCGTGCTCCGGATGCAGCAGAAGGGCTGGATGTCAGGGTGCACGTTCAATGAATGAACGACGCAGAGCCTAATGTCATGCAAACCCGTTCAACGCATTGGCGCGGCAGCGATATTCAAGCTGATACCATTGCGCGACCTGCACGCCGAGTAGATCAATATGAATCGCCGTAAAAAGATACAACAGCTGTTGAAAGCTTACGCCAAGAAGGCCAGTGCCAAACTGGCGCCAGCGAGCAAGACAAAGTACGTAAGCAAGGCTGACCGGTTGAAGATGGCAGCGGAGTCGGATCAAGATCCCGTTATAGCAAACGAGCACTGATTAATGACGCCGTGGTGTAAGGATCTGTGGGAACGACAGGAGAGCGAAGATCAGGCAAGGCAGACTTCAAGCATCTTCAAGAACCCTGACGTGGCTCGCATGCCTGTCGTTCACGGGTTGAAAACCGCAGCGTAGGTAGAATCCGGCCGCACTTGAAGTATCAGTGAACAGGCGTACGACAGAGAAGCACTCGGCCGCATGCTCGACAAGATGGTTCACCAGCGTTGTTCCAATGTTCTGGCCTCTTGAGGCGCTTGATACATAAAGCCTGCGCAACCTGCCAACTTCCCCCTCGATAAAAGGATCGCGTGAAAGACCTCCAATGCCCACCAGACAGCCGTCCAGAAATGCGGCCATGAGGCATTCTCCTTTCCCATCGAACCGATTTGTCCCGGACTCCCATTCCTCCACCAGCCGGGCAAGAAACCTGAACCCTTCCGCATCAGCCTCTTCTTTCAATATCAGAACCTGTTGAGGCAAACAGCTGATTTTCCGGATCTCAACCTTGTTCACCCGATAACCTTTATGGAAGTGGATTACACAACTCGCGAGCCACGACGTCAAAGACCGCAAGGCCAGGCAGCGGGAGCAAAAACAAACTTTCCTTACCTGACCTTCTGTAAGCCTGCAGCACCAGCATTTTAGTGGCGGCTGGCTAATTACTTGGCAAACGCGTATTCACCGCCCTGCTCCAGCGCCTTGCGATACGCAGGTCTGGCCTGAAGTCTTTGCACCCAGGCGGAGACATTCGGGTACGGCTGCAGCATGCCTTGGGCGTTGGCAAATTCGCCGATGAAACTCATCTGAATATCCGCGCCGCTCAGCTCGTCGCCCAACAAGTAAGGGGTCAGCCCCAACGAATTGTTCAGGTAGCCCAAGTAGTTGGCCAGCTCGGACTCGATTCGTGGGTGCAGCGGCGCGCCAGCATCACCCAGGCGTCCAACGTACAGGTTGAGCATCAACGGCAGGATGGCCGAACCTTCGGCAAAGTGCAGCCATTGCACGTATTCATCATAAGTAGCGCTGGCCGGGTCCGGTTGCAGGCGGCCATCGCCATGACGACGAATCAGGTAATCGACAATCGCGCCCGACTCGATTACCACGTGCGGGCCGTCTTCGATCACAGGAGATTTGCCCAGCGGATGGATAGCCTTGAGTTCCGGTGGCGCGAGGTTGGTTTTCGGGTCGCGCTGATAGCGTTTGATCTCGTAAGGCAGGCCCAGCTCTTCAAGAAGCCAGAGAATACGTTGCGAGCGTGAGTTGTTAAGGTGATGGACAATAATCATGCAGGGCTCCGCCGGGTGAGAGTGATGTGTCTAGAAAAGACTGCCTCACAGCCAGGGAGTGCCCTGAAATGAATGATATTCGATGAATGCTGCCGACCCCGAGGCTTCAGATACCTCGGTCGCTCGGCGCAGCCAATGGCTCGCAACGTAGCTCGCGTTCCACGACAGCCTTGTCGATGACCGACCAGACATCGATAATTTTGCCGTCGCAAAACGTGTAAAAAACATTCTCTGAAAAGCTGATACTTCGGCCCTCGGCATCCAGCCCCATGAACCGGCCTTTGGGTGAGCAGTTGAATACCAGCCGGGCATGGGGTTTTCGGGCAATGAAACCCGCAGTAATTGCATACCCGACCGTTTTTGTAGGGAACTAGCAAGACCGACACCGCCCTAAGCCTGACATCTATGTACTGGCACGACGCTGGTTTCAAACGAAGGACTTCAGATTCATGTCTTCAGGTAGCACTTCAGTATCAGCGGCTGATCAGCAAGGTCGGCAAAACATCTCACCCAACAGACTCATCTTCATCTCCGTGCTCGTGGCAACCATGGGCGCACTCGCGTTCGGTTATGACACCGGCATCATTGCAGGTGCCCTGCCCTTCATGACGCTGCCTGTCGATCAGGGCGGGCTCGGTCTGGATGCTTACAGCGAAGGCATGGTCACTGCCTCGCTGATCGTCGGTGCCGCATTTGGCTCGCTTGCCAGCGGCTACATCTCTGACCGTTTCGGACGGCGTCTGACGCTGCGCCTGCTGTCGGTGCTGTTCATCGCCGGCGCGCTGGGCACCGCCATTGCGCCTTCCATACCGTTCATGGTGGCTGCGCGCCTTCTTCTGGGTATCGCAGTGGGCGGCGGCTCGGCAACAGTGCCAGTGTTCATCGCTGAAATCGCGGGCCCTTCACGTCGTGCCCGGCTGGTCAGTCGTAACGAACTGATGATCGTCAGTGGCCAGTTGCTCGCCTATGTGCTGAGCGCGGTCATGGCGGCATTGCTGCACACACCGGGTATCTGGCGTTACATGCTGGCCATCGCGATGGTGCCCGGCGTGTTGCTACTGGTCGGAACATTCTTCGTGCCGCCCTCGCCACGCTGGCTGGCGTCCAAGGGTCGTTTCGACGAAGCGCATGACGTACTGGGGCAACTGCGCACCAACAAGGAAGACGCGCAGCGTGAAATAGACGAGA
The DNA here is from genome assembly GCF_001401155.1 of Pseudomonas tremae. Taxonomy (GTDB): domain Bacteria; phylum Pseudomonadota; class Gammaproteobacteria; order Pseudomonadales; family Pseudomonadaceae; genus Aquipseudomonas; species Aquipseudomonas tremae. The sequence goes on from NZ_LJRO01000384.1 coordinate 26,595, forward strand.
TGAAAGCGCAGGACGAGCAGGCTCGCCACCGTCCAAAAGCCAAGGAGTTATTGCGCCAGCGCTGGGTCATCAAATTGTTGCTGATCGGTATTGGCCTGGGGTTCACCGCGCAGCTAACAGGTGTGAACGCGTTCATGTACTACACACCGATCATCCTTAAAAATACCGGGATGGGCACCAACGCGGCGCTGACCGCGACCATCGGCAACGGCGTGGTATCAGTCATCGCGACCCTGCTGGGGATATGGGCCATTGGCCGTTACGGGCGTCGGCATCTGCTGATGACCGGTCTGGTTATCGTGATTCTGATGCAGGCTGCACTGGGCTGTGTATTGCAATTCATGCCGCAGAACCTGACGCAGAGCTACACCGCTCTCGCCTGCATTCTGGTGTTTCTGCTGTTCATGCAGATGTGTATTTCGCCGGTGTACTGGCTGCTGATGTCTGAGCTGTTCCCCATGCAGGTACGAGGATTGCTGACCGGTACGGCGGTGTCGATGCAATGGTTGTTCAACGCATCGGTAGCGTTTACCTTCCCTATCGCAGTCGATACGATCGGCAACCCGACGTTCTTTATCTTCGCGGCCATCAACGTCGGCTCACTGATATTTGTCTTCCTGTGCCTGCCGGAAACAAAAGGCAAGTCGCTTGAGCAGATCGAGAAGCACTTGAAGAAAGAGCTCTAACCCTCTTGAACAGTCGCCCTCACCTAAAGGATTAGCCATGTCCACGACCGAGCAAGCCACTGCCACTTTCAGCAGTGCCATCCCGATACTGCGGATGTTCGACGAACGCAAGGCGCGTGAGTTTTACCTCGACTTCCTCGGTTTCAGCGTAGAGTTCGAGCACCGCTTCGAGGCTGATCTGCCGCTGTATCTGGGGATCGTCCGAAACGGGCTGCACCTGCACCTTTCCGAACATCATGGCGATGCCTGCCCAGGGGCGGCAGTGTTCATACCGACTCAGAACATCGAGCAATTGCGCGATGAACTGATCAGCACACGGTATGGTTATGCGCGCCCGGCTATTGTTCAGCAAGGCTGGGGCAAGGTACTGGAAGTCTGTGACCCTTTCGGCAACCGGATCAGGTTCTGCGAGAGCTGAGCAAACGCTGTTGACGTTGCTCAGGTCCTGAGTTTGAGCTTACGAATAACCAATCCGGCATGCCCCATCGTTGGGCATGTCGGGTTTTTCAAGCGCAAGCATGACGCATGATTGCGTCGAAAAAGTCTCTTCCCGCGTTCCGTTCCCCTGCAAACCAAGGCTCGGCCAACGTTGGCCCATAACCTGCAAATGTGTCTATTCATCTTGTATACATGAATGAACACCACTATGACCGCACTCGACATTTTCGAATTACAGTCGGCTTTACGCTCAGGCGATGTGAACCTGAAAGCGTTCGTAAACACCCTGACGACGCACATTGATAAGGACGATCGACCAGAAGTCTGGATTCATCGCGTGTCCTTGCCAGACCTCATCGACCGGGCGGCAGCGCTGGATGAGTTGGCCAGAGCGCTGGGCGAGTCGGTGTATGAACAACTGCCGTTGTTCGGTGTGCCGTTTGCGGTCAAGGACAATTTTGATGTAGCTGGAATGCCTACCACGGCCGCCTGCCCGGCGTTCGCCTATGTGCCCAAGGAGAATGCTCACGTCTTACAGCTGCTGCTCGACAGCGGCGCGATTCTGATCGGCAAGACCAACCTCGATCAGTTCGCCACCGGGCTGGTAGGCGTCAGGTCGCCCTACGGGCCGGTGCGCAACGCACTTGACCCGGCCTACGTCAGCGGCGGTTCCAGTTCGGGATCGGCGGTGGCGGTAGCACGTGGTTATGTGAGTTTTGCACTGGGCACAGACACGGCTGGCTCGGGCCGAGTGCCTGCAGGCTTCAATGGCATCGTCGGGCTCAAGCCCAGTCTTGGACTGTTCAGCAGTCGAGGTGTTGTGCCTGCTTGCCGTACGCTGGACTGCCCGTCCATATTTGCCAGGGATGTGATGCAGGCCTGGCAAGTGGCGCAGGTTATTGCGGCTTACGATTCGCTGGACCCAGGCAGTGTTGCTGTTCAGGCTTTGCCGGTGCTGCGCCGGGCCCGACGTGTCGCGGTCGCACGGGACTGCGAGTTCTTCGGCGATACACAGGCGCAAGCGGCGTATGCAAAAGCGCTGGAGGCCTTGCGCGACGATCCACTGGTAACCATTACACAGATCGATTTTGACGTTTTCGCCGAAGCAGCAGCCCTGCTCTATCAAGGACCGTGGGTGGCTGAACGGCGTGCGGCAGTGGGAAAATTCTTTGACACCAACGCCGACGATATCCATCCGGTGGTGCGCGGCATCATGCAGAGCGCTGCATCCTTCGACGCAGTGGATACCTTCAACGCCCGTTACCGTCTGGCAGAACTGACCCGCACCGCAGAGCAATTGCTGGCAGAGGTAGATGTGCTGGTGGTGCCGACCGCACCGTGCATGCCGACCATCGAGGCGGTGTTGCAAAACCCGGTCGAACTCAATTCCCGACTCGGTTATTACACCAACTTCGTCAACCTGATGAACATGTGCGCCATTGCCATTCCGGCGAAAGATCGTGCAGATGGTTTACCAGCGGGCATCACCCTGATCGGGCCGGCGGGTGCCGATCAGCGTCTGGCAGAGATGGCAGCGGCCTGGCAGCCACTGTTCGGCAATGCAGACCAGAGCGAGGCCATTGCGATGGCTCCCCTGCCCTGCAGCAGCCCGACCGTGCAGGTCGCTGTGGTTGGCGCGCACCTGGTCGGTCAACCGCTCAATTGGCAACTGCTGGAAAGCAGTGCCCGCCTGCTGCGCGCGACCACCACCAGCGCAGACTACCGCCTGTACGCACTGGCAGGCACTTCTCCGCCAAAACCGGGCCTGGTGCGCGTGGCTGCCGAAGGCGCCTGCATCGAAGTCGAAGTCTGGGAGATCCCGCTGAGCCTGTTCGGGGCTTTCGTCGCGGCCATTCCTGCACCGCTAGGCATCGGCTCGCTGCAATTGGCCGATGGCCGGTGGGTCAAGGGCTTCATCTGTGAACCCGCCGGCCTTGAAGGCGCGCTGGATATCACTGATTTCAAAGGCTGGCGCGCCTACCGCGCCGCGCAAACATCTTTCATCGCTCATTGATCAGGGGTAGCACGCATGTCGAACGTCGATCGTCGCAGTTTCATCAAGTTGGCGGGCATTATCGGCCTGAGCGCAGCGCTGCCTTTTGGTCGTGCCTATTCAGCCGACGCACCATTGGTGGTGGGTTTTATCTACGTCGGCGCTCGCGACGACTTTGGTTACAACCAGGCCCACGCTCAGGCAGCCGCCATTATCAAGACGCTGCCCAACGTCAAAGTCATCGAAGAGGAAAACGTCCCGGAAACCGTGGCGGTGCAGAAAACCATGGAAGCCATGATCCGTCAGGACGGCGCGACACTGATTTTCCCAACCTCATTCGGCTACTTCGAGCCGCATGTGGTCAAGGTCGCGAAAAAGTACCCGGACGTGCGTTTCGCCCACTGCGGTGGCCTTTGGCAGAAAGGCCGGGATCCGATGAACGCTGGCAGCTTTTTTGGCTATATCGACGAAGCGCAGTACCTGAACGGCGTGGTTGCCGGGCACATGAGCAAGAGCAAAAAGCTCGGCTTTGTGGCCGCCAAACCCGTGCCTCAAGTGCTGCGCAATCTCAACGCATTCGCCATGGGCGCACGCTCGGTAGACCCGAGTATTGTCACCACGGTGATTTTCACCGGAGACTGGTCGTTGCCGGTCAAGGAAGCCGAGGCCGCCAACGGCTTGATCGATCAAGGCTGCGACGTGCTGACCTGCCATGTGGATGGTCCTAAAGTCATCGTCGAGACTGCCGAAAAACGCGGCGTCATGACCTGTGGCTATCACGCCAGCCAGGCGGCGCTGGCACCCAAAGGCTACCTGACAGGCGCCGAATGGAATTGGGAAACACCTTATCGCGCCCACGTCGCAGCAGCCCAGAGCGGCGCGCCGATGATCAACTTTCTGCGTGGCGGGCTCAAGGAAGGCTTCGTAAAGACTTCCGCCTACGGCCCGGCCGTCAACGCTGAAGCAAAGCAACAGGCAGACGCCATCAAGGCGCAGATGCTGGCAGGCCAGTTCGTGATTTTCAAAGGGCCGCTCAAGGACAACAAGGGCGCGTTAGTGATTGACGATGGCGTGACACAAACCCAGACCGACATTGCGCTGGAAAGCATGAATTACTTGGTCGAAGGTGTGCTTGGCCAGCTCTGAGGAACGTTCATGAGTTCATCCAAAAGTCTGCGCGGTCTGGCCAGCGCGCTGTTGCCGGGGCTGCCTACGCTACTGGCAGTGTGCTCCTCGTGCGTACTGTTCGGGCTGTTTCTGGCTGTTCAGGGCAAGCCCGCGTGGCAGGCTCTGCAGTTGGTCGGCGAAGGCGCGTTCGGCTCCTGGTTCGCGCTGGAAAATACCTTGCAGCGTGCAGCGCCGTTGATGCTCACAGCGCTCTGCGTCGCCCTGCCTGCCAGGGCCGGGTTGATCATCATCGGGGGAGAAGGCGCGCTGGTACTCGGTGGACTGGCGGCGGCAGTTACACCGCTATGGCTGGGCCATCTGCCTCCAGCACTGATGCTCGGCGGCATGGCCTTGGCGGCGATGACCGTGGGTGCTCTGTGGATCGGCCTGAGTGGCTGGATGCGCCAGCGCCGTGGGGTCAATGAGACGATCAGCAGTCTGTTGCTTTCCTACATCGCTCTGGCGCTTTTCCGACAACTTGTGGAGGGCCCGCTGCGTGATCCTGCAAGCCTGAACAAGCCCTCGACCCCACCGCTGGACGATGCCTACCTGGTCGGTACGATCAGCGACGGTTTTGAGGTGCATTGGGGCCTGGTGGCGGGTGTGGTTGCCTGCCTGCTGGCGTATGTGCTGGTGCGCCACAGCGTCAAGGGCTTTGCTCTGGCAGTGGTCGGCGGCAACGTGCGTACAGCCCTGATGATCGGCCTGCCGGTGGACCGTCTGATTCTGCTCAGTTGCCTTATGGGTGGCGCGGCAGCAGGACTGGCCGGCATGTTCGAGGTGACGGCGGTGCAAGGCAGCGCGAACGCCGCGTTGATTGCAGGCTATGGCACCAGCGGCATTCTTGTGGCATTCGCCGCGCGCCATCATCCGCTGGCAATTATCGTCTGCGCCGTACTGCTGGGCGGGCTGGAAGCCAGCGGCGGACTGCTGCAACGGCGGCTTGGCCTGCCGGATGCCACCACGCTGATTCTCGAAGGGCTGCTGTTCACCAACCTGCTGCTGTGGGAAGCCCTTGGCGGGCGCATTGCCGCCTGGAAAATCAGGCTGACGACGCCGCAGCCACCGGTCGATGACAAAGGAGCGTTACAAAATGTCTGACATCGACCTGAGCACCTTTCTGCTTGCTTTGCTGGCCGGTGCGATCCGCGTCGGTACGCCGTTTCTATTCGTCAGCCTGGGCGAATGCCTGACCGAGAAAAGCGGCCGGATCAATCTCGGGCTGGAAGGCATTCTGGTTGCCGGTGCGATGTCGGGCTATGCCGTAGCGTGCCTGAGCGGCTCGGCATGGCTGGGGGTCTGCGCAGCGGCCGGGGTCGGCATTCTGTTGGGCCTCCTGCACGGCCTGGCCTGTTCGCTGCCAAGGGTCAACGACATCGCATTCGGCATCGCCCTGATTCTGCTCGGCACCGGGCTGGCATTCTTCCTTGGCAAAGCCTTTATCCAGCCACAAGCGCCGATGCTGCCTTCACTGGCGCTGGGGGCCTGGAGTAACGAAGAGCGCGTGCGATCGGCGCTGAACATCAACGTGCTGTTCTTCGTCGGCGCTGCACTGGCGTTCGTCCTGCACTGGGGGCTGCGTACTACGCGGTGGGGGCTGATGCTGCGGCTGGTCGGCGACCATGCCGAAACCGCCCAGGCGCTGGGCTATCGTCCGCTCAAGGTACGAGTTGTGGCCACCGCAATCGGCGGCGGGCTGGCCGGGATTGGCGGGGCCTATCTGTCGCTCTACTACCCCGGCAGCTGGAACGAAGGCTTGTCCAGCGGTCAGGGGCTGATGGCGGTTGCACTGGTGATTTTTGCCCGCTGGCGGCCATTGGCGTGCCTATGGGCGTCGCTGCTGTTCGGTGCCGCCGGGGCCATCGGACCGGCCTTGCAGGCTGTGGGCATCAGCACCGGCTACTACCTGTTTGCAGCAGCACCTTACGCGCTGACGCTGGTGGTGATGTACGCCACTTGCCGCCGCGGGCGTACGCTCAATGGCGCGCCCGGCGAACTCAGCCTGACGCGATGAACCGATCTTTTCGAGGAGGCATGACATGGCCAGTGGTCTTGGTGGTTTGAACAAATCGCCCAACGGCGTGGTGATCGGCCTGGCGCAACTGGCGCTGCCCGATCCCCATACCCGCGAGGCATTGTGGGTGCAAACCCAGAAAGTGGTTGCCATGGTGGCAAAGGCGCGGCGCAGCAACCCAGGCATGGACCTGATCGTGTTTCCCGAGTATTCCCTGCACGGCCTGTCGATGAGCACCGCGCCAGACATCATGTGCAGCCTCGATGGCCCGGAAGTCATGGCGCTGCGCGAGGCGTGCAAGGAACACAGCATATGGGGCTGCTTCTCGATCATGGAGGCCAACCCCCACGGCAACCCGTTCAACAGCGGCCTGATCGTCGATGACCTTGGCGACATTCGCCTGTACTACCGCAAGCTGCACCCGTGGGTACCGGTAGAGCCCTGGGAGCCGGGCGATCTGGGCATTCCGGTATGCGACGGTCCGCGCGGCAGCAAGCTGGCGTTGATCATCTGCCACGACGGCATGTTCCCGGAAATGGCCCGCGAGTGCGCCTACAAAGGTGCCAACATCATGCTGCGCACCGCTGGCTACACGGCTCCGATCCGTCACTCGTGGAAAATCACCAACCAGAGCAACGCGTTCACCAACCTCATGCAGACCGCGAGCGTGTGCATGTGCGGCTCCGATGGCACGTTCGATTCGATGGGCGAAGCCATGTTCGTCGATTTCGACGGCACGATCATGGCCGAAGGTGGTGGTAGGGCCGACGAAATCGTCTGCTGCGAACTGCGACCTGATCTGGTCCGCGAGGCGCGTGTGCATTGGGGTGTCGAGAACAACATCTATCAGTTCGGTCATCGTGGCTATGTGGCGGTCAAGGGCGGAGCTCAGGATTGCCCTTACACCTACATGCGCGACCTGACCGCTGGCCAGTACCGTCTGCCATGGGAGAACGACGTGGTGCACACCGACGGCCGTTCATGCGGTTTTGCCGCACCCGAGCGCGAGTTCAAACCCACGCCCAGCAGTTGGAAGGAGTAAACGCCATGAGCGAACGTCATATTGCCTCGGCGCCCTACCCCTGGCCCTGGAACGGTCAACTGCATGCACACAACACGGCGCTGATCGTGATCGATATGCAGACAGATTTCTGCGGCGTGGGTGGCTACGTGGACAGCATGGGCTATGACCTGGCGCTGACCCGTGCGCCCATCGAGCCGATCAAGGCGCTACTGGCCGTGATGCGGCCGCTCGGCTTCAGCATCATCCATACCCGCGAAGGCCATCGCCCGGACCTCAGTGACCTGCCAGCCAACAAACGCTGGCGCTCGCAGCGCATCGGTGCAGGAATCGGCGATGCAGGCCCCTGCGGCAAGATACTGGTACGCGGCGAACCGGGCTGGGAAATCATCGACGAGCTGGCACCGCTGCCCGGCGAAATCGTGATCGACAAGCCAGGCAAAGGCTCGTTCTGTGCCACCGATCTGGAGCTGATCCTGCGCACGCGGGGCATCGATAACCTGATCCTGACCGGTATCACCACCGATGTATGCGTGCACACCACGATGCGCGAAGCCAATGACCGCGGTTTCGAATGCCTGCTGCTTGAAGACTGCTGCGGCGCGACCGACCCTGCCAACCATGCCGCCGCATTGAGCATGGTCAAGATGCAGGGCGGCGTGTTCGGCGCAGTCGGCCATTCGTCGATGCTTCACGACCTGTGGGAAGCATGAGTATGCGTGCCCCGAGCCTGGAAACGATCGGCGCCAGCAAGTATTTCGGCAGTTTTTGCGCACTGAACGCAGTGTCGTTCAAAGTCCGCGCCGGCACCGTCCACGCCCTGCTCGGCGAGAACGGGGCCGGCAAGAGCACACTCGTCAAAGGCATCATCGGCTACAGCGCGCTGCAATCAGGCAGCATTCTGGTCAATAACCGGGAATACGCGATCAACAGCCCTCGAGACTCTCACCAGTTGCAGATCGGTATGGTGTATCAGCACTTCACCGTCGCGCCGGGGCTGAGCGTTGCTGAAAATCTGGTGTTGTCGCGGGATGATCTACCGTGGCGTATCCACTGGGCCAGCGAGTACGAACGCCTCGAAGCGTTCATGGCGAAAATGCCATTTCGGCTCGATATTCATCGGCCGGTCAGCAGCCTGGCCGCCGGTGAGAAACAGAAGCTGGAGATCCTTAAACAGTTGTATCTGGAACGCCGGCTGATCATTCTCGACGAGCCTACCTCGGTACTCACCCCCCAAGAGGCCGACGAAGTACTGGGGCTTATGCAGGCGATGGCGCACCGTGGCGAACTTACTGTGCTGATGATCACCCACAAATTTCGTGAGGTCAGCACCTATGCAGACGACGTGACGGTACTGCGCAAGGGTCGCTGGGTGGGAACAGCGGCAGTGGCCAAGACCACTACTCGGCAAATGGCCGCCTGGATGATGGGCGAAGCCGAGGTTCGCGGCGTAAGCAACGAGCGCCCGGAGATGCCCTCACGTACACCTCAGTTGCAGGTAGAGCGCCTTGATGTACCTGGTGACAAGGGCACCCTGGCCGTGAAAAACCTTTCTCTGGCCGTTCATCCGGGCGAGATCGTCGGTATTGCGGGCATCTCTGGCAATGGCCAACGCGAACTTACCGAAGCCCTGCTCGGCCAGCGGCCATTCAGCGCAGGGAAAATAGCGGTTGATGGCCAGCCCTATCACGCACGGCGCGAGCAGATGCAGCGCCTGCGGGTGTTCAGCCTGCCCGAAGAACCTTTGCGCAACGCCTGCATCGGCACCTTCAGCGTCGCCGACAATCTGGCACTGCGCAACTTCGATCAGGCGCCATTGTGTAAGGGCTGGCGCCTTGATCGACGAGCCATCGGTGCTCAGGCAAAAACCTTGATCAAGCAGTTTCAGGTCTCGCCCAACGACCCGAACAGGCCAATCGGCACCTTGTCCGGAGGGAACGTGCAACGTGCGGTACTGGCCCGCGAGCTGACCCATGACGTGGCTGTGCTGATCGTCGCCAACCCTGTTTTCGGCCTGGATTTCGCCAGCGTGGCGCTTATTCATCAGCGTCTGATAGATGCGCGCAACAACGGCACAGCGGTCCTGTTGCTCAGTGAGGACCTTGACGAGCTGCTCAGCCTGGCAGACCGGATCGTGGTCATCCACGACGGCGAACTGGTCTTTGAAACCCGCGCAACAGTCGCCGATCGCACCGAACTGGGCCGCCACATGGCCGGCGCCGATCAGCCTTCGGAGCAACCGGCATGATCCGCATCAATGCGCGCCCGGACAGTTTCAGTTGCGAGCTGTCGCAGACCGCCGTGGTGATCATCGACATGCAGCGAGATTTTCTCGAGCCCGGCGGGTTTGGCGCTGCACTGGGCAATGACGTCACACTGCTGCAAGCCATCGTACCTTTGGTGCAGCGGCTGCTTGCGCTGGCTCGCGAACAGGATCTGATCGTGATTCATACCCGAGAATCCCACCCTGCGGACCTGTCCGACTGCCCACAGGCCAAAATTGATCACGGCTTGCCAGGCTTGCGCATCGGCGACCCTGGCCCGATGGGACGCATACTGATTCAAGGGGAACCCGGTAATCAGATTATCGAGGCGCTGACGCCCGTTGCCGGCGAGTGGGTCATCGACAAGCCGGGCAAAGGCATGTTTTTCGCCACTGACCTGCACCTGCGCCTCACTGAGGCGGGCATCACTCATCTGATTTTCGCTGGCGTCACCACTGAAGTATGCGTGCAGACAAGCATGCGCGAGGCCTGTGATCGGGGTTATCGCTGCCTGCTGATCGAGGACGCGACCGACAGCTACTTTCCGGCCTTCAAACAGGCCACGCTGGACATGATCACAGCGCAGAACGCAATCGTCGGCCGAGTGGCATCGCTCGCCGACGTGCAGCAGGCTCTACCTGCAAGGAGTACGCAGTAATGGACATCAACCTTCCTCACGTAGTCGCCGAAGTCACCCATGCTTTCGCAGATTACGAACGCGCGTTGCTGGCGAATGAACTGACCACGCTGGATGCGTACTTCTGGAACTCCGAACAGGCTGTGCGCTACGGCGTCGCAGAGAACCTGCACGGTGCCGACAGCATTGCGCGATATCGACGCCAGTGTCAGCCAGTCGGGCCGGGGCGCACGCTGCTGCGTACGGAGGTCAGCACTTTTGGAGAAGACTTCGCCACCGTCAGCACCGAATTTCACGATGGCGTTACTCAGCGTCTGGGGCGGCAAATGCAGACCTGGGCACGTCTGGACGGCGGCTGGAAAGTCGTTGCTGCACATGTCAGCATTGACCTGAGCAGCCTGGAGCCACGCCCTTGAATCCCCCGAACACCACCAATGCACTGGCAGAAGACGTCTATCGCCGGCTGAAACAGGAGATTTTCGACTTTTATCTGCTGCCCTATGACAGGTTCACCGAAACGCAATTGGCGGACCGTTACCAGGTCTCCCGAACCCCGGTGCGCGACGCGCTGTACCGCCTGCAACGCGAGGGTTACCTGGACGTGGAGTTCCGTCGCGGCTGGTCGGTCAGGCCGCTGGATTTCAACCAGATCGACCAGCTCTATGACTTGCGTATCGTGCTTGAGTGCGCGGCGATCGAACGTATCTGCGCATCCGCCGACGTGCATCCCGAGCTCACCACTCTGCGAGAGCACTGGTTGATTGATCGCGACAGTTGGCAGACCGACATGCAAGTCGTCGCCGACCTCGACGAACAGTTCCACACCCAACTGGTCGCAGCCTCGGGCAATCTGGAAATGGCCCGTATTCATCAGGAAGTCACCGAACGCATCCGCATCGTCAGGCGGCTCGACTTCTTCAAAAGCGCCCGCATCGAACACACCTACCTTGAGCACGCCGCCATTCTCAATGCACTTCAGGCGCGCAAGCGCGACGAAGCGCTCCTGCTACTGCGCTCGCACGTGGAGATCAGCAAACTGGAAGTGCGCAAACTGACGATATCCATGCTCAGCGACGCGCGACGGCGCTATGAGGCGTGAGAAGAACGCTGCCGCCTTCTAGAACACTTCATTCACACGCCTCATTCACCATCCGTTGATCATCGCCGCGCCATGGCCGTTATGGCGCGCGGCCCGCTATGCTCCGCCACATGGGCCAATGAATAACAGCCTGATTGCGCGTTCGTCGCAATGACCACTCAGGCAGCCTGATTTCCCGTCAGCGATGCTCTTCTTCGTGCAAGCCATCATCAACTCCGCATCTCCGTCAGGCCAGTTGCTGTCTTTTGCAACCTTTCATTGGCGTGCCGGTCGGACTATTCAGCAATTGATGGCATTTAGTTATCACCCGGCATTGAGGCGATGAAATACCGGGCACCGTTGAGTGAATTACAGGAATAGTCAGATGAGCCATCAGGGCGACGAGCGCGACCAGAGCGCACCTTCGAATCATGACCGCATCGCAGAGGTGTTGAAGGCTGCCGCCCACTCTGCGTGCTGTTCTCTGGGTTCGCTGATGGTGCCAGGGGCATCAGGTTGGGAACAGACTGCCCGCTTTGGCAGCGGAGACTGTTCTGTCGACGAGGTGTCGCTAAGAACGCTGTCGTCTTATGGCGATGTGGTATGGGTAGGCCACGACAGCCCCAAGGCCCCTCTGCAAGACAGCGACCGATGCACCCTGATCTACGTTGCCATACGCGGGTCGATGCGCGAGTTGCTGGGTGCTGTTCTACTGAGCAGTAGCGACCCCAAAGCAAGCTTCAGTGCTGCGCAACGGTACGCGCTTCAGACCCACGCGGCTCACCTGAGCACCTACCTGCAACCTGATCGTGAGGCCGAAACCACCAACCCGCTGTTGGGCTCCATCGAAAGGCTGCGGCTGCTTGAATCAGTGGTCATCAATGCCAACGACGCGATTCTGATCACCGAAGCCGAGCCGATCGATCTGCCGGGGCCTCGCATCGTCTATTGCAACCCGGCGTTCCTGGCTATAACGGGTTTTACCGAAGCAGAAGTCATCGGGCAGACACCCCGGATACTTCAATGCGAAGACACCAGCCGTGAAACCCTGGACGTAATCCGCGAAGCGCTCACTCACTGGCGGCCGGTCGAAGTCGAACTGGTCAACACGCGCAAGGACGGCAGTCAGTTCTGGGTCGAACTGAGCATCGTGCCGGTGGCCAACGAGAAAGGCTGGTTTACTCACTGGGTCTCCGTGCAGCGGGATATCACCGAGCGCAAGGAGTCTCAGCACCTGGCTCAACGAGCGCGTCTGGAATGGGAAGAAAAACTGGCCCTGCAGAGCCGCCTGGAAGAGCGCGAGCGCATCTCGGAGGAGCTCGCCTATATCGCGTTCCATGATGAACTGACTTCACTCTACAACCGCGCCTACCTCATGAATGAGTTGACCCAGGCATTTGAAAACCTTGACCCGCAATACGAACGTGCGACGGTGCTGTTTCTGGACCTGGACGGGTTCAAAGTCGTCAATGACAGCATGGGCCATCTGGCCGGCGACCAGTTGCTGAAGCGCGTGGCCAACCGGTTGCAAAACTGTGTACGTTCCAATGATGTGCTGGCACGAATTGGTGGTGACGAGTTTGCAATATTGCTGATGGGCAAGGATCAGCCGGAGACGGCAGTCAGAATGGCAGAGCGCATTGTCAGTCAGTTGCATGCAGCCATTCAGATCGAAGGTCAGGACATCTTCATATCCTGCAGCATCGGCATAGTCACCGCCTGCGACAGCCACTCAAAGCCGGAGGACTTGCTGCGTGACGCAGACGTAGCCATGTATTCTGCGAAGAAACAAGGCAGAGGACGCTGGAGCATCTTCAACGCCTCGATGCGCGAAGCGGCAATTGATACGCTGGTGATCCAGAACGCCTTGCGCCAGGCCCTCGAAGACAAGGACTTCCTGGTTTTCTACCAACCCATCTACAGCAGCGACAGTGAAGATCTGGTGGGCGTCGAGGCGTTGGTCAGATGGGATCACCCCTCAATGGGCATTATTTCACCGGATGCGTTCATCCCTATTGCCGAAGACCTCGGCATCATTCACGAGTTGGGCGAATGGGTCATGAACAAAGCCTGTAGCGAGGTGCAGGCATGGCGCAAGGCGTTCTCTCATCTGGACTTGAGACTCAACGTCAATGTGTCCGGGAAAGAACTCAGCCATCCCGGATTCGTCGATCAGGTTACCCGGATCATTGCGGTAACCGGGTTGCCTGCAACGCAACTTCAAATAGAAGTCACCGAATCGGTCTTTCTTTATCAACCGGACGAGATAGCAGAGATTCTCCGCCAGATTCGACAGCTCGGCGTGCGGGTGGCACTGGACGACTTCGGCACCGGTTACAGCTCACTGGGCTACATAGACCGTTACCCTATCGATGCAGTGAAGATAGACCGGTCTTTCGTCTCGCGCATGATGACCTACGACCGGAGCGAGGCGATCGTCAGCAGTATCCTGTCTCTGGGACGTGCGCTTGATCTGGATATAACCGCTGAAGGCGTGGAAACAGAGGAACAGTACAACCGTCTGCATAAAATGGGCTGCCCGTATTTTCAGGGCTACTTTCTGAACAGACCCATGCGGTCAGAAGCACTTGAGCACGTTATCAGGTCTGTCGCGGTATGCGGTGCCTGACCCCGCAATCAAATGATTTGCTGCAGGGTTTGTGGCCATCAAGCGGGGTAGAGGTATGCCTACCCCCGTTACATAAACGGCCATTTCACCGAGGCGGCCAACTCCCTCACACCAGCCAGTGCCACAACAGCAACGTTCCTATCAGCCCTGTCACCGAGACAATCGTTTGCAGCACGGACCAGACCCAGAGGGTCTGCTTCAGTTGCAGGCCAAAGTATTCACGGACCATCCAGAAGCCGGCATCGTTTACATGGCAGAAGAACACCGAACCTGCACCAATTACCAGGGCAATCAGCGATGCCTGGATCGGCGCAAGCCCGGCCATCATCGGTGCAAGAATGCCCGCTGTGGTGGTGGTCGCCACAGTGGCTGAACCAGTGGCCTGGCGCAACGCCACGGCGATCAGCCAGGCCAGCAGCAGGTAAGGCATATGCGCGCCTTCTGCGACCTTGCTAATGGTCTGACTGACCCCGGCATCCAGCAATGTCTGTTTCAAGCCACCACCGGCACCGATGGTCAGCAACAGTACGGCGATAGGCGCAAGGCTTTTACGCAGCGTCCCGCCGACATGCTCGCGGGATAGCCCATTCGCCCAGCCCAGGCAAACCGTTGCTGCCAGCACCGCGATACCCAGAGCGACCAGCGGCTCACCGAGAAACTTCAAGGTCAGTGCGATGTTGCTTTCAGGCTCCATCGTCACCTTGGCCAGGGTGCTGCCGAGCATGAGAATCACTGGCAGCAGAATAATCAACAGCGAGATGCCGAACCCCGGCTGGCGACGGTTATCGGGTCTGGCACTGAACAACTCGCCCAGCTCGGCGGGTTCTTCAATGTGCATGCGCTTCGACAACCAATTGCCATACAGCGGGCCTGCGAAAATCACCGCTGGCACCGCAATGCAGAACCCCAACAGCATGGTCAGGCCCAGGTCTGCGTGCAAGGCACTGACCGCGATCAGCGGTCCTGGGTGGGGTGGCATCAATGCGTGCAGCGTGGTCATGCCAGCAAGTGCCGGAATAGCGATTTTCAGCAGCGGCTGCCCGGACTGACGCGCCATCACGAAGATGATCGGCACCATCAGGACCAGTCCCACTTCAAAGAACAACGGCAGGCCAATGACCATTGCCACCAGCGCCATAATCCAGGGCAGCGTCCTGCCCTTGCCCAACTTGAGCAAGGTGGAAGCAATCCGGTCCGCAGCACCGGACTCGGCCATCAAGGCCCCCAGCATCGCACCCAGCGCGATAATGATCCCCGCTTCACCGAGAATGCTGCCTGCACCCTTGCTGAATGCCTTGGCAACCGACTCGGCGGGCAAACCAGCGCCTATTCCGGCGATGAACGTACCCACGAGAATCGATAGAAACGGAGGAAGCCTGGTAGCGCTGATCAGCACGATGATCGTGGTGATCGCAATCAGGCAACAAATAATCAGTCGGGTGTCATGGAACACCCAGGCCGCAGAAGACAGATCCAACACAGTACCCCTAACGTTTGGTATCCAGCTCAGGCGCTTTCAACGCCGAGAGACAGAAAGATTCGAAACAATTGGTTTCAATTCATCAAAAGATACCGGAATACCCACAAGCGTCGCAGCTAAATATTCAGTTTGCCGACTTCGTCTGCACTTGAGTGCCTGGCAGTTTCGGCAGTCGTCCGGGCCATGAAGTCCATCCGTTCCAGGCAAGATGCGCCCTACAACTGATGTGGGTATAGTGGAAATGCAACGAGCGTTCAGAGTGTGCGGTCAAAGCGACAGGGCCTGCGATCAACCCGGCATTGCCTCACATTTGTCTGGTCAGCGCCACGATCAGTTAGCGGATCACTCGACAGGAAATCAGATGACCTCATCCAGCCAGCGTCTTGCCCTGCTTGAAGCCGTGGTCGAGCAGTCGTTCAATGCGGTACTGATAACCGACGCCAAGCTGACCGAAGGGGGTCCGTTCATTGTTTATGTCAATCCGGCATTCTGTGCGATGACGGGTTATACAGCAGAGCAATTGATCGGCCTGTCGCCAAAATTCCTGCAAGGTGCGGACACCGACCCTCAGGTAATAGCGCGGATGCGCCAGTGTTTGAGCGATAAACTCTTTTTTGAAGGATCGACAGTCAACTACCGCGCCGATGGCAGCCCGTATATTGTCGAGTGGAAAATCTCTCCGGTGCATGACGATGCAGGCAACCTGTGCAACTTCGTGTCGGTCCAGCAAAACATCAGCCCTCGCGTCCAGGCTGAGCGCGAGCAACACCTGTTGGCACAAGCACTGAATGCGGCGTTAGACCCGATTATCATCACAGATCGCAACGCGCTTATTGTATTTGCCAACGAAGCTTTTCAGCAGGTCACGGGCTACAGCTCGACAGAGATCATTGGTCAAAACCCGCGAATGCTTCGTTCAGGCAAACACGATGAACTGTTTTATGGACAATTCCATGAAGCGCTGGCAAGCGGCGAGCCGTTTCGCACCACCTTCATCAACAAGCGCAAGGACGGCTCGCTGTTTTATGCGGAACACAGCATCTCTCCGCTGCGCAACGTCGAAGGCACCCTCACTCATTACGTCAGCATCAGCCAAGACGTGACGACACGGCTGGGTCGCGAACAGAAGTTACTGGAGATTGCTCACAGCGATACACTCACTGGCCTGGACAATCGAAGGTCCGCCGAACATACCCTGGAGCGCATGATCAGTACCGCGTGGATAACGGGTAATCCGTTCAGCCTCATCATCTGTGATATCGACCATTTCAAGCGAGTCAATGACCAGCACGGACACCCTGCTGGCGACGCCGCCCTGAAAAGCGTTGCGTCCATGTTCAAACACCAGATTCGTACGCACGATGTGGCGGCCCGTTGGGGCGGCGAAGAGTTTCTGATCCTTGTGCCCGACAGCTCACTGAAACAGGCAGTCGAACTGGCGGAGCGCGTTCGCAAGGGCGTTGAAGGTCTGGAGATACCGGAAACCGGCTCGGTGACCATTTCTCTAGGCGTGGCAGCACTGGACCCCGGAGAAACGGCAGCGAGCCTCATTCAGCGAGCGGAAAAGGCGCTTTATCAAGCCAAGCGCCTTGGCCGGAACCGTGTAGAGAGTGCGAAGACCGACCACACGGCTTATTGATACGACCGCGTGCCGTGATCTGACGCCCTGGTCTTATGGCCGCTGGCTACCGGCAACCAGCACGGGCACTCTCAGCACCTTATTGGCGGCGGTGATGTAAACCCAGTGCTGTGACCCTGTCGAACAAAAAGCGAGGTTGCCTGTGTCCTCGGCATCAACCTTTAGCCTGCCAAGCAAATCTCCTTTGGCAGAAAACACCTGAACGCCCTCTTTACTGCTGCTCCAGACATTACCCTGCGCATCGACCTTGACCCCATCCGGGATACCGGGCGCAATGTCAGCGAATACTCTACCGGCGCTCAGCGCGCCATCACGCACTTCATAGACCATGATTCTGTGAGCCAGCTTCGAGTTTTTGAAGTCATGAGCCAGTTGGGAATCGGCCACGTACAACAGATGTTTATCAGGTGAAAAGGCCAGACCATTGGGCGAATGAAGTCCAGGTGTATCAAGCCTGGTCAGGGTGTCGCGCTCCGGATCGTAATGGTAGAGATACTCCCCGCCCTGCTCCGGCTTGCCGCCATAGCTCTCTGCCTCGTTCAAGACACCAAAGGTCGGATCACTGAACCAGATGCCGCCACGATCATCGACTACGACATCGTTGGGACTGTTCAACCGTTTGCCCTGATACCGATCGACCAGCGTGCGCCATTGACCATCCGGCTCCTGGCGCACAATCGCACGCTCACCGTGGGAGGCTGCAACGATATGGCCCTTGGAATCCCGCGCCCGCCCATTCTGATAATGAGCAGGATCCAGCAAGGTGCTGACGCCACCCTGCTCTTTCCAGCTCATGACTTTGTTAGCCTTCACGTCACTCCAGATCACGCCACCATCGGGCAGGCATAAAGGACCTTCCGCCCACTGCGCATCGGCAGTCAGCAGGTGTGCTTGCGCATCGGGCTGAACAAGTGCCGCAAACCGCGTGTCGAGCGCCTCGACTTTTACGGACGACGTCACATCAGCAGCCATCGCTGCGCCGGCAGCCAAAAGCGCAACACCCAAGACCAGCACTGAGGTTTTCTTGCCCGGATGACTTGAAAATCGATTCATGTGCTTCGTCCTGTCATTCAATAGGCGCAAAGGCCAGAGCCACGTTTGGCAGCAGCTTCAGGCTTGAGTTTCAACGGGCAGATTCATAACCGTATTGAACAATAAGCCGGAAAGACAAGGCCTGCCCATGACGGCAGGCCCGAAAGGGTCACATCAAAGTGTTGGCAACTGCCCGATGCGCCCCATCATTTCGGTAACGATCTGCAGGTCCAGCAAGAACTGCTCGGTGGTCTTGAACTCGTTGTCCGTGTGACCGGTGTACTTGACTTCAGGTCTGGCGAGACCGAACTGCACGCCATTTGGCAGTTCATGTACCGAAGTGGCGCCTGCCGAAGTACCAAACGCATGTTTCATGTCGAGGTTTTCGCTGGCCACGGCGAGCAACGCCTTGACCCACTCACCTTCAGGGTTGCGATACATGGGCTCGGCAATGGAATAGTCGAAAGCTGGCTTGATAGCGGTTTTCTGGCTCCAGGCCGCCAGCTTGCCGGCAATTTCAGACTTGAGCACTTCAGGGGATTTCCCCTTGGGCACACGCAAGTTGACCGCCAGTTTGAATGCCTTGTCATCCAGTCCAACGTACGTCAGGGAAGCGGTCAGCGGCCCCATGAATTCGTCGGAAAAACCGATGCCGAGCTTTTCGCCCAAATAGTCCAGGCCCCAGTTTTCGGCAGCATAGCGAGCGGCGTCCGTAATATGATTGTGCTTGAGCGCGACCTTGCCTTCGAGGCTGTTGATGAAGTCCAGCATTCTCGCTACCGGATTGACGCCGGACTCGGGCTCTGATGAGTGAGCGGAAACACCGGTAACCGTCAGTTTGACGTCCTTGCCTTCAACCCTTGTGGCGATTTCGAAGTTGCCACCATTGCGCTGTACATAATCGGCACCGGCCTGTTGCAGGCTGGCCGCCAGTTCAGCAGGTTTGTCGCTCACCAGCGTAGCGACCGATTTTGACGGGATCTGATTGGTGGCCATGCCTCCGGTCATCGATACGATCTCGGCGCCCTCGCCCTGTGCGGCGCGCTTCGCAAAACTCGCCATGACAGTGCCATAGCCCTTTTCCGCGATCACAACCGGATAACCGCCATCCAGTGCCAGGTTGTAAGCAGGTGTCGGATTACGCTCGAAATAATAGGGAATAGCATCACCAGCGGTTTCTTCGGTGGTGTCTATCAGCAACTTGAAGTTTCTCGCCAGCGGCAGCTTTTCTTCCTTGATAACTTTCATGGCATAGAGCGAAACAACGATGCCGTTTTTATCATCTTCAGTGCCGCGTCCGTACATGCGATCGCCGATCAAGGTGACGTGGAACGGGTCCAGACGGGTGCCGTCAGGCAATACCCAGTTCTCCGGCGTCACCGGCACTACGTCGGCATGAACGTGAATACCCACGACTTCATCACCACTGCCGTCCAGTGAGATTTCATAGACGCGATTATCGATGTTGCGAAACTTCAGGCCGAAGCTTTCGGCGAGGCCCTTGATCTTGTCGGCGATCTTGATGAACTCAGGGTTTTCATGCTGAGCCACACCGTCTACACGAACTGTCGGAATGGCGACCAGTTCGCGCAGGGTCTCCGTGGCGGCGCTGCCGTATTTCATCCGCGCATAAAGGCCGAGCAGGCGATGAATTTCGTTCTGCTGATCTTCGGACAGCTTTTTGTTGTCGAGGAAGGCGCTAATCGCAGGACCGATATTGGCACTTTTGGCGACGTCATCCTTGGCCAGATTTCCCAGAAACTGCCTGAAGTCAGTGACCGGGGTATTACTGAACGTCTTGACGATGACGGCACTTTGTTGCGCACTGAGATTGGCAAAGGCCGAAGTGGAAACCACCGAGAGACTGGCCAGCACCAGCGTGGCTGCGGCCAGTTTTTTGAGGGCAAAGTTCATTATTGAAAGCATTCCTTGGCAGGCATGAAGAGGAATATCTGATCGATCGATCAGAAAGCTTTCAAACTTACACCACAAGACAACATTGCGGGAACCCCGATATGGCATACAGAACCTGCGAGAAGCGACGCACTGTTTTCCTCGCACATTGAAGACTTCACGTCCTGTTGCACAGCGCAGCAGACACTGTTGGACCCCGCCCCGACTGTGACATCATCCACGCCTGTCTGTGAATTTGCACAGGCCATGGAACGACGATATTCCCACACACGGAAGGAAAACAAAGTGCATTCAAGAAACCGGCTGGCAGCGTTACTGATGTCGATAAGCCTCTCCCTCATCGGGTGTGACAAAAGCGACGCACCTCAAAACGTCTTACAGCCCGGCAGCCCGCCGCAACAGCAAATGAGCGCCGAACAGGCAGAGGTCGAGAAGTACAATAAGTACGTGAAAGCGGCCAATTACGGCGCTGACTTTGGTGAGTTGCTGGAGAGTCGTCTGAACGAATACCCGAAGAAGCTTGCGCCGGGTAAAAAACTGACCAGTTACGATCTGTTCACCGCCTACTCCATCAATGGCTGGCAACAGAACCTGAAAGAAGCGCTCGCCATCGAGTCCCCCATGCCGGAACTGGATGAGCCAGCCAAAGGCATGCTGGATGCATTGGCCAGGCTGGAGCCAATCCACGCCGAACTTGAAAACTATGCACAGTCCAAAGGCTTTCTTGCCGACGATGGGAAGAAGGCCCGTGACATGGAACCTGCACTTGAAGCCGGGATGAAGGATGTCGCAACCTCTCAAGCCGCTTTTTTTGACGGAATAAGCAAGCGCGACGACATCAACATCCGCACTGCATTTGAAAGCGCAGAAAAAGACTCGCAGGCCTACTACCGAGCCGGCATCGTAGTGTATGCAAAAGAGTCTGCACGACTGGCCGGTGAGTTCTTCAAGAACGCCGGAAGCGAAGAAACAGCAAAGCCTTTCGAAGCAAGCCTGAACAAAACAGCGCAGATGATCGAGAACTGGGACAAGAAGTCCCGTGCGCAAAAACGTCCGATTGGCTGCGTTTCCATCATGAACGACCTGAACGGCTTCGTCGGCAAAGGACGTGAGGCCATCAGCGATGCGCGAAGCGGTAATTACAAACGTGAAAACAGCAGCGAGATGCACTGGAGAGTGGCCAACCCGATCAAGCGTGGCTACGACGATGTACAAAGCGCTTTCGGTCGCCTGATCAACAGCATGAACAACGATGAGTGCATTTAACGTCACACGGTCACTCGCAGGATGCGCGAGGACTTCATTGAAGGGCATCCTGCGAGACATCTCAT
Source organism: Pseudomonas tremae (assembly GCF_001401155.1). Classification (GTDB taxonomy): domain Bacteria; phylum Pseudomonadota; class Gammaproteobacteria; order Pseudomonadales; family Pseudomonadaceae; genus Aquipseudomonas; species Aquipseudomonas tremae. The sequence goes on from NZ_LJRO01000384.1 coordinate 47,918, forward strand.
GAGAGCGCTCGAATGATCATGTTGCTGCGCTACCTTAAAGCTCGCTTCGGTCACAAACCTCCTGCACCGCCGCCTCTGTCTGCCAGTGCCCCGGCTACCGAGCCAGTGAATCAGGGGCAACTTATGTCTCGCGTGCAACAGAACCTGGCCTGGCTGCCGGTTTATAAAGAGCCTGAGCCGTTAAATCTAGCGCCCCCCGCCTGCCCGCCCTTGGGCAGGGAAAACGAGCCATTGCTTGCCCGCTACCGCGCTTACATCACGCAGGTAGAACATGCAGACAGATCCACGCAGGACGATACATCCCGTGAAACAGGGCGCAAGTTAGCTCAAGAGTTACTCGATACGGCAATCACCTTGGCCAGTATGAAAGCCGATAGTTCGCCCTCTATGTACTGGCTGATACAATCCGCAGCCATCGCCTCACTGTTTGCTGACGGCGTCCAATCGCAAGCGTTTCAGTATTACAGAGAACAACTGCAGCAGTACAAGAACGCACGAAAGACCGCCGGGCAAGTAATGGCGTTTGATATCTATGTGGAACGGCATACGCCAAAGCACGTCAGGACGTTCCTGCCACACCCGTCAAGCGAGACGCGCTCACCCGACGAACCTGTACCAACGCCTGAGGATATCGATGAACTGTTGTCGTATCTGCCACGGTTGTACCCCTGCGGGATAGCCATCAAGACGTATGTCGTCAAGGAGAACACGTATTGGCCGGAGTACTTCCAGGTCGTAAACGACTTCTATCGTGCCGCAGGCAAAGACTGCTGGACAGACGTTGATTATATAAGTCATGGCGCAGGAGACATACTCGAAAACGATGCTTATATCACTCAGGCAAACCTTGCAGACATAAAAACCATGCTCACCTATTGCACCAGGGGCGAACGCTTTTGCGATGGACACCATGGCGGAATGATCGAGAAAGGCTACATTATCAAGATCCTGCACAGACTGACCATACTGCGCGGCATGTACGACTGACGCTCAGGCCTTAATCGCGAACCGAACGTCTACTGCGACGAGAGAATGAGAGGTGTCTGGTGCGCACGCTTATCGCGCTTATCACATAAAACTCTATCTTTCGAATGACTTCAGTAGTGTATTACGGCTCCAGGGCCCGCAGTAGTCGGGGAGACACGCGATCAGCTTGTAACCGCAGCGCGCATACCACTTGGCGACATCGTCATCCAGCGTTTCGATTAAAGCGTCCACACAGCCTCGCTCGATGGCCAAACCTTCAATCCTGCGCAACGTCTCTGCCCCCAGGCCCTTTCCGCGAGACTGAGCGTCAATCCACAGGTAGCTCACGAAGAGTCGCCGGAACTCGGTGCGACCTGTCGCACCGCCAATCAGTAGATCGTTTTCCATGACCATGCAGGCGATCAGGTCAGCCAGCCCCCCTTTCGCCTCTGACATTGCGCGACCGTGTTTCAAGACCTCGGCACCCACGACCTGAATTTGATCATTGGTAATCTGTACGCCTGTAAGCCACTCCCTCATGTCATCTATTCCTTTATTTTCGGCAGAAAATACATGAGCAAGATAAAGGCCAACCAGACGGTCAACATGCTGAATTCTTCAGCCACTGACAAGTCCGAGTATTAATGGGCGACAGCAACAGATCGTCCGCTCATCTATTACGAGGGCATCCCGATGACTACTGCATTCAAGGTTGGCGACGCTGTACGCTGGAATTCCGAAGCGGGCGAGATACACGGCAAGGTCACGAAAGTGCATGTAAAGGATGTCGAATTCATGGGCAAACACCGGCCGGCCTCCAAGGATGAGCCGCAGTTCGAAGTGAAGAGCGACAAGACCGGGCATTTGGCGATGCACCATGCGGAAGCGCTCAAGCTCGCTTGAGCGTTAATAAAGTACGAGGCACATGCGCCACGATCTGAAAACAGTTGTAAGCACCTGACGTGCTGGCGCTTTGGGTGTTTTCAAAGCGCCAGACGGCGGAACTGTTTTTCAGAAGGCCCTTATCAGATCACACCGCACGCTGCACGGTCCCCGCCGCCGCCCAATGGCTTGGGCATGTCGGAGTGGTTATCGCCGCCAGCATGGACCATTAATGCGTGGCCTTTGATTTCTGACAGCTTTTTCAGGCGCGGAGCCAATACCGGGTAGTTCGCGGTGCCGTCGGCCATGACATACAGCGCAGGCAGATCGCCCAAGTGGCCATTTGCGTAAGGACCAAGATGCTTGCCGGTCTTGGCAGGATCAAAGTGGCCGCCCGCTGCCAGGGCAGCAACCTTCACGCCGTCTTTGGTGCCTGCATCGCAACTGCCGTTTTCATGCACATGAAAGCCATGAACGCCTGCGGGCAGGTCAGTCAGTTTAGGCGTGAACAGCAAGCCATATTCCGTTTCGCTCACAGAGACACTGCCGATGGGTTTGGGTGCGCCATCTGCACTGACGAGATTGATCGGAACGTCCAGCGATGCAGCCTGAACGCTGAAGGAAAATACGCCAAGCAGGCCTAGCCAAAGATGAGGTTTCATAGGTTTCAATGCGTCCCTGATCAGGTAATCGAAAGGGACGTTGCTTCAGGCAAGGTGAGTCTGTAAGCCGCGCAACGTCCTTGAGGTCACAGAGGGTGTGACCAGAATCAGCGCAATTCTATGCAAAAAGATGAGCGAGGACCGCTCGGGAAAGTAATGCAAAACGTCACAACCGACCTGCCGACATTTGTCGACAGGTCGGTGATAGAGCCCTTTGCGCGGCTGTCCGCGCAAAGGGCCAGCGCTGAAAGCTACTCAGATATCCAGGCAGATCTTGCCGAAATGCTGGTTGGTCTCCTGATACTTGAACGCTTCGACAATGTCGGTCATCGGGAACGAACGATCCATGACCGGGCGCATGCCGTTGGCATCGATTGCGCGAATCATATCCTGCTGCTGAGTGCGGCTGCCCACCAGAACTCCCTGCATGCGAAGCTGCTTGACCAGCGCCGGGACGAACTCCAGTTGACCGGCTACACCACTCAGAATACCGATGACCGAGATGTGGCCAGCAACGCGTGCTGCGTTCATGGAATGCTGCAACGTAGACGGACCGCCTACGTCAATGATGTGATCGACACCACGGCCGCCAGTCAGCTTGCGGGCCGTCTCACCCCAATTGCTGTCCTTGCGATAGTTGATCAGGTGATCGGCACCCATTGCCTGCAGACGCTCAAGTTTTTCATCACTGGAAGACGTTGCGATCACGGTTGCGCCTACCATTTTGGCGAACTGCAAGGCGAAGATCGACACGCCTCCAGTGCCTTGCACCAACACAGTGTCACCGGCTTTCAACGCATCATCGACCATCAACGCGCGCCATGCAGTCAGGCCCGCAGTGGTCAGGGTAGATGCTTCGGCATGGCTGTAGCCCACTGGTGCATGGGTAAAAGAGGTCGCACGGGCAGTCACCTGCTCACGGGCATAACCGTCGACGCCATCACCAGGAACGGTGACGAACCCCTCAACCAACGGCTCACCGCTGATCCATTCAGGGAAGAACGTGCTGACCACGGAATCGCCAACCTTGAACTCGCTGACGCCCTCGCCTATGGCAGTCACGACGCCTGCACCGTCGGCCATGGGAATGCGGTTCTCGCTCGGTGCCCACATGCCGGTAACGACAGCGTAGTCATGATAATTGAGCGAATTGGCATGCAGACGCACGGTGATTTCGCCGGACTTCGGTGCCAGCACTTCGCTTTCGCCAACGCTGACCTGATCGTAGCCGCCGCCAGCCTGCACGTAGATGGTTGTGTTGCTCATGGTCAATCTCCTATCAATTCAACATTACGCAAAATGACGAAATGTATAAATAAAACTTATAGTTCTTTCTTGAGCCTATCGGCAAACCGGTCGATGGCCTGTTCGTCACGACGGAAGTAAGTCCACTTGCCAATCCTCGTTGCCTGAACCAGCCCGGCACGCTGCAGAATGGCCAGGTGCGCGGATGCGGTGGAGGCCGACAGACTGGCCTTGGCCTGAATATGCGACACGCACACCCCTATCGCCGGATCACCGTGGTCCTGTGGAGGAAAGTGGGCTTGCGGGTCTTTCAGCCACTCCATGATCAACATGCGAGTGTCATTGCCGACCGCTTTGATTTGCTCAAGAATCATGGGGGACAACATTACGCTTTTTTACGAAATGTTCAACCCCTTTGTAGAAGAAATACCCGTGGCACAGAAATTGATTACTGCTTCACACCGGTGTGACAAATGAAGCACTCTGTCGACCTTATAAAATCAAATGCACTGCCGCGAGCATCCCGCCCCATGATCAATCTGAAATACAGCGCACTGACCGCCCTGCTTTTGGGCATCACAGGTCTGGCTCAGGCTGAGGACTCAGCCTCGCACCTGGACAAGGTTCTGCAGGAGGGCCAACTGTCGGTCTGCACCACAGGCGACTACAAACCCTACACATTGCTGCGTGAAGATGGTGAATACGAAGGCATCGACATCACCATGGCGCGCTCGCTGGCCAAGAGCCTTGGAGTAAAAGTGCAGTGGGTGCCCACGACCTGGAAGACCCTGATGCCGGACATGATTGCCGGGAAGTGCGACATTGGCATGGGTGGTATTTCAGTCAGCCTGGAGCGGCAGAAGAAAGCCTTCTTCAGCAATACCCTGGATGTCGATGGCAAGATTGCGCTGGTGCGCTGCGAAGATCAGGCGTCGTATCAGACCGTCGAGCAGATCAACCAGCCTTCAGTGCGCTTGATCGAACCCGCCGGCGGCACCAATGAAGCGTTCGCTCGTGCTCACCTGCCGAAGGCCTCGCTGGCTTTTCACGACAACAAGACCATCTTCCAGGAGTTGCTGGATAAAAAAGCCGATGTGATGATCACCGACGCCTCAGAAGCGCTTTACCAACAGAAACGCATGCCGGGTCTGTGCGCAGTCAACCCGACCCGTTACATGCAATACGGTGAAAAGGCTTACCTCCTGCCCCGCGACGACATGGCCTGGAAAAGCTATGTGGATCAATGGCTGCACCTGAGCAAGGCCACCGGTGAGTACCAGCAGGCGCTGGGTGAGTGGCTGGCGGTGCCTGTCGAATAGGCAGACCGAGCGGTCCGTGGAATTGGCTTGCTGCGTGCGTGATGCACAATGGTTGCAAGGCGTGTCCCGGTGAAATAGCTTGTTGCAGACCAATACCCGGAAGGCAGTCCACGAGCATGAAGCCCAGCAAGCCCATTACCCGCGCGTTTTGCGTCGAGCTGCAACAAGAGCTGTCGATTGCAGCCGCCCGGCGGGAGTACTTTTCTCAAGAGCCGCCACGTACGCGCTTCGAATTTCTCTGCTCCAACGAAGCTTGCCGGGCACTCGGTGCCAAGGTGACCGGGGTCCGCTATGACGTGAAGCCCCAAGACAACCCGACGTTCGTCGCCGCGCATTTTCGCGCCAACCCACATTACGATCACCATCCGGATTGCGAATGGGTAGACGAGACCGCTGACGAGAAGCCGGAGGATCCGGTTGAAGAAACTGACGTCCAGACGCGCTTGCGCAAGGCCAAACGCAAGCTGGATGATTACATTGATGTATTCGATCCGACCATCAAGGAGCCGACCAAGGAGGAGTCTGGACTGGAAAAAGCGGGCACCCGCGAACCCCGACTCCCCGCAGCCACCCCATCGGCAGAAACTGTCACGCCCAAGAAGCCCCGTTACAGCGAGACCCGCACCAATAACCTGGAACGGCTCGTGGACAGCTATCGGCAAGCCAAGGCCGAACTGCCGCTGGAAGACTTCAAGTTGCTGAAACTGAAGATTCCCGGTCAGGGCGAAGTATCGTTGCGCTCATACTTTCGCCACATCAAATTCGCCAAACCAGGCGACAACGGCCGCGTGTTGTTTGGCGGCGGACTGATAGAGCAGCGCTACGGGCTGGGTTTCAAGTTCAAGTTTTTCGACCGCCTCGAAGGCAAACTGGTCACGCTGTACGTGTCACCTGCGCAGATGCAGGCCTATCGTTCCAGCCGCTATATCAGCGAGTTGCTGAGCCATGCCGATGACGTAAAGTTTTTCACGATCTATGCACTGGGAACACTTACCCAGAGCCCGTCGGGCAAGAGTTACAGCGTCGAGGTCAATGACCTGCGGCACTTGTCGATCGTGCTGGGGCCAGCGAAGGAGCTAGAGAAACCGCCAGGATAATGAACTAACTTTTGAGCAATGCAGATGCCGCCAGTGCCGCCCCCACGCGCTGCGTGGGAACGGTCAACTGTAGCAAGTTCTCAGCTCATCAGACCTTGACGATCCAGCCGGCAGGCGGCTCGATGTCGCCCGATTGAACGCCGGTCAGTTCCTTGTACAGACGCTGGGTCACCGGGCCAACTTCGGTCTGGCTATAGAACACGTGCAGTTTGTCGTTGTAGGAGATCCCGCCGATCGGGGTAATCACCGCAGCTGTTCCGCAGGCACCCGCTTCCTTGAACGTGTCGAGTTGATCGATGAAGACATCGCCCTCTTCGACCGTGAGACCGAGTCGGGACTGCGCCAGCTCGATCAGCGACAGGCGGGTGATGCCCGGCAGCACTGATGGAGACTTAGGCGTCAGGAACACATCGTCATTGGTAATGGCGAAGAAGTTCGCCGAACCCACTTCTTCGATCTTGGAATGGGTCTGTGGGTCGAGGTAGATGCAATCCGCGAAGCTGTGCTTCTTGGCCTCGGAACCGGGCATCAGGCTGGCGGCATAGTTGCCACCGACCTTGGCAGCACCGGTGCCGTTCGGCGCGGCGCGATCGTAGCCGGAGATCACGAAGTTGTTCGGCTTGAGGCCACCCTTGAAATAGGCGCCAACCGGAATGCAGAAAATCGAAAAGATGAACTCAGGCGCGGTTCGCACGCCAATGTTGTCGCCCACACCAATCACGAACGGGCGCAGGTAAAGCGCGCCGCCGGAGCCATAAGGCGGAATAAAGCGTTCGTTGGCTTTGACAACCTGCTTGCAGGCCTCGATAAAGACATCGGTCGGAACATGGGGCATCAGCAGACGAGAACAACTGCGCTGCATGCGCAACGAGTTCTGGTCGGGACGAAACAGGTTGATCGAACCATCTTTGCAGCGATAGGCCTTGAGCCCCTCGAAGCATTGCTGACCATAGTGCAGCGCCGTCGAGCCTTCACTGATATGCAGTGTGTTGTCTTCAGTCAGCGCACCCTGATCCCAGGCACCGTCGCGCCAATGAGAAAGATAGCGTTTGTCAGTCTTGATGTAATCGAAACCCAGCGTGTCCCAGTTGATGCTTTCTTGACTCATAACGCCCTCTATCATTTTAGCGACTGCCTGGACGAGTCAGGCCAATGCCTTATTCTGCCAGATCATTCAGCGTCTGAGGTTTGAAATAAATGCAAACCGACATGGCATTTATGACGCGTCGCCAAAAGCATGCGCTGTCGGTGTACGACGGTTATTTATCCGCAGGAGAACGAGATGCCTGGCGCTGGCGAATGTAGTCGACAAACGTATTCATGTCCGCACTGCACAAGGTTCGCGCCACGGATTTGACCTCTTCCATTGGCCAGTCCCACCAGGCGGCTTGCAATAACAGTTCGCGGACGTCCTCTTCAAAACGCCACCGGATGAACTTGCAGGGGTTGCCACCAACGACCGAATAAGGCGCCACATCCCGCACCACCATTGCGCCCGCGCCCACGATGGCTCCATGACCGATCGTGACCCCCGACACAATGATGGCGTTGGCGCAGATCCAGCAGTCACTGCCAATCACAACATCGCCTTTGCTGGGCGCGTAATCTTTGATATCCGCTACTTGCTCGACCATCGCCGGAAACGGATAGGTCGTGATCCAGTCGGTACGATGTTCGCCGCCCAGCAGAATCTTCACCCCTTCGGCAATCGAGGTGTAGGCACCGACCCTCAGTATTGCGTCGTCACCAAAATCGACAATCTCCGGTATGCCGTAAGTCCCCACGCCTACCACCGCACGCGGGTACTTCAATCTGATTTTTTCGGCATGTCGCTCCAGCTTGTCCATTTGGCGCAGCTGCCTGCGCACTTTCCTTGTTTTCAGAAGCTCGATGAATTTCATGGTTACCTTGAATCATTTCCATTTCGAACAGCCTTACCGCATTACCGGTAGCTGAAGAGTAAACGCATGCAGCGCCGCCAGGTTGTACGATCGGCATATTTAAACGGGATAGAGCGCAGCAGTTTCCAAGCATATCGCTTGTCTGCAACCGCTGCGTATTTGAGGGCCTTGTTGACCAGCAGTGTCCTGCCCCTCTGATATTCGGGATGGTCGCGGTAAGGCTCGATAGCCCTCAGATCGGCGTCCAGCAACACCTTGTACTTGCGCGAAAGATTGTTCGGATGACGGCGGTAGCGTGTCACGATCTGGGGAATGACGTGCATTTCATATCCCAGATGAGCAATTCTCAGGGTTGCCTGAAAATCCTGGACCTTTATCTCCGGGTCGTAACCGTTCGCATCGCGCATGGCTTTCATTCGGTACAGCGCCACCGGCGCTCCCACCACCACCGCGCCACGTAATACGTCGTCGAAACTCAGGTATTCGATGTGATCCCGGGACTGACACTTGATCATGTTGCCGTCACAGTCCATGTAGCTGACAAGCGCGCCGACACAGCCCACCTCGGGGTGCTTGTCCAGATACTCCGCACGAAGGCGCACCGACGATGGAAGCATGATGTCGTCAAGGTCGGGCGTGGAAAGGTACACACCCTGCGCGTACTGAAGGCCGTGATTGAGCGCAGCACTGACGCCCTGATTAGCCTGACGGTAGAGCTGAAAAGAATAGCGCTGCTGCAAGGACTCAAGCATTGCGATGCTGTTGTCAGTGGAGCCATCGTCTACAACGATGACTTCGAAATTTTCGTAATCCTGGGCAAAGATGCTCCGAATCGCGTCCTCCAGAAATCGCTCGGCGTTATAACAGGGCGCGATGATAGAGACTAAGGGCTTGGGCATACGGATCTGACTTTCCGAAAAACTCATGGGTACCTGCCAATCCACTGATCGGCCCTCGAAAACGGGAACCAGATCTATAATAGATTGTATGAAAACCGGCACATCATGCTGCAAGCTGATACTTTTTTCCATTTTTGGGCACTTACACCCTGTAACCGGTCGTTTATGCATCCTTTTGAAGGTCTTTCGCCGAGCTGCTCAGGTTAGCCAAGGCAGGATATTCGGCAAAAAAAAACCCATTCCTTTCGAAATGGGCTTGGGTGTTTCTCGTCAGGTGCGATCAGAAAGCGTAGGTTACCAACAATTCCTTTGTCACCTGGAAGTCCACCGACATCATCACGCTCAGGGCAGTAATGGTGAAGATGGAGAACACGAACAACTTGCGAGCCCAGACAGTATCGTCAACGGCCTTGTAGCCCTTCCAGGCCATGTACAACCAGTACATACCCATGCCCGCCGCGACAGCGAGATAGTTCAGCCCCGCATAACCGCCTACCGTCAACATAAGGGTCGCCACGAGGAACGCCAGAATGTAGAGCAGGATGTGGCGCTTGGTGACCAGAATGCCGCGTTTGACCGGCAGAACCGGAATCTTCGCCGCACTATAGTCATTGAAACGGAAGATCGCGATCGCATAAGAATGCGGCATCTGCCAAAGGCTGAACATCACCAGTAGCGTCAATGCCGCGAAATCGAAGCTGTTGCTCACTGCACAATAACCGATGACCGGAGGCATTGCCCCCGAGAGGCTACCGACAAGTGTGCCGTGAACGGATCTGCGCTTCAGGTACAGGCTGTAGAAGCCGACGTAGATGACGAAGCCAATCACCGCGAACAGTGCAGCCAGTGGGTTGGCCTTGGTGTACAGCAAAGCAACGCCCGCAACACCAAGCACGGTGGCGTAGAGCAAGGCCAGTTTCAAAGAAACCAGGCCCTGAACCAGGACCCGGTTGCGGGTCCTTTCCATCCGCTGGTCGATATCGCGATCGATGCAGTTATTGAATACACAACCTGACGCAACCACCAGGGAAGTACCGATTACCGCAGCGAGGAACACGCTGAAGTCGATATTTCCCTTGGAAGCCAGAAAAAAGCCACCTGCCACCGAAAGCACGTTACCGAAAATGATCCCCGGTTTGGTGATTTGGATAAAGTGCTTCAGTGACATCTGGTATTCCTCAATGCGCCATCATTTCGCGGTGGACGCTGAAGATGATCCACAGCGACAAGCCAACCAGCAGGACGATAACCATCGTGGTAAAGGCGAAGGCCATCACGTTGTTGCGCTGCACGCTGGTGAAGTCCAGGTGCAGGAAGTAATGCAAATGCACGAGGATCTGGATGATCGCGAAGACCAGGACGATCGCAATCGTCATGTCCTTCGGCAGCGAAGGCGACATCACCAGGGCAAACGGAATGGCGGTCAGGATGATCGACAGTACGAAACCGATGATGTACGACTTCACGGAGCCGTGACTATTGTCTTCAGCGGAGTGATGCGAATTCGACATTACAAAGCTCCCATCAGATAGACAACGGTGAACACGCCGATCCAGACAACGTCCAGGAAGTGCCAGAACAGGCTAAGGCAGCTCAGGCGCGTCTTGTTGGTGTTGGTCAGGCCCTTTTTCTGGACCTGGAACATCATGATTGCCATCCAGATCAGACCGCTGGTCACGTGGACGCCGTGCAGGCCGACCAGCGCGAAGAACGCTGACAGGAAGCCGCTGCGGCTCGGACCAAAGCCTTCGTGGATCAGGTGATGGAATTCATAGACTTCCATCCCGATGAAGGAAGCGCCACACAGGAAGGTCAGTGCCAGCCAGCCCAGCACCTGACTCTTGTTGCCCTTGTACAGCGCCAGCATGGCAAAGCCGTAGGTGATACTACTGACCAGCAGGAACGCGGTTTCCACTGCCACGAATGGCAGCAGGAAGATGTCGTGGCCCGACGGGCCACCCGCGACACTGTTGACCATCACGGCGTAGACCGCGAAGAACGAGGCGAACAACACGCAGTCGGTCATGAGGTACAGCCAGAAGCCGTAGACCGTCATGCCACCGCTGTCGTGGTGATCGTCATGCCCGTGATCATGGTCGTGACCGTGATCGTGGGCTCCGGAGTTGATAGCAATATTTGACATGTTTAAACCTGTTCCAGCGAGGACTTGACAGGAGTGTATGCACCATTGGCCGCCAGGACCTTGTGATGCTCACCTTCAATACGCGCTACATCTTCAGCAGGCACCATGTAGCCCTGATCGTCACGTACGGCATGAGCGACGAAGACTGCGATGGTTGCTACCAGGCTTACGCCTACCAGCCACCAGATGTGCCAGATGAACCCGAAGCCGAAGACCGTCAGCAACATACCCATGTACAGGCCGGTAGCCGTGTTGTTAGGCATGTGGATCGCCGAGTAGCGGGCAGGAACCTGGTAAGCGGTACCGGCACGTTTGGCATCGGTGAACGGATCGATGTCGTCAGCCTTGGGCAGCTCGGCAAAGTTGTAGAACGGCGGTGGCGACGAAGTGGACCATTCCAGGGTATGGCCATTCCATGGGTCACCAGTCAGATCGCGGTTGCTGTCGCGGTCACGGATGCTCACGAACAGCTGGATGAGCTGCGAAGCGATACCCATGGCAATCAGCACGGCACCGAACAGCGCGACGTCCAGGTAGATGTTCCACTCTGGCATGTCGGTAGCGTTGAGGCGACGGGTCATGCCCAGGAAGCCCAGCGCGTACAGCGGCATGAACGCGACGAAGAAGCCGACGATCCAGAACCAGAACGCTGCCTTGCCCCACTTCTCGTTCAGTTTGAAACCGAACGCTTTAGGGAACCAGAACGCGAAGCCGGCGATGTAACCGAATACCGCACCACCAATGATCACGTTGTGGAAGTGAGCAATTACAAACAGGCTGTTGTGCAGTACGAAGTCAGCACCAGGGATCGCCAACAGAACGCCGGTCATGCCGCCGATCGAGAAGGTGACCATGAAGCCCAGGGTCCAGAGTACTGGCGCGGTGAAGCGCAGACGGCCCTGATACATCGTGAACAGCCAGTTGAACAGTTTCACACCCGTCGGGATCGCGATGAGCATCGTCGCCAGACCGAAGAAGGCGTTGACGTTGGCACCCGCACCCATTGTGAAGAAGTGGTGCAGCCAGACCATGAACCCAAGGATACAGATCGCACCGGAAGCGAAGATCATCGACTTGTGGCCGAACAGTCGCTTGCCGGAGAACGTCGAGATAACTTCCGAGAACACACCGAAGGCCGGCAGGATCAGAATGTATACCTCAGGGTGACCCCACGCCCAGAACAGGTTCACGTACATCATGGGGTTACCACCCATTTCGTTCGTGAAAATGTGGAAGTCCATGTAGCGGTCAAGAGTCAGCAGCGCCAGGGTAGCGGTCAGGATCGGGAAAGAAGCCACGATCAGGATGTTTGCCCAGGTGCAGGTCCAGGTGAAGATCGGCATGTCCATCAGTTTCATGCCAGGGGTACGCATTTTCAGCACGGTCACGAGGAAGTTGACCCCCGTCAGCGTCGTACCTAACCCGGATAACTGTAGCGCCCAGATGTAGTAGTCAACCCCCACACCAGGACTGTATTGCAGCCCGGAAAGAGGCGGATACGCAACCCAGCCGGTCTTGGCGAATTCACCGACACCCAGAGACAGGTTGATCAGCAGCATGCCTGCTACCAGCAACCAGAAGCTCAGGGAGTTCAGGAACGGGAACGCCACGTCGCGAGCGCCGATCTGCAGAGGCAGAACGATGTTCATCAGACCCGTGAAGAACGGCATCGCCATGAAGATGATCATGATCACACCGTGAGCGGTGAAGATCTGGTCATAGTGCTCAGGCGGAAGGAACCCTTCGGCACCGTTCTGGGCCATTGCCAGTTGAGTACGCATCATGATTGCGTCGGCAAAGCCGCGCAGCAGCATGACCATGGCAACGACGATGTACATCACGCCGATTTTCTTGTGGTCAACGGAAGTGAGCCACTCAGACCACAAGTATGTCCACTTGCGGAAATAGGTGATCAACCCGACAACCGCAATACCGCCAAGCGCGATCATGGCAAGTGTCACCATGACTATCGGCTCGTGGAACGGTACCGCTTCCAGACTTAATTTGCCAAACATCGTTTACTCCTCTGCCCCAGCAGCTGAATTTTTGCCTTTTTCCGCACCAGCGTCACCGGCCACTTCTTTCTCGCCAGCGACGACCTTCTTGCCTGGATTCATACCTTCATACTTGTCGATGACGATCTGGAACAGGTTCGGGGTGACCGAGGAAAAGAGTTCGACGGGGTTACGTTCGCTCGGTTTGATCAGCTCGGCGTACTCAGCAGTGCCAAGCTTTTTGGGTGAGTTCTTGACTTCACTGACCCAGGCGTCGAAATCAGCCTGACTGGTGGCAGTGGCCTTGAACTTCATACCAGTAAAGCCCGCGCCGCTGTAGTTGGCCGACATACCGTTGAACTCGTGATTCTCGTTGGCAATCAGGTGCAGCTTGGTGTGCATGCCCGCCATCGCGTAGATCTGACCACCCAGGCCGGGGATGAACAGCGAGTTCATCACACTGTCCGACGTGACCTGGAAATTGATCGGCGTCTTGGCAGGGAACACGATCTTGTTGACTGTGGCGATGCCGTAGTCCGGGTAGATGAATACCCACTTCCAGTCGACCGAGATAGCCTGAATGGTGACCGGCTTGACGTCAGACTCAAGTGGACGGTAAGGGTCCAGCTCGTGCGTAGAGACGTAAGTGATGTACCCCAGGAAGACCAGCAGCAGCATGGGTACGCCCCAGACTGCGATTTCGATCTTGGTGGAGTGCGACCAGTCCGGCGTGTACTTGGCAGCCTTGTTCGAAGCGCGATACTTCCAGGCGAAGATCAGGGTCATCAGGATGACCGGGATCACGACGATCAGCATCAGCAACGTAGCGATTATAATCAGGTTGCGTTGCTCAATACCCACCTGCCCTTTTGGATCGAGCAGAGGTACGCCGTCGCATCCAGTGAGCAGAAGCATACCGAAAAGGGCCAAGAAGCCAAAAAACCTGGGGTACCTTTTTTTACTCATTTCACGACCTCTAAAAGCAGCTTGCGCGGTGCAGTTGGGTTTCGACCGCCAACACTTCGCCCTGCCAGTGCCGGCTAATTTTTTTGAATTGAACAAGAGCCTGCCAGTACGCACAGCGGCATATCGACAAGTCCGGGTTGAGCAATGGATTCTTGTTTTTGAGTTGCTGGAACTGCCCGTCATTCAGGGCAGACGCTTTCGACGCGGCCATTATACGCCCTCCGAGGCAAGCGTTGCGCTGCCTGTTCAGAGTGCACAGGGGACGCTCCAAGCCTCAAAATGCTGATCGTTCAGCCAGGCTGGACGACAAGTGTTGGGGATTGTAGATATGTAAATTTTTAATGACTATGCCTAATTTTGTAACAGTTAATCTCGTAGCCAGTAACAATAACTCTGAAAACCTTCTCTCAAGCCCGAAAAAAGCCTCGTAATCACGAGGCTGTTTTCACGAAAGCCCCTGTATTTAGTATGGTTTGCGGCGGTTACGGATAATGCACGCCGGCACCAGAACCGCAGTCAGTACGAACGCTACCAGCGCCCACTGCGCGAGAGATAATCCGAGTACTGGCGGATATGGCGTCGTACAAAAGCCGCTCACCTGAAACCCTGTAGGAAACAGTGTAGCCAATGGCAGGCCATCCACAATCGGCTGAAGCACATCGATTCCGCAGCTCTCGGACGGATGGGCGAGAATCCAGACATGACGGCCGGCGGCGGCGATACCGCCCAGCGCGCTGAGGGTCACCAGCGTTTCGAACGCCGTGACACCGCGACGCCCGGACATGGCGGCACCGATGAACGCGAAGATCGCGATGAACAGCAGTGCATAGCGCTGCAGGATACACAGAGGGCAAGGCGCCTCACCCAGCACGATCTGCATGTACAGGGCACCGCCGATAAGGGCCAGGCAGATGATCCCCAGCAAAACCAGAAAGCGCTTCTCGCGTCTCAGGTACAACGTGTTGTCGCTCATTCACATACCTTACTGATGAGTGGTTTGCCATTGCCGCGCCAGTCGCGGGCAAAGGTTTGAGCAGGAGGGCACCGCCCAGACGCTCTGATGCGTGCGCGATGATCATCTGTCTGGACTGGCAACTCAAGCATTCGCCATCCATACGGGCTGATTTGCCAGCCGGATGGTCTTTAGCGGGCTTTTTACCGAAAACCGAAATCGAGCCCTTCTATATATAGAAGGATGCGTCAGTTTGTCGCACCACCTCTTCTATATATAGCTGCGGTATTTTGCCGCAGGCTGAGTTCTGGTCAACAAGCCGGCCGTGGGAGAGGCGGACGGCCTATGCCGGACGCTGAAGCGACAACGTGTCGCACCCCTGTATGGTTTGACGTTCCGGAAACCAAAGTGCCACTATTGGCGCCTGACCTGAGGCAATCGACCACTCAGTCGAGCGCTGCTCTCTGGACGCGGCTTACGGCTGACTGTTAAAAATCCTCAAGCAAGCACGCCACAGGTCGATAACCTGAGATAGAAAGTTGTTTGCCGCTTCCAGGCGACGAAACACCTACAGCCAGAAGGTTAATATGTCCAAGAACGTCCGAGCAGATTCACTTTCGCTGCTCCTCTTCACGTTGCGCAGCGGCAAGCTGATGGCGATCAACCTGCTCAAGGTCAGCGAGATCATCCCCTGCCCTCCCCTGACCCATCTTCCTGAATCGCACCCGCACGTCAAAGGCATCGCGACATTGCGCGGCTCATCGCTGTCGGTCATTGACCTCAGCCGTGCAATCGGCGAGCGTCCGCTGGCCGACCCGGACGGCGGCTGCCTGATTGTCACCGACGTCAGCCGCTCGAAACAGGGCCTGCACGTTCAGGCGGTGAGCAAGATTGTGCATTGCCTGACTACAGACATTCGTCCGCCACCCTACGGGTCCAGCAGCAAGTCGTTCATTACCGGGGTAACCCAGGTCGACGGCGTTCTGGTTCAGGTGCTGGACATCGAAAAAGTCATTCACGGTATTGCCCCGGCGCAGATCGCCGTGCAGTCTACGGAACTGGCGAAGGAAGATGCAGAGGTGCTCGGCAAGGCGCGGATTCTGGTCGTCGACGACAGCCAGGTTGCGCTGCAGCAGTCGATCATCACGCTGCGCAATCTCGGTATCGAATGCCACACGGCTCGTAGCGCCAAAGAAGCGATCGACGTGCTGCTGGATCTGCAGGGTACTGCGCGACAGATCAACGTGGTGGTGTCCGACATCGAAATGTCGGAGATGGATGGCTACGCCCTGACCCGTACACTCAGAGACACACCTGATTTCAGCGACCTTTACATTCTGCTGCATACGTCGCTCGATAGCGCGATGAACAGTGAGAAGTCGCAGATTGCCGGGGCCAACGCTGTCCTGACCAAGTTCTCGTCACCCGAGTTGACCAAATGCCTGATCGAGGCCGCGCGAACGGTAGTCGCTCAAGGGCTCTGATCCCTGAAGCCGCAGCCGAAACACGCACTGACATGACCGATGCATCTGCTGACCACTACTGGTTGATGCGTCGGGATCTCTGCCTACCAATCCCCTCCACGCCCTGGCCTTCGGGTGTCTTGCCCAGCGCACTGACACTTGAGCGCGCGCCAGAAACTCACAGTTTGCTGGCATCGGGTTATCGCACAGGGCAAGGCAGCGTCCCGGATTATCACACCTGGCGGAGCGCATTCGAGCGCGATCCTGAGTTCGATCTGTCACGATGTTTTCTGGCCATTTCCGAAGATACAGTCGCAGGGGTGATCATCTGCTGGACCAGCGCCTTCGTCAGAGATCTGGTGGTGCACCCCGAGCTGCGAAACAATGGCATCGGTTCTGCCTTGCTCAATCACCTGTTCGCCCATCTGGCCGCCCCTTCGAATACCCGCGGCGAAGCGGCAGTGGACCTTCACGTGACGGAAAACAATCATGTAGCCCGGCGTCTCTACGAAAAATCAGGCATGTCCTACGTCAGGCGCTTCCCTCTCCCGACTCCCTGACGCTTTCAGCGAACCATACTTCGCTGGCGCACAACTTGCTTCCTGAGCCGTATAAGCCGGACAAATGACTGATAACCGTCATTTGCCGCCTATTCTCGAACGGATCATTGAAGCAATGGACATTAAGTTTTCCTGCGTA
Source organism: Pseudomonas tremae (assembly GCF_001401155.1). Taxonomy (GTDB): domain Bacteria; phylum Pseudomonadota; class Gammaproteobacteria; order Pseudomonadales; family Pseudomonadaceae; genus Aquipseudomonas; species Aquipseudomonas tremae. Next base: position 65,106 of record NZ_LJRO01000384.1, read on the forward strand.
GGTTGCGGCGGATGCTGCACTGACCATCACGTGCCCCTCACGCTCGTCGAAGCCGCGCAATGGGCGGCAGACGGCGGCAACGTGATCGTGCTGACCGAAGCGTTTTTGAGTAATGGTTACGGTGTTTCAGAGACGCAACGCAACCATGCTTCCCGGCGCTCGACCGAAGTAGACTGCGGCAATACGAAAGCCTTCGTGGCAATCACCTTCGCAGCCTATAACGTCGGACGTTGCCGGAATCTTGACGAAGAAAACCTGTGCCGGATTTACGAGCGCCGACCGCTGGTATGCCGGATTTATCCGATGGAGATCAATCCTCACATTCCGCTACGACCTGAGCTAAAGGGCTGCCCGCCTGAATCGTGGGAACAGGGCCCAGACCTGATCGTCGGCGGCACGCTGGTCGATACCCAACTGGCCAGCCTGATTGAACAATCCCGTCAGGCTGACAGGGACGAGATAGCGGCCAAACAGCTCATATGCCAACGACTGGGCATGCGTACCACTGCGCTCAAGGGCAACGGATTTGTCGCGTACCTGCCTGACATGAAGGCATTCGCTGCCGCCATCGAGCAGCTCGCTGACAGCAACGATGCCGTGACAGAACGCGCAGACTGGGCGTTTCATGTGGCCGGACAGGATGCCTTGGCGGCCTTGCAGCAGGAGGGTGCTGACGTGACAGACCGGGAACCGGCATCCTACTTGTTCATTCCGTTACAGGCGGCCTGAAACCGACAACCCGGATATCAGCGTTTACCCATTGACCTTCGGGTACCGGCCGGGGCCACGCCTGGGGTCTTGTGGTGGCCGTGTTTGTTGGCTTTCTGATGCCAGGCCTGCTCCTTTTTCGCCTGAGCGAACTCCGAAGGCTTGAACGGAAAGCTGAAAGGCGCAATGACCGCCTTCTTTTCAGTGTCTGCAACGGAGTCGGTTGCGGCGTCTTGAACAGGAGTTTGTTCAGGCGTGGTCATGGTGTCACCAGAAAGTCGAATTAGCCGGGCACACGCCCGCGGTCGCGCAGCATACATCAAACGTCCGGCTACCGCGCGAGCCTCCTGTCCAGTCGTTGACGCACTTACTTGTAGAACAGATCCACCATCATCTCCGCACTGAACGGCCCAGGCTGGCGGGGCTTGCCGGTCCAGAACAATCGGGCTTCGAAATTTGCCGTGGCATCCTGGGTTTCGCCCAGCAGATCAGCCAGATGAAAGGCCTCGTTGTACGGCACAGGCTGCCCGCTGACCGCGCTGTTGATCGTGAAACCCACCGAATTGTTATCGACCGGAACCAGTAAATTACCCTCCAGACTGCCCGATACGGGTCGAAAACGTGCGTCGATACTGAAGGGAGATTCACAGGTCCGGCTGGTCGACAGGGAAAAGGGCTGTATAGCCACCGGCTCGTCGATACCCCCCTGAAGCATGGCGACGTCGCCGAAATCCACGTTTTCCGGGAGCACTTTCAGATCGGCATCACACGCCACAAAGCGCAGTCCTCTCATGTTATTGATGACATAACTCAAGCTTCGTCCTGGCGCCGTATTCGGATTTGTCTCGCCGCCCAGTTGAAAAAACCGGTAATCGAGCAGATTGCTCGCCACCCCGGAAGGCGGCGTTGCGCCGAACTTCTGGATAAATACGGAAAACGGCAGGCTGAAACGTACCGCAGGGCAATTGTCGAGGGTGCCTCCAGTGCAAACAGGCAGGCGATTACCGGTACTGATTCGGCCACTGCCTTGCAGATAGTCGGCGCCATTGAGTGTCAGCCCGGCCCTTATGCCCTGACCGATTTCACGATTGTCAGGGTTCAGGTGGATAAAAACCTCTTCGTCGGTCGATTGCGAACCGTCCCGGGTGCATTCGACCTGAACAGCCCTCGGCTCGGAGCGCCATACCACTTCCCCATTAGGCGTCGACTCGGGGATTGCCACCGCACTGTCCAGATCCTCATGAACCTCGGTTTCTACCGCCCCCTGAGTAGTACAGACCAGCGCGAAAACGGAAGCAGGAGTGAGCATCACCAGCAATAGCAAGGGGCGCAGCCAGAGGCTGGCGGGCAGCAATTTCATATCAGCATTCTTCCTGAAAGACGTTTTTCTCCAGCAGACGAGCCCTGTAGGTCGCCTGCCCGTTCACGCGTACGCAATAGCCTCGCTGACCGCCGTAATCAGTCAGGGCTCCGTACGAAAAAAGAGTATTTGCAGAAGGCAAAAAGCTCTTCGGTAAAACCAGTTGGAAATGTTCGCCAGGCGCAAGCAGCAGGTGATCACTGAACAGAACACCGTCCATGCGCAGGCCTTGCAGCGATGCGTGATAAGGCGTCGGGTTACTGACAGTGAATAAGTGGCTGCCCGCATTGCCAGAGTTCAAGGTCCACAACAGCTTGCCAGCGGTATCGGCCGGATCTCCGTCCAGGTCTGGAGGTCGATAGAACACGTTGATGCGCTGACGCACGGCGATGTTCAGTTGGCGAATACCTTGCTGACGGCGAGGTACTTCCAGCACATAAAGATGCAGCAAGGACTCGCGTTGCTGCGGCATGCCTTGGCCCTGATACAGGACACGCAGCGTCTGACGCCCACCTGCCGTCAGTCTTACTAGTGGTGGAGTGATCGCGAACGGCAGCGATCTGCGCAGATTGTGTGGCGTATCGTCGTTATCTCGCGGATCGCTCAGCCAGGTCTGAAGCAGCGCCTCGCCCTTGCCGCGATTGCGCACTTCAATGAAGGCCTCGGGGTCATGCCCGTCGAAGATCAGCCGCGTACCGCTCAATGAAATCGCGCCTCGCGCATCGACACCGCTCGCCAGCAGCGCAATCAGAATCATCGCGCACAGCCCGTTGCTGACGTTCATTGGCAGGCCACGCTGATGCGCTCATAAGCGCGGGCCGGATCTCTGGGAGGCAACGAAAAGATTGCCTGACAGCGTTGATCGGACCAACGTACTAGCAGGCTGCCACTGTCGCGTTCGCTGAGCACCAGCGCCTGACTGCCAGCATCGACCACCGCCAGCGCCCTGCCCTGCTCGTCCTCGACACTGGCACCCAGCGGCACCTTGCTGCCATCTGCACGTACCAGCTCGAACTGGACACGGCGACCTGTCGCAGCCTTGAACCGCACCACAGGAATGGCACCGCGGCGCGGTACGATCTGCGTGATGGCATTTTCCAGGTCCACATCGGCCCCCAGTTGCCGGGTATCGAGGCTGACCCAGTTGGTCCGATAAGCTTGGGCATAAGGTAGAACCGCGTAACCGTTGCCTGCGGTTTCGACGTTACCGAACGACCTCAGTCGAGCGCCGCTGACACCTGGCACCTGAACCAGCGCAAAGGTTTCGCCCAGCGCCTGCCCCAGGTTGATACCCCCGGCATGGGCCACCACCGACCCCGACGCCGACAGGCTCAAGGCATCGTAGTCCCGTCCCTGACTGTACCCGGCTTCAAAGCGGCCGGTCCCGGTGGAAGTGGTGATCTTGCCAGCACCGAAGCTGCCTGAATTGCTGTCCTGACCGGTCTGTACCGAATAGAACGTATCCCGATCCGCCAGTACCTGACCATTCAGCCCGGCCTGAAGGTTGTACGCCCCGGAACTGTCGCGCACGGCATTGAAAGACAAACGCGACGAAGCAGAATTAGACCCGAGCGGCAAGGTCACGCTCAAGGCGACGCGATTGTCAGTGCGCGCCTGGCCACTTCGACCAAAATCCTCGTTGCGCTCGATGGATACACTGTAATTCACGGTATGCCAGGCCGCGTTGTAGGACAGATAAAGCTGTCGCGTCTTGCCCGGCAGGTTCCAGTAACGTTGCTCGGATGCGGTCAGGCTCAGCGAGGCGTCCTGATCAGACAGAATCTGGGTGACACTGAGCTCGAGTCGATCCCGGGCCAGACCAGCGACCAGCGCCCGACCTTGCGGATCGGTTTCGCTGACGTGCTGACTGAGGGTCCGGTAGTTCTCGGTCGAATAGCGATAACCCGCTATCGCCAATGTCGTATCGGTCGCGTCCAGGGTGTTGGCGTAACGCGCCCGCACGCTCTGGCCGCTGCGGGAGCGTTGCTCCGGTTGACTGACCGAGCGAGTTACATCCAGCGACACCGCGCCCACGCCGGTATTGATACCGACGCCCAGGTTGGCGGCCTGATAATCCTCCGCCAGCTGTAACCCGCCGAAACCGGTCGTTCGCTCGGAAAGCCCGTAGATCAAAGCCCCGCTGGTAAACCCCGGCGATGCCTGGCCATCATCGTTGTTGTCGACCTGCCCGACAGCCAGGCTGTAACGCAACGATCCGAAGGGCACCATGATCGGCAAGGACGCGTAGGCCTGGGTGAACGACCTTACGCGCCCGTCAGCTTCAATGACCGAAACCGACAGGTCGCCATTGGAGCCACTGGGGTAGATATCGGTGATTTCAAAGGGCCCGGGCGACACGCTGCCGCTATACAGCAGAAAGCCGTTCTGACGAACTTCCACCGTGGCGTTGGTTTCGGCAATCCCGCGAATGACCGGGGCATAGGACCGTTCACTGTCAGACAGCATGCCCTCATCGGAGGTCAGCGCAGCGCCTTGAAAGCGAACACTGTCGAACACTTGCGCGTCGGTAAATGTTTCCCCTACCGTGAACTGGCTTTTCAACGACGTGACATCGCGCTGCGCAAAGGTGCGGTTGCTGCGGTATCGCCAGGTCTGATGGCTGCCCTGCGCCAGTGAAGACTCGTTGCGCAGTCGCCAGGCCCCCAGGTTCAGGCCATTGCGCAGCCCCATATAATACTGATGTGTCGCCAGACCTTTGTTACGGCGCCTGTTGCCATTGAAGTTGTAATTGACGAATGCTGCCGTCGCGCCTTGCTGCCATAGTTCAGGAGATACATAACCACGGGCGCCCCGCGCCATGACGGCTTGCGGCACACTGATAGCAAGTCGCAGCGCACCGGGCTGATAATCGACACGCGCAAACCCGACCCGTGCAGGAAGGTCGAAACAGGCCTGATCAGCCTCGGTAGTGTCGGGCAGACGACTCAGGTCCAGACCCAGACTGTTCAACAGTTCAAGCGACAGGCAAGGTTCAACAAGACCGGACACACTGTTTTTCGAAAAAGTGATATCGCGTCTGCCACTCAATGTTCGGTTGACGTAGATATCAACCCGATAAGTACCGGGCAATACGCTGCTGGTACGCAAGAACGCCTGCAGGTCTGGAGGCTGATCGCTGCCCTGAATGAACGCCGTATTGAACCTGACAGGCTCATCGCCACGGGAAACCTCGGGCTGGGCCGCGAACGCATTGATCGAAGCCATTAACGTCAACCCCATGCAGATATGCAAATGACAGCGTCCGGGGAGAGGGAACGCTAACGCTGCGATAGCCCCTTTATGATCTTTCTTGCGCCATTCCATAGCGGTCTTCACTCTACTTCGGCTGTTTCGCGCGCCGCGCAATCCTTTTGCGCAGACGCAGGTCTGCCGGGCCGACATATCGCGTAAGCCCAACGGTTTGAATAATGAAAGCTGCTGACTGCGCGTCAGGTTATCGGGATAACACCTTGTTCGCGTAGCCGGGTTGTTGATTAAACAACGTTGCCTGATAAGGCACTTGTCCACCGTAGTCATTGATACTGACGAACTTCAGTACCCACGGGGCGGTACCGGAATTGTGCAGCAACGGAATAGTCAGGCGTTGAAGCGGCGCCAGCATCTGACTGTCGATAACCGCCAGTTCAGTACCTTGCCGGTGCAGAGAGATACCGAGCATAGACACATGATAAGGCCCCGGGTTTACGACCGACAGGTTGTCAGGATCACTGAGTTGCCACTGCAACTTTTCGGGCGCCTGCTGTGGGTCGCCCACTAACCCGTCGGGTCGGAAAAATACTTTTATTCGCTGGCGTATCGCAATCTGCAACGTGTTCACCGCTGCGGCTTGAGGTATTTCCTGAACATTGAGCCACAGCACCGACTCACGGTCCGTCGGCATATCCGCCCCCGAGTAAATGATGCGCACGAGTTGCCTCCCGCCTCCCGCCATACGTGTCAACGGCGGTGTCACAATAAACGGCACATGCGATGCGCTTTCTTGATGAGCACTTTCCGGCGTCGGCGACTCAAGCCAGGACTGCAAGAGAATTTCGCCGCTGCCGCTGTTATGAACCCCTAGGCTGACTTCCTTCTCATTGCCCTGATAAATGACGCGCGTGGTATTCAACACGATGCCTGCCTGCGCGGAGACAACCGACAACAGCAGCACCGTGAGTATCACGCAGCGCGATAAGTAACCCGACATACTGACGTTCGCCTTGATTCGATAAAGAACAAGGCGGGCAGCGCCCGCCCTGCCCGACACTGTTACTCGTAATCCAGCACGAACGGCATGAAACCGTCAGCGTTACCCGGATTGGTCGGGGTGCCGTTAAGCACGTACACCGCGCCAAAATTGATTTCTGCGGTCGCCCCGCTGGCACTTTCCTTGACCAGCGTGGTGTCGATGGTTTCGCCGCCGCTCAGGTCCATCAGTACGTTGGAAGCATTGAGCAGGCCGATACCCACACCGTCCGCCGCCCCGGTGGTACGCAGAAGTTTGGCGTCGTTATTATCCAGACCGCTGCCATTACGGGCAGTGAGGCGCATTTTCACCATGTTGTACTGGTCGGCGCCCGCGCTGCAGTTGACCAGCAACTGAATAGGCGATGCTGTTTCAAAGCGACTTTCGCTGGAGAGGCCAATGTCCGAGAAAGAGACGTTGCCCAGGTCGACATTTATTTCACCCGCTCCAGAGCCGGCCGTGACGCCCGTGCCCGGTCCCACATCGCAAGAGATATTGGTCAGTGTCCCGCTGAACACCAGTTTACCGTTGTTGGCAGCGTTGGCGGTGCCCGCCATCCCAAGACCCATGACGCCCAGAACTGCCAATGTAAGAGAAAGCTTTTTCATGCTAACGACCTTCCTTGTGTTATGTCGTGTGTGCCCACTATCGGACGCCAATCACTATAAAGATCGCGCTCTTTGATCGCTGTCAGGGTAATAACTTTTACCCCGCAGACAATGCAACATATTGCGCAGGATGGGTCTGTAGGAATAACGACAAGTCGTTCGCAGGCCGCGATAAACAAGGGCATCAAGCAACAGCAGACGGAAAAGGTCAGCCTGCTGTTTGCGGCTGCACTTCATTGACGGTCATGGCAGGAGTGTTATCGGCAAGCGTATATAAGGGACGCTCGAATCAAGCTTTGAACTGTCCCGCGCTGACGCGAGACAGTTAGCAAGAGAAAAACATACAGCGAACACCGACTGCTTATTGGTAGTTCAGGGTAATCACGGCAGCGCGGCCCTGTGACGACGTTCCGTCAGGCTTGAGTGTGTCAGGCAAGACTTGATAATACGCAACGAATGGAACAGCGTAGGCGGTGCATGCATTACCGTCCGTGCTGACGTATACATCAATGCCCGGTGCAACTTCGAGCATACGAGTGCGGGCGGCAGCGGCATGCCCGTCAGGACGTGAAACCTGACAACTGCTGTTGACGATACTGCCGTGCAGGCTAAGCATGCCGTCTTTTGCCGAAGAGACCGACGGCGCAACCATTAACGGCAGCGTTATCACTGCTGCCAGCAGGCCTTTAGGGCGAGTCAACATGTTCAACATTACTTTCCAGCCTGATTTTTCACGTCTCATGGCGTACTCCACTCACAGGATCATCTATCGAGTTAAGTTGGCGGGAGAATCAGCTGTCAGAAGTTTTCCCGATGCAGGTAGGAATTGCCCTAGGACTTTATAAACATCTGGACAAATCGCCCTTCAACAAATATATCGTCTGCTGTCTGCATTTCTTGACCGGGTACCACACCCGTGGAGCGCTTTCTGACAAACCTGACAGCTGAAAGTCATTCTGCTGACCGGGTTTGCAGGCTATAAGTAAGCGATAAAGACATCATTCCCACAGCGACCTTTGGCGTTTTCTTCACATGCGCAGACAGACCCTGACCGTCTCCCTTGTTGTACTGCTGGTAGTGTGCGCCGCCGTGGCCAGCTGGAAGCTGACACGCTCGACCACAATCCCCAGGCATATTGCTGCGGCGGTGCCGGTCAAGGTGATCACCGTAAGTGTCGAAGACGTACCGCGCTTCGTGACGGGTATCGGATCGGTGCTGTCACTGCAGAGTGTCGTGATCCGCCCCCAGGTCGATGGCGTGCTGACTCGCGTGCTGGTCAAAGAGGGTCAACAGGTGAAGGCTGGCGAGCTGCTGGCGACACTGGATGATCGCTCCATTCGCGCCGCGCTGGAGCAATCACGCGCACAACTTGCGCAAAGCAAGGCACAACTGGACGTCGCGCAACTGGACCTCAAGCGCTATCGCCAGCTCACCGAAGACAACGGCATCTCGCGACAGACCTTTGATCAGCAACAGGCTCTGGTCAAGCAACTGGCTGCCACGGCGCAGGGCAATGAGGCCAGCATCAATGCCGCGCAAGTACAGCTTTCCTACACCCAGATTCGCTCACCGGTCGCGGGACGTGTCGGTATTCGCAATGTCGATGAGGGCAATTTCCTGCGTGTCAGCGACGCCAACGGGCTGTTTTCGGTGACGCAGATCGATCCGATTGCGGTGGAGTTCTCCCTGCCCCAGCAGATGTTGCCCACGCTGCAGGGGCTGGTTGCCGAGCACACAGCGGCAGCGGTCAAAGCCTATCAGGGCGACGGTGCAGCCAACGGCCTGCTGTTGGGCGAAGGCACACTTTCGCTGATCGACAACCAAGTGTCGGCAACCACCGGCACGATCCGCGCCAAGGCGCAATTCAAAAATCCCGGCGAGCAGCTCTGGCCCGGGCAGCTGGTCACCGTGAAGATCCAGACCGGCATCGAACTCAACTCTCTCAAGGTGCCGCCACAGGTTGTGCAGCGTGGCATTGACCAGCATTTCGTCTACCGGGTCATTGCCGACAACAAGGTGGAGGTCGTGCCGGTCAAAGTGCTTTATCAGGACAGTGAGCAGACATTGATCAGCGGACCTCAGGCGGGCGACGTTCTGGTCAGCGACGGGCAGTCGCGGCTGAGGCCTGGCGCGACTGTCGAAGTGGTCGGCGCCCCGACAGCGGAAGTGGCAAGCGCGCAAGCGGACCGAGCACCATGACGGGCCGCGGCTCGGTCTCGGCCTGGTGTATCGACCACCCGGTCGCCACGCTGTTATTGACCTTTGCAATCGTGCTGCTGGGCGTCATTGCCTTTCCGCGCTTGCCGATTGCGCCATTGCCGGAAGCGGAATTCCCGACCATTCAGATTACCGCGCAGCTCCCCGGTGCCAGCCCGGAGACCATGGCCTCCTCGGTAGCTACACCGCTTGAAGTGCAGTTCAGCGCGATACCCGGTATGACCCAAATGACTTCTAGCAGCGCACTGGGCTCCACCAACCTGACCCTGCAATTCACGCTGAACAAGAGCATCGATACAGCTGCTCAGGAAGTCCAGGCCGCGATCAATACCGCTGCGGGCCGCCTGCCAGCCGACATGCCCAGCCTGCCAACCTGGCGCAAGGTCAACCCGGCTGACAGTCCGGTACTGATTCTGAGTGTGAGCTCCAGCCTGATGCCGGGGACCGACCTGAGCGATGTCACCGAGACCATCCTGGCGCGTCAGCTCAGTCAGATCGAGGGCGTCGGTCAGGTCTACATCACCGGTCAGCAACGTCCCGCAATCCGGGTGCAGGCCGCACCGGAAAAACTCGCTGCGCTGGGCCTGACCCTGGCAGACATCCGCCTTGCCGTGCAGCAGACCAGCTTGAACCTGGCCAAAGGCGCCCTGTATGGCAAGGACAGTATTTCGACCCTGTCTTCCAACGACCAACTGTTCAAACCGCAGGACTACGCGCAGCTGATCGTCTCGTACAAGAACGGTGCTCCGGTGCAGTTGAAGGACGTGGCGCGGGTTGTGGCAGGCTCTGAAAATGCTTACGTCAAGGCGTGGTCTGGCGATCAGCAAGGCGTCAATATCGCCATATTTCGTCAACCCGGCGCCAATATCGTCGAAACCGTCGACCGCATCCAGCGCGAACTGCCGCGCTTGCAGGAAATGCTGCCTGCAGCGGTGGACGTTTCGGTGCTCAACGACCGTACCCGGACTATCCGGGCGTCGCTGCACGAAGTGGAACTGACCCTGCTGATTGCAGTGTTGCTGGTGGTCGCCGTCATGGCGTTGTTTCTGCGCCAGCTGTCGGCCACGCTGATCGTCAGCGCGGTACTCGGCGTCTCGCTGATCGCCAGCTTCGCGATGATGTACCTGTTCGGCTTCAGCCTTAACAACCTGACGCTGGTGGCCATCGTGGTCGCAGTCGGTTTCGTGGTGGATGACGCCATCGTTGTGGTGGAAAACATCCATCGTCATCTCGAAGCCGGGCAAGGCATGCGCGAGGCGGCCATCAAAGGCTCCGGGGAAATCGGCTTTACCGTGGTGTCGATCAGTTTCTCGCTGGTGGCCGCGTTCATTCCGTTGCTGTTCATGGGGGGCGTGGTCGGACGGCTGTTCAAGGAATTCGCGCTGACCGCCACAGCGACCATTCTGATCTCGGTCGTTGTCTCTCTGACCCTAGCCCCGACGCTCGCAGCGTTGTTCATGCGCGCACCCACGCACCACCCGCACCAGAAGCCGGGGTTCGGCGAACGCTTGCTCGCGGCCTACGAACGGGGCCTGCGCAAGGCGCTGGCGCACCAGCGGTTGATGCTTGGCGTATTCGGCCTGACCCTCGCGCTGGCAGTGGTGGGCTACGTTCTTATTCCCAAAGGGTTCTTCCCGGTCCAGGACACCGCTTTTGCGCTGGGTACCAGTGAGGCCGCTGCGGATATTTCCTACCCGGACATGGTGGAAAAGCATCTGCAACTGGCAAAGATCGTCGGTGCAGACCCTGCGGTGTTGGCGTTCTCTCATTCGGTGGGTGTATCTGGCAGCAACCAGACCATCGCCAATGGCCGCTTCTGGATTTCGCTCAAACCGCGGTCCGAGCGCGATGTCTCGGTCAGTGAATTCATTGACCGCCTGCGTCCCAAGCTGGCGAAAGTCCCCGGCATCGTTCTGTACCTGCGCGCCGGGCAGGACATCAACCTCAGTTCCGGCCCTAGCCGCAGCCAATATCAGTACGTGCTCAAAAGCAATGACGGCGCCCTGCTGACCACCTGGACCGAACGCCTGACCGAGAAACTGCGCAGCAACCCGGCATTTCGCGACATGTCCAACGACTTGCAACTGGGCGGCAGCGTGACCCACATCGATATCGATCGCAGCGCTGCCGCACGTTTCGGCCTGACCACTGCCGATGTCGATCAGGCTCTTTACGACGCATTCGGACAGCGGCAGATCAGCGAATACCAGACCGAGGTCAACCAGTACAAGGTCATCCTGGAACTCGACGCCCAGCAGCGTGGCAAGGCCGAAAGCCTGGCCTACTTTTACCTGCGCTCGCCGCTGACCAACGAAATGGTGCCCCTGTCGGCACTGGCCAAGGTCAGTGCTCCGCGCATGGGGCCATTGTCGATCAGTCACGACGGGATGTTCCCTGCCGCAAACCTGTCGTTCAACCTGGCATCGGGCGTCGCGCTGGGCGACGCAGTGCGCATGCTCGATCAAGCCAAGAACGAGATCGGCATGCCGGCCTCGATCATCGGCAGCTTCCAGGGCGCGGCGCAGGCTTTTCAGAGCTCTCTGGGCAATCAGCCGTGGCTGATCCTCGCCGCACTGGTGGCGGTGTATATCATTCTTGGCGTGCTTTACGAGAGTTTCGTCCACCCGCTGACGATCATTTCCACCCTGCCCTCGGCGGGTATCGGCGCACTGTTACTGTTGTGGCTGATGGGTCAGGACTTCTCGATCATGGCACTGATCGGCGTGGTGCTGTTGATCGGCATCGTCAAGAAGAACGGCATTCTGCTGGTGGATTTCGCGTTGCAGGCGCAACGCGAGCAAGGCCTCTCGCCGCAGGACGCCATTTACGAAGCCTGCATCACGCGTTTCCGACCGATTATCATGACCACCCTCGCGGCCCTGCTCGGCGCGTTGCCGCTGATGCTGGGTTTCGGGGTCGGGGCCGAGTTGCGCCAGCCCTTGGGGATTGCCGTAGTGGGCGGTCTGCTGGTAAGCCAGATGCTGACGCTGTTCACCACGCCGGTCATCTACCTGCAGCTGGAGCGGCTGTTCCATCGACGCCAACCTGCGCCCGCCGCCGTACCGGCACCGGCCCTGCACAAGTGAGAGTCGCCCGATGCGCGTGCTGATTATCGAAGACGAAGAGAAAACCGCAGACTACCTGCGCCGCGGCCTGACCGAACAGGGCTACACCGTTGATGTGGCGCGCGACGGTATCGAAGGCCTGCACCTGGCGCTGGAGAATGACCACGCCATCATCATTCTCGACGTGATGCTGCCAGGCCTCGATGGTTTCGGCGTACTGCGTGCATTACGCGCGCGCAAGCAGACGCCTGTCATCATGCTGACCGCTCGCGAGCAGGTCGATGACCGCATTCGCGGCCTGCGCGAAGGTGCTGATGACTATCTTGGCAAGCCGTTTTCGTTTCTGGAGCTGGTCGCCCGCCTGCAAGCACTGACCCGCCGCAGCGGTGGCCACGAGCCGGTGCAGATCACCATCGCCGACTTGTGGATAGACCTGATCAGCCGCAAGGCGACACGCGCGGGGATGCGCCTGGACCTGACCGCCAAGGAGTTCTCGCTGCTGAGTGTTCTGGCCAGACGTCAGGGCGACATCCTCTCCAAGACGTCTATCGCCGAGATGGTTTGGGACATCAATTTCGACAGCGACACCAATGTGGTCGAAGTCGCCATCAAGCGCCTGCGTGCCAAGCTCGACGGCCCGCACGAACACAAGCTGCTGCACACCATTCGCGGCATGGGCTACGTGTTGGAGAACCGCAGTGCGGGCTGACTCGATCGCCCTGCGCCTCAGCGGATTGTTCGCGCTGGTCGCTCTGTCGGTATTCATGCTGATTGGCTGGGCCTTGTACCTGCAGGTCGACAAGAGCCTGGATCTGCTGCCTCGCGCCGAGGTCGATGCACGCTACAGCGTGCTGGAATCAGCGGTGGGGCGTTACGGCAATCCCGAGCATTGGGGCAAGATCAAGGCAAAACTGAAGTTGCTCAGTGAGGAAGACAAGCGCCTGCGTTTCTGGGTGGTCAGCGACGATCCGGTTTATGAGTTCGGCAATCCTGGTGCTGATATTCGTCGATTCGCGCAGGGGCCGCCGGGCATGCACGACCTGAAACTGGCAGACCACCCTTTTGCCTTCAAAGTGCTGGTCAGCGAGTTCCCGCCCAAGGAGCAACGCCCGGCACTGCGCTTTCTGACGGCTATCGATACCGAGACGTTCTGGCACACCCAGCACTCACTGCTGGTCGCGCTGATCAGCCTGGCCACCCTTGGCGTTCTGCTGGCTTCGGCACTCGGTTACTGGGTCGCACGCATCGGCCTGCGCCCGTTGACCACGCTTTCGGAGGAAGTCCAGAAGCTGGCGCCGCCGCGTCTTTCCGGGCGTCTGCAGCTTTCGCCATTGCCTCCCGAGCTTGAACAGTTCGTCGCCTCTTTCAACTCGACGCTGGAGCGCGTCGAACAAGCCTACTCGCGGCTGGAGTCATTCAACGCCGACGTGGCGCACGAGCTTCGTTCGCCTTTGACCAATCTGATCGGCCAGACCCAGGTGGCGCTGACCCGCGGCCGTTCTGCGGAGCATTATTTCGAGGTGCTTCAATCCAATCTCGAAGAGCTAGAGCGGCTGCGCTCGATCATTAATGACATGCTGTTCCTGGCCAGCGCCGATCAGGGCACCAGAGTCGAGGCGCTGACCTGCGCGTCGCTGGCTGAAGAGGTGGCCACAACCCTTGATTATCTGGATTTCATTCTGGAAGACGCGCAGGTTCGGGTGGATGTTCAGGGCGATGCCAGCGCACCGATCGAGAAAGCTCATCTGCGCCGCGCCTTGATCAATCTGCTGCACAACGCTGTGCAGCACACCGCCGCCGGGCAAGTCATTGAAGTCACTATCGAATCGCATGCCGGGTACGTCAGTATCGCCGTCAGCAACCCGGGCCTGCAGATTGCCGAAGAACATCTGCCCAGGCTGTTCGAACGCTTCTACCGGGTAGACGCCTCGCGCAGCAACAGTGGCGCCAATCATGGTCTGGGACTGGCCATCGTCAAGGCGATTGCATTGATGCACGGCGGCACAGTCTTCGTGAGCAGCCATCAGGGCACCAATACATTCGGCCTTCAACTTCCTCGCTGACGCCCCGCTGTACGCCGCCTGAATATATTCGTGTTGCCGTCTTATAAGAATGCAGGCGGCATGTTATATAGCCTGCTCTATAATCAGCCGAAACAATTTTCTCCGACTCTGTCACTTCCCAGCACCTTTTCCTGCAGGTAAAGCAACCGATGATGTTGTCTGCGTCCTCTCGGCCGGACCGGCCCAACTGGCCTCGCCCTGAGCTCATGTTGATCCTCGGCAGCTTGCTGGCGATGCTTGCCATCCTCGCCATTGTTGCGTCGCTGTTGCTCCGGGAGCGTGAAGACGCCGCGCAGACTGCGGCGCGTGCGGCGGCCAACATCGTGCAACTGATTGACGCAGACGTCATGCACAACGCAGAACTTTACGACTCTTCCCTGCAAGGCATGATCAGCAGCTGGCAGCGCCCGGACATAAAGAATCTGTCGCCAGAGCTTCGCCAGCTTGTACTGTTTGATCGCTCCACGGCCGCCTCCTACAAGGGCGACCTGGTCCTGCTCGACAACAAGGGCAACCTGTTGGCGGACTCGCTATCGGTCACGCCGCGTGACGATAACTTCTCTGACCGTGCGTATTTCAAAGATCATGCTGCGGACCCGTCGCCGGACCTTCACGTCAGCACGCCTTATAAAACCCGCTGGGGCTACAAGGACTGGTGCATCAGCTTCAGCCGACGCATTTCAGGCCCGCACGGCGAGTTCCAGGGAATCGCCAGCGCGGCCATGCGCCTGATATATTTCAAACACTTGTTCATGAGCCAGAACCTGGGCGCAGGCAGCAGCATCAATCTGATCAATGCCAACGGCATTCTGATCGTGCGCTACCCCGACCTTGAGGGTCAGGACCTGATCGGCAAGGACTACAGCCATACGGCCAACTTCCAGCGCATTCTCAAGGAAGGCGATGGCAGTTTCACTGGCATATCGTCTCAACTGAATGCGCCTCGCCTGTACACGTTCTCGCGAGTGGGCACTCTTCCACTGGTCGTAGTGATTGGCCAGTCCGAAGAAGCGGTCTATGCCGTCTGGACACGCAACGCATGGCTGGTCGCAACGGCAACCGGCGTGTTGTGCATAGGGATTCTATGGCTGACCTGGCTGCTGTCTCGCGAACTGCGACGCCGACGTCGTGCCGAAGATGCGCTGGCAGATCTGGCCGCAACTGACGGTCTGACCGGGCTGGACAATCGCCGCCAGCTTGACGAAGCCATGGAAACCGAATGGGCGCGTGCGCAACGTTCGGGCAAGCGCCTTTCGCTGTTGATGATCGACGTCGACCATTTCAAGGCATTCAACGAGCGCCATGGTCATCAAGGTGGCGACGAGGCCTTAAGGCTGATTGCGCAGACGATTGCTCTTAATATCCGTAGGCCAGGTGACCGTCTGGCGCGGTATGGCGGCGAGGAGTTTGTGGTGGTGCTGCCGGAAACCGATGTCACCGGGGCCATGATCATCGCGCAAAACATCCGCCGCTCGGTTGAATCACTGCCGCTGTTCAAGAATGCGGAGCACTCGTTAACGGTGAGCATCGGCGTTGCTTCGGGGGTCGTTCGCCAAGGCGACAAGCTGGAGACGTTTTTCGGCATTGCCGACAAGGCGCTTTACCGGGCCAAGAACAATGGTCGTAACCGGGTAGAACAGTGGGCAGCCGCTTCCGATTCGGAGACCCCGAACAAAGCCTGACAAGTTTTGTGCAGGCATAAAAAAACGCCAGACTGGCTGGCGTTTTTCGTCACCGCAAGGGCATCGAATTACGATGCGGCGCGGGCTGCGTCACGCAGAGCTTTGACTTCGTCGTGGTTCTTCAGAACGCCTTCATGCTGCTTCTTGATCACAGCGATAACGTCTGGGGAAACGCCTTTCTCATTCGCCTTCTCGATAGCCTTGCTATAGGCTTTCTTGGCGACGTCTTCGCCGCGCTCTACTTCTTCCAGTACAGCTTTGTCATCGTTGCTGGTGAAAGCAGTTTTCAGCTTTACCCATGCCTGATGCACGTCAGCCGATACGCTGGTGGAGTCTTCCGGCTTGCCACCCAACTGGTTTACATGCCGCTGCAGTTCGCCAACAGCAGTGGCAACCTCACCGGCACGACGAGCCAGAAACTCCTTCACCTTTGGGTTCTTGGCGTTGTGGGCTGCGGTTTCGAAGCCTTCCTTGCCGTCGATGCTGGTTTCGATCAGGTCATTCAGGATAGAGATCGTTTCTTTGTTGATATCAGTCATTTGATAATTTCCTAATGGCAGGTTGATACGAAAATTGCTTCTGCCTAGAAGATTGCAGTCGTCATGCCAATTTTTTAAAAATTATTTTCATTTAAAATTCAGTAACTTACGAAATTTTCACATCTCCTTTATCGTGATATCTGCATGAACTGTCATTTGGCCTGCATGCAGAATGCACGTATCGTTCACGTCAAGATGAATGAACAGAGCCAACCCCACATGAATCCCGAAAAACTCAAATTGCTGGTCACTCAGGAAATGCCGTTCGGCAAATACAAGGGACGACTCATCGCCGACCTGCCTGGGCATTATTTGAACTGGTTCGCGCGGGAAGGCTTTCCCAAAGGAGAATTGGGCGGTCTGCTGGCGCTGATGCAGGAAATCGATCACAACGGCCTGAGCGCGCTGTTGGACCCGTTACGCACGCGTCCGCGGCAGTCGTTCAAGGACAGGGGATAGAGAAGAGAACGGTCTAGCCGGAAAAAATCGGTGCTCCGGACCAGGGAGCACCGCAAAGCCATACAACCAACAACAACTTCTTTGTCAGGGCCAGCAGCGTGGCTGGCCCCCGAAAAGCTTTCGATCAGAAAAATCAGTCAAACAACGCCAGTGCCTGAGCGGTGGCTTCCTGAATGCGACCCCAGTCGCCGTTCTTGACCCAGGCGTTGTCGATCATCCAGGTCCCGCCCACGCACATGACGTTAGGCAAGGCCATGTAGCTCTTGAGGTTCTGCTCGTTGACGCCGCCGGTCGGGCAGAAGCGCACCTCATTGAATGGCGCGCCGAGCGCCTTGATAGCCGCCACACCGCCGCTGATCTCGGCCGGAAACAGCTTGAAGCGACGATAGCCCATGGCGTAGCCAATCATGATCTCCGACGCACTGCTGATGCCTGGCAGCAAGGGCAGCGGGCTGTCGAGCGCCGCCTGCAGAAGCTCCTGGGTGCTGCCGGGGGTCACGATGAACTGCGAACCCGCCGCCTCGGCGTCAGCCAGCATCTTGCAGTCCAGAATGGTCCCTGCCCCCACGCACAGTTCAGGACGCTGTTCACGCAAAATGCGAATGGCGCTCAGACCGAACGCCGAGCGCAGGGTAATTTCCAGAGCAGTCATGCCGCCAGCGGCCAGGGCGTCGGCCAAAGGCAATACATCCTGATCACGTGCAATAGTGATGACCGGCAGAATCTTCGCCTTGGCGCAAAGTTCGTCGATCACGGCAATCTTGTTCGCCATGCTGGTGAGCGGCTGATTATTTTCGTTCTGTGTCATGGCGACGGTTCCTTTGCTTATGGGCACCAGTAAATCTCGAGAGACGGGTTAAGGAAGGCGCGCACCGGCATTTCGGCGAGGTTATCACCTGCCAGCGCCGCACGCAGGGTGTCTAGTTTGGCCTGACCGGACACCGACAGGATCGGCGAACGTGCAGACGCCAACAGACGACGCGTCAGGGTCAGACGCTGATGCGGCACGCTTGGTGCGAGCATCGGCAGGCAGCGGCGCTCGCCATTGAGGTCCAGCGCTTCTGCCAGATTCGGGCTGGCGGGGAACAGCGACGCGGTGTGCCCGTCGTCGCCCATGCCCAGAATCAAGACATCGATAGGCGGCAGCTCGGCCAATGCCTGATCAGCAACTTGTGCCGCGTCTTCGACGCTGGCTGCCACGTTGTACAGGCCAAGAAACTTCGCTTTCGACGCAGGGCCTTGAAGCAAGTGACGATGTAGCAGGCCGGCATTGCTGTCGGCATGTTCGGTTGGCACGAAACGCTCGTCGGCAAGGCTGACGACCACCTTCGACCACTCAAGTGGCTTCACAGCCAGGCTTTGGAAGAACGCCACCGGGCTGCGTCCACCCGACACCACCAGAGTGGCCTGACCGTTTTCGCTGATCGCCTGCTCAAGGCGCCCGGCCACATCGCTTGCCAGCGCATCGGCCAGTTGCTGCGGGGTGTCGAAGTCACGTGCCACCAGCCCTGCTGGCAGCTCAAGGTCACATATCGCCATACCAGGATCTCCCGTCGCGAGTAATCAAGGCAATGGAGCTCATCGGCCCCCAGGTTCCAGCCGGGTAAGGCTTGGGCGCATCGCCCGCCTTCTTCCAGCCGGCGATCAACTGATCGCACCATTGCCAGGCGTACTCGATTTCATCTTTGCGGACAAACAGGTTCTGATTGCCACGCATGACTTCCAGCAACAACCGCTCATAAGCGTCGGGGACACGAGCGCTGCGGTAGGTGTCGGAAAAATTCAGTTGCAAAGGGCCGCTGCGCAACTGCATGCCTTTGTCCAGCCCCTGATCCTTGGTCATCACCTGCAGAGAAATGCCTTCATCAGGTTGCAGGCGGATGATCAAGCGATTGCTGATCTGCAAACGCTGCTCAGGGGCAAAGATGTAGTGCGGCGGCTCTTTGAAGTGGATCACGATCTGCGACAGCTTTTGCGGCATGCGCTTGCCGGTACGCAGATAGAACGGTGTGCCCGACCAGCGCCAGTTGCGGATGTCGGCACGCAATGCCACGAAGGTTTCGGTATCGCTCTGGGTGTTGGAGTTTTCTTCCTCCAGATAACCTGGCACGGCCTTGCCTTCGCTGTAACCGGAGGTGTACTGGCCTCGCACCACCTGGGTCGCCAGGCGCTCAGGGGTAAACGGTGCCAGGGCCTTGAGCACCTTGACCTTCTCGTCGCGGATACTGTCAGCCGACAGGTCGCTGGGCGGGTCCATGGCGATCAGGCAAAGCAGTTGCAGCAGGTGGTTCTGAATCATGTCGCGCAGCTGACCGGCCTGATCGAAGTAACCCCAGCGGCCTTCGATACCGACTTTCTCGGCGACGGTGATTTCCACATGGGAAATATGGTTCTGGTTCCACTGGGTCTCGAACAGGCTGTTGGCAAAACGCAGGGCAATGAGGTTCTGTACCGTGTCCTTGCCCAGATAGTGGTCGATGCGATAGACCCGGTTTTCCGGGAAGAACTGCGCAACCGCATCGTTGACCCGGCGTGAAGAAGCCAGGTCATGACCGATGGGCT
This sequence comes from Pseudomonas tremae, assembly GCF_001401155.1. Classification (GTDB taxonomy): domain Bacteria; phylum Pseudomonadota; class Gammaproteobacteria; order Pseudomonadales; family Pseudomonadaceae; genus Aquipseudomonas; species Aquipseudomonas tremae. The sequence continues at coordinate 84,615 of NZ_LJRO01000384.1, forward strand.
TTTCCAGCACCGCACGCGTACGTTCGGCCAGGTTGACCGACGCGAGGTTCTCGCAAATCGCGCCGTACACCGAGGCCGGCGTGGCGAAATAGGCGATCAGGGTCTCGGCATCACCAACGCGCTCGGCCAGAGCGACATAGTCCTCGGCCTTGAGGAAGTCGACGTGCAGGTAGCTGAGGCGCGCCAGAAAGCGCTGAGCGTTCTCGGCTTCGAGCTCCGCCTCGGGAATGAAGCGGCGCATGGATTTTTCGATGTAGGCCAGATGCGACTGCTCGTCGCCCGGCTCACGCGCCAGGGCAAGAATTCGTGTGTCTTCATGCAGCAGTCCAGCGCGATCAAGCTGATAAAGAGCCGGGAACAGCTTGCGTACCGCGAGGTCCCCCAGGGCACCAAACAGGGCAAATGTACACGGTTCAACCGTAATCAAGGGCATAATGTTGGTTCTTTTATCAAGTTAGGCTACAAATACCTTTTTTAAAGGCGTTACTCAAGGCCATATGTAGTAATAACCACAACATTCTGCCTAAAAGCATATTCCAGTGGTGATCAACACAGGCCCTCAGTACGATAGGCCACCTTTGCTACAGGCTAAAGGGCTAATAAAAGCTCAGGCCAAAACCGTTGGTGAATCAGCCCCGACAAGGACTTTGAATGGACCGCATTAGAAACCTTCTGGAGCAGATCCAGAGCCGACTCGACGAGCTGAACAAGGCCGAACGCAAAGTGGCCGAGGTGATTCTGCTCAACCCGCAGATGGCCACGCGGCTGAGTATTGCAGCGCTTGCTCAGGCGGCGAAAGTCAGCGAACCCACGGTCAATCGTTTCTGCCGTTCGTTCAGTGTCAGTGGCTACCCGGAACTGAAGCTGCAATTGGCGCAAAGCCTGGCCAGTGGCGCAGCGTATGTGAGCCGTGCAGTAGAAGCCGACGACAATCCCGAGGCCTACACCCAGAAGATTTTCGGCAGCGCCATTGCATCGCTGGACAGCGCTTGCCAGCAGCTGGACCCGGCGCTGATCAGCAAGTCGGTGGACATGCTGATCCAGGCGCGGCAAATCCACTTCTTCGGGCTGGGCGCTTCGGCTCCGGTGGCGCTCGATGCGCAGCATAAATTCTTCCGTTTCAATCTGGCGGTCACGGCGCACGCCGATGTACTGATGCAACGGATGATTGCGTCGGTGGCACACACCGGTGAGTTGTTCGTGATCATTTCCTACACTGGCCGCACTCGCGAACTGGTGGAAGTGGCGCGTATCGCACGAGCCAACGGCGCGTCGGTACTAGGCCTGACTGCTGCAGGTTCGCCGCTGGCCCAGGCCAGCACCGTGAGCCTGAACATCCCGCTGCCCGAAGACACCGACATCTACATGCCGATGACCTCGCGGATCATTCAGCTGACCGTCCTCGACGTACTGGCCACCGGCATGACCCTGCGCCGCGGCGTCGACTTCCAGCCGCACCTGCGCAAGATCAAGGAAAGCCTGAACGACAGCCGCTATCCGCTAGAGGAACAGGGCTGAGACCGGCTCAAGACCGGACGCAGAGCATCAGCCACAAAACTATCGTTCCAACGCTTCGCGCGGGAATGCAGTTCGGGACGCTCTGCGTCACACGGAGGCTCTGAGGCATCAGATGGATCGGGGTTCGACTCAGGTTACATTTGCGCCCCCTCGTGGCCCTAACCCGCAAGGCTGGCCTGCAACTTGAGCTGCACTTGCTCGCCCGGTTGCAGGCTGAAGGCATCGCCGGAGCCTGAGGCGGCTTCGACGCGTACGAAGCCTGTGGTTTCACTTCCGCACACACCCAGCAGCGGTCTGCTGCCGGGGTGCCAGACCACGGTATTGGCGCTGTCGCCGGTGTCGATGTTCAGCCGGCGTTGCCAGGTCGGGTCCTGGAGCTGCAAGGCCCCGGCATGCTCGAAGACCCGCTGGCAGCCACCTGACACGCGCAGTTCGCCTTGCTGCTGACACGTCTGACGGCTGAGCTCGTCATACCCCTGAGCCCCATCGAGCCCGTCCAGCGCCACCTCGGCAACATCGCTGATCCGCCAGTAGGCATGCAATGCATGGCTGAAATGGCAAGGCTCACTGTCCTCGTGACAGGTGCTAAGGCGCAGTTCCATGCCCTGCCCCAGCTCGGCATGCAGATCTGCCTGCCAATCCCACAGCTGCAAACGCCAGTGCAGGCTCACGCCCTCCTCGCTTTCGCGACTGTCGATCAGCTTCCAGTCGAGCAGGCGCCCCCAGCCATGCGCAGGCCAGCCGCTCTCGCCGGGATGCCGGCCATACCACGGCCAACAGACTGGTACGCCGCCGCGAATGGCACCCACCTGTGGCCATTGCGCAGCGCACCACAACCAGGGCTTCTGGTCACGCGGCTGGAAATGCAGCAATTGCGCGCCTTGCCGACTGAAGACTGCCTGACACTGCGGATGGTCAATCACCAGAACGTCGCGCAGCTGACAACGCTCCCACTCGAAAATAGGTCTGGCACGTCGGGATCGGAAGAAACGTTGCAATGGATGTTCAGGCAGTTGCGCGTCGTGAGTGGTCATCGCCAATCGCGTCCCTGAAAAATAAAAGGATCAACCCATAAAAAAACGGGCAGCCAGGCTGCCCGTAAAGCACACACGACCTTTGATCGCGTTACGCGTCAATCAATATTCAGAACTTCGATTGAATCTTGATGCCCGCCACGAGAGCGTCATCAACCTGATCCACACCGCCTGGATGCTTGACGTACTGCAGGTTAGGACGCACGGTCAACCAATTGGTAACGTGGAAGCCGTAGTAGATTTCCGAGTTGTACTCGGTGCTCTGGACCGGCAGGAAGCCTGGGTTGTCGAAATCATTGATACCGCTGATCTGGTTGGCCAGACGTACGCGATCCTGCACATCGTCATTGACGTGGATACGGGCGATACCGATACCGATGTCATCTTTCGGACGTGAGTTGAACGGACCTTTGTAGGTAAAGCCGATCTGCTGATAGTTGTCGACGAAGTTGGTGGCCTTGTCATGCACGGTGGCGTTGGCAAAGATACTCAGGCCGCGCGATGCGTCGCCTTCGTGAGTGGTCAGTTGTTGCTGAGCCACGACCCACCAGCCATGCTTGCTGTCATGCGATTTGAACGCAGCGCCAGTGGCCGCTTGCGGCTGACCGTTTACGTCTTTGTAGACGTCATCGGCATTAGGCGTGCTCTTGTAGTAACCAACACGGTACTCACCTGGCAACGAGTTGATAGTGGGCGTCCATACCAGTTCGACCGGCAGGATCATGCCTTTGGTGCCGCTACCGCTGAGTTTGAAGCCGTTACCGGTTTCCAGATTGGAAGGGTTCTGCTCGTACACACCTACTTGTGCATACACTTCCGGGGTGATGTTGTATTTGATACGCAGAGCGTTCTGGCTGACTGGCCAGTTGTACCAGGTGTTTACGTAGTTACCGACCTGCGAACCACAGAACGACAGGTTCTGGAAGTCGCACGGGAAGCTGTTGAAGTCTTCGCCCGGCCCGAAACGACCGACCTTGACGTCCAGCGCGCCGTCGAAATACTTCTGTTTGACCCACATTTGGGTCAGACGCCAGGTCTGGCCGCGGCCCCATACTTCCTGAGAGGAACTGAGCGTGCCGGCACGAGGATCGCCGATCCGGTCATTGGAGATGTTGCGCCCGCTACGTTCGGTGATCGCCAGCTTGAACTCCGCATCATGCCAGCCGAGAACCTTCTGCAGATCGACTTTCATGCCCAGCGCGAACTGATCGCTGTAACGGCCGGTGGTGTCGTCGTTGGAACCACCTTTGAGGTTGCTGGCCATCTCGGAAACGTATTCCAGCGAGAAGTCATAACCCTTGTCCAGCAACTCGGTGCGCTTGCCGCCCCAGTCGCCGGACATCCACGGTGAGTCAGCGGCAAACGGCTCTGCAGCGTGAACACTGCTGGCCAGCCCCATCGCACCCAACGCCGACAGCTTGCATGCCAGCTGGAGCCGGGAAAGCGATTTACCTTTGGTGATCTTCTTCATCCCATCAATCCTCGTTTTATTGTTATTAGCTTCGGTAAACGTCTTGCTTCATTCACTGCTTGTGTCCAATGACAGGCCGTTTACCTGTGCGGTAAATGGCCGGCCAGCGGTACCCGGTATTGAATCAATCTATCACTTGCGGTTCAACTGCGAGACGTTGCTCACCCGCTCGGCAGACGGTTGCTTTCCAAGAACCCCAAGACGCTCACCGCTCTGGGCGTCGAAAATCAGGACCTTGGAAGGATCGAATTGCAGCGTCAGGCTCTCGCCCACCTGGGGTGCGACATCCGGAGCAAGACGGCAGCAGACCTTGCTCTGGTTGAGCATCACGAAAACCAGTGTATCCGGGCCAGTAGGCTCGGTGACCTGCACTTCAGCACGAATGGTTGGCAGCCCACTTGACTCGTCGGACGCCAGCATAATCTGTTCTGGCCGAATGCCAAGAATGATTTCACGCTCTTCCAGCCCGGCATCGGAAACACCGACCGGCAATTCGCAACGCGCCTGACCACTGTCGAGCATTGCAAGCAATTGGCCATCCTTGCGCTGCAGGCGCAGCGGGATGAAGTTCATCGGCGGCGAACCGATAAAGCTGGCCACAAACAGGTTGGCCGGGTCGTTGTAGATCTGCTTGGGCGTACCGAACTGCTGAACGATACCGTCCTTCATGACCGCCACTTTGTCGCCCAGCGTCATGGCTTCGATCTGGTCGTGGGTGACATAGACCGTGGTGGTTTTCAGGCGCTGGTGCATCAGTTTCATTTCAGTACGCATCTCGACCCGCAGCTTGGCGTCGAGGTTGGACAGCGGCTCATCGAACAGGTAGATCTTCGGCCGACGCGCCAGCGCACGCCCCATCGCGACGCGCTGCTGCTGACCACCGGACATCTGCCCCGGTTTGCGATTGAGCAGGTGCTCGATCTGCAACAACTTGGAGACGCGGGCGACCTCCTCGTCGATGGAGGCCTGCGGCATCTTGCGAATCTTCAGCCCAAAGGCAATGTTTTCGCGGACCGTCATGGTCGGGTACAGCGCGTAGGACTGGAAGACCATCGCGATGTCACGGTCTTTCGGGCTGGTGCCGCTGACGTCTTCGCCATCGATCAGAATCGCACCACCGCTGATGCTTTCAAGCCCGGCGATGCAGTTCATCAGCGTGGACTTACCACAGCCGGACGGTCCGACCAGAATCAGAAACTCACCGTCCTTTATCGACAGTTCGATGTTCTTCAGCGTGTCCGGCAAGTTGCTGCCGTAGGTCTTGTTGACGTTGCGTAATTCGAGAGTCGCCATGATTACCCCTTGACCGCGCCGGCCGTGAGCCCACGCAGGAAATACTTGCCAGCCAGTACGTAGACCAGCAGTGTCGGCAGACCGGCGATCATCGCCGCCGCCATGTCAACGTTGTATTCCTTGGCGCCTGTACTGGTGTTGACCAGGTTGTTCAGCGCCACAGTGATCGGCTGGGAATCGCCGCTGGAAAACACAACGCCGAACAGGAAATCGTTCCATATCTGGGTGAACTGCCAGATCAGGCAGACCATCACGATGGGTGTCGACATCGGCAGAATGATGCGCCCGAAGATGGTGAAGAAACCCGCGCCATCAAGGCGTGCAGCCCGCACGAGCGCTTCCGGAATACTGACGTAATAGTTGCGAAAAAACAGCGTGGTGAACGCCAGCCCGTACACGACGTGGACGAACACCAGCCCTGCCGTGGTGTTGGCCAGGCCCATCTTGCCCAGCGTGAAGGACGCCGGCAGCAGGACGGTCTGGAAGGGCAGGAAGCAACCGAACAGCAGAAGCCCGAAAAACAGCTGCGAGCCCTTGAAGCGCCACATCGACAGGACATAGCCGTTGAGCGCACCGACTGCCGTGGAGATCAGTACCGCCGGGACCGTGATCTTGATCGAGTTCCAGAAGTAGCCGTCGACGAGGTCCCAGGCCTTGATCCAGCCAATGGCGGTGACCACGCTCGGCAGGCTCAGCAGGTTGCCGGTGCCGATGTCTTCGGGCGTCTTGAAGCTGGTGAACAACATCACCACCAGCGGTACCAGATAAATCAGGCAGGCCAGCGTCAGCACAGCGTAGATAAGAACGCGACTGAAGCTGATGCCCGGTTTGCCAACATGACTAGTCATGGCGTTTGGTCCTCAGCTCGGAATACAGGTACGGCACCAGAATCGCCAGGATGGCGCCGAGCATCAGAATCGCACTGGCAGAGCCCATGCCCATCTGACCGCGACTGAAGGTGAACGAATACATGAACATTGCCGGCAGGTCCGAGGAGTAACCAGGGCCGCCTGCAGTCATCGCGGCCACCAGGTCGAAGCTCTTGATGGCGATGTGCGCCAGAATCATGACCGCGCTGAAGAACACAGGACGCAGACTGGGCAAAACCACCCGCCAGTAGATCATCGGCAGGCTGGCGCCATCCATTTGCGCCGCACGAATGATGGACTGATCGACGCCGCGCAGGCCCGCCAGAAACAATGCCATGACGAAGCCGGAAGATTGCCACACGGCGGCAATGACCAGGCAGTACACAACGCGATCCGGGTCGACCAGCCAGTCGAGACGAAAACCTTCCCAGCCCCAGTCGCGGAGCATCTTGTCCAGACCAAGGCCCGGGTTGAGCAGCCACTTCCAGGCCGTACCGGTGACGATCATCGAGAGCGCCATCGGGTACAGATAAATAGTGCGAATCACGCCTTCGCGTCGGATGCGCTGGTCCAGCAGGACAGCCAGCAGCACCCCGATCACCAGGCTGATTGCGATGAACATTCCGCCGAACACTGCAAGGTTCTTGCTCGCGACCCACCAGCGGTCGTTGTCCATGAGGCGCGCATATTGCGCCAGACCGACCCATTTATAGGACGGCAGAAACGTCGAGTTAGTGAACGAAAGCGCAAATGTCCAGAGGATGTAGCCATAAAAGCCGACCAACACGATGAACATGCTGGGTGCCAGCACCAGTTTGGGTAGCCAGCGTTGCAGCGCATCCATTGGCGAGGCTTTGCTGTGCGCAGCGACAGAGCTCATCGGGAGTATCCCTTATGTCGAATTCAGGCCGCAGCCATGAGTGAAATCCACAAAGGATTTCAGCACCATGAACTGCGGATACAGGCTGAACGGTAAGTATTACTGCGCCGACTTGACCGCTGTCGCCAGTTTCTTGGCTGTTGCCGCCGGATCAGCTGACGGGTCGTTGATGTAGTTGGTGATCACATCAAAGAACGCGCCCTGCACTGCCAGCGTAGTCGCCATGTTGTGCGCCATGCTTGGTTGCAGACCGCCGGTCTTCGAGTCAGCCAGGAAGTCCTTGGCAGCAGTTTGCGCACATGAGTCAAAACCGTACTTGTTCATGTCGGCAAGCATGTCTTCACGAACCGGGATCGACCCCTTGTTTATGCTGAAGACTTTCTGGAAGTCCTCACCCATCGCAACCTTGGCCAGATCCTGCTGAGCAGCAGTCGTGCCCTTGTCTTTCTGTTTGAAGACGGCCAGCGAGTCAATGTTGTAAGTGAACGCCTTGTCGGTGCCAGGGAAGGCTACGCACTGGTAATCCTTGCCAGCGACCTTCTTGGCAGCTGTCCATTCGCTCTTGGCCCAATCGCCCATGATCTGCATGCCGGCCTTGCCGTTGATGACCTTGGCAGCTTCGAGGTTCCAGTCCTGACCCTTGCCGTCGGCATCCATATAGGTCGCGACTTTCTTGAGTTCGGTCAGCGACTTGACCATGCCTTCGCCGGTCAGCGCATCCTTGTCCAGATCGACCAGGGCTTTCTTGTAGCCATCAGCCCCCATGACCGAGAGCACCACAGCTTCGAACACGGTGCTGTCCTGCCAAGGCTGACCACCATGTGCCAGTGGAATGAAACCGGCTTTTTTCAGCTTGTCGCCCGCAGCGTAGAACTCTTCCAGAGTGGTGGGCGCCTTGTCGATACCTGCTTTCTTGAAGACTTCAGGGTTGATCCACAGCCAGTTGACGCGGTGAATGTTCACCGGGACAGCGACGTAATCACCTTCGTACTTCACGGTATCGGAGACTTTCTTGTCCAGCAGGGAGTCCCACTTTTCGGTCTTGGCGACGTCTTTCAGCGCGTCAGTATCCAGCAGACCGGTAGAGGCCCATTCCTGAATATCAGGACCTTTGATCTGCGCGACGCCTGGCGGGTTGCCAGAAACGGCGCGGCTTTTGAGTACGGTCATGGCCGTGGCACCACCACCACCGGCAATAGCACCGTCTTTCCAGACGAAGCCATCTTTTTCAACTTGTGCCTTCAAGACATCAACCGCAGCTTTTTCCCCACCCGACGTCCACCAGTGCACGACTTCAACAGTGCCTTTGGATTCAGCGGCAGTGGCGCTCAGAGGGAACAACGAAGCGAGAGAGATGACAACAGCGAGACGTGACATGGAATTCATCGAATTGACCTTTCTTGTTGTTATGCATGAGCAAGTCTGGTGCTTGCGCTTCGTGGGAGTCTAACCAAGACAGACGCTGCGACAGTAACGAAGGGATGCGCAAATGTCACAGCATTGTTACATTCGACGACACCTCGCCCGCAATGGGCCAAAAGCCACTGAGCTACGGGTCAATCTGCGGTCCTCGGCAGGTACAACGTCACTCGCAGCCCGCCGTCACGCAGGTTCTGCAGACTGACTTCGCCGCCGTGACTGTGAGCGATGTTGCGGGCGATCCCCAGACCCAGGCCGTAGCCCTGCTGCTGACTGCCTGCAAGACGAAAATGCGGCTCGAAGACATGTTCCAGACGCTGCTCCGGCACCCCTGGACCTTCATCATCCACGTGCAGAATGAATGCCTGTGCGCTGTCCTCGACCTTCAGATGCGCCCGGTGCCCGTATTTGAGGGCGTTATCGATCAGATTGCCGATGCAGCGCTTGAGGGCCAGCGGTTTGCCGGAATAGGCCGCCAGCGCCTCGCCATGCTGTGTGACACGCCCGTCACCTTCAGGATACAGCCAGGGCTCGACCAGGCATTCGATCAGTGCATTCAGGTCCACGGGCTCGATGTTCTCGTGGATGTCGGTGTCCTTGACGCACTGCAGCGCGCCCTTGACGAGCAATTCCAGCTCATCCAGGTCGCGGCTGAACTTGCGTTGCAAAGGTTCGTCTTCCAGCAGCTCGACGCGCAGCCGCAAGCGGGTAATGGGTGTGCGCAGGTCATGGGAGATAGCACTGAACAGCTGCCCCCGCTCGGTCAGGTAGCGGCTGATACGGGTGCGCATGGCGTTGAAGGCACGACTCACCTCGACCACTTCACTCCCTCCGCCCTCGACCACCGGCTCGACATCCGCACCCAGCGACATGTCTCGTGCAGCGCTCGCAAGGCGCTTGAGCGGCCGGCTTTGCCAATGCACCAGCAAACCGATGAACAACAACAGAAATGCGCTGGTCAGGACAATGAAAGACACTTGCTGCAGCGGCAGTTCCTGCTCTTCCAGCGAGGTATAGGGTTCGGGCAGCAGAGAGGCGATGTAGAACCACTCTCCGGGGGCCATTTCGATCTGCGTGACCAGCACCGGCGGGTTTACCGGCTCAAGTGTCAGCGCGTAATGCGCCCAGGAGCGCGGTAGCTCATCGAGCTTCAGGCCGCTGTTGAAAATTCGCAGTTCGTCCGGACGGGCAAACCACACGGTAATATCCGGGCCGTTGCCAAGGCGCTGGCGCAGTACGTCACCCACCACATCCAGCACCGCCTGCTTGCGGGGTGTGGGCTGCATGATTTGCATGTCCAGCGGGTGATCGTTGAGCGAGACCACGAAGCGTGTGCCGCCCATGCTGCGCAGTTGATCCAGCACCATTGGCCGGTAAGCCAGCGGCAGCGAACGAAAATAACTGACGCTGGCAGCCATCGAATACGCCAGGCTACGGGCACTGGTGACCAGCCCTTCCATTTGCGTAGCGCGCAGCTGGGACAGCCAGATCACGCTGGACAGGGCCTGCGCCATGAACACCGCCAGCAACGTCAACAGCAACATGCGCCCCAGCAACGAGCGCGGTAGCGGCAAGCCGTTTTTTTTCGGGCCTGCAGCGGGCGGGTTAATAGCCGTTACCCGCTTGCGAGTTGACGTTCGCCGCCAGCAAATAACCACTGCCGCGAATGGTACGAATCAGGCGCGGCGACTTGCCGGTGTCACGCAGGCGCTGGCGCAGGCGGCTGACGGCCATGTCGACGATGCGTTCCAGCGGCATCAATTCCCGTCCGCGGGTGGCGTTGCCGATGGTGTCTCGGTCGAGAATCTGCTGGGGGTTATCGAGAAATAGCTTGAGCAGCGCAAAGTCGGCACCGGACAGAATCACTTCTTCGCCATCGTTGTGAAACAGTCGATGGCTGACCATGTCCAGCCGCCACTCATCGAACAGAATCACGTCGCCGCCTGGACGATCCTGTCCGAACTGGGCACGCCTCAGCAGCGCCTTGATCCGTGCCTGCAACTCGCGCGGGCTGAACGGCTTGCCAAGATAGTCGTCGGCCCCCAGCTCCAAGCCGATGACACGATCAGCCTCGTCAGAGCTGGCGGTCAGCATGATGATAGGGACGTGCGGCTGTCGCGGATGCTGACGAACCCATTTGCACAGGCTGAAGCCGTCTTCATCCGGCAACATGACGTCGAGGATCAGCAGATCGCTCGACGCCTCGTTAAACGCGCGGCGAAAATCAGCGCCGTCACCCACCGTGCGCACCTGAAAACCGGCGCGACTCAGGTAGGTGTCCAGCAACTCACGGATCTCCTGGTCATCGTCCACCAGCAGGATCGATTTACTGACTGAACTCACGTTGGAGCGTCCTTTTTGGGCTGTAGAACCTTGTTGTTATGCGATCTTACTCAGATCTGTGCCCCAAAAGCTTGTTGCAAGGCAACACCAGCGCCGGTCAGGCCAGGAAACTCGGCAGTGACCAGCCACACCGGCAGGCCTTTGAAGTAGTCGCTCATCACACCCTTTTCGGCCATGGCGCGTCTGAAACCGCTGTTGATGAAGAAGTCAGAGAAACGCGGCACCACACCGCCGACGATGTACACCCCGCCCAGGCTGCCCAGCGTCAGGACGTTGTTGCCCACCACCCTGCCGAGGAATACGCAAAACTGCTCCAGCACCGTTGCGGCAACCGGATCGCCCGCCAGCGCTGCCGACGTGATCGCAGCAGGCGACTTGAGCGCCGGCTCGATATCGTCCAGCGCGCAACTGACCTGGTACAACAACAGCAGCCCTGCGCCACTCAAAACAACTTCAGCACTGACGTGTTCATGCTCGGCCATCAAGCGCGCCCACAACAGGGCCTCACGCGCAGTACCAATAGGCAGATCGGCATGCCCACCCTCGCCCGGCAAGGCCATCCAGCGGCTGCCTTCCAGCTTGATCAATGTGCCAATGCCCAGCCCTGTGCCAGGCCCGACCACCACGCACGGACGATCCGGCTTACCCTGGCCGTGGCAGACAGTCAGATACTCGTCGTCCTTGAGCCGGGTCATGCCCAGCGCCATCGCAGTGAAATCGTTGATCAATAGCAGATGATCGACTTGCAGATCAGCGCAGAAGGTCTTGCGGTTCAGTCGCCAGTGGCTGTTGGTGAACTCGAAATCATCGCCATCGACCGGTCCGGCAACAGCCAGACACACATGGCCGATATCGCCACGCTGCAGCTCAAGATCCTGAAGATAAACCTCGATGGCTTTTTCCGGACCAGCATAGTCAATGGTCGGGAACACCCGGACAGAATGCAGCGTGTCGTCTTCCCAAATGGCAAAACGTGCATTGGTACCGCCTATATCACCGACCAGGGCCAACTTCACTTAAGCGTCTCCAGACTAGAGGTAAAGGCGCTGGCGCCCTGCTCTGCCGAGCTGAAGGCCATGCGCATGAACCCGAAAAGCTCGCGACCGCAGCCGACACTGTTATCGATCTGATTCACGGCTGGTTCTCGGGCGGCCAATTCTGACGCTTCGACCAGCACTTGTAACGTGCCTTTTACGCCATCGACGCGGATGACGTCGCCATCGCGCACGAGTGCCAACGGTCCGCCATCGAATGCTTCAGGGCAGACATGAATCGCTGCCGGAATCTTGCCCGAGGCGCCCGACATTCGTCCATCGGTCACCAGCGCGACCTTGAACCCCCGATCCTGCAGGACACCCAGAAACGGGGTCATCTTGTGCAGCTCGGGCATGCCATTGCAGCGCGGCCCCTGAAAACGCATTACGGCGACGAAATCGCACTCCAGCTCGCCAGCCTTGAACGCATCGGCCAGCTCTTTCTGGTCCTGAAACACTCTGGCAGGCGCTTCTACGATCTGATGCTCCGGAGCGACGGCGGAGACTTTCATAACCCCGCGACCGAGATTGCCTTCCATCACCCGCAGCCCGCCTTCCGGAGAAAACGGACGGGACACCGGGCGCAGAATGCTCTCGTCCAGACTTTCGAGCGGCCCTTCGCGCCAGACCAGCTTGCCGTCTTCCAGGAAAGGCTCGCGGGTATAACGGCTAAGACCATAACCGGCCACGGTGTTGACGTTTTCATGCAACAGGCCGGCGGCGAGCAGCTCACGGATCAGGAACGACATACCGCCGGCCGCCTGGAAGTGATTGATGTCGGCTTTGCCGTTGGGATAGACGTGGCTCAGGGTCGGCACCACTTCAGACAGATCGGCCATGTCCTGCCAGGTCAGTTGAATACCGGCGGCCTGCGCGATGGCCGGCATGTGCAGCGTGTGGTTGGTCGAGCCGCCAGTGGCGTGCAGTGCCACGATGGAGTTGACCAGCGAGCGCTCGTCGACGATTTCGCCGATCGGCATGAAGTCGCCGCTCTGCATGGTCATGCGTGTCACCTGGCGCGCGGCTTCGGCGGTCAGCGCATCGCGCAACGGCGTGTACGGGTTGACGAACGAAGCACCGGGAAGGTGCAGCCCCATGACTTCCATCAGCAACTGATTGGTGTTGGCCGTACCGTAGAACGTGCAGGTGCCGGGGCCGTGATAGGACTTCATTTCGGAGTCCAGCAGCTCTTCGCGGCTGGCCTTGCCTTCAGCATAACGCTGCCGCACGTCGGCTTTCTGTTTGTTGGAAATGCCCGAGACCATGGGCCCGCCTGGGACGAATACCGTTGGCAAATGACCAAAACGCAACGCGCCCATCATCAGGCCCGGGACGATCTTGTCGCAGATGCCCAGCATCAGCGCGGCGTCGAACATGTTGTGCGACAACGCAATGGCCGTAGACATCGCGATCACTTCGCGGCTGGCAATGGCCAGTTCCATGCCGGGCTCACCCTGGGTCACGCCATCACACATGGCAGGCACGCCACCGGCAAACTGGCCGACCGAACCAATGTCACGTAAAGCCTGTTTGATCTGGGCAGGAAAGTGTTCGTAGGGCTGATGCGCCGAGAGCATCTCGTTGTAGGAGGAGACGATGGCCACGTTGGCGGCGTTCATCAGACGCAGATTTTGCTTGTCTTCCGGGCCGCAGGCGGCGACCCCGTGTGCAAAGTTGGCACATTGGAGCTTACCGCGCATCGGGCCATCGCTCGCTGCGCCGCGAATCAATTGAAGGTAGCGCTGACGGGTATCGCGACTGCGAGCGATGAGCCGCTCGGTTACTTCAAGGATGCGGGGGTGCATGTGATGAACTCCAGGCTAACGTCTAAGGTCACCCGTAAAGACAGCTCCGGTTTTCGAGCAGCGATTGTCAGGAAGCAGAACCCTGATCTCGATCAACTGGGAGTGCCTTTCAGGCTTGTAGTTGTAGATAAAACAAAATATTGCCACTAAAAAGGCTTGTTTTCTATTTCTATGAGAATAATCTTGTAATTCCAACAACAAATTCAGAAGGACGGCTGTATGACTCTTCGTATCGCAATCAACGGTTTTGGCCGCATCGGCCGCAACGTCCTACGCGCACTGTATACCCAAGGCTACCGCCAGGACCTGCAGGTCGTCGCCATCAACGATCTTGGCGACAGCGAAATGAACGCACACCTGTTGCGTTTCGACACCGTACACGGCCCGTTCAGCGGCACGGTCGAGTGCGACAAGGACAGCTTGACCGTCAATGGCGACCGTATTTCGGTCAGTGCCATTCGCAATCCGGCCGAGCTGCCCTGGAAAGCTCAGGACATCGATGTGGTGTTCGAATGTACCGGGCTGTTCACCAGCCGTGACAAAGCTGCTGCACACCTGACCGCCGGCGCCCGCAAGGTGATTATCTCCGCCCCGGCCAGCGGTGCCGATGCCACCATCGTCTATGGTGTCAACCACGACACGCTGCGCCAGTCGCACCAGATCATCTCCAGCGCATCCTGCACCACCAACTGCCTGGCGCCGGTCGCGCAGGTGCTGCACCGCGAACTGGGGATCGAAAACGGCCTGATGACCACCATTCATGCCTACACCAACGACCAGAACCTGATCGACGTCTATCACACCGACCCGTACCGCGCCCGCTCGGCCACGCAGTCCATGATCCCGAGCAAGACCGGCGCTGCCGAAGCGGTAGGCCTGGTGCTGCCTGAACTGGCTGGCAAATTGACCGGCATGGCGGTGCGCGTTCCGGTGATCAACGTTTCGCTGGTCGACCTGACCGTGACCCTGAAACGCGAAACCACTGCCGATGAAGTCAACGCATTGATGAAAGAAGCCAGCCAGCATTCCAAAGTGTTGGGCTACAACACCCTGCCGCTGGTTTCGCATGACTTCAACCACAACCCTCTTTCGTCGATCTTCGACGCCAATCACACCAAAGTGAGCGGCAAGTTGCTCAAAGTGCTGTCGTGGTATGACAACGAATGGGCCTTCTCCAACCGCATGCTGGATAACTGCCTGGCTCTGCATAACGCGCAGTAACAAGCGCGTAAAGCTGACGCGGGGCGTCACGAAAGGTATTCCCGCGCTGGAGTGTGATGAACGATAAGTGTCTGGGCACGATGACCATCGTGCCCACGCTCCAGCTTGGGCACGCAGCTCTGGACGCTCTGCGTCCGCTCCCGAAAAGTGTGACGCAACGCCAACCGCCACTTGACCAACGTGCTTCTACAGAACGTTCATGCAAACGCATCGACTCCGAAACGGCCACAGGCATGAAAAAGCGCCCGGTGCTGTTAAGCTGGCCGGGCTTTCCGAACCTGCCTGTAGAGACCATGACGTACAAACCACCCGGCTCCCGACTTTCACGCCTTTTATATGGCATCCTCGCCTATACCGCTCTTGGCATAGGTATCGTTGCGATCTTCGTTCCTGGCCTGCCGACCACAGAGTTCATTCTGCTGGCGGCCTGGGCAGCCACACGCAGCTCGCCGCGACTGAACGCCTGGCTGGAAAACCATCGTGTGTTCGGGCCGATCCTGTACAACTGGCGTAATGGCCGACTGGTCGCCCGCAAGGCCAAGATCAGCGCCACCATCAGTATGCTGGTGTGCGCCGTGGTGATGTTGAGCCTGATCGGTCACGCCTGGTGGCTCTACCTGGCTCTGACCGGCATGGCGTTGGGTAACCTATGGATATGGTCCAGACCGGAACCCGCCAAAAAAGCAGATTGACGAGCAAGGCGCGGGCAGTCGCAAGACCGCCGCGCATCAGGCTGAACCGCGCAGACACAGCCAGTGTCTGAGTGAGCACACTCATCGTTTGATGGAGCACGTCCATGTACGAGCCAGGTCATCTACACCTCAGCCACGTCGCGCTTCAGCCTTCGGATATCAGCTATGACATCCACTTGCGCTATGAAGTAAACGAAGACCCGAAACAAGGCACCAGCATGCATTTCAGCATGCAGGGCCAGATCAATGGCAAGCCTTTCGAAGAGCAATTCCAGCTGACCCGCGACCTGGCGTTCAATTTCGCTCATGACGCGAGCCGCATCGCCATCAGGCACGGCCTGCCCAACTCTGCCTCTCTGCCCATCGCCCAGCACAAGGACTACGACCGGATGTTCGCGGACATCCGCGACAAGCTGAACGTCAAGTCAGGCGATCCGGTAAAGCCGGAGCATCTGGAATAAGCCAACGCTGGAGAATGCGGCCCGGAAAACACCCTCGTGCCCATGCTCCGCGTGGGCATGCCCTTCTGGACGCTATGCGTCCGTTCCTGAATGAGTAGCATCGCGTAAATACATGACGCATAGCGTCATTCGCGCTGGAGCGCCAGGAACGATAGACGTCCGCTAGAACATCAGCGGATTTCACCAAACCTGCCGCCACAAGGCATACTTGCCGCCCTCCCCTCTGCAAATCGTCATTGTCCCATGCGCATCCACGTCAGTTTCATCGACCGCGTCGGCATCACCCAGGAAGTACTGGCCATTCTGGGTGGGCGCAATCTGAACCTGGATGCAGTGGAAATGGTACCTCCGAATGTCTACATCGATGCGCCGACCCTCAGCCACCAGATGCTCGAAGAGCTCAAGGACGCGCTGTTTAGGGTGCGCGGCGTGGAAGCGATCACGGTAGTGGACATCCTCCCCGGGCAGCGCCGACACCTGCAACTGGACGCGCTGCTCGCGGCGATGACCGACCCGGTGCTGGCGCTCGACAGCGCCGGGCATGTACTGCTGGCCAATCCCGCGCTTATTGCCCTTATTGGTCGGGAACCTGCGGGCGAACCCATCGCCGAGCTGTTTGCCGACCCTGGCCTGCAAACGGCCTTGCTGGAAAACGGCTTTCGTCTGCCATTGCGCGAGATCACGCTCAACGGCGAAGCGCTGCTTCTGGACGCCACACCAATCACCGAAGCAGGCGCGCTGATTACCCTGTATCTGCCCAGTCGCATCGGCGAACGCCTGTCGGCGTTGCACCATGATCACGCCGAAGGTTTCGACGCGTTGCTGGGCGACTCGACGGCTATACGGACCCTTAAAGCCAGGGCACAACGGGTGGCAGCGCTGGACGCACCGTTGCTGATTCAGGGCGAGACCGGCACTGGCAAAGAGCTGGTTGCCCGCGCCTGCCACGCCAGCAGCGCCCGCCACGGCGAACCGTTTCTGGCGCTGAACTGTGCGGCGTTGCCGGAAAACCTCGCAGAAAGCGAATTGTTCGGCTATGCCCCCGGCGCCTTTACCGGGGCGCAGCGCGGCGGCAAGCCGGGGCTGATGGAACTGGCTAACCAAGGCACAGTGTTTCTCGATGAGATCGGCGAAATGTCGCCTTATCTGCAGGCCAAACTGCTGCGCTTTCTCAACGATGGCAGCTTTCGGCGCGTCGGCGGGGATCGAGAGGTGAGGGTCAATGTGCGCATCCTCAGCGCCACCCACCGCGATCTGGAGAAAATGGTCAGCGAAGGCACCTTTCGTGAAGACCTGTTCTACCGTCTCAATGTCCTCAACCTCGAGGTCCCGCCGCTACGCGAACGCGGCCAGGACATTTTGTTGCTGGCCCGCTACTTCATGGAGCAGGCCTGCGCCCAGATTCAGCGTTCGATGTGCCGCCTGGCGCACAGCACCTACCCTGCCCTGCTGGGCAACCGCTGGCCAGGCAATGTGCGTCAACTGCAGAACGTCATCTTTCGTGCTGCCGCGATCTGTGAACACACTCAAGTGGATATAGGCGACCTGGACATCGCAGGCACCGCCGTGGCTCGCCAGAACGACAGCCCGATCGACAGCCTAGAAAACGCTGTCGAAACATTTGAAAAGGATCTGCTGGAAAAACTCTACGCCGACTACCCTTCGACCCGCCAACTGGCAGCCCGCCTGCACACCTCACACACGGCCATCGCTCACCGGCTTCGAAAGTATGGAATATCCGGCAAGTCATAGTCGATTGATGCTCGACGGAAAAAATACTTCCGAATAGATTCATTTAATTATCAAATCTGCCGATAGCGTTCTGGTATGGTCCATAAACCTCTTATCATCCATTTGAATGGATGTCCGTAGATGTTCTTGCGGCCGTTTTGGAAAACGGGGGTCATGTAGTTACGGGAAAGAACTAATGGAAAACCCGCCGCTCGACTACTCAACCGCCGAGCCTCAGTCTCGTGCCGAAAAGATCGTGGAGTCTCGCCGGCAGAAAACACTCATCAAGACGAGTGCCCTCCAGGACGCCATTTTCAACAGCGCCTATTTTTCCAGTATCGCGACCGATGAACACGGGGTCATTCAGATATTCAATGTCGGCGCCGAACGCATGCTCGGTTATCACTCGGAAGATGTGGTCGACAAGATCACCCCGGCCGACATCTCCGACCCTGCCGAGCTGATCATTCGCGCAGCTGCGCTTAGTCATGAACTGAACACCCCTATCACACCGGGCTTTGAAGCGCTGGTGTTCAAGGCTTCGCGCGGCATTGAAGACATCTATGAGCTGACTTACATCCGCAAGGACGGCAGCCGTCTGTCGGCCATGGTGTCGGTGACATCGTTGCGCGACAGTGCAGAAACCATCATTGGCTACCTGCTGATCGGCACCGACAACACTGCACGCAAACAGGAAGAAGAAACCCAGGCGTTGCTGGATCAGCGGTTACGCGACCAGCAGTTCTACACCCGCTCGTTGATCGAATCGAACATCGATGCACTGATGATGACCGACCCGCAGGGCATCATTTCCGACGTCAACAAGCAGATGATGGCGCTGACCGGGCGAACCCGGGATGAACTGATCGGCGCGCCCTGCAAGAACTTTTTCACTGACCCGGCAAGCGCCGACGCTGCGATCAAGCGCGTGCTCAGCGAACACAAGGTCAGTGATTACGAACTCACCGTACGCGCCTACGATGGCACCGAAACTGTCGTGTCTTACAACGCGGCGACCTTTCACGACCGTGACCGCAAGCTCAAGGGCGTGTTCGCCGCCGCCCGCGATGTGACCGAGCGCAAGCGTTTCGAGCGCACGCTGGAAGAAAAAAATATCGAGCTGGAGCACGCCAGCCATATGAAGTCCGAGTTCCTGGCCACCATGTCCCATGAGTTGCGCACGCCGCTGAACGCTGTCATCGGCTTTTCAGAGGCACTCAAGGACGGCATGGTCGGCGACATGACCGACGATCAGCGACGTTACATTGGTGACATCTTCAACAGTGGCCAGCACCTGCTGTCACTTATCAACGACATTCTCGACTTGTCCAAGGTCGAAGCCGGCATGATGACGCTGGAGCTGGAGCCCGTCGATCTGGACGAATTGCTGAGCAACAGCCTGCTGATCGTTCGCGAACAGGCCGCGCTGCAACGCATTCAATTGAAGCTCGAGACCGACGCAGACTTCGGACTGCTCGAGCTGGACCGGCGCAAGACCAAGCAGATCGTTTACAACCTGCTGGCCAACGCCGTGAAGTTCAGCCAGCCCGGCGGCTGGGTGATCCTTGCGGTGCGTCAGGTGCCACGCTCGCAGGCAGGTGTTCTGGAAGGTGACTGGCCAACATACGGCTTCGAGCTGCCGAGCAGTGACAACGAGCATTTTCTGGAATTGAGTGTCAGCGACACTGGAATCGGCATCGCCCAAAGCGATATGAACAAGCTGTTCAAGGCTTTCAGCCAGATTGACAGCGGCCTGGCGCGCAAATTCGAGGGGACCGGGCTTGGCCTGGCGATGGTCAAACAACTGACCGAACTGCACGGCGGCTGCGTCGCGGTCGCCAGCGTCAAGGATCTCGGTACGCGTTTTGTGGTCTGGCTGCCGATTCGCCCTCCTGCCAGCGAGGAAGCTCAATGGCCCAGATCCTGATTATCGAGGACAACGCTGCCAACATGCGCCTGGCCGAATTGCTGCTCAACAGCGCTGGTCATGGCGTGATGTGCGCGACGGACGCAGAAACAGGCCTCAAGCTGGCCCGCGAGCGTCAGCCGGACCTTATTCTGATGGACATCCAGTTGCCTGAAATGGATGGCCTGAGCGCGACTTTTCTGCTCAAGCAAGATGTTGCAACTGCGGCAATCCCGGTTATTGCCCTGACCGCGATGGCCATGAAGGAAGACGAAGAAAAAATCCGGCGGGCTGGCTGTAATGCCTACATCATCAAGCCCCTGCGTTATCAGGAGCTTTACCGGGTCATCGACGCCTTGCTTGAAAATCCACCCTCACGGCCAATCACCTGAGCACTCGTCATGACCCTACCCGCAGCAACCATCCTGATAGTCGATGATGACGTTCACGTCCGTGACCTGCTTGAGGTTCTGCTGCGCAATCAGCACTACGAGACGCTGACGGCGGAGTCAGGTGAGCAGGCGCTGGCCATGATCGACGAGCGAGCGCCCGACCTGATCCTGCTCGACATCATGATGCCAGGCATGGATGGCTACGAGGTCGCCAGCCAGCTCAAGGCCAGGAAAGGCACGGCCAACATCCCGATCATCATGCTCTCGGCGCTCGATGAGCAAAGTGCTCGTCTGTCAGGCCTGGAAGCAGGTGCCGAGGAGTACCTGAATAAACCGGTGGAAAGCGCCGAACTGTGGCTGCGCGTGCGTAACCTGCTGCGCCTCAAGGCGTTTGGCGACTACCTAAAAAGCCACAGCCTGATCCTTGAAGATCAATTGCAGCAGCGCACCATCGACCTGGAGCGCTTCCGTACAGTGATGGACGCGTCTGACGATGCTATTTTCCTGATCAATCGCAACACCATGAGCCTGATCGAATTCAATCGCAGGGCATGCCAGCTGTTGGGCTACTCCGCTGAAGAACTGTCGCACAAGACCCCTGCCGAGCTGGGCGAAACGTCCATGGAAAACCTGGAAGAGGTGTACGACCAGATCATTGCCGGCAAAGGCCCCAGCGAACCGCTCGAAACGCAGATCCGTGACAAAAGCGGGCGGGATGTCGAGGTGGAGATCCACCGCCAGGCCTATCGCACCGGTGAAGACTGGGTCATTGTCGGCATAGTGCGCGACATCACCCGGCGCAAGGAAAGCGATCAACGCCTGCTGACCATGGCCCATTACGACACGCTGACCGGGCTGCCGAATCGGGATCTGTTTTTCACCAGCCTGCAGATGGGTCTTACTCAGGCCGCCATCAGTCGCTGGAAGCTTGCGGCACTGACAGTCAATCTGGACGGTTTCAAGACCATCAACGAAACCTGGGGCCACGTTCTGGGCGATCAGGTGTTGCTGGAAGTCAGCCATCGTCTATCGGATTGTTTGAATGCCAGCGATACCCTGGGACGCGTCGACGGCGACGAATTTGCCCTCATTCTGATGATCCGTGATGGCCAGACCGATACCCGACAGACACTTGAACGCATCCGCAAGGCCTTGCGCGTGCCCATCAAGGTCGAAGACCAGAGCATAGTCATGACCGCCAGCATCGGTATCGCCCTTTATCCGGAGGATGGCGAAGACGCCCGTGAACTGATCCGCCACGCCTACACGGCAATGAACAGCGCGAAAAAATTCGGCGTCGACAGCTATCGGTTCTACACCGCCCAAATGAACGCCGAAGTGTCGGCACGCCTGGACCTCGAAGCCGCGCTGCGGGATGCCGTGGAAAAAGAGGCATTCGAGATTGTCTATCAGCCCAAGCTCAACCTGGCTGATGGTCGTATCTGCGGACTGGAAGCATTGCTGCGCTGGCCGCGTCACGGGCTACCCGGCGTTTCACCTGCCGTATTCATTCCTGTGCTGGAAAACCTCGGCCTGATCGCTGAAGTCGGTAACTGGGTGCTCGACCGCGTCTGCGCACAGATTGCCCAGTGGCATCGCTCTGGGCTGGGGCTGTTTCAAGTGGCGGTCAACGTGTCTGGTCAGCAGATATCCAACAGCAGCCTGGTCGCCGACATACGCCTGGCGCTGACAAGGCACCAGGTCGAGCCGCAATGGCTGGAGGTAGAGCTGACGGAAAGCTCGCTGATGGAAAACACCTCACATACCATCGCCACACTGGAAACGCTCAGGGCCAGCGGCGTAAGTATTTCCATTGATGACTTCGGTACCGGCTATTCAAGTCTGGCTTATCTGCGCCGCTTCCCCATCGACAAGCTTAAAATCGATATCGCCTTCATTCGCGAAGTCACCAGCAACCCACAAGACGCAGCGATTGCAAAAGCGATCATCGAACTGGCGCACAGCCTGGCATTGAAAGTCATTGCCGAAGGGGTTGAAACGCCGGAGCAGCTGACGTTCCTGCGCGAAAACCGCTGCGACCAGATTCAGGGCTACCTGATTAGCAAGCCACTGCCACTTGCAGAGCTCGAAGCATTTTTGAGCAGGTCGGAAACACAGTTCGGCTAACGGCATCGTCAATCGTCAATCGTCAGGTGACGTGCTGGCCGGCCACATTCGCCGCCGGAACGAAACCGTTACGTCGTAATGATTTCATTCCAACACCCTGAGCTCCCCTCGTTTCAAGGCATTGATCGTGCAAGCATTTCCAGAGCGAACCAGCTGTAGCGATTTCGCTACAGCTCAGACTGCTCAGGCTTCCGGCTTTATACGCAAGCTCATGATTCAAAAAGAAAAAATAAATATGGCCGCGAAATTGCTAGCGTTAACTCATATTGCTCGCGTTCTGCGCGGGCCCTGTTCTTCGAGGAGTTTGTATGAGCGAGTTGCGATTCACCGTTGACCATGAATGGCTGCGTGCCGAAGCAGACGGCAGTATCACGGTAGGGATCACGCCCTATGCGCAGGAATCACTGGGCGACGTGGTTTTTGTGCAGCTCCCGGATTTGCAGACCTACACTCAACACGCCGAAGTATCGGTGGTGGAATCGGTGAAAGCCGCCAGCAGCATCAACATGCCACTGGACGGTGAAGTCGTCGAGGTCAATTCCGCGCTTGATGCTACGCCCGAGCTGGTCAATGAAGATGCTCTCGGTGCAGGCTGGTTCTTTCGCTTCATTGCGCAAGATGCCAACGCCATTCATGGCCTGCTGGATCAAGACGCTTACGACCGCCTGATCAAAGCCAACGCCGAAGCCTGAGGAGCGAGCCATGACTGACCGTATTCAACTGAGCACTGCCAACGAATTCATCGCCCGTCACATCGGCCCACGCGCCGAAGACGAGCAAGCCATGCTGCAGACGCTGGGTTTTGACTCCATCGAAGCCTTGAGCGACAGCGTGATCCCGGAAAGCATTAAGGGCACCAGCGTTCTGAACCTGCCAGCCGGGCAAAGCGAAGCTGACGCGCTGGCCTCGATCAAAGCCATTGCCGGCAAGAATCAGCTGTTCAAGACCTACATCGGCCAGGGTTACTACAACACTCACACCCCTGCGCCTATTCTGCGCAACCTGCTGGAAAACCCGGCCTGGTACACCGCTTACACGCCATACCAGCCAGAAATTTCCCAGGGTCGCCTGGAGTCCCTGCTCAATTTCCAGACGCTGATCAGCGACCTCACCGGCCTGCCGATTGCCAACGCATCGCTGCTCGACGAAGCCACCGCCGCCGCCGAAGCAATGACCTTCTGCAAACGCCTGAGCAAGAACAAGGGCAGCCAGCAGTTCTTCGCTTCCAGCCACTGCCACCCGCAAACCCTCGATGTATTGCGCACCCGTGCCGAGCCGCTGGGGATTACCGTCGTGGTCGCGGATGAAACCGAGCTAGGCGATGTCAGCGATTACTTCGGCGCGCTGCTGCAGTACCCGGCCAGCAATGGCGACATTTTCGATTATCGCGAACTGGTCGAGCGCTTCCACGCTGCCCACGCGCTGGTGACTGTCGCCGCTGACCTGCTGGCCCTGACCTTGCTGACCCCGCCGGGCGAATTCGGTGCCGATGTCGCCATCGGCAGCGCCCAGCGCTTTGGTGTGCCACTGGGTTTTGGAGGACCGCATGCGGCCTATTTCTCGACACGCGATGCGTTCAAACGCGACATGCCGGGCCGCCTGGTCGGCGTGTCGGTAGACCGTCATGGCAAACAGGCTTTGCGCCTGGCCATGCAGACTCGCGAGCAACATATTCGTCGTGAGAAAGCCACCAGTAACATCTGCACCGCGCAAGTGCTGCTGGCCAACATCGCCAGCATGTACGCCGTCTATCATGGCCCGCGCGGCCTGACACAAATTGCCAACCGGGTTCATCAGTTCACTGTGATCCTGGCTAAGGGCTTGAGCCAGCTGGGCTTCAAAGCCGAACAGGCGTTCTTCTTCGACAGCCTGACCCTGAACACCGGCAACAAAACCGCTACCCTGCACGCTGCCGCCCGCGCCCGACACATCAACCTGCGCGAGATCGACGACCAGCACCTGGGCCTTTCGCTTGATGAAACTACCTCGCAATCGGCTGTCGAAGCGCTGTGGGAGATCTTCGCCAGCGATGGCCAGACACTGCCTGACTTCTCTGTATTGGCTGAAAGCGGCCTGTCGCGCCTGCCCGCAGCCCTGCTGCGCAAGTCGGCAATCCTCAGCCACCCGGTGTTCAACCGCTATCACTCCGAAACCGAGCTGATGCGCTACTTGCGCAAGCTGGCGGACAAGGACCTGGCGCTGGACCGCACCATGATCCCGCTGGGCTCATGCACAATGAAGCTGAACGCTGCAAGCGAAATGATTCCGGTGACCTGGGCCGAGTTCGGCAACCTGCACCCGTTCGCACCTGCCGAGCAAAGCGCCGGTTATCAACAACTGACCGATGAGCTGGAAGCCATGCTCTGCGCAGCCACCGGCTATGATGCCATTTCGCTGCAACCCAATGCCGGTTCGCAGGGTGAATATGCCGGCCTGCTGGCCATTCGCGCTTACCACCAGAGCCGTGGCGATGAACATCGCGACATCTGCCTGATCCCGTCGTCGGCCCACGGCACCAACCCGGCGACCGCCAACATGGCCGGCATGCGCGTGGTGGTAACCGCCTGCGACGCACGCGGCAACGTCGATATCGAAGACCTGCGCGCCAAGGCCATTCAGCACAGCGAACAGCTTGCGGCCATGATGATCACTTACCCGTCCACCCACGGCGTATTCGAAGAGGGCATTCGCGAAATCTGCGGCATCGTTCACGACAACGGCGGCCAGGTCTACATCGACGGCGCCAACATGAACGCGATGGTTGGCCTGTGTGCGCCGGGCAAGTTCGGTGGCGATGTGTCGCACCTCAACCTGCACAAAACCTTTTGCATCCCCCACGGCGGCGGCGGCCCGGGCGTAGGCCCGATCGGCGTGAAATCGCACTTGGCACCGTTCATGCCCGGCCATGCACGCATGGAGCGCAAGGAAGGCGCGGTATGCGCGGCACCGTTCGGCAGTGCTAGCATTCTGCCGATCACCTGGATGTACATCCGCATGATGGGCGGCGAAGGCCTCAAGCGTGCCTCGCAGCTGGCGATCCTCAACGCCAACTACATCTCGCGTCGCCTGGAAGAACACTACCCGGTGCTGTACACCGGCACCAACGGCCTGGTTGCGCACGAATGCATCCTTGATCTGCGGCCGATCAAGGACAGCAGCGGCATCAGTGTCGATGACGTGGCCAAACGCCTGATCGACTTCGGTTTCCATGCTCCGACCATGTCGTTCCCGGTTGCCGGGACCTTGATGATCGAGCCGACCGAGAGCGAGTCCCGAGAAGAACTGGACCGTTTCTGCGACGCCATGATCAAGATCCGTGAAGAAATCCGCGCGGTCGAGAACGGCTCGCTGGACAAGGACGACAACCCGTTGAAAAACGCGCCACATACTGCCGCAGAAATCGTCGGTCAATGGAGCCATCCTTATAGCCGTGAACAGGCGGTGTACCCGGTCGACTCGCTGATCGAGAACAAGTACTGGCCTCCGGTCGGGCGTGTCGACAACGTGTTTGGCGACCGCAATCTGGTCTGCGCCTGCCCGTCCATCGAGAGTTATCAGGAAGCTTGATCGCCCCGCTGCCCGCTCGCACCCTTCCTGCCTGATTCATGGGCCTGAGAAGCGCAAGCGGGCAATGCGGCATGGCCCGTCTACCAAGGAATTGAACATGTCTACTGAAACCCTGTTGACCACGCCTCTGCATGACCTGCACCTCGAACTCAGCGCCAAAATGGTGCCTTTCGCTGGCTACGATATGCCGGTTCAGTACCCCGCTGGCGTGATGAAAGAACACCTGCACACTCGCGCTCAGGCCGGGCTGTTCGATGTATCGCACATGGGTCAGATCCGCCTGAGCGGCGCCGATGCCGCCAAATCGCTGGAAACCCTGGTGCCGATGGACATCATCGACTTGCCGGTCGGCATGCAACGCTACGCCATGTTTACCAACGAGACCGGCGGTATTCTCGATGATCTGATGGTTGCCAATCTCGGCAACGATCAACTGATGCTGGTGGTCAACGCCGCCTGCAAGGATCAGGACCTTGCTCACCTGTGCAAGCACCTGGCAGGTCATTGCAAGATTGAGCCGCTGTTCGAGGAGCGTGCCCTGCTCGCGCTGCAGGGTCCGGCCGCTGTTACCGTCCTGGCACGCCTGGCCCCCGAGGTCGCGGGCATGACGTTCATGCAGTTTGCCAGTGTCAAGCTGCTGGGCATGCAATGCTACGTCAGCCGTTCGGGCTACACAGGCGAAGACGGCTACGAGATTTCGGTCCCTGCGGAACACGCTGAAACCCTCGCCCGGTGTCTGCTGAAAGAGCCGGAAGTAGCGCCGATCGGTCTGGGCGCGCGCGATTCCCTGCGCCTGGAAGCAGGTCTGTGCCTGTATGGTCATGACATGGATGCGCAAACCTCGCCGATTCAGGCCAGCCTGCTGTGGGCAATATCGAAGGTGCGACGCGCCGACGGCGCGCGCGCTGGCGGTTTTCCGGGCGCCGAACTGATTTTTGCCCAGCAAGCCAACGGCGTGGATAAAAAACGTGTCGGCCTGCTGCCTCAGGAACGCACGCCAGTCCGGGAAGGCACGCAAATCGTCGATGAGCAGGATTCGGTTATCGGCAAGGTGTGCAGCGGTGGCTTCGGGCCAAGTCTCGGCGGCCCGTTGGCGATGGGTTACCTGCACAGCGATTACACAGCGCTGGATACACCTGTCTGGGCGATGGTGCGCGGCAAGAAAGTGCCCATGCGGGTTAGCAAAATGCCTTTCGTTGCGCAGCGTTACTTCCGCGGCTAAATAAAGGCGTCAAAAAAACAGCTCTGTGAATGTCAGCAACTTCGCTGTTTCCAGTACTCCCGACACTCGGAAACAGCGCATTAATAAATAGACGAAAAACGCACCTATAAAGTGCAAAAAGTTATATCGGTTTTCTGAATGCACTGTATGAGTGAGCGCCTGCTCACCGCGCCAAAGCCCCGGAAACAGGGTCCCGGAGCGGTAAACATCAGGGACTTGTTTTTGTAACTGAAGTTGGCGTAGAGTTTCCGGACTGTGTTTGCATGGGTCGCTGAATCTGGGCCTGGGCAGTAGCTCTAGGTTGCTACAACCCGCTCTACGTTTCTTACTTCCTGCAACCAGCCCCAGTGCTTTCTTGTTTGAGAAAGGCTGTCACTAATTAAAGCGTCAAAGGAAATAAGACAATGGCTGAACGTCAGAGCGGTACCGTCAAGTGGTTCAACGACGAGAAAGGTTTCGGTTTCATCACGCCTGAGAGCGGCCCGGATCTGTTCGTACACTTCCGCGCTATTCAGGGCAACGGCTTCAAGAGCCTGAAAGAAGGCCAGAAAGTGACCTTCGTTGCCGTACAGGGTCAGAAAGGCCTGCAGGCTGACGAAGTACAGGCTGAAGGCTGACTCCTACTCAGCTTCGGCTACACACAAAAGCCCTTGGCATTGCTGCCAAGGGTTTTTTTATGGGTGCAATCTGTTCTCTACGCGCGTAACAGGCGCCTATGAAAAAGCCGACTTGATGTCGGCTTTTTCAATCCTGCGGACGTTACCCGGCGCGACGCAGCAACAGCAAGCCGGCCAGCGCACACGCCGCGGCAGGCAGCAGTACCGCCAGCAACGGCGGGAAGCCGAACAACAGACTCGATGGGCCGAGCAGGTCCTGAATGATGCGGAAAGTGAAACCGACCACAACACCGGTGAACACCCGCTGCCCCAAGGTGACCGAACGCAGCGGGCCGAAGATGAAAGAGATCGCCATCAGAACCAGCGCCACGGTCACGGCAGGCTGCAAGACCTTGGTCCAGAACGCCAGCCAGTAACGGCCATTGCTCAGCCCCTGATCGGCCAGATAGTGGGCGTAGCTCCAGAGCCCGCTGATCGACAGAGACTCGGGTGGCATGATCACGGTGCTCAGCAGTTGCGGGCTGAGCGACACATCCCAGCGCTCTTCCGGTGTATTGATGACTTGTGTGCTGCCTTCATTGAAATGCGTAGTGCTGACGTCCTTCAATTCCCAGTAGTCGGTCTTGAAATGGGCCTCTTTGGCGAAGCTCGAGGTCAGCATGTGGCGCTGATCGTCGAAGCGGTAGCGCGTCACACCCAGCATCAGCCCGTTGGGCTGCACGGTATTGATGTGAATGAACTCGTCACCCTGACGATGCCACAGACCATGCCTTGCGCTCTGCGCATCACCCGAGCCCTGAGCCAGCGAACGCGCTGCCTGAGCCTGGTTTTCAGCGTAGGGCGCTACGTACTCGCCTACCAGCACACCGGCAACCATCAGGAACAGCATCGGCTTCATGACCGCCCAGACAATACGCCCGATGGACACACCGGCGGCACGCATGATGGTCAGTTCGCTGCTGCTGGCCAAAGAACCCAGGCCGATCAGGCAGCCGATAAGGGCTGCCATCGGCAGCGTGTCATAGACGCGCCGTGGTGCGGTCATCAGGACGTAGCTGAGAGCATCCGCAAGCGTGTAGGTGTCATTGATATCGCCCATCTCGTCGATGAAGGCGAACAGCGAAACCAGTCCCAGAATGATCCCCAATACCGCAAGAATCGCCAGAAATACGCTTTTACCGATGTACCGATCAAGCTTGACCACGAGTCACCTCCGTGACACTACGACGACTCGCCATCTTCAGACGCAGAGGCTCCCAATAGAACAGCACCAGACCAATGCACAGGTAAATGGCATGCACCCACCACATGCCGAGGCTGAGCGGCAGCTTGCCCTTCTCGAGCGAGCTGCGTACCGAGATCAGAATGGCCAGATAAGACATGTACAGAAGGATGGCCGGCAGCAGCTTGAGGTAACGGCCCTGACGCGGATTGACCCGTGACAGGGGAATCGCCATCAGCGTCACGATGAACACTGACAGCGGCAACGAAATGCGCCATTGCAACTCGGCCACGTTACGCGGCGTGCTGCTGCCGACCAGTTCGCTGGTCGGGATGGCTTCGCGGTCGGTGATTTCTTCACTGATTTCAGGCTTGGGCAACGCCGCGCCGTAGGTGTCGTACTTGACCACGCGATAATCGGCAGCGCCCGGATTGCCGTCGTAGCGATAGCCGTTTTCGAGGATCAGGAAGCGACTGCCATTGGGCTGGACCTCTTGGTGGCCCTTCTCGGCGACCAGCACGGTGATGCCGTTGTCCTTGCTCTTGTCGCTGGACATGCGCTTTTCGGAAATGAACACACCGCCCAGTTGCGAACGGTCTTCCGACAATTCTTTGGTGTAGGTGATACGCGTGCCGTCACGCAGCGCCTGGAAGCGGCCCGGTACCAGCGTATCGAACTCGGTCATGGCGTCCTGCTGATTGATCAGCAGCGAAAACTGCGTAGCGCCCTGCGGTGCCAGGCTGAAACTCAGCCAGGCGACCACCAGCCCGACCAGCGCAGCCGGCCCCATGGTCATGGCGAGCAGACGCTGCTGGCTCATGCCGGTTGCGGCCAGCACGGTCATTTCGCTTTCCAGGTACATGCGGCCGTAGGCCATCAGGATTCCGAGGAACAGGCCCAACGGCAGGATCACCTGCAGAAAGCCCGGCAGGCGAAAGCCCATGATCATGAACAGCACGCCCGGATCAAGCGCACCGGAAGCGGCTTGCGCCAGGTACTTGATGAAGCGCCCGCTCATGATGAACACCAGCAATACGGCGCTGATCGCGCTCAGGGTAAGCAGCACTTCTCGGGACAGATAACGGAAGACAATCAAACCAGACACTCCAGAGTTGTCAGGCTCAGGCAGCCAAACAGGGAAAATTGTGAGCCACGGCAACCAGAAATTCACGCCGGCAAAAGGCGTGGGCATCAAAAAATATGCGGCATTATCCTGTGAATGTACGTTTCTGTCACTGCGCACCGGGGATAGTTCGCAGATACACGTAAAGCAGCCAGCTTTGCGGGGTTGTCAGCAGTCATGCAGCAGGGTCAAACTGCAGGGCTTATCGCAGGCATCGCCTCTGAAACACATCGGCCGTGCAGCGTACGTCATTCATACAGCGATTCTCATCGCCTACTCGGGGACCCCACATGGAATTGGTTGTTAAAAGCGTAAGCCCAGAAACCTTGAAAACTGCAACGCTGGTGGTCACCGTCAGTGAAAGCCGGGTGCTGGCCGGTACAGCGAAGACTGTCGACATCCTCAGCGGCGGCGCCATTTCCGCATTCCTGAAGCGTGGCGATCTGGCGGGCAAATCCGGCCAGAGCCTGTTGCTGTCCGGGCTGCCTAACATCAAGGCAGAACGCGTACTGCTGATCGGCACCGGCAAGGACGGCGACCTGTCGGACCGCCAACTGAAGAACTGACGTGCCTTAAAGGCCTGGGCGGCAGTGATGCTGCGATTGCTCTCGATGACCTGTCCGTGAAAAACCGCGACACCTACGGCAAGGCTCGCTTGCTGGTCGAAGCACTGGCAGATGGCGAATACGTCTTCGACCGTTTCAAGACCCAGAAAGCCGAAGCCCGTCCGTTCAAGAAAATCACCTTGCTGACTGACAAGGTCAGCGTGGCTGATGTCGAGCGCGCGGCCACTCATGCTCAGGCGATTGCCACCGGCATGGCGCTGACCCGCGACCTGGGCAACCTGCCGCCGAACATCTGCCACCCGGTCTATCTGGGCGAAGAAGCCAAGGCGCTGGGCAAGGCGCACAAGAATCTGAAAGTGGAAGTCCACGACGAGAAGAAACTTGCCGATTTGGGCATGGGCTCGTTTCTCGCAGTGGCCCAGGGCAGCGCCCAGCCACCTCGCCTGATCGTCATGAACTATCAGGGCGGCAAGAAAGGCGACCAGCCTTTCGTGCTGGTCGGCAAAGGCATCACCTTCGACACGGGCGGTATCAGCATCAAACCCGCTGCCGGCATGGACGAGATGAAGTTCGACATGTGCGGCGCTGCCAGTGTGTTCGGCACCCTGCGCGCCGTACTCGAACTGAAACTGCCGATCAACCTGGTGTGCATTCTGGCCTGCGCCGAGAACATGCCAAGCGGCACCGCCACGCGACCGGGCGACATTGTCACCACCATGAGCGGCCAGACAGTCGAAATCCTCAACACCGACGCCGAAGGCCGCCTGGTGCTGTGCGATGCACTGACCTACGCCGAACGTTTCAAGCCACAGGCGGTGATCGATATCGCAACCCTGACCGGCGCCTGCGTGGTTGCATTGGGCGGCCATACCTCCGGCCTGCTGGGCAATAACGATGCGCTGATCAATCAGTTGCTCGACGCGGGCAAGCTCGCGGATGACCGTGCATGGCAACTGCCGCTGTTCGACGAGTATCAGGAACAGCTGGACAGCCCGTTCGCCGACATCGCCAACATCGGTGGCCCGAAAGGCGGCACCATTACGGCGGCCTGCTTCCTGTCACGCTTCACCAAGGCTTATGACTGGGCTCACCTGGACATCGCCGGCACTGCGTGGCTGAGCGGCGGCAAGGAAAAAGGCGCCACCGGGCGTCCGGTTCCTCTGCTCACTCAATACCTGATCGACCGCGCTGGCGTTTAAGTAAAGCAACCCTGGCGTATCGGGCTGCCCCCTGATACGCCACAGGTTCCGGACCGCACATGACCCAAGTCGACTTTTACATTCTGCCCAGCGCCGATCCAGCAGCGCGCCTGGACTTTGCCTGCAAGCTCACGGAAAAGGCCTGGCGCCTGGGCCACAAGGTTTATCTGCATTGCAGCAATGCAGCGCAGCGTACCGACCTTGATGCCCGGCTCTGGCGTTTCAAGGGCGAAGTGTTCCTGCCCCACGGCGACGCCGAGAGCGATCACGATGCCGCAGTGGTGCTGGGCCTGGGCGATGACTCGGGCACGCATCAGGACCTGCTGGTCAATCTGGACTTGAACATTCCGGCGTTCTTCACCCGCTTTGCCCGCGTGGCCGAAGTGGTTGTCGAAGACCCGGCCATACGCCTTGCCGCACGCGAGAGTTTCCGTTCCTACCGGGAACGAGGCTATCCTCCGCAAGATCACCGACTGCAGCGTCTTTGAGGACACGATGGACACTTCAAAAAAAGCTGAATCCGCGCATTTGCTGGACGACCTTGAATCGATCCGCCAATTGCTCGGCGAAGACTCCACTCATTCCACCCTGCCGAACGACCCCGCTCGCTCTGAAGGTCAGATCCCGCTGCTGTTCGACGTGGTCGGCGCCCGCTCCGACACCGCGCATCGACAGGACTTCGACGAAGACGATATTCCGACCCTGACGCTTGATGCGCCTGATGCGCAAGTCGAGCAAGTGCAGCAGGCTCAACAGGCATCCCCTGCCCCCCAGCCTCAGGCGTTGCCCAATCCCGATGCGTTGCTGCATCTGGATAACGAGTTGCGTGCCGCTGCGCAGTTGATCATGCAGGATGTGATCGACGACTTCGCCCCGCACATCGAAAACGAAATCAAGCGGCGGCTGGAGGCAAGGCTGGAGCGGCTGTTGGCGCAGCAGAAGTGAACTGTGCGGTTCGCGAGTCACAGTTGGGAGCGGATTCTGGTTGCCAACTGTTGCATCCCTCTGCGCTCAAGGGTGAGTGAATTCAACTTTTTGTTCAGTCCTGCCAACTCGTTCACTGCCCAATCAATATTTTCTAATATGTCGGGATTCTTCGCGTACAACTTCCTATCACCATCGACCTTAGCCTTAAAATCTTTGTAGGTGGCACGCGGCCGCATCGTCACGCTATCAAGAAAAACCTGCACGTCATTATCAACCCTCGCAACATGAGCACTCAAATTTAGATCGGTACGCCTCGCTACGTCACCAATATGTGCTCTGACATGTTCTTTGTAGAGGGCGTTATTCCCGGGCACGCCCGTTCCGCTTTGCAAATTGCGTTGAATGGTCAACAGTGCGCTTGGATCGTCTGTATCGATCTTGGGAATATTTAACAACCCGTATATTTTCTCACGCATCGTACGGGATGTTTTACTCAGTGAAACCAGATCCGATGGGGGCAGGTGCTTGATCACCTGACTGAACATTTCATTCGGTAGTTTATGAAAATAAAAGCCCGTGAGTCTTGGCGCATGCCCACCAGGATCACTCCTGTTCACCGGATCGCCCTGACAATACGCATATGCATTCATGCCTCCCCGCCCGAATGGGCTCAGGCTGTCCGGGCTATTGAACCGCATCAGCACCGGATTGAAAGCCCGATAGCCGTTACCCAGCAAGTAATGCCCGGTCACAGGGTCCGGGCGCTCTCCGTTGAAGCCCGACATGGGGCTGCTCTGCAAGCGATGTCCATAAGGGCTATAGGCCAGCGAATGCTGCCCCTGCGAACTCACCGCTTGCAGCACAGTGCTTTGCAGGTCGGTGCCCAGCAGGTCCAGACGGGCGCTTGTGCCGCCAGTCTTATACTCTGCAAGCAAGTGTCCTTGGCTGCGAAATACACGACGATGCACCGCGCCCTGTATCTCGACGGTCAGACGGTTCTTTTGATAAAAACGCGACACTGCGCCCTTCACCCCGGGATCAACTACGGCTATCCGGTCCAGCGCGTCGTAGCGATATCGACACAGTATGCGGCTGCTTTCAGGTGTCTCGTTCATGGCGGTGTGCGCCCGGCAATCAAAGGTTTGAATAGCGGATAATGCTCCCTCGCCCACTCGCCGCCTACTGACAGATCTGCCAGTTGTGGCCCGGCGCTTATGGCTTGTCGCTTGCCGTCAGGTCTATACTTACCGGTTTCCGAATCAATGCCACAGGTTCCCGCCGCGCATGGACAAGACTTACCAGCCGCACGCCATCGAAACTTCCTGGTATCAGACCTGGGAGTCCGAGAATTACTTCGCTCCGCAAGGCGTGGGTGACTCGTACACCATCATGATCCCGCCGCCGAACGTCACCGGCAGCCTGCACATGGGCCACGGTTTCAATAACGCGATCATGGACGCGCTGATCCGTTTCCGTCGCATGCAGGGTCGCAACACGCTGTGGCAACCGGGCACCGACCACGCCGGTATCGCCACGCAGATGCTGGTGGAGCGTCGTCTCGAAGCTCAGGGCGTGAGCCGCCATGAGCTGGGCCGCGAAAAGTTTCTCGACAAGATATGGGAATGGAAAGCCGAGTCCGGTGGCAATATCAGCCGTCAGATCCGCCGCCTGGGTTCGTCCGTCGACTGGAGCCGTGAACGTTTCACGATGGACGACGGCTTGTCCGAGGCCGTGAAAGAGGCGTTCGTGCGCCTGCATGAAGACGGTCTTATTTACCGTGGCAAGCGTCTGGTCAACTGGGACACCAAGCTGCACACGGCGATCTCTGACCTCGAAGTGGAAAACCACGACGAAAAAGGTCACCTGTGGAACCTGCGCTACCCGCTGGCTGATGGCGCAAAAACCGCCGAAGGCCTGGATTACCTGATCGTCGCCACCACCCGTCCGGAAACCATGCTGGGTGACGCGGCCGTTGCCGTGAACCCGCAGGACGAGCGTTACCAGGCCTTGATCGGCAAGTTCGTCGAACTGCCACTGGTAGGCCGTCGCATCCCGATCATCGCGGATGATTACTGCGACCCTGAATTCGGCACCGGCTGCGTGAAAATCACCCCGGCCCACGATTTCAACGACTACGAAGTCGGCAAGCGCCACAACCTGCCGCTGCTGAACATTTTCGACAAGAACGCCGCCGTTCTCGCGGTAGCCCAGGTGTTCAACCTTGATGGCACACTGAACGAAAGCGTCGACGGCGACCTGCCTGCGGCCTATGCCGGCCTGGATCGTTTTGAAGCGCGCAAGCAGATTGTCGCTGCGTTCGATGCTGCCGGACTGTTGGTCAGCGTTGATGACCACGCCCTGAAGGTGCCGAAAGGCGACCGCTCCGGCACCATCATAGAACCGTGGCTGACCGACCAATGGTACGTGTCCACCAAGCCATTGGCCGAGCCTGCGATTGCCGCTGTCGAGGACGGCCGCATCGCGTTCGTGCCCAAGCAGTACGAAAACATGTACTTCTCGTGGATGCGTGACATTCAGGACTGGTGCATCAGCCGTCAGCTCTGGTGGGGCCACCGCATTCCGGCCTGGTATGACGAGTCCGGCAAAGTCTATGTCGGTCGTGACGAAGCCGAAGTCCGCGCCAAAAACAACCTTGGCCCGGAGATCACGCTGCAGCAGGACAACGACGTACTCGATACCTGGTTCAGCTCGGGCCTGTGGACCTTCTCCACGCTCGGCTGGCCGGAAAAGACCAAGGCACTGGAAACCTTCCACTCAACCGACGTGCTGGTTACCGGCTTCGATATCATTTTCTTCTGGGTCGCCCGGATGATCATGCTCACCATGCACCTGGTGAAGAACGAAGACGGCACGGCGCAAGTTCCGTTCAAGACTGTTTATGTGCACGGCTTGGTACGTGATGGCCAGGGCCAGAAGATGTCCAAGTCCAAGGGCAACGTCCTCGACCCGCTGGACATCGTTGACGGTATCGACCTCGAAACCCTGGTAGAAAAGCGCACCAGCGGCCTCATGCAGCCGCAACTGGCGAAGAAGATCGAGAAGCAGACCCGTCAGGAGTTCGCTGACGGCATCGCCAGCTACGGCACCGACGCGCTGCGCTTCACCTTCTGTTCGCTGGCCTCCACGGGTCGCGACATCAAGTTCGACATGGGCCGCGTCGAAGGCTATCGCAACTTCTGCAACAAGATCTGGAACGCCGCGCGCTACGTGCTGGACAAGGGCGAAGACTGCGGCCAGAACGGCGAAGCTGTCGAACTGTCGCTGGCTGATCGCTGGATCATCTCGCAACTGCAGCGCACCGAAGCCGAGGTGACCCGTCAGCTGGATCAGTTCCGTTTCGACCTCGCGGCGCAGGCGCTGTACGAGTTCATCTGGAACCAGTATTGCGACTGGTATCTGGAGCTTTCCAAGCCTGTGCTGTGGGACGAAACCGCGCCGGTCGAACGCCAGCGCGGCACGCGTCGCACGCTGGTTCGCGTGCTGGAAGTCGCGCTGCGTCTGGCGCACCCGTTCATGCCGTTCATCACTGAAGAAATCTGGCAGCGCCTTGCGCCGCTGGCCGGCGTGCAAGGCAAGACCATCATGCTGCAAGCCTGGCCGGTGGCCAACGAAGCACGCATTGATCAGGCTGCCGAGGATGACATCGAATGGCTCAAGGGCCTGATGCTCGCCGTGCGTAACATCCGTGGTGAAATGAACATTGGTCCGGGCAAACCGCTGCAACTGTTCCTCAAGAACGTCAGCGCCGAAGACCAGCGTCGCCTGAGCGAGAATGACTACCTGCTCAGGAAGCTGGCCAAGCTCGAGTCCATGACTGTGCTGACCGATGGTGCCGAAGCGCCGTTGTCCGCCACCGCTCTGGTCGGTGACATGGAAGTGCTGGTGCCAATGGCCGGGTTGATCGACAAGGGCGCCGAACTCGCACGCCTCGACAAGGAAATCCAGCGCCTGCAGGGTGAAGTGCAGCGTGTGGGCGGCAAGCTGTCCAACGCAGCCTTCGTCGACAAGGCGCCGCCTGAAGTGATCGCCAAGGAACGCGCCAAGCTGGCCGAAGCCGAACAGGCTCTGGGCAAACTGGCCGAGCAGCACGCACGCATCGCCAGCCTGTAAGGTGGCCAGACAAGCCAGCCCATAATATGGGCTGGCTTTTTGTTATCTGAAGTTTCTCTACTGACTTATTCTCGAGCAAGGCGTATTACCGGCTTGCTCGAGAATAAGCCGGACAACTCAACATCACGGCTGAAAAATCGAACCCATGACCGATACCCGGAAACCACCGCGCAAAAAGCCTCAGCGCCCGGCAAAACCAGCAGCGCCACGCGAAAAGGCCACTTTGCACCCGCGCAATCGTCATCAGGGGCATTACGATTTTCCGAAGCTGATCAAATCCAGCCCCGAGCTGGCAGCATTCGTGATCCTCAACCCCTACGGCAAGGAAAGCATCGACTTTGCCAATCCGCAGGCAGTGCGGGTGTTCAACCGCGCATTGCTCAAGGCGTTCTATGGCATCGCGCATTGGGACATCCCGGCAGATTACCTGTGCCCGCCCATTCCGGGCCGTGCGGACTACCTGCATTTCCTCGCCGACCTGCTGGCCGAGGACAATCAGGGGGTAATCCCACGCGGGCCGTCGGTCAAGGCACTGGATATCGGCACCGGGGCCAACTGTATTTACCCGCTGTTGGGGCACAGCGACTATGGCTGGGAGTTTGTCGGTTCGGACATTGACAGCGTAGCCATCGCTGCAGCCACCACAATCGTCAAAGCCAACGGCCTGCACAAGGCCATCAGCGTGCGCCAGCAGGCCAATCGCAAACAGATCCTGCTAGGGTTGCTCGACAACAGCGAACGCTTCCACGTGAGCCTCTGCAACCCTCCGTTCCATGCCTCACTGGACGAAGCACAACGCGGTAGCCAGCGCAAATGGCGCGCACTGGGCAAAGCCGACCCCAAGCGCAAACTGCCGGTACTCAATTTCGGCGGTCAGTCCCAAGAGCTGTGGTGCGAAGGCGGCGAAATAGGTTTCGTGACGCAACTGATCCAGGAAAGCGCGAAATTGCCTGCCCAGGTGGTCTGGTTCAGCACACTGGTGTCCAAGGCATCCAACCTGCCGCCTATCCAGAGCGCTCTGAAAAAAGCCGGCGTGCTTGAGGTGAAGGTCGTGGAGATGGGCCAAGGCCAGAAACAAAGCCGCTTCGTGGCCTGGACCTTTCTCGACAAGGCACAGCGTACACCCCACTGATCTCGCCGCCGCACCGCTGCTTGGCGTGAGGAACAATGGTGTCAGGGCTGGCGCGTGAGGGATGAGTAGCGCGCGCCCACAAAAAAGCCGTGCCCGGTTGACCGGCGCACGGCTTTTTACAGCAAGCGGATGCTTACTTGTTGATCGAGTCAGTCAGCACTTTGGCTGGTACGAACTTGATAACTTTCTTGGCAGCGATTTCGATGGCAGCGCCAGTCGAAGGGTTGCGGCCAGTGCGAGCTGGACGCTCTGCAACTTTCAGCTTGCCGATACCTGGCAAAGTGATTTCCACGCCGTTTTCCAATTGGTCGGCAACAATTTGGCCCAATTGCTCAAGAGCATTACGCGCGGTGGTTTTTGGCGCGTCGATGGCTTCAGCGATATCGGCGATCAATTGGTCTTTAGTAAGAGCCATGGTGGTGTTCCTTCCCTATCAAATTCATTTGGATTGCAGAGCGCAACGTCGGCCCGTGGCCAGGCAAAGAACCTGGCCACCCGCTAGCAGCCACGATTAATCGCGAAAGTGTAGATACTGAAACCTGGCAATGGTTCGACCTACGTGTGCGCTAACTGCATGCTTGACGCGCTAAGTGCGCAAGACCGCGCAAAACTAGCACAGAGCCGGGCAAATATCCGCCTCTACCTATCCTTTTGGTCAGGTTTTAGTGGTAATCGCACAAAAAACGCTCAACACACACACACTGTAGGCGAAATCCCGTCAGCCCGGAGGTCACTGACGTATGCGTGCGTTACACTTGGCGCCTGCAACGAGCTGCACGCTCTTCACCCTTTTCAACCGAGACGCCCATGCCGATCCGTCACTGCATCGTTCATCTGATCGAAAAAAAACCCGACGGTACGCCCGCTGTTCTCCATGCCCGCGACTCCGAACTCGCTGAGTCCCAGGCCATCGAGAACATGCTGGCAGACCTCAACGAAAGCTATAACGCCAAACAAGGCAAAGCGTGGGGCTTGTTTCATCCCGAGTCCGGCGCGCATCCCTTCAGCGGCTGGCTGAAGGAATACATCGACGGCGGCAGCGACTTCACCGCGTTCTCCCGGGTGGCCGTCGAACACCTGCAGAAGCTGATGGAAGAATCCAACCTGTCAGTGGGCGGCCATGTGCTGTTCGCGCATTACCAGCAAGGCATGACTGATTACCTGGCCATCGCCCTGCTGCACCACAGCGAAGGCGTGGCTGTGAATGCCGAGCTGGACGTGACCCCGTCCCGGCATCTCGACCTTGGCCAGTTGCACCTCGCCGCGCGAATCAATATTTCCGAGTGGCAGAACAACAAACAGTCCAAGCAATACATCTCGTTTATCAAGGGCAAGAACGGCAAGAAGGTCTCGGAGTATTTCCGCGACTTCATTGGTTGCCAGGAAGGTGTGGACGGTCCCGGCGAAACCCGCACGCTGCTCAAGGCCTTCAGTGACTTCGTCGAAAGCGAAGACTTGCCCGAAGAGTCGGCTCGCGAGAAGACCAAGACGCTGGTCGACTACGCCAGCAGCCAGAGCAAGATGGGCGAGCCTATGGGCCTGCAAGAGCTCTCCGAGCTGATCGATGAAGATCGACCTCGAGCGTTTTACGATCATATTCGTAACAAGGATTACGGCCTGTCGCCGGAAATCCCGGCGGACAAGCGCACCCTGAACCAGTTTCGCCGTTTCACCGGTCGTGCAGAGGGCCTTTCGATCAGCTTCGAAGCGCACCTGTTGGGCGACAAGATCGAGTACGACGAAACTGCAGGCACCCTGATCATCAAGGGGTTGCCGACCCAGCTGACCGACCAGTTGAAGCGACGGTAACCAGCATGCTGATGCGCACCCTCAAGAAGTTTGCCCTGATCATGCTCGTGGTGGTCATTTACCAGAACTGGGGCAGAATCGAAAACTTCGTCAATCCGCCCCCGGCGGACGTCGCACAGAGCTACAGCCAGGCAAGGGTGGTGATGTACGCCACCGAATGGTGTGGCTACTGCAAACAGACGCGGCGTTTTCTGGACAGCAAAGGGATTGCGTATCAGGAGTTCGACATCGAGAAGTCCGAGGAAGGCCGCAAGGCCTATGAGGCCTTGGGCGGACGAGGCATCCCGCTGATCGACGTGAACGGCACACTCATCCGCGGTTTCGCCCCGGATGAGATATTGGCGGCCTTGAAATAGGCCACCGTGGCTATCGGCCAGTACTCTGCGTCGGCATGTCGTTCAGGACGCTCTAAGTCAGCGCTTCTCGATCCGGTACCCCATTCTCGGGAAGTGTACGTGTACAGCACCCGCACGATCGTCCTCGCGGCGCAGGATCAGCTCTTCGCGCCCTGAAAACACCAGCTCGCCCTCAACCGCTTCAACGCCATAATCGACCGCGGCAATGGCAACCTTGTCACCCGCCTTGAAGCCGCTCGGGTCAACCAACACTTCGTCGGGCAGCGGCGCAGGCGTGGCGTTTCTGGCGATGTCGATGGCCTCGGTCGAACTCAGGTCGGTAAATGTGCCGTGACCAAAGCCCAGAACGCGATCCAGCCAGACGCTGACGCTTGGGTAATCATCGACGAATGGCGCCGTCACGGCTGTTTGCTTGAGAAACCACAGCGTGTGGGCGACCGAGAAATCAGCAATCGAAGGTTCGCCGAACAAAAAAGCACCACCACGTGAAAGCTGTAGCTCGAGCCGCGACATAAGTGTCGGCCATTGATGTTTGACCTGCTCGACCGGCGGACGAGACGCCGTACCACCGTTGAACAGCGTCGAGCGATCGGCAATGAAGGCTTTGGCAGCATCTGCTGGCACTTTGGCAAACCGCACCGCCATTGATTCAGGCTGAAACACTAGGCTCACGGCGTGCATGAAAAGCACCGAATCGGCCCAGGCAGCCAGACCGGCCACCGCAAATTCCTGACCTTGCGGGAAAAACGCGGGCGAGGCCTTTTCCTGCTCCAGACGCCGCGCCATCAATGCCGTGTCACAGTAGATATCCGCACCGGCCTGCAAAACTGGCGTTCTGCGATAGCCGCCAGTCAGTGCGGTCAGGTCAGGCTTGGGCATAATCGAAGGGATGGTCACCGAGCGCCATGCAAGGCCTTTGAAACCCAGCATCAGACGGGCTTTTTCGGCGAACAGCGACGTGGGGTAATGGTGAAGAATCAGTTCGGACATGTTCAGCCTCTGCGCAGGTGGAAACATTCAGCTTAACGCCCTGCGCCCTGCCCGCCCACAGGCTCAAACTGATGGGACGCCATCACGCGCATGAATCGGCAGTTTTGCGTAGCTGGCTACCAGTGACTCCTTGGCGCTTTTTCTCAGCTTTTTGATCAACCGCTCGTGGCGCAGCGCTTCTCCCTTGCTGGGCCATTGTTCAACGTAAACAAGCGCAGTCGCCGGACTGGAACAGAAAAAGCGCGCACCCTTGCCGCTTTGGTGCGCGGCGAAGCGTCGCTGCGGATCGTCGCTGATGCCGCAGTACAGCGAGCCGTTGGCAGCTCGCACCAGATAGACAAACCAGGGCTTGGCGGTTATCTGCTCGGCAACCTGAGCTGTGGCATCAGTCAAAACCTCAGGCACGGCGGCTCTCGGTAAAGGCCTTCAGGCCCTTGAGCGCCTGGGCCCTGACTGCATTGCGTACCAGCGGCGTCCAGCCAAGCAGCAGGCCTTTGACGCCCAGGGCTTGCCTCGACCAGCGCCACATATCGAAATGATCGCGATGCTCGCAGATCTTGCCATCGCGAAACACGAAGCGAGCCTGAATGTCATTCACCACCGTGCGCCCGGTCTGACTGAACAGATAAGTCGCCACCCAATGGGCACTGCCCGCACGATCGTCAGCCCGCACCTGATCGAAGATCACCGAAAAGTCCTTCGCCTTCGAGGTCAGCATGCGCCACATGTCGCTCACCTGAGGCCCTCGCAATTCGCCAAACGCAGGGTCACTGAACACCACGTCTTCGGTGTAGCAGGCACTCATTGCCTCGGCATCCAGCTGCGCGAACGCTTCATAAAAACGGGCGATCAGTGCGCTGTTGGCCTGACTTTCTTCTTCGTAACTCATGCGTGCAAATCCCTTGGCGATTTATCCGTGCACGATAAGCGGCGCAGCGAAAAATGGCGAGGGGTTGATGGCCTTATACTTTCTCGCTGCTGACCTGCACATGCAGCGCTCGACCGGCGCCCATGCCAGCAATCATCGCGCCCAGGCCCAGTACGGCGAAAATCCAGCCAATCGCGTTCCAGCTGCCGGTCATGTCGTGTACCACGCCCACCGCAAACGGGCCGGTCGAGGCAATGGTGTAGCCAAAGCCCTGCGCCATGCTCGACAGGTTGGCTGCCACATGGGAATCCCGTGAGCGAAGAACGATCAAGGCCAGCGCCAGACTGAACGTGCCGCCCTGCCCGATTCCGAGCAGGATCGCCCAGCCCCAGAGCCCGCCCAGCGGCGCGTACAGGCAGCCGAACAGGCCGGTCAGGGTCAACGACATGACCAGCATGATCGCCAGGCGTTGGTCTTTCCCGCGGGTCGCCAGATACGGTACGGCCAGAGAGCTGATGACCTGCGCAATGATCGAGCCGGACAACAGCAACCCGGCCTCGGTCGGTGTCATACCGCGGCCGATGAGGATAGACGGCAACCAGCCGAAAACGATGTAAG
Organism: Pseudomonas tremae; assembly: GCF_001401155.1. Taxonomy (GTDB): domain Bacteria; phylum Pseudomonadota; class Gammaproteobacteria; order Pseudomonadales; family Pseudomonadaceae; genus Aquipseudomonas; species Aquipseudomonas tremae. Next base: position 127,158 of record NZ_LJRO01000384.1, read on the forward strand.
ACAGCGACGATTGCAGCCCCATGTACAGCGTGACCTGCCATGCCAGCGGGTCACGCAGCAAACCGCGCACTCGATAGACGTCGCGATGCGTGCCATGTACTTCGCGCGTTTGCGGTAACCAGAAGAACGCAGCGATGAGCGCAGGAATCAGCCAGAAACCCAGGCCAATCTGCCAGCTTCCATCGAAGTACTGGCTTAACGGTACGGTCGAACCTGCGGCAATCGCAGCGCCCAGGCACAGCGCCATGGTGTAGACCCCGGTCATTGCACCGGCCTTGTGCGGGAAATCGCGCTTGACGATACCGGGCAGCAACACACCGATCACCCCAATGCTCGCGCCTGCCAGCAGGCTGCCACCAAACAGCCCGACTTCGCCAGCCAGGCTACGCAGCGCCAAGCCGCCTGCCAGCGTCAAAAGCACCATCAACACCACACGCTCGCTGCCGAAACGACGGGCCAGAATCGGTGCCAGTGGCGCAAACAGACCCAGACACAGCACTGGCAATGTGGTCAGCAGGCCAGCTTCGGCTGCCGACATGCCGAGGCTTTCGGACACGTTATTGAGCAGAGGCGCAATACTGGACAACGCTGGGCGCAGGTTGAGCGCTACCAGCACCAGGCCCAGCAGCAAAAGCCAGGGACGCTTCAGGACAGGATGGGGTTGAGCAGGATTCGGTTGAGGGCTGGATTGAGCCTTGGCAGTCATCGGTTTCTCGGTAATCAGGTATGTCGACCCGTTTCAGGGGGGCGGTATCCTGTTGGAGAATCGTCTTGAATACAAGGTTCAGCTGAAATTGCACACAAGGCCGACAGCAAAAGACGGCCCAAAAAAACCGGGCGCCTGGCCCGGTTTGCTGTGCAGCCTCTGCGACTCAGTGAATGATCTGACTGAGGAACAGCTTGGTACGGTCGCTTTGCGGGTTGTCGAAGAAGTCGTTTGGCGCGGCCTGCTCGACGATTTCGCCCTTGTCCATAAAGATCACCCGGTTCGCCACGGTGCGGGCAAAGCCCATCTCGTGAGTCACGCAGAGCATGGTCATGCCTTCTTCCGCCAGGCCGACCATGGTGTCGAGTACTTCCTTGACCATTTCCGGGTCCAGCGCCGAGGTCGGTTCGTCGAACAGCATGATTTTCGGCTTCATGCACAAGGCACGGGCAATCGCCACACGCTGCTGCTGACCGCCGGAAAGCTGACCCGGAAACTTGTGGGCCTGCTCCGGAATACGCACACGCTCCAGATAGTGCATGGCGATTTCTTCGGCTTTCTTCTTCGGCATCTTGCGTACCCACATCGGTGCCAGCGTGCAGTTCTGCAGGATGGTCAGGTGCGGGAACAGGTTGAAATGCTGAAACACCATGCCGACTTCACGGCGGATGGTTTCGATCTGCTTCAGATCGGAAGTCAGCTCGGTACCATCAACGATGATACGACCCTGCTGGTGCTCTTCCAGACGGTTGAGGCAGCGAATGGTAGTGGATTTGCCCGAGCCCGACGGGCCGCACAGCACGATACGCTCACCCTGGCGGACGTTCAGGTTGATGTCCTTGAGCACGTGGAACTGGCCGTACCACTTATGGACGCCCTCCATGCGGATCATGCCTTCAGCGCCCAGAGGCTTATTGATAGCTTCACTCATCACAAAACTCCTAACGCTTGTGGCCTGTGTCCAGCTTACGTTCCAAATGCATGGAATAGCGGGACATACCGAAACAGAAGATCCAGAACACCAGGGCCGCGAAGACGTAGCCTTCGGTGGCCATACCCAGCCAGGCGGGGTCGGCGGTGGCTTGCTTGACGCTGTTGAGCAGGTCGAACAGGCCGATAATGATCACCAGACTGGTGTCTTTGAACAGGGCAATGAAGGTGTTGACGATACCGGGGATGACCATCTTCAACGCCTGCGGCAGAATCACCAGGCCCATGCTGCGCCAGTAACCGAGGCCCATCGCAGAAGCGGCTTCGTACTGACCTTTAGGGATGGCCTGCATGCCACCGCGCACCACTTCGGCGATGTACGCCGACTGGAACAGGATGACGCCGATCAGCGCCCGCAGCAGTTTGTCGAAGTTCATCCCCTCAGGCATGAACAGCGGCAGCATGACCGAAGACATGAACAGCACGGTAATCAACGGCACGCCGCGCCAGAACTCGATGAACGTCACGCACACCACACGCACAGCCGGCATGTTGGAGCGACGGCCGAGCGCCAGCAGGATACCCAACGGCAAGGCACCGACGATACCCACGGTGGCAATCACCAGGGTCAGCATCAGGCCGCCCCACTGGCTGGTCGGTACGTTGGTCAGACCGAACACGCCGCCGTGCAGCAGGTAAAACGCGACGACCGGGTAGATCACCAGGAAGCAGATGCCGTAGACAGCCTTGCGCTGAAACTTCGAAATGAACAGCGGCGCAGCACCGACAATCGCCAGGATTGCAGTCAGATCGACCCTCCAGCGCAGTTCATTGGGAAAGTATCCGTACATGAACTGGCCGAATCGCTGCTCGATGAACACCCAGCAGGCGCCAGCCTTGGTGCAGTCCTCCTTGGTGGTGCCGACCCAGTTGGCATCCAGCAAGGCCCAACTGAGAATCGGCGGCACGATCAGATAGATCAGGTACAGCGAGAGCAGGGTCAGCAGGGTGTTGAGCCAGCTGGAGAACAGGTTCTGCCGCATCCACGCCACCGGGCCGAACACTTTGCCCGGTGGTGGCATATCAGGTTTGAAAGTATGAGTTGTCATGCGCGTTTCCTCACCGCTCGATCAGCGCAATGCGCTTGTTGTACCAGTTCATCAGCATGGAAATGCTGATACTGATCGCCAGGTACACGCTCATGGTGATGGCAATGACTTCAATGGCTTGGCCGGTCTGGTTGAGCACCGTACCGGCGAACAGGGAAACCATTTCCGGGTAACCGATGGCCGCTGCCAGCGAAGAGTTTTTCGCCAGGTTCAGGAACTGACTGGTCAACGGCGGAATGATCACCCGCAGAGCCTGCGGAATGATGACCTTGCGCAACGTCGGCCCAGGGCGAAGCCCCAGTGAACGGGCAGCTTCGGTCTGACCGTGGCTGACCGACTTGATACCCGACCGCACGATTTCAGCAATGAACGCTGCGGTGTAGATGGTCAGTGCCAGGGTCAGGGAAATCAATTCCGGGATCAGCACCCAGCCGCCCGTGAAGTTGAAGCCTTTGAGCTGCGGCAACTCCCAATGCACCGGGCTGCCGAAAATCAGCATGCTCAGGCCGGGAATGACCAGCAATAACGCCAGGCCGACCCAGAACTTGTGGAACGGCTGGCCAGTGGCTTCGAAACGCTTGTTGGCCCAGCGCACCATCATCACGATCGCGATCACTGCGACCACCAGACTGATCAGAAATGCCCAGGCACCTTCGGCAGGCAAGGCTCTGGGCATGTTGAGCCCGCGGCTGCTGACGAAGAACATGTCCAGATAACCATGCGCCTGACGCGGACCGGGCAGCGTCAGGAATACAGCGGTGTACCAGAACAGAATTTGCAGCAATGGCGGGATGTTGCGGAAGACTTCTACATAAACGGTTGCCAGCTTGCTGATCATCCAGTTCGGAGACAGACGAGCGACGCCGATGATGAAGCCCAGCAAGGTCGCCAGGACAACACCGATAACCGACACCAGCAGGGTATTCAGCAGGCCGATGACGAACACACGTGCATACGTGTCCGATTCGGTGTAGTCGATCAGGTGTTGAGCAATACCAAAACCGGCACTGTTCTCTAGAAAACCGAAACCCGAGGTAATACCACGGTGTTGCAGGTTGGTCTGGGTATTATCGAATATGAACCAGCCCAACGAGATCACCGCCACGACAGTGATGATCTGAAATAACCACGCGCGCACTTTCGGATCGCTCAGCGTGAGCTTTTGCTTGGGTGCGACGATTTGCTTTTCCATGAAAGGCCCCAGGAAAAATCCAACAGAACAACGCCCGACAGGCTGGAAAGCCTGTCGGGCGCCGGGTCAATCAACGAATCGGTGGAGCGTACTGGATGCCGCCGGCATTCCACAGAGCATTCTGGCCACGCTTGATTTTCAGCGGGGTGTTTTCGCCCAGGTTGCGTTCGAACACTTCGCCGTAGTTGCCGACTTGCTTGACGATCTGTACGACCCAGTCCTTCGGCAGTTTGAGGTCCTTGCCGTAAGTACCGTCGGCACCCAGCATACGGGCTACGTCAGGGTTCTTGGTCGACTTGGCTTCAGCTTCGACGTTCTTGGAAGTGATCTTTGCTTCCTCGGCGTTGAGCATTGCGAACAGGGTCCAACGAACGATCGAGAACCACTCTTCGTCGCCTTTACGTACGACAGGGCCCAGAGGCTCCTTGGAAATCACTTCAGGCAGAACAACGTAATCGTCTGGCTTGGCCAGCTTGCTGCGCTGTGCGTAGAGCTGCGACTGGTCGGAGGTCAGTACGTCGCAACGGCCGCCTTCCAGCGACTTGGCGCTTTCATCGGAGGTGTCGAAGGTGATCGGGGTGTATTTCAGGCCGTTCGAGCGGAAGTAGTCGGAAACGTTCAGCTCGGTAGTGGTACCGGCCTGGATGCAGATGGTCGCACCGTCCAGTTCCTTGGCGCTTTTGACGCCCAGCTTGTTGTTCACCAGGAAGCCGATACCGTCGTAATAAGTCACGCCGGTGAAGACCAGGCCCATGCCCGCGTCGCGGGAGCTGGTCCAGGTGGTGTTACGCGAAAGGATGTCGATCTCGCCGGATTGCAGCGCAGTGAAGCGTTCCTTGGCGTTCAACTGGCTGAACTTGACCTTGGTAGCGTCGCCGAATACAGCAGCGGCTACTGCGCGGCAGACGTCAGCATCGATACCGGTGATCTTGCCGGTAGAGTCCGGAACGGAAAAGCCCGGCAGGCCGTCGCTGACGCCGCACTGTACAAAGCCTTTCTTCTGGATTGCGTCAAGGGTGGCGCCTGCATTGGCAGCCCCGGCCACACCGAATGCGGCAAGCGCCGTGACAACAGCAAGGGTGGATTTCAACATCTTCATTCAAAAACTCCAGTTTGCTCTTTGTTGTGTGGAAGCTTCAGCCGCATCGCACCTTTGTGAGGCGCTTATAACCCGTGCTGGCTTATTTTTGGGTCATGCGGTACCGAGTATGAATATCGAGTCTGCCGCAGGATCGCCCTGCAATTGCTTTTCGTCATTCAGAATCGACCCCGTGGACTGAAGCCTCATGATTTCCCGAACCAGAGAGGTACGGGTCGAACCGTGCCGCGAATCCTGACGCAGGAACTCCCGGGCCGCTTTTCGATCGCTACAAGTAATAGCCTTATAGTGTTACCGAACGATGAGAATGCCTAGACTCCAGCTCTGCTGTAGCAAAGCCCGTACCAGCATGCTGGCGATGTCGAATTAGCGGCAGGTCAAGACAAAAACTTGTAACCTTGCGACATCTTCTTTCATTTTTAATCTATCTGCGCACCTTATTAAAGCGCCATAAACGCGCCCGCGCACACAAATGGAGCAGTCATGAGTGAGCCACTAGTCATCCAACCCTCCGGCACCGCAGATGCGTGCGTCATCTGGCTGCATGGACTGGGCGCCGACCGGTACGATTTTCTGCCGGTCGCTGAAGCCCTGCAGGAAACGCTGCTGACTACCCGCTTCGTTCTGCCACAGGCGCCGACACGCGCCGTGACGGTCAACGGCGGCTATGAAATGCCTAGCTGGTACGACATCAAGGCCATGAGCAGCGAGGCTCGCGCCATTGATCACGACCAAATGGACGCCTCGGCGCAGAGTGTTCTGGAGCTGATCGAGCAACAGCGGGACAGCGGCATAGACCCGGCGCGGATATTTCTCGCAGGGTTTTCCCAAGGCGGCGCAGTAGTGCTGCATACCGGCTACAAGCGCTGGCAGGGTCCACTGGGTGGCGTGCTTGCCCTCTCCACTTATGCCCCGACATTCAGCGCCCAGATGCAATTGTCGGCCAGCCAGCAACGCACACCGGCGTATTGCCTGCACGGTCAGCACGACGAGGTGGTCCCCAATGCGATGGGACGCACCGCTTACGAGCATCTGCTGACTCAGGGTGTAACCGCACAATGGCAGGAATACCCAATGGGCCATCAAGTGTTACCGCAGGAAATTCATGACATCGGTGTCTGGCTCGCTGAAAAGCTTCGCTAAGACCGGTTTTTCCTCTCGGGACGGACCGCTTCTGTAGCTCGCCAAGGATGGCACTACGCCGAGCACGGTTCTTGCTTTACACTCCCCGGCGTACATTCCTTAACCAATTGACGAGATGACCGTGCTCAAAGCACTTAAAAAGATGTTCGGTAAGAGTGACGCTGAGCAACGCGCGCCTATACCGACAGCCTCCATCCCTGCTTCCCCTTCGCCTGACAACGGCGCCCCACCGGATCATGCTGTCCAGACTCAGGCTCTGGACACCGTCGCCGAGCACTCCAAAGTCACAGCGCCGCGTGCCGACAAGCCAAGGGCCGAGCGCCCACGTCGCGAACGTGTGACCAAGCCGCCTGCGCCGGAATGGAAACTCGAAGATTTTGCCGTAGAACCGCAGGAAGGAAAAACCCGCTTCCACGATTTCAACCTGGCTCCCGAGCTGATGCACGCTATTCAGGACCTGGGCTTTCCGTATTGCACGCCCATCCAGGCAGGCGTGCTGGGCTTCACCCTCAAGGGCAAGGACGCAATCGGCCGCGCCCAGACCGGCACCGGCAAGACCGCTGCATTCCTGATCTCGATCATCGAGCAACTGACCCAGACGCCACCACCGGCCGAGCGCTACATGGGTGAGCCCCGCGCGCTGATCATCGCGCCGACCCGCGAACTGGTGGTGCAGATCGCCAAGGACGCCGCCGACCTGACCAAGTACACCAACCTGAACGTCATGACCTTCGTCGGCGGAATGGACTTTGACAAGCAGCTCAAGCAGCTTGAAGCGCGCCACTGCGACATTCTGGTAGCCACACCTGGCCGCCTGCTGGACTTCAACCAGCGCGGCGAAGTGCATCTGGACATGGTCGAAGTGATGGTCCTCGACGAAGCCGACCGCATGCTGGACATGGGTTTCATCCCGCAGGTACGGCAGATCATTCGCCAGACCCCGCACAAGGGCGAACGCCAGACCCTGCTGTTTTCCGCGACATTCACCGAAGACGTGATGAACCTCGCCAAACAGTGGACCACCGAGCCTTCCATCGTCGAGATCGAGTCGCTGAACGTTGCCAGCGATAACGTCGAGCAGCATATCTACGCCGTGGCCGGTGCCGACAAATACAAGTTGCTGTACAACCTGGTGACCGACAACGGCTGGGAACGGGTCATGGTCTTTGCCAATCGCAAGGACGAAGTACGCCGCATCGAAGAACGCCTGGTGCGCGACGGCGTCAACGCTGCGCAATTGTCAGGCGACGTGCCGCAGCACAAGCGCATCAAGACCCTAGAAGGCTTCCGCGAAGGCAAGATTCGCGTGCTGGTCGCCACGGATGTAGCAGGTCGAGGCATCCACATCGATGGCATCAGCCACGTGATCAACTTCACCCTGCCGGAAGTGCCGGACGATTACGTCCACCGCATAGGCCGTACCGGTCGTGCAGGTGCCGACGGCGTCTCGATCAGCTTTGCCGGCGAAGACGATTCGTATCAGCTACCCTCCATCGAGGAAAAACTGGGCCGCAAGATCAGCTGTGAAACACCGCCGACTCACTTGCTCAGGGCCGTGGTACGCAACAACGCCTGACGGTTATTTCCAGCGATCAGCCGCTTGGTGATCGCTGTGGCGGCCTTCTACCCAACGCGGACCTTCAGGTGTGTTTTCACGCTTCCAGAACGGCGCCCGGGTCTTGAGGTAGTCCATGACAAAATCGCAGGCCTCGAATGCGGCCTGCCGATGAGCACTGGCAACGCCGACGAAAACGATGGGCTCGCCCGGCTCCAGCGCACCTACCCGGTGCAGCACATCAACCCTGAGCAACGGCCAGCGCTGCCCCGCCTCTTCGGCGATCGTCGCCAGCGCCTTCTCGGTCATGCCCGGATAATGCTCCAGGAACATGCCGGATACCTCGCGGCCGTCGTTGAAATCACGCACGTAGCCGACAAAACTGACCACCGCACCGATGCCACGATTGGCGGCGTGCAGCGCGTTGACTTCAGCGCCAGGATCAAAGGCGGCTGCCTGTACACGAATCGCCATGATCAACCTCCGGTCACGGGCGGAAAGAACGCGACTTCATCGCCGTCAGCCAACGGCTCGGTCGGCTTGCACAATTCCTGATTGCGAGCGCACATCAGGTTCTGCTCGGCCAGAACCTGCCAGGCCTCACCGCGCTGCAACAGCGCCTGCCTCAGTGTTTCAATAGTGGCGAACCGGCCTTCGACAGACTCGCCGTCCAGGCCCAACGATTCACGATAGCGGGCAAAGTACTGGACCTGAATCTTCATGAAGAAACCTGTGCCTGATCGGCAGTGAAATGACCACTTTTGCCACCAAGCTTTTCCAGCAGACGAACCGACTCGATAACCATGCCGCGGTCGACCGCCTTGCACATGTCGTAAATCGTCAGCGCCGCGACGCTGGCCGCAGTCAGCGCTTCCATCTCCACGCCGGTCTGTCCGGACAGTTTGCAGCTTGCGGTGATGCGCACTGCAGCATCGCCTTCGGCGGCGAGATGCACTTTGATACTGGTCAACATCAGCGGATGGCACAGCGGGATAAGGTCGCTGGTTTTCTTGGCGGCCTGGATACCTGCAATACGCGCGACAGCAAACACATCACCCTTTGGATGACCACCGCTGACAATCATTTGCAGCGTCGCGGGCAGCATACGCACATACGCTTCAGCCACAGCCTCACGGGACGTCACGGCTTTATCAGTGACATCGACCATATTGGCGCGACCCTGGGAATCGAGATGAGTGAGCACAGCGTTACTCCTTGGCAGATGCAAGAAGTGTAGAGGGTGTGGCAGTTACAGGCTACCGGCAGCAAGCTCGGAGGGCGTAGGAGCGAAGGCTATGTTTCGGGTGATAAAGAATTTTTGAATGCACAACACTCTTCGCGAGCAAGTTCGCTCCTACAGCCTTCGGCCAGGAGCGAACTTGTTATACGTGTGAGCTGGAGCATGCAAGCAAGGGGATCTCGTAAAACGAGGCTCCCCCGCTTGAAGCTTTCGCTCTACAGATGACTCTCTGCGTATTCGGCCAGTATTGAGCGTGGCACGCCTTGCAGGGCGATGTGTACGCCGTTCGGGAAGTCTTTGAAGCGCTCCGTGAGATAGGTCAGACCAGAGCTGGTGGCTGACAGGTAAGGGGTATCGATCTGCGCCAGGTTGCCCAGGCAGACCACTTTGGAACCGGCACCGGCGCGGGTGATGATGGTTTTCATCTGGTGCGGGGTCAGGTTCTGGCATTCATCGATCAGGATCAGGCTTTGCTGGAAGCTGCGACCCCGGATGTAGTTAAGGGATTTGAACTGAAGTGGCACTTTGCTCAGGATGTAATCGACACTGCCGTGAGTATTCTCGTCATCCATGTGCAGGGCTTCGAGGTTATCGGTAATCGCGCCGAGCCACGGCTCCATTTTCTCGGCCTCGGTACCCGGCAGAAAGCCGATCTCCTGATCCAGACCCTGAACGCTGCGCGTCGCTATGATGCGGCGATAGCGCTTGGTGACCATCGTCTGTTCGATGGCAGCCGCCAGGGCAAGGATGGTTTTACCCGAACCCGCCGCGCCTGACAGGTTGACCAGATGAATATCCGGATCAAGCAGGGCGAACAGCGCCAGCCCCTGATAGATGTCACGCGGCTTCAAACCCCAGGCTTCCTGATGCAGCAAAGGCTCCTGGTGCATATCGAGAATCAGCAACTCGTCGTTTTTGACGCCCTTGATCCAGCCCACGAAACCCTGTTCGTCGACAATGAATTCGTTGATATGAACAGCCGGCAGCATTTCATTGAGCTGCACTCGGTGCCAGGTACGGCCTCGTTCCTGGCGGGTATCGACCTTGTTGACCCGGTCCCAGAACGAGCCGGTCATGTCATGGTAGCCACGCGACAACAGTGAAACGTCGTCCACCAGCTGGTCGGTGCTGTAATCCTCTGCTGCAATGCCGCAGGCACGCGCCTTTAGGCGCATGTTGATGTCTTTGGTCACCAGTACGACGCTCAAGTCCTTGTTGCGCGCGTGCAGGTCGATCAATTGGTTGATGATGATGTTGTCATTGAGGTGCTCGGGCAACAGACTGTTGGGTTCCTCGCGCTTGCTCATCAGAATAGACAAAAAGCCTTTGAAAACACCGGTCCCGCGATCAATGGGCACTCCCTTTTCGACATCTGCAGGGCAGGCTTCACCCAGGGTCTTGTCGATCAGACGAATGGCCTGGCGGCACTCGGCGGCAACGGAATGTTTGCCGGCTTTCAGTTTGTCCAGTTCCTCCAGGACCGTCATGGGAATGGCGACGTGGTGTTCTTCGAAGTTCAACAAAGCGTTTGGATCATGGATCAATACGTTGGTATCGAGCACGTAAAGGATTGGCTGGTTAGTGGAGGGGGTGCGTCCGTGATCATCCATACTCGCTCACCTTTTCAAAAGCCGGGCGACGCAGAACCAAGACAGTACTGCGCCACGAAAAGGCCGCCGGATTCTTCCCTTGAGGCAGGGTAGAAATGTCGCTCAAGGTGGGTCTTGGAAGACGCCACCTGTGTTGCAGGTTTCGGCGGTCTGTATTCGTAATACAGCAAAAGGGATGACAGAAAAAAGCGTTTTGACAGTTTTTTGAAGTTTATTTCACAGGATGACGAATAGGACTTGGCGGGCGTCCGCAGCACGTTTAAAGTCGGAAGTCCGCCCACGCCGAATCAGCCTTCATTCCCCCTCCGGCGCAGCCTCCTCGCTACTCTCCGGCCCTTGCTCCACGGTCGTTTCAGAGATATTTCGACAGTCATCCCAAATCAGCTCGCTTTGCGCCGTATTGGCCAGCAGCAATGGCAGCGCAGACTGCGCCTTGTTGGCGACGTCATGAAACACGACCGTGCCTTTGCGCCAAAGCAGCATCAAGGTCAGCACGCGGTCGCTGACCTGCTCTGCGGTGAGCCGCCCGGTGTCATCCTGCGCGTCGATGTTCCATAGCGATACACGCAGGTGCCGGTCACGAAAGAAGTCGCCACTGTCGGCCCGACGGTGACCATAAGGCGGGCGAAACAAAGGCACGAAGTTATCCGGCAGCACCTGCTGAACCAGCGCCTCGCTGCGCAGGATGGAATCCTGCCAGTCCAGCCACTGACTGTGCGAACGGTACTCCCAGCCCTGCAGGCCGACGCACTGCTGGCGGTAAAGCGCCTGCAGGCCGACAGCCGAGCTGGTGTCGAGGCGCTCCTGAAGGCTCTTGCCGAGCACAAAGAAGGTGGCAGTCATCTTTTGTTGACGCATGAAGTCGGCCAGCCAGTCGGTTCCGCCATCCAACGGGCTGGGGCCGCCTTCGAAATTGAGCATGAACGTGCGATCAGGCAGCTCGTCGCCGCTCATCTCATCGGAGTTATAACGCTCGATCTCGCTGCTGGTCTGCGGAAACAGCGCGGCCATGAACAGCAACTCATTCAGGTAGCGGCGATGAAACGCCGCACCGGGGCCAGCCCAGCCGGCATAGAACGAATCGTTCGATACCTGATACTCCTCGGCGCGCAGGCGAAGTTGGTCCATGTCCTCGACCAGCACACAGAAGTTGGCATCTTCTTCACAGCTCTTCTGAGCAGCCTGATAGTTCTCGAGCAGGCGCAGCCACAGGCGATGGCGGACGACGTTCAGTGAAGGCACATTGACAAATCGCAGACCCAGCCGTTGTTTGAGCCCCTCTTCGTCGAGCTTCTCACTCAGATACAACTCATGGGCGAAGGAGAGGATCTCTGCACGCGACGCCACGTCGAACAAGCCCGGCGTCTCCAGCCGCTCGGGCCAAACACTACGGTCGATGGTGGCAATGACTGGCGCGGCCGCCTGAGCCTGAAGCCACAGCAGACTCGCACACACAGCTAAAACAATACGCAAACCCGACGCCCTCTTGATGAGCCCTGGCCGATGACCGGCGTGCCACTATAGCCGATATAGCCACGGCTTCTTATGTCGAGATCCATACAACGCGCACCTGCATGACATCACTGACAATGCATCATCGACCATCGCCATCGCTGGAGTCATGGGTCGTCAACCCCTAGAATCGCAGGACGATCAAAGGAGACGACTTCATGCTGATGGTGATTTCCCCAGCGAAAACCCTCGATTTCGAGACGCCACCCACTACCGCACGCTTCACTCAGCCACAGTATCTGGAGCACTCTCAAGAGCTGATCACTCAGTTGCGAGAGCTGACCCCCGCGCAGATCGGTGAACTGATGCACCTGTCCGACAAGTTGTCCGGGCTGAACGCAGCACGCTTTGGCAGTTGGGACCCGGCCTTCACCCTCGACAATGCCAAACAGGCGCTGCTGGCGTTCAAGGGTGACGTCTATACCGGTCTGCAGGCCGAAACACTGAGCGATGCGCAACTGGACTATGCCCAGCATCACTTGCGAATGCTGTCAGGCCTTTATGGCCTGCTGCGCCCGCTGGACCTGATGCAGCCCTATCGCCTGGAGATGGGAACAAAGCTGGCCAACGCCCGGGGCAAGGATCTTTATGCGTTCTGGGGAACAAGGATCAGCGAATGGCTCAACGAGGCACTTGCCGATCAGGGCGATGACCTGCTGCTGAACCTGGCGTCCACTGAATACTTCTCGGCCATCAAACGTGCGGCGCTGAAGGCGCGGATCATTGACACCGAGTTCAAGGATCTGAAAAACGGCCAGTACAAGATCATCAGCTTCTACGCCAAGAAAGCACGCGGCATGATGAGCCGCTTTGTTATCGAAGAACGGATCAATACGCCGGCTGCACTAAAGGAGTTTGACGTGCAGGGCTATCGTTATAGCAGCGAACAGTCAACCCCCGACAAGTTGGTGTTTCTGCGAGACACTGCTAACCACTAACGCCGTCAAAAATGTGTAACAGGCTACTGTTACACAGCCTTGATCTGCTGTTCCGCGCCCGCTGACGACAAGTTAGTGACGCCAAGGAATCGTCAAAACAACGCCGTCATGCAACGTGTCTTTTTTTCGTGAAAAAATAATCAATTTTTTTAAGTAGTGGCCTTTTAGCTTTTCGCTGTAGTAGCACTTACGCCCTCTGCCCGCTGCGCCCCCTGCAAAATAAGGCTTTGGTAAAAATTCACCACGCCTTGTCTACGTCTTTGTCACGGGGTTGATACATCAAAATCTGCAAATCAGGACGAGTGGCCCGGAACTAAATACGAATTCATGCGCTCCTACATCCCGTAACAATTCAGGGCTAACCTGTAAGAGATCACTTACAGGTGGGCAGAAAATCGGAAAGTTACTGACAGGGACGCATGATCTTCCGGGTACCCGGTATCTGGAATCAGACTCACATCACTAGTTGATGTTGGTAGACAGGCGACGCCGAACGGGTGGCATGCGCAGGATCCGAGAGGGACGCTACGGCTCTGGCCGGGGCTTTCCAAGCGAGGTCCGCCATCGATCGTCAGACAAGGAGTGGTTTACTGCATCCAAGGAGAGCAGGGCCCTGCCCGCCGGACAGGACACTTGCCGCTTGCACTTAGTGTCATTTGAGTTCGCCTCGTTTGTTTGGGCACTCACTCATTAACTCTGCCTGTGTTAGTTGAACGGTTTATAAGCCGTGTGCACTGACGCGTGATACCTGCTGGCAAAAATTTATATCCAGCCACTTGATGGCGTGAAAAATCGAGGAGAATACGATGCGTATCAGCATATTTGGTTTGGGTTATGTCGGTGCCGTCTGTGCCGGTTGCCTTTCTGCACGCGGTCACGATGTAGTGGGCGTGGATATCTCCAGCACCAAGATCGACCTGATCAATAACGGCAAGTCGCCTATCGTTGAACCAGGCTTGGAAGAACTGCTGCAAAAAGGCCTTGCTACCGGCAAGCTGCGCGGTACTACCGACTTCGCAGAAGCCATTCGCGCCACCGACCTGTCGATGATCTGCGTCGGCACGCCTAGCAAGAAGAACGGCGACCTGGAACTGGATTACATTGAATCCGTGTGCCGCGAAATCGGTTATGTCCTGCGCGACAAATCCACGCGTCACACCATCGTTGTTCGCAGTACTGTACTGCCGGGCACTGTCGCCAATGTGGTTATCCCTATCCTCGAAGACTGCTCTGGCAAGAAAGCCGGCGTTGATTTCGGCGTGGCGGTAAACCCTGAGTTCCTGCGCGAAAGTACCGCCATCAAGGACTACGATCTGCCGCCAATGACCGTCATCGGCGAATTTGACAAAGCCTCGGGCGACGTCCTGCAATCGCTGTACGAAGAACTCGACGCGCCGATCATCCGCAAGGACATCGCCGTTGCCGAAATGATCAAGTACACCTGCAACGTATGGCACGCCACCAAAGTAACCTTCGCCAATGAAATCGGCAACATTGCCAAAGCCGTGGGCGTCGATGGCCGTGAAGTAATGGACGTGGTCTGCCAGGACAAGGCTCTGAACCTGTCCCAGTACTACATGCGCCCAGGTTTCGCATTCGGCGGTTCCTGCCTGCCGAAAGACGTTCGCGCCCTCACCTACCGTGCCGGTAGCCTGGACGTTGAAGCCCCTCTGCTCAACTCGCTGATGCGCAGCAACACGTCGCAAGTGCAGAACGCTTTCGACATGGTTGCAAGCCACGATTCGCGCAAAGTTGCACTGCTGGGCCTGAGCTTCAAGGCCGGTACCGACGATCTGCGTGAAAGCCCGCTGGTAGAGCTGGCCGAAATGCTGATCGGCAAGGGCTTCGACCTGAGCATCTTCGACAGCAACGTTGAATATGCACGCGTTCACGGCGCCAACAAGGACTACATCGAATCCAAGATTCCGCACGTTTCGTCGCTGCTGAATTCGGACTTCGATCAAGTCATCAATGACTCTGACGTCATCATCCTGGGCAACCGCGACGAGCGTTTCCGCGCCCTCGCCAACAAGACCCCTGAAGGCAAGCGTGTGATCGACCTGGTGGGCTTCATGTCCAATGCCACCACCGAAGACGGTCGTGCCGAAGGTATCTGCTGGTAAATCAGCCGCAAGCCACAAGCGCCAAGCTCCAGGCCACAAGCTCAAGCCAACTGCTTGCAGCCTGGGGCTTGAGGCTTGCAACTGACTTAGGGATACAGATTATGCAGAGGCTCAAGCACGGCCTGTTACAGGCCGCCGGTTGGCTGTTCTATCTGAGTTTATTAATGGGCATTGCAACTGCATTGCCCACCAGTATCTTCGACTCACAGTCGAAGAACTTTATCTTCCTGATTGGCGCCGTCGGCATCTGGCGCTACTCGATGGGGATCACACACTTCGTGCGCGGGATGATCTTTCTGTACATCGTCTACCCTCACTTGCGCCGCAAGGTACGCAAGCTGGGCAGCGCTGCAGACCCCTCGCACGTGTTTCTGATGGTCACCAGCTTTCGTATCGACGCACTGACCACCGCTCAGGTGTACAACTCGGTAATCCGAGAAGCCATCGACTGCGGACTGCCGACCACCATCGTCTGCTCGCTGGTGGAAATGTCCGATGAGCTGCTGGTCAAGAGCATGTGGGCGAAGTTCAACCCGCCGGAACGCGTCAAACTGGACTTCGTACGGATCCCGGGCACCGGCAAGCGCGATGGCCTTGCCTACGGCTTCCGCGCCATTTCGCGTCACTTGCCCGACAGCCGCGCGGTTGTTGCAGTGATCGACGGTGACACCGTGCTCAACGAAGGTGTGGTTGCCAAGACCGTGCCCTGGTTCCAGCTGTTCGACAACGTCGGCGGTCTGACCACCAACGAGTTCTGCGAAGTGCGTGGCGGCTACATCATGAGCGAGTGGCACAAGCTGCGTTTCGCTCAGCGTCACATCAACATGTGCTCGATGGCCCTGTCCAAGCGCGTGTTGACCATGACTGGCCGCATGTCGGTATTCCGCGCCACGGTGGTCACCGACCCGGAGTTCATCGCCGACGTGGAAAGCGATTCGCTCAACCACTGGCGTCTGGGCACGTTCAGGTTTCTGACCGGTGACGACAAGTCCAGCTGGTTCAGCCTGATGCGTCTGGGCTACGACACCTTCTACGTGCCGGATGCGGCGATAAACACGGTCGAGCACCCGCCCGAGAAGAGCTTCCTGAAAGCCAGCCGCAAACTGATGTATCGCTGGTACGGCAACAACCTGCGTCAGAACTCGCGCGCACTGGGCCTGGGCGTTCGTCGTCTGGGGATTTTCACCAGCATCGTGCTGTTCGACCAGCGTGTGTCGATGTGGACCTCCATTCTCGGCCTGACCGTCGCCATCATCGCCAGTTTCAAATACGGCGGCGCGTTCCTGCTGATGTACCTGCTCTGGATCGGCATGACCCGTCTGATCCTGACCCTGCTGCTGTCCCTTTCAGGACACAGGATCGGGCCTGCCTACCCGATAATTCTCTATTACAACCAGATCGTCGGCGCCCTGATGAAGATTTACGTCTTCTTCCGCCTGGACCGCCAGTCCTGGACGCGCCAGGACACAAAACTCAGCCGCGACATGGCCAGCTTTCAGGGCTGGTTCAACACGTGGTCGTCCCGAACCATGACTTTCTCGGCTGGCACCATCTTCGTCGCCGTGCTGTTGACGATGGTTTGACCGGGCCAACGGATTAATTGCTTAAGTAGGAAAAATAGCCATGAATACAGCCGTGAATGCGAACGTCGTACATGAATCCGAAGCACAGCGCCAACACGCCCGGATCAAGATTCCTGCCAAGCTGCGCCTGCTGAATGATCAGCCGAACGCGCCGCTGGTGCGCATCGAAGACCTGTCAGCCGGTGGCCTGAGCTTCGTTGCTCCAGCAGGGCAGAAATTCACTGAAGGTCAAATTGTAAAAGGACGCCTGCAGTTCATCATCGACAACCTTGGCCTGGCCATGGACGTCGATCTACAGGTTCGCTCCATAGACAACGCCAGCAATCGTATCGGTTGCCAGTTCCAGAACCTGGAGCCTCAGGACATCGCTACCCTGCGTCACCTGATCACTTCGCACCTCTCAGGCGAAGTTGTTACCCTGGGCGAAGTACTCGCTACGCTGCAGCGCGACAACTTCACCAAGGCGCGCAAGGTCAAGGGCAAGGACGGCGGCATGTCGACAATGGGACGTCTGCGCGCAGTCACCTTCAGCCTTGGCGTGTTCATTGTCGGTCTGGCTGCTTTCGGCTTTATCTTCAAAACCGTCTACGGCCTGTATTTCGTCAGCCACGCTTCGGCCGGTCTGGTGTCGATTCCAAGCATGGATGTAACCATGCCACGTGAAGGCACCGTGCAGAGCCTGGTCGGTCCGAATGGCGAAGCCACCAAAGGCGCGCCACTCGCAACCTTCAACACCAGCATGCTGGAAATGCTCAAGGGCAGCCTGACCGGTGAAGACCTGCAGCCAGCCAAGATCGAAGAGCTTTACGGCAAGCAAATGAGCGGCACCCTCACCAGCCCATGTGATTGCGTTGTCGGTCGCCAGCTGGTTGCCGATGGTCAGTTCGCTTCCAAGGGTCAGGTCATCTTCCAACTGGTCCCACGCAACGCACCGGCCACAGTGGAAGCACGCTTTACCTATCGTCAGTTCAACGACGTCAAGCCAGGCACCCGTGTGAGCTTCCAGATCGCGGGCGAAGACAAGCTTCGTACCGGCAAGATCATCAGCAGCACCAACCTGAGCGATGCCGACCTGTCTACCGACATTCGTGTGCAGATCCAGCCTGACGAAACCCTGAGCAGCGCGCTGGCCGGTCGTCCTGTAGAAGTTGTCAGCGATCGCGGCCCATCCGTGAACTGGCTGCTCGACAAAGCCATGGCTGCGGGTCTGTAACCATGAACAGCCCACTACGACGCCTGTCGACCCCCACGCTATTGAGCCTCGCCGTCGCGCTCGGCCTGAGCGGCTGTGCCGGCCTGCCTGATCAACGCCTTGCCAATGAAGCCCTGAAAAACGGTGACACTGCGCTGGCGGAGCAGAACTATCGGCAGCTGGCGGACCTGGGCTACAGCGATGCACAGGTCGGTCTGGCCGACATTCAGGTGAACACTCGCGACCCGGCCCTGCTCAAGCAGGCCGAGGCCACTTACCGCGCTGCGGCAGAGACTTCGCCTCGTGCGCAGTCGCGCCTTGGCCGATTGCTGGCGGCCAAGCCCGATGCGACTGAAGCTGAACACCGCGAAGCCGAAGGCCTGCTGAAAAAAGCATTCGCCAATGGTGAGTCCGGCACCCTGATCCCGTTGGCCATGCTGTACCTGCAATACCCGCACACGTTCCCGGAAGTGAATGCGCAGCAGAAAATCAGCGAGTGGCGCGCGGCAGGTTACCCGGAGGCCGGTCTGGCTCAGGTACTGCTGTACCGCACTCAAGGCACCTATGCGCAGCATCTGGATGAAGTCGAGAGCATCTGCAAGCAGGCGCTGTCGGCGACTGACATTTGTTACGTCGAGCTGGCCACGGTCTATCAGACGCGCGGCCAGGCCGAACAGCAGGCTGCACTGATCGAAAAACTCAAGAGCGAACATGCGGCAGGCCGCGTCAACGCTCAACGAGTGGACAGTGTCGCGCGCGTACTGGGCGACTCCACCATCGGTACACCGGACGAGAAAACCGCCCAGCAATTGCTGGAAGGCATCGCGCCGGGCTACCCGATTTCCTGGGTGACGCTGGCCAAACTGCTTTACGACTTCCCCGAACTGGGCGACGTCAACAAGATGATGGAATACCTGAACAACGGCCGTGCCGCAGATCAGCCCCGCGCCGAACTGCTGCTGGGTCGCCTGTATTACGAAGGCAAATGGGTCACACCTGACGCATTCAAGGCCGAAGAACACCTCAAGAAAGCCACAGCGACTGAGATCTCCGCCCATTACTACCTGGGTCAGATCTATCGCCGCGGTTACCTGGGCCAGGTCTATCCACAAAAAGCTGTGGACGAACTGCTGACCGCCGCACGCGGTGGCCAGAACAGCGCTGACTTCGCCCTTGCGCAGCTGTTCTCGCAGGGTAAAGGCACCAAACCTGACCCCGTCAATGCCTGGGTATTCGCCCAGATGGCACTGGCCAGCCAGACCCCGCAAGCCACCGAGCTTGCCGAAGCCCTCAACACCCAACTGCCGCCTGAAAAGCTTGCCACCGCCAAAGATCTGTTGGCGCGCGAGCAAAAAGTCCGGGGCGCTACCGCCACTCAGAACGCGATGGCAGCGCAAGCCCTGCAAGAAGAAAAAGACGGTGAGGAAGCATTATGAAGTTGAATCCCCTGATGGCCGCCGGCATGGGCCTTGGCTTCACCCTGTTGTGGGCCTGCCCGACGCTGGCAGCGCTGACCGAACAACAGAATTTCGGTATCGAAATCAAGGCCACGGCACAGGCCGAGGATGATCGCGATCTGGGCACCCGTTCGGGCGGCGACGTCAACGGTGTGGGTCTGGACCTGCGTCCCTGGGTATATGGCGAACGCGGCGACTGGAGCGGTTATGCCATGGGCCAAGTGGTGACTGCTACCGACATCATTCAGACCGACCCGCTGGAGCAGAGCAACGCCGACGGTAGCGGTACGCAAACCTCGCGCGGCACTGCCAGCGAGCGTGAGACCGACAAGACCTACGCCGCACTGCGTGAATTCTGGATTGGCTACAGCGGCTTCACGCCCTACCCTGGCGAGATCCTGAAAGTCGGTCGCCAGCGTCTGCGCAATGATGACGGCCAGTGGCACGACACCAACATCGAAGCCATCAACTGGTCGTTCGACACCACGCTGCTGCGCGCTGAACTGGGTGCCGCCCAGCGTTTCAGCGAATACCGCACCGACCTGACCGAGCTGGCGCCTGACGATGAAGACCGCAAGCACCTGTTCGGCTCGGTGAGCTACCAGTGGACACCTGGCCATTGGGCCGGTATCCGCGCGCACCACAGCGCTGACGACGGCAAGCTCAAGTCGCAAGGCCAGGTGCTCGACGACCTGGACAAGACCTCGAATGGCGATCTGACCTGGGTCGGCCTGCAAGCCGACAGCGATGCCTACAACTATCGCAACAACACCCATCAGCTCAACTATTGGGGCAGCCTGACCTGGCTGGACGGCACGCGCGACGAAATCGGCGTGACTTCCGCAGCCAACGACCAGTTCATCGCGGGCCAGAAGAACAGCCGCGACATGAACGGCTGGGCCACTGACCTGGGCCTGCGCCTGCGTCTTGACCCGCAGTGGCAAGTCGGCGCGGCCTATTCGCGCGCCAGCAGGGATTACGTCCAGAACGGTCTGGAAAGTAACCGCTCCAACTGGACCGGCACACGCTCGCGCATCCATCGCTTCGGTGAAGCCTTCCAAGGCGAAATGGCCAACGTGGAAACCGGTTCGCTGTTCGCTTCCTGGCAGATGAACGAGGAATACGACGCGTCGCTGATCTACCACAAGTTCCGTCGTGTGGACGGCAACACCGGTATCGGCGGTTCGGGCATCAACGCGGTAAACGACAATCAGGACGGCACGTTCAGTTCGCTGCCACTGGAAGACGGAAGCAAGGACCTGGGTCAGGAGATGGACCTGGTTGTGACCAAGTACTTCAAGCAAGGTCTGTTGCCAGCGTCGCTCAGCCAGTCGTTCGATGAACCTTCGGCCCTGGTGCGTTTGCGCGCAGGTGTCTTCAAGCCCGGCGACGCCTATCAGAACAACGTGGACAGCTACATGCACCGCGCTGTCGTCGACGTCATCTGGCGCTTCTGATGCGAACCGCCAAAGGAGTGCCAGAGATGAACAGTCAAGCTAGCAACGGGCGCAGCCGCAACTGGTCACACGCCCTGCTCGAAAGCGCAGTGCTGACCAGCGCCCTGCTGATGGTCAGCAGTCTGGCGCTGGCCAATGCGCCTGTCGTACCCGAGACCCCGAAGCTGGTCAAAGGGCTGCAACAGGCCAAGACCTACACCATCACCAGCCCGCCCACCGCGCCTCTGGAAATGGCCAAACCGGTGCTGCCGGACCTCAGCGGCTACACCGCCGAGGCGGCACTGAAGAAGATCGTGCGCAACAAGCCGGGCAAGGTCACTGTCTCGCGGATGATGGAAGAAACCGGCCTGAAGGAATTCATCGGCGGTGACAACAAGATGACTGAATGGGTGGCCCGCCAGAAGGGTATCCCGCAGGCCATCATGATTTCCGACGGCTACGTGAGCCTGCAGGACTTGGCGAAAAAGGTCCCGAAACAGTTCCTCAACGAAGTGTCGCCGGGTGTCTACGTGGCGCGCCTGCCGATTCTCGTCAAAGAGACCGGGATTTTCGAGATCGACAGCAAGACCAAGGAATTGCGTCTGTCTCAGGAAAAGGGTTCGTTCATTGTCAGCGAAGGCAAGATGCTGATCACCCACACGCAGGTCAACGCCTGGAGTGAAACCCGCAACGGCCTGGCGACCTATCGCAAGCCCGACGAGTTTCGCCCGTTCCTGTTGACTTGGGGCGGCTCGGAAACCTGGATCGCCAACACCAAAATGGCGAGCATGGGTTACAACCAGAGCAAGTCGTACGGCATTAGTATTTCCCAGTACACGCCTAACACTGCGAAGGTGCTCAAGCGTCCCGAGCCAACTGGCTGGATCGTCGACTCCGAGTTCTCGGACATGTGGTACGGCTTCTACTGCTACGAAACCCGCGACTTCGTGGTCAAGGGCAATACCTACCGCGACAACATCGTGTACGGCATTGACCCGCATGACCGTTCACACGGTCTGATCATCGCCGAGAACGACGTTTACGGGACCAAGAAGAAGCACGGGATCATTATTTCCCGGGAAGTGGACAACAGCTTCATCTTCCGCAACAAGAGCCACGGCAACAAATTGTCCGGCGTGGTTCTGGACCGTAACAGCGTCGGCAACATCGTCGCCTACAACGAGATCTATCAGAACCACACTGATGGCATCACCCTGTACGAAAGCGGCAACAACCTGTTGTGGGGCAACCGCGTCATCGCCAACCGCCGCCACGGCATTCGCGTGCGCAACAGTGTGAACATCAAGTTGTACGAAAACGTTGCCACCGGCAACGGCCTGATGGGCGTGTATGGCCACATCAAGGACCTGAGCGACACCGACCGCGACATCGAGCTCGACCCGTTCGACGCCCAGGTGTCGCTGATCATGGTGGGCGGCGAACTGGCCGGTAACGGCTCTGGCCCGCTGTCCATCGACTCGCCACTGAGCGTCGAGCTGTATCGCGTCTCGATGCTGATGCCGACCAAAGAAGTGGGCATCAGCCTCAACGGCATCCTCGGTGATCGCCAGGACGAAATCCTCGACCTGCTGGTACGCCAGAAGAAAGCCGTATTGATCGACCCCGTCGAAAGCCAGACCGAGCTGCGGGAATGAGGAAGGGTATTGTTATGCACGCACATCTGATCAAGCTGTTGAGCCTGTCCAGCCTCACCGCCGCGCTGATGGCCGCCGCCGGTGTCGCTCGCGCGGACGACTCGCAAGCGCCGACCTTCAAGGCCGAGCCATGCTGCAGCCTGTGCCCGGCCGCGCACGACGCAAAAAACTACGTCTCGCGCTATCAGCAGAACTTCACCACGCTGATCCAGGCGCAAGGTGACTGGCTGTTTCGTACCCAAGAAGACCTGCGTACAGAATTCGACACGTCGCCTTCCGGCTACCGTCGCATGAAAGAACTGCACGATGCGTTCAAGAGCAAAGGTGTTGAACTGGTTGTGGTCTATCAGCCGACTCGCGGTCTGGTAGATCGCAACAAGCTGTTCCCGGCAGACCGCGACAAGTTCGACTACGACAAGGCACTGAGAAACTATCAGGCCATGCTCGGTCGGTTCAGCAAAATGGGCTATTGGGTGCCTGACCTGGCGCCGTTGACAAACGAACAACAGGCGCACGACTTCTATTTCCGCGGTGACCAGCACTGGACGCCGTATGGCGCTCAACGCACCGCGAAAATCGTCGCCGAGACGGTCAAGAAAATCCCTGCGTATTCCGACATTCCGAAACGCGAATTCGAAAGCCACATCTCTGGCCGCATGGGCAAGAACGGCACGCTGCACAACATGGCCGGCCAACTGTGCGGGACCAGTTACGCCGTGCAGTACATGGACCAGTTCAGCACCGAACCCAAAGGCGAGGCGGCTGACGGTGACCTGTTCGGCGATTCCGGCAACCCGGAAATCACTCTGGTCGGCACCAGCCACAGTGGCAAGAACTACAACTTCGGCGGCTTCCTGCAGGAAGACCTAAGCGCCGACGTACTGAACGTGGCCTTCCCCGGCGGCGGTCTGGAAGGTTCGATGCTGCAGTACCTGGGCAGTGAAGACTTCCAGAAGCGTCCACCGAAGATCCTCATCTGGGAGTTTTCGCCGCTGTACCGCCTGGACCAGGAAACCATCTACCGCCAGATGATGTCTCTGCTGGACAACGGTTGCGAAGGCAAACCTGCAGTGATGAGCGCCAGCACCACCCTCAAGCCGGGCACCAACGAAGTACTGGTCAACGGCAAGAACGGTATCAAGAACATCCGCAACGGCAGCAACCAGATCGATATCAAGTTCGATGACACCTCGGTCAAAACCCTTCAAGCCAGACTCTGGTACATGAACGGCCGCCACGAGGACCTGAAAATCGAAAAACCGGAAACGTCTGATACAGACGGACGCTTCGCCTTCGAACTACGCGAAGACGAGGACTGGGCCGACCAGCAATTGCTGGCACTGGAAATCCAGGGACCGGAAGCAGGCGCAGCACCACAGAAAGTCGAAGCCAAAGTATGCAAACGCAACGTGTTCCCGAGCGATGCGAAACACAACGCTCAAGCTGGACTATGAGGTGAATTATGCAGACTCCTAAACTGATCCGCCCTACCCTGCTGTCGCTGGCAATCCTGTCATCGATGGCCTGGGCGACGGGCGCGTCCGCCGCGCTGGTTCCACCCAAGGGCTACGACGCCCCGATCGAAAAAATGAAGACTGGCGATCACAACTTCAGTTGTGCCGCCGTTCCCAAGCCGTACACCGACAAACTGGTTTTCCGCAGCAAGTACGAAGGTTCTGACAAGGCGCGTGCAACTCTCAATGCGGTGTCGGAAGAAGCCTTTCGCGACGCAACCAAGGACATCACCGACCTTGAGCGTGGCGTCAGCAAAGTCGTGATGCAGTACATGCGCGACGGCCGTCCTGAGCAGCTCGATTGCGCGCTGAACATGATGACCACGTGGGCCAAAGCCGATGCGCTGGAGTCCCGCGAGTTCAACCATACCGGCAAGTCGATGCGCAAATGGGCACTGGGCAGCATGTCCTCGGCTTATCTGCGCCTGAAGTTCTCCGATTCGCACCCGCTGGCCAATCGTCAGCAGGAAGCAAAGATCATTGAAAGCTGGTTCAGCAAGCTGGCCGATCAAGTGGTCAGCGACTGGAGCAACCTGCCGATGGAAAAAATTAACAATCACTCGTACTGGGCCGCTTGGTCGGTGATGGCAACAGCCGTCGCGACCAACCGCCAGGACCTGTTCGACTGGGCAGTCAAAGAGTTCAAGGTTGCCGCCAATCAAGTCGACAAGGACGGCTTCCTGCCCAACGAGATGAAGCGCCGCCAACGCGCATTGTCGTATCACAACTATGCCCTGCCACCGCTGGCGATGATTGCCAGTTTCGCTCAGGCCAACGGCGTAGACCTGCGTCCGGAAAACAACGGTGCCTTGAAGCGTCTGGGCGACCGGGTGCTGGCTGGCGTCAAGGATCCTTCGATTTTCGCTGACCACAACGGCGAGAAACAGGACATGACGGACCTCAAGAAAGACCCGAAATTCGCCTGGCTCGAACCGTACTGCTCGCTCTACAACTGCAGCCCGGATGTGCTGGAAGAGAAACACGAAAAGCAGCCCTTCAAGACTTTCCGCTTGGGCGGCGACCTGACCAAGGTCTACGACCCTTCGCATGAAAAAGGCGACAAGGGCGACAACATCGGTGAGTGATGCGCCGTTGATTGCAGGTGCGGGCCTGTCGGCGAAGACGTAGCACCAGACGACGCCTGAACGAGATCAGGTCTCGTTCGGGCAGCTTCGCCGACAAGCCGTGAAGTGACGTAATTTACCCCCCTTTTTTACGGGGGGTTTGGGGGGGCTTTGAGCCCTTGAATGTTGGACCAACGGAGAGATAAGGATGGTTTTCTCATCCAACGTGTTCCTGTTCCTGTTCTTGCCGATCTTTCTCGGCTTGTACTACCTGAGCGGGCAACGCTATCGCAACCTGCTGCTGCTGATTGCCAGCTATGTCTTCTACGCCTGGTGGCGTGTGGACTTTCTGGCGCTTTTCGTCGGCGTGACGGTCTGGAACTACTGGATCGGCCTGAAGGTGGGCGCAGCAGGTGTGCGGACCAAACCGGCGCAGCGCTGGCTGCTGCTCGGCGTCATAGTGGACCTGTGCATTCTGGGCTACTTCAAATACGCCAATTTCGGCGTGGACAGCATCAACGCGGCCATGACCTCAATGGGTCTGGAACCGTTCATCCTGACCCACGTGCTGTTGCCGATCGGTATCTCGTTCTATGTCTTCGAGTCCATCAGCTACATCATCGACGTTTATCGCGGCGACACGCCGGCGACACGCAACCTGATCGACTTTGCTGCGTTCGTTGCAATCTTCCCGCACTTGATTGCCGGGCCGGTACTGCGCTTCCGCGATCTGGCCGACCAGTTCAACAACCGTACCCACACGCTGGACAAGTTCTCCGAAGGCGCCACGCGATTCATGCAGGGTTTCATCAAGAAAGTGTTCATTGCCGACACCCTGGCCGTGGTCGCCGACCACTGCTTCGCCCTGCAGAACCCGACCACTGGCGATGCCTGGCTCGGTGCTCTGGCTTACACCGCACAGCTGTATTTCGACTTCTCCGGTTATAGCGACATGGCTATCGGTCTGGGCCTGATGATGGGTTTTCGCTTCATGGAAAACTTCAAACAGCCTTACATCAGCCAGTCGATCACCGAGTTCTGGCGGCGCTGGCACATCAGCCTGTCGACCTGGCTGCGTGACTACCTGTACATCACCCTGGGTGGCAACCGCGGCGGCAAGGTCGCGACCTATCGCAACCTGTTCCTGACCATGCTGCTGGGCGGTCTGTGGCACGGTGCCAACGTCACCTACATCATCTGGGGTGCCTGGCACGGCATGTGGCTGGCGATCGAAAAAGCGGTAGGCATCAACACCAAGCCTTACAGCTTCAATGTCATTCGCTGGGCACTGACCTTCCTGCTGGTGATCGTGGGCTGGGTCATCTTCCGCGCAGAAAACCTGCACGTTGCCGGCCGTATGTACGGCGCCATGTTCAGCTTCGGCGAATGGCAGCTGTCCGAACTCAACCGCGCCAGCCTGACCGGGCTGCAAGTAGCAACTCTGGTAGTGGCCTACCTCACTCTGGCGTTCTTCGGTCTGCGTGACTTCTACCAGAACCGTGAAGCCGAAAGCGGCAAGAGCAGCAAGGCCGACGGCCCTGCGACGGCGCAACCGGGCACCATCAAGGCGGTTCCTGGTGATGCTCCCGGCAGTCTGCACATGCCTGGTTACACCGTGGGCAGCGAAGCCCAGGTGCAACCGGCTTACTGGGAAGCCGACTGGCCACGTTACGCCATGCGCGCGCTGATTCTGCTGTTGTTCGTGGCTTCGATTCTCAAACTCTCGGCGCAAAGCTTCTCGCCGTTCCTTTACTTCCAGTTCTGAGGAGCCTGACATGACACGTTCATTACGAATCCTCTATATCGCCATCTTCCTGGCCATTCTGCTGGTCCTGGGCGTCTGGTCGCTGCGCAGTTTCAGCACGTTCTCGACCTCGGCCGAGACCACCGTGCTTAACGGCAAATGGACCAAGGCGGCGGAAACCCATTATGACGATGAGTTCCCGATCAAGCGTCTGGGCACCAACCTCTGGGCGGCGCTGGACTTCAAACTGTTCAACGAAGGTCGTCCGGGCGTAGTGCTCGGCAAGGACCAGTGGTTGTACACCGATGAAGAGTTCGATGCGGTTGCCAATGGTGAGCAGAACGAAGCCGACAACCTGGCGCTGATCCAGGGTGTTCGCGACGCACTGGAAAAGCATGGCACTAAACTGGTCCTGGCAATCGTTCCGGCAAAAACCCGTCTGTACCCGGAACACATCGGTGACACCAAACCTGCCAGCCTGCATGTCGATCTGTATCAACAGTTCCACGATCAGGTGGCCAAGGCCGGCATCTTTGCCCCGGACCTGCTGGCACCGCTGCAGGCGGCCAAACAGCAAGGTCAGGTCTTCCTGCGTACCGATACCCACTGGACGCCGATGGGTGCCGAAGTTGCCGCGCAGCAACTGAGCGCTGCAATTGCCCGGCAAACCCCGCTGGAAGGCGAACCTGAGCAGTTCGTCACACAAGCAAAGGGAACTGAAGCTTACAAAGGCGACCTGACTACATTCCTGCCACTCGATCCGCTGTTCAGCAATCTGCTGCCCAAGCCCGACGAGCTGCAGAAACGCAGCACTGATCCGGTAGAAGGCGCTGCGGCAGGCGATGACGCCCTGTTTGCAGACAGTGATATCCCGGTGGGTCTGGTGGGCACCAGCTACAGCGCAAACCCTAACTGGAACTTTGTCGGTGCGTTGAAGCAGGCGCTGCGCAGTGACGTCGTCAACTACGCCGAAGACGGCCACGGTCCGATTCTGCCGATGCTCAAGTACCTGCAGACCGATGCGTTCAAGAACACCCCGCCGCAAGTCGTGATCTGGGAATTCCCGGAGCGCTACCTGCCGGCCCACAACGACCTTGGCGAGTTCGATCCCAAGTGGATCGCAGAGCTCAAGAAGTCGCGTGACACCCAAGAAAATGTGGCACTCAACGCCAAACAATCCGAGTCGCCCAACCGGGCGCAAAACTGAGAGGACTGACTCATGACTTTTAACACTACTGCTAACCGTTCGACCGCAAAACGCCTTTTCAAGACCTGCGCAATGGCTGCCGGTCTGGGCCTGATGTCCCTGCAAGCATTTGCTGGCGACTCCGCCCTCTACGGCCCGACTGCCCCTAAAGGCTCGACGTTCGTGCGTGTCTACAACGCCAGCAGCGCAGAAATCAGCGCCAGCGTCGGCAACACCAACCTCAACGAAGTGGCGCCACTGGGCAGTACTGCGTTCAGCTTCATGCCACAGGGCGACTACACAGCCAAGCTGGGCAGCCAGAGCCTGCCGGTCAAGCTGGCGGGTGATCACTATTACACCCTGGTCAACAACGCCAGCGGCAAGCCACAACTGGTTGAAGAACCTCCGTTCAAGAACAAGCAGAAATCCTTGGTTCGCGTTCAGAACCTGAGCGACAAGTCACTGACCTTGAAAACCGCAGATGGCAAGACCGATGTGGTCAAGGCTGTAGCGGCCAAAGGCACCGGCGAGCGTGAAATCAACCCGGTCAAGGTCAGCCTGGCGCTGTACGACGGCGACAAGAAAGTCACCGATGTGAAACCAGTGGCGCTGGAGCGTGGCGAAGCCGCCGTGCTCTACATCACCGGCAGTGGCAGCAGCCTCTCGCCAGTGTGGGTCAAGCCACCGGTCGCAACCCGCTAATACGGATTATGCCGGTCGGTTCAAGGCATCAGCGTTGAACCGGCCCGCGCGGAACAAGAACAAGACTGAAACGACAGACACCTCGTACAGCCCTAATTGAATGCTTTTGGAGAAACAAAATGATTCCAGTTATCTTGTCAGGCGGTAGTGGTTCACGACTCTGGCCGCTTTCGCGTAAACAATTTCCTAAACAGTTCCTTGCACTGACCAGCGACCACACCCTGTTCCAGCAAACACTGGAGCGTCTGGTGTTCGAGGGCATGCAGGAGCCTATAGTGGTCTGCAACAAGGACCACCGCTTCATCGTCAACGAGCAACTCGCCGCACTTAACCTGAAGACCCAGTCCATTTTGCTGGAGCCTTTCGGCCGCAACACGGCGCCCGCCGTTGCGCTGACCGCCATGAAACTGGTCAACGAAGGCAACGACGGCCTGATGCTGGTGCTGCCTGCCGACCACGTCATCGAAGACCAGAAAGCCCTGCAACGCGCGCTGGCACTGGCGACCGTCGCTGCAGAACGTGGCGAAATGGTCTTGTTCGGCGTACCGGCCAACAAACCGGAAACCGGCTATGGCTATATTAAGTCCACTGCCGATGCCCTGCTGCCGGAAGGCGTCAGCCGCGTGTCGCAGTTCGTCGAAAAGCCTGACGAGAAACGCGCTAAAGAGTTTGTCGACGCCGGTGGCTATTACTGGAACAGCGGCATGTTCCTGTTCCGTGCCAGCCGTTTCCTCGAAGAGCTGAAAAAGCACGATCCGGACATCTACGACACTTGCCTGCTGACGCTCGAGCGCAGCGTGCTGGATGACGATGCTCTTGAAATCGATGCCTCCACCTTCGCCTGCTGCCCGGACAACTCCATCGACTACGCCGTCATGGAAAAAACCCAGCGCGCCTGCGTTGTGCCGCTGTCGGCTGGCTGGAGCGATGTCGGCTGCTGGTCGTCGCTGTGGGAAGTCAATGCCAAGGATGCCAACGGCAACGTGACCAAGGGTGACGTGGTTATTCAGGACAGCCGCAACTGCATGATCCACGGCAACGGCAAGCTGGTGTCGGTCATCGGTCTGGACAACATTGTCGTTGTCGAAACCAAGGACGCCATGATGATTGCCCACAAGGACAAGGTCCAAGGCGTCAAGCAGATGGTCGCCACCCTGAATGAACAGGGCCGCACCGAGACCCAGAACCACCTTGAAGTGTACCGTCCGTGGGGCTCGTACGACTCGGTAGACATGGGTGGCCGTTTCCAGGTCAAGCGTATCTCGGTCAAGCCAGGCGCCTGCCTGTCGCTGCAGATGCACCACCACCGTGCCGAGCACTGGATCGTGGTATCGGGCACTGCGCAAGTGACCTGCGACGATAACGTGTTCCTGCTCACCGAAAACCAGTCCACCTACATCCCGATTGCCTCGGTACATCGCCTGAAGAACCCAGGCAAGATCCCGTTGGAAATCATCGAAGTGCAATCGGGCAGCTACCTGGGTGAAGACGATATCGAGCGTTTCGAAGATATCTATGGTCGCTCGAATGTACTGGAAGCGGGTGTCAAGACACAGACTATCGCTCGTTGATAGGGTTTTAGCTACAAGCTACAAGCTACAAGCTACAAGCTACAAGCTACACAGCCTCCAGCGACTCATTGTTGCCGGGGGCTTTTTTTTGCGTGCCTACACATATTTGTAAACGGCTCGGTACTGACAGCGCTGTGAATTTCAAGTCACTGCAACCTGAAATACGCGGCGAATAGCCACTGTCATTTCTGTCAGTAGAAACCGCTCCTCATCATCTTTAGGATTGCTTGAACGTAACGGCCAGTCCCTCTCCAGCCAAAGCTACACGTTCAAACAGGAGCTATCAGATATGACTACGCAATCTGCACCAAGCCTTCCAGTCCCCTTTATAAAAGGCGCCTCAGCAAAAAACGAAGTTCCGTCGAACGCAGATATCACGTTGGTACTTCCAGCATTTACTGGGCCCACCTGTACGCAGGTAATGCTGACTTTGATAAGTGAGCCGGAAGACTTCAACCGTCAGATCAATCAACTGGTTGAGATAATGCAAGATAAAGATACTGTTGTGACCGTGTCCAATCTCAAGGATGGGAAAAAGATCTTCGAATCGTCGCATAAGGCTAAAATTTCAGGTTCCGTAGACGCCGGTAACGGCCAGTGGATTGAAACGCCTGAGTCTGTTACTTACACGTTTATCGACTAAAACCGTTTTAATACATCAGGACTTCAATGACGCCTCCCCAGGCGTCTTTTTTGTCGTTCTGCCTCGCCGCCCCATTGGTCAACCCATCCTCAATGTCTGTAGGATATCCAGCACTGCCCCTGCTGGAGACTCGTATGTTTATCGGCATCCTTTTGATCCTGACCTGGCTAATCCTGCTGCTCCGTTACCCGGCCAAGGCCTTGCAGGTCTCGCTGGCAGCGGCGGCCGGGCTGGGGATCGTGGCGGCCATCGTGATCTGGCAGGACAGCCGCGAGGCGCGCCAGCTCGAGCATCTGGAAATGCGCCTGAGTTACGATCCGCAAGGCTGCCCGGCAGATCGCCCGTTACAGGTCAGCATCACTAACACCAACCAGGTCGCTCTGCAGGAACTGCGCTGGCGGATCGCTGCCTATGCGCCGGGGGACTCGGTGAATCTGGCGGACAATACTTACACAACCGCCCGCTATCGCGGCCCCGGCGAACTTCAGGCAAAGGGCGCGTGGAAGGATTGCGTGCCGTTGCCTGTATTGCGCAGCGGCTATCGTCCACAAACCCTGGAATTTCGCGCCGAACATCTGCAAGGCAGTTTCTCGGACTGACCCTCAAGGACTTCACATATGCCCATTGCTCTGATCACCGGCTGCTCGAGTGGAATCGGCCGCGCCCTGGCCGACGCGTTCAAGGCCACGGGCTATGAAGTCTGGGCGACGGCACGCAAGACCGAGGATGTTGCAGCGCTGAGTGCTGCCGGGTTTATTGCGGTGCAGCTGGACGTCAACGACGCGCTGGCGCTGGCGCAACTCGCCGCAGGGCTTGAACACAGCGGGCTGGACGTGCTTATCAACAATGCGGGCTACGGTGCGATGGGACCTTTGATGGACGGCGGCGTGGATGCCATGCGGCGGCAGTTCGAAACCAATGTGTTTTCGGTTATCGGTGTTACCCGGGCGCTGTTTCCGGCGCTGCGTCGCAACAAAGGGCTGGTGGTGAATATAGGCAGCGTGTCAGGTGTGTTGGTCACGCCGTTTGCGGGGGCTTACTGCGCGTCCAAAGCAGCCGTTCACGCCCTCAGTGATGCGCTGCGTCTGGAGCTGGCGCCGTTTGGCGTGCAAGTGATGGAAGTACAACCGGGCGCGATTGCCTCCAGTTTCGCGAAAAACGCCAGCCACGAAGCCGAACAGTCGATCAGCGAGCAGTCACCCTGGTGGCCGATCCGCGAAGGTATCCGCGCACGTGCCAAGGCGTCGCTGGACAACCCGACACCCGCCACCGTTCTGGCTAGCGAACTGCTCAAAGCGGTGCAACAGGCCAACCCGCCACGCCTGCTGCGCATAGGCAACGGCTCGCGCATCCTGCCGCTGATGGCGTGGCTGTTGCCCAAGGGGCTGCTGGAAAAAGGCTTGAGAAAGCGCTTTGGTCTGGATACTGATTTGTAGCGTAGAGCTTCACGACAGGCAGTTTTCTGCACGCTCCGCATCCTTGATGATCAGCCACCTGTTGGCCGGACGATCACGGTGCAGGTCATCCCCGCTGCCAGCAGTACACCTTCAGGCACGTGATCAAGATGAATGCGCACCGGCACGCGCTGGGCCAGGCGTACCCAGTTGAAGGTCGGGTTCACATCAGCGATCAGCTCGCGGCTTTGCGGATTATCGCGATCATAGATACCGCGCGCGATGCTTTCGACATGGCCCGCGAGCACTTCGCCGCTCATCAGTTGCATATCCGCCGGATCACCCGGTTTCAGGTGCGGCAATTTGGTTTCCTCGAAAAAACCGTAAACCCAGAACGAGTTCATGTCGACCACCGCCATTTTCGCTTCGCCAATGCGCGCGTAGTCACCGCGATGAACGTTCAGGTTGGTGACATAACCGTCCACCGCGGCCACTACCCGGGTGCGTGAGAGGTTCAGTTGAGCGGCCTCCAGTTGCGCTTGCGCCAGTTGGTAATCGGCCAGCGCCGAGGTGGCCACATTGCTGGCGTCGTCACGATTTTCCGCTGAAATCACCAGCTCATCCATATCGGCGCGGCGCTTGGCGTTGAGCTTGCGCATCTCCCAGGTTGCCTTGCGCGACGCCAGCAAGGCCTGCGCCTGCCTGACGGCGATCTGGTAATGCTCGGGATCGATCTGCATCAACAGATCGCCGCGTTTCACCTGCTGATTGTCGCATACCGGCACCTCCACCACCCTGCCGGACACATCGGCGGCCACGTTGATAACATCGGCACGCACCCGACCATCACGCGTCCACGGTGTATCCATGTAATCGACCCACAGCGCCCGACCGACGCACAGTGCCAAGGCGAGCACCAGCAAGGTGGCAATCAGGCTGAAAAGCTTTTTCATCAGGGAGTTCTCGACCCAGGCATCAACGATAAAGGGGCAGCGCCAAAGCGCCGAAAATGCAGACGAACAGGCTCAGCCGCAGCAAAGCCGGGTGCCAGAAATACCGATACAGATCGAAGCCGGCCAACAGCCGGTCCAGCGTCCAGCCCAGGACCATCGCGAGCAGAAACATCAGTGTCAGGGTCGGCATGTATACCCCGTGGAACGCTATTTCACGTGGCATGGGCCTGTCCTGAAGCCGCTTGGGTGCACGCCGTAGACGGCCAGCGGTGACTGTGTGTCCAGCAGCGAGGTGCGAATGAAGTGCAGGTAGCTCTTCACTCGACGCAACACAGATGTATCGAAGTGCGAGGCAAATGGCTCATCCGCTTCCTGCACGCGTTTGATCGCCTGATCGACAGCCAGCAGGCCGCGCTGCAGATTGACGGCATCGGGCTTAATGAACAGCCGGATCAAGGCCCGCCCCATCACCCGTAATGCGACACGCCAAGGCTGATATTCAGCGTAAGCAGGATGAACAGGCAGCGTGGCCTGCTCACGACGCAGTTCGATGATCGCGTGACCGATTTCCAGCACCACGAACATCCAGCGCAGCAATTCGCGTTGCACCAGCGGCCTGCTGACGGCCAGACCATAGGCTTGGTGCATCAGGTCGCGAGTCTGGCTTTCAAAGCTTGAACCGAGGCGATTCAGCGGTGCGCTGATGGCGAACACCACTTGATTGCGCAGCGCCTGCTCCAGTCGCCGCCACATCCAGTGGCTATCGGGCGGCAGAATGATCGCCCCCGCCGCTGCACAGATCAGCATGCCGATGACCATCGCGAGGTAATCGTTGATGAAGGTATAGGGGTTGTAGCGGGTCAGGTTATCCGGCACCGAGCCGAGGCTGAAAAAGATCAGCAGTCCCAACCCATAACCCGCCCACTGCGGGCGCGAACCGAGGAACGCGCCGAACATGAATACCGGTGCCAGCAGCATGCACAACAGCGCAAAGCCATCGATAAGCGGGAACAGAAAGAAGGTTTCGACAAACCCCAGCAACGCACCGAGCAGCGTGCCGCAGGCCATCTGAAACGACATGCGCTTCGGGTTATTGGTGGTCGATGACAGCGCAACCGTCGCCGCCGAAGCCAGGGTCATGCTTGCGCCGCTGGGCCAGGCGGTCAGCACCCACCAGGCACTCATCAGCCCGACCACGCTGGTTGCGCGCGCACCCGCGGCCAGTGCAGTCAACCAATGGGTACGCGGCACGAACGACTCTTTCCATTGCTCGCGAACATGCGTGTGCTCGGCCAGCGATGCATGGGTGCGCGCGTAATCAAGCAATTCGCTGATCAGCCGGTACAGCAGCTCGAATGCCGTATGGAAATCGAGCCGCTCGGCATCACTCGGTGCCGCTTGCTCAAGCTCGGCACGCAAGCGTCTGACGAGGTCGGGCCATTGCGCTTTGCAATACTCCAGCTGACTGACCAGTACGCAGGCATCATCAGGGATCAGGGCGAGGCCAGCGAACCTGTCCAGCAGGCCGG
Source organism: Pseudomonas tremae (assembly GCF_001401155.1). Lineage (GTDB taxonomy): Bacteria > Pseudomonadota > Gammaproteobacteria > Pseudomonadales > Pseudomonadaceae > Aquipseudomonas > Aquipseudomonas tremae. Next base: position 161,938 of record NZ_LJRO01000384.1, read on the forward strand.
CCAAGTGTTCAAGACCAGGATCGATATGCGTCAACACGGCCCCGGACTGCCCGTTGCGAAGCCGTTCAAGCAGTTGATGCAGCGCGTTGAAGCGCGTGGTGACAGCCATGAATTCGCTGTTCAGCCGATTAAGCCGCCCATTGCGCCGCCGCATGTGCGGGTCTTCGAATACCGTGACGCTGCGCATGCCCTCCAAACCGATAGCCTCCGCAACGAAGCGTACGTTGCCGGTTTCAAACGCAGCGCGTGATGTATCGCCGCGCAAGCCTTCTGTCACGAAACGCGCAAATACCCCGAAGCGCAGATACAGCGCGTTACGCATGGCGGCACTGGCGCTTTGCGGCAATATGGCAGCACTCACCGCCGTGGCGCAGAGAATCCCCAGTGTAATTTCCAGTACGCGCCAGACGGCGGCCATGAATGCCCCTTCAGGGTGCGCCAGCGCAGGCAGGCCGACCATGGCGGCGGTATACCCGGCGAGCACAAAACCGTAAGCACGAAAGTTACGATAACGCGCAGCGCCCGCAGAGCAGGTGCCGACCCACAATGCCAGACAGCCGAGAAACGGCACCGGGTCCTGGGCAAACAGGGCCATCAACAGCACCATCATGGCCGACCCGGCCAATGTGCCCAGCAGTCTATAGAAACTCTTGGCGAACACCTGCCCGCTCTGCGACTGCATGACGATGAACACCGTAATTATCGCAGTGTGCGGTTGCGGCAACTCCAGCCGCAGTGCCAGCCAGTAGGTCAGAAATGCAGCGATCAACACCTTGAAGATGTATATCCATGTCACCCCGTCACTGCGCGCCCAGCTATTGAATTCTCGGCGCCAGGGCAAAACGTGAAGGCGTTGCAGGGTGGCGATCATTGCAGCGCAGTCCCGCGATCATCGCCTGCCGACAACCCGCCTCCCAGCGCCACCACCAGACCGGCATACGCATTCAATCGCGCCGCCTCGACCTGCTGCTGGATTTCCTGTTGATGGAAGAGTCGCGTGCGTGCGTTGAGCACGTTCAGGTAATCGGTCAAACCGCGTTGCCAGGCAATAAGCGCAATGTCATAGGTCTTCTGCGCCGAGGCCACCGAGCGGGCCGCGAACACCTGCTGTTTGCCCATCGATGCGCGCCGAATCAACTGATCGGAAATGCTCTGCAGCGCTGTCACCAGCGTCTGGTTGTAACGCGCCACCGCCAGGTCGTACCCGGCCGACGCCTCGCCCAGCTCCGCTCGCAAACGTCCACCATCGAAGATAGGCAGGCTGATCGCCGGGCCAACCTTGTAACCCAGCTTGCTGCCAGTCAGAAACTCCAGCATGCCGCCGCCCGTGGCCATAAAGCTCAGGCTGCCAACCAGATCGATGTCGGGATAAAAGCTTGCGCGGGCCACATCAATACCCCGCGTTTGCGCCTCGACCTGCCAGCGCGCAGCTACCACGTCAGGGCGCTGCCCAAGCAGCTCGGCCGGCAACGCGGAAGGCAGGCTCAATGCGCTGTGCAACGATAGCGCGGGCCGTTGCAGACCGGCGCCCAGCCCAGGCCCCTTGCCAGCCAGCGCTGCCAGTTGATTGCGGTTTAGCGCGATGGCCTCTTGCAGCGCATCGATCTGCCGGTGGGCTTCAGGCAACGACGTTTCGGCCTGACTGACATCGAAATGCGTACCAAGCCCGCCCTTCAGACGACGTTGCGCCAGCTCGAGTATCTGTTGCTGCTGGTCCAGCGCGGCCTTGGCGATGTCCAGGCGCGCGTAATTCAGCGCCAGTTGAATATAGGCGCGAACGATATTTTCCTGTAATTCGAGTTGTGCCTGGCGCAACTCGGCAGCACTCACATGCGCCATGTCGAGCGCCCGCTCACTGGCGTTTTGCTCACGCCCCCATATATCCAGTGAGTAACTCAGGCCCAGCGACGCATTGTTGTCCCAGGTGCGAGTATCGGCCAGCGCGCCTGGACCATAAAACTGATCGTTCGGCCAGTCGTGACGTTGCAGGCTGGCATTGCTCTGGATGTGCAGCGATTCGTCCGACTCGGCAATGCCCGCCATCGCCTTCGCCTGCCTGACTCGTGCCGCAGCCATTGCCAGACTCGGGCTGCCGAGCGTTGCAAGTTCGACCCAGCGATCAAGTTGTGCGTCCCCATAAGCACGCCACCATTGCGCTGTGGGCCAACGTGCGTCGACTGCAGCGTGCTGGATAGCCTGGTCAGTCGCCAAAGTGGCGGCGGGCAGCAGCCTTTCGTGCGGTTTGATTCCGTGAGTCCCGATACAACCGCTGACAATCAGCGTCAAAGCCAGACTACCGAGGGGCTTGAGCCCTCTGATGATGCGCGACGGCACAGCTGCGAGTTCCCGACAGGAGGTGATACACCTTGAATGGCGGCGATTCTAGGCGGCGCTCTGCACGGCGATAAGCAGGGAGTTATGTGAATCTTTGTTACAGAAACGGTGATAATGCTTTGGTCTGGCTGACATGTGCTCGTTACTTCATGTCACAATTTGCCATCACTTCAAAGAAGTACCCACTAGAGAAGTACTCATGGACACCCTGCAAAACATGCGTGCCTTCAGTTGCGTGGCCCAGGCGGGCAGCTTCACCGCCGCCGCCGCAGTGCTGGACACCACGACGGCCAACGTCTCGCGCGCAGTCTCCAACCTTGAAGCGCATCTGCAGACCCGACTGCTCAACCGCACCACCCGCCGCATCGCCCTCACTGAAGCAGGCAAACGCTATTTACTGCGCTGCGAGCAGATTCTCGCGTCGGTCGAAGAAGCAGAAGCCGAAGCCAGCGATGCCCATGCACGCCCCGCCGGACAGCTCAAGATGCATTCGATGCCAGGTGTCGGCCAGCATTACGTGATCGACGCCATCGCCCGCTATCGACGCAATCACCCGGACGTCGCGTTCGACCTGACCATGACTCATCGGGTGCCGGACTTGCTCGAAGAGGGTTTTGACGTGTCGATCGTGCTGGCCAGCGAACTGGCAGACTCGGGTTTCGTGTCGCAACGCCTAGGCATCACTTACAGCATCGTCTGCGCATCCCCCGAATACGTCAGGACCTTCGGCATGGCGCACAAACCCGCCGACCTGCTGAATCACGCGTGCCTGCGCCTGGTGAGCCCGGTGTTTCCGCTGGAAAAGTGGCTGTTCGACGGCCCGGATGGCCAGGAAATGGTCACCATCAACAGCTCGCCATTGCTGGTCAATTCGGCGGACGCAATGAAAACCGCGATTTCCAGTGGCATGGGCATCGGTATTTTGCCGATCTATTCGGCCATCGACGGGCTGCGCAACGGCACGCTGGTGCGCGTGCTGTCTGACTACCGCTCGCAGGAGCTGAACCTGTACGCCATCTACCCGTCGCGCCAGTATCTCGATGCGAAGATCAGAACCTGGGTCGAATACCTGCGAGGCTCGCTGCCTGAAATCCTCGCAGCCGATGAGGCCGACCTGCATGTGCAAGCCCTGAAAGCATCGTCCTGACATCGTACAACTGCAAAAAGCGGCTGCCAAAGAGCGGGCAGGAATGTTAGCGTGCTACTCATTCAACCGCTCAAGAGTGACAGTCCAATGAAAAAAACCGTACTCGCCTTCAGCCGTGTTTCACCGGAAATGGCCGAGCGCCTTGCGCAAGATTTCAATGTGATCGTGCCCGACTCCAAAAAGGGCGACATAAACGCTCAGTTTGAAGAAGCCCTGCCCGAGTCGCACGGTCTGATCGGCGCAGGCCGAAAACTGGGCCCTGACCAGCTCAAGCACGCAGCAAAACTGGAAGTGGTTTCCAGCATTTCAGTGGGCTACGACAACTACGATGTCGGCTACCTCAGCGAGCGCGGCATTCTGCTGACCAACACTCCGGACGTACTGACCGAAACCACCGCAGACCTTGGCTTTTCGCTGATAATGAGCAGCGCTCGCCGTGTCGCCGAGCTGGACGCCTACACCAAGGCCGGTCAATGGACGCGCAGCATCGAAGCGCCACACTTCGGTACAGACGTGTATGGCAAGACACTGGGCATTGTCGGCATGGGCAATATCGGCGCGGCCATTGCGCGAAGAGGTCGTTTGGGCTTCAACATGCCGATCCTGTACAGCGGCAACAGCCGCAAAACCGAGCTGGAGCAGGAACTGGGCGCACAGTTTCGCAGGCTGGACCAATTGTTGGCCGAAGCGGACTTCGTCTGCCTGGTCGTACCATTGAGCGAAAAGACCAAACATCTGATCGGCCGTCGCGAGTTGAGCCTGATGAAGCCCGGCGCTATCCTGATCAACATCGCCCGCGGCCCGATTGTCGACGAGCCGGCACTGATCGAAGCCTTGCAGAACGGCACCATTCGCGGCGCTGGTCTGGACGTTTACGAAAAAGAACCGCTGAGCGCATCGCCACTCTTCCAGCTCAAGAACGCTGTCACCCTGCCCCACGTCGGCTCGGCCACCACCGAAACCCGTCAGGCCATGGCCGACCGCGCCTACCACAACCTGCGCAGCGCACTGCTGGGAGAGCGCCCGCAGGATCTGGTCAACCCGCAGGTCTGGAAAGGTTGATTCAGGAAGCCTTTGGCCATCCTTATGGCCACAGGCTGCCTGACATTCAATTACCTGGAAGCAGGGTCAGCAGGTGTTTGCTCCTCGGCAGTTGTCCCGGATAACGCCACTGACCCGAATAAAAATTTCTGCGTTGAATCATTGTTTAAGGGTGCTTGCGTCACGGTTGAGTTAGTGGGCGATGCCGTTATGAAAGTGCCCGTAGTAATATTTTGCACTTGAGACCATGGCAGACCCGGAAAGTCCGCTCGCCGAGTCCATTGATGAGTATCAAGACTGACCTGACATTCCCTCATTTTCAAACCCTCCACCAAGCAACGACTGCCATCAGGGGTGACGAGATTGAAGTGCGGCCCGCGTGCGTCATAATCCTTGAGTCCGCCAGTTCGCCATTGCTGGTTAATGTTATTGACGCAAGGCTGTGTAATGACCCCCTCCCCAAGACGCGTCAGACATTTTTGGCCGATTGAATTAATCTTTATTAAAGGCGAAATATCATCGGGCCCGAGACGGTCAAAGTTTTGCTCCGCACCGTACGTAACGCCTTGCATCACTACTCTACCGCTCTGCTCTGCGGTGATGAACTTACCGTCCTCCCCTCCTTGAAGTACTACCGCCCCAGACGGTGCTATATCCGGGCGCACCCTCCATTGAAATTGCAGCGTATTGATATCGCACGCAGACAGGGTCAACGTTTTGCCCAGACACGCTGCTGACGTGGGGCCGGTCAATATAAACGCTTCCCCTGAACCGTTGAAAAAGCTGGACATGGCCCACTGCTGTCTGGCGTCACCCACATTGCAGGTCTCCTGAGTCAAACCGGTCGCTGCACGTGACAGGCACAGCTTGTTAAGTCTGGAGCGCAGATACTGAGGTGTAATGACAGGGTAGCCTGCCTCAGCGCCCACCAGGATGGCAGGCGGCAATTCGGGCTGAGTGTCGAGCATTCTCTTGTTGAGACTAAGGTTGTTTCTCCGCAGCTCGGCAGAAACCGGCTTGCGCGCGGAAGACACATTGATGGCAACCGAAACAACATCCCCAGCATCCACGTTTCCTGAGTAAAGCGACCAAGTGTCGGTAAGACCGTTGGCATACTGAACGCGTAACGTATAGTTGTCCGGCGCAGTATTGCTTGGCGTCGTGTAGAACTCCTGCTCTTTGCCACTATAACTTGTCATGTACGCCGTGCTTCCATCACCCGCCGTTATAAACTTGCCGTTCTGCTCATTCTGCAGTCTGAGTATCGTTTTGCTGTGGGTAATATCCTCGCGAAATGTCCAGAGATGAGCCCGGTTCTGCCTACAACTGACCATCATCAAATTACCGTCAAGGCATTTGTCAGTTACGTCATTGACAAGGTTAACCAATTGCTCATTAGCGGTTTTAACGGCAGTCCAGCGCTGCTGATACGACGTTACCGAACACCGTTCAAAACCAGGTATATTGTTAGTCAACAACGAGAGACACAGGCCTGTCGGCGCAGATTGGATTCTTTCACTCGTAAAGGTCTTTGAAAGAGCTATGTCACGAACCATTGAAACACTTCCATCCTTCAGGCTTGCCTGGGAGGGCTGAGTTTCCGCATTCACAATGGCATTTGCCTTGGGTACGTCACTCACGGATAAAGGCTGGGCTGTAGGCGAAAACACGTTGCCATAGTTGGAGATGATAGGCGGGTATATCTGGCTCAGCGTCTGACTGTCATGCTGCGCGTCGGCCAGTGTCATCACCAAGGTCTGTACAGGGACGCCTTTCAGCAGAGGGACCTGCCGCGGTTGCATCATTTTCAACTGCGTTCCAATGTCATGAGCCGACTCATCAATGCCCGGATCGATCAACTGCTCTGGAGCCACCTGCGTTTTCAGGCCTTGAGCCTGCGCAGCGTTCGGAGGCTGCCGATGATCATCCCATAGCCCGGCATACTTCAGGTTCGCCGGAAAACTGCCAAAACGCTGCTGCACACGCAACATCTGTTGATGCGTGTAAGGCGCAATGTAGTGAAGCCAGTCAGCAGTCGCAGGAGGATTTTTACTGCGCAACGCTTCAAACTCATCTACTTGTGGGGCCGATGCTGTAGCGGATGGCCAGTCAGGCAGTTCCAGCGCACCCATGACATGACCGAAGTAGTGGTAGCCAAGGTAGTCTACTCCGAGTCCATATTTCTTCGGATCAACATGATAATTAGGCAATAACTTCCGATCGTAGGAACGATAGGCCCACTTTTCATAACGCGGCGGTGTGTCATGGGGTAGCCCAAGGCCGTGGCCGGTTTCGTGCCAGAAGCCCTCGGGCCTCGAAGGGTAATTGCAGCTGTTTCCTCCACAACTTGCCCCGACGCCAGGCGGTAAAACAGGGATGTCATCTGGCACATCCAGTAATTGTCCCGAGATCGCTACAAACTTGCCGGGCTGCTTGTATCCAAGGTCGGAGGCTGCTCTCCAGTAAATACCCATGCCGACTTCAGCAGGCAATGTCTTGCCGCCAAGCTCGGCCCACTCTCGGTAGTCGGTGTCTGACGTTGAATAACGATGAGGCCTGCTATCCTTACCCCGGGCAATGATATAGGGCCAGTAACTCTGACCCATACCCAAAACCAACTGCCTGATCGGTAGCTCGGAGAACATTTCCCGGGCCGCGATTTTCGCCAGTTGCGGATTTTTTTCGATATCGTATTGATCGAGTGTGGTCTTGCAGGTGCTCTCACTCTTGAAAATACAGCCTTTGATGTTCATCAACACCAGGCCATCGCTTTCGCTGTTCAGAAATATCATTTTGCTCTTGGCCAACGTCGCCACTTCATTCGGAAAGTCGACGTTATAAAAGCTCAGGCTTGTGTCAGCAGAAAACTGGTCGTACGGAATCGTCGCGGTGAATGTCCATCTTTTGAACTTCGGATACATCCCCACGATGGGCTTTCCCGAAAAAGTGTTGCTTTGGTCGTACACAGCGCTCTCAGGCATCCATTGATACGGAGCCATGGGAATTACGGTTCTCCTGCCCCGATGGCTCAATACCATGTTCACCGCCGTGTACCACACCTGCGGAGGCGGTGTAAGTACTACCAGCGCCTCGCGATCAGGGACCAGAAGTGGATCAAACACTTCGCGCTGTGCGCTGACCACGTGCGTTTGCGCGAAATCTATCTGCCCGCTCACCGGGCCATGAAGATCGTTGCGCCACTCTGCCAAGGCCGGAGTCACCTCGGTAGCAGTCTCGGCAATAACCTCTGCCTGCAATGACGAATAGACCAAAGAACAACTGATTAAAAATGCCAGCGAACCTACACGCAAGAATACCCTGTCCATTAACGAGTCCTTTCAGGAGTGAGCGCACATTGAAAGCTGCCCTCAGTCCTGTTGCCATTCCATGGCCACGAGCCGGTGATGACGGCAGATACCCGCTCATAATCGGACGAGCATTGCCGTCGCTCAACTAGCAGAAGTACTAGGCATCACGCCCACATCTCCGTCTTTCAGGACACGCCTCCGGCAGCCAGCTTCATGGCAACGACAGGTTTGACACGCGGTTTTCTGAACACCAGCACATTCCCCGCCATTACCAGCACAAGCCCCAGCAGGGCCGCCAGCGTCCATTGATAACCTTCGACCCACATCGAAATATTCAACGCCACTATCGGGAACAGCACGGTGCAGTAAGCAGCGCGTTCCGGGCCCATACGCCCGACCAGGGTCAGGTAGGCGGTGAAGGCAATCACCGAGCCGGGTATCACCAGAAACAGCAATGAGCCTACGTAGCGCGTGTTCCACTCAAACGTGAACGGTGTGCCGCTGAGCAGGCAGTAAACGGCCAGAATGCTTGCCCCGTAGAACATTCCCCAGGCATTGGTGGTCAGCGGGCGCAGCCCTGCTTTCTGTTGCAGGCTCGACAGCATATTGCCTGCCGAGAAGCACAGCGTGCCCAGCAGGGCCAGGCCCAGACCTACAAGGGTCTCGCGGCTGGCGCTGTGCCCGGACAGCTCGGGCCAGAACAGACACGCCAGCCCCAGCAAGCCCATCGCGCCACCAGCCAGCACATTGCCAGCGATTTTCTGGCGAAAGAATACTCGCGCATTCAGTGCATTCCACAAGGTTGAGGTCGAGAACACCACAGCGATCAGGCCGCTGGGTATCCATTGGCTGGCGGTGTAGAAGCACATGAAGTTGACACAGAACAGGCACACGCCTTGCGCCAGACAGATCAACTGACCACGACGATTGACCGGTTGCAGACGTTTGCTCAGCAACAAAAACGCGAACAGCACCAGCGCCGCCAGTGCGAAGCGATACACGATTGAGACCGGAATGGCGACATCACCGAGCTGAAGTTTCAGGGCAATCCAGGTCGTGCCCCAGATCAGCACTGTCAGCAGATAAAGCGAAATGTTCATGATGCAGGCTCCTCAATGAGCCATCAGTCTGCTGCGTCGGGCATGCAACCCGTTTGCATAATCTTGCGCTTTTGATTCAACAGGTAATGGCAGCGGCATGGGCTGCGGGTAGGATACGAAGCCTAGAGGAATCACTATGTCAGCCATCGACTCCATTCAGGTCTTTCAGGCCTTGAGCAGCTCCCCCCATGCCCGTCTGGAGCAGAGCGCGCCGCTGGGCGACGGGTTGATGGCTGCGCAGTGGAACAATCGGCATGACTCGCAGGAATATCACGCACCGACTCACCATACATTGTCGTGTTACGTCGCAGACGGCACCGGCACTTTCCGCCGCGACCAGCCTGATCAGAAAGGCTCACCGGGAAAACTCTGTGTATTGCCTGCAGGCCATGAGTCGGCCTGGGTGGTGAATGGAGAGATCCGCCTGGCGCATTTGTATTTCAGCCCGGAACACTTCGCCCTTGGCTGCGTGACGTTGCTGGATCGCGAGCCCCGTGAGATGCAACTGCGCGAGCACACGTTTCTCGACGATGAAGTACAGGCTGATCGCTTCCAGCAACTGATCCGCCTGAACTGGACAGAACCCGCTGAGCGCTTGCTGACCAGCAGCCTGGCGCACGAGATGGTCAGCCATGCGCTGCTCAGTCAGGCGGGCATGCGGGAGGGGCTGCGCCTGAAAGGCGGGCTGGCTCCGCACCTGCGCCGTCATATGGTGGACTTCATCGAAATGCACCTGGCCGACCCGCTAAGCCTTGGTCAACTGGCGGGCATGTGTGCGCTCTCGGAATACCACTTCGCTCGCATGTTTCGTGAAAGCTTCGGCCTGCCGCCGCATCAATACCTGCTGGCACGGCGCATCGAACAGGCTCGCCAGTTGCTGCGACACACCGTCAGCCCCCTTGGCGAAATAGCACTGGCCTGTGGTTTCGCAAGCGCCAGCCATTTCAGCAACCGCTTTCGTCAAACCGTGGGGGCAACGCCCGGCGAATACCGGCAGGTGCTGGGCGCTGTCCATCACGGCCTGGAAAAATGAAGCGCAATATGAATGATAAATATTCTCATACGCAAAAGAGTCTGCCAGAATCGTCGCCATTATCGAATCGCGTGGATTGTTCTCCGAGATGCACACCGCCCATTCTGCCCTCAATCACTCTGTCGCAAGCCTGTATCAGGCACATAACACCTGGCTGACGACCTGGTTGCGGCGCAGGCTCGGCTGCCCTCACAACGCTGCGGACCTTGCCCAGGACACCTTCATCAAGGTGCTCGGCGCACGAGACAGCGCGCAGATCATAGAGCCTCGTGCATTCCTGACCACAATCGCCAAACGCGTATTGAGCAATCACTACCGCCGCCAGGATCTGGAGCGCGCCTACTATCAGGCGCTGTGCGAGCTGCCGCAAAGCGTGGCGCCTTCAGAAGAAGAACGAGCAATCATCCTCGAAACCCTGGTGGAGCTGGACCAGTTGCTGGATGGCCTGCCGACAGTGGTCAAGCGCGCGTTTCTGATGTCGCAGGTCGATGGCCTGAGCCACGGCCAGATCGCCGCCGAGCTGGATATTTCCATCGCCACGGTCAAACGTCACCTGAACAAGGCCGCGCTGCGCTGCTACTTCGCCCTATGAGCCTGAGCAACGACTCCCTGAACAAATCCGACATTTCGCCTGCCGTCGCGCAGCAGGCAGTCGGCTGGCTGCTGGAAATGCAGGAGGGTGCGCTGGATGCCCGACGCCAGCACGCCTGGCAGTCGTGGCTCAACGGCCACGCTGAACATCAGCGGGCCTGGGCGCACATGCAACGGGTCAATCAGCGCCTGAGCGGTCTGTCCTCGCCGCTGGCCCATGCGGCGCTCGGCGCACCGAAATCCGCGGGCCGCCGGCATGCATTGAAGCTCCTGTTGCTGCTCGGCGCGGGTTCGGTGGCAGGCTGGAGTCTGCGCGAGCAGATTGCCCTGCAACCGATGCTGGCCGACTACAGCAGTGCTGTTGGCGAACAACGCAAAGTGGCGTTGGGCGATGGCAGTCAGGTGCAATTGAATACAGCGAGCGCGGTCGATGTGCGGTTCGATGAACAGCAGCGTCTGATCAAACTCTTGCAGGGCGAAATCCTCATGACCGCGTCGGCAGACGCGCGTCCGCTGAAGCTGCTGAGCGCCGAGGGCACAATCAGGGCTTCGACAGCCAATAGCCGTTTCAATCTGCGTCAACTGGACGGCCAGACGCAGTTGGCGGTGTTTGCCGGAACGCTTGAAATCGCCCCGGCCAACAGAAGCGACCCGAGCCTGATACTGCGGGCCAGTCAACAGGTGACGTTCAGCCGAGATGCCTGGACCAGCGTGCAGACGGTGGATGCGAGCAACGGTGCGTGGGCCGACGGCATGCTGGTGGCGTCGCGCATGAAGCTGTCCAACTTCCTCGCAGAGCTGAGTCGTTATCGGCGCGGCCGTCTGAACTGCGACGCGAAGGTGGCCGACCTGTTGATCTCCGGCAGCTATCCGCTGGCCGACAGCGAGCGCATCCTCGACATGCTCCAGCTCGCCCTCCCCGTGCGCGTGCAGCGTTTCACCCGGTACTGGGTGAACGTGCAGGCGCGGGCTTGATAGTAATTGCTGGTTCCCACGCCCTAAGCGCAGAAGCGCCTCGCTCCAGTTTACAGCCCGACTTCGTCAGATTCCTTCGCGATAAAAAAGCGCTTTTACGTGCGCGAGAAGCGAAAGTTGGACCTTGAAAAATAATTTCAAAAACCGTGAGCCGTTTTCTGTTGCTCGCGTGACAGACAGGGAAAGCATCTCTCAACCTTCCGGTCAAAGGACTCTTGCATGTCAGCCCGCCCTACCCAATTTTCACCGCTGGTGCGCACGTTGCGCCATGTCATTTTTGGCGCCAGCCTGTCGGTCGGCAGCTTATCCATGGCATACGCTGCGGAAGTGGCGCCCAAGGTGTATCACATTGCGCCGAGCGAGCTTGAAGCTGCGCTGAGCCAGTTCGGCCGAGAGTCGGGCGTGCTGATTTCCTATGGTTCGCAGGTCACCAGCGGTTTGAAAAGTCGTGGGCTGGAAGGTCAATACACGCCAGAACAAGGTCTCAATGCCTTGCTTGAAGGGACCGGTCTGCAGGCGGTGGGTGATGGCAACAACGGTTTCACGCTGCAATCGGCCAGTGCAGCTGGCGCACCGATTGAGCTGGGCGTTTCCACAGTGGTCGGTGACTGGCTGGGCGAGGCGCAGCAGACCAATGTTTTCGAACACCCCGGGGCGCGTGACGTGATCCGCCGTGAGGAGTTCGAGCGTGTCGGGGCGACGTCGGCGCGCGAGGTGCTCAATCGCATTCCCGGCGTCAATGCACCGGACAATAACGGCACCGGCAGCCATGACATGGCGCTGAACTTCGGCATCCGCGGCCTCAACCCGCGCCTGGCGTCACGCTCCACGGTATTGATGGACGGTATCCCGGTGCCGTTCGCGCCCTATGGTCAGCCACAGCTGTCGTTCGCGCCGATCAGCATGGGCAACATGGACGCAGTGGACGTGGTGCGTGGCGGTGGCGCAGTGCGCTATGGCCCGCAGAACGTGGGCGGCATCGTCAACTTCGTGACCCGCGCCATCCCCGACGCACCCACGCTCAAAGGCGGCATACAGACCGAAACCAGCCCGTCGTCCAGCCATGACGGCTTCAAGACCACCGGTAACTTGCTGGCAGGCGGCACGGCAGACAATGGCCTGGGCGGCGCGATTCTGTATTCCGGTGTACGTGGCGGTGACTGGCGCGAGCACAGCGATACCCAGATCGACGACTTGATCCTCAAAGGCAAGTACCAGATCGACGAGGCCAATAGCCTCAATGCAATGGCTCAGTATTACGACGGCGAAGCGCAGATGCCCGGCGGGCTGAACGTGGCTGACTACGATGCAGACCCGTACCAGTCGACGCGTCTCAAAGACAAATTCTGGGGCCGTCGCACGATGTTCAATTTCGGCTATCGCTACGAACAGGATGCACGCGTGTTCACCGCCAACACGTTTTTCACCAAGACCTTGCGCAGCGGCTACCTTGACCAAGGCAGCTTTGTGTCCCTGTCGCCCCGTGAATACTGGGTGCGCGGTCTGGAAACACGCTTTTCGCAAGGCTTCGCATTGGGTGAAACCTGGCATGAAGTGGGCGTCGGCTATCGCTACATCAACGAAGCCGGTCATGAACTGCGCTATCGCGAACCTGTGACGGGCGACCTGCCGACCACCGCCAGCCGCAACGACCGCGATACTCGGGGCGCCACCGAAGCGCATGCATTCTATATCGATGACCGGATCGACATCGGCAAGTGGACCATCACGCCGGGCGTGCGCTACGAGATGATCGACACTGCGCAGAACAACAACCTGACCAACGCCCGATACCAAGGCGACTACAGCACCGCGCTGCCTGCATTGAACGTGCTGTATCACCTGACCGACACCTGGAACCTGTACGCCAACACCGAGGGCTCGTTCGGCAGCGTGCAGTACAGCCAGATGCCCAATCGCGTTACCGGGGATGAGGTCAAACCGGAAAAAGCACGCACCTGGGAGCTGGGCACACGCTACGACAACGGCAACCTGCGGGCTGAAATCGGCGCGTTCCTGATCAACTTCGACAACCAGTACGACAGCAACCAGACCAACGACACGGTGATTGCACGCGGCGAGACACGTCATCAAGGGATCGAAACCAGCGTCAACTACGCACTGGAAGGCCTGAGCCCGATACTGGCGGGCTACGATGTCTACGCAACTTATGCGTTCGTTGACGCGACTATTCGCGAAGACGGGCCGAACAAGGGCAATCGTGTGCCGTTCTCGTCAAAGCATAAAGGCACGATGGGCGTCAGCTATACCGAAGGGCCGTGGAAGCTGAACTTCGACAGTTCATTCCAGAGCGACCAGTTTGCCGACAACGCCAACACGGCAGCGGAAAGCACCGATGGCAGCACCGGGAAGATCCCTGGCTACATGCTGTTCAGTACCCGCGCCAACTACGATTTCGGTCCGCAGCTGTCGGACCTCAACGTCGCAGTCGGGATGAAAAACATCTTCAACCGCCAGTATTACACCCGCTCGTTTGACGACAACAACCGCGGCAAATACGTCGGCGAACCACGCACCGTGTATGTGCAGACCTCGGTCGCATTCTAGTTTTCAGAAAAACACAGGGCTCAAGAGCAGTACCATGCGGCCTGGAGAAACACTTACGGTCTGGAGAAACAATCGTGCCCATGCTCCGCGTGGGCATGCATTTCCGGACGCTCTGCGTCCGATCCTCAGCAAGTGGCGCCGCGCAGACGCGGGGCGTCACGAAATGCAGTACCACGCTGAAGCGTGAGTAACGAGAAGCAAACTCCTGTTACCAGCGATAGGTAGCACTCGCCTGCACGGTGCGTTGCGAGCCGTACCAGCACCATGAGTACGTGTAGCAGGACGCGACGTATTCCTTGTTGGTCAGGTTGGTGACGTTCAGCGCCAGTCGCAGGTTGTCCATCGTGTTGCTGATGTTTGGAATGTCGTAATGCACGACAGCGTCGAACAAGGTGTAACCCGGCACTTTCAAGGTGTTGGCTTCATCGCCCCAGCTTGCGCCCACATAACGCGCCCCGCCGCCCACGCCAGCACCTTTCAGTTGCCCGTCATGAAACGTGTAATCAGCCCATGCCGATGCCGTGTGGCGGGGGATCGCAGGCGCGGTGGTGCCCTTGACCGCCACTTCACGTCCCGGCGCGTCATCGATGATGCCTGACGTCACGTTGACCGCGTTATTGGACTTGGTCACCCGGTTGTCCAAGTAGGCATAAGCAGCGGTGATGTCCAGGTTGTCGTTCAGACTGGCCTTGCCTTCCAGTTCGAAACCACGAGACTGCACCTCGCCGGTCTGCACCTGGCACACCGAGCCATTGCACATGTTGCCTTCCGGGTCCTGGGTCAGCACGTTGGATCGGCGCAGGTCGAAAATCGCGGCAGTGATAAAACTGTTGCTGCCAGGCGGCTGGTATTTGACGCCCAGTTCGTATTGCGTGCCTTCGGTCGGATCGAACAATGAGCCATCCAGCCCTGTACCGCTCTGCGGCTCGAAGGATTCCGAATAACTGACGTAAGGCGCTAACCCGTTATCGAACAGGTAAACCAGGCCCATGCGCCCGGTGAATGCTTCGCTGTCGGCAGAAGACCGGGTTTTTACGCGCGACGTCAGGTTGCTGGAACTGTTGCTGCTCTCTGCCCAGTCGTAGCGACCGCCCATCAACAGCACCCACTTGTCCCACTTCAACTGCTCCTGCAGATACAAGCCTTTCTGCTGATCACGCTGCGTGCCGGACTCGGTATAGGCAGGCACCTCGACGGGCGAACCATAGACCGGATCGAAGATATCCAGCGTCGGCCCTGTGCCGTAGCCGGCCTTGGTGTCGGTGCTGGTGTTCTGGTAATCCGCACCCAGCAACAGCGTGTGCTGCAGCGGGCCGGTGTCAAAACTGGCCTGCATCTGATTATCGAGCGTGTACGAATCCAGGTTCACGTCAGTGGCGATGGTGGCCCGCCGGGAGGTGCGATAGTCGGTCTCCAGAGTGCCCCAGCCGTTATAGATACTTCGATAAAGCCCTTCGCTGCGCATATAGCGGGCGTTCTGGCGGAAGGTCCAGACGTTGTTCAGATGATGTTCGAACATGTAACCCACTGCGTGATATTCACGGTCACTCTTTTCGAAGTCTTTCTCGCCATCATAGAAATCGAAGTCGATGTGCCGCCCGGTCGGACTGTTCACGACTGAGCCGTAAGCAGGCATGGAGCCATAAGAAGCGCCCTTGGGGTCGCTCTGATAATTGGCCAGCAAGGTCAGCGAAGTGGCGTCATCAGGCCGCCAGGTGAATGCCGAGGCGATAGACTGACGACGCGTCTCGGTGTGTTCGATCTGGCCGTCGGCATCATCGTACAGACCGGACAGACGATAAGAGTAAACGCCCTGATCATCGACAGGGCCGCCAAAATCGAAGGTGGTGCGTTTCTTGTTGAAGGTGCCGTAGGTCAGGCCGATCTCATGAAATGGCGTGTCGGTAGGCAACTTACTGACCATGTTCACCACCCCGCTGGGGCTGGCCTGACCGTACAGCACAGATGCAGGACCGCGCAGCACTTCCACCCGTTCCAGATCGAACGCGTCCTTTTGCGGCGCGGCGTCGCGATTGCCTGGCATGCGCAGGCCGTCCAGATACAACTCGGGCGAGAAGCCACGGATGCTCAGCATGTCCAGACGCGACGCCGTAGAGCCACGTGTCTCAGGCACCACAGCGGCGCTGTAACGCAACATCTGACTGAGATTCTCCGCCCCTTGAGCTTTCATCTGATCCTTGGTCACGACCGAAATCGATTGCGGGGTTTCGATCAGCGCTGTGTCGGTCTTGGTCGCCGACAGCCCGCGTGTAGCCACATAACCGGTCACGGGCCCGGTGGGCGGTCTCGAATTGAGACGCGCCGCTGATGTTGGTGGCCTGCAACTCCATCGAACCCTCGATAGCCTCCGGCGCCGCCTCGATGCGATAGCGATTGGCCGACAATGCCCTCGCGCGCAAGCCACTGCCGCCGAGCAACCGGGCAATCGCTTCGTCGGTGCTGTACGTACCCTGCAGCCCGGTGCTGCGCTTACCCCGCGTAAGCGCCGGGTCGAATGCCAGCGCAAGGCCCGCCTGCTCCGAAAAGCTATTGAGCACCTGGCCCAGATCCCCGGCCGGTATCGAAAAGCTGCGCGCCGCAGTGACGTCCTGATTCGGTACTGAGGATTCGGCTGCGTGCAACGGCATCGCCGCACAGGCCATCAGAACGGCAAGTGCCAAGGGGTGCAGCGAACTGGCGGGACGGGGCATGACAGATCCTTGGTATCGATTGGGTTTCCTTAGCCATGACGCACACGGTCGCAAAACGGACAGGGAATGAGAGGGATTTACATTCAAATGATCGTCAGAAATTTTACGTCGAAATATTTCTTACACATTGGGGTTGAATTGTCTGTCCATTGGCGCCAACACTGTGAATGAGCGCAAACGAAATCGATTCCGCACGGGATCGCACTGTCCAGCCTCACACGAGCAAGCCCTAATAAGGATTAACTATGCAAATCCAGGTCAATAGCGATAATCACATCGAAAGCAGTATCCGACTGGAGGAGTGGGTTCGTACCACCGTTGAAAGCACGCTCGCACATTACGATGAAAACCTGACTCGCGTGGAAGTCCATATCCGCGATGAAAACGGCGACAAGCCCGGCCCGCACGACATCAAGTGCCAGATGGAAGCCCGGCCCAAAGGTCACCAGCCCATTTCTGTTTCCCACAAGGCCGATACGGTAGATCAGGCCGTGGACGGTGCTGCCGTGAAGCTTGATCACGCTCTGGAGCACCTGTTTGGCAAGCTGCGCGGCAAGCGCAGTGCCGCGCCTGCTCTGGCCGAGCAGGACGACGATCCGGTCAGCCCGGATGCATTGCTTGAAGAAGAATTTCTGGAAAAAGAGCAGGAGAAAGAAGCTGCTCGTCTGAGCTGAGGTATGGCTGACACGTTTTGCAAATAAAAGGGCGAACCTGCGAGGGTTCGCCCTTTTTCATTGTCGGCGCCGTTGACCCGCGGCTTATCGATTCGTCGGTTTGACGATTACCAGCAGGTCGGTGAAGCGCTCGACCGTGATCGGCAGATTATCGGCCAGAGTAGCCAACGCAGCGTCGGTGTCATCAAGGCGGAATACGCCTGATACGCGCAGGCCTTCCAGCGCCTGTGCATCAAAACGCAACATACCGTGGCGGTAAACCGCCAGGGCTCGCAACACCTCACTCAAAGGACGGTCATCCACCTTGAGCAAGCCACGTGTCCAGGCCGCAGGATCCTGGTTGTCCAGGGGATGCGGCACCTGCACTCGCCCATCCTTGAGCAAAGCCTGCTGACCGGTGGCCACATTCACCACGTCTGCCGTGTTGGCTTGAGCGGCAATAGCCGATTCCAGCACGCTGACAGTGGTGCCCTCCTCTCCCCGCTGCACCAGAAAGCGTGTGCCCAGTGCGGTGATCGTGCCTTGATCGGTGCGCACCACAAACGGTCGCTGCACATCTTTGGCCATCTCAACCCACAGTTCGCCTTGCAGCAACTCGACCACGCGTTGCCGTCCATCGAATTTTACATTCAGTGCCGAACCGCTGTTGAGCTGCACCTGGCTGCCATCGGCGAGAGCGAATTGTCGTCTTTCGCCAACCTCAGTGTGTTGATCGGCCATCCATACCGGCAGTTGTTCAGCGCCCATCCAGCCACACACCAGAACACCGATCAATGCCACTGCCCGGACAATGCGGGAGGTCGGTTTCGGTCCCGCAGACACGAAAGTCTGACGCAGTGCAGCACGCTTCGGAGGGTCGGACAACTCATCGAAACTGCCCCACAGCGACTGCATCCGCGACAGCGCCAGCTCGTGTGCGGGGTCAGCCTGGCGCCATTGTTCGAAGGCCGTTCTGTCAGCCGCGCTTACCGGTTCGTCATGCATCAAAGCCAACCAGGAAGCGGCCTCGGTGATCATCAGCTCGGAGGGTTCACGAATGTCGCTCATGCAAAATGGCCCGAACCGTGCAGTGTCTTGTAGCAGTGCACCATGACGCTTGCCATGTACTGCTTCACCATGCTGGAGGACACACCCAAGTGAGTGGCGATTTCGCTGTACGTCAGTCCATCAAGGCGATGGAGCAAAAAGGCCTGCCGCGGTTTCTCGGGCAAGCCTTCGAGCATCCGGGCGACCCGCTCCAGTATCTGCAGTGCGACGTGGATCGCTTCAGGGCTAGGAATGCTGGCTTCGTCGGCATGCAACGCCAGTGCGTCCAGGTAAGCACGTTCGACCTTGCGTCGCCGGGTCCCGTCAATCAGCAGCCGCGTGGCGGTCGTCGCCAGAAAAGCGCGCGGCTCCTTGAAATTGAGCGGTTCGGTCAGAGCAAGAATTCGCACAAAAGCATCATGCGCGAGGTCAGCGGCCCGGTGCGAGCAGCCCAGCTTTTTCCGCAGCCAGCCGTGCAACCACGCATGGTGATCGCTATAGAGCTCGGTCATTTGCTGGCGACGACGCAAATCGTCATCAACGGCGGAAAAGTCACGCATACGTCAACGCTTCTCAAACACGAAAAATTATCATTAACGCGAAAGATGACATCAAAACCCATCAGCAGCAAGCGCAGGAGTAACGCAACCGCTGATCTGTCATCGAGAACCAAAAGGACGAATACCCGGTCAACTTACGCAGAACCATTGAGCAGGTGAATGATATGGACAATCCTTTTCAGATGATCACGGACACTTTTCACCCCGATTATCGGGTGAATCTGAGCATTCAAGGGCTGGACGGCAGCATCATGCTGACTCTTTCCAACGAGTGTGGAGTTGTTGCCAAGCGCCTGATCAGCGCCGCACAGCGAAACGACCCACAACGCCTGCGCAAGCTTATCGAAAGCGTGCAGTTCGGCATCGCCATCGAGCGCGGCGAGAGTGCGATCAAGTTCCTCGCGGCGATGACCGATAACGCGACACTGCAGAAAACAACAATGCCTGCGAATGGTCCGTGGTCACGAAATCAGGCAACGGTGACCGCCGGGGCTTGATGCGCACTCACCCTGACCATCAGTCTTTCTTGCTGTAAACAGGTGAGCCTGGCATTGGCTTGCCTGTTTTGGGGTCGAGCATCATGGCCTTGGCCAGTTGCTCGATCAACGCTTCGGAGTGCTTGGGTGGCTGGATGCTCCGCATCGCTTAGCTTGAAATGTCCAAGCATATTGCCGTTTTGCAAGTTGATGTAACCCGCCCCTGAAGCAGCAAACCATCTCGGAAGTGAACATAATCAAGGCCTTGCGCCACCACGTGCCCTCCCTCAGGTTCAGCAAAAGTACAGATACGACCTGCTAAAACAATCCTTGCAGAAACATTCGAGCGACTGGGCATGACGTTCAGCGCCACTGCACCTGCGGATGATTCCGAGGAGGCAACATGTTCTTACGTTACGGGGTATTGATCGCATCGCTTGCGATAGCGTCAGGTTGTGTCGAGGAGCGGGTCGTGCATGAACGATCACACGTACATCATGAATACGTCGAGGAAGTGATTGCGCCGCAAGCGCCACCAGAACGCGTGATCGAAGTGGAGCCTGCGCCTCGCGCCGGCTATGTATGGGCACGCGGTTACTGGCACTGGAACGGTGAGCGATACGTGCCGGTTCACGGTCACTGGGAAGCGGAACGTCCCGGTTATCGCTATGTGCATCCGCACTGGGAAAGCGCGGGTGATGGCTGGCACTGGCATGCCGGAGCCTGGCTCAACTAGGCATCTCTTATCGGTGACAGGCGCTTGGCGACATCTTTCATGGATGCCGCCAGTGCGTCGATCAGACCTCGCCTTTCTCTTCCGTCACGGCACCTTTGACCGCGCTGGATGAGTCGGGGATTTTTGCCGAAGGGTATTTGTACGATGCATAGCGTACAACCAGAATCGCGAACGCCAGCAGCAGAATACCGCCGCACAGGTAGATGATGCCGATGTCGGGCGGGTTGTGGTGGGACACGTCGGAAATCAACAGGCGAGTCAGTGCGGTGATCGCGACGTAGATCAGAAAACGCACGGGCATGTGGTTGGTCTTGAAATAAATCCCGGTCATCGCCCCCAGCTCCAGGTAGATGAACAGCAGCAGAATGTCATCAACGGTGACGTTGCCTTTCTCGATCATTCCCAAAAAAGCGACTACTGATGCCCAGGCGGTGATTGCGCCGATCGCGAACAGCGCCAGAAAGTGAAAGCTTTCGACACACAGGTTGCCCAGTGACTCGGCCTGGCCATGCACACGGTGCCTTATCTTTACTGCCCATTTGTTTCCCATGACGCTCTACCTCTGAACCTTCGTTTATGCCGATCGGATGATGCCGAGGACTGATGACCTTTTGTAGCCTGCTTTCTAAAGCAGGAACAGGGCCATAGGCTATGGTTGAGAGCGTGACGGGATGTCGCAAGGCACATTTGCAGCGGAAAAAAGGTAGTCAAAGGCCATCATTCATACAGTGCTTGATTGCAATCCTGTTTTTACTGTATAAAAACACAGTACTCAGGGATTCACATGCATACGCGTCGGTGAACAGCCTTCAACGGGGTGCCCTGCTCTACCTGACCGGCACGCTGGTCATGCACGATCACTGCTGTTGCATCACCCGCTGGTCAGAGCGTGAAGCGCTGAACGTCCGGGTCTAGCCCTTTCAACACTGGATAAGACGACGAGGCCAAAATGGCTGTTGAAACCCTTTACCGCAGTACCCGCGATCTGGAGACTACTTTCGTGGACCGTAAACTCGCCGATGCGCACGATCAAATGCTCGAGCTGGCCGAGCTTCTCACTGACGTCCTGGTCAAGAACGTACCGGGGATTTCCGAGAAGCACGCAGAGGACGCGAGCATTTACATGGCGAAAAACCGGGCTGTCTTCGCAGCGGCGTTCAAAAACAACGCCACGGCGCTCAACGAGCTGTCGGAGCCTTCCGCTGCGCAGAGCTGACAGCCACCGTGGATAGCGGCCTTTCGCAGGGGGGTCGCTAATCATTCTCATTTATAGATTGCTCAGAGGCGTGGCACCTGCTACAACTCCACCCCTCATACATTCAAATGAATAGTTTCACGCCAACAGTATGTAACGCGACATATGCACTCCTCGCTTTGCCCCTTCGCTTCGGCAACCTTACATATTAAAGTTCCTCACCGTCATAATAGCAGCGCCATTTTTGTGAACCGCATTTCTGTAAATGTCATTAAACAGGCGTCAGGATTTTGCTGTAGTGAGGGACTTCACAGTGCGCCATTTTTTATTTGAACTTTTTGCCATCACCGACACTTTGCATCGCACCTAGTCACACTTTAAAACTCATCAAGCCCGCGCCACTGCGGAGCTAAACCCCTGCAATCACTGGCCGAAACGCCCAACCAGGGCCATTAAACCTTCCACTGACCGTGCTTAAAAATGAAAGTTCAGACCAATCAACACATTGAAAAATAGTTAATAAAAAGTTTGGCTTTGCTAATTTCTTCTGCTAATAATCCGACCAAATCCGGGTAACAAGGCAAATGGCTACATCACACTGAAGTGAACATCGAGTATTAACTCCGATTTTTCCCGCCCGAGAAATTCATCAACTCGCACACCCAACGAGCTGTCCGCAGCCCGGACTCATTGCTGTGCAGAGCGCTAGACAGCGCTGGAGGAAATCAATGGCTGGTCAGCACCCCAGAATGAAGGTTCTTTCAATCTTTGGCACTCGTCCAGAGGCCATCAAGATGGCTCCTCTGGTCAGAGCTCTGGCCGCCGAGCCAGGTATCGATTCGAGAATCTGCATCACTGGCCAGCATCAAAGCATGCTGCAGCAGGTACTGGACATGTTCGAGCTCAAGGCTGATTACAGCCTTGATGTGATGCGCCCTGAGCAGACTCTGAATTCCCTGACCGCTGCGCTTTACGCGGCCATCGACCCGATTCTTGACGAGTTGAAGCCAGACAAGGTTCTGGTACACGGCGACACGACCTCAGCAATGGTGGCTGCCATGTCGGCGTTTCACCGCCGCATTCCCATTGGTCACGTCGAAGCCGGCTTGCGTACGGGCGACATTCGTCAGCCTTGGCCTGAAGAGATGAATCGTCGCTGCATCGACCTGATCTCCGATCATCTGTTTGCCCCCACTGCCGAGTCGCGCCGCAACGTGCTGGGCGAGCGCCTGCAAGGTGTGTCCTTTGTGACAGGTAATACGGTCATCGACGCATTGCATCTGACGGCCGAGCGGATCGACAGCAACCGCCAGTTGCGCCATGCGCTTGATCGCCAATTCTCGTTTCTGGTGCCTGAACGCAAGGTCCTGGTGGTCACCGGACATCGTCGCGAGAACTTCGGTGATGGCTTCCTTAATATCTGCAAAGCCCTGGCTGAGCTGGCCCGGCGCGACGATATCCAGATCGTTTACCCGGTACACCTGAACCCCAATGTTCTGGGTCCGGTGACCGAACATCTGGGTGATCTGCCCAACGTTCATCTGATCAAGCCGCTTGATTACCTGTCGTTCGTGCGTCTGATGCAGCGCGCCCACGTGATTCTCACCGACTCCGGCGGCGTGCAGGAAGAAGCACCGTCACTGGGCAAGCCGGTGCTGGTCATGCGCGACGTCACCGAGCGCCCGGAAGCCGTTGCTGCAGGCACCGTGCGCTTGGTAGGCACAGAGCCGGACGCGATTATTCGCGGCGTGAATGCGCTGTTTGATGACCAGATTCTCTGGCAGAACGCGTCACGTGCAGCCAACCCGTACGGAGACGGCAGAGCCAGTGCGCGCATTGTCGACGCACTGATGGGCCGTCCGGTAGAAGAATTTGTCGCTGAGTTGCCGCGTCAACGTCTCGACCTGCACAGTGCTCAGCCTGACACCCATATCAAGCCTCAGCACCAGCACGTCCAGATGCGCTCGATGGCCGGCTAGATAAAAACTGCGCATTGCGCATTCAGCACACACCAACACCTAACGAATTCGCAGGATGCAGTCGGCAAGCGTAACGGGTATCTGACTTTGGTCAGGTACCCGAAAACGTTTATGCGGATCAGTAGCCTGCATCAAGACCCAGGGCCTTGAGCCCTTAGCGAGATCTGTCCGATGAAATCTTCCGTTACCGTAAACACGGGCGCGTTGAACGTCCTTGCCTGCGGGATGACCCTGCTGGCGCTGATGCCTGCATTCGCCCTGGCTGCAGAAAGCCCTCTGACCCAGGCGATCAACAGGATCACTGCCGACAATCGTCAGGAACGAGTGATCGAGCTGAGCGAGCTGGGTATTGATCGCCCGATCATCCTCGGAGCCACTGACGCGCGCCGGGAGCTTTACCTGCCGGTGCCAGCCAATGTGCCGCTGACCGATGCAACGCTGAACTTCGACGCCAGCTACCTGAACGGTGAAGCTGGCCGCAACACATTGTTGCTGTCGCTGGACGGTTATCCGGTTCGTGCAATGGGCCTCAACGAAGAACAGGGCAATGCCAGTACGGTTTTGGGTGTTGACAAGGCGGCGCGGGAAAACGGCTCGGTCCGGTTGGGCATTGCCTGGACCTCGGTCATTTCGAAGGTGCTCTGCGAAGACCAGCGCGCCATCGGTAACGTACTGCGCATCGATCCGCACACGCGCTTGACTTACAGCTACGACGCAAGCCAGTTGCAGGATGTAGGTGCGGCATGGAATGCCATGCCGGGCAAGCCGGGCCTGATGGTCGCGCCCGGCACGTTGTCCAGTGCCAGCTACGACGCCGCATGGCGTCTGGGTGTGGCGCTGGAAAGAATCGGCAAACAGGCGCGCATCCTGCCATTCCCGGCAGTTCAGGACAGCGTGGACCTGAGCAACCTGAACATCCCTGCAGAACTCAAGCAAATACCCGCGTTTGCCAGCCTCGACGGCAAAGGCCAGTACACGTTGCGCGACCCGGCAGAAATCGGCGCCTTGCTGATGCTCGGTCAAACCCCTGCGTTGCAGGCGGACATGGCCATCAGCGATCCGCAATTGCTCAAGGCAATCGATGATGCACTGAACGCCCTTCAGGCACAGGTGCAGGGCCTCGATGCATCGGCTGCCAGCGCGCTGGGCCAGTGGCGCGAGCGTCATATCAAGCAACCGCTCGCCAACAGCTCCGAGGACGTAAGCCTGGCCCTGCTGGGCAATCGTGCGCTGTTGATGATCAAGCCTGAGTCGGCCAGCAAGGCCATCGGCCTGTTCAGCTCGGCGTGGAACAAACTGGCACGCAATCGCCAGTTGACCATTGGCGAAGAGGCAGCCATGCCCCTCAGCGAAGACGGTCGTGTTGCGCTGACCCGTCTCGGCGGCAAGCCCGGTACGGTCGATGTACTGGCGAAAACCGACTGGAGCGCCTCGTTCCCGCTGGGCAGTGTGGCCTATGACGGTCGCGTACCGGTGACCGCGATGATAGACGTCGCCGCGGCACCCGGCGCGTCGGGAACACCGCCGGTTGCGACGCTGTTCCTCAACGATTACCTGATCGGCGCCATGCAACTGACTGCCGACGGCAAAAAGGAACGCATCGAAGCCAGAATTCCGCAATACGCGCTGGCAGCGCAGAACACCCTGCGGGTCTCCTTCCAGCGTCAGCCGGTCAGCAACCAGTGCCTGGAAACGCCTCAGGCCTTTCCGATTTCGGTACTGCCGACCAGCCACGTAGTGTTGGACAAGATCACCCCCGACGAGAATTTCTCGGGCATGGCGGCGCGGTTTGCGACCGACACTCAGGTGATGGTGCCTAAAGGTTATCTCGAGCGCCCGGCCAGCAGCCTGCCGCAGGTCATTCGTATCGCCAGTGCCTCAGGGGTCTCGCCACTGCGTGCGCAACTCAGTGTCAGCGACGATGCAAGCGTTGCGGTAGCACCGGGCAAATCCTTCCTGGCGTTTGAGTTGCCGATCAAAGACGGCGCCGAGTCAGTCAAGGCAAGCAGCGATGGGCACCTGCTGATCAATCACAAAGAGCAAACGCTGCTCGACCTCAAGTCCCTGAATCATGTGGCCTCGTTGCAAGTGATCGAAGCTGGCGGTCAGCACGGCATGGTCTATCGCACCCTGGGCGGTCAGGCACCGGTCTTCGAGCGTCCGGTATTGCTGGAGCGCGGCAATGCTGCACTGCTGTCCGACAGCGGCTCGCTCGCCACCTTTGACGCCAAGGATCCGACTGGCAGCCAGATGATCGAGGACGAAGAAGTCACCGGCATTGAAGCCTGGCGCAAACCGTCGCTGCTGTGGCTGATTCCGGCCGGCATCGTGCTCTTTCTCATTCTGTTGCTGGCTGGCCGTAGCGCCCGTCGCAATCGCTCGTAACGGGTCGCCTCAATGACGTCGCTTTATTGGCCTTACTGGCTGGCCCATTACTACAGCGTGCTGGAAGTCGCGACGATCATCGTCGGGCTGATCATTCTCGTCTCGAGTATTGACGACCTGATCATCGACATCTGGTACTGGGCCAGGCGGCTGTACCGCAAGTTCACCGCCGAACGCCGCTACCGGCCGCTGACCGCCGAACAACTGATTGCCCGCGACGAACAGCCGCTGGCAATCATGGTCCCGGCATGGCTGGAATACGACGTCATCGCGCCGATGATCGAGAACATGGTGTCGACGCTCGATTACCAGAACTACGTGGTTTTCGTCGGCACTTACATCAACGACCAGCGCACCATAGATGAAGTGGAGCGCATGCGCCGTCGCTATAAGCAGTTGCACCGTGTGGAAGTGCCGCATGACGGTCCGACCTGCAAGGCTGATTGCCTGAACTGGGTAATTCAGGCGATCTTCCTGTACGAGAAGACGCATGCCGTGCAATTCGCCGGGACCATCCTGCACGACAGCGAAGACGTATTGCACCCGCTTGAGTTGCGCCTGTTCAATTACCTGTTGCCGCGCAAGGACATGATCCAGTTGCCGGTGGTATCGCTTGAGCGCAACTGGTACGAATGGGTAGCCGGCACCTACATGGACGAGTTTGCCGAATGGCACGGCAAGGACCTGGTGGTCCGCGAAAGCATGACCGATACCGTGCCGTCGGCCGGTGTCGGTACGTGCTTCTCGCGGCGTGCACTGATGGTGCTGGCCGAAGAAAACCAGAATCAGCCGTTCAACACCGAAAGCCTTACCGAGGACTACGATGTAGGCGCCCGACTGGCGAAGTACGGCATGCAGGCGATCTTTGTGCGTTTCCCGGTGCAGTTTCGGGTGTTGCGCAAGTCGTGGTTCCGCAAGCCATATGAATCAACGCTGGAAATGCCGCTTTGTGTCCGCGAGTTCTTTCCGGACACGTTTCGCACTGCGTTTCGTCAGAAAGCGCGCTGGACCTTGGGCATCGGCCTGCAAGGCTGGGAGCAGATGGGATGGACCGGCTCGCTGGCAAACCGTTACCTGCTGTTTCGCGACCGCAAGGGCGTAGTGACGTCGTTTATCAGCATCATCGCGTACCTGATCCTCATTCAGTTGCTGGCGCTGATCGTTCTGCGCTCCAGTGGCGTCTGGAACACCAGTTTCCCGACACCGTTCGAAACCACCGGGCTGATTCAATACCTGCTGGTGGCCAACGGCATTGCACTGTTGTGGCGGATTGCACATCGCTGCTACTTCACCACTGCGCTGTATGGCTGGCAGCACGGCTTGCTGTCCATACCGCGCATGGTGGTCGGCAACTTCGTCAATTTCATGGCTGCGGCACGGGCCTGGCGAATGTTTCTGGTCGGCAAGGTGCTCAATCGCAAACTGGTCTGGGACAAGACCATGCACGACTTCCCGTCCACCGACCTGGTAGCCGTCGCACCCCGGCGTCTGGGCAGCGTGCTGCTGTCCTGGCAAGCCATCAACGATGAAAGGCTTCAGACCGCGTTGGCCGAGCAACAGACTCGCCAGATGCCGCTGGGCCGTATTCTGCTCAGCCACGGCTGGCTTGACGATGAAACCCTGGCAGAAGCCATCGCCTTTCAAAACGATCTGCCGCGGGTGTTCGACATTGCCGGCAAACGCTCCGCGAACAACCCGCTGGCCGATGAGTTCTGCGTGCGCTGGCGTGTCGTGCCGTTGCAGATCAATGCGCTGGGTCGCCAGGAAATCGCTGTGGCGAGCCCGCTTTCAGAAGAGGGGCTGCAACAGATTACCGAGCAACTGGGCGCCGAACCGGTGCAGTTGATTGCACGCGAAAGCGATATCGTCACGCAGTTGCGTCAGCTCAACGCAGTTGACGGGCTGCCATTGCCATCGGCAGCTCCGTTGCTGGGCGATCTGCTGGTCGAACAAGGCTTGTTGGACCGCGAAGTATTCCGCAAAGCCATGCTCGGCTACCGACCGCATGTACATGGCCGAATCGGCGATTACCTGGTCGATATCGGCGTGCTGCCACGCGCAACTATCGAAGAAGCTGTGGCACGTCAGCACAACCATTACCAATCTGATGCTCAAACGGAGCAGCCACTATGAAGCGCCCCTTCATCCTGTCGCTGCTGGTGACCGGCCTGAGCCTTTCTTCACCGTTCAGCCAAGCAGAAACTCTGCCGTTGCCATTGACCGGTCCTGCGTACGCCATTGCCAACGAAGCCTACATGGCCTACAACCGCAAGGACTACGACCTTGCTATCGCCAAGGCCAACGAAGCGTTGCGTCAGCGGGCCGATGCTGCACAGTTGCGCGATCTGATTGCTCTGGCCGAGCGCGACAAATACCGTCGCGATCATCCGCAACGCTTCCCCAAGGCACGCCCGAAGCCCGGCTACCTGGAAGGCAATCAGGCGCTGCGCGCATACACCAATCGTGATTACGGGGGCTCTGCAAGGCATGCCCGCAATGCCATTGCGCAGGCCCCGAAAAACCTGGATTACCGCATGATGCTGATCGAGGCCCTGCAACGTCAGCAGCGTCTCGACGATGCACAGACAGCCATCCGGGAAACAGAACAGACACTGGGGCCGCAACCGGCTTTGACCCGACGTCTGCAGGCTATTCAGGAACAGGTCGCGGTCGACAAGGCGGCCAGAGGCTATAAGGCCCTGGCACGCGGCGACAACGAAACAGCTGTCAGCGAGGCACGGGATGCGGTCCGCAGCTTTCCGAAACAGATGGCTTACCGGAAACTTCTGGTCAGCGCGCTGATGGCGCAAGGGCAATACGAAGAGGCGCGCTCTGCCGCCACCGAAGCCCTGGCGCTCAATGGCAACGATGCCACCCTGCTCGCCCAGCGCGGGCAACTGCGTCAACGCCTCGGCGACCAGAACGGTGCGCGTCAGGACTTTGCTCAGGCACTGGCCGTCGGCAACCTGCCGCTGCGCGAACAAGCCTCGCTGTATGCCACGATGGGCCAGCCGAGAGAGGCCCTGCAACGTCTGCAGCAAGCCCGCGATGCCGGGGAGCTGCAACCGGGCGACGAGGTACAGATTGCGTATTTCCTAAGCCAGGCAGGCGATGATCAGGGCGCGCTGGACACGTTCAAGCGCGTTGATCGCCAGGCAGGCCTGAAGCCTCGTGAAGTTCAAGATGCGGCCTACACCGCCATGCGCACATCGGAAGATGCTCAGGCCATCGCCTGGTTCAAACGAGTGCTCGACTATCAGCGGGCCGGCGATTTGCAGATGCCGGCCCAGCAAGTGTTCGACACTCGCCGCGCCGTTTCCGACCTGTCTCGCGTCTGGGGCCTGACCAATACCACGACCTATCGCGGTGCCAGCACCAGCAGCGGGCTCAACGGCGCGCCGACCAGCAACACCGACAGCGTGCAGAACAGCACCGAAGTGTTCTGGCGCCCGTTCGGTTATCGCAATGCGCGCTTCGTCGAGCTTTATGGACGTGTGACCGATACCCTCTGGAGCAAGAGCGGCGAGTCCGATACCGGCGCCGATGCCCTGCAAGGCGCACTCGGGATACGGGCCAAGCCGTTCAGC
Organism: Pseudomonas tremae; assembly: GCF_001401155.1. Taxonomy (GTDB): domain Bacteria; phylum Pseudomonadota; class Gammaproteobacteria; order Pseudomonadales; family Pseudomonadaceae; genus Aquipseudomonas; species Aquipseudomonas tremae. The sequence goes on from NZ_LJRO01000384.1 coordinate 191,364, forward strand.
GAAGTCAACATTATCGGCGCGTTCGAACGCACGTTCCCTCTGGGTAACTCCAATGCCGATGGCGACTGGCTGGTGCGCCTGGGTTATGGTTCCAGCATCGGCACCGACCTGCGGGTCGATGTACCGAGCTGGTGGACCTCGCAGCTTTACGCCGAAGGTGGGCGTTATCTGCAGGACAAACGCAACTATTTCAACAGCGAATGGCAGGTCGGCCGCAGCTTCCGCCTGGACAGCATCAGCCCGCGGCTGGTGGTGTTTCCGCATGTGGTCGCAGCAGTGGACTACGATTCGAAGATGCGCAGCGAGGTCGACACCCTCGGCCGCAGCAGCACGTCATCAGGCAACGCCGGCGGTTTGGGCGTGGGGACCGGCGTACGCTACTGGTTCCGCGAGGATACGTACAAGGCACCGCAGTCGTATGTCGATTTCTCGGTGCAATACCGCGAGAAAATCTTCGGTGATGATCGTGCAGAAGGCGTCTTCGCACGCATGACATTTTCGTGGTGACCATCGCGAATCATCTATCAGGGAGTAATGTTTGAAGGTTTTGACCGCACTGCTACGCCAGACAACGCTGGTCAAGACCTCGCTGGCGGCCGTGCTGATAAGTGCGCTGACCTTTGTTTCCAGCGAGCTGTACCAGTTGATACAGCCCAAGGGGCCTGGAATCGTCGGCATTGTCTGGCAACCGGATAATGCGACGGTAGGTATCAGCGGCGATTGGGACAAGCTCGGCGCACGACAATTGCTCGTACAGTGGACGGCGGTCGATGATCAATCCTTCATACCCGGCGCAGGCCTGCCGACCGTGCCGGTAGTGCCGGACTGGTCGCGCATCGGCAAACAGCCTTGGGCGCAGGAAGTGATTCTGGGCCTGGCTGGGTACTTCAGCGAGAATCGCTCGCGGGACAATATCGAACAGCTGGCGTTGCTCTCCGCCCAAATGGCCAAGGCCAAAACCCCGCTCAATGTCACGGGCTGGTACTTTCCGGCCGAGGTCGACCCCAGCTGGAGCCGCGCCAAGGAGTTACCTGCCCTGCTGGCAAAACTGCCAAGACCGTTGTGGATCAGTGTTTACGATGGTGCCAACATCGGCCCTGCCGCCACTGCCGACTGGCTGAAAACCTGGCTGCCGGATGACATCGGAGTGTTCTTTCAGGACGGCGTGGGTGTCTATGCCCGAACCGCACCAGTCGCCCGAAACTATGCCGATGCCTTGCGCAAACGGCTGGGCAAAAACCGGGTAAGGATCATCGTCGAAGCGTTTCGCCCACAGGTCGGTGGCGGTTTTCGCTCGGCGACCGCCGCCGAACTGCAACCGCAAATCGACGCCTATGACGGCTATCCGCTGTACCTGTTCGACGGCCCGCATTACGTGACGCCTGAACTGGTGGAGGCACTGAGCCGGTAGGTACAGGCGGCGCTGGACGAAAACTGCATACAGGGCTAAAAAGAGTCTCTGAACTCAACGCTCGAACGTCGGTTACGGAGTGGTCGATGACTCCACGTCAGCATTGCCTGGCTTGTCTGCAACGAACGCCGCCTGCGGTGTTTGATGCCGCGCTGTGGGTCTCGGCAGAACATGACGCGCAGTTTGCACGGCAAGACGTGATGGGCGAGCTGGACCATCTGCAGCGCCAGGCCGGTGCGGCACTGCCGGTATTGCCGGCATCTGAACTGGCGCAACCACTGCTGAGACAGCTCGCCGCGCTGGGTTTTCAACAGGACGACTGGAACCCGCCCAGGCCGGAAGCGGCGTTGCTGCATGCAATCGTGCTGCGCAAACGAGGCCAGCCGCTCGGGCTGGCACTCATCACTCTGGAAATAGCACGACGGCTCGAGATCCCGCTGGAAGGGGTCAACTTCCCGGGACATTTCCTGTTGCGCGTGCCCGGCGCCGACCATCTGCTTGACCCCTGTGGTGGACGCAGGCTCTACCCCGCAGACTGTCGCGAACTGCTCATTCGACAATTCGGTCCGACCATGCATCTGCGTGCCGAACACATGGTGCGCGCCACGCCGGTCAACATGTTGCAGCGGCTATCGCGCAATCTGCGGCACTTGCACCAGATCAATGACAACCCTGTCGCGGCGCTCAAGGACGCTGACAGAATCATCGAACTGGGGCAGGCAACCAGCAGTGATCATCTGGCCCGCGCCACCCTCTACAATCTCCTCGAGTGCCCGCAGGCCGAGCGTTTCGATCTGGAACACGCATTGATGCTCAGCGAAGATCCGATCCAGCGGCTCAGGCTGACAGAGCGTCTCAGCCAGTTGCCGTCGAGGCGCAGCGTTCATTAGATTGGTCTGAAAAGTCGGCGCGAGTAGAATTGCCGCCCGAAGCCCATGATGACCATCCCGCCGTTGGCCTAAATAGGCGCGGTGGCCGGGGTGCGCTGCTGACGGGCAAACGTTTCCGACTGACGATGCGAGGTGATGTGTGTCCCTGCAAGAACATTTCATAAACGTGATCGATGAAAGCTACCGACACTGGACCGGCCAAGGACTGCCTTCGCCTGGGCAACTGGACCCGCAACAACGCCTGAATTGGCTGCATACCCAGGCGCCCTACAGCCTGTTGGCCCATGACGGCGCCGCAGACCCGCGTTTTACCTACGTGAACGAATGCGCACTGCAATGCTTCAAGTACCCGCGCGAGAGCTTCATCGGCATGCCCTCACGCTTCAGCGCTTCGGAGCTCGATCGCGCTGCGCGACAGGTATTGCTGGAGCAAGTGACCGCCAACGGCATCGCCGATGGCTACAGCGGCTGGCGAGTGGATGCGGATAATAAACCGTTCATGATCTACGCCGGCGTGGTGTGGACCCTGTTGGACACACAGGGGCAGGTCTGCGGACAAGCCGCGTTGTTCTGGCCGGATGAGCAGCGCATCGGTGTGCTGGATCAAGAGTTTTCAGAACAACTGGCACCTCCTCCAGCCTGAGCATGGCGGCTAGTTGATGCCCAAGGGTGCAGCCCGCCGACGATTGTTACCTGCGCAGTAACGCTGCATATCCTGCGCAGGGATTTTTCTAAAGCATGCAGGCAGTTACCCTGCGCACGTTGAAATAGACGTGGATTTGCAAGCTCCCTTGATCCTGCGTTTTGTTTGGCCGCTGCGTATCCATGCAGCGGCCTTTTTTATGGCTGCGGGTTTTGATCATCACTTACCCTTTGGCATTAGGGGTCTTTTTCACCAGCCCATTCTTTTCCATATCCTTTATCTTGAGCATTTCACGACTGTCCCCTGATTCAGCGAAAGCCTGAAGGTTTTGCATGATATGAATGGCCTTGATGTAATCGGGCAGTAATAGCTTGGCGTAGGGGTCGCCGCCCAATACCCGCTCTTTCATTTCGATAATCTGCTTGGCAAAAAACTCCACGGCGTTGATCTCTTTACTGGCGTCGACCAGCTTGCCACTCTTGTCGAACTCGTCGCCGGTTCGGCTAAAGAGTTCAGCGGTATGATTGTCGATCATGCCAAACTTGTACAGAATCATGCCGGCTCTGTTCAGGTCTTTAGGGGTTATCTGCTCGGGGTTAAAGCCCTTGAACAAAGGCTTCATCTTGCGTTTTTCCATGGCCAGAGCGTTAAGCGCTAACGAGTTCTCGCCTATGTCCTGCAGTACTTTCCCTACCTGTGCCTCCGCCTTCTTCAGCGTGATCCTCGCAGGCGGCTCCGCAAAGGTCAGCTGTGGAAACTCACCCCAGATTGATCTTGTCATGTGATAACTCCGATATGAATGCATACAAGACTCATATCGGAGTGGGGCGAACTTAGTTGATAGCCAAAGACAAATCCATACAAAGACTACATAGCCATAGGACACTTCTTACATGGATAAGTAAAGCTTCCTATAAACAGTGTTCATTTAACACAGGCAGTCAGAAAACAGGCACGTATTGATCATGGACGGCAGGCTGACAGATATATCCCGCACAGCTCCCATAGGGCACGCCACAATCAACACACGCTGTACTGAATCATCTTTGCTAACGGAGCGGGATGGCTTCAGCCAAGAAGCTCAATGAACGCTGCCAGCCAGGGTTCAGCGTCGGTTTCAGGGGTGACGCTCTCGCTGCCGTCCAGACGCAGCATGTCCTGCAACTCGACAATGCCCAGTTCAGCGAACAATTCTCGCATCTGCTCGCCGCCGGCACAGAAAGTGTCGCCATAACTGGCATCACCCAACGCGATCACGCCGCCTGGCAAGCCACGCAAAGCGGCAGGCAACAGATCACGCAGTTGCACGTAAAGGGGCATGAGGTTATCGGGCAACTCTCCCATACCAGTGGTCGAGGTCACGGCCAGCACAGCCTGCGGTCCGAACGTCAGCAAGTCCGGCAGCGCAAGCCGGGGGTTTACCAGCGTCTCGTGCCCAGCGGCCCGCAACAGCGTGGCTGCATGCCTGGCGACTTCCTCGGACGACCCGTAGACGGATCCACACACGACGGCGATTTTCATGGCTATTCCTTTGCAGCTTAAAAAATTGAAACATTATGCCTTAGAATGCCGTCTGATTTTTCTGTTGCCCCGAAGCTATCGCCCAGCAACAGAAATGCTGAAATTCGAAAAAATGACCAGCGGTTGAAACACTTTGCGGAAACAATGGTCTTTGTTCTCAATAACCGGTTAGACCGAGCACCGTCATGCAACCCGATTCACTTCTCACCCAGGCTGAACTGGATTTCATTCAGAGCATGCAGCGTAACCCGCAGTTAAACGTGCGAGACAGCACGCGCAGCCTGCTGGTCAATGGCGGCGTGCAGATCCAGGATCTGCTGACCCGGCTCGCAGCACATGAACAGGTCACGATTCACGCACAGTTCGAAAACCAGCAGATGAATTTTCCGCTGCATCTGGTGGAAGACGAGTTTCATGCGCTGCACCTCGAACTGGGTGCGCCCAGCATTTTCGAGGAAGGCCCGAAGATTCGTCCTTGGCGCCTCGTGCTGTCGGAACCTGTACCGCTTGAAACAGCAAAGGGCTCGCAGACGGCACTCTGGGTTAACGAGCTGTCATTCAAGGGGGTTCTTCTCGAGTACCGGAAAGACGGCAAGCTGCCGAGGAATTTTTCGGCCTGGTTCAACCCTGAGGGTGAGTCGCCGATTCCGATGCGCGGCAAGCTTGAACGAATGATCGACACGAATTTCGGCGCGTATCACTTCAGCAAACATGGCAAGGAAGATGGCGAGCGTCTGCGCCAGTACATCTTGCAAGAGCATCGCCGTAAACACCCCTCTCTGCACAAGTAAACGTCAATGTGTCGAAGCGCTACCGGTACAGCGTGGTTTCAGGAATAATCCTTGCTTGCTTTTCAGTGAAGCTGTCGCGACCCACCACCCCGGATCGCGGCATGTGACCTCCCTACCCGGGAACCTCACGCCTCTACCGGAGATACACGATGTCTACCTCACCCGTCACCTTGATGGTTGCCCGCCGGGTCGCGCACGGTCGTTACCAGGAAATGATGGCCTGGCTGCATGAAGGCGAGCTTTTAGCTACGGATTTTCCAGGCTACCTGGGGTCAGGCGTGTTAGCGCCGCCGCCCGGAGATGACGAATTTCAGATCATTTTCCGCTTCACCGATCAGCACACCATGCACGCCTGGGAGCATTCAGCCTCTCGGCGCTCCTGGCTGGTGCGCGGCAGCGGCCTGTTTGCACAACCTTCCGAGCACCGGGTCAGCGGGATCGATGGCTGGTTCGGCGCGGTCGATCAGCGCCCGCCACGCTGGAAGCAGGCCGTGGCTATCTGGCTGGCGTTCTTTCCGGTGTCGTTGATCTTCAACTTTCTGCTGGGTCCGCTGCTCAACCATCTGGACCTGTTGCCGCGAATCATGATCAGCACGGCGGTGCTCACCCCGCTGATGGTCTATCTGTTTATTCCATTGTCCACACGCCTGCTCGCCTCCTGGTTGCACACCACGCCTGCATCGCCTGCACAGTCAACGCAGTCACCCTCCCCTCGATAGCCCCCCTTCAAGACCTGTACACGCTCCGTGCTCAGGTACAGGTCTTGATCTGCTCAGAACAGGCTCTCCCCACTCGATAAGCGGACGGCAAGCAGGTCTGGACAGCGTTGTGGGCGAGTTTAATGTTGGGCAGGGTTGTACAAAAAAATTCTCTGGTATAACTTTGCCTCTCAACCGGAAGACACAATCGACCGTAAAACCCGCGTCCTTCCCGGACCTCTGATACGTGAGCTGTCGATGCCATTATCTTCTGCACCCATCCTGATTACCGGCGCCAGCCAGCGTGTCGGCCAGCACTGTGCGCTGCGACTTCTGGAGCATGGGCATCGGGTGATCATCAGCTATCGCACCGAGCACGCAAGCGTGACCGAGTTGCGTCAGGCAGGTGCAGTGGCGATCCATGGCGACTTTTCGAGCGAAGCCGGGGTCATGGCCTTCATCGAGTTGCTTAAGGCGCACACCTCCAGCCTGCGCGCGATCGTGCACAACGCGTCAGAGTGGCTGGCAGAGGCACCGGGCGACGAAGCCGAGAACTTTACCCGGATGTTCAGTGTTCACATGCTGGCGCCCTATCTGATCAATCTTCATTGCGAGGCACTGCTCACCGCGAGCGAAGTTGCCGACATCGTGCATATCAGCGATGACGTGACTCGCAAGGGCAGCAGCAAGCACATTGCCTATTGCGCAACCAAGGCAGGGCTGGAAAGCCTCACGCTGTCCTTCGCCGCCCGGTTCGCCCCGCTTGTCAAAGTCAACGGCATAGCTCCGGCGCTGTTGATGTTCCAACCCAAGGACGATGCGGCCTACCGCGCCAACGCCCTGGCCAAATCGGCCATGGGCATAGAGCCTGGTGCAGAAGTGATCTACCAGAGCCTGCGCTACCTTCTGGACAGCACTTATGTCACCGGCACAACACTGACCGTAAACGGCGGACGGCACGTAAAGTAAGCCGCCCCGAGGACCTTCTGATGAGTTCATCACTGCCACAGCATTACCGGGACATTCTGCTCGGACTGGGTGAAAACCCGGACCGCGAAGGTCTTCTGGACACACCTAAGCGCGCTTCCAAGGCGATGCAATACCTGTGTCACGGCTACAACCAGAGCGTCGAAGAAATCGTCAACGGTGCGCTGTTCGCCTCCGACAACGATGAAATGGTCATCGTCCAGAACATCGAGCTTTATTCACTGTGCGAACACCATCTGCTGCCCTTCATCGGCAAGGCGCATGTGGCCTATATTCCGACCGGCAAGGTACTGGGCCTGTCGAAGATCGCTCGTATCGTTGACATGTTTGCAAGGCGCCTGCAGATCCAGGAAAACCTCACCAAGCAGATTGCCGATGCCATTCAGAACGTCACAGGCGCAGCAGGTGTAGGGGTGGTCATTGAAGCCCAGCACATGTGCATGATGATGCGCGGCGTGGAAAAACAGAATTCGACCATGAACACTTCGGTCATGCTGGGCGCCTTCCGCGAGTCGAGCACCACCCGTATGGAGTTTCTGCAACTGATCGGACGGAGCAGACAATAATGGCAAGACTCGAGCCCGGCACCGCCCGCATCCGCGTCAAGGACCTGCGCCTGCGTACCTATATCGGTATAAACGAGGACGAGATCGTCAACAAGCAGGACGTGCTGATCAACCTGACGATTCTTTACGCGGCACAGGAAGCTGTTCGCGATAACGATATCGAGCATGCGCTCAACTACCGCACGATCACCAAAGCCATCATTCAGCATGTCGAGGGCAATCGCTTTGCATTGCTGGAACGACTGACGCAGGAAGTGCTGGACCTGGTGATGACCCACCAGGCGGTTATCTACGCCGAAGTGGAAGTCGACAAGCCACATGCCCTGCGTTTCGCCGAATCGGTGTCGATCACGCTCGCCGGTCAACGCTGAAACTCTTATCATGACGCGACTTACTGACTGAACAGAGCCCGTCATGACCGAACAAGAACGCCTCGAACTCGAAGCCGCAGCCTTTCGCCGACTGGTCGCACATCTGGACAGCCGCAAGGATGTCCAGAACATCGACCTGATGAACCTGTCCGGCTTCTGCCGTAACTGCCTGTCCAAATGGTACAAGGCCGCTGCCGATGAAAAACACATCGACATCAGCCTCGACGATGCTCGCGAAGTGGTCTACGGCATGCCGTACAGCGAATGGAAAGCCCAGTACCAGAAAGAAGCCAGCACCGAACAGCAGGCCGCGTTTGCCAAGGAAACCAGACATGACTGATCTGAACACCCTGCGTGCCAGCCTGCACAGCGGCGAACACATGTTTGCTGACACGCTGGCATTTATTTCAGCAGGCTACGATTACCAGCCTCAGCCTTTCAAAAATGGCGACGTTGAAAACGCTGCCGGGCAGAACGAAGGTTCATGCAAGACACTGGGCCTGGCGTTACTGGAAGGCTTGAGTGATGAGGAAGCGCTGTTGGCATTTGGCGAACACTATCGCTCGGTACAAGCGACGCCGGAAGACAGCGATCACGGCAACATCCGTGCGCTGATCGCGAAGGGTTTGGCGGGTGTGCAATTTGCAGGCGAGCCGCTCAAGCGCAAGGTTTGATCGGAGCCCCATGGCTATCGTTCCTCACCCTCAGGGTGGGAATGTCCAGACTGGGACGCGCGACGCGACGTAGATCTGTGACACGCAGCCCAACCAGATGCATGCCAATGCAGAGCATTGGCATGCGAGTCATGTGCGGCAAGTATGGCTGATTAAAACGAAACGTTGGCCAAGCCGTCCAGGTAACGTTCGACGTCCAGTGCAGCCATGCAACCGGCACCGGCAGAGGTGATCGCCTGGCGATAAACGTGGTCAGCCACGTCGCCTGCCGCGAATACACCCTCGACACTGGTTGCAGTTGCATTGCCTTCACGGCCACCCTGCACAACCATGTAGCCATCTTTCAAGGCCAACTGCCCCTCAAACAACGAGGTGTTCGGCGTGTGGCCGATTGCAATGAATACACCGTCGACTTTCAATTCGTCGCTGCTACCGTCATTGTTTTTCAGACGCGCACCAGTCACGCCCATGTTATCGCCCAGCACCTCATCCAGCGTGGCATTGAGCTTGAGTTCGATCTTGCCTTCGGCAACACGCGCGTGCAGCTTGTCGATCAGGATCTTCTCGGCACGGAACGTCTCACGACGGTGAACCAGCGTTACTTTGCTGGCGATGTTGGCCAGATACAGGGCCTCTTCCACGGCGGTATTGCCGCCGCCGACAACGGCCACTTCACGGTTGCGATAGAAGAAACCGTCACAGGTCGCACAGGCGGAAACGCCTTTGCCCATGAACGCTTCTTCCGAAGGCAGGCCCAGATAACGAGCGCTTGCGCCTGTGGCGATGATCAGTGCGTCGCAGGTATAGGTTGCGCTATCACCTTGCAGGCTGAAGGGCTTGCCGGCCAGGTCCACGGAATTGATGTGATCAAAGACGATTTCGGTCTCGAAACGCTCGGCATGTTCGCGCATGCGCTCCATCAGCGCGGGGCCGGTCAGGCCATGGGGGTCACCCGGCCAGTTGTCGACTTCAGTGGTCGTGGTCAATTGACCGCCAGCCTGCATGCCGGTGATCAGCAGTGGCTTCAAATTGGCGCGGGCAGCATAAACCGCCGCGCTGTAACCGGCAGGGCCGGAGCCGAGAATAATCACTCGGGAATGACGTACGTCTGACATGACACACTCCTGTCGACCGGCTGTATAACGCCGCGGTCGTACCGCTGGATAAAAAAGGACTGCCGAAACACTTGGGGAAGTGCATCAACCCGGCAGGTCCTGAAAGTTCTGACTCCTGAGACAAGTCTTGAAATTGCTGCCAAGCCTATCGGGGTAGCAGAGGTTAAGGAAATATCGTTTCACAATCCACCCCATAGGTCACTTCTATAGAGCGACCGGCAGACAAGAGTGTACTCGCGTGGGCACTCGTACTCGCGACGCGCGCTACACGCGGCGAACGGTCTTGACCGTCAACATCTATCAGCTCTTTCACGGCTATCACAAAGCCGGTAAGGTCACGCCTTTCAGCATTCGGAGGCTGCCATGCCCGCTCCTGCCCTGTCCGGCCCGCAATACCTTAGGGAAGGCCTGAAACTGGTTCTCAGTCCCGGCCTGCGCCTGTTTGTCCTGCTGCCGCTGAGCATCAACCTGGTGCTGTTCTGCGGCCTGATCTACCTGGCGGTGCATCAGTTCGAGCTGTGGGTCGATACATTCATGCCCACCCTGCCTCACTGGCTGAGTTTTCTCAGCTATATCCTCTGGCCACTGTTCGTGGCGCTGGTACTGCTGATGGTGTTTTTCACTTTCACCATGGTCGCCAATATAATAGCCGCGCCTTTCAACGGATTTTTGTCTGAAAAAGTCGAAGCCGTGATTCGCGGCGTGGATGAATCGCCGGACTTCAGCTGGGCCGAACTGGTCGCAATGGTCCCACGCACACTGGCCCGCGAAGCGCGCAAGCTGGGCTATATGCTGCCGCGCATGCTCGGGCTGTTCATCCTGTCATTTATTCCGGTGGCCAACATTATCGCCGCACCGCTGTGGCTGCTGTTCGGCGTATGGATGATGGCGATCCAGTATATCGACTACCCGGCCGACAACCACAAACTGGGCTGGAACGAGATGCTCGGCTGGCTGAAAAGCAAACGCTGGCAGAGCCTGAGCTTCGGCGGCATCGTCTACGTCGCTTTGCTTATCCCGGTGGTCAACCTGCTGATGATGCCCGCCGCAGTGGCAGGCGCCACGTTGTTCTGGGTGCGTGAACGCGGCGCCGATGCACTGCCGGTGACACACGCACGCGGCTGAATGCAGACTTGCCGAGGCGTGCACCGCGCGCCCGGCTTGACTGAAGGGCAAAAAAATTCATGCGCTATAACTATTTACCGCACACAGCACTGGCGACCGGGGCTAAATAGGGCCTCAACCAACCCGTTCATGTGAAGCTCGCTTCCATAGAACATGCGACACATGAACTTAACAAGGAAGTTAAATCATGAACACCCCGGTAAACCCCGCTGCATTTGCCGCCGAAAACGCAACAGTCGAAGAAAAGATTCGTGCTTTTCTGGTAATTGAACTGGCCGAATGGTCGATCAATCCGGACAACGTTTACATCAACGGCGTAAACGACCCCGAAGAGCGCATTGTCATCAGCTCCAATTCCCTGACTGCCGAAGCAATCGCTCGCGTTTTCGAAAAAGACGCTCCGTCTTATTCCACCCGCACAGCAGGTCTGTTCAGCGTCGCTTATTCGTATGCTGACGAACATCGCCTGGCTGCACCGGATCTGGCCAAGGTAGGCGAATTGATCGGCCAACTGGTCAACGACCTGGGCTGATCGTTCTGATTGACAGGCCGAGTGACGACAACGCCTGAAAGAGCACCGGACAGCTAATGGATTAGCTGTCCGGTACTTCTTCTGGTATCAAAACTGTCTAACCTAAAGTAGAAGCGGAAAGATAGGTCGGTATACTGACCAACCATATGGCACATCCGATAACAATCCACAATCCATTGGCAAGTGTCAATCTTGAGTTGCTGCTCCCATCCGGATCATGCGCGGCGAGATTTATCTTTGACTGCACCAGCATCATATTAAGCGTCTGCGCAGTGGCCAACAGAACGACCCATACCAGCCAGCCACCGACCAGCTCAAATCGCAAGTTCCCTGACACACCCTGCGCCAGCAGGATTCCCGCAATAGTCAAGGCAAGCAACACCGAAGCGCTAACCGGCCAGTACGCCATGTGACCAAGCCCCTGTCGCCGCAGACTTCTATCCACATTACGAAACAGTGGAAAAGCGTAAATAGCGGCGAACATAACACGCGCCACGGGCCACACATTACTGCCCAAAAACTTCTTGTTCAGCGACCAGTTTTTATAAAACCAGTAAGTCGCGTAAAAACCGGATGTCAAAAAATACAGAATGAGAAATTTCTGTAACGACACGACATAAAACTCTGGGCCGGCACTGTCCGATTCATCCTTATCCAGACTGGCTTTGGGGGGTGCATACATTAAATCCGACATTTTATGTCCTTCTGAAAAGGGGCCGACTCTATCAGACCAACAGAAACCCTGCAAAAAAGATAAACATAAAGACGTTTCCTACAAAAGAAAACTCCAAGTCTCACAATCAAAGCCAAAAGCTAATAAATGGCTGCCGGCAAACTGTTGCCGCTAAAGACCAAACGTTGCCAGCGTTTCAAAAAGTGTTATGTAGTCCGTTTCTGTAGGCTAACTAAATCAGCATCCCTCCCGCTTGACTCAAGTGTGTAGGACTCAACCAATTATCTATATTGGCATTGCGCTTGCTCTATTGCCTCTAAACAACAGGAGCTGTAGAACAATGGAAAACACCGTAAATATTGCAACAGCCAACACAATCAACACAATCAACACAATCAACACCACCCGACCTGCCGGTCTCGAGACCATCCCGCAATCGCGATCAGATAGGTTTGCTCAGATATTGAGAGATAGACACGCTCAGGAAGAGGAAAAATCTTCGGTTGCAGATCCCGCAGCACTCGGCAAGCCAGCGACGCCGCGCTCGACTCGCTTCATGAATACCATGGATATCAGCCAACGCAGATCCGCTGTGGAGGACAAAGACTTCTTTCCTATGCCCGCAGCAATGGAAAGCAAAAGAGGAACGCTGAAATGACCTGCAGTAGTCCCACGCCGTTTCTGAATGTTACACCGTTGGGGATACGCCAAAAAACAACATCACTTACCACCACATCGACACCTGGAATCTTCGCTAACGCGCTCCAAAAAGCCATCCACGATAAAGAGACGCCCCATTGCGGAAAGACAATTTTCCGAGGGGGAGAGCTCAGGCACAAACTGATGGCACAAGCTGAAAACAACCCAAATGAAGCAAGCTTCCTTGCCAAGCAATATGCTCACAACTCATTGAATGGTGAAGGTGTGGATCTATCTGATTATCCTGTCATTCGTTACTGTGCCACTGGAGAAATCGTGACACCCGAGTCAAGCGCTTACTTCCAGAAAACAGAGCGCTGGATGCAGAGAGAGAGAACAACTCTTTATGAAGAGGAATACTTGAAAGGTACGCCTGCTGCTAAAATTCTTGAGAAAATATTAAACTTTAATGACGCTCTTCCTGAAGCATTCCGAGACATGGCAAATTGGTAGCATGAGTGCCCTCCCCTCCTGAGGGGAGGGCAACTTTGAAGAATCACCAATCGACAGTGATTCGTCCTTGTTGTCCAGCTACAGGGACCCTTCCTGCATTTCCAATCTTCATCGTGTAATAAAACTTGCGACTTGCCAACTGATTATCGAAAAACGCTGTGGAGCCCGTTCGCTGGCGTGAGACGTTCAAGCACAAGCTGTCCCCTTGACACAAATGGACCTCAAGCCGCTGAGGCCAACCCGCCACGTTCCAGTTCCAACTGACATTTTTGATCGCTGCCGCCGCAGGCGCATGCCTGCTCACTGGCAGCTCGGCAGTGTGAAGGTAGCCCTTTGAATGAATAACCGGCAGAGCGACCGATGATTGATAGTTCCCAGCCAATGCAAGATTTGAACAGGCTAAAAGCGCCAAAGCCATTCCTGAGGCCGAACGAACCCGCTCCAACTTTTTAGTGTTGAATTTTATTTTATTTTCCCAATTTTTTTGGTACGCAAGAGCAACTGAAAAATCAGTCTTTCCAGTTCGAAAGTAACGAACCACAAAGTTCGATGACCAGACATTACTAGGGAGACGGATAATATCAACACCTGTTCAAGCGAACTACATACCTTTAGGAAAGCATTTAAATATTTGTAGGACACCACCAAAACCAATCGTGGACTTTATAGAAAGCCATTTACAGCCACTATTTTTCCCTGTTAGCTATTCAGCGCAGTTTTAAACCAGCTTAACCCTCTTGCCAACGCCCCATCACCAATCCATCACACAACCGCCACATAACCGAAATATAACCAGCCGAAACTGCTCTCATGAGCCAATTTCTTAATGTCACCCTTATCACTGAAACCTTCACTCCCGAGATCAACGGCGTTGCCAATACACTGGGGCGGCTTTGTGACGGGTTGCGGTTGCGCGGGCACCGGGTCGAGCTGGTTCGCCCACGCCAGAGTGAAGAGCTTCTTTCTGGCGCGGCCGACGACCTGATGTTGTGCCGGGGCTGGCCGATACCCGGCTACCCAGGGCTGCAATGGGGTCAGTCTTCGATGCACAAGCTCTTGCGGCGCTGGCAGCGGCGTCGGCCTGACGTGTTGTATATCGCCACTGAAGGCCCGCTGGGGCTATCGGCGCTGAGGGCTGCGCGGCGTCTGGGGATTGCGGTAATCAGCGGTTTTCACACCAACTTCCCGCAATACACTCAACAGTACGGCATGGGTTTCATAACCCGCCTGCTGACGCACTACCTTCGCTGGTTCCACAACCGTTCGCGCGTCACGCTGGTGCCGAGTATCAGCCAGAAAGTCGAGCTTGAGCGTCGCGGCTTCGAGCGGATAGAGCTGTTATCTCGCGGCGTGGACAGCCAGCTGTTCAGCCCGTCGAGGCGTTCGCAGACGCTGCGCGACAGTTGGGGGCTGCAAGCGAACGATGTGGGAGTCCTGCATGTCGGGCGTCTTGCGCCGGAAAAGAACCTGGGCTTGCTCAAGGCCAGCTTCGAAGCGCTCAAGGAAAGCTACCCGCAGCGCACTCTCAAGCTGATCGTGGTCGGCGATGGACCACAGCGTGCCCAGCTCGAACAACAGATACCCGACGCGATTTTCTGCGGGACTCAACGCGCAGAAGTATTGGCGACGCACTATGCCTCGGGTGATATGTTTCTGTTTCCGAGCCTGACCGAAACGTTCGGCAATGTGGTGCTCGAAGCGCTGGCGTCAGGGCTGGGTGTCGTGGCTTATGACGAAGCGGCTGCCGGGCAGCACATTCGTCATGGGCATAACGGCGCGTTGGCGATGCCGGGCGACGAGGCCGCATTCATAGACGCCGCCCGCTGGATGCTTGAAGACAGCGAAACCCTGCGCCGAGTGCGCCTGAATGCACGGCAGCATGCTAGCCGCCAAGGCTGGACGGCTATCATCGATCAGTTCGAACGACAATTGCGCGAGGCATGCCCAAGCGCAAATACCAAAGAGATCAGACCGGTGCGCGGGAAAAGTATCAGACCAGTGTCGTCAGTGCCTCTCGACTGAACGGCAGAATGTCCTGCTCACGCCCGTCGCGGACTTTGACGGCCCAGTCCGGGTCGACCAGCAGCGCCCGCCCTACCGCCACCAGGTCGAACTCGTCGTTGCCCAGCCGCTCAAGCAGGTTTTCGAGACTGGCTGGCTGGGCGACCTTGTCAGTGTTGACCATAAACTGCAGAAATTCGCCATCCAGCCCTACGCTACCAACGGTGATGGTCGGCTTGCCGGTCAGCTTGCGTGTCCAGCCTGCCAGATTCAATTCGGAGCCTTCGAATTCAGGCTCCCAGAAACGTCGGGTAGAACAATGGAAGATATCCACGCCTGCCTCAGACAATGGCTGAAGAAATTCGCCCAACGCTTCAGGTGTCTGCACCAGACGCGCGGTGTAGTCCTGCTGCTTCCACTGTGAGAAACGGAAGATGATCGGATAATCAGGCCCTACAGCCGCGCGCACGGCCTTGATCAGCTCGATGGCGAAACGCGAACGGTCGCCCAGGCTGCCGCCGTACTCATCAGCGCGCTGATTGCTGCCCTCCCAGAAGAACTGATCAACCAGATAACCATGAGCGCCATGGATCTCCACACCATCCATGCCAATAGCCTTGGCATCGGCTGCCGCCTGGGCGAAAGCAGAGACAACTTCATCGATGTCCTGTTTGCTCATGCCATGCACCAGTACCTGACCGTCCTTGATTTTCTCCATCGGTCCATAAGCAGGCACGCTGCCATCCGGCTCTGTGCCGAGACGACGAACCGCGCCCACATGCCAGAGCTGCGGTACGATCTTGCCGCCCTCGGCATGGACAGCGTCGACCACTTTTTTCCAGCCGGCCAAGGGCGCCTCACCGAAAAACTGCGGAACGTTCGGGTAGCCGTTGGAAGCCTTGTGATTGATCGTCGTGCCTTCGGTCACGATCAGGCCAACCCCTGCCGCCGCTCGACGCCGGTAGTATTCGACCACATCGGAATTGGGCACATGCCCCGGCGAGAACGACCGGGTCATCGGCGCCATCACCACCCTTGAAGACAACTCAAGACTGCCCAGACGAAAAGGTGTGAACAAGGCTTCTGCCGACATGCGGAACTCCAAGGGGAAAAGAGTCTATGACTACCAGCGGAACGCGCCAGAGTAAGACGCGCAGGGTATCGCTGGGCGTATGCAGTGGCCCAGTACTATTGATTTAGATGATTTTGGTTCAGAAGCCGGTATGACCGGTATGAGTAGGTCAGTCGGGCGAGCAGGATTGCCTTCCCGACCAGGTATTCAGCTGTGCGCCAAGGCCTTTTCGATCGCCTGGATCACGGCAGCATCGTCTGGTGGTGTGCGTGGCGAGAAACGTGCGCTGACACCACCATTCTTGCCAACCAGAAACTTTTCGAAGTTCCAGGTGATATCCCCTGGAAATTCGGCCCCCTCGCCTGCCAGCAAACGGTAAAGCGAATGCCGATTTGGCCCGTTGACTTCGAGCTTTTCGCCCAACGGGAAGGTCACGCCATAGTTGAGCTGGCAGAATTCGGCAATTGCCTGCTCGGTACCCGGTTCCTGTCCGGCGAACTGGTTGCAGGGCAGCCCCAATATCACCAGCCCCTTGTCCTTGTACTGCTGATACAGGTTTTCAAGCGCCGCGTACTGAGGTGTAAGCCCGCATTTGGAGGCAACGTTGACCACCAGAACAACTTTGTTCTTGAAATCAGCCAGTGGCAGTTCCTGACCACCCAGCGCCTTCAATTTGATGTCGTGAAAAGCACTCATGAGAACCTCTTTTGAAACAAGTAGCCCTCGGCCACAACTTTAAAAGGCACCCTGGCCGAACGCGTAACGAAATCGTCATCGCAGAACAGCCAGGGCGCCTTTTCAGTGACCTGAGCCTGACAGCAAAAATCAGTGCTGATGGCCGCCTTCACCGTGAACGTGGCCATGAGCCATTTCTTCTTCACTGGCGTCGCGAATGGCCACGACCTTCACGTCGAAGTTCAGGCGCTGACCAGCGAGCGGGTGGTTGCCGTCAACGGTAACATCATCACCGTCCAGATCACGAATGGTCACGATCTGCATCTGGCCATCGGGTGCCGATGCATGGAACTGCATGCCGACTTCCAGTTTGTCGACACCTTCGAACATGCTGCTGCTCAGGGTGCTGACCAGTTCGGCGGAATATTCACCGTAGGCATCTTCTGGTTCGACGGCAACTTTCAGTTCGTCACCGACGTCCTTGCCTTCAAGGGCTTTTTCGAGGCCCGGGATGATGTTGCCTGCACCTTGCAGGTAAACCAGCGGCGCACCACCGGCAGAGCTGTCGATGACCTCACCAGCGTCGTTGGTCAGGGTATAGTCAATGGAGACAGCCTTATTGGCGGCGATCGGCATGGGGACAAGACCTTTTGCTTAAGATTGAAGAATGATCAAGTTTAACCAAGCCATCGCCCGAAAGCGAACGCAACTCTGACGGACGGCCCGGATTGGAAAGTTCAACTGTTTTCGATTGGAGACAGGACGAGCAAGCCTGCTGAAATGCGCTACTGTCCTGCTGCCATATGCAGCGCCAACTTCAGTCGCAACGCTGGCAGGTGCCTGCTCCGATCCAGTACCCGGTGCGCAGCGACAGGTGACTGGCAGGCCTTGCGATGCGGCAGTGTGCGAATGCCGCAGATAACGATAATCTTGCCGACGAGAATTCGCACCAGACGATTTCCAGACTTTTTTGGCCAGCCGCTGTTCCATATCTGCTGCGCCCCTTGCACTGCCCAATCGAGAAGCCCGTATGCAGACGTTTTTTATCGCCCCCACGGATTTTGGTGTGGGGTTGACCTCCATCAGCCTCGGCCTGGTGCGCACCCTGGAGCGCGCAGGCCTGAAAGTGGGCTTTTTCAAACCGATTGCCCAACCGCACCCCGGTGACTTGGGGCCAGAGCGCTCGACCGAACTGATGGCCCGAACGCATGGGCTCAAGCCGCCCAAGCCTCTGGCACTGTCGCATGTCGAGCGCATGCTGGGTGACGGTCAACTGGACGAGCTACTCGAAGAAATAATCAATCTTTATCAACAGGCAGCTGTCGGCAAGGATGTGCTGGTCGTCGAAGGCATGGTGCCGACTCGCAGCGCCAGTTACGCCGCTCGGGTCAACCTGCACCTGGCCAAGAGCCTGGATGCCGAAGTCATTCTGGTTTCGGCACCGGAAAACGAAGTGCTGACCGAGCTTTCGGGGCGGGTCGAACTGCAGGCCCAGCTGTTTGGTGGTCCCAAGGACCCGAAGGTGCTTGGCGTGATCCTCAACAAAGTCCGCACGGACGAGAGCATGGCAGTTTTCGCCGCGCGCCTGAAAGACCACTCGCCGCTGCTGCGTAATGGCGATTTCCGGCTGCTGGGCTGCATCCCCTATCGCGCCGAACTGAATGCACCGCGCACCCGCGACGTGGCCGAACTGCTCGGCGCGCAGGTACTGAACGCGGGTGACTACGACCAGCGACGCATGTCCAGAATCATTATCTGCGCGCGCACCGTGCTCAATACCGTCCCGCTGCTTAAGCCAGGTGTGCTTGTGGTCACGCCGGGCGACCGCGACGACATCATTCTGGCCGTGAGTCTGGCGGCCATCAACGGTGTCCCGCTGGCGGGCCTGCTGCTGACCAGCGATACCCTGCCCGACCCGCGCATCCTGGAACTGTGTCGGGGCGCGCTCCAGGCCGGTCTGCCGGTGCTGTCTGTCAGCACCGGCTCATATGACACGGCGAACCGCCTCAATCAGTTGAACAAGGAAATCCCTATCGATGACCGCGAACGCGCGGAAAACATCACCGATTTCGTCGCCAGCCATCTGGATGCCGGCTGGCTGCACCAGCGTTGCGGCACCCCGCGCGAGCTGAGGCTGTCGCCTGCTGTGTTTCGCTATCAGTTGATCCAGCGCGCACAGACGGCCAACAAGCGCATCGTCCTGCCGGAAGGCAACGAACCGCTGACCATTCAGGCTGCAGCAATCTGTCAGGCCCGCGGTATCGCTCGTTGCGTGTTGCTGGCCAGGCCCGAGGAAGTGCAGGCGGTGGCCAGGGCGCACGGTATCGAGTTGCCGCCAGGGCTCGAGATTCTGGACCCCGAGGTGATTCGCGAGCGCTATGTGGCGCCGATGGTGGAACTGCGCAAGAGCAAGAGCCTGAACGCGCCGATGGCCGAGCAACAGCTTGAAGACCCGGTGGTGATAGGCACAGTGATGCTCGCGCTCGACGAGGTCGACGGGCTGGTGTCAGGCGTTGTTCATTCCACCGCAAACACCATCCGCCCGGCCCTGCAACTGATCAAGACCGCACCGGGCTGCACGCTGGTTTCCTCGGTGTTCTTCATGCTGTTTCCCGAGCAGGTGCTGATGTATGGCGACTGCATCATGAACCCGCACCCGAGTGCCAGCGAGCTGGCCGAAATTGCCCTGCAAAGTGCCGACTCGGCGACCGCGTTCGGCATCTCGCCGCGCGTGGCGATGATCAGCTACTCCAGCGGCAACTCGGCCAGCGGTGAAGAGGTCGAGAAGGTCCGTGAAGCGACTCAGCTGGCACGGGAAACCCGCCGTGATCTACTGATCGACGGGCCTCTGCAGTATGATGCCGCAGCCAATGAAGACGTCGCCCGGCAACTGGCGCCGGACAGCCCGGTGGCAGGACGCGCGAATGTCTTCGTGTTCCCGGATCTGAATACCGGCAACACAACGTACAAGGCGGTTCAGCGCAGTGCCGACTGCGTAAGCCTTGGGCCGATGCTGCAGGGGCTGCGCAAACCGGTGAACGACCTGCCCCGCGGCGCGCAGGTTGATGACATCGTCTACACCATCGCACTGACGGCCATACAGGCCGACACACTTTCCTGATACACACCGAGATGCCGCAGGACAGCCTGCGGCGCTCGACAACTTCCGGAGCACTGCCTGTCATGGATTTCCTGCCTGCCCCACTGCGCGGCGTCATTGCTTCGCTGCTGTTGGCGCTGAACACCATCGTCTGTTGTTCGGTGCTGTTCGTGGTCGCCATCTTCAAGCTCTGCCTGCCCTTCTCCGCCGCCCAGCGTTTCACCGACTGGTTGATGAGCCACATCCATGAAACCTGGATCGGCACCAACAATGCCTGGATCAGACTGCTTTGCCACACCCGCTGGCACCTGAGCGGCCTGGAAGGGCTGGATTACCAGCACTCGTATCTGGTCACCAGCAACCATCAGAGCTGGGTGGATATCATGGTGTTGCAGTACGTACTCAACCGGCGCATCCGCCCATTGAAATTCTTCCTCAAACAGGAACTGATCTGGGTGCCGGTGATTGGCCTGGCATGGTGGGCCCTGGGTTTTCCGTTCATGAAGCGCTACTCCAAAGCGTATCTGGCCAAGCACCCGGAAAAGAAAGGCAAAGACCTGGAAACCACCCGCCGCACCTGCGCGAAGTTTCGTCATAACCCGGTAGGGATTTTCAACTTTGCAGAGGGCACACGCTTTACAGCCGGCAAACACGCGCAGCAACAATCGCCCTTCCGTCATCTGCTGAAACCGAAGGCTGGCGGCATTGCCTTTGTGCTTGATGCGATGGGCGAACAGCTGGCATCGATCATCAACGTGACCATCCACTACCCCGGCGGACAACCCGGTTACTGGGATCTGCTGTGCGGCAACGTGAAGGAAGTCGTCGCCCACTTCGAAGAAATCAAAATTCCGCAGGAGTTTCTAGGCAAAAACTACGACCAGGATGGCGAGTACCGTCTGGAATTCCAGCAGTGGATCAATGCATTGTGGGAAGAAAAAGACCGACTGCTGGACAGGCTGCACGAGCAGTACCCAGAGCATCGCGGCGCAGACGTGTGACGTAGAGCGTCACCAAGAGCACTCCGCCCCCTGAGTGTAGGCCTGAACCGGCCCGTGCTCCGCGAGAGGCTGCAATTACAGAGGCGCTGCGTCCGCTCTGAGGCGAACGCAGCGGCGCGTGTCAGTACTGCTGGCCAGGGATCGGCTTGAGGTTGACTTCTACGCGGCGGTTCTGGGCGCGGCCGTTGACGTCGGCGTTGCTGGCGATCGGTTGATCAGGCCCTGCACCGCGCACTGAAAGGTGAGTTTGATCGACGCCTTGGGATGTCAGGTAGGTAGCCACGCTCTGGGCACGTTGCTGTGACAGGTCCATGTTGTGCTGACGGCTACCGGTGCTGTCGGTGTAGCCGACAATTTCAATGTTGTTCTGGTTGAACTGCTTCAGCGAGCTCGCCAGGTTGTTCAACGGCGAGTAGAAGCTGCTGGCAATCGCCGAAGAGTCGGTCGCGAAAGTGATATTACCCGGCATGATCAGCTTGATCTGGTCACCCTGACGCTGCACCTCTACCCCGGTATTGGCCATGCTCTCACGCAATGCAGCTTCCTGCTTGTCTGCGTAATAGCCATAACCTGCGGAAGCAGCGCCCGCAACAGCGGCGCCGATCAATGCGCCCTTGCCACGATGGTTGTGGTCGATGGCCGCGCCAGCGACAGCACCAGCCAATGCGCCAAGCCCACCGTATTTGGCTGTTTTGCTCATGCCACCGGAGCTTTGCGCCTGTCCTTGATTGTCATAGGGGTTGGATGTCGCACAGCCCGAAAGCATGGCAACGGCAGTGGCAACAATAATCAAACGACGCGAGGTAAACATTCAGGAGCTCCTGGTTTTGACGAACGCTGGTAACCGGATTAGAGCATGCCAACTGTCAAAAATTCCTTAACCCCGGCTGAACCGCCCGCCGTACGGGCTTTCAGGCCCCTATTGGCAGCAGCGAAGTGCTGGTCATCAGGGATCGGGGCGCCAGTCAGAGACCAGGACATTTGCGCAAGCATGCCATCTCAGAGACGTGCGCGCGTGGCGTTACATTGCGCAGAATGTGAAGCTTTCGAGGAGTGATCGGCAGGCCGTAAATAGACATGATTTTTTACCTGACCGCCCCGTATACTGGCATTTTGAGATCGTCATGATCAGTGCACTCGGTGAGGTGAAATCATGTCTATCCATAACGGGCACACACTGCGCACACCCTCCGGCGGTCGGTTGCATACACGCTGTGTCGCACCTTGCACGCTCATGCCTCTGCACGCGGGTCCCTGATCATGTTGAAAAAAATTCCCGTTAGCCAGCTTGTTCTGGGCATGCACATTCACAAATTCTGCCGTCGATTGACCAATGACCCTTTCTGGACGAGTCTGGTCGACGTCATGCTCGATGATCCCGAGGTGTTGAAGCGCATTAAAGCCTCGGGCACCAAGGAAGTCTGGATAGAAACCGGTAAATGTCGCGTCATCGAGCCACCTGCCGCCGGCGGTTCTTCCGAGCTTGAGACATTTGTGTCTGATACCGACCCGGTCAGCCTCGACAAGGAGGTGCTGCGCGCCCGGATGATCTGCGCAAAGGCAAGAGACGCGGTCATGCACATGTTCACCGAAGCCCGCATGGGCAAGGCGATGAACGCAGAAAACATGCAATTGCTGGTCGAAGAAATATCCAGCTCCATCTTGCGTCACCCCCATGCGCTGATCAGCCTGTCGCGCCTGAAGACGGCCGACGAATACACCTACATGCATTCAGTGGCCGTTTGCGCGCTGATGGTCGCACTGGCCAGGCGCATGGGCATGCCGGACGAACAGATACGTCAGGCGGGCGTGGCCGGTCTGATGCACGATGTCGGCAAGATGATGATTGACCCGGACGTGCTCAACAAACCCGGGCGACTGACCCATGAAGAATTCGAGCTTATCAAGGCTCACCCGGAACTGGGTGTGGGCATCCTCAACAACAGTCAACCGGTCGCGGAAGCGGTGGTGGATGTGTGCCTGCATCACCATGAAAAAGTCGACGGCACAGGTTACCCACACGGCCTGCAAGGCGATCAGATCAGCATTTTTGCGCGTATGGGCGCGGTTTGCGATGTGTATGACGCCATCACCTCAGAACGCCCGTACAAAAAAGGCTGGGGCGTTGCCCATTCGATTCGCCAGATGGCCACCTGGAAAGGCCACTTTGATGAAGCGGTATTTCAAAGCTTCGTCAAGACCGTGGGTATCTACCCTGTCGGCACGCTGGTGAGACTGGAAAGCGGACGTCTGGGCATAGTGATCGACCAGAGCGGCCAGTCCTTGCTGAAGCCGATCGTGAAGGTGTTCATGTCAGCTCATACCGGCAAGACTTTTGCGGCACAGATTCTTGATCTGGAGGACCCCGCAGAACACGACGTGATCGTTAAAATCGAGTTGCCCGCTGACTGGGGGCTGAAGAACATTGATGCAATGTGGGCAGGAAGCCCAAGCTGATCCGACCGTCCGTTACCCTAGCAGGCCCAGAATCTTCGCCCGCGCCACCGCCTGTGTGCGCCGCTCGACCCCCAGTTTGCTGTTGATGTGGCTGGCGTGAGTCTTGACGGTGTGCAGGGAAATGAACAGCTGCTCGCTGATTTCCTGATTCGAGCAACCTTTTGCAATCAATTGCAGCACACCCAGTTCACGCACGCTGAGGCAGTCGCTGCCATGAGCAGGCTCAGGCGTCAGCGGTATGAAACACGCAGGGAATTTTTCCAGCAGCGCATTGCGCACTTTGCAAGGCGGCGCTTGCAGCAACTGCTCGTGCAGCCACTGGGCATGTTCGCCAAGCAGCGTTCTGAACGGCAAAAGCGCCCCACCGGCAGCCGCATGCAGGCAGCGCAGCAGTAACCCCCGAGCCTCGTCGAGACGCGACTGACCCAGCAAAAGGTCGATCTGCTGAGTCATGGCGATCAACTCGAGCAGTTGCGCACCCACGCACCGCGCACGCTGCTCAAGTGCCTGCAAGCGCTGTTCGCTGGTAACACTATCGCCCTGCGTTCGTTCCAGCACGGAACGCTGCAGTTCAATGTGTTGCGGCAACTGCGGATGACACTCCGGGGCTGCGACACCCAGGCCGCCGTTATAGGTCTGGGTCAGACGCAGCAGCCACGCCTCGGCCAAGTCACTACGTCCCTGCAGCAACCACAGCTCGCATTTGACCAGCGTGATCATGGCCAGGTAGTAGACAGGCGGCACATCCCAAATGTGCATCAGCCGCTCGGCCTCGGCCAGTTCGGCGAACGCTTCGGAAAACCGGCCATCGCAACCGTCCATTGTGGCAATCACGCAGTGCCCTATCAGCACACTGATGTCTCGACAGGCACGCGCTTCGGCCAGCCCGGCCAGTAACAATACCCGCCCTTCGCTAACCTGCAGACGCAGTGTCGATAAATAGCCTTCATACAGCGTCAGGCGTGCACGCACGGCATACAAGCGCACAGTGGAAAGCCCTTTGAGGCGCTGCAGACCGCGCCGAACTTCCTCCAGCGCGCGAAGTACCTCGCCCCGGGCCTGCAGGACTCTGGCGCGGTCATAATGCGCCAGGGCTTCGAACAGCGGATTGGCGACCCTCTGGGCCAGCTCGAGCGCATCTCGGTTCAGCACCCTCGCTCGCCACAGGTCGCCCTCTGCAACCGCCAGGTTGGCCAACGTCGAAAGACAGACCAATCGCTGTCCGTAACGTTTTTCAGGCAGGCTCAGCAAGGCTTCGGCGCAATAGCGTCCGGCCTGCTCACTGTCGCCGCGTCCCCGCGCAATGACACCGCTGAGGGCCAGCCATTGAGCGAGCATCGATTTTTGAGCAGTTGCCGAAGGCGCAGGTAGAAACCGGCTCAGTTGATTGGCCAGTTCCTCGGCAGCATCCAGTTGACAGGCCAGCCCCAGCGCCCATGCGTAAAGGACGATCAAGCGCGGGGTACTGGTCAGCAGCTCATCCGGCAGGTCCATTTTCCAACGCAGTAACATGCCGACATTCTGCTCGGCCAGCAGTTGTTCTTCAGAAAGGTTCTGCACCAGATTGGCCGCAACGTCCAGATGCCCTGCGCGCAGGGC
>NZ_LJRO01000465.1 GCF_001401155.1 Pseudomonas tremae
ATACGTAGAACGAGCTGATATCCGAGTATGCCGCTGGTCCCAAATAGGTGATCTGTAAAGCCGGCTGTATCGGCATATTGCTCTCCAACCTGCCGACCAGTCTCATTCATCATCAGGCCATCAAGTATGTATGGAGCCTCGCTGACTGTCGCGGGAATCATTTGTGACGCGAACAACGCGAAATGGTCATTGACGTGCGTGTAAGCCTTAAGGCCGGGTTCGTTTCCATATTTGGCGTTAACCATGTTCATGGCCTCTCCCTGCCGGGCTGAAGGAAAGAACTGACGATCGCTTGATGCGGTTGAACCAATACCCCAGAACCTGGACATCGGCAGCTTTGCCTGCGCAGCAACCACGGTCGCCAGAGCCCGGTCCATTGCTTCGCTCTCGACATGCCAACGGGCAAGGCGTGAGAGTTGCCAGTAATCATGCGTATTTGTGGCCTCCGCCATCTTACGCAGCCCAAGGTTCAGCCCTTCCGCGAGTAATACATTGAGTAGGCCGATCTGGTCATTGCATGGAACCCCTGTTCTTAAATGGGTAAAGGCTTCGGTAAACCCGAGCGCAGCATCAACCTCAAGCAAGATGTCGGTGATTCGAATGGGTGGCATCCGGCGATAAAGATCGAGTATCAGCTCCTCGGCGTTATCCGGAACATCAGCCGTCAGTCGGTCGATCCGTAACGTTCCGTCCTCGATGCTGCCATGAGGGATGGTGCCGTCACGCGCTGCGCGCGCAAGTCGCTTCAGTCCATCGGCGAGGCGTGCTTTTCGATCCGTCAGCCAAAGCTGCGGATCAAGTGGAACGGCCAGCCTGGTGTTTGTCTGTGCCGTGACCAATGGCACGAGTACCTGCTTGAGATCGCCATAGCGGCGTGAATGATCTAGCCAGATGTCACCGGATCGAAAGGCATCCCGGAGGTGGAACATGACTGCCACTTCACGGAGACGGTTGTCACCTTGGTCTTGTGCTCGAAGATGCCGGTGCCATTTTGAATTTGGGCGTAAGAAATTGTTCGCGATCGATGGTAACGCTTGCATTTCCCCTATGGCTTTCGCCGCCGCGATCAAAGGCTGAGCCACTGATGCAGCCTCGAGTTTCAGGCATCGCAACATACGCGGCGCATAGCGGCGGAAGCGATGATACCCTTGTCCGACATGAGCTAATGGATCGTCAGCAAGCGTATTGCTGAGCTGAGCGCCTGTAGCGACCAGTTGTTCTAGCTGACCCCATTGCGTCGATTTGGAGATCGCCATTTCCAACGGCATACCATCATTATGGGCTTCGAGCAAAGAAGCCCCCAGAGCGGTGAAGGCGCGCAGAGTATCAGTGACCGCTGCCTTGGAACCGCCTATTCGTTCATCATTTAGCCGTTTCGCCTCGCGCCAAGTTTTCCCCACGATCCGGTCATGAGTCTCGACCACAGTATCAGCGATCGCAGCCTCCCATTCCACAGAGCAGACAGCAATGATTGCCCAGCGCCGATCCGAGCTGATGTCCTGCAAGCCATCGGTAAAGTAGCGCTCGCCCTGCCGGCGCAAACGAGCTACACGGTGCGGTGGGACACCAGCAAGTACCTGCGGATCGAGACTCAGGCTACGCAAGAACTCTAGCTTGTCGAGCAGCCGGTTTGCAGCAGCGGAGTTATTACCGACCTCGAACTGGCGAAGCCAGATGAAACGGCTGATATTTGCATCGAGCAATTCGGTCAGCAGACCATCAAGCCGTTCGCGCGCAGCGCTATCGAGCCTTTGCGCAATTCGTGTATCTATCCGTCGTTCCGCGGCGACCAGCGCGTCTGCACATAGTCGTTCGATAGTAGATATCGCTGGCAAAATCATCAGATTTTCACGGCAACGCAAGACGAGACGCTGAGCAAGATCTTCGTTCGAACGGGCCTCCTCAGCCTGATCGAAAAGCCAGTCGCGCAGATCACGAGCACCGCGACCAGCGAAGGATTTGTACCCATAGTTCTCGCGCAACGCCGCCATATGCTCATGGCGAGTCTGTCGTCGGGCGGCATAGGTGAGAAGTGCATTGGCCGAGACTCCAAGCTGAGCCCCGATAAACGACAAGATCTCATACGGAATCACTTCGCTCGGAGCTAGCGTGCGCCCTGGATATCGCAACGCGCAAAGCTGCAACGCGTACCCCAACCTGTTCTCGGGTCTGCGGCGTTCTTGAATATGTGCAAGATCGTCATCGCCCAGTGTGTAATGCCGAAGCAGCGATAACTCATCGGTGGGCAGATCAAACAGTGCCGAGCGCTGTCGCTCGGTGAGAATGTGTCGTCTCGGCATCGCTACTGTCCCTGTTGAAGTATAGTCTGTTTTGTACAAAACTCAGCCCATGCAAATCAAGGCTTCCCGCACCATAAAACGACGAAGGTTCAATTGGGACAACGAGCCGCTATTTATTGCCGTGTTTCGACGGCTGACCAATCATGCGAACGGCAGGAGCGTGACCTCACAGCGTTTGCCCATCGTGCAGGTTTTGAGGTCACCGCAATTTTTAAGGAAACTGGATCAGGTGCGAAGCTTGACCGTTCTGAGCGACGTAAGATCATGGCGCTGGCCCAGTCGAGACATATCGAAGTCATTCTGGTGACGGAATTGTCTCGATGGGGCCGATCAACGATCGATCTTCTCAACACGCTACGAGAACTGGAAGGCTGGAAGGTGTCTGTCATTGCTATGAATGGTATGGCGTTCGACCTGTCGTCACCGCATGGTCGTATGCTGGCGACGTTTCTATCCGGCATCGCGGAGTTCGAGCGCGATCTCATCAGTGAACGAGTCAAGTCAGGCCTCGCCGCTTCTCGTGCCCGAGGGCGTAAGCTCGGGCGGCAAGTAGGCGTGCGCCCGAAATCCGACAAACTTTACCCCAAAGTCATCGAAGCGATTGAAGCAGGTCGCAGTTACAGATGGATTGCCCGAGATCTTGGTATTAGCAAGAACACCGTCACTGAAATTGTCCGCAGGCATCGCGAAACGGCTTAGCGTGTCATTTCGCCCCCAGCCTGAACCGACCCCTATCAGCT
>NZ_LJRO01000042.1 GCF_001401155.1 Pseudomonas tremae
CTCGTAAACGATTTGAAAACCGCTGTTCAGGCTTTACACCGCGTCATCATGATCCTGTCTCACCCTGATCTCGACCACTGGCGGCTGTTGCAATGGGATCCGACGCTTTCTGGCAAAATAGACAGCATTTATGTGCCGATCAATACAAAGCAGTTGGTTTTTTCTGATAAAAGTGTAAACAAAAAATCAAGGTTTTTGACGGTACACTTATTCCTTTGACGGTTGGTTCTTCTCTCGATTTGCATCGTAGTCAACCCAGTTACCCTGACAAGAATGGTGAGTGCCTTGTGTGTGTTTTTCACGCGCGTGGTCAGACGGTTCTTATCCCAGGTGACTAAGTGTATGAGCGTATGAGACAAGATACGAACTCGCTTATCTCTGGCTTGGCAAATACTTCATACACCGCGATTATTGTCCCGCATCATGGAGACTTTGCCAGCAGCCTTGGTGTATTCGCCGCACGTAATTCACAGTCGATTGCTTTTTTTTCGGCAGGTACCCATAAAGGATATAACCACCCTAC
>NZ_LJRO01000257.1 GCF_001401155.1 Pseudomonas tremae
GAACAGGGCAGCCTGCGGCTGCAAATCGCCCGTTCTTGCGATCGCGTAGCAGCAGAAACATGGATTTGAGCTTTGTCATGAGGCCCATTATTGATCATCATGAAGCCTGCTTACCCACCGCTGCTGCTTCAGATGAGTCCAGCCTACACACCTCGACCGCTCAAAAACCTCTTCACCGCCAATCAATGCTGGGCACACCTCCTCGAGGAGGGCGGCTTGCGCGACATCGAAGTCGAGTCCGTCACCAAAATGCTGGCCTGCGGCACCTCGATCCTGGGCGTCAAACACTACACCTGCGGCAACGACAGCTGCCCGCACGCCAAATACCTGTGCAACACCTGCAGCTGCCGCGCCTGTCCATCCTGCGGCAAAAAAGCTACCGATCAGTGGATCGCCAATCAACAGCACCGCTTACCCGAGTGTACCTGGCAACACCTGGTGTTCACATTGCCTGACACCCTGTGGCCGCTGTTCTTTCATAACCGTCACTGGCTCGATGCCTTGTGTCGCCTGGCCGTCGACAACCTGCTCTATGCGGGCCGACGCCGGGGCGTGGAGGTGGGTGTTTTCTGCGCCATCCACACCTACGGCCGGCGACTTAACTGGCACCCACACATCCATGTCTCGGTCACCTTGGGTGGGATCGATGACGCAGGTGTCTGGAAAGATCTGTCGTTTCATCCATCAGCCTTGCGTCGGCGCTGGATGTGGAATGTACGCCAGTACCTGCTCAGTCAGTGGGAGCACACCACCGTCCCACCTGAAAACGCTCATCTGCAGAGCGAAAATGACTGGCGTCACCTTGTGCTCAACGCCGGTGGTCAGCACTGGCACATCCACTTGTCGAAGAAGACGAAAAACGGTCGAAAGACAGTCAATTACCTGGGCCGCTACCTGAAAAAACCGCCCATCTCGGGCAGTCGTCTGGCGCACTACACCTCCGGTGCCACGTTGAGCTTCACCTACCTGGATCACCGCACCAAGACCTATCAGCAGGAAACGCTGAGCCAGACCGACATGCTGCGCCGGGTGGTGCAGCACATCCCCGAAAAGCACTTTCGGATGATCCGGTATTTTGGATTTCTGGCCAACCGCGTCTGTGGCCGACAGCTACCCCGGGTGTATGAGGCGCTACGCATGGAAAGGCGTGGCAAAGCGCCAAAACTGTATTTTGCGCAGATGAGCAAAGCGTTCTTGCAGCGGGATCCGTTCAGCTGCGTGCTGTGCGGAGCGCGGATGGTGTACACCGCAGCCATCGCCGGCCTGACGGTGCAGGGCTTGATCAACAACGCTCAAAGCATCGCGCAATTGAGGTACGTGCCGGCCTGATACGGGAGAGGTGCGTCCAAAATCTGGAAAAGGTACAGAAAAGTCGCTTTCAATCCATTTTTCGGCGTGGGTGATGGGTGAAAAAAGCTTTTTGCCGACATCGACGCCACGTTGGCAGCACGCAGAGGGTGCCTTTTTAGGAGGATTACCCTGTATAGGAATTATTGAAATTCCTATACAT
>NZ_LJRO01000198.1 GCF_001401155.1 Pseudomonas tremae
CAACCAAGACGCTATCGCCGGTGCACAACTGGCACAGCAGACCCAACAGCCTGCCAACCTGACTGTTCCACAAGTGAAAGGCCCTGCCGTACTGGCTGGCTACACTGAAAGTACCGAGCAGGCGCCTGGCCCTATGGCCAACGGCGTGTTGCAGGGTGCTGGTCAAGGTGATCAACGTCTGCCTGGCTACCTGCGTCAGCACGCCCAGGAAGCAGCGTTGAAAGGTACTGAAAGCGCGCTGCCTTACGCACGTGCTGCGAGTCTGGAAAACCGTTAAGGAGG
>NZ_LJRO01000413.1 GCF_001401155.1 Pseudomonas tremae
GGCCGAGCGCTCGGCCATGGGTGAACGAATGGCCGCCGCGGGTATCCAGGAACTGCTCGACCGAGGTCAGTTGCCCATCGCCCTGGAGGATGGCCTGAGCCAAGTGGATCTGGCGCTGACCGGCTCCCTGCCGCCCCTCGCGATTCCTGCACGCCTGGACCTGCCGGCACTCCGCCGCCATGGCCCCCTGGCGCTGCTGCGCGAATTGCTCGCCGAAGGCAGCGGGCAGACGGCAAGCCAAGGCCCCGAAGCGTTGGCGAAACTGGCTCCCACCGAGCGGCGGACACGCCTGCTCGCGGTGATTGCCCAAGGGGTCGGTGAGGTGCTCGAGCATCCCGATCCAGCGGCGATACCTGGGGATACCGAGTTCCTTGTCCTAGGTTTCGATTCCCTCACGGCCGTCGAGTTGGGCAGTTGGCTGGC
Source organism: Pseudomonas tremae (assembly GCF_001401155.1). Taxonomy (GTDB): domain Bacteria; phylum Pseudomonadota; class Gammaproteobacteria; order Pseudomonadales; family Pseudomonadaceae; genus Aquipseudomonas; species Aquipseudomonas tremae. The sequence goes on from NZ_LJRO01000413.1 coordinate 424, forward strand.
GGCCACCACCGGCATCCGCTTGCCGTCCACGGCCGTGTTCGACCATCCGACCCCCAGCGCCTTGGCCGACCACCTGAGCGCCTGCCTAGACCAACCGGAGCGCGCCCCAGCGCCAACCATCGCGACAGTGGGCATGCTTTTCGAAGAATTGCGCGAGGCTATGCGGCAGGGGCGTCTGGCACAGGGGCTGGAACGATTGGCGCAATTCGCGGCCAAACGTCCGACGTTTGCCCCGGATGCCGCCGAAGGGCACGCGCCCGCGCCCAGCTGGTCGCGACAAGAGCGTGACCGGCCACTGCTCATCTGCCTGAACTCCTTTCTGCCCGCAAGGGCCAATCTCACCTATCAGCGCTTGGGCCGCGAACTCAAAGGCCACTATGACATGGCCACCTTGCCCCTGCCTGGCTACGATAACGGGCCGTTGCCGGCCTCCGCCGAAGCTGTTGCAGTGGCGCTCGCGCACGCCGTCGAAGCCTGCGCTGCCGGTCGCCCCTTCACGCTGCTCGGCTTTTCCACCGGCGGACTGGTCGCCTATGCAGTCGCCGAGCTCCTGCAACAGCGCGGCATCCACCCCGCGGCCCTCTGCCTGATCGACACCTACCCGCCGGCCGCCATGCGTTCGGCGGTCCTTAAGGAAGTCCTGAGCGATTGGTTGGAAAGCCGCAGCGACTTCTGGTCGACCGACGACGACGGCCTGAGCGCCATGGCCTATTACCTGGAGCTCTTTGGCCGCTGGAGCCCCCTGCCGCTGGAGGCTCCGGTCCTGCTGCTGCAGGCGGAGCAGGCCTCCGCAGCGGGCGCCAGCGACACCTGGCCGCAACTTTGGCCACGCCTGACGCAGGTGGTGAAGACGTCTGGACGGCACTTCGCCCTGCTCAGCGATGAGGTGCAGCAAACCGCACAGCACCTCATCCTGGTGCTGGCGGACTACAGCGGAGCGGCGTCATGACCTCGGAGAACTTCCAATATATCCTGGATCGGTCGCCACTCTTCCAGAGCCTGGGCCTGAGCGTCGTTACCCTGAGCGCCGACAGGGTCTGCCTAGCCATAGCAGAGTCGTGCCCGACCCATGGTGGCGCCTTCGGAGACATGACCCTGCCTGGTATCAATGGTGCCGTGCTTTGCGCTGCCTTGGAGGCCGCCATTGGTCTCGGCGGTCATGCCGCCCTCGGTCACACGCCTGCGGGCGTCATCGAGTTGTCGGTGAAGCTGCTGCGCCAGGTACGTCACCTCCCCTGCTACATCACGACACGGCTCGATCGCCAGGCACCGGGTCTGACATTCGTTTCCGCGGTCCTGACCAACTCGCGAGGGACGCCTTGCGCCACGGCCTCCGGCATCGTGGTCGCCACCAGGGGGGCGACCGAACGAGGCCTCCCTCTCGACTAGCCCCAGATCGGCCTTACCGATTCTCAACCTAAAAACCAGTAGGAAGCCCATGAATCAAGCACTGACTGAAACCATGCAGGCCTTTCTGATCCGCCCCGAGCGCTATGGCGAACCGCAGCAGGCCATCCAGCTCGAACAGGTCCAGATCCCCACCCTGGGTCCGCATCAGGTCCTCATCGAAGTGATGGCAGCCGGACTCAACTACAACAACGTCTGGGCCGCCCAGGGTAAGCCGGTGGACATCATCGCCGCGCGGCGCAAGCGGAACCGTGACGCCGAACCCTTCCACATCGGAGGCTCGGAAGCCTCCGGTTACGTGAAAGCCGTGGGCGACGCTGTCACCCACGTCAAGGTGGGCGATACCGTGGTGGTGTCCTGCTCGGTCTACGACGCCACGGCCATCGAATCGCGCGTCGCCCCCGACCCCATGTTCTGCAGCAACCAGGAAATCTACGGCTACGAGACCAGCTACGGCTCCTTCGCCGAATACACCCTCGTCGAAGACTACCAATGCTTCCCAAAACCAAAGTTCCTGAGCTGGGAGGAAAGTGCCACCCTGATGCTCAATGGTCCGACCGCCTACAAGCAGCTCACGCATTGGGCACCCAATACCGTCAAGCCTGGAGACGCAGTCCTGATCTGGGGCGCGGCAGGTGGCCTGGGCTCTATGTCTATCCAGTTGACCCGCGCGCTCGGGGGGCTGCCGGTGGCCGTGGTGTCCAGTCCAGACAGGGGCCGCTACGCCTGCGAACTCGGCGCCGTGGGGTACTTGCTCAGAACCGACTATCCGCACCTGGGACGTCTGCCGGACTTGAACTCCGACGCTCACAGCGCCTGGACCAAAAGCTTCGCGAGTTTCCGTCGCGACTTCTTCATGACGCTGGGGAAAAAGGAGCTGCCCAAAGTGGTGATCGAGCACTCCGGCCAAGCCACCTTCCCCACCTCGCTGCAGATCTGCGACCGCTCCGGCATGGTGGTCATCGTGGGTGGCACGTCCGGCTACAACTGCGACTTCGATGTCCGCCACCTGTGGATGCACCAGAAGCGCATCCAGGGCTCCCACTACGCCAACATCCGCGAGTGCCAGGAATTCCTGCAACTAGTCGAACAACGCCGGGTAGTGCCGACCCTGAACACCCTCTATCGCTTCGAGGAGACACCTAGGGCGCATCAGGCGCTACTGAGTGGAGAAGTCGTAGGCAATGCCGCCGTGCTGGTCAAGGCCGAGCGACCCGGCCTAGGGGTCGGTTGTTGAACGGTTGCCGGCTCGACGCGCGACCTCCTACTCCCTATTGCTCTGAGACCTAGCCATGTCCTCAACCAATGACCACCCCTGGCTGGTACGGGCCAGCCGCGAGCAACGACCGCGCACCCTCTATGCCTTTCCCTATGCCGGTGGCGACGCCCAGGCCTACTTAGGCTGGGCGAGCCGGCTCGATGCCTCCATCGAGTGGATCACCTTGGAACTGCCAGGCCGAGGGAGTTGCCCCGCAACGTCCTATGCCGACGTCCAGGAATTCGTCCAGGCGCTGGTGCCGCTTTTCGCCGACTGCCAGAAACCCTTCGCTTTCTTCGGCCATAGCTTCGGGGCCCTGCTGTCCTTCCTGATATGCCGAGCCTTGGCAGAGCGACAGCTACCCTTGCCACGCGGCTTGATCCTGTCTGGCTGCAAAGCCCCCGCCTACTTCGAACCGGTAGCGCAGCCAGCACTTTCCGACGATGATACAATTGCCCTTATCCGCGCCTACGGCGGTACGCCCGAAGTTGTCCTGAGCAACCGGGCACTGATGAGTTTCTTCCTCCCGACCATCAAGGCAGACCTGACCCTAGTTCGTAGCTATCGCTGGCAGCCGCAACCCCGCCTGCCGATCCCCCTCTTGATTTTGAGCGGTCGCCAAGACTCCACCCATGGTCCCGACGTGGCCCAGGGTTGGCGCGACGTAACCTCTGGTGAAACCACCTTCCAAGCATTCGACGGCGGCCATTTCTTTATTAAGGACCATCATTACGACGTACTACAGATCATGAATCAATTCTTGCTAAAATCCTTATAAAGTCGGGCATTCTTGGACGATTTGAGACTTGAAGAGCTTGGGATAAGTTGTGCGTTGACGCATGGTGAACCTGGCAATAAGGGCTATGGTGTCCACGTATTTCAAAGTGGACACCATCGTCATTAATGCTGGGGGTTTGAAGGTGTATTCGCCGGCCGCTTACGATCCAAGTCATATGCATTTCAGAAGGCGCTGGGAATTTATGTATCCAGATTGAAGCACCGGTTTTTTTGCGGCACAGTCCAAACACGTTGATAGCAAAGTGACCGAACGCAAGGCTGGCCCTGTCATTATTCATAAGCGCCGGTGGCGTTTGTTTTGGGCTTGGATGAGCAATTTGCGCCGCGTCGGCCAAGGCAAAGTGATTTTCCTGCCCGGCCCACCTGTTTTTTTCCAGCAAAAGCTAGCCTCTTTCAGGAACCTTTTTCTTGCATAGCGCCACAGACTGACAGTGGCGTAAAGAAAGAGAATATGTCATTGAATGACTAAGGGTCTAAAGGCAAATTCATAGCGAAAATCACTACCATTTAGAGGTAATATCCGTGACTAATCGCGTCCGTGGCGGGACTGGCAGATCAGCTTATTACCCCTCAAACTTCTGATGAGTTGAAACTCGATCAGGGGCAAATTAAGGAAGGGGGGGGGGGAAGCTGAAAGAGAAAAGAGACGTCACTATTCCCAAGTTGAAACCACGAGAAGCTATTTGCGTCACCAAAACAGTCTCAGCGATACCGCCTGGCAAACGATAACGCCGGATAAGACGTTGACCTAGGGGCGATCGCTATTGAAAGCTCCAAAACTGCGGTTGCAAAACATATTGCTACCACTCGTACCGTGCCTACCCAAGTTGACGTGCTGTTACATAATCGCCGCAAGCCGCGGCCAATGCGAAGGAAAATTTGAACCGAGAATTTCCATAGTAGTACAAAAACGGGCAGGTATTGCAAGCTCGTATTAGATCTTAATGCTTCCTAACTGATTTTAGAGAGAGCACCACACAATGCTTATCGGGCACAGCTTGCATCACATGCGACCCACTGCTGTGGATTCTAGCCTACCAACTTCCGCAACTAGCCAGACTATCAGCAATACCAAAAGTCGGCTGGATCCGCATCGTGTCCGTGAACTTACATTCATCGGAGTGGGTAGTAGTGTTGCCTACCTACTCAATGAGCTTAATGGTCGCTTTGCCGATAGCGGGGTAACAACGCCGTTTTTAGGAAAAGTCAGTATTGTAGGCAAGGACGACTCTTGGGCCGAGAATGTTCGTGGGAAAGGTTATATTAACCACCAGACTGAAATTATAAGCCAATGGGACCAACAGGTTCCAAAATATGATCCTAACTATGCTGCTCGTGCCGAATTTTCTGCGAGTAACCGAAGACAGTTGACGCGAACAGTGGAGTTAGGCGCAGAACATTTGAAAGCACAGGTAACAGGCATTTCGCGATTGGATGACGGTTGTTTTCGAATAAATCTGGACAATGGCCAGATTTTGCAAAGCCGACAGATTGTACTGGGGACTGGTGCCGGACCCCATACCAGTATCTGGAACAGCGTTACATCACACACTCAAGCAGAAAAACGACTGGACAACATCAAATTGCATGAGCAGAAAGCCTTGCGTGGCAAGGTGCTGGACCTGGATGAGTTTATGCGAGCGAGTGATGCCTCTCCCCAGACGTTTGCTGGAAAAACGGTGGTGATACATGGACCAAATGCAGGCATTGATGCAGCTGAACGTGCCGGGGAGCTTGGGGCAAATGCGGTTTGGTTTACCCGCAGTACGAATCCGGTATTGCTGGATGGCAATCAACTAAAATTCGCGCCAGAGCTGGCCAAAAGCGCTATACATAAAGTTGACAAATTAGATATTCGCCCAACAAAACTAGAGAATGGTTTCGCATTGCGACTACATTACAGTTCGCTAGGACAAGACTCACGGGAGCCAAAGAAGGTGCTAGATGCGGACTATTATGTGTACGCCATGGGTCAAGATATTCATAAGCCGGGTAGCGCAGCGGCCATACTAGGCAGTCTTCTTGACCACCTAGAACCTATATATGACTACGATCAAGTCTATAGCGACCAGCCTTTCAAGACAGTAATAGGCTTGCAAAGTCGCGGCTCCAATAGCGATAATGGTTTAATTATTGTCGGGGCGGCAGTTGCTCAGCTGGCCACTAATGTTCAGCATAGCTATAAGGACCACGCGTTGGATCGTATACTTGAGGAAATGACCAGGCTCCCCGAAAAGCAAACAGAAAAGCTATCACAAATGCTGTTAGAAGGTGCGCCATCAGTACAGATCCAGACATATCTAAAAACCTGGCAGTTAGATAGCGGTCAACCGCCAGATAAACAGGTACTGCAGAATCAAGTAGAAAACTATCTGGCGGCCCGAGACTACTTCCAGCGGCAAACCAACGAACAAAAGGGCAACCTGGACGGGGTTGCCGCAGAGGTAAAAAATCAAACCTTAACCGAGGTTGCATCGGTCATCGTGTCACCACAGTTAGGCACGATCAAGGCCTCCGCTGCAGCATTGTCGGGACTTATGCCAGCATATGTGGCTAACGGCGAAAATAACTTTACCACCGATAATCGAACTATGCTCCGTGCCGGCATTGCAGCAAGATATCCGAATATAGGTAACGCTGAAGCCAGTGCATTTATCGATGAAGTAGTAACTTTGCGTCACCTTAATAGTCAGCGTTTTATTGAGAAGGTAGCAGGCGAAATGATGGACAAAGGAGCTCAACCACTGGTGTCGTTACGCCCCCCGGTCCTAGGTGTCCCGGCGTCGGTCAGGACTGCTTATGAGGCTTACTTGCACGCGCTGAATTCTGGAGCGCACGATGGTACGCCGTTAAGTCAGCGCTGGCTGCCCAAAAAATAGTTCCACAGGGACAACATGGGACAGGTCGGCTAATGGCTCAACCAGCAGAATCAGTAACATCGAGGTGACTGCGCCGTATCCGATCAACAACCCCTACGTTGTCGTTATGGCTTGCGAAAAGCGAGCAGTGTGCACAGAGGTTCTGCACCAGTCTCCGGATCAGCGCACCGGACAAGGCGAACTCGACACAAAGAGCAACCTGAATGACACTGCCGATAACACCCATAGCGGCCAGCTCCTGAGAGCAGAACGGCGCCATCGCAGGCAAGACAGTTCGGCCGATATTGCTGATGTCACCTGAAAGGTCTGATGGGTGACTCAGTGGACGTAATAAACCCAGACATGCCGCTACTAGGTTCTGTACGAAAAGTCGGCGCGCGAAGGTCAGGCAAGGCAAAAACAGGCGAGGAACGGCCGGGGTGGCGTTCGACTCTACGTGTTGTAAATGAGCATTCCGATTGGACTCGCATCCGAGCCTGTTTTTAACGCAGCATAACCGCAGCCACTTTTCGTACAGCCCCTAGGCTCGACATCAGGTAGGCGACGGCAGTCGCCGTTAGCAGGGTCAAAACCGACTGTTTGCCGAAGCCAGCACTGCGCAATATTTGTACTGGTCTAATGATTCCGGACACTCACTTAGGCAAGAATGTCGCCAGATAGAGGTGTCTGAGGACAAAACAACGCCGTACCTTCTCCACTGAATTCAAGCGCGAGGCCGCAGGCCTCGTGCTCGATCAAGGCTATAGCCATATCGAAGCCGCCCGCTCGCTCGGGGTGGTGGAATCTGCGCTGCGTCGCTGGGTGAGCCAGCTCCAGCAGGAGCGCAATGGCGTAACGCCCCAGAGCAAAGCCCTGACGCCCGAGCAGCAGAAAATTCAAGAGCAGGAAGCCCGGATCGCTCGCCTTGAGCGGGAGAAATCCATTTTAAAAATGGCCAACGCGCTCTTGATGTCGGAAGAGCACGAGCGCATGCGCTGATCGATCAGCTCAGTGCCATGAGCCGATCGAGTTGCCGTGCGAAGTGTTCGAGATACCTCGCTCATGCTACTACGACCATTGCTTGCGACGCCGGTCCACCAACTCCGAACTGGTGCGGCTACGCGGGCGGTTCAATGAGCTGTTTACACAAAGTCGAAGCGCTGCTGGCAGCCGCAGTATTGTGTCGTTGATGCAGGAAGATAGCGAGCAAATCGGTCGGTTCAAGGTGCGTGGCCTGATGCGGGAACTGGGATTAATCAGCAAGCAACCGGGTTCGCATGATTACAAAAAAGCAACAGTGGAGCGACCTGACATTCCGAACATTTTGAATCGGGAGTTCGATGTAACCGCGCCCAATCAGGTCTGGTGTGGCGACATCACCTACATCTGGGCGCAAGGAAAATGGCATTACCTGGCGGTGGTTATGGATCTTTATGCGCGTCGGGTGCTGGGCTGGGCGTTTTCAAAAAAATCGGATACGGACTTGGTGATCAAGGCGCTGGACATGGCTTATGAGCAACGCGGCAAGCCTCAGGGCCTGCTGTTTCATTCGGACCAGGGCGCCCAATACGGTAGCCGACAGTTTCGCAAGCGGCTTTGGCGATATCGCGTGCGCCAGAGCATGAGTCGCCGAGGTAATTGCTACGACAACTCGCCGATGGCGCGTGTATTCCGCAGCTTGAAAACCGAGTGGATACCCGCCGTGGGCTACATGACGGCCCAAGAGGCACAAGGGGATATTAGTCATTATCTGATGCATCGCTACAACCGGGTTCGGCCACACCAGTTCAATGATGGACTGGCGCCCGCTCAGTACGAGAAAACCTTAACGTCGTGTTCGGGATCCGTTGACCATTACATTCGACTCAATCAGCAGGGACTGATCGATCTGAACACCTGGATGATCGACTCCACGGCGGTACGTGCAACCCGAGCCTCTTCAGGCGCCGGAAAAAGGGGGCCTGAAGAACCGCTAGACCATGCTCTGGGGCGCAGTCGAGGCGGCCTGACAACCAGGATTCATATGGTTTACGACGCTAATGGCGTACCATTGCGCTTCATGTTTTCACCGGGACAAGCCAGCGATATCGCCCACGCCCAGTCGTTGCTGGATCTGGTGCGCGTTCCCGGTAAGCCGGGGCGACCACGAAAGCGCAGTAGATGGTTACTGGCTGACAAAGGCTATGGTGCAGAACACCTGCGTTACTACTGCGACCGTTATCGAATGCAGCCTGTGATCCCGCCACGCGCCATGCCACGCAAACCCGGCCTGGCTTGCCCCGACTCTTTGATCGTCCAAAGTATCGGCAGCGCAACATAATTGAGCGGATGTTTGGCTGGCTAAAAGAGAACAACCGAATCGGCACTCGCTACGACAAGCTGGCCAAGAGCTACGCAGCCATGATCACGCTGGCCTGCAGCCTACGTTGTAGGCAGCAATACTTTTCTTACAAAACCTAGCTTTGGTATTTCCTTACACCTCGCGGTCAGCTTCTATGGATTCAACCTGAAAGGCTACATGCTAGGCGTACGATTTTTTCCGTTTTATCTATCGATCCCATCAAGGACCACACAGCGATGACCTCGAATGATCATTTTTTTGGACAGGTCGAAATATCCTCCCGCACAGGCGAAGCCATTCTTTCACTCCCCCCTAGCGCAGCTGGTTGGCCGTGACCACTTCACAACACAGCTGCGCCGGCTGCTAACGTTCATGGGCACGTTGCGCCTACTGACGGTGCCTCAGCGCCAGACTTTGCAACCATGTTGCAGCACCTGTTATAAGAGCAAATTGGTTATGCCCGCCTGAGCCTGCGGCAGGCATCTCCGAAGGTAACAATTGGGTCTGCACACTGATATTTGTGGAAGGAACACCCGAAATCCGGGCCATTCGGACTGGTTACAAAGAGCTAGGGATTCTCCGAACAA
>NZ_LJRO01000060.1 GCF_001401155.1 Pseudomonas tremae
CGCAGTGTAACGGCAAACAGACCGGTTGCTAAGGGGCTGGATACGCCAATTTCTGAACACTGGCTTACTGAGCATTCTCTATCTGCTGCAGGTAGCGTTTCAGCGCCGCGAGCGAGTCCGGGCAGTAAGGGATTTTTTCAGCCTGATGCAGAACGTCGGCGATGGGCATGAAGCGCGCTTCCAGCACTTCTTCGGGCTGCAATCTCAAGGGCCCGTCCCACACCT
>NZ_LJRO01000188.1 GCF_001401155.1 Pseudomonas tremae
GTGGATCTGCCTACCAGTCATCAAGGCATGACGGCCCAGTCGGGGGACGAGTTCATCGACCGCATGCTGGCGGCCATCAACTACATGATGATCGATATGATGGCCGCGATCGCCAGGAAGGACTATCAACAAAGAAGACTGCGCCAGGCGCAAGGGATTGAGAAGGCAAAAGCTTCAGGCGTCTACAAAGGTAGACCCGTAGACGCAGAACTGCGTAACCGAGTGGGTGAGCTTCTGGCTGCGGGTCTCGGGATCCGAGCAGTAGCGAGGCACGCTGCGTGTTCAACTACGACCGTCATGAAGGTCCGCGACGAGCTGGCAGAGAGTTGATCAGTTTTAAAATGCCCAGCCTCTGTGGCTGGGCGTCTACCTAAAGCGCTATTGGGGTAG
>NZ_LJRO01000247.1 GCF_001401155.1 Pseudomonas tremae
AGGCAGGAAAGAGTGCTAGCTGGCCATGGCAAGACGGTTGCGACCTTCGCGTTTAGCAACATACAGGGCGTTGTCGGCCCTGCGCAGCAGGCTGTCGGCGGTTTCTGCCGGCAGTAGTGTTGAGCATCCCAGGCTGACTGTCATGGTCAGGGCTGGGTCAAGCTCGCGAAACTCGAGGTTCCGCACGGCCTGACGCAGGCGTTCGCCGATCAGTTCAGCCGAACTGGCTCCGGTGTTGGAAAGAATCACCACGAACTCTTCACCGCCATAGCGGAACACACGATCGATATTGCGCAGTTGCGCTTTCAGGCTTTGCGCAACGGTTTTCAGTACATCATCGCCAGTATGATGGCCGTACTCATCGTTCACTTTCTTGAAATGATCGATATCCAGCATCAGCAATGAAAGCGGTTGCTTGTGACGACGCGATATCTCTATCTCGCGAGCCAGGCCCTGATCCATTGCGATACGGTTACCGGTACTGGTCAAAGGGTCGCGCAACGCCGTCTGTGTCGCAATGCGATACAGCAGGGCGTTCAGCAGCGGGTACACCAGACAGACCAGCAGCGATTCAAGGTCGCTCAGCTGCCGGGTATCAAATGGCTTGGCGCCTTGAAACTCCAG
>NZ_LJRO01000268.1 GCF_001401155.1 Pseudomonas tremae
GGCAGTTGCTCGCAAGGCACTCCCGCCACTGACATTGCCAGCAAGCGCATGTGGGCCAATTCAGCTCGTTGATCGTCGCGATGCATCCACCAGGCGATTAAGAGTGTGCCATCGCTGGGCAGAATTCGGGAGGTTGGTACCAGATTGGCCAATGCAATGCTCAAGTTAAGCATGGCAAATGCGAGGAAAAACGCTGAGATTAGCCCCTCAATGAACCAGCCAACCCCCCCATGAGGCTAATCCCACGAGTAGGTTGGCCATTGGGCCCATAAGCACCACCCATAACATCTGCTGGCGCGGAGGAAGCTCAAGGTTGGCTGCTGCCATCACGTAACCTCCGAGTCGACGATCCTTGACCTGCGGCGACCATCGAATCCGCCAATTCCGGCGTCTCACCTGAACCTCCACAGCTGCGAAACGCATCATCAACACTGGCATGCGGTGCAGTCTGGCGCCTAGGTAGTGACCGCCTTCATGCACGATCATGGCAATGACACCTAACCCCGACGCCAAGATCAGTGACAAAAACGGTTGTAACTCTGAGCGCAAATGCAGCCCCAGAATCAACGCTGCGCCCATCCAGCCTAACAGCCCAAAGAGCATATGCATAAAGCGCATTAGGCTACTAAGCACAACCTGACTCTTGCTAATTTTCATCACAGCCTTCCTTGAGCTTGCGGCCGACAGAATAGCATCGGTTTTTCCAGATGCGTCTGACTGTCAATGTTTGGCATGTAGGCGTCTTAGGTCAATGTTCGCCGTATATCACCGTTCGCGTCAGGCGCTATCTGGCTCAGCTCTGTTATGAATGCGGATTGAAGCCGATTGACTTGCGAGCTATCCTGTGCAG
>NZ_LJRO01000331.1 GCF_001401155.1 Pseudomonas tremae
CTGAACGCTGACCATGCTCTGGCAGGCTGCCAGTGCGACACACACAACGATTGCCTTGAAACCGAAAGACCGCATGGAAATTCCTTTTTTGTCTGTTAAATGGATCGAGTAAATGGAGGCCTGTGTGCCCGAGGAATGTGAGTGGCCCGGCAGGTAAAAGTGCCCATAAAAAACGGCCAGCAGGATCACTCCGGCTGGCCGTCCTTTATTGCGTTTCGCTTACTCGGCGATCTGCAGTTTGCGCGACTCGGTATAGACGTAACGCACTTTCTCGTACTCGAATGGCGAGTTCAGCTGGCCATAACGGAAGCTGGTGACATACCGGCGATCAATCGCACGCAGCACGGTGATTTCCGGATGGTCGTCGCTGACTTCGGCAACGTTCAGGAAGTTGATCTG
>NZ_LJRO01000008.1 GCF_001401155.1 Pseudomonas tremae
CTGAAAGCCATGTTGGGCGATGCCAGGCATAACGTGGTGTTTGTCGGCTATCAGGGCAAGGGAACACCCGGTGCAGCCATCCAGATGCACGGTCCTTTGGGTGGCTATGTCGAACTGGATCGTGAACGCTTTGATATCCACGCAGGGGTTCATACTGCCAAAGGTTACTCCGCCCATGCGGATCAGGCAGGACTTGTCAGTTTCGTGACCGGCATGAAAGAGTGGCCTGCGCAGATTCGACTGGTGCGTGGCGAGGCAACTGCGAAAAAGATGCTGGGGAATATTCTGGGTCGTAAATACTCGCTTGAAAAAAGAACCGTGGAACTGCTTTTTCCTTGAGGGGCGAGCGTGCTAGTTATGGTTGGGGGGTAATTGAATTTTCAAGGTGTGCACCTGACCCGGTTTAGGGAGACGCTGAAAAATTAACCCGTTCGCACCGTCTTCATTTCCAAGCCGGTTTTTTTCAACCTGCCGGCCTTGTT
>NZ_LJRO01000204.1 GCF_001401155.1 Pseudomonas tremae
GTCACGGCGATCCCCAAAGCCCGGTCGAGGTGACAGCGGGCGTGCGCGGTGATCTGTTTCTACTCAGCGTTACCAATCAGGGCGAGCCGATACCCGAGTCCGTTCGTTCGCAGTTGTTCCTCCCTTACTCACGGCCAATCACCGACGAGCCGCAAGCCGGGCTAGGCCTGGGGCTCTATATCGCCAGCGAGATAGCCCTGGCGCATGGCGGTACGCTTGAAGTGTGCTCGACGCAAGAGCAGGGCACTGCCTGCACGTTCAGGATGCCTTTGAAGTCGGCGTAGATACGCCCGCAAGCCACAGATGTGTGATCTGTGCGTGGCGCTTCCTTGCCCTGCGCCAGGGCCAAGCATGCGTGGCGTCGCGCATGGCTGAAGGTATGCGCTTTGACCATCCTTGTTACAAACTCTCACACCGCTATGCTTGCTCATCGACACTGTCGGGCCGAACCTGAGGCCTGGGCTGCCGTCACCGGCCTGAGTCTTCACGGTTACCCCGCAGTTTCACCTTTGCCAAGAGGTAGTGATGAACAGTTTTTTGCGCAATCTTGTAGGGGGCGTGCTGGTTGCGTCATGTGGCATCGGTGCTGTTCAGGCGCAGACACTGCCAAACAGCACACTCAACAACGGCGCCAGCAGCAACCCCTATAACAGCCCGATCAAGCGCTCCAACCCCAACAGCCGTCAGGGCACCGAGTCATCACGCCCCGCGCGCCCGGCTCCAATATTGCGCCTCCTGTGCGCAGGCCTACGCTGGAGAAC
>NZ_LJRO01000484.1 GCF_001401155.1 Pseudomonas tremae
TGATCTTTGAGGTAGCTGTCTTCTTCCTGGGCATTCTCTGGGTAGTCACCCTGTTTATGTTCCTGGCCCATACCAGGCGTCAGCGCAAGCTCGATGCCGAGCGTGATGAGGCGGCTGCCTTGCGTGATCAGCGGATCAAGGAGTTGGCCAGACGCCTGGACAACTACCAGAACGGCACGGTGCGCATGGGCGAAGCGTTGCACGAGCTGCGTGCCATCGTTGCGCCGTTGCCGGACAAGCTCACTGCACTGGAACAGCGCGATCCCTCCACGCTGTCCTTTGCCCAGGCTGCACGCCTGGTCGGCATGGGTGCCAGCATCGATGAGCTGACCCAGTCCTGCGGCCTGACCCAAGCCGAAGCGCAACTGATGACCAAACTGCACAGCAATACTGCGAGCTAGTTTCTCTTCGGTACACGCCTGCGC
>NZ_LJRO01000129.1 GCF_001401155.1 Pseudomonas tremae
ATACGCATAAGCATTCAACCCACCCTCGCCAAACGGGCTCAGACTGTCCGGACTATTAAACCTCATCAATACCGGATTGAACGCCCTATACCCATTCCCCAGCAAATAGTGACCCGTCACCGGATCAACCCGCTGGCCTGCAAAGCCAGGCAGGTTCATAGGCCCTGCTGAAGGGTGACGTTGTCCATAAGGCGTGTAAGCAAACGCCACGCCCTGGGCAGCAATCACGGACAGCTGTTGATCAGTCGCCAGCAATGCGCAATCGCTCAGGTTGTTTTCCATACGTCGCTGCGCCAGCAAATACTCGTCCGTGCGCAGAAGCGTGTGCTGGATCTGTCCCTGGATTTGCGCCGCCAGACGATTCTTCTGATAGAAAAACCGGGTGTCGCCCTGCACTGCGGGCGAGCAGCCGGCCAAGCGGTCAGTTGCGTCATAACTGTACGTGCAGAGCACGACAAGGCGGGCAGAAGACATAAGAGTCACCCCAGAGATCAATGATTACGACCTGATTCTGGGCGTCTTATCTCTAGCTGCAAAGCTGGCAGAAATGCTAGGCCCGTATCCTCGCCTGCCTGAGTCGGTTCCGACCGCATGAAATAACTGGCTGTCTTCGGCGTCTTGGGAACAAGCCCCGGTTCCTCCAGTCAAATCGTCTGCTTTACCGCTCACTCACGAGCGGTTCAGGTTGATAAGGGTGACCCGATGAAAACTGCACGTGGTATGGCTTTGGTAACGTTGATGGCGATCGCGGCAAGCCCGGCGTTTGCCTTCAATCTGAATGACGCCGCGAATGCGGTCGCCAATGCCACGAATGGCAATCAGAAAGCCACGGCGGCACCCGAAGCGGCTGGCTTGCTCAATATGCTGGGTAGCCAATTGAATGTCACACCTGAGCAAGCTGTCGGCGGGACGGGTGCATTGTTGGGGCTGGCCAAGAACAAGCTGACCGGCGCTGATTACTCGCAATTGAGCAAGTCGGTCCCTGGACTGGAGCAATTGTCCGGAACGTCGGCGCTTGAAAGTCTGGGCGGCGCAAACGGGCTGGGCAGCCTGCTCGGTGGAAAGTCCGGTAACAACTCGATGCTCAACAGCGCGCTGGGCAATGTGCAGAACATGGGCGACGTGAACACTGCCTTCAAGGCACTGGGCATGGACAGCAGCATGGTCAGCCAGTTTGCCCCGCTGATTCTTCAATACCTCGGGCAGCAAGGTGCCAGCGGTTCGGCGTTGCAGAGCTTGAGCGGGTTATGGGGTGCGGGGAGCTGATCTGATATTTCGGGCCATGCGGGGCGGGCTGTTGGATAATGCCAATCCTCTTTTCAACAGTCCGTGATCGTTCACTCCCTCGCCAAAAGCGCCAAAAACATTGAAAACCGCGCCTACGATACCGTTCGAGCGGGTGCGTGGATCAAGAATTTGCGGTACCCACGTCGCAGCCGCCGCTGCGTGAGCTCCAGCATTGCTCATGTCTCCGGCATTTACGCTGTTTGCCAGTTGCAGATAGCGCTTGGCCTGTGGCTTTGAAAGGCTATTATCACCATAGCTGGCAAGGTTTTTATTGACGAAATCCAGTTTACTAATGAAAGAGTTCTTCTTATCAAGCTCATTAAGGCCGTCATCGAGATACTTTCTTGCCCCCGTCATGTTCCCTGAAAAACCAGGATTTTTAGTCATAGCCTGACGAGCAGCTCCTATTACTTCGCCTATATTGATATTCAATGCCCCAGGTACGCGAAGACGTTTGGCGTGCGTAAACGCCATCGCCAAAAACCCCGAGACAGGGATGTGCCCAGTCGGATCGCTATAGTTCACAGGGTCCCCAATGCAGTAGGCGTAGCTGTTCAACCCTCCCGCTTCAAATGGACTCAGCGTATCCGGACTGTTGAAGCGCATCAGCGTGGGGCTGAATGCGCGTGCTCCGTTTCCCAGCAAATAATGGCCGGTGACCGGATCAATCGTATTCCCCTTGAAACCAGGTAAGCCAGCTGAGGATGTTGACGAGGATCGCGTGCCATAAGGACTGTAGGCAAACGCCTGATGTCGTTTAGACTCAAGCTTATGCAGCACCGAGCTGGCTTGATCTGTGGCGAGCAAATCGAACAGAACCTTGTTTGCTTCTGCCCGGCGCACTGCCAGTAAAAGATGCTTTGCCTGAACAATAGAATTCTGGGAAATACCCTGTATCGCTGTAGTCAGGCGGTTTTCTAGATAGAATCGCCTGACCACTTCCTGACCCGCTGGCACAACGCTCGCCAGCCGATCCAGTGCGTCGTAACGGTATAAACCAAGTTGTAAAACCTCGGGCGATGACATGAAAGTGGCCTCTCACAGAATCAAAGACCACTCTCATCCTCCTGCTGCGCCCCGTCTAGCTGTCAGAAATATCAGTACCCGGACAACTCCAGTCGCAACGCCGCAATACGCGCATCTTTCTCAACCCAGAGCTGATTGACCCAGCCCTGCACTTTTTCGCGAAACAGCGGGTCGTTTTCATAGTCTCCCTGCCACAATGCGGGGTCTAGCTCACGGGTCTTGATATCGACGATCACCTTGGGAACACGCCCGCACAGCATGTCCCAGAAACCCGGAATGCCTTTGCCCGGGTACACCACGGTGACATCCAGGATGGCGTCCAGCTGTTCGCCCATCGCTGCCAGCACAAAAGCGACGCCACCGGCCTTGGGCTTGAGCAGGTAGTCATAAGGTGACGCCTGTGCAGCGTGCTTGGCCGGCGTAAAGCGCGTGCCTTCCAGGTAATTGACGATAGTCACCGGTTGCCGCTTGAACAGCTCGCAGGCGGCCTTGGTGATTTCCAGGTCCTTGCCTTTGAGTTCCGGGTGCTTTGCCAGAAAAGCCTTGCTGTAGCGCTTCATGAACGGGTAATCCAGCCCCCACCACGCCAGGCCCAGCAGCGGTATCCAGATCAGCTCTTTTTTCAGGAAGAACTTGAAGAACGGCGTGCGCCTGTTAAACGCCTGAATCAGCGCGGGAATGTCCACCCAAGACTGGTGGTTGCTGATGACCAGATACGACGTATCGCTGCGAAGGCCCTGGTCACCGCGTATGTCCCACTGTGTGGGGATGAAGGCGGCGAAAATGAGTTTGTCGACTTCGGCCCACGTTTCGGCGATCCACATGACAGCTTTCGAGCAGCGATCACGCATCCGGCCTCTGCATAGCAGTTTGAGCAGGGCAAAAACCAGAAGCGGGCCGATCAGCACCAGGGTGTTGATCAGCAGGAGTAAGGTAACGAAACAGCCGGTGAGCAGACGGCGCATAGCAGACTCTTGAGGGTTCAGGGGTGGCAATAATAAAGACCCTCGCGTTTTACGCCAATCCGGCAGGCAGTTACAAATGTTTCACGTGCTGGCCTGTAGGCTGGGTCTACATTTATGCTGCCGAACCAACCCACTGTTCGCTGTCTAAAACCGGGCGCCATTCTGGCGTAGCCCATTGCGAGGAACCTTTTACGTGAAACCGATCCTGGCGCTGTTGTCCCTGCTGGCTTTGCCGGTCATGGCTGCTGAACCCACGTTGTACGGCCGTTACGAAAACATCAAGGTTCTGGAGATAGGCCAGACCTTCAAAGCCAAGATGGACACCGGCGCGCTCACCGCTTCGCTGTCGGCCAAGGACATCGAACTGTTCAAGCGTGATGGCGATGACTGGGTGCGCTTCCGTCTGGCGACCAAAGGCGCCGACGACAAGGTGTATGAGCACAAGGTGTCCCGGATCAGCAAGATCAAGGGTCGCGCCGAAGGCGATGACGAAGATGACGACGTTGCAAGTGCAGCCAAGCGCCCGGTCGTGGATATGGAGCTGTGCCTGGGCAACAAGAAACGTACGGTCGAAGTCAATCTGGTGGATCGCAGCCATTTCAACTTCCCGCTACTGATCGGTGCCAAGGCGTTGCGCGAGTTCGATGCGGCGGTCAACCCGGCGCGCCGCTACACCGCCGACGAGCCTGATTGCTGATACGCACCAGGCTGCTGAGGTGTTCGCCAGAACACCTCTTGTTTGTCACGCGTCTGGGATAGGGTCGGTATATTCTCTGGGCATTTGTCGTTTGACCGATTGCCTTCGCGGACGAGTCCGCTCCCACAAAAACAACATTGCTTGTGATCTCTCACACAAAACCATTGTGCGGGATGTTCAGGCCGTGCGTGTAACGCCGAGCGCTTCTGAAGGCAGCGTACGAGTCACGCCGGCGGCTGGGTTGCCAGCATCGACGGACGCTTGCTGACCTCCAGATACCAGCTCGCCAGCCTCGGGCAGGTGTTGCGCCAGAGCAAATCCGGCTGGCGAAAGTCCAGATAACCCAATGCGGCGGCCACACTGATCGAGGCAACGTCGAAAGACGAGCTGAGTTCGGTCATTGCATCCCGTTCGAAATAATTCAGCGAGCGCTCGATCTTCTGCTGCTGATTATCCAGCCACTGGTCCCAATGCTTTTCTTGTGGGCGCAAAGCCCTTTCATAGCGAATCAATACGGCAGCGTCGAGCACCGCATCGGCCAGCGACGCAAGGGTCAGGCGCCTCCAGCGTGACGAACCTTCGCGAGGGATAAGCGCAATGCCGACATGCTGATGGTCCAGATAATCGAGAATGACCCGGCTGTCATGAATGACATTGCCATCGGCCAGACGCAAGGCCGGAAGCTTGCCTGCGGGGTTGTCATCATTGAGTTCCGCCGACGGGCTCACTGGCGTCAGCACAGTGGGCTGCAGCTGCACACGGTCGAGTTGTCCGGTTTCGTGGAGCATCACCATCACTTTACGAGCAAAGGGCGAAGCTGCGTTGAAGTACAACGTCATCGTGGGGGCTGACATAGGTGTTCCTCGAATGAGACAGGCTTCCAGACTAGCCAGCGTACAGGAGGTTCGCAATCGACATGGAATGCCGCCTAACTTCGCCGCCTCAACAGACCCCGAACACTGAAGGCCGCAGCGCTGCCCATCCCCAGCCAGGCCAGTGTGTCCCACCAGCCATCGCCCAGCAGCGCGGAGAAAAGCCCTGCTGCGGTCAACAGTGCGACCACACTCGGCATGGCGAACGTTTTCCAGAAGCGAGAGGGTCGAGCGCTCATTGCGCCACCTGCGCACTGGCAGCGCTCGCCGAGCGGGCTGCACGACGTCTGACCCACCACAGGTAAACCCCGCTGCCCAGTACGATGATGGTCAGCACATCCAGCGCTGCCCAGAGAATCTTCATCGGCATGCCGCCGTAGTCGCCAAAATGCAGGGGTTGCGACATGCCCAGCGCGTCCATGTACCAAGGGCGCTCGACCACTGCGGTGACCTGCAAGGTCTGCGCGTCTATCAGGACCGGCGTGGCAAGATGCGCAGTCAGTTGGGTGTTACCTTTAAGAAATACGGCGTAATGATGCTCACTGGAAAACCGCGTACCGGGGAACGCGATGAAGTCGGCCTGCATGCCGGGCGCAGCAGATTCGGCGATCTCCAGCAACCGCGTCGCTGGAGCGCGCCAGGACAGCGGCGGCGCATCCTTGTACGGGGCAATCATCGTCGCCAGCGCATCGTTGCGCCATGAGGCGATCAGCAGATCGGCGCAGGCGCTGATCACCCCCGTCACCCCCACCACCAGCGCCCACGTCAGGGTCACGACACCGATCAGGTTATGCAAATCCAGCCAGCGAGTACGGGTGGACTTGTTGACACGCACTTGGCCGAACTCCAGTTTGCGCATGAACGGCGAGTACAGCACCGTCCCGGAAATAATCGCCACCACGAACATCAGCCCCATGAAGGCCAGCAACAGCTTGCCCGGCAGTTCGGCATACATGTCCACATGCAGACGCAGCATGACCATCATGAAGCCGCCATTGGCCGACGGCATTTCCAGTGCCTCGCCCGTGCGCGCATCCAGCGCAAAGGTGTGGGACGAATTGGGTTCGGTGCCCGCCGTTGCAGCGGTGATTGCCATCACGCCATTGGGGTCCTCGTCATCCCAGCCAAAATACTGCATCACCTCACCGGGCCGATGCGCTTCGGCCGCACGTGCCAGTTGCTCCAGATCCAGATGCGGCGTGTCGGGCGGCATTTCCCTGTACTGCGGCGCATCACCGAGCAGGTGATCGATTTCATGATGAAAGATCAGCGGCAGGCCTGTGACGGCAAGCATCAGCAGGAACACGGTGCAGGTCAGGCTGCTCCAGGTATGGACGACCGACCAGCGACGCACGGTTTGACTTTTCATGATTGATCCACAGGCAAAAAACGACCTGGCTGGCGTACGAATATGTCCTGACTCAGGTCTTGCGCACGCTGTAGCAACGCTCTTGTGATGAGCGTCTGGAGCTGGCGACTAGAGGGAACGCGATAGAAACTATCTAACTAAAGAGAATCATTCGCGATTGTGACAGAAGCGTGGGGGTTGCGCCAATTGGCGGGGCGGGGCGATGTAATGGGAGCAGCTTCAGGCTTATCGCCCCACACACAAGCGTGAAGAGCGAGCGGCCTGCGCCTGTCGTTCCCGGTGGTCGGGAGCGACAGGCTTGCGGATCAACCCTGGTGGCTGATCTCGCGCAGTGGCTTACCACGGGCAGGCTTGTCGCCTGCGACGAAGTAGTCGGCGGTGCTGCGAGGCAGAGGCTGACGACCACGAATCTTGTCGGCGATTTTCTCGGCGATCATGATGGTCGGTGCGTTCAGGTTGCCAGTGGTGATGATCGGCATGATCGAGGCGTCGACCACGCGCAGGCTCTGCATGCCATGCACACGGCCTTCGCCATCGACGACAGCCATCTCGTCGGTGCCCATCTTGCAGGAACAGGATGGGTGGTAAGCCGTTTCGGCATGCTCACGCACAAACTGGTCCAGTGCCTCGTCGGACTGCACGTCGATACCCGGGCTGATTTCACGACCACGGTACGGGTCGAGCGCTGGCTGCTGCATGATTTCGCGTGTCAGACGGATGCCGTCACGAAATTCCTGCCAGTCTTGATCCGATGCCATGTAATTGAACAGGATGCTCGGGTACTCGCGCGGGTCCTTGGACTTGACGTGTACGCGACCACGGCTTGGCGAACGCATCGAGCCGACGTGCGCTTGAAAACCATGCTCCTGAACGCCCTTGGTGCCGTTGTAGTTAATCGCGACCGGCAGGAAGTGATACTGAATGTTCGGCCATTCGAACGCTTCGCTGGAGCGAATGAAACCGCCCGCTTCGAATTGATTGCTTGCGCCGATACCAGTGCCGAGGAACATCCATTCCGCACCGATCGCAGGCTGGTTCCACCACTTCAGCGAAGGGTAGAGCGATACGGGTTGGGTGCAGGCGTATTGCAGGTACATCTCCAGGTGATCCTGCAGGTTCTGGCCAACGCCCGGCAGATCGTGAACCACCGGGATATCCAGCGAGTTCAGCAGTTGCGCAGGGCCGACACCGGAACGTTGCAGGATCTGAGGCGAAGCAATCGCGCCACCGCACAACAGCACTTCCTTGCGGGCGCGGGCTTCGATGCGTGTGTCGCTGTCGCCTACCAGATAAGCCACACCCACAGCGCGCTTGCCTTCGAACAGGATACGGTCGGTCAGCGCGTGGGTGACGATGCTCAGCGTGTCACGCTTTTTCGCTTCGTCCAGATAACCACGAGCGGTACTGGCGCGACGACCATTAGGGGTCACGGTGCGGTCCATCGGACCAAAACCTTCCTGCTGATAACCGTTGAGGTCGTCAGTACGCGGGAAACCGGCCTGCACGCCCGCCTCGACCATCGCATGGAACAGTGGGTTATTGCCCGCTTTAGGGGTGGTCACGCTGACCGGGCCTTCGCCGCCGTGGTAATCGTTCGGGCCGATGTCACGGGTTTCGGCCTTGCGGAAGTACGGCAGGCAATCGAGGTAGCTCCAGTCTTCGAGGCCTGGCTCTTTGGCCCAGCCGTCGTAGTCCATTGCGTTGCCGCGGATGTAGCACATGCCGTTGATCAGCGACGAGCCGCCAAGGCCCTTGCCGCGACCGCATTCCATACGGCGGTTGTCCATGTGCGGCTCTGGCTCGGTCTCGTACGCCCAGTTGTAACGACGGCCCTGCAACGGAAACGCCAGGGCGGCAGGCATCTGGGTACGGAAGTCCAGACGGTAGTCAGGGCCACCGGCTTCCAGCAGCAGAACAGTGACGCCAGCGTCTTCGGTAAGACGGGCTGCCAAGGTATTACCGGCCGAGCCGGCACCAATAATGATGTAGTCGTATTCGGATTGAGTCGTCATAGAGGCTCCCTCATAGAGCTGCAAGTCTCAAGCCTGGGCTGCAAGCAGAAGCAGCCAGGCGATACTTGTGAGAATGGGGTGCGGCAAGCCGCTTTTGATTGCGTCTGCTTGAGGCTTGTCGCGTGCCACTTGAACGGTCTTTAGAACACCGAGGCGTAGTCGCCCAGTTCGATCTGGACTGACTTGATGCGCGTGTACTGGGCCAGCGAGCTGATGCCGTTTTCACGACCGACGCCCGACTGCTTGTAACCGCCGACCGGCATCTGCGCGGCCGATTCGCCCCAGGCGTTGATCCAGCAGATACCGGCTTCCAGCAGATGAATCACGCGGTGCGCGCGGTTCAGGTCGCGGGTCACGATGCCGGCAGCCAGACCGAAGTCGGTGTCGTTGGCACGGCGGACCACTTCGTCTTCGGTGTCGTAACCGAGAATGCTCATCACCGGGCCGAAGATTTCTTCACGCACGATGGTCATTTCGTCGGTGCAGTCGGTGAACACGGTTGGCGCAACGAAGGCGCCCTTGTCGAACACGCCACCAGTCAGGCGGTCGCCGCCGCACAGCAGGCGAGCGCCCTGCTCTTTGCCTTTGGCGATGTAGCCCAGCACGCTTTCCATGTGTTCGAAGCTGACCAGCGGGCCGAAGTTGATGTTCTCGTCTTCCGGGTTACCGGCACGAATACGCTTAACGCGCTCGAGGATTTTTGCTTCGAATTCGGCTTTCAGCGCATTGGGTACAAACACACGCGTGCCGTTGGTGCAGACCTGACCGGAGCTGTAGAAGTTGGCCATCATCGCGATATCAGCGGCACGATCCAGGTCAGCATCGTCGAACACGATCAGTGGCGACTTGCCGCCCAGTTCCATGGTCACTTCCTTGAGCGACGAGCTCGAAGCACTGGCCATGACTTTCTTGCCGGTGTCGGTGCCACCGGTGAACGAGACTTTTTCGATGCGCGGATGCTCGGTGATCCAGGTGCCGACTTCACGGCCGCTGCCGGTCAACACGTTGAACACGCCGTTCGGCACGCCTGCTTCGGTGTAGATTTCTGCCAGTTTCAGCGTAGTCAGCGACGTGACCTCGCTTGGCTTGAAGATCATCGCGTTGCCCGCAGCCAAGGCCGGGGCGGATTTCCACAGAGCGATCTGGATCGGGTAGTTCCACGCGCCGATACCAGCGACCACGCCCAGCGGTTCGCGGCGGGTGTAGACGAACGACGAATCACGCAGCGGGATCTGCTCGCCTTCGATGGCGGGCACCAGGCCTGCGTAGTATTCCAGTACATCGGCACCGGTCACGATGTCCACGTAGCGGGTTTCGGAAATGGCCTTGCCGGTGTCCAGGGTTTCAAGTGCCGCCAGCTCATCGTTGCGCTCACGCAGGATGTCGACGGCACGACGCAGGATGCGCGAACGCTCGACTGCGGTCATGGCGGCCCAGATCTTCTGGCCTTTTTCAGCAGCTACGACTGCACGCTCGACATCGTCTTTACCGGCACGCTGAATGTGCGCCAGTACTTCGCCGTTCGCCGGGTTGATGGAGTCGAAAGTATCGGGGTTGGTGGCGTCGACATAACCGCCGTCAATGTAGAGTTTCTGCAGTTCAAAACGGGCCATAAAGTCCTCGCAAATTCAGTGGGGGCAGGCGATGACTGATTTCAGTGCGCCGGGTTTGCTCGGCAACAGGGCTGTGCAGTCGTGTGGTGAGGGGCTTCGAAAGCCTCAGCTCGCCGATTTCGCCAATTGGAAATCCATGTACTCGTAAGCAATCCGTTGCGCTTGCTCGGTGTCGAATGCATCACCTGAAAGCGCGCCTCGCAGCCACAACCCGTCAATCAGGGCAGCCAGACCGCGGGCGGCGTTGCGTGCCTGTTCCAGTGGCAACGTGCGACGGAACTGGCAGCACAGGTTCGAATACAGACGATGGTCGTTGATGCGCTGCAATCGGTGCAGCGACGGGTGGTGCATGCTGGTCGCCCAGAAGGCCAGCCAGGTTTTCATGGCCGGGCCGTTGACCTGACTGGCGTCGAAGTTACCCTCGATGATCACTTGCAGGTGTGCTCTGGGGCTGTCGTCGCTCAGCGCCTGTCGGCGTTCGCGGACGTTATGGATCAAGGCGTTCATCAGATGCCGCATCGTGGCGGCGATCAGGCCGTTCTTGTCCTGAAAATAGTGACTGATGATGCCGTTGGAAACGCCTGCCAATCGGGCTATCAAGGCAATGCTGGCATCGCCCATACCAACTTGATCGACCGCAGTCAGTGTGGCCTGGATCAGCTGTTGGCGGCGTATGGGTTGCATACCGACCTTGGGCATTGGCGCGAATCTCCCAGTTGTCTGCAGTGATCGTTGTATCGAAATGACAGGGCCAGTCTAAAGATTTTTTATTGAACGATCAATCAATAAAAAATCGGAGGTGAGTTTTTGGCAGCAAGCGGTGAGCTTAAAAGTGCCTGAATGCGGGCGTGCTGGGGGATGCGTCAAGGCGCAGATTTGTGACGCGGAGCGTCACGAAAGGCATTTCCACGCTGGAGCGTGAGGAACGATGACCTCAACTATCGTGCGACGCTCCGCGTCGCATGCAGTTCTGGACGCTCCGCGTCCGATATCGACTGCTCGGCGCGGCGCTGAATCAGCTCAATCCTGCAACACCACATCCGCCAGTTCATCGATCGCTTCCTGCCTCTCGCCCTGATTCGGTTTGGGATGCGGGTTGAGCGTGGACCATTGCGGATGAGCCCGGGCGCGGGAAAGCGGTTCGGGGATTTTGCCTTTGCGCCAGGTCTTGTCCTGCGGTGTGGTCAACTCAATGCTGTGCATGGCCGCATGCCCTCTCACGCCCAGCGCCAGCAACAAGTGGCGCTGTCGCAGTGCCAGCAGGCGCAGCACTGCATCGTCCACGGTCAGCTCTCTGCGCCCCTTGAACTTGCCCAACAACCGCCCGCCATAGCTGCGCGCTGTCAATAACGCCCCACCCGCAATCGCACCGACCAGAGCCGCTGCGCCAAGGGTCACGCCGCCGACCATCAAATCCACTCCTGCACCGGCTGCAGCGCCTGCTGCCACGCCGCCGCCAACCCGTACGCCCATCAACTTGAGCGTTTCCGGATTGAACAGGTCATCACCCCAGCGCCCGTCCATCAACGGCAAATCACTGGCGGACACGTCGTCCTTGCGAAACGCGTGCAGTTTGAGCAGCGCTTCGACGCAGTTTTGCTCGCGCAGGCGAACAGCCTTGCGCAATGCTTCCACGGCTTGCTGTTCCTGATCGGGGGTCGTCTCGACGCTGCGCCGACACGCGGCACAATCGATCAACATTTCCGCAATCAGACGTGCGGCACTGTGGCGCCTGGCTACGCGCTGTTTTTCCTGATCATCAATCAGACGCTCCAGTCGAGGCCGGGCGCTTTCCAGCAGCAGCGCAAGACTTTCATACAGGCGGCGCCCACCGTCTTCCGGGGGTGCCACACTGTCAAAGCGCACCAGCGCATGCAGGCCCAAACGCGAAAGAGCCTCACGCCATTCCGGCTCGCGGTGCTGTGCTGCATTGACGAAGTTCAGCACAGGCAGCAACGGCTTGCCGCAACTGGCCAGCACCGCCAGTTCGTCGCGATACTTGGCCAGCACCGGCTCACGCGCATCGATCACGTACAGCCCTGCGTCCGAGTCGAGCAACTGGCGCAAGACTTTGGCTTCCTGCTCGAAACGTTGTCGCGCCTCGCTGCCTTCCAGAAAACGCCCCAAACGCGCCGGACCGTCCAGCCGTTCACCGGGACGGTCCAGTCGCTCCAGATAATCGAGCAGCGCAATGGCGTCTTCCAGGCCGGGCGTGTCGTACAACTCGACCATTGCGTGACCGTCCACAGAAAGACGCGCACCCTCCACATGGCGAGTGGTGCTGGGCCGATGGGAGACTTCGCCAAAGCTTACATCGCCGGTCAGCGTGCGCAGCAGCGAGGTCTTGCCGACGTTGGTATGGCCGACCACCGCGAGCCTGATGGCGCGGGGGTTGTCTGCTTCACTCATGGCCTGTCTCCAGCCAGTTCAACGGCGCGTTGTCGGTGTATGGCAACTGCAGTTGATCCAGCGCCACATGCCAGTCGTCCAGACGCTCGGGGTCCAGCGTCTGCCCGGCAGGCGCAGACAACAGCCAGATACGTGTCGCCCCGGCACAGCGCGACAGTTCGGCAATCAGCGCCAGACTGCCGCGATCCGGCGAGCGGCGCGGGTCGCAGGCGACCAACAGGCGCGCAGGCGGGTACTGAGTGAGTTGTTCTAGCAGCTTCTGCCGTGATTCGCGGCTGTCAAGAATACCCGCATCGGCCACGCCAACAGGCAATGCCGGTGGCCAGAGCTGTTGATCATCCAGCTCGATTGCCACCAGCAAAGCACCTGCGCTTTTAACGGCGCCAAGACCGGATTGCACCTGATGCAGCGCAGCAGGCTCGGCATCGTTGACGCCCAATCGCTCGCTGCTTGGCATCAGTTGCTCGCGCAGCTCAAGGTATTCAGGCAGCTCGAGATCAAGCCGCAGCGCCGCCCGCCCGCGCTTCCAGCGCCACAGACAGAACGCAGCCAGCAGCAGGCGCGGCAGAATGCCGAACACCAGCAAAACGCCTACCAGCCACGCTGCCCAGGCCTGACGCGCACTTTCGATGCTAGACGCGCCGTTACCACTGGCGCGAATCATGGTTTCGTCCGGCACGCTGAAACCCAGCCAGGCCGGAATGGTGCTCAGGGACTGGGTGAGGCTGACAAACGTGTCGCTGCTCAGAATGGTGGTTTCCCAGACAAAACCGTAGCGTCGGGTCGCCATCAGCATCAACAGCACGAACATTGCGCTGAGCAAGGCCAGCAGCCACAGGCTGTGAACCACCAGCCCCAGCACCCAGCGATTGAGCCGTTTACGCTGCAACAGCAGAACCAGCGCAGGCGCGAGTTGCATAGCCTGAGCGTCGCGCGCCAGCTTTTCACTCAACCACAGCCACAAACGACCCAGCCCGGTGTTGCTGCGCCCGGCGAAGGCCAAACCCAAGGCCCAACTGACCAACATCACCAGGTTCAGCCCAAGCAGACTGCCCAGCGCCCAAAACACGTTGACCGGGGTCTGCCCGTCACCCATCGCCGCGAAGGCCAGCCCCGCGCCACTGATGATGCAAAGGAGCGCCATTGCCATCAGCGCCAGCCGGGCGCCCTGCTTCCAGCGCTGCAGTGCCGCCAGCATGCCGTCGCGTTCCGCCAGCCCGAGGGCGCGGTGTGTAATGCGTGCAGTCAGGTCACCGCTGGCTGCGCGGGCAAGGCGGTTGGCTTCCTGATCATCCAGTGCGCCAGCCTGTTGCTCACGCAGGCGCACGGCTTCGGTCAGCCACAGGGTATCGAGGGGAGTGAGTGCAGTCACACGGCGTCTCTTGAATGGATACTGCGGGATTGAATTCTGCGGTGAGCATAACCGCTGTCATCGGACTGAGCACGGCACGTATCAGTTCATTCGCCCGCCCTGCGACCTCTGATATCCTCGCGCCCATGAAAACTCATCTCCCGCTCAGCCTGATTGCCGCCCTTGGTGAAAACCGAGTGATCGGCGTCGACAACTCCATGCCCTGGCATTTGCCGGGGGATTTCAAATACTTCAAGGCCACGACCCTCGGCAAGCCGATCATCATGGGTCGCAAGACCTGGGATTCGCTGGGCCGGCCCCTCCCCGGCCGCCTCAATCTGGTGGTCAGCCGCCAGACCGACCTGCAACTGGAAGGCGCGGAAGTCTTCCCTTCGCTGGACGCCGCAGTGGTGCGCGCCGAGCAATGGGCGCAGGAACAGGGCGTCGATGAGGTGATGCTGATAGGCGGCGCGCAGCTTTATGCGCAAGGCCTCGCACAGGCAGATCGTCTGTATCTGACTCGCGTGGCTTTAAGCCCTGAGGGCGACGCATGGTTTCCGGAATTCGATACGGCGCAGTGGGCGCTGGTGTCCAACACTGAAAACGCTGCCGCCGATGACAAGCCTGCTTACAGCTTTGAGGTGTGGGAGCGCGTCTGAACGTTGTTTTTGAACTCATTTCGGGCTCGATCAAAAAAAACGTAACAAAAGTGTCGTTTTCAGTTTCGGCGTCGCAAATAAAGGGGCAAACGGCGTTTTTTAGCGTTTCTCGGGTCGCCGACGTACTTTAGCTTTCATAATATTTTGTTACGGTCTGCCCCTTCGCTTTTTCGACAAGGGGTAATCACCTATGAAACTCGTGCCAAAACTGCTGGCTGCCGCCGTCTGCCTCGGGCTGGCCAGCCAGGCCATCGCAGCCACCGAATTGAAGCATTGGCCCGAGCCTGCCGCCAAAGCGCTCGACGCGATGATTGCCGCGAATGCCAACAAGGGTAATTACGCGGTCTTCGACATGGACAACACCAGCTACCGCTTCGACCTCGAAGAAGCGCTGCTGCCGTACATGGAAAACAAGGGCCTGATCACCCGCGACACGCTTGACCCCTCCTTGAAACTGATCCCTTTCAAAGACACCGCCGGCCATAAGGAAAGCTTGTTCAGCTACTACTATCGCCTTTGCGAAATAGACGACATGGTCTGCTACCCGTGGGTCGCGCAGGTGTTTTCCGGTTTCACGCTTCAGGAGCTGAAAGGCTATGTCGATGAGTTGATGGCCCTGAAAAAGCCGATCCCTGCGACCTACTACGACGGCGACACAGTCAAGCAGCTTGATGTCGAACCGCCACGCGTGTTTACCGGGCAGACCGAGCTGTACAACAAGCTGATGGAAAATGGCATCGAGGTCTACGTAATGACCGCAGCCTCGGAAGAGCTGGTGCGCATGGTCGCCGCAGATCCCAAGTACGGTTACAACGTCAAACCGCAGAACGTGATCGGCGTCAGCACGCTGCTGAAGGACCGCAAGACAGGCGAGCTGACCACCGCACGCAAGCAGATCACTGCTGGCAAATACGATCCGAAAAGCAATATGGGCCTTGAGCTGACGCCTTACCTGTGGACCCCGGCAACCTGGATGGCTGGCAAGCAGGCTGCGATTCTGACCTACATCGATCAGTGGAAAAAACCGGTGCTGGTCGGCGGCGACACTCCGACCAGCGACGGCTACATGCTGTTTCACAGCGTCGATGTCAGCAAGGGCGGCGTCCACCTGTGGATCAACCGCAAGGACAAGTACATGACCCAGCTCAACGGCATGATCAAGGACAATGCCGAGGCTCAGGCCAAGGAAAAGCTGCCGGTCACGGCGGATAAGAACTGGGTGATCGTCAAGCCGGACGAGATTCAGTAAGCGGCGGGACAGGCTGCATGCGCCTGGATCGTGCCCGGGTGACGGGCACGGTCAGAACATTCAGTCGATTTTCTCGAACTT
Organism: Pseudomonas tremae; assembly: GCF_001401155.1. Taxonomy (GTDB): domain Bacteria; phylum Pseudomonadota; class Gammaproteobacteria; order Pseudomonadales; family Pseudomonadaceae; genus Aquipseudomonas; species Aquipseudomonas tremae. The sequence continues at coordinate 15,591 of NZ_LJRO01000129.1, forward strand.
CAGATCCCAGACACCGTGCCCGAGTTTCTCGCCGCGGCGTTCGAACTTGGTGACTGGACGTTCGGCAGGGCGCGGCACGTACTGGTCGTCTTCGGCCTGATTGCGATAGCCGGGCGCCACGCTCATGACTTCGAGCATGTATTCCGCATAGGGCCCCCAGTCAGTGGCCATATGGAAGACCCCACCCACTTTCAGCTTGCTGCGCACCAGTGCGGCGAACTCGGGCTGCACGATGCGACGCTTGTGGTGGCGACTCTTGTGCCACGGGTCCGGGAAAAACAGCATCAGGCGATCAAGGCTGTTGTCCGCAATGCAACGGTTCAGCACTTCGATGGCGTCGCAATCGTAGACGCGCACATTGGTCAGCCCTTGGGTCAGCACCCCATTGAGCAGCGAGCCCACACCCGGCGAATGCACTTCGACACCGATGAAGTCCTGCTCGGGCGCCGCCGCGGCCATTTCCAGCA
>NZ_LJRO01000440.1 GCF_001401155.1 Pseudomonas tremae
GACTATCAGGATTTTTTGCCGTTGGCTCATGCTCAGCTCGTTTTGAACGGGTGGGCGAAGGTTATGCGCAGGCAACTGCCGCCACCTTGCCGCGGGACGTATTCCAGGTGCGCCTGATTGCTTTCGCAAAGCTCGCGTGACAGATATAGACCAAGACCGGTGCCTTTGCTTTCCGTGGTGAAAAACGGCTCGAACAGCTTGGCCAAATGTTGCTCGCTGACCCCTGGCCCGTCGTCCTGTACTTCCAGAATGGGCAAATCGCTTTGTCGGTCGTGATGCAGCTTCAGCCAGACCTGCGCTGACGAATGATTTCTGCCGCTGTAGCGCAGGCC
>NZ_LJRO01000215.1 GCF_001401155.1 Pseudomonas tremae
CGAAAAAGCCATCATCGATGCGATGCAAATCAAGCCGTGGAGCCACAACTTCACCCACGACGATGGCGTGCAGGTCGTGCGCTTCATGAACATGACGGGCGGCTGACAGCCGACCTGAAGGATAACGCCTCATACGAGGCGTTATTTATTTGCCGGCCTTGCGAAAGAACAAGGTGATCTGCCCGACTTCGACACCCAGCTTGGTCATCGACGAACGATTGGCCATAGTCTGCTTGTCGATCAGGTACATCCAGTCATCCAGGCTGACGTCATACTCGGTGCCGTCCACCGGCAACCTGAGCACATAGTTCCAGTGGAAGCTGTTGCCTGACACTTCGCCATAGGCCTCGCCAACCACGTCACCTGCCGTGCCCTTCCAGCGTCCCGGGCCGTCAGGACGCAAACGCCACTCCCGGACCTGCTTGGTGCCATCGCTGTAGCTGAAGGCCTCGTGCATGACCAGCACTTCGCCTTCACTGTGCCCGTCGATCACCACGGT
>NZ_LJRO01000442.1 GCF_001401155.1 Pseudomonas tremae
CGGTCGAACTACATCACCTACAAGACCCTCAATGGACAAAAAGAGGTGACCGTATGGGGTAAGACGCTGCTTGAGGAAATCGTACGGGAGAAAGTCGAGGTGGGTCATGTCATCAAGCTTAAAAAGGAAGGCGCTGTAGCCGTTGAGGTACCATCGTATGATAAAAATGGCGAAGTCCAGGGCTACAAGACAGTCAAGCGCAACGAATGGAAAATTGAAAATAACAGTATTGAAGGGCCGGATAGAACAGTCACAATGGCAGAAAAGTTAGAAAAAGCAGGAAAAAAAATTAACCTTCATACCCCTTAACGTCAGAAAAAGCAGATGAAAGAGAAACTCCAATTCACTGAGGTGAAGGATGAGGTGTTGCGGCCCAAGATTAAACTCGGGCCTAGGTTGAAATTCTGAGCGGTGTTCAGTAAGTGTCAACCTTGACCAAAACGAAGTGGTCATACGGGACGGTCACACCGGCGCTGAATTTCCATGTGTCTTTGGGTGCCAGGTTACTGGCAGTGGCAATGGCGTTGCCTACCAGAGCGTTATTGGCGTCGTACAAATTGAAATGTACGAAAACGTTCCCTAGTGCTTGATCCTTGGTGTTGGTTGCTGTACCTGTAATGTATGAAATCGACGGCGTTTGGCCTGGAACTGCTTGCAGGTGGCCTACAGTTACGGGTGATGGTTCACTGGCGATAACCGCCGCTGAAAAGTAACCGTCCGGCCAA
>NZ_LJRO01000137.1 GCF_001401155.1 Pseudomonas tremae
GGCGCATTTCACCGACGCCGCACAGCCCTGGCTTGACGCAGCACTCACGGGCTTCAGCCTGGTGGCACAAGTGTGGATGGCACACAAACGTGTTCAGTGCTGGCCGCTATGGATTGTGCTGGATGTGATTTTTGTCGGCCTGTTCATCTACAAAGAGCTGTACCTGACCGCTGCACTCTATGCGCTGTTCACCCTGCTGGCCGTGCAGGGCTGGCGCGAGTGGTATCCTCCCAGTCCAGCTGGCCCCGAGCAATGGCCGGGATGTCGGCGTAGTGGGTATCGCGCCCCTGTTGATCGATGAAATGACGTACATATTCGCCGACCAGCAAGCCGCCGAACCGATTCTGTATTTCGGCCGACAGCCAGCTCCTG
>NZ_LJRO01000148.1 GCF_001401155.1 Pseudomonas tremae
GCTACGGATTGGCCGCCTTGTGGGGACTTCACCGAATGCACAGTCTGCCGATCGTTCCGGTCTCCATTATCAGTAGCAATGAAGCCCACCGTTTTTGGCATCGCTCACGCCAGATTCTTAGCGCCGCAGGTGCGTTAATCCAGCCTGACATACACCGAGGCCATGTCTACCAGGAACAGCAGAGCTGGAAGCACTTGATACCGGAGTCGTCGATTGATCGGTCTATCCGTGAACACGAAGAATGGATGGCTCGGGAGGCCATAGCGAACCGAAATGCGGCAACCTAATGGTGGCCGCCACGAGCCTCAAGTCCGTTGGCTGTTCCATTGTTGCGCAGTGATACCGGTTTCAGCGAGGATTACGGGTAGCCTCGGGTAGCCTACAGAGGAGGCCACAGAATTCGGAAAAATCGGTAAGCTCCACGCTGTTATGAAAGTAAGCGTCCGAACTACAC
>NZ_LJRO01000099.1 GCF_001401155.1 Pseudomonas tremae
GTCAGACAGCGTCCGCTACAGCTACGTCCGCTGGCGGTGCAACTTCTGGTAGCGCTTACTTAAGGGATTTGCTTGTCCGCAAACCTGTAGATAACGCTACCCCCAAACTTCATGAGGCTTGCTGTAGTGGAAAAACATTTTAAGCAGGTGTCGGTTCATATATTTAGGGCTGGCGATCCGAAAGTTAAATATCTTGAGATAGTGCTTGAGGAAGTTATAATTAGCTCTTTCGCTTTAACGGGCAATGGCGATCAGTCTAATGCGTTTCCGAGTGAGCTGATTGCGTTAAAGTATGGCCGCATCAAATTAATCTACTCCAAACAAAGTCGGAAGACTGGGCAAGGCGCAGGGCAAATTGCGGGCGGCTGGGATGCCATCAGCAATAAAATTTACGCCTGATCCTGTGCGCGTTTGGAAGAGAGCAAGCCATGAACTATGAAATGCCAGAAGCGATACCTCCCGGCGTTAGTGTCGATGTGCACATGAAGCTTGCGAACGATCAGTGGAAGAAGGACCCCGCTGTCGGTGCATTCATGAGTTGGTTTTATTACAAAGTACGTAATCATGGTCCATGGGACTATAAGCAGCAGAATCATGCGTGGGAAGATTTCGGCAATTTTCACTACGGCGCCGTGGGCAGAGCTGGTCAGTTGCCTGATCAGATTCTGCTGAGGGCTGCGGGGTTTGCTCAGAAACGTTCAGGGACGCAG
>NZ_LJRO01000324.1 GCF_001401155.1 Pseudomonas tremae
GATTATCCCTGACCTGCGTTTCAACATTGACTTGCTGGTGGTTGAGGCGTCACAGGTTGCTGCCCGCCTGATATTCAACTGCTCGCCGCAGGGGCGATTTCTGGGGCTGGATGCGCATGGCCAGCGTATTACCTTTTCTGAAAACGTGTTCTACACATTCAGCGACGGCAAGATTGTCAGCGTCTGGTCGGTCATTGATAAAGCCGCAGTGGAGCGAGAACTTCGTGGCGAGCCAGCGGCCGGCTCCAGTGACAGAGGCACCTGAAATTTTCATCGGTGCCTAGCTCATCAGCACAGTCTTTCCGGCACGCTCGTCGAAGTAACAGCATTTCAGGGCACTCCCCGGTGGCAGCGCAGTCTTTTCTAGACACTTTCACCCCGCGGAGCCCGACATGATCACTGTCCACCACCTGAACAACTCACGTTCGCAGCGCATTTTGTGGCTGCTCGAAGAGCTCGACCTGCCCTACGAGATCAAGCGTTATCAGCGCGACCCGAAAAC
>NZ_LJRO01000057.1 GCF_001401155.1 Pseudomonas tremae
TCGACCCCGCTGTTGAGGAAGCTCATGAAGTTGAAGGCGTTGGAGTGCAGTGAGGTGGTGGTGGACATGGGGCATGCCTCGGTTGCTATGGAGGGCAACTCACTGGGCGCGGCGAACCAGATACCACGAGAGCGCCCAGACTGCTGAGAGATTCAAATGACGTTGATCAGCAATGTGTTCCGGCTGTCAGTAACTTCTATTGAAGGAAAACCGATTGAAAGCGCATGATGATTGCCATTCTCATCCAGCATTCGTAGCTTCAGAGGGGCTTCCAGTAAACGCGCAGTACTGCCCTGATTATATTTGACATCGTCGACCCGGAATAAACAGATCATCAATTGCCCTGCCCCCACGCCGTGTCCAGGAGCAATATTGCTTTCCAGCGAGGTGCTGGGTATAACCTCAGCAAGCCGTTCATCATAGTTCACAGTTCCCTGATCACCCTCAACGGCCATATCGTTGAATAGGTAACCGGTGTAGCTGAACATCGTTTCGTTAACCCTGCGACTTTCCCACTGAACAGTCGATTGACTGTCCTCGAACTCGCATCTCACAAACCGTACAGATAGTCCATTAGTGCCGACGAACTCGAGTGTCCAGTAATCGGTGGTGGTCAGAAAATAATCGTAGTCTGCCTGTTGCGGCGGGTTATTGCCGCCGCCGGAAACGCGCTGAAGTGCAAATCTATAATTGGTCACCGGAAATCTTGGCGGTTCCAGGGGACTGAGCACGATCGTATAAGGCGCATACTGGCTTTCATGATTCGACACATGCGGCACCGCATATTGGTCGACGATTTTCGCAAAGAACACTTCGGCAGACTTCGCGCGCGTCTGTACGTACACCCTTCTACGGGTAATGCTACTACGGGCTTCATTGACGGGCTCATCGGAGGTGTTCAGGGACGGGGAATATTGATTGAAACGGTTCTCCGCGCCATTGACCACCCAGGTATAATGGTCATCACTTTCAATGCCGTCCTTACCCGCGGGCAGGTAGTCAAGCTCCTGCCCACTGTCCCTGTACACAATGGTCAGGCTGCTCATCTCTTCGAGTGTTACAGGGTAATCCTGGTTATCGGTCTCAATCTGTACATTCACGGCTATTTGCTGATAGCCATTGGCAAATGCCGAGCGCTGGTCATTAAGTGCAGTCAAAGTGAACTCACCCAGACTTGACCAGGATTTCTCGGCGATGAAGTCGGACAGTTGCACGATGCTGTAGCCAGTCATCCATGTGGTTCCGCCGTATATGACTTCACACCGTACCACACTGAGCGGCGATTCAATCTGGGCAGGGGCGGAGAACAGTCCTTCTTGCGTGACACCGCCACCACCACTGAATATGCTCCAGCGAATATATTCCGGGGAGGTGGTTGTGACCGAAAGTTGAACCTCCGCGGAGCGGCTTATACCCGCGCTGAAGGGGGGATGAACATCCAGAGTCGGAGGCGTTGCCAGCAATACCACAGAGGCCAGCGTGCTCGAGCCAGTGGCACAGTCCAAAACCTTGATTTGCTGCACTGCCATGACTTCGCCGTCGGGCAATGTCTCCGGAGGTGTGTAAATGGCACTATTACCAGTCACGTCCAACTTGCCGTACTCTGCTCCCAGCAGCGACCACTCCAGTTCGCCCCCACCTAGCGTTGACGCCGAAAATGCAACCGGGCTAGCGTTACGTTCCGCAGATCTGAAACATGATTGAGGTGCGACCGTCATCCCTTCAAAGACAACAGCAATCAGAGCAGATGCCTGAACGGTCTTGCCTGCGACTGTGTCGTAATAACTGGCTGTTACAATATTGCGTACTGTTTCCTTGCCAAGATTTTGAGGTTCGACACTTCTGTAGAGGCCTGATGTAGAGATACGCCCGGCACTGTGAGTGGTATTGATGCTGTAGACACTCCAGGTGACGGGGGCATTATTGAATACTGTCCTGCTCTGTACCAGTTGAAATTGTTGCGTATGACCTGCCTGTATGACTTTAAATAATGGCTCCAACGTAACGGTCGTCAGCGTCGGATCAATGTTGCCAAACACAATCATATCGTGCGGTTCGTGCCGGGAGCTTTCTACAAATACATTCTGGCCGGGAAACAAAAGGCTGTTAAGCAAGTCAAGTCGTTGCTGCTCTACGTATTGAAGCATGTCGTAGGACAGCACCAGCGCTGCCGAGTAAAGGTCTTGCCCCGCAGCGTCCTTGTCATCCGGAATAAAATATGGAAAGCCACTGCCTTCGCCTGGAAGATAGCCGGGTGAATCCTTACCTCTCAACGCGATGAAAATAACCACGCCACCTTCGCCGTAGTTTGTGGACTTCGCGTCCTTGGCGCCCGGCGCCGCCTGGGTCAGGATACGGAAGGTTGTCGGGGTTAGCGGGTTGTAGCCTTTCAAGTCCAGCATGCCAAGCTCGAATACCCGTTTGTGACGTGGCAGGTTCTGTATCACCGACCGAAATGCCAGGCCAACACGATGCTGGACATTGAGCTGGTTTGAGAGATTGGTCGTGAATTCATATCCGTCTTTCAAATCCAGAGTGACTCGTCCACGCTTGTCGACTTCTCCCACCACCACGGTCAGATTAATAGTCATGACCAGCTTGAAACCTTGCTGCTCGGAGAGCTTGAAGCTGGAGGTCAACAGTGTCGGCTGACCAGCCAACGCTGAAAATGACGTCACCGTTCCGGCGATGAACCACATTGTCAGTGTGGCCTGCGAATTATCAAGAGAGGCGGTTTCAAACGATAGCAACGGCTGACTCAGAATAACGGCCTCGATATCCATCCACTCCTCTTCTTTCTCCGTCAGAAAAATAGACGACAAATTGAAGGGCGGCAGGAAGCTGAGTTCGTCGAAACCAGCGACGAATTGCTGTTCCAACAATCTATTCAGTCGCGCACGACCGAAAATAGAAATAGCCCCCCAGTCGGATGTTGAAGGGCGGTCTTGCATGGACACTAACAGCTCGTCCCTTGAATGGCTCATGATAAACTCCTTGTATTAATAAAGCAGCTACTTTAAATGGGGCGGTAAGCTGGCATAAACTCAGGCGTCAAGGGTGCGGTATCCTCCGGGTAGTCGAATAGCGGCAGAGGGATCAGTATAGAACCAATGAGGCTGGTGAACATAGTGTGCCTGACAACTATTAAAACAAAGTTATGCTCAAGCGGCGACGGCGGGGTGTAGACGCCATTATCAATACTGCCTGAGCCAAGTATTATCTCCCACGTAATTTCCTCAGGCTTCAGGAGTGTAACACCTGCTTTCACAATTAACTTTGTACGCTCTACAGATGAGTAGGAAAAGTCTCTCATGATGTTGAGCGCCGATGGGGCATTTAATACCACGAGGTAACTCGACTTCTTTTTCCCGGCCTTAGTTTCGACTACCACTTCTTCAACAAAGTAAGGTACGTCTGCAGCGGGCGTAGGTGCAGTGTAAGTATTTTCAAACCCTACCTCATTTAAAAGGTGTCCGCCATTGGACGGCGTCTTCAGCGTCCATGTCAGTGTGTCGGCGCCTCGGCTGCCTGCCGACAGTGAGCGTTTTTGATGTGCGCCACACGTTTGAATAACCGGATTGACGGTAATATCGCTGACCACTACCGATACAAGGGCCGAGCTGCTGTAGCTGCCTACCGTCGCAGTTACCTTGACCCGAATGAAGGGCGCTCCACCAAGGCTGGGTGGAGCCTCATAAACCCCGTCTTTAGTCACACCCCCAGGGAAACCTGTCTCTCCAGCAATTCTCTTAACCGTCCAGGCCACGCCTGAAGTAGAGGGGGTGGTGGTGAATGGTAACGTGTCGCCTAAACCCACCACCGCTTCAAGTGGGCTGATCGAGAAATGCGTAACGGTGGGTCCCAAATGACCAAAGACGGCCATATCGCCTGGGAGAGCTACCTCATCGAACGCGATAGAGTCACCGCTCTTGAACAGAATAGATTGAAGGGCAAATATATTAATGTCTGGCAGTTTTTTCAGTATCCAGTCTAAATCGTCTTCATACATTGATTTTAATGTACTCACAAATTGGGATTCAACTTTTCTAAATGCTTGTTGAGCGTCCCCATCATTAACGGGGGGTGGCTTATGAATTGGAAAGGAAACCGCGGAACTCATTGATGTCAGCCCTGTGGGCGTTATCATATGCGATGCCCGGTCCACCTCATAACCACAGCTCTTGGAGATATCAGTCTTTACATCATTATAGGCGTGTTTGCTGGCAGGCCAGCCTTCAGCTCCAATGGCTGTGTTGACACCTTTGGGGGATGATATATTAAGCCCGAGATGTATCTTGCCGTTTTGTATGCGCCCTACCGCGCTTCTGTCTGCTCCCGCATCCGACGTATTGTAGGTTGTTTCTGTTTTGCAATTAAACTGCCCATGGTCAAAAAACGAGATGAATGTGTGAAAGTGAGGGGCTTGCGGATGAATTATCTTAAATGATTCCGCACTTTCTGGCTCTATTGTCCACGCTCCAGGATCAATGAGTCCAACCATCACCATGGCCTCACCAATAGTGGCCTCCAACAACAGCTTGTTACTGATCAAGAGTATTGCGCTGTTCTGCGTATCATTGGGAATCAGATAGGGAAAGTCTGCACCAGGGTTGCCTCCAGATTTTTCGTTTTCCATGGCAACCAATACCAACACTGATCCATCACCATAATTGCCCGCATTGCGCTCTTTGCTCCCTGGTGCGGCTTGGGTACGCAATTTGAAAGTCTCGGGTTTTATGACGTCATCCGAATGCTTTGTAATTTCACTTATTGTTACCACACGCTTACTGTCGGGTAGACTTTCGAAATACTCTTGAAAAAAAAGCCCTCCGACTTCTTGCTCTAATATAAAATCGGAAAAGCTCAGGCTGAAATTGCTGCTTTTACTCAGGTCCAGGACGACCTTCCCAGCACTGTCAATGCTTCCCGGTACGTCAACCAGCTCCAGGTCCATTGTCAGGACTGGTCCGTTAAGCGGGTCGATGATACCTATGCGTGTCGGTTCTTTACCGCCGGGGATGTGGTTAAACGTCACCTGAGTACCACCGACGACGTTCATCGTCAGTTTGGCGTCTGCTGTTTCACGATCAATGTTGGCCGTTTCAAATGAAAGTCGTGGACAGTCCATCTGGTAGCCCGTGATAAACTGGCCAGTTGTCGCGGTCGTGGCGATATACTTTTCAATAGGGTCCAGGTAGTCGCCTGTGCTGAAGCGACTGATATACTCCTGCAATAAAACAGTGTTAGTGTCTTTTTGGTTAAATGCCAGGATTGCCCCCCAGCCCATCGTTCTCGGCTTTACCTGCATCCATTCGATCATTTGTTTTTTAGACATGCCAGTCGTGGCGTAGTCTACAGCGTGTGGTTGAACACAAACGTCTGACTCAACATCGTTATCGCCGGGTTGTTTAATTGCCAGCACCAATGACACAGCGGGAAACCTGGTAAACGAATTCCCGTCATCAAAACTGACAGACACATTGAGTATTAGACGTGCGCCGACACCCAGCTGCGTCAGAAAAGACTTGCTCAGGGTTGCCGTTATCTGGCCTTGGTCAATATGCGTTTGTGTGATCGGGAAATCGCTCAACGGCCACTCGCTTGTCCCACTGTTCGCTTCAATGGTAACGCGTTGGCCGGGGGCCATGAATACCCACTTTCGCAGCGTCACGACTGCTCCGGACTCCGGAACGCAATTCAACAGCAATCTACCGATGTCGGTACAGCTGCACTGTACGGTGGTGTAGTTGTGGGTGGGCAAAGGGGTAATAAGCAGAATAAATACTTCAGAGGTGATGAGCGTTTTTCCCGGCCGGTTGATCCGATAGAGCACATTAACGTGCTTGCCCATGTTGGCTGGCACCGCACTGGCTGGAATCAAAAACAGACGCTCGTCCTCTGGCTCGGAAACGCTCGTAACGTACTGTCCACTGGTGCCGAACCCTTGCCATTGAACCTCGACTGTGTCGCCGTCCATTAACTCCTCGCTGGGCGGAATCCTTACACGTGCTCCGGCCCTTAACGACATAGCACTAATGTAGCCTTGCGAGGGTACCTTTTTGTGCGACCGAACAGGGGGGCCTGGCGCCCCTGGTTCTGCGCCTTCAATAATGGGTGGCATAGAGAGATACGCCTCTTTAATCTCAATGTTCAGTGCGTACGAGGATTCAGCTTTTCCGTAACGAGCGTATTGATATTCAAAGACAGCTCTCTCGTTTATATTTTTTTCCAGCCAAGGCTGCTCCACAGTGAACTGGAACGTGCCTTTATCAATAATCGACTGGTCGATCAGCAGATAGTCAATGACTTGCGGTTCGCCCGGCCCGCCTTGGATATAACACAACACGCAGTCACCGACCTGAATGTCAGGGTACACATCAACGTTCAGATTCATACCTTGCGGGTAGTCCACAGGGTCAACAGGACCTCCTGTGTTATTGTCGATACTAAAGGCTGTCAGGCGTGGGGCAGAAGTGGGTTTAATATCGATTGTCTGTATGTCGGAGTCAAAAAATTCACCCGGATCATCCGAGTACTCTACCCGGTAACTCATTTGTGCAGTGCCATCTCCAATAAATGAAACATATGACGATTCCAGCGCCCAACTGAGTACCTGATCACTGGCCGTCACAATATGCTCGTCGGAAAAAAGCTCGTCGCGAAAGCCGTCAGAAGAAAATCCCTGCCAGGCAACTTTAACCTTATCGCCTGGGCTCGTGCGCGCGGAAGGTGCGACGACGAGCGTATAGCTGCCTCCGAGAGGTTTATCTGTGGTGTCCAGCGCAAGCGCGTGTGATTCTTTTAGTTGTACGACGGGTAGAGAGCTGTCCATATGCTTGGTTCCATCCATATTTACGGCGCACCGACATTCGGTACGCGTCACCATTCTTGATAATCAAAGCATTCATCAAGGTATAGGTCTGAAAGCCCACGCTGCCAACCTAGTACAAGTGCTAGGTCATATAATTCAATATGAGTGTTAACTTAAAGCTTGCACACTTCCTCATGACCTATTTAAACACCAGAGGCACGTTATGAAACCCCCAATAAAACTCCTGAGCTTTTTTATCATTTTTGCGTTTCTAGTAGGGTGTTCGGGTGCCTTGGCCAAGCAAGAAAACCCCAATGTAAAAGCAGACGGGACTATAACGTTGTACTTGCCAAATGGTACCCCGCAATGCACCTTTCCAGCGGCCTCAGGTACTTTTCACTTCCCTAACAAATCAACCGACGACTACCCTTGCAAGCAGCTCCGCGGCGGAGGTTTCTTCAAACTCAATAATGTTCCTTCTGCTACAAAACTATGGCTTTTAAATGGAAAACCTAAGCCTGGCCAACTAGAGACTCTACCGTTAAGGTGTATTCCAGGTGCTGATGTCGCTTTTGGTTGGTGGGAGCTTTTGACTATAAAAAACCCCACAACCACTGACCCCCAGATGAACAATGGACTTATCCGAATTGAAGACCTTAAAACATTGAGTGTTGGCAGCGTAGTCACTCCCGGGGTAAGACTAGTGGGGGCTGACGCTTATACCCATCCTGAGCCCGACAGAATAAGCTGTCTGATTATTGAGGTATCTCCTTTGGCCAGTGCGGCATCAGACTCAAACACTGCAGAGCCCGCAAAACTTACACTTGAAGGTGCTAACGGTGAACATCATTGCACCCTTGACTTTAAAACTCAAAACTACGTATTCAAAGGTAATGCTCATTGCAATAATGACGAGGCGATAAAGCTTGAACTTGAACACGCACCTTCCGCCTCAAACATCCTCCTGTTCGATGATTACTCGTGCGACCGCAACGATAATGGCAATTATTTCTGGGTCTACCTTCGAACTATAAAAGAAGACGTATCGACGGTTAGCCTGATCGATCTTGATGACATCGCTACGGCACCGATCGGCTCGGTAGTTGCCCCCGGGATCAGGTTGATGGATCGCCATCAAAAGTCTGGAGAGTCCATGAAGAAGCGCACTTCCTGCGTACAGATTCAAGTGGATGCTCCGCCACTGCCCCCCGTGAAAAGACATTGATGTCAATACTCACTTCAGGATCTTCTCCCATGTCCACCACCACCTCACTGCACTCCAACGCCTTCAACTTCATGAGTTTCCTCAACAGCGGGGTCGA
>NZ_LJRO01000364.1 GCF_001401155.1 Pseudomonas tremae
GCAGGCTGCCCTGTTCATGTCCAGGGAATGCCGGTTCAGGATTGTTTCATCGCTGTCGGCTTCGTCGAAATTATTGCCTGATGAAATCAAGAAAATAAGAGGACTCAGGGCGGCTATTGATGCGGTCGGTCGTAACATTCGCCATATGATGTTCCAATCGAAAAAGCTAGACATGAACGACACGGCGTTTCTTAAAGAAATTGAAACATTGAACAGCTATATGGCCATGGCGATTAAGAAAATAGATGAGTTGCAGGAGGTCTCTGTAGATCGCTGGAGCTTTAACCGTAAGGGCATGAAGGGCTAGTTATGGGCGTGCATGTCGAAAAAGAATGGCGAGTCAAAAGGGCGCGTGCCGATAAGGCG
>NZ_LJRO01000330.1 GCF_001401155.1 Pseudomonas tremae
TATTCGCCTGTCAGTAATATGTGAGCCCAACCAAGCGGAGAGATGTGTGCCAGAAGTTCGGGTGGCACATCTAGCCCTTCCCTTTGTCGTTCAGCGACCGCGTGACCGATGTGGATGGTGTTCCAGTAGATAATGATTGCGGTGTGAACCGCCCCGGGTTTCTCGGAGACCCTTTTGTTTGAGTCATGCCACGTGGGCAGACTCGGTGAGTTGCTGATAATAGATGGCTTCTGCCTCGACCGGGAGACTGTCAGAAATTTTGTGTTCGGGCATAACATGTGGCTAGAGGTGCATGTATGCCGACCAAAAAGAAGTCCGCCAATGCAACAGCGAGGGAGTTGCCCTCGATTCCCCAAGAGCTGATCGAGCAGTTTGTTAAAGGCCCGATGAGCGCCGAAGCCATTCAAGACGCGTCCATGGCGTTCAAGAAGGCTCTGATCGAGCGTGCGCTCGGCACCGAGCTGGGTCACCACCTTGGTTACCCTCAGGGCGCGGAGCGCCCTGATGAGTCGACCAATCAGCGTAATGGCAAAAGCAGCAAGACGGTTCTGACCGACGACGGGCCGCTTCGCCTGGATATCCCCAGAGACCGCGATGGTAGCTTCGCCCCGATCCTGATTCCCAAGCACGAACGCCGTTTTACAGGCTTCGACGACAAGATAATTGCCATGTACGCCCGGGGCATGACGGTGCGTGAGATCCGCGCTTTTCTGTCTGAGCAGTATGGAACTGACGTGTCCCATGACTTCATCAGCTCAGTCACCGATGCGGTCATGGAAGAGGTGAGTGCTTGGCAGCAACGACCCTTGGAACCGATGTATCCGGTGATCTTCTTCGATGCGTTACGGGTCAAAATCCGGGACGAGGGGTTAGTGTGCAACAAGGCTATTTATCTGGCGCTGGGGGTATTACCTGATGGCACGCGCGACATTCTGGGTATATGGATCGAGGGCACCGAGGGTGCCAAGTTTTGGATGAAGGTGTTCAACGACCTCAAGACTCGTGGCGTTGAAGATGTTCTGATCGCCGTCACGGATGGCCTCAAAGGAATACCGGAGGCGTTAGGCTCTGTACGTAAAC
>NZ_LJRO01000156.1 GCF_001401155.1 Pseudomonas tremae
ACCACGCCGTGAGGACTGGGTGGGCGAGTTGCAACGCACGATTGCAGCGCACAGCACGCCGGTGATCCTGATCGCTCACAGCCTGGGTTGCGTGACAGTCGCGCATCGGGCACAACTCGCACCGCTGGAGACTCTGCGTCAGGTGCAAGGTGCGTTGCTGGTAGCACCTGCTGACGTCGAACGTCCGAATTGCCCGCCTGCATTGCGTAATTTTGCGCCGATCCCTAATGATCTGCTGCCGTTTCCGACACAAATTGTCAGTTCTGACAACGACCCTGCGGTCAGCTCTCAGCGCGCTATGGAAATGGCCCGTCACTGGGGGGCGGAAGTCGGGTTTCTGAGTCAGGCCGGGCATATCAACGTCAAGTCCGGTCATAAGCGCTGGGAGCAGGGGTTTGCCTACCTGTACCGGCTGCAAAACCGTCTGGAGCAGCATGCGCGTCGTCGCGCATGAGTGGCAGCT
>NZ_LJRO01000507.1 GCF_001401155.1 Pseudomonas tremae
TCAAAGTCCAGGTGGTCAAGGCAAGGCTGACACAACAGGATTTCAAGCTGTATTTCGAGGTCGATAATCCCAACGACTCGGACCTGTTCGTGCGCGGCCTGAACTACAAGATCTCGCTCAATGACGTTGTGCTCGCAGACGACCAATTCAGTGATTGGTTTTTCGTCGATGCGCATAGCCGGAAAACCTTTGTGGTGCCTGTTCGTACCAACCTTTGGCGGTACGCGAAATACATCGCTCAACTGCTGAAAAAACCTGATGAGCTGATCCATTACCGGCTTGAAGGCAAGCTCAAGACCGGCATGCTGTTCAGGCACAACGTACGGATCGGCAAAACCGGCGATGTTGCACCAGAGGAGCTGATTCAACGCAAATAAGCAGGCGGCCTAACCGTCCAGCTTGCCCTTGATCAGCTCCAGCAGAAACTTCCAGATATCCGCCGCCCACAATGCCCGATTGATTGCGCTGATCAGCGCTCCACCAAACGAGCCCAGCAGAAAGCCCACGCCTGTGGTGTTGCGAGGGTCGGCCACGCCCAGATAATCACTGGCAATGC
>NZ_LJRO01000382.1 GCF_001401155.1 Pseudomonas tremae
ACAGTATCGAACCCTCTCATCAGGCAAAAAAATGCTCGATTTATCCGCAGAGCAACACCAGCTGGCGAAGATAGTCCATGATTATGCCAGCCGATTTCCATCGACAGAAAGTGGCGATAGCCAGCTACTACAGGGCTACTATGACTATATGATGGCTTTCAAACAGGTGCTCGATAGCTCATCAAAAATCCAAATGGACTATATCTGCCTGCAATATCCAGGGTTTTTTCGTTTCGCGAAAATGATGGAGTTGCTGGCACAAGGTATTGCTGATGGCTTCATTAAGGTACCGAAAGAACACTAAAAGTGACACACCCGGAAATCCGT
>NZ_LJRO01000430.1 GCF_001401155.1 Pseudomonas tremae
CTTGAATACTTTTTCCCTAACCCGTCGAGCCGGTCGCAGACCTAACTTTCCATTGGACTTTAAACGTCAAGTCGTCGAAGCCACCTTCCAGCCAGGCGCTTCGGTGTCGCTGATCGCCCGCGAACATGACGTCAATGCCAACCTGGTTTTTCGCTGGCGGCATCAATATCAGCAAGGGTTGTTCGGCGCCGTTACCCAGAGCACAACGCTTTTGCCCGTCCAGGTGATTGAGGCGCCAATCGATCTGCCGCAAGTCGTCCAGCCACAGGCAGAGGGTCATTCCGAGATCGCAGTTGAGGTAGGAAAAGCCAAGCTGCGTATCACAGGCGCACCCGATCCGCAGACGCTGCAATTTGTCTTGCAGCAGTTATTGCGATGATTACCCCGCCCGCTGGAACCCGTATCTGGATTGCCGCTGGCATCACCGACATGCGCCGTGGCTTCGACGGATTGGCAGCGTTGGTACAAACGCAGCTGGAGGCCGACCCGTTCTCCGGTCAGATCTTTGCCTTTCGCGGACGGCGCGGTGATCGGATCAAACTGTTGTGGTGGGACGGCGACGGGTTGTGCCTGTTTTGCAAGCGTCTTGAACAAGGACGATTTGTCTGGCCACAGGCAACCAGCGGTAGCGTGTCGCTGACCAGTGCACAATTGTCGATGCTGTTGGAAGGCATTGATTGGCGCAGGCCAATTCGTACAGCACCCGTTCTCGCGGTCTGACTTGCCACACTGAAAAAATCCCAAGTAACATTCGGTCATGACGCTCGCGACCGACTCCCTGCCTGACGATCTTCAAGCCTTGAAAGCTCTGGTCTCTGCCCAGCGAGCAGAGATTGAGCGCTTGAAAATGATGATCGCCAAGCTGCGTCGTATGCAGTTCGGTCGCAGTTCCGAGCAATTGGACGCAATGATCGACCAACTCCAGTTGAGCCTTGAAGAGTTGCAAGTCAGCCAGACTGAACTGACGCCGCCAACCGAACCGCCCCCTCGCATCGTCTCTCGGCGCAAGCCGTTGCCTGAACACCTGCCTCGCGAAATCCACGTTCATCAGCCTGAATCACAATGCTCTGGCTGCGGTGGGAAGCTGCGCCAATTGGGTGAGGATGTGTCTGAGGTGCTGGAGTACGTCCCGGCGCGTTTTAAAGTGATCCGACATGTGCGCCCGAAAATGGTTTGCAGTTGCTGCGAACACATTGCCCAAGTGCCTGCACCGAGCCGCCCGATACTCCGAGGCCTTGCAGGTCCCGGGCTGCTGGCTCACGTGCTTGTCTCCAAATTTGTCGATCATCTGCCTCTGTATCGCCAGTCTGAGATCTACGCCCGTGAGGGCGTGGATCTGGAGCGCTCAACTCTGGCCGACTGGGTAGGCCAGAGCAGCCAGTTGCTCAGGCCGCTGGTCAACGCGCTTGAGCGCCATGTAATGAGCGGTCATAAAGTCCATGCCGATGACACGCCAATTGGCGTGCTTGCGCCGGGCAACGGCAAAACCAGAACGGCTCGCCTCTGGACATACGTGCGGGACGACCGACCTGCCGGTTACACGACGTCGGCGGCGGTCTGGTTTGCCTACTCGCCGGATCGCAAGGGGCAACATCCCCGCGCTCATCTCAAGGACTTCAGCGGGATCTTGCAGGCTGACGGCTACGCTGGTTTTGCTCAGCTATACGCGACAGGCACTATCCAGGAAGCCGCCTGCTGGGCTCACGCCCGCCGTAAGTTTTACGATGTCTACAAAGACCAGGCTTCACCACTTGCTGGCGAAGCGCTGCAAAGAATTGCTGCCCTGTATGCCATCGAGAGCGAAATTCGAGGGCAACCGCCCGACTTGCGAAAAACGGTTAGACAAAGCCGGGCCAGTCCGCTGCTGCAACAATTACACGACTGGCTTAACCAGACGCTGACTCAGTTGTCGAAGAAATCGGCCTTGGGCGGTGCGATCTTCTATGCCTTGAATCGGTGGCAGGCCTTGGAGCGCTACTGCGATGACGGTCGGATCGAAATCGATAACAACGCTGCCGAGCGAGCGCTGCGTGCCGTCGCTTTGGGGCGCAAAAATTATCTGTTCGTCGGTTCCGATGCCGGTGGCGAACGAGCGTCTGCGATTTACAGCCTCGTGGGCTCGGCCAAACTCAACGACCTGAATCCGCAAGCCTATTTGACCTATGTTCTGGAGCGCATCGCCGATCACCCGGTCAATCGGGTGGACGAGTTGCTGCCCTGGAATATTTCCTTGAAGCATCCTGAACACTGCGAGGCCGCTTGATCCATGGTTGAAATTGTCCGTTTACCCAAACCCGCCTGCGACCTGTTGCTGCTGCACATTGAGTTGAAGTGGATCACTCCCACTATTTGGCGCCGGTTCGCGGTGCCTGAAAACATTACCCTGGGCAAACTGCACCCTGTCATCCAGGTCGTGATGGGCTGGAGTGATAGCCATCTGCATGAGTTTGAAATTGCCGGTGAGCGTTATGGTATGCCTGACCCCGATGGCTGGGGGCCGACGGTTAACCCAGAAGCTCGTAAAACGCTGATCAAGGCGCTGAACGGAAAGCGGACATTCGATTATCTCTACGACTTTGGTGACAGCTGGCATCACAGTATCAAGGTCGAAAAAACGTTACCCGCTATTGCCTGTCCTCAGGTGCCGTATTGCATCGATGGTGCCAATGCTTGCCCACCGGAAGACGTGGGTGGCGGGCCTGGCTATGAGGACTTTTTGGCGGCGATGGCCGACCCCAATCATCCAGAGCATGACAACATGGTTGAATGGCATGGGGATGTTTTTGATCCTGCGGTCTTTGATTGCGAGCATGTGAATCAGTGGTTTAAACGGATGAAGGTTTGAGTTGCAAGGCGGTGTAGTTCGGACGCTTAC
>NZ_LJRO01000143.1 GCF_001401155.1 Pseudomonas tremae
GAGTGGCTGGAGTTGATCGAGTCTTCCGACTTCACACTGGAAGGCTACCAGCACCATCCGGCAATGACGGCGCCGATGGCGGTTTGAGCCCGTAAGAGAACGAATCTAGCGCTGTGCTATAGTTTCAGCGCCCCCCCCCTGACCTTGTTCAATGGAATCGACTATGTTTTTCAATCGGATTGGACATCGTAGTGATACGAAGAAGGCTGAAGACGCAGCCCTCATGCAGGCAATCAAGAGCATCGACACTCTTGTGGTAAGGGGGGGGCGCATGTCCATGGACGCCAAAGAAATCGAAGGCTTGGTTCGCTCTTCACGCGATAAGGCTAAAAAACTGGTCACTCCTCAAGCCGAATCCTGATAAATGGCTTTTTTACTTCTGCTGCCACTACTTGTCAGC
Source organism: Pseudomonas tremae (assembly GCF_001401155.1). Taxonomy (GTDB): domain Bacteria; phylum Pseudomonadota; class Gammaproteobacteria; order Pseudomonadales; family Pseudomonadaceae; genus Aquipseudomonas; species Aquipseudomonas tremae. The sequence continues at coordinate 401 of NZ_LJRO01000143.1, forward strand.
GGCTTTTTGGTGTGCCTGAAGGATCCCACCGTTTACTGCAGGCTGCATCGCTATGAAGGCCAGATGCTTTACTTGCAGGTGGGGCGATACGGTATTTACTGCTTTCTGGCGGCCATGTTTGTAACCGCAGCGCTTGCAGGCCTGTTCTCGCATGACTGGGGTGTGCTGTGCCCCAAATGGCTGCAAGCGGCAAACGCGGCCTCGCCAGTCTGTTTTGCCGTGAACACCGACTTCATGGGTGCCTTAGGTCAATTGGGACAGGACGTCGACATCACGGGCAGGAATTTTAGCCAAGTGGGTGTGTTCCTTGCCCTCTCAGGTTTACTGACCTTGGCGATGCCAAGTCTGGGGGCCTTTATTACTGTCAGGATTCTCAAGTGGCAACTGGGAGCCAGTAAAAAAGAAGAAATTGCGGCCTATCTGCTGGGCGAGTCTGTAGATCACAGCCCTATCTGCTCGACTCTTTTCGATGCATTCGG
>NZ_LJRO01000502.1 GCF_001401155.1 Pseudomonas tremae
CAGGCTTTCATGATGTCTTCCTTGTAAAGGCTTCAGGGTGTTGCGAGCGGGTGTTACGCACTGGCCTGCATCAATGGCGCGCGCATGCTCATGCGCAGCGTGTCCCATAGCCGGACCCTGCTTTCCACCGCTGCGATGGCCGCCTGATACACCTCTCGTTCACGCTGCGCGTCGCCGCCAATCAGACGGGCCAGCAACTGTTCCGCTGCCGGGCCGTGGTCCTCGGAGTCCACTTCGATGTGGCGCTCCAGGTAGTAACGGGAGGTGGGTGCCTGTTCGACGGTGATGCCCCAGTCGTCGAGGATGCTCTGGAACATCTGTGGGATGACGCTTTCGCGCCCGTGCAGAAACGCCGCAGCAACGCTGTGTGCCGGCGCATGAAGGGCAGTGTCGAGGGTGTGCGTCACGAATGCCGATGCGGCCTGGCCTGCGTTGACCCGTTGCAGGGCCGTTGTGTAATGCAGGCCCTGCTGCAGCTGGATGAAACGCTCGATCTGTAACGTGCTCGCGCCAATCTCGCGCATGGCGTCCAGGTACAGCTCGAAGTGGCTGTAATGACCTGAATCCAATCGGTCGTCGGACTCTTCCCCCAGCACGATCTCGTTGATCAGGCGGGCGGCGCAGGCATCGGTCGGGGGCAGCCACGGCAGTTGCGTGCAGGTCAGTTCCTGTTGCAGACGTTTGGTCAGAGACATGAAATCCCAGACGGCGAATACATGGGTTTCCATAAAGCGTCGCAATACGCCCAACGTCGTGATTTCGGCAAAGATCGGGTGACGGCTAAGTTCAACTTTCTTTTGGTCGAGCAGCGTTTTCTCACAATGCATGGTGATGTCCCTATGGTCATGGTAGCGGTAGGTGGCAGTACAGTTATTCGAAGTTTTAACGTGTCGCCCGTGCAAGGTGAATGTGATGAAA
>NZ_LJRO01000441.1 GCF_001401155.1 Pseudomonas tremae
GCACTCGCTGATGGTCGAGCGCTGGCGTGCCATGCTGGTCGAGCTTCGTGCGGCAAGCGGCACTGATTACGCCATGTACGCCGTTGCCAACCGTGAGCTGCTGGACCTGGCCATGAGTGGGCAGGCCCTGACGGTCTGACCGCTGTCGTAGCAAGGCCGTAAGCAAAAAAACCGCATCGAAAGATGCGGTTTTTTTTGTGCGTGGTTACAGGCTTCAGGCTGTCGATCAAGCCGCTGACAGGTGCTCGTACAGAATCGTCGCGCCGACGATGATCAATACGATGCCGCCGACGAT
>NZ_LJRO01000159.1 GCF_001401155.1 Pseudomonas tremae
TCCTGAAACACCATGCCGATGCGACGCTTCTCCGGTGCCAGAGTCCAGCCCGGACGGGAAATGACTTCGCCCGCCAGGGTTATCTCCCCTGCATGTATCGGCTCGAAACCGGCAATCGCACGCAGTGTGGTGGTCTTGCCGCAGCCCGATGATCCCAGCAGGCAGCCGATATCGCCCGCGTTAAGGTGCAGATTCAACTCCTGCACCACGCGCTGATTCTGATAGCCGCACGCCAGATTGCGCAGGTTCAGCAGCAAATGGCTCATGCGCGCTGGTGAGACGGCGCGACGAGAAACTCCAGCAACGCTTTCTGTGCGTGCAGGCGATTCTCTGCCTGATCCCATGCGACCGAACGCGAATCATCCAGCAGATCTACACTGATTTCTTCGCCACGGTGGGCAGGCAGACAGTGCATGAAC
>NZ_LJRO01000309.1 GCF_001401155.1 Pseudomonas tremae
GAGTGGGTTTTCATTGATGGCAGCTATGCCAAGGCTCATCAGCACAGCGCAGGTGCTGCCAGCACGCAGGACCAGGCCATCGGAAAAAGCCGAGCCGGTAACACCAGCAAGATTCACTTGGCTGTAGACGCTTGTGGGCTGCCTATTGCATTTGACGTGACCGGAGGCCAGACCAATGATTGTTCGCAGGCGGCCTCGTTGATTGCCAAGGTGCCCGATGCAGAAGTGATCATTGCGGACAAGGGCTACGACACTGAAGCGATACGTGCTCAGGTCGAGCAGCAAGGCAGCAAAGTGGTGATTCCACGAAAGCGCAATTCTCTGAAAGGGAACGCAGATCTGGACAAGGGGTTATATCGCAATCGACATCTCGTAGAAAACGCCTTCGCCCGGTTGAAGCATTTTCGGGCGGTGGCTTCTCGATTTGACAAACTCAAGAGAAACTATGAAAGCGTCATAGCAATGGCCTGCGCTTTTCTGTGGCTACCAATGTGAAACGGGAACAGACCCTAG